>JAFLEI010000015.1 GCA_017301975.1 Verrucomicrobiota bacterium
ATCAACAACACACACTCAACACGAGGCGAATCACTCGCCGCAGAAGTCCCAAAAAAACGAAAGACAAAGAAAACAACAACACACCTTTGACAGAGCCCTCATAGCAGGATGGGTGTGGCGACAGCCCACCCGTCCATGAGCGCGTGAAAGCACCAATGACTTGCCCGACCCAAAGCCGGGCGGCAGCCCCCCTACGTCTTCGCCACCCGCCCTCGATACGCCACGGCAAAGAACACGCACACCGCCGCCGTCAGCGCCGTCTCCCCCCACCAGAAGCGGGACCAGTTCGTGCTCTTCCCCTCCGTGCACGCATCAAACCACCAGCCACCGCCGAGATAGCCCAGGAGGTTGCCCACCCCGCTCATCAGCATGGCCAGCAGCGCCTGCGCACGCACCCGCCATTTCGGATCGATGCGTTCTTCCAGGTAGATCTGCGTGGTGATAAAATAGAGCGTGTAAGCAAACCCGTGCAGAAAAGTGCCAAACATCACACTGGGCAGCGTGTTGATGGTATTCAGCGAATAGCGCACCACACAGATCGCGATGCCAGAGAGGAAAACCCACTTCAGCCGCACACGCGCCAGCAGTCCCGAAAGCAGCAGCATCACCAGCACCTCCGTCGTCTGGCCCAGCGAGATCACCGCGGAGATGTGCTGCACCCCGAGATCATGCAACTGCCGCGACGTGTAGGGATAAAACGCCGCCAGCGGAATGCAGTACAACGCCGCCGTCAGAAACACCACGCGGTGATCCCGGTGAATGAGCAGCCCCAGAGCATCCAGCCCAAGAATCTGTTTCCAGGTGCGGTGCTGCACCACTTCTCCGGGCGGGATCATCGGCAGCCGCCATGTCAGGCTCATCACCACCAGCCACAGCCCCGCAGCCGTCACTCCCGCCACCAGCGAGGCATCGGCGCGCAGGACAAAGCTCACGATCCAGCAGCCCACCATCCACCCCCCCGTGGCCCAGGCACGTAGCGGGCCAAACTGCATCTTCGCATCGTGCAGTTGGGAAAACACAATGCTGCTCGTCACGCTCCACGCCGGCAAAGCCGCCAGCGCCAGCATCTGCGCACAGACCAAAACCGCCGCGTCACTCCAACCCCATGCCAGTGCACCACAGGTCAGCAGCAGCGCCAGGCTGGTACACGCCGTCAGCCAGCGCAGCAGCAGCACCGGTGAATGCTTCTGGTCCGCCAGCGCCCCAACAAACAAGGGCGAGATGAAAGCGGCCGTCGCCGTCGTGGCAAAAACCCACGGCACCAGATTCCCCCGGCCATGCGCATTGAAGACATTGGCCAGCGGCACGCTCCACATCCCCATGGGCAGCGCCGTGCAGAAAAACAACGTCGCCAGCGATTTACGGCTGGCCTTGGCATCCGGGGCGGGGTTGGACATCGTTGTTGGTTTTTTGAAATAAGCCGGGAGGACGAAAACTCCAACAACGAGTCTGTAAAAAGCGTTGGTTGCACCTCCGGCCCACCTTTCCATCTTCCGCGACCTTTCTTCCTCCCCTCCCACCACTCTTTCTCATGGAAAACGTCATCATCATCGGCACCGGCTGCGCCGGCTACACGGCAGCCATCTACACCGGCCGCGCCAATCTGAAGCCCCTCATCCTCTCCGGCAACATGCCCGGCGGCCAGCTCACCACCACCACCGAAGTCGAAAACTTCCCCGGCTTCCCCAATGGCATCATGGGCCCGGAGCTGATGATGAACATGCAGACCCAGGCTGAAAAATTCGGTGCGCGCATCGAGTACGCCCTCGTTAGCAGCGTCAAAAAGACCCCAGCAGGCCACTTCGAAGTCCACACGGACGGCGGCACCATCTACGAAGCACACACGGTCATCGTTGCCACCGGCGCCTCTCCCAAGCACCTCGGCCTGCCGAATGAAAAAGGCCTCATCGGCAAGGGCCTGACCAGTTGCGCCACCTGTGACGGCGCCTTCTACCGCAACGTCCCCGTCTGCGTCGTGGGCGGCGGCGACAGCGCCTGCGAAGAGGCCGGATTCCTCACCAAATTCGCCAGCACCGTTTATCTCATCCACCGCCGCGACGAGCTGCGCGCCTCCAAAATCATGGCAGACCGCGCACTCGCCAATCCCAAGATCAAGCCCGTCTGGAACTCCACCATCAGCGAGTACCTCACCGACGAAAAAGGCGAAATGCGCGCCGTCACGCTCGAAAATCTCGTCACCGGTGAAAAGAGCGAGCTCGAGCTCAAGTGCGTCTTCGTCGCCATCGGCCACGTCCCAAACGGCCAGTTCCTCGGCGATCTCGTCGATACCGACGAAGGCGGCTACATCCTGCAGACCGAAGGCACCCGCACCAAAACCGAAGGCCTCTTTGCCGCCGGGGACGTCGCCGACCATGTCTATCGTCAGGCCATCACCGCCGCCGGCCAGGGCTGCGCCGCCGCCCTGGAGGCCGAGCGCTACCTCGCCGATCACGGCGTGCATTGATTGACGCTGGACAGACGCGCTACGGCAGGGCATATGATCGCGGCTTTCCAGGCCACGCACACGTAACCCCTACGCATGAGTCAATTGGTGATCCCCCCAGCCGTCCGCCTCGTCCTTCTTTCCGCCCTCGCTCTGCTGGCATCCTGCCAGAGTTCGTCTTCGCGTGGGCAGACGCAGTACCTCGAAGCCTTCTCGACCACAAGCGTCCCGCATTCCGCGCTGTACAACGCCGACCAGGACTCCTACTGGGATGGCGATGGCATGTCCGGCGCGCCCAGCATCATCATCGACATCAGCGACCAGAAGGCCTACTTCTACAAAGGCGGTGCCCTCGCCGGCGTTTCCGCTCTCTCCACCGGCGACGAACGTCACGCGACCACCACCGGCAAATTCAAAGTCTTCGAGAAGGACCAATGGCACAAATCCAACCTCTACGGCGATTTTGTGGACAGCGCGGGCAATGTCGTCCAGGCCAATGTGGACGTCACCAAAGACAAGGCCCCTCCCGGCACGCGGTTCGAAGGCTCCAAAATGCACCACTTCATGCGCTTTGTCGGCGGCATCGGCATGCACGAAGGCTTCCTCCCCGGCTACCCCGCTTCCCATGGCTGCGTCCGTATGCCACCTCACATGGCCGCCATTTTCTACAACAACGTCACCAAAGGCACTCCCGTCACGGTGCGCCCTTGATGATTCGCCGCCGCTGAAATCATGACACCGGAAACTCCGCTCGAAATCGAACCCACGGACGTCAGCGCCCTGCTGAAAAGTCCGGGCGAGCGCACCTTCCGCCTCATCGACTGCCGCGAAGAAAGCGAATGGCAGCTCTGCCGCCTGCCCCACGCGCAGCTCGTCCCCCTCTCTCGCTTTGGTGAACTTGCCCCCCAGGTGTTTGCAGACACTCAGGAGCACATCATCATCTACTGCCATCATGGCATGCGCAGCATGCGCGCCACTCAGTTTCTCAGGCAGCTTGGAATCGCCCGCGCGCAGAGCATGCGCGGCGGCATCGATGCCTGGTCGGACGAGATCGATCCCTCCACGCCACGTTACTGACACACATCCGGGTGAGTTTGCTGTGGCACATGCTGCCTGCGCGACTACCCTTCACGCTCCCCCCGCACACGCACGCACGCACGCATGGTACGACTTCTCACACAGCAAGGACAGCTCATCGACTGGAATGACGAAAAGACCCATCCCTTCCCGGATAATCTCGTCTTCCTCGATTTGCTGAACCCCGGCCGTGCCGAGGAGCTCGAAGCAGAAAAGTGGCTCGAATACCAGCTCCCCACGCGTGAAGAAATGCAGGAGATCGAGGAATCCAGCCGACTCTACACCGAGAAGGGCACGCTCTACATGACCGCGTGGCTGCCCGTTGGACTGGACAATCCGGATCCTGACAACACCTCCATTTCCTTCGTCATCGCGCCCGATTGCCTCACCACCGTGCGCTACGCCGATCCTCTCTCCTTCCGCATCCTCGCGGATCAGGCCAAACGCCAGTGCACCACCCCGCTGACCAGCGATGCCGTCTTTCTCCTCCTGCTGGAGCTCATCGTCGCCCGCATCGCCGATGCCCTTCAGGGTGTCGAGGGCGACATGAAAAAAATCTGCCGCGACATCTTCACCCTCGATCCTCACAAAGCACACGCCGCCGTGGAAAAAGACCTCAGTGATGTCGTCAAGCTCCTCGGCCGCCGCAGCGCCCTCGTCGCTAATGTGCGTGAGAGCCTTCTCAGCATCAGCCGCATGCTGCAATACTTCCTCAACAACGCCGCCAGCTGGATGCGTGCGGACCTCGCCGCCCAGTTCCGCAGCGTCATGCGCGACATCAAGAGCATGGACGACTACACCAACCAGCAGACCCAGGAAATGACCTTCCTGCTGGAGTCCACCCTCGGCCTCATCAACATCCAGCAGAATCAGATCATCAAGATCTTCACCGTCGCCAGCGTGCTCTTCATGCCCCCGACCCTCATCGCCAGCATCTACGGCATGAACGTCGGCCTCCCCGCCGCCAGCAACGGCTGGGCCTTCCTCCTCGTCATGATCATGATCGTCCTCTCCGCGATCCTCCCCATCGTTTACTTCAAGCGCAAGCGCCTGCTCTGACGAAAACGCAGGCGGCGCATCGAACCGCCATCAAGTGCGTCACGTGGCGGAAACCTCTCCGCGTCTTGAAGGTTGAAGCTCTCAAGATGAAACCCTTCCATGCCGCAATCCTTCTCTCTGCCGCCTGGGCTCATGCTGAAGTGACGTCCGTGCCGGTCCGTCCGTCTTCCACCGATCCCGCGATCAAATCCTTCGACGATCCGCACTGGATCTACGTGAATCGCGACATCGTGGTGGAACACCAGAAGGCACTGGCACCGGACCGGCACGAACTCCTGCTCTGGCTCACAGGCACCGGTGGCAGGGGACATGATGCCCAGGGATTTTCCACGCTTGCCGCTGATCTGGGTTATCACGTGGTCACCTTGATGTTTCCCGATGCGATCCCCGCGACCGCCTGTGCCAGTGACAGCAACCCCAAGGCTTTCGAAGATTTCCGCATGGCCATCATCCAAGGCGGCGACGTCCCCTATCAGGACGGCCGCAAAACTCTTTCAATTGCACGGCCTGAATGCATCGAGAACCGCCTCGTTCACTTCCTCCGGCATCTTCAACGCATCCGACCCCGGGAAGATTGGGGCCAGTTCCTGACCCCTGCTATCTCCATCAAATGGGAGTCCATCGCTGTCGCCGGTCAGTCGCAAGGCGGCGGGCATGCGGCTTTGATCGGCATCAAACACCGTGTCTCCCGTGTCATCTGCTTCGGCTCTCCCAAGGATTTTAACAAAAAACTGGCCGCGCCCGCAGCATGGTATCGTGAAAAATCTGCCACCCCGAAGGATCGCTTCTTCGCCTTCAATCATAGGCAGGACCCCCTGGGCTGCACACCGGAACAGCTGGTGGAAAACCTGCGCACCCTCGGGCTGGAGACTTTGGGCGCCCCAGCAGACGCGGACAAGGAAACTTCTCCTTTCCATCACGCAAGAATCCTCTTCACCAGCTATCCATCAGTGACTGTGACGGACGCTTTCAGCGAAGGAGCACGCACCGCCCATCAATCGGCGATCCTCACTAAAAATGCGGATCGCTGGCGGCAGGTCTGGACCTATTTGCTGACAGAACAGACTCCTTGATCAGCACACGAAGACAGCCACCCGTTAGAACTCATAGCGGAACCGAATGCTCCCAAAGTGCGCCTGCAGGTCATGGCGGAAGAACTGCCCCTGGTAGGACAGCATCAGGCTGAACCTGTCGGTGAATGCAAGGCTCACCCCCAGCCCCGCCACCAGATAGTCCTGACCGGGCTTTTGGCTGCCGCCAACGGCGGAAAACGGCACATTGATCAGTGACACGCTGGTCCCGTTGTTGTTCTTGAGGTTCTGCCGCTCATAGCTCAGGCGCACCTGCGGCGTGATCGTCACAAAGCGCGTCTTCATCTGCTTGGACGCAGACCAGCCAACCCGGCTGACCAACGACTGGAAGCTTTGGGCGCTGTAACGCAGGGCCGCCAGTCCGCCGCCCGTTTCACTGTAGGCGTCCACTGATCCATGCAGGTAATCCACCCCGATGAAGGGCCCGGTGACCAGCGTGTCGTTCTGAAAGCGGAAGTTCCAGCCCGTGTTGTACTGCACCGAGTGTGTGTAGGTGCGGGTCGAGCCATAGGCCGTCGGGAAAGGCAGCCCGGGATTGCGGATCGAATCCATCTGGTAGGTGCCAAAGCTGTAAAGCAGACTGTTCCACCAGCTGCCGCGCACATACGAGACATACGCGGAGAGTGCCGGCCCCTCAAGATGCAGACTGCCGGCATTGCCAGTGTACCCCTGGGTGCTCTGCAGGAATGACGCGGCAAATCCAAGCGTCAGCCCCCGTGAAAAATGCCGTTCGGCCCCGACGCCGGAGGCCCAGGAGTCCACCTGCACACCAGACTGCGTGCGGATGGGATTGAGTTTGATGTTGCCATAATTTACCGTCGCAAACACCTCCCACTGCCGGGAGCGTGCCACACGCTTGGCGATCGGAGATTCCTTTTGGGGATCACCATCTCCCTCTCCGATAATGACTCCTCCATCGACTGCCTCGGAGATTGAGCCGGTTCCTTCCTCTCCCCCGCCGGATTGAAGGTTGAAGAGGTGGCCGTTGAGATCACCCGTGACCGTGTTCGCACCGTTAATCAGAGCCTGCCCCTCCACGGCGGCCTGCGCCAGACCTCCATTCGTGTCGATGATCGAAAACACACCCGTGCTTTGGTCGAGAAAGCTGGTGACGCCGCTCGCCAGGTGCAGGCTGCTGTCGTTCAAGGCCAGCGTCGAGATGAAGCCACCTGCATTCGCATCGCCGCGGTTGAGATGGACAAGCTGCCATTGGTCGCCGCCATGGAATGCCGTCATGCCATTCGGATTGCCGATGACGACCGTACCGCCAGCCGTCGCATCAATCCGACCATGCAGATTGATGGAGTCCGCCGCATTCGAATCGCTGAGGTTGTTGCCCAATCCCGCTCCGGTGAACAAATCCAGCCGGATCACGCTGTCAGCGCCCATCACCACAGCACCCGAACCGGAGGTGGTGAGTGCAAAGGTCGAAGGCGTTGCCGCCACTCCCGGATCACCAACACTGAACGTGCCGTTGATGAACATGGACTGGTTCACTGCCGTCGTGATGGCTCCCGTTCCCGCCAGCAGGCTGTCACGGCTGAGATCCATCCGCGTCGTGGCCACGGATGCCTTGGCCACCAGCGTGGCGGCGTTTTGAACCGTGGTGGGGCCGTTATAATCACTGTCAGCGCTCACCACCAGCGTCGTCCCATCCACCACCAGATCCGAACTGGCGCTGGCACCACTGATGCCCGTGCCGCTCACATTCACCGTTCCGCCCCCCGTGATCGTGAGGACGGTGCCGTCCTTCACCAGACCGCCCGTCAGATTCAAAATGCCGCCACCCGCATTGATGCTCGCATTCGTCTCAGCCGTGATCGCTCCAGTGTAGGTGCTCGTGCCGTTGTTGCGCAGAGCCCCGCCACCACCCGCACCGCTGCCGTTGAGCTTCAGTGCCTCGTCCGTGCTGTAGTCCACGTTGTTCAGCAGCAGCGTACCGCCGCTGCTCACAGTGGTGCCCGCGTCACCTGTGCCCAGCGCATTGTTGCGGGTCACCTCCAGCGTGCCGGCTTTCACATTTGTCTCGCCCGCATAGGTGTTCTCGCCATTGAGCGTTAGCGTCCCACTCCCGGCCTGGGTCACCCCGCCGCTGCCGCTGATCACGCTGGCAAAGTCGGTTCCCTGAGTCACCCCGTCCGTGCGCTTGAATGCCAAAGTGCCGTTGTTGCTGATCACACTGCTGGTGGACAAAGAACCTGTGGTGCCACCGTCACCGATCTGCAGCGTGCCTTCACTGATGGTCGTGGTGCCGGTGTAGCTGTTGGCTCCCGTCAGCACCCAGGTGCCGGCCCCCCATTTGGTCAGCACCGTCGCACCACCATTGTCCGCGATCAATGCCGCCAAAGTGTTGCCACCCGTGTTTGTTCCCGTGAGCGTCAGTGTGCGAATGCCGCTCTGACTGTTGAAGTCCATGCTGCCGGTGTTGGTAAAGTTCACCGCTCCGCTGCCGGAAGCGTCCAAGGTGCCACCACTGCTGCCCACGCTGAACAACCGGTCCGTGCTGGTGGCCGCGCCGGTGTATTGCAGCGTGCCTCCGTTGAGCACCAGGTTTCCCGCCGCATTGCTGGAGGCTCCCAGGTTGCTGTTCACACCTCCGTTCGCGAGCACCGATACACTCAGCCCCCCTGCATTGAGGGTCGTGCTGCCGCTATAGCTGTTGTCCCCCGTCAGCGTCGTGGTGCCTGCACCCGCCTGCGTGAAAACACCACTGCCACTGATCACATTGGCGATGGTGAGCGCATCCGAACGGTTGATGATGAGGCTGGCGTTGTTGATCACCTCCCCCGTTCCGAGCGTCCCCGTCGTGCCTCCCGAGCCGATCTGAAGCTCGCCCGCACTGATCGTGGTGGTGCCTGCATAGGTGTTGGTACCGGTCAGCGTGAACGTCCCCGAACCTTCCTTGACCAAGGACAACGCTCCTGTGCCACCGTCTTGAATGACTCCGCTGAAGATGGTGCTGGAGTTGTTGCCGCTGGTCGTCAGCGTGGCAGCGGTGGTGGAATTGTTTTGCACCGTGCCTGAGCCGGCCAGCGAGCCAATGCGCGTGTTCAGCCCATTCAATTCCAAAGTGGCATGCGCCCCCACAATGATGGCTGATTCCAGATTGCTGCCGCCGATTTGCAGCACGCCGGAACTGACGGTCGTGGCCCCTGTGTAGGTGTTTGCTCCGGTGAGCAGCCAGGTCGCGTTGCCCTCGATGCTCACTGAGGTGGCTCCGCCAAAGTCTCCGATGGCTGCTGCGATGATGTTCACCCCGCTCGCGTTCGTTCCGGAAAGCACCAGCGTGCGCGCTCCGCTCTCGCCATTGAACCCCATGCTGCCCGTGTTGGTAAAGTTCAAGTTGCCGCTGCCGGACACATCAATGCCCCCGCTGCCGAGGCCCAGGCTGAACAGCCGGTCCGTGCTGGCTCCTGTCCCCGTGTATTGCAGGATGCCGCCATTGAGCACCAGATTCCCAGCCGCGTTCGACGCAGCACCGATGTTGCTGTTGCTCCCGCCATTGGCCATGACCGTCACTTTGAGGACGCCTGCAGTGATCGTTGTCGCTCCGGCATACGAATTGCTCCCGCTGAGCGTGGTCGTGCCGGCACCCGCCTGAGTGAATGAGCCGCTGCCGCTGATGGTGTTGGCAATGGTGACGGCGTCCGAACGGTTGACGACAAGGCTCGCATTGTTGGTCACCGCACCGCTGCCCAGCGTGCCCGTGGTGCCGCCGCTGCCCACCTGCAGCACGCCGGCATTGATGGTCGTGGTGCCAGAGTAGGTGTTTGTTCCAGTCAGTACCCAGGTGCCGCTGCCAGATTTCACCAGCGCGGTGGCTCCGCCATTGTTGCCGATAACCGCAGCGAGGGTGTTGCTTCCCGTGTTCGTGCCAGTGAGGGTCAGGACACGTGCCCCACTCTGGCTGTTGAAGCCCATGCTGCCGGTATTGGTAAGGTTCAGCGCTCCCGCGCCGGAGGCATCCAGCGTGCCTCCGCTCGTGCCCACGCTGAACAGCCGGTCGGTGCTGGCTCCCGCACCAGTGTACTTCAAGGCACCTCCATTAAGCACCAGGTTGGTCGCGGCACTCGTGCCTGCCCCGATGTTGCTGGCGGAGCCTCCGTTGGCAAGACTTGAAGTGGAGAGCACCCCGCCAGTCACAGTGGTGATCCCCGTGTAAGTGTTCGCTCCGGACAGCACCCAGGTTCCTGCACCGCTCTTGACCAGCGCAGTGGCTCCCGTGTTGTCACTGATCACGGCAGCCAGCGTGTTGTTATCGGTGTTCGTGCCGGTCAGCGTTAACGTGCGTGCTACCGTTAATGTCCGTCCCATCACACCTGTATTGGTAAAGTTCAGGGCGCCCGTTCCCGATGCGTCGATGACGGCCGTCACCCCCACCGCAAAAAGACGATCCGTGCTGACACCTGCACCAATGTACTTGAGTGTACCCCCGTTGAATTGAAGATTGGTCGCCACGGAGGTTGATGCACCGATGTTGCTCGCACTCCCGCCGTTGGCAAGGGTGTCCACAACCACAGTGCCGCCCACAATGGAGGTAAACCCAGTGTAGGTGTTCAGCCCCGAGAGAGTGGCCACGCCCTGAGCATTGTTGACCGTTCCAGTACCGCTGATTACATTGGACAAGGTGAAGGCGTCTGACCGGAACAACACCAGTGTCCCGTTGTTAACGATGTTGCCTGTCCCTGTGGTGCCGCTGGCGGTGTTGTGGCCTAGCTGCAGCACCCCTCCGCTGATGGTGGTCGTGCCTGAGTAGATGTTGTTACCGGTAAAAACCCATTTCCCCCCGCTATTTTTTAACACGGAAGTGGCGCCCCCATTGTCACCAATAACGGCCGCAATGGTGTTGAATCCAAGATAGGAGCCCAGCAAGGTGAGCGTGCGCGCCCCTGTCTGACCGTTGAAACCCATGCTGCCCGTGTTGGTGAAATTCAGGTCCCCCGTCCCGGAGGCTTCCAGCGCGCCGCCATTGGTTCCCAGGCTGAACAACCGGTCGGTGCTTGACCCGGCTCCCGTGTATTGAAGCGTCCCGCCATTGAGAACGAGGTTGGTCGCCGCATTGGTCGACGCACCAATGTTGCTGGCCACTCCGCCATTGGCAAGGTTCGTCACATTGAGGTAGGTCACGCTCGTCCCATTGATCGTGGTTGCCCCCGTGTAGGTGCTCGCCCCTCTCAGCGCCCATATGCCCGCATTGATCCGCGTGAGGGATGTCGCCCCGCCATTGTCACCAATGACTGCCGAGAGGGTGCTGGTGCCGGCGCTTGCATTGGCCAGGGTGAAATTTCGCGCCCCGGGTTGTCCGTTGAACCCCATGTCCCCCGTGTTGGTGAAGGTCACTCCTCCACTGCCGACCACGCTCAAAGTGGCGCCAGAAGTGCCAACACTGAACAACCGGTCCGTGCTCACTGCGCCACCCGTATAAACGAACGTGCCGCCGTTCAGCACCAGATTGCTCGCCGCATTGCTGGAAGCGCCGATGCTGCTGGCGCTGCCTCCATTGGCCAGGGAGCTTACTTTCAATCCCCCCGTGCCGCTCATGGTGGTGACGCCCGTATAAGTGTTTGTCCCGCTCAGCACCCACACGCCACTGCCAGCTTTGGTCACCGAGGTTGCACCGCCGTTGTCACCAATCACCGCCGCCAGCGTGTTGTCGTTCGCATTGCTGCCGGTCAGCGTCAGCGTGCGCGCACCGCTCTGGCCGTTGAACCCCATGCTGCCCGTGTTGGTAAAGTTGATGTTGAAACCACTCGATGCATCGAGGGTGCCGCCGGCCGTGCCCACACTGAAAAGCCGGTCCGTGCTGGCTGCCGCACCAGCACCAAAGGCATATCTCAGCGTGCCCCCGTTGAGCACAAGATTCGTCGCCGCATTGCTCGACGCCCCGATGTTGCTGCTGCTTCCCCCGTTGGCAAGGCTCGTTACAGTGAGCACGCCGCCGCTGATCGTCGTCACTCCGGTGTACGTGTTGGCTCCGCCCAGAACCCAGGTCCCCGTTCCAGACTTGGTCAATGCGGTCGCCCCCGTATTGTCACCAATGATCGGATTCATCGTGTTGTTCTGCGTATTGGTTCCGCCCAAAACAAGCGTTCTTGCTCCAGTTGACGAACCAAATCCCATCGCCCCCGTATTGGTAAAAACCAGCGCCCCGCTGCCAGAAGACTCAAGGGTCGCCACTGGATTTGCCGTGCCCGTGGGCACTTCAAACAGGCGGTCCGTCGAAGCCCCTGTCCCAACATAGCGCAACGTTCCCAGATTGGTGATCGACAGATTGCCGGCCGCAGAACTCGATGCCCCAATGCTGCTTGCCACCCCGCCGTTGCCAAGATCGCTCACCGTCACAATTCCCCCGTTGCTGATGATGCGCGTCACCCCGGTGTAGGTGTTGGTGCCGCTCAGCGTCAGCATCGTGTTTCCATTGCTGGTCACTCCGCCGACACCACTGATCGTCTGCGCCAGAGTCACCGACCCGGAACGCGTCACAAACAAAGTTCCTCCCGCGTTGATGATGATCCCTCCCGTCCCAATGCTCCCGGTGCTTCCACCGAGAGCGCCAATCGAAATAGCGCCCCCGTTGATCGTGGTCGTCCCCGTGTAGGTATTGTTGTCGCTGGTCAGCCGGAGAGTGCCAAACGTGTTCACCTTCACAAGTGACGTCGCCCCCCCGTTGTCCCCGATGCCGCTGGCAAGCACGATAACACCGCCGAACGTACTGTTGCTGAATGCGAAGGTCAGCGTGCGCGCCCCTGTCTCTCCATTGAATCCAATGTTTCCGGTATTGGTAAAATTGAGAGTTGCAGCCACGGGAAGACTGATGGTCCCGCCCGCGGCACCCACACTGAACAAGCGATCCGTGCTTGTGGTTGTGGCGTTGTTATACTGCAGTGTCCCGCCATTGAGCACCAGATTGCCCGCTGCATTGCTGGATGCACCGATGTTGCTGCTGCTGCCGCCATTGGCCAGGCTCGTCACATTCAGCACTCCCCCGTTGATCGTCGTCGCCCCCGTGTAGCTGTTGGAACCTGTCAGCGCCCATGCACCCGCCCCTGCCTTCGCCAGCGCCGTGGCACCACCGTTGTCTCCAATCACCGCCGCCAGGAGGTTGCCGCCCGTGTTCGTGCCTGTGAGAGTCAGCATCCGCGTACCGCTCTGGGCATTGAAGCCCATGCTGCCCGAATTGGTGAAAAACACCGCGCCGGTCCCCGAGGCTTCCACGGTGCCTCCGCTCGTGCCCACACTGAAAAGCCGGTCCGTGCTGACTCCCCCGCCTGTGTAGCGGAGCGCCCCTCCGTTAAGCACCAGGTTCGTGGCCACACCGCTTGAGGCCCCTATGTTGCTGGCGTTGTTGCCGTTGGCCAGCGTCGCCACACTGAGCACCCCGCCGCTGATCGTCGTCACGCCTACATAACTGTTCGTACCGCTGAGCGTCGTCGTGCCCGCACCCGCCTGAGTCACCGATCCGCTGCCGCTGATCGCATTGGCCACCGTCAGGCTGTCTGAGCGGTTGAATGTCAGATTGCCATTGTCAGTGACCGCCCCGCTGCCCAGTGTGCCGCTGGTGCCGCCATTACCCACCTGCAGCACACCGCCGCTGATCGTCGTCGCACCGGTATAGCTGTTGGTTCCGGTGAGCACCCAGGTGCCCGCACCCGTTTTCGCCACTGCAGTGGCTCCGCCATTGTCACCAATCGCTGCCGCGAGTGTGTTGCTTCCTGTGTTCGTGCCTGTCAGCGTCAAAGTCCGCGCACCCGTCTGGCTGTTGAACCCCATGCTGCCCGTGTTGGTGAAATTCACCGCGCCTGTACCAGAGGCATCCAGCGTGCCGCCACTGAACCCCACACTGAACAACCGGTCCGTGCTTGACCCGGCCCCCGTGTAGAGGAGCTTGCCACTGTTGAATATCAGATTGGTCGCCGCACTGCTCGCAGCACCGATGCCGCTGGCGCTGCCCCCATCGGCCAGGCTCGTCACACTCAGCACGCCTCCATTGAGCGTGGTTGCCCCCGTGTAAGTGTTCGCCCCGGTCAGAATCCAGGTGCTGGAAGACACCGTATGCGTCACAGCGGTCGCCCCTCCATTGTCGCCAATGACCGCCGCGATCGTGCTCGCGCCACCATTGGAATTCGCCAGCGTGAGCGTACGCGCCCCGCTCCCGACGACCCCCATGTTCCCCGTGTTGGTAAAGTTCACTCCGCCCGTTCCAAACACATTCAATGTAATCCCCGAAGTCCCCAGGCTGAACAATCGATCCGTGCTCACCGTTCCGCCGGCGTAAGTGAAGGTCCCACCATTGAACACCAAATTGCCCGCATCACTGCTGGATGCCCCGATGCTGCTCGCGCTGCCTCCATCCGCAAGGGAGGTGACCTTCAGCACCGCCGTGCCGCTCACGGTGGTGACCCCCGTGTAGGTGTTCGCCCCCGTCAGCGCCCACGTGCCATTGCCTGTTTTGGTGACCGCAGTCGCTCCCCCATTGTCCCCGATCGCCACCGCCAGCGTGTTCTCGTTCGCATTGTTGCCTGCCAGCGTCAGCGTGCGTGCGCCGCTCTGCCCATTGAACCCCATGGCGCCCGTGTTGGTGAAGTTGATGTTGAAGCCACCTGAGGCATCCAGCGTCCCTCCGCTGGTTCCCACGCTAAACAGCCGGTCCGTGCTGACTGCGGCACCAGCACCAAAGGAATATTTCAGCGTTCCCCCGTTGAGCACCAGATTCGCTGCATCATTGCTGGAGGCCCCGATGTTGCTGGTGCTGCCTCCGTTGGCCAGTGTGGTCACACTCAGCACTCCGCTGTTGATCAAGGTGACCCCAGTGTAGGTGTTCGCGCCGGAGAGCGTCAAAAATCCAGTGCCGCTCTTGATGAGACCGGTGCTGCCTCCAAGCGTGGCGCTGATAGTCGTCGTCGTGTTCGCAGTGATCGTGGAATTCAAAAGCGTAAGTGTGTTCCCCCCTCCCGCTAGAGTGTAACCGGTATTGAGAGTGATGTTCCCGACCGTCACATCTCCCCCCAGCGTCACCGTACCTGCCGTCCCCATAAACACGGCGTCATCCGGCGTGGCACTGTTCCAGGTGGTGTCACCACTTCCCGTGTTCCAGTTGCCCAGCCCATGGGTCCACGTACCGCTGCCGCCCGTGATGCTGCTCCCGTTTCCTGACACAGTATCCCACGTCAAACTCGCCGCTTTGAGTTCGCTCCCCGGATGCACGAAGCCCGCCGCCCCCATTGCCAGGGCCAGCACACGTATCCAGCATCTGCGGAGTTCCGCGCATGTCTCCCCCCAAAGTCTGACACCGCCGAAACCATGAAATAAAACCTTATCTGATTGTAACATATTTTTAATATTTTTTATTAAAATATCCAAATTATTGTCTTTGATCACTTCTTCCCATGCCGTGAAACAGTGCTGGCGCTTATCAGCTCAACTCCATGGCTGATTTATTCCAATCCCACCTCGTATCGATAGTGATTTTACCTGAAGGAACACCACATCCATCGAATCCGCTGATCCTGTTAGGCATCATATAAAATACTCGCATTGAATTTAATTTTATACGAAAATAAGATATGCTCTTACCTCATGGCAAGGATAAAACTTTGCACCCAAAGGTTATTCTCATGTCTTGCTAAGCATTGGAGCTCCTGCTTCGCCAAATCGCCCGGTTCCCTCCCCTGGAGATCGGCGTTTTTTGCCGTCTCCCCCTACGGAAGTCCGTACGCTCACATCACTGATCCAGCGCCGTCATCGGAAAATCCGTGCTGGGCGCATGCTGCCCTGCCATGATCGTTTTCATCTTGGCAACAAGCTCAGGATGCTCCGCAGCCACGTCCTTCGTCTCCGCAGGATCAGTGGCGATGTTAAAAAGCTCCTCCGTCGGTGCCGCGGCCTTGGCTTTGCCCTTCCCCTTCCCTTTCGGCGTCAGATTGCGCCTCACGAGCTTCCAGTCGCCCATGCGCAGCATCTGCTGGCCGCCATAGCCGTGGAATTCCCGGTAGAGAAACTCACGTCCGGGCTGTTTTTCCCCCAGCAGCGTCGGCGCAAAGCTGATGCCGTCCGTACGCGGCGTCTTCTCCTTGCCTCCGACCAGTTCCAGCAGCGTCGGCATCCAGTCCTCAAATCCCGTGATGCGGTCACTCGTCGCTCCAGCCTTGATCTTGCCCTGCCAGCGCACAATCCCAGGAGAACGAATCCCCCCCTCATACAGCGTGCCCTTGCCATCCCTCCGTCCTTCGTTGGAATTAAAAAACGCACAATCAGTGCCCGCCAGTCCCTGGTGCGTGCCGCTCACCGGCCCGTTGTCGCTCACAAACACAAAGATCGTGTCTTGATCCAGCCCCAGTTCCGTGATCAGAGCCTGCATCCGGCCAATCTCCCGGTCCATGCGCGTGATCATCGCCGCATACGCCGCCTTGGGCCGGAAATGCGGGATGTACCCCTTGCCCCCGGTGTAGGGCGGATCATCAAATTTGCCGACGTACTCCTGCAGTGAATCATCCGGCACCTGCAGCGCCACGTGCGGCACGGTGCTGGGCCAGTAGAGAAAGAAAGGCTTGTCCTTGTTGTCCCGCGCAAATTTCAGCGCCTGCTCGGCAATGAGATCGGCAGAGTACTCATTGCCTTGAAATCGCTTGTAGCTCTCCGGCTTCGTCGGGTCTTCACCCGGCTTCAAGGTGTCATGGGCGGAAAACGGCGGATTCTTCAGGTCGATGGTCTTGTCATCATCCCACAAATACGTGGGATAAAAATTGTGCGCCACCCCCTGGCAGTTGTAGCCAAACCACCGGTCAAACCCCTGCTTCAACTGTGCCCCGCTTGATGTCGGCCCCCCGAGCCCCCATTTGCCAAAACCCCCGGTGGGATACCCGATCCCATGGAAGACCTCGGCCATCGTCACGGCATCTGCCGGAATCGGAAACTGCCCCTCATGCTCCTGCTTGCCGATGTCTGGCAGCCCCTTCGCGTCATCCGCCTGGCGGTTGTCGCGGATGAAAGCATGCCCGGGATGCAGCCCCGTCATCAGCACGCAGCGCGACGGCGCGCACACCGCATTCCCACAATACATCTGCGTAAAGCGCATGCCCTCCGCCGCCATCCGGTCGATGTTCGGCGTCTTGATGATCTTCTGCCCGTAGCATCCCAGATCCCCCGGCCCAAGATCATCGGCCATGATGAAAATGACATTCGGCTGCCGGGCCTGCACCGTCAGCGTCAGTGCGAGAAGAAGAAGGAGAGACTTCATGGTGCATGAGAAACGGCGGCAGGAGCCGTTTCTTCTTTCACTTTCGGTTTCGGCAGCGAATCCAGCTTCCATTGCAGCCACAGCGTCAGCAGCAGCATCGCCGCGATGAGCACAAAGATGACGTAAAAGCCAGGGCGGGAGAGGAATTGCATGAGAATGAAAACAGGTGAAAAAAGCGAGTTCCTTCGCACTCGCTCCGTCTTTTCCATGCCATGAAATCATTCGCCCTGCTTCTTCTGTTTTTCGCCGCACTCCATCCGGCGCAGGCCCTCCCTGAGGCGGAGCTGCAGCGCTTCATCGATGAAGCCATCAAAGCCGGCGGCGGCGAGGTGGTCATTCCGCCCGGCGTCCATCTCATCGAGCACGGCCTCACGGTGAAGGACGCCAAAAAACTGCGCATCATCGGTCTCGATGCCGAGGACACGGTGCTGAAGCTCCCTCCCGTCGCCTACGCTCTGGCCGCCGGGGCCACGCCGGCGGGCGCCACAACCATCCCGGTGCAATCCCAGCGCGGCTTCAAGCCCGGCATGCGTTTAAAAATCGAGGCCGATGGCGAATTGGACAGCTTCACCAAGAAGCCAAAACCCTACCACCTCGCCATCGTCAAAACCGTCGATCACGAGGCGATTCAGCTCGAATCCCCCCTGAAATTCCCCGTTCCGGACCGCACCATGATCCGTCATGAGGATGCCCCAAATCTCATCGAGATTCGCGGTACCAGCGAAGAGGTCCTCATCGAAAAGCTCACCCTCGATGGCGGGCGGGTCACGGGCGATCCACCCATTCGCGGCCACGCCCAGCTCTGCGCCGTGTTTGCCTCTGGCCCCTACAGTTATGAAAAAGGCCCCACCGGCCCGAAGGTCAAAAAACTCTCCATATCACGCTGCTTCATCCAGAACTGCCACGGCCGCGGCATCGCCCTGTATTCGGTGGAAGGCGCGGAGATCGACGACTGCACCATTCGTGACACCTCCGATGAGGCGATCGACTTCGATCACTTCACCGTGAAATCCTTCGCGACTCACAACCACATCGCCCGCTGCCACATCGGCGTGGAGTTGAACGATGCCAGTGAGTGCCTCGTCGCCGGCAATGAATTCCTCCACTGTGGCACCGGCATCAATCTCTGGCGCTGGTGCAAGCTTCCAGGTCTCAACGAAGGAAACCTCATCGTGCAGAACGTCTTTGAGGGCACGCTGGGCAATGCCGTGCAGATCGCCACCGGCACCAAAGGAAACACCGTCGCACAAAACGAGATCCATCATTCCGGCAAAAACGGCATCATCCTCTCCGGGGAATCCCAGATCGTGAAGGCCAACAAGATCACCGACAGCGGCATGAAGCCCCTCGTGATCCAGGAAGGAAAGCACGACATCTCCGAATGATCAGCCGCCGTACAGCGCCCGCACCAGCCCCAAACCTCTCTCCCCCGGCAGCGCACCGATCTCCATCTGGTTCATCGTATAGGCAAAGCTGATCCCGTTCTCAGGATCCGCAAAAGCCAGACTCCCGCCCGCACCAGGGTGGCCGTACGCGCGGAGGCTCGGCCCGTAAAGCTGCCGCAGCTTGCCACCCTCAGACTCAGGGTCTTCGTTCAAGGGGTCCTGCATCATGCCGGTCGAAAAAGCGATGGGCGTCAGCAGCACAGAATCCACCTCCTGCGTCAGCGTTTGCTCAAACCGACGCACCACCGTTTCGGGAACAAGTTGCACGCCATTCCAGCTCCCACCCTGCGCCAGCATCGCGTAGAATTTGGCCAGCCCCTGCGCGCTCCCCACTCCCCCCATGCTCGCGTAGCCTCGTGACCACATTTCGCTTTGGTTGAAATCGCTCACAGCATTCAGGCCAAAGGGCGAAGTAAAGGTGCGCTGCGTTAGCGTGCCCGCCGTGTTGAAGGCTTTGATGAAGGCCTGGTCGCTGTTGGCAATGCTGATCTTCCCCGGATAAACCGGCGAGACGCGGTCCCACTGCGCGCTCGGCAGCCCAATCCAGAAATCGAGCGCCATCGGACTGCCAAAAACTTCACGATAGTACTCTCCGAGAGACTCCGCCTCCGTGAGGCGCCTCACGATTTCATCCAGCAAAAAGCCAAACGTGCGTGCGTGGTAGCCCTGCCGCGTGCCGGGCTCCCACAAGGGGCGCTGGCGCTCCAGCGCCTCCACCACGGCATCGTAGTTGTAGATGGGCGTTCGTTCGTCCAGCGCGCACAGCCCCGCCGTGTGGGTGAGCAGATGAATGAAGGCGATGTTCGATTTCCCTCCGCCGACAAATTCGGGCCACACCTCCGCCACCGGGCATTCCAGCGGGACGCCTGCCTCTTCCAGCGCCAGCAGGCAGCACACGGCGGCAGGGCCTTTGGTGGCGGACCACACCGGCACCAGCGTATCGCGATCCCATTCGCGGCTGCGCGCCCGGTCACGATGACCGTGCGCAAGGTTCAGCACCTCCTGCCCATGCTGCCAGATGGAAACCGAGGCCCCCATCTCCCAGCGCGTGCGGAAGCTTTCCTCAAACCAGGCACGCACGGCCTGAAGACTGGCAGGGCTGCCGGGCAAACTCATGCGTGGTGGGACTCCAGTTGGGCCCGCAAACAGTCGAGATCTCGGTCTCTTCTGGCATGCTGGCGCAGTTCACCATCCATCTCGAACGCCCGCTCCAGATAAGTAAGCGATTTTTCAATGTGGCCCAGGCAGGCATGGTAGCAGCCCATGTTGTAATAATAGACCGGCTTGGCGCGCAGTGTCGCCGGCCCGCGCGAGAGTACATCCACCGCCTCCGCCGTCCGACCCAGCTCATGCAGACAGAAGGCCGCATGAATAAAGCCTCCGGGTTCCATCGGTTCCTCGGAACACAGCCTGATGGCCAGCGCCAGGGCTTCAGCCCACCGGTGCCCTCCCATCAGGCAGAGCAGCGTGATCTCAATGACATCCACCCGGCTGTGCATTTCAGCAGGCAGCGGCGACAGTTCCACCTGGGCCTCATCAAAGAGGCCCAGCTCCACGTACCCCTGGGCGGCGATGATCCTGCGTTCGGCTTCGGTCATTTCGAGTGTGTATGGCAGATGAGAACGCAAAGCATGCACGGGAACAAGGTTTTTCGTGCCTGCCGACACGCAAAAGACTCTCGCTCCCCACAGCCCGCATTAAACAGTGACCGACTTCACCTCGCGCAATTTCTTTGCCATCTCCATGCGCGATCCAATTTCCCAGCACCCCCAGCTGGTGATGTAGCTGACAAGCGCGGCGACGGCCCCGAGGATGATCCCCCCCACCAGCATCACCGGTGCATGTTCCTTGAGCACGATCCAGGCCTCGACCATCGACTCAGGCAGATGCTTGGGAAACGGCGAGGTGGGCACCGTCGTGTACAGGGCCAGCACCCATTTGCCAATCGCATACTCCAGCCACGCCATGAAGGGTACCGTGACCGGATTGCTCACCCAGCACAGAGCGAGGGCAATGGGGATGTTCACCCGGAAAATGGCGGCCAGGATCACCGCGGTAGGCATCTGAATGGGCAGCAGCTGCAGGGTGATGAACATCCCCACCGCCATCCCCCCGGCCAGCGTATGCTGGGTGGGCTTCCACACCCGCTTGTCCAGGAAATGCCGGGCAAACCACCGCCGTGAGGGGCTTTGCCGCAGTTTCCGCGGATGCTTGAGAAAACGGATGGTTTTAAACACCGAACGGCGAAACCAGCCCCGGGCGAGCGCGAACATGATCAGTGCCCTCCCCCGTTATAAACCCAGACCAGCAGCCCTGTGCCGAGCGCGATTCGATACCAGGCGAAGCCGTTAAACGTGTGCCCCTGCACAAACCGGATCAGCCATTTCACCACGATGAAGGCGAACACGGCGGAAACCACGGTGCCCAGGATGACCATGCCCCAGTCCTCATTCCCTGCCTCACCATCCTTGATCGCAGAGAGAATTTTAAACGCCCCTGCTGCCATCAGGGTGGGGATGCCCAGCAGAAAGGAAAATTCCGTGGCCGCAGGCCGTGACACGCCAAAAGCCAGCGCCATCAGGATGCTGGCCCCCGAACGCGAAGTCCCGGGAAACACCGCCGCAAGAAGCTGTGCCAGCGCCACGGCCACCACGACCGTCCAGGTGATGTTCGCCGTACCCGCCTTGTCCTTGTGCAAAAACTCCAGAATCAGGATGATGAATCCGCCGATCAGGGTCGCCCACGCCACGGGGGGAATCGTCTCCGGCAGCTTGATGCCGAATTTCTTGATGATCAAACCACCCACGGCGGTGATGAAAAAGGCCGCAAACAGCTTCGCCAGATAATCCCGTGTGGTCGCATCTCCCAGGGTGGAGGCCAGATGTTTCAGCCGCCCGGTGAACACCGCCAGCACCGCCAGCACGGCTCCGCTCTGGATCACCACATTGAACAAATCGCTTTTCTGCGGCAGCCAGTGCAAATTTTGCGGAATGAGAAGATGCCCGGTGGAGGAGATGGGGAGGAATTCAGTAACACCTTCAATGATGCCAAGGAGAATAATCGCGAGCCAGTCGGGCATGACGTAAATAGGGAGGATTTGGGAGGTTGGCGGACAATCAGGCGGGCGGCGCGGTTTGCAACTTCACTGAATGCATTGAACCTGATAATTCGCAGCAAGCTGCCAAACTCTTCCACTGCAACGGTTTTCAGGCTGGCCTTCGCAACGATTTCGACTACCATCTCCCTCCCCTCCGGCATGCCAGCCTGTGCCTTCCATCCATCTATATCCTTGTCTGGTCCCCATTTTTCATGGTGGCGTGTGGCGCTTTGCGCCTGCGCAGCCCTTCTCCTGACCCTGCCTGCCGCCGCACAGTCCGGCTCCTCCATTCGCGTGCGCCTGGCGGATGGCTTTGATTTTCCAGTGGGTAAACCGGATGCCGACGGCTTCTACAAGGCTCGCGGCTACTGGCCCAATGGCCATCTGGGCGAAGACTGGAATGGTCGCGGCGGTGGCGATACCGACCTGGGTGAGCCCATTTACGCCATGGGTCGCGGCGTGGTCATTTTCTCCCAAAACATCGGCGTCGGCTGGGGCAACTGCATCCTGGTTCGCCACATTTTCCGCGAAGCCGATGGCAAAGTCGCCATGGTGGATTCCCTCTACGGCCACCTGCACGAGCGCAAAGTGAAGCTCCACGACCTGGTCGAAAAAGGCCAGCTCGTCGGCACCATGGGCGGCAACAGCGGCATGTACCCGGTGCATCTCCACTTCGAAGTGCGCAAAAATCTGCACATCGGCATGAACCGCTCCTCGTTCGCCCGGGATTCCTCCAATTACTACAGCCCCACAGCCTTCATCAATGCGCGCCGCGTCCTGCCTTCCAGCATGCAAAAGTACGACGTGCCCGTGAACAATTTCGCCCCCTATGGCCGGGCTCTGGCGGACACCTCCAGTGATGGCGCTCGCGCCGCAGGTGTGGATGTGCCTTCCTTCAAAGGCGGCTCGGACTCCGCCAAGGATGCCTCCAAGCAGGATGATGACTTTTGGTCACGCCTGAAAGCCAAGATGCGCTCAGGCCAGACTACAGACGGCACTGAGGAAAAACGCTGAACAACCGGCGTCCCCTAATATAGACCTTGATTCATCGCCACCCGTGGTGGCATCTTTGCTGCTCCTACAGGACAGCTTACTCCCGGCCATGCAAATCCCGCCCCGCTCCCCTCATCCCCGATCCGTTTACGGCGGCAGTCTCGTGCCAGTGATCATCGTCGTTGCCGCCCTCGCGCTCAGCACCGCCATCTTCTTCCTGTTCACCAAAAAGAAAATCCAGGCCCGCAAGGATGCGGTTGCCGAAGCCGCAGCTTCCCCCTCTTCCTCTGAAAAGGCCGCCTCTCAGACCGGCAAGCCCGCCGCTCCTCCGGCTCCTGCCACCCCGCCTCCCATGGCGAAGCCCCCAAAGCCCGCACCTCCTGCCTTTGCCTTTGCCCGCCCGCTGGATCTCGGCAGGCAGCTCGTGCGCAGCCTCACCACCGGAGATTTCGCCACCGCTGGCAAGCTCGCTGCCGCCTCGGATGCGGAGCAGTCAGAAAGTGCCTCCAAAATCTTCGAAAAACTCGCCTCCATGGGCTACAAACCTTCGGCGGAAGATCAGGTGGAGCTGCTGGGCCTCGTCGAAAACCGCACCCGCATCGCCCTCCCCTTTGTGATGCCCGGCACTCAGGAAACTGTGCGCATGCAGCTCGATCTGGAGCGTGACGAACACATGGGCTGGAAAGTTGCCAAAGCCACCCTGCCCAAGGCCATGAGCAGTGCCATCGCGGCCATGCCCGCCACTCCCCCCGCCCCCTCTGCCGCAGCGCCCGCCACCACTCCGGCACCGCCGCCCCCTGTCCCTGCGGCACCCTCCGCTGCCATGAAGCCCCTTTTCACGGTTGAGGACGGCACCGACGCTCTCACTTTTGCCAGTGATTTTGTCCGCCACCTCCTGAAGCATGACTTCACGGCCGCACGCGCTTTTGTCGATGACAAAAAAGTGCCCGTCGAGCGCCTCCTCGGTCTCTGCATCGTGTTTGAAGAAGGCCAGTATTCCTTGAATCCCGCCAAGCCCCTCATCGTCACCATCGCCAACCCCGAAGTCTCCTGGGTCATCGCCCAGGTGCAGTCGGAATCGCTCCAGCAAAACACCGAATTCGGCGTGGAGCTCAAGCGCGCAGACACCGCCCAGCCGTGGAAAATCGTGGGCCTCAATCTCTCCGACATCCTCGGCTCCTTCGCCAAAAGCGCCTCCAAGCTCGGCGTCCCCTACACGCCCATTGTGAAGAACCCCAAGGGCGGAGAGTCTCTCGCCCTCTACTTTGAATACGACCGCGCCGAACTCCACCCTCGTGCCCTCAAGCAGCTCGAAGTCATCGCCGCCATGATGAAGGCGGACCCCGCCAAAAAGCTCCGCATCGCCGGTCACACCGACGAAAAAGGGGAAGACGACTACAACATCCGCCTCTCACGTGGTCGTGCAGAGGCCGTCAAACAGCAGCTCGCCCGCCTGGGCGTCCCGGCCGCACAGGTGGAAACCACCGGCCTTGGCAAAGCTCAGCCTCTCAGCCCCAACAAAAAATCCGACGGCACCGACGACCCCGAAGGCCGCAGCCACAATCGCCGCGCCGAAATCTACCTCGATTTCTGATTCTTCGCCGCACCTTGCGCCGTTCTCGCGTCCGCCTAGTCTGGCGCACGCATGAAGAAAAAGACCCCGCCTGCCTCACCACCTCCCACATCCTCGTGGAAGGCCGGGTTGTTTTTCGGCGGCCTCCTCGCAGTCGTGGCGCTCCTCGCCGCATGGGCTCTGTGGCCGCAAAAAAAATACACGCCCCTGCCCGCCCCCGCCGTTGTCTCCCTCGCCAAGGCGGAGCCTTATGTCATGCCGGACGAACACAAGGTCTTCGCTCAATACGCCGGCTCCCAGAGCTGCCGCGAATGCCACGCCGATCAGTTCGCCAAATGGCAGGCCTCCCATCATGGCCTCGCTGAACGCAAACCCGACCCCAAGCTCGATGACGCCGGGTTTGTCCCCTCTCGCAGCTTCCACCACGGCACCCAAACCACCGAAGTACGCAAAAACGGCGGCGCCTATGAACTGATCGCCCTCGGTTTTGGCGACAAAATTGCCCCCTACCGGGTCGAGCGCGTCATCGGCCATGATCCACTTCGCCAGTTCCTCATCGATGGCGGCAATGGTCGCCTCCAGGCCATGGAGGCCTGCCTCGATCCGAATAAAAACGAGTGGTTCGATGTCTATGGCAACGAAGACCGCAAGCCCGGCGAATGGGGCCACTGGACCGGACGCGGCATGGTGTGGAACCAGATGTGCGCCACCTGCCACAACACCCGCCTGCGCAAAAACTACGACGCCAAATCCGACGGCTACCACACCACCATGGCCGAGATGTCCGTGAGCTGCGAATCCTGCCACGGTCCCATGAAGCCGCACAACACCTGGCAGCACGCCCATCCCGGTGCCAAAGGAGATCCCACCCTCACCAAATGGACCCGCGACCAGCACACCGAAAACTGCGCCGGTTGCCACGCCCGCCGTGGCGAAGTCACCGGCGACTTCGTGCCCGGCGAATCCTTCTGGGATCACTACCACCTCACCATCACTGATCAGACCGACACCTTCTATCCCGACGGCCAGATCCGCGACGAAAACTACGAGTTCAGCAGCTTCCTCAGCAGCCGCATGCACAACGCCGGGGTGCGCTGCATGGACTGCCATGACATGCACAGCATGAAGACCATCCTCCCGGGCAATCAGCTCTGCATGCGCTGCCACACTCCCGGCGGCTTTCCAAACGCCCCCCCCATCATGCCGGAGGCCCACAGCTTCCACCAGACCGCCAGCACCGGCAATCAATGCGTCAACTGCCACATGCCCCAGACCGTTTACATGCAGCGCCACCCGCGCCACGACCACGGCTTCACCATTCCCGATCCCTTGTTGACCAAGCAGTTCAACGTCCCCAACGCCTGCAACAAATGCCACACCGACAAAACCACCGACTGGGCGCTCGAAGCCACCCAGAAATGGTGGGGCCCCAAAATGGATCGCAAAACCCGCACCCGCGCCACCCTCATCGCCAAAGCACGCCAGAGCGATGACGAAGCCCGCTTCGGCCTCGTCGATCTCCTCAGCAGCGATGAAATCCCTCACTGGAAAGCCAGCGCCACACTCCTCCTCGACCGCTGGATCGATCAGCCCTCCGTGCAAACCGCCGTCACCGCCCAGTTGCAGCACCCCCATCCCCTCGTGCGCGAAAGCGCCATCCGCACCCTCGAACCCATGTTGCAAAGCGGTTCCATCCGCTCCGCCATTGAGCCCCTGCTCAATGACCCCGTGCGCGGCGTCCGTGTCTCCGCCGCCTGGGCCCTCCGCGAAACCCTCCATCTCGACTCCCCCGCCGGCCAGGACCTGCAGCACATGCTCTACTGGAACGCCGACCAGCCCAGCGGCCAGATGCAGCTCGCCCAGTTCCAGTTTTCCCGCCACAGCGTGGACGCAGCCATCCGCCATATGGAAACCGCCATCCGCTGGGACCCCAACTCCCCGCCCTTCCACCACGACCTGGCCATGATGTACAGCACCACCGGCCAGACGCAGCTCGCCATCGCCAAGCTCCGCGATGCCATCAAGCTCGCCCCCAATCACGCCGAATATTACTATGAACTCGGCCTGGCTCTCAGCGAGACCGGCGACATGCCCGCCGTGATCCATGCCCTGCAGGACGCCACCCGCCTTGATCCCGGCTTGTCACGCGCCTGGTACAATCTCGGGCTCGCCAAAAACGGTCAGGGAGACATCCCCGGCGCTCTCGATGCCATGCAGCGCGGCGAACTCGCCAATCCCAGCGACCCCGGAATCCCCTACGCCCGCGCCACCATCCTCGCCCGCCACAACCGCATCCCAGAAGCCATCGCCGCCCTGGATCGCTCCCTGAGCATCTCCCCCGGCTACGGCGAAGCCCTCCAACTCCGCGCCGCCCTGACGCGACGCTGAAACTATTCAGACCTGCGAGTCCGGCAGCACACGGTCGCCAAACAAAGCCTTCTGCCGGGCCAAAAACCAGGCCTCTCTGGCGATGCGATCTGCGCCCCGGCAGCATTGTGCTCCAGTCCTCTCCGGCTCTTGAGAAACAAAATAAAATCATACGCCTCCTTCACCAAGGATTCAGGCGCGAGCTCGAGCTCGGTGATGATGGCTTCTCGGACGCTCATGGGGGGGAGATATGTCTAGTGTTCAGGCATGGCAAGACTTCTGGCGACCTCACGCACCCCTTCACCCATCCGCCTTCTTCCACTCCTCACCTTCCTCGTCGTCGTCATCGCCGCCGAAGCCGTCGTCATACTCTTCATCGCTCTTGCCACCTTCTAGACCGGCGATCGTGTTGATGTCTTCATCGCTGAACTCCTCGATGTCATCATCATCCTCGTCCTCCTCCGCTTCCCCCTCGGCCGCCTGCTGCACCTCCAGCCCTTTCTTTTCGATCTGCGCCAGCGTCTCGCTCACATCCTCCACCGTGTCCCACACGGACTTGGCCACAAAAATCGGCGCGCTTTGCTGCACCGCCATGGCGATGCTGTCACTCGGCCGCGCATCCAGCTCGATCACCTTCCGCGTCGTTTGCAGTTCGTTCTCAGCCGAGATGATGAGCCGCGCATGAAACACACTCCCGTTGATGTTGTTGATCACCACGCGCTCCACCCTCGCGCCAAATGCCAGCAGCAGATGCCCCACCAGATCATGCGTCAGCGGCCGCTCCTTGGAGACCCCCCGCATGAACATGGAGATCGCCGTCCCCACCGACTCGTCGATGTAGATCACGAAGACCTTCGTTTCATTGCCCAGGAAAACGGCAAAGCTGCCCTCCAGCGGCAGCACCGCCCTCACCTGCACTTCGATGACATCCTTGTTCATTAAGGCTAATTAAAAGCCCCGCGCCGCCCGATGGCAACCTACACGGTGGGTTTTTCTGCGCCTAAACTGACGTGCCGGGAATCTCCACCACCCCGCCGCCTAGCCCCATCGCAAGGTAGCGCCGCGACACCTCCACATACTTCAGCGCCAGCTTCGCGTTCCCCAGCTGCTCCTCCGCAGTCAGCGCCCTCACCACCCGTGCCGGCGATCCCACCACCAGCGATCCCTCCGGGATGACGGTGTTTTTGGTCACCAACGCCCCCGCCGCAATGATGCTCCGCGCGCCGATCTGCGCACCGTCCAAAATAATCGCCCCCATGCCCACCAGCACCTCGTCCCCCAAGGTGCACGCATGCACCACCGCACGGTGCCCCACCGTCACCCGCTCGCCCAGCACACACGCGCATTCATCGCTCACATGCAGCACGCTCCCGTCCTGCACATTGCTCTGCGCTCCCACCACGATTCGGTTGATGTCTCCCCTTAGGACCGCGCCATACCAGATGCTCGACTGCACCCCCAGGTCCACCGCTCCGAGCACGACGGCTCCTTGTGCAATAAACACATCCGCAGCCACAGAAGGGCGCGAGTCCGGAAGCAAGAATTTCTTTAGTGTTTCCATGGCGTGAAGAAAGATTTTATGATTGTGAAACGAAACGGAAAGCGCCATACAAAGCGCCGCGCCTCATTCATTCTGGAACGGACTCTCCTTCAATCCAACAACGAATCTCACACACGCCCATGAACAAAGCTCAACTCATTGACGCCGTGCAGGAAATCCTTGGTAACGACACCTCGAAACGAGCCGCTTCCGAGGCGCTTGACGCCGTTCTCCAGGCCATCACCAAGGCGGTGAAAACAGAACAGGTGCAGCTCATCGGCTTCGGCACCTTCAAACCCGTGGACCGCAGTGCACGCATGGGCCGCAATCCCAAGACCAAGGAACCCGTGGAAATCAAAGCCTCCAAAACCGTCCGCTTCGTCGCCTCCGCCGCCCTCAAGTCGTCGCTCTAATATAATACCAGCCTCCCTCTTCCACCCGCGCTTCGATCACGGAGCGCGGGTTTTTTGCGCCTCAATCCTTCAGTTCCTGCTCCATGCGCTCGCTCAGCCACTGCTTGATCATGCTCTGGTAGTTCAGATAGCGCCGGCGGGCCACCCGCTTGATACGGCTCAGCATCCGCGGATCAAACCGCAGCGTGATTGTGGTGGACTCTCGCACATCCGCGCGATGGATGGACGCCTGCATCAGGCGTGCGTCCAGCTGGTGCGTGGCCCAGAATTGCCCTTCGGCCTCATCGCCATCAAAGGCAGGCACGTCTTTCCACGCTCGGACAGGCTTCAAATCGGCAGGTGCAGTTTCCATGATGGTACTGGGTGAGTTCAGAGTTCCTCCGCCTTCTTGCGCTCGAAAAAGTCATGCTCCCCGGGAGTCATCAGTCGGGCAAAAATGACACGGTAATGTTTGCCGTCGGTCCAGAACACACTGAACACCGACTTCCCCTGAAGTGATTTGCCCAGGTTGTAGTAACGAGCCTCTGCGCTCCCCTCCTGTCCGTCCGGCAGCAGCTTGATCGAAAACGGATCCTCAAACGACTCCTCAATGTCCTTCGGGGGAAGGAGTGAGAGGTCAAACGCGGCGCCGATCCAGTCAAAGTCCATGAGCTTGTATTTACGAGATTATTTGCGGTATTCGATCAGTTCTATCTCATACCCCTCCGGAGCGTCAATGAAAGCAAATACCCCGCTCGAGCTCGGAGTCGGCCCGTCCGAGAGCGGATAACCCAGCGCAGCAGAGTGTTTCGCAAACTCCTCAATGCTCTCCACCTCAAACGCCAGATGCGTCAGATCACTGCAAAACGTCACCGCCCCGCTCGCCGGATAGCTGCAGATCTCGATGAGTTCGTCACTGTTCGGCGTCTGTAGAAACACCAGCTCCGAACCACGCGGCGACTTGTGCCGCCGCACTTCCTTCAGGCCGAGCACCTGCGTATAAAAATGGATCGTCTTTTCGAGATCGTTCACCCGGTAGCGGGTGTGGAGAAGTTTTTTGACCATGTTGCAGGCTTTATGCCACAGCCTGCCGGACGTGGCAAATGATCCTCCATGTAGAGGAAAGCTTGATGTCACAGACGACGTCTTTTAAAACCTCCCCATGATTTCCATCGACCTCACAGGCAAAGTCGCCCTCATCACCGGCGCATCGCAGGGCATCGGCACTCAGGTCGCCCGCACGTTTCACCACGCAGGCGCCTCGGTTGTCATCAATCACCTCGGCACCTCGGATACAACCGTCAGCGCACAAGCCCTCGCCGATGAACTCAATCTTCTCCGCACCGACAGCGCCAGCGTCATCGCTGCAGACGTTGCCAAACCCGCCCAGGTGCAAAGTATGATGGGAGACATCCAGGCACGCCATGGCGGCCTCGATTTCCTCATCAACAATGCCGCCATCATCAAGGACCGCACCATCGCCAAGATGGGCCTCGATGAATGGGACTCCGTCATCGATGTGAACCTCTCCGGCGTGTTCTACTGCTGCAAATACGCCCTCGAAATCATGCGCGATCACGGTGCCATCGTCAGCTTCGGCAGCATCGCCGCCATCCAGGGCTTCTTCGGCCAGGCCAACTACGCCGCCGCCAAATCCGGCGTCCAGGCCATGATGCGCGTCCTCAGCCGCGAAGCCGCCCGCAAACAGATCCGCGCCAACGCCATCGCCCCCGGCGTCATCGACACCGCCATGGCCGCAACCATCCCAGAAAACGTCCGCGCCGAGATGATCAAAAACGTCCCCCTCGCACGCTTCGGCACCACCGAGGAAGTCGCCAACGTCGTCCTCTTCCTCTGCTCCCCCCTCGCATCCTACGTCACCGGCCAGACCCTCGAAATCAACGGCGGCTGGAGAGGCTGAACGTGCCGCCCCTCTTCCTCCTCCTCTGACTCCTACTCCTCCTCCCGGAGACGCCCACGTTCTCCCAATCTCCCGAATAACTCTTTCGTGTCATTTCCCGCCCAGTCTCCGCGGCTTCAGCAGTCCTTCTGCATACCTAGTTCGGGCTTTAGCCCGCTCTGGAATCCCTGCATCACCCAAAATTCGGAACCAGTCAGCGCATGTATTGTAGTACGGGCTTTCTTGTCCTTCGAAGCCTTGTCGAAGAAGGAAGCCGGAATCTGGGAGCGTTCTTCGTGCAAGCGACTCCCAATTAAGCCCCCAAAGTTACTCTCCTTTCCACAATCGAGTCGCATCGAGATCAGGTGCTCTGTGGTGCCAATCATACCACAATCTATTGAAAACAGGTCAACTCTCTTGTCGCCCCAAACACCCCGCTCGGCACCAGCCCCAAAGGGGCGTCGGATTCAGCCCAGGGCGCAGCGAGGAACGAGCAAGCCCTGGGTCACCCACGCAAAATCCGGAGAAGCAAACCCAGCACTCCGCCACACTACACCGGGTTCCAGCAGCGTCCGCACTGCGTACCGCCACACTGCTGCACCGCAGGCATCCATCGCCATCAAAAAACGATTCGCCGCTCCCAGCACCTGCTCATCACCCCACTCCACCCATCAAAACTTCATCTCTGCGGTCTTCTAATCTCTCGCGTTGTTAAATCCGGTCCCCCCTCCCTCCTCCGCAGTCACTGATCCATGCGCGCCCCCGCCACCCTCGCCACCGCAGACGAAGCCATCGCCGCCATCCCCAGCGGCTCCACCGTCGCCGTCAGCGGCTTCGTCGGTGCAGGTCATGCCGAATTGCTCACCTCCGCCCTGGAGCGCCGCTTCCTCCAAACCGGCACCCCCACGGATCTCACCCTCTACTACTGCGCAGGCCAGGGAGACCGCGCAGAGCGCGGCCTGAACCACCTCGCCCATCGTGGCCTGCTCAAACGCATCGTCGGCGGCCACTGGAACCTCGCCCCCAAGCTCGGCGCACTCGCACTCGCCAACGAAGTCGAAGCCTACAACCTCCCCCAGGGCGTCCTCTCCGTCCTCACACGTGAAATCGCCGCCAAACGTCCCGGCCTGTTCACCCAGGTCGGACTCAACACCTTCATCGACCCCGTGAACGGCGGCGGCATGATGAACGCTCGCACCACCGAACCCCTCGTCGAACGCATCGAGCTCGATGGCAAAACATGGCTCCGCTACAAGCCCATGCCCATCCACGTCGCCCTCATTCGCGCCACCTACGCCGACCCTCGCGGCAATCTGAGCATGGCCCGCGAAGGCCTCATCAGCGAAGTCCTCCCCATGGCCCAGGCCGCGAAAAATCACGGCGGCATCGTCATCGCCCAGGTCGAAAGCATCGTCGATCAGCTCCCCGATCCCAAGTCCGTCCGCGTCCCCGGCCTCCTCGTTGACTACATCGTCCCCTCCCACGGCCAGCAGCACGACCAGACCTTTGGCGAAGCATTCAAAGAGGACTTCGTCATCACCAGCGACGGTACCTTCACCCTCCCCCCGATGCCCGAATCCGACCGCAAACGCATCGGCGCACGCGCCCTGCAGGAGGTGCGCAAAGGAGACATCGTCAATCTCGGCATCGGCCTCCCTGAAGCCGTCGCTATGGTCGCCGCAGAAACCGGTCGCCTCAGTGAGTTCACCCTCACCGTCGAAAGCGGCCCCACCGGCGGCGTCCCCGCCTCGGGCCTCAGCTTCGGGTGCAGCCACTTCCCCGAGGCCATCATCGACCAGCCCGCCCAGTTCGACTTCTACGACGGTGGCGGCCTCGACATCGGCGTCCTCGGTGCCGTCGAAATCGATGCCGAAGGCAGCGTCAACGTCACCAGCTTCGCCGGTCGCTTCGCCGGCGTCGGCGGCTTTGTGAACATCGCCCAGAGCGCCCGCCGCCTCATCTTCTGCTGCACCTTCGAAGCCAAAGGCCTGCCCAAGTTTGTAAACAAGATCCAGCACGTCTGCTTCCACGGCCCCACCGCGCTCCGCAACGGCCAGCAGGTTCTCTACATCACCGACCGCGCCGTCTTCCAGCTCGCCCCCGGCGGCCTCCGCCTCATCGAAATCACCCCCGGCCTCGACCTCAAGGCAGACATCCTCGCCAAAATGGAATTCACCCCGATCATCGGCCTTTAGCGACAAGCATGACTGCGATAGTCACAAAACAAAATCCAACCCAGCGCCATTCATTTTAATTCGCGGCTCTTCGCGCTCATTCGCGTTGGAAGCTTTCGACAACTACCGAATGGGTACCCATTTGATGAGACACCCCTTAAAGCATCTTAACCAACATAGTGCCCAATACATCCAAGGCAGCCGAAGAGCCACCCCTCTCGCCGCCCCTGACAAAAACAGCAAAATAAATTCCCTTCGGGGAGAAGGCCGGGGTGAGGGGAAAACCCACCCGCATCGCTAGACGATAGACGCTCCCGGCCCCCTCCGAAGCCCCCTCTGCGGCCAAATCGCACGTCCCCATCACCTCCTCCCCATCACCTCCTCCCCCCACCTCAGCACCTCCATCCACCAGCCCTCCCCTCATTCCGGCTTCCGTGTGTTCAGTGTATTCCGTGGTTAAAACTCTTCCCCTCAGCGACAACTCCCCCACGTCTCCCCGTCTGATTGTCCCCTTGTCTGATTGTCTGATTATCCTCCTTCCCACCCCATGTCCCCCGTTTACATCATCGACGCCAAACGCACCCCCATCGGCCGCTTCGGCGGCGGGCTCAAAGACCTTACCCCCGCTGAACTCGGCCGTCTATTAGGAGATGCCATGCTGCCCCAGTCCCTACGCGCCCACATCCAGCAGCTCATCCTCGGCCAGGTCCTCCAAGCCGGCTCCGGCATGAACGTCGCCCGCCAGCTCAGCCTCAAGCTCGGCATCCCCCAGGAAGTCCCCGCCTTCACCGTCAACATGGCCTGCGGCTCCTCCCTCAAAGCCGTCGCCCTCGCCACCGATGCCATCCGCTCCGGTGAAAACGACCTCGTCCTCGCCGGCGGCGTCGAAGTCATGAGCCGTGCCCCTCACTACGCCACCGACCTCCGTTTCGGCAAAAAGCTCGGCGACTCCTCCCTGCAAGACGCCATATTCGTCGATGGCCTCACCGATCCCCTCCTCAAAATCGGCATGGGCGAAACCGCCGAACGCATCGCCGACAAGCACGCCATCACCCGCGCTGAACAAGACGCCTTCGCCGCCCTCAGCCAGAGCCGCGTCGCCGCCAGCCGCGCCGCCCTCAGCCGCGAGATCATCCCCATTGGCGATGTCACCGAAGACGAGCACCCGCGCGCCGACACCACCGCCGACTCCCTCGCCAAATTGAAACCCGCCTTCCGCAAAGACGGCACGGTCACCGCCGGCAACGCCTCCGGCATCAATGACGGCGCAGCCCTCGCCCTCCTCGCCAGCGCAGAAGCCGTCACCCGTCACGGCCTCACACCCCGCGCCAGCATCATCGCCAGCGCCGCCGTTGGCTGCGATCCCGCCCTCATGGGCCTCGGGCCCGTCGGTGCCATCAAAAAACTCTGCACCCTCACCGGCTGGAACCTCAACGAAGTCGACGCCATCGAAATCAACGAAGCCTTCGCCGTCCAGGCCCTCGGCTGCATCAAGGAGCTCAATCTCGACCCCGCCAAGCTCAACCCACGCGGCGGCGCCATCGCCCTCGGCCACCCCATCGGCGCCAGCGGCGCCCGCGTCCTCATCACCCTCCTCCACCACATGGAAGACCACAACCTCCGCCGCGGCATCGCCTCCCTCTGCATCGGCGGCGGCATGGGCATCGCCCTAGCCATCGAACGCGACGCCCCCTGAGATCATTCCCACCCCGATGCACCGGGCAACGTGTGCAAAAACCCGCGCCTCGGAATCAAAATAATGCCAGGCATTTAGTTGATTGACACCTTTAATTTTCCGCCCACCATCCGCCCATGAAATCCGCCCAATCCCCTCATCCCCAGCCCCTCCCGCTCGAAGAGCAACTGATCGGCGTAAACGCCAAAACCGGCCTCTATCCCGGCGCGCGCTCCTGGTCCGGTGGCAGGCACCGCATCCTCGGCCAGGGACCGCTGGAGTCCTACTGCTACCACGTCATGTCCCGCACCTGCGGCGGCGAGATCTGGTTCGATGATGTCGAGAAGGAGGCCCTCCGCCGCATCATCTGGCGCATGGCCGAGTTCTCAGGCATCAAGATCGTCACCTTCTGCCTCATGGGCAATCACTTCCACCTCCTCGCCGAGGTGCCTCACCGCCCCACCTGGCTCCAGCGCTTCGTCGGCCCAGACGGCGAAAACAAACTCCTCCAACACCTCAGCATCCTCTACAGCAAGACCTACCTCGGCCTCCTGCGCGACGAACTCGCCGACCTCCGCCAGCGCGGCCTTGCCTCTCTCGCCACCCAGCGCATCGAAGCCCTCAAAAAGCGCTTCTGCGATCTCTCCCTCTTCGTCAAAGAAATCAAAGAACGCTTCAGCCGCTGGTTCAACAAACGCCGCGGTCGTCGCGGCACTCTCTGGATGGATCGCTTCAAAAGCGTGCTCGTCGAAGGCAAAGGCGACGCCCTGCGCACCATGTCCGCCTACATCGATCTGAACCCCGTGCGCGCCGGCCTCGTCCAAGACTCGAAAGACTACCGCTGGTGTGGCTACGCCGAGGCCCTCGGCGGCAGCCGCCGTGCGCAACGCGGCCTGTGCAAAGCCCTGAGCAAACCCGTGGACGGCTGGCGCAGCGCCGGTGCCGCCGAAGCCTACCGCTGCTTGCTGCACACCGACGGCCGCGAGGTCAAAGACGCGCAAAATGAAAAGGTGATCCACCCCGGCGTCAGCGCAAACAGCGCCCGCGCCGCGCTCGCGGAGAAAGGAAAACTCACCACCACCGAACTCATCCGCCTCCGCGTGCGTTACTTCACCGATGGCGTCATCCTAGGCAGCCGGGAGTTTGTGGAAGGCATCTTCGAGGCCCAGCGGGATCAATTCAGCCCCAAGCGCAAACACGGAGCCAGACGCATTGCAGAATCGTCCGCGCCTTTCTACAGCCTGCGGCAGTTGCGCCTCCGGCCGGTGGGCTAAAACAGCCTTGGGTGCCACCTCTTGGAATGCGCAAGCCACGTCATCCCCCCCTCGCCGAACCGCTTACCGGCCCGTCCGTCTCTGACCCCCTCACACTCTCCCTAGTATCTCAAATTAAACACGCAGTCACAGACAACGGCATTGCATAGGCATCAAGCCGACAATCACGGACGATTGAGACCCATTCGCATCATTCTCTCCAAGGAAAATTCAACGCACGGCTTGCACAGCCGCATCGTATCTCCATGATGAATTCCTCCCCACATGAGCGCTGTTTTTGACTCCCTTTCGCGATTTTACGCCTCCTCCATCGGCAAGAAGATTCTGGTGGCCCTGACCGGCCTCATCCTTTTCGGCTTCGTTGTCGGTCACATGATTGGCAATCTCCTGATCTTTGTCGGCAGGGACGCCATCAATGAATACGGCCACATGCTCCAGACCGCGCTCCATGGCGGCGGCGTCTGGATCGCCCGCATCGGCTTGCTGGTCGCCGTGGTCATTCACATCGTCGCCACCATCTCACTGACCCGGGCCAACCGCGCTGCACGTCTGACCGAATATGGCCAGCACAAGGCGCAGGTTTCCAGCACCTCCTCCCGCATCATGATCTGGAGCGGCCTGACCATCCTGGCCTTCATCGTTTACCACCTGCTGCACTTCACTGTTCACGCCGGCAACGACTACGGCACCTACAAGACCACCCTTGAGGGCCACACTGTGCACGACGTCTATCGCATGGTCATCGCCGGCTTCTCCTGGTTCCCCGCCGTTCTCTTCTACATCATCGCCATGGTCCTGCTCACCAGCCACCTCAGCCACGGCTTCAGCAGTCTCTTCCAGACCCTCGGTATTTCCACCGACAAGTCGGAGCCCCTCTTCAAAAAGCTCGGTTATCTCTTCGCCGGCCTGATCCTCGTCGGCAACTGCTCCATCCCCATCGCCATCTACTTCTTCGGCTACGGACGCTGATTCATTCGTCATTCCGCATTCGTCATTCGGCAATTCAACGTCATGTCTCTTAATTCCAACATTCCCTCCGGCCCAATGGGCATGAAGTGGTCCAAGCACAAGCAGGACTCCAAGCTCATCAATCCGAAGAACAAGCGCAAGTTCACCGTCCTCGTCGTCGGCAGCGGCCTCGCAGGCTCCTCCGCAGCGGCAACGCTTTCGGAACTCGGCTACAAAGTGAAGTGCTTCTGCTTCCAGGACAGCGCCCGCCGCGCCCACTCCATCGCAGCCCAGGGCGGCATCAATGCGGCCAAGAACTACCAGAACGACGGCGACAGCGTCCACCGTCTTTTCTATGACACCGTCAAAGGCGGCGACTTCCGCGCCCGTGAGGCCAATGTCCATCGCCTCGCTGAAGTCAGCGTCAACATCATCGACCAATGCGTCGCCCAAGGCGTGCCCTTCGCCCGTGAATACGGCGGCATGCTCGCCAATCGCTCCTTCGGCGGCGCTCAGGTCAGCCGTACCTTCTACGCCCGCGGCCAGACCGGCCAGCAGCTCCTGCTCGGTGCCTATTCGGCGTTGAACAAGGAAATCGCCTCCGGCGGCGTGAAGATGTACCCCCGCACCGAGATGCTCGATCTCGTGACCGTGGACGGCCACGCGAAAGGCATCGTCACCCGCGACCTTGTCACCGGCAAAATCGAATCCCATGCAGGCGATGCAGTGCTCCTCTGCACCGGCGGCTACGGCAACGTCTTCTACCTCTCCACCAACGCGATGGGCTGCAACGTCACCGCGACGTGGCGCGCCCACCGCAAAGGCGCCTTCTTTGCCAACCCCTGCTACACGCAGATCCACCCGACCTGCATCCCCGTCAGCGGCGACTACCAGAGCAAGCTCACGCTCATGTCCGAGTCCCTCCGCAACGACGGCCGCGTCTGGGTGCCCAAAAAGAAGGAAGACTGCGGCAAGGCCCCGGATCAAATCCCGGAAGCCGATCGCGACTACTACCTGGAGCGCAAGTACCCCAGCTTCGGCAACCTCGCCCCGCGTGACATTTCCTCCCGTGCCGCCAAGGAAGCCTGCGATGACGGACGCGGTGTCGGCCCCGGCGGTCGCGGCGTGTACCTCGACTTCGCGGAAGCCATCGGCCAGTTCGGTGCCAAGACCATCGCCGAGCGTTACGGCAATCTCTTCGACATGTACGAACGCATCACCGGTGAAAGCGCCTACAAGCGCCCCATGCGCATCTACCCCGCCGTTCACTACACGATGGGCGGCCTCTGGGTGGACTACAACCTCATGAGCAACCTCCCCGGCCTGCACGTGCTCGGCGAGGCCAACTTCTCCGACCACGGCGCAAACCGCCTCGGTGCCAGCGCCCTCATGCAGGGCCTCGCAGACGGCTACTTCGTCATCCCAACGACCATCGCCAACTACCTCGTCAACGAGAAGCCCGGCAGCATCACCACCGAGCATCCTGAGTTCAAGAAAGCCGTCGAAAACTGCACCGCGCAGACCAAGCGCTTCCTCAACATCAAAGGCAAGCGCAGCGTGGACAGCTTCCACCGCGAGCTCGGCCTCCTCGTCTGGGACAAATGCGGCATGGCCCGCACCAAGGAAGGCCTCACCGAAGCCATCAACCGCATCCCCGCCCTGCGCGAAGAATTCTGGCAGAACGTCAACGTCCCCGGCAGCGGTGACTTCACCAATCCCGAGCTCGAAAAAGCCGGTCGTGTGGCCGACTTCATGGAGTTCGCCGAACTCCTCTGCCTCGACGCCCGCCACCGCGAAGAAAGCTGCGGCGGCCACTTCCGCTCCGAACATCAATACCCGGATGGCGAAGCGAAACGCGACGACGAAAACTTCAGCTACGCCGCCGCCTGGGAATACACCGGCAACCTCAGCCAGCCCATCCTCAACAAGGAGCCTCTGGCCTTCGAAGAAGTCCACCTCGCCGTCCGCAGCTACAAATAACGTTTCTTTCCTGCCCCCATGTCTCAACTCAATCTGCACCTCAAGGTCTGGCGTCAGAACGGCTCACAACCCGGTCATTTCCAGGACATCGACGCTCCGGACATTCCCGATCATGCCTCCTTTCTGGAGATGATGGACATCATCAACGAGCGCCTCATCTCCAAGGGCGAAGATCCCGTGGCTTTCGACCACGACTGCCGCGAAGGCATCTGCGGCGCATGCTCCATGCAAATCAACGGCGTGCCACACGGCCCGGCGAAAGCCACCACGACCTGCCAGCTTCACATGCGCAAATTCCGCACCGGAGACACCATCTGGGTCGAGCCCTTCCGCGCACGCGCCTTCCCCGTCTTGAAGGATCTCATGATCGACCGCGGAGCCTTTGACCGCATCCAGCAGGCCGGCGGCTTCGTCACTGTGCGCACCGGTGCGCCGCAGGACGCCAACGCCCTCCCCATTGGCAAGGAAGTCGCCGATGCCGCCATGGACGCCGCCGAGTGCATCGGCTGCGGTGCCTGCGTGGCCGCCTGTAAAAACGCCAGCGCCATGCTCTTCGTCTCCGCCAAGGCAGGCCAGCTCAATTCCCTGCCTCAGGGTCAGCCTGAAAAGGATCGTCGCACCCTCGGCATGGTCCGTCAGATGGACAAAGAAGGCTTCGGCAACTGCACCAATCAATACGAGTGCGAAGCCGCATGTCCGAAAGAGATCAGCGTCCGCTGGATCACCAAGCTCAATCGCGACTACGCAGTGGCCTCTCTCAAAGATGCCTTGGGTAACTCCCCCAAGGAAGCGGGCGGCGGCGATTGATCCGTTTTACGGCTTCGGTTCCCCGGGAGGAGGAGCAGGCTTGTCCTGCTCCGTTGGCGGACGGCGAAATCCATCCTTGGAGTCCCCTCCTCGCTCACGAAATTTCATGAATTCCTGCCCCGCAGCCTCACGATAGATCTCACGGAATCTTTTGAAGGCCTCCATGCGCTCCCCAGGAGGCAGTGCATCCAGTTTCGCCAGCGCCTCCTTCACGCGTGGCAGTTGCAGCAGCCTCTCATGAAAGCCCCGCGTCTCATCACGCCGCTCCGGCCTTGAGATGGCCTGCAGCTCCGCACCCAGCCGGATCGCCGCCATGTGGGCAAAATTGGGCGAGTCCGGTTTCGGCATTTCCGGCAGACCGCGCTGATCCATCGGAAACTGCGGTTTGATCTTTTCCAGGATGCCCACGACTTCGGGATCAATTTCCTTCAGCGCGTTGTGCAGCGTGTTGCGCATCTCCTCATTCGCCCTCAGCGCCTTGTCGCGCGATTCGATCACCTCGGGACGCCGCCAGGCCTTTTCGAAAGCAGCCCTCACCTTCTGCTTCTCTCCTTCAGAGAGCTTTTCAAAACCGTCAAACCCACGTGGTCTGCCCATGCCCGGAGGTCCATGACGATCACTGTCACGATACGGCGGCGGTCCATCGCCAGGTTTAGGCGGAGGTGGCGGCGGGGTTGGTTTGTCGCCTTCATTCTGGGCAAGCGCAGCCGTGGCGAGGGCAAATAGGAAGACCAGAGGTCGCATGGCGGTCATTTTCCGCTGCTGCGCCCTGTTGGCAACCTGATAGCTGGTCTCGGTCTTCATTGAGGCTAATAACCCGCCTGCCTGCCAAAAGTTGCACTCACTTGATGCGCTCCAGTCTCAGCAACGGTGCCGCCTGGGAGGCAAACTGCGCCACATAAAGGTTTCCCTCTGCATCCACAGCCACGCCATGGGGATGAATGAAGGTCTTGTGATCACTCTGCATCGGCTGCAGCACCCCATCCTTATAAAAAGCCGCCGGTGCGCCAATGTTCGACACAACCCGATACTCACGATCCAGAATCGAAATGAAGCCGGCTGAGTTCTTGTCCTTCGGCCACTGGTCCCCCAGATGCGGCACGATCACATGCTCGCCCCAAAAGACAATGTCCCGCGGATTCCCGCCCGGCATCGCGATTTTGTCAATGAACTGCCCGTCCGCCGAAAAGCGTTTGATCTCCTGCTGGTCGCTCATGGCGATAATCACCCGTGTTTTTGCGGAATCCGACACATCCAAAGCCCCGCCATGAGGTCCCCAATGCTTCAACTGGTTCTCCCCTTCCCCCAAGTTTCCACCCCACCAGCGCACCAGCGATCCATCCGGTTTGTAGTGAAAAATGTAGTCCTTCCCATACCCGTCGAACACACAGAACTCCCCGTTCGCAAAATGAATCGTCTTGGAAGGCCTGTACTCAGCCGCGCTCGCATGCAGCTTCGCCTGCTCCGGCCACGCAAAATGCGCCAGTTCTTCGCCATCCAGCGTCAGTTTTCGCACCTCATGGAGCTGCGTGTCCGTGATGAAGAGCACCTCGCGCTCCTCTTCCCGCACCAAACTCATCCCATGCGCCCCCGGCATGCGCGCCGTCCAGTGCTTGATCAACGCGCCCGTTTTCAAATCAAGAATGACCACGTTGTTCCTGGGATCATCCGTCAGAAACAACAAGCGCCCATTTGCATCAATGTTCACTGCGTGACCATTTTTGACATTCACCTGCGCAAGCGCCTCCCGTCCCCAGCCGGGCACAACCCGATAACGAAACTCCCCCTGGCCAAGAATGTCTTCAGCATGGCAAAAACCCGCTGCAAGCAGGCAGAAAATCAAAAACCGCATCATGCACCATGCAATCACGCCATGCGTCCTGATGCAAGATCAACGCATGGATGGTTTGCCAGCACCCGTATTGCTGCGAGGGTGATTCCCGTTTCTTCACATGGTCTTCATTCTCATTGTCGCTGCTCTTTTCCTCGGCCTTGCCGTCGCCCGCTGGGCGCAGGCACGCCATGCGTCGATGATGCTCAAAGGCTTTCGTTCGAACGCCCCCACCGCTCACACCGGGAGTGAAATCGCCCTCATGTTTCTGAAATCCGAAGGGGTGGATGACGTGCAGATCGTCGAACACAACGCTGTCGTGACGGATTATTTTGATCCTACCCGCCGCCGCCTGTTTCTGCGTCGGGATGTCGCCGAAGGCACGACTTTGTCTGCATGGGCCATCGCCCTGCACGAAGCAGCCCATGCGCTGCAGACAGGAGAGACGCTCAGCGAACTCAAATGGCGGCAGAGCTGCATCCGCATGAGCCGCTACATTCCCATGGCCGCTGTGTTTGCCATCGTGGGGTTGATGATCGCCCGCATTCTCATCGCCAAGAACGCCATTTTTGTTGCTGCGGGAGTCATCGTTCTCCTTCTGCTGCTGAACCTCGGCAGCGTGCCGCTGGAGTTCAACGCCAACAAGCGCCTGCGCCGCTTCCTGGATGAATATCTCAAAAACCATCCCCAGGCCGGCAGCCGTCTTGATGAACTGCTTTTCTGCATGGCGATCCGCGAAGTGGGCGACCTGCTGCGCTCACCGCGCTATTTCTTCCTCAGCGCCCTGCCCGGCACGGGAAAGATGAGGCCGCGGTGATCTGAGTGGCAAGGCGTCCATCTTGGATGACGTTGTGTTATCATGGTCAAACTTGCCGCCTTCTTCATTCTTGCCACCTCGTCCGTACTTCTCGCAAACTCACAAACGCCGTCCTCTTTCAGCGGTGATTTTGTCATCAAGGTCAACTACCGTTACCTCCTGAGCAAGCCGGAGGGATATGAAGGCAGCCCCGACAAGAAATGGCCGTTGGTCGTCTTCCTGCACGGCTCCGGAGAACGCGGCACCGATCTTGAACTGATCAAGAAACACGGGCCGCCAAAGCTTCTGGCAGCCGGGCAGAAGTTTCCCTCCATCATCGCCAGCCTGCAATGCGAGCCCAACAATCTGTGGAATCCTCACGGCGTCAAAGCAGTCACGGATCACTTGGTCAAAACGCTGCGGGTTGATCCCAAGCGCGTCTATCTCACGGGCATCAGCATGGGTGGCTTCGGGACGTGGGAGACCGCTTTTGAGTATCCTGAGACCTACGCCGCCATTGCGCCCATCTGTGGCGGTGCTGGTGTTCGTTGGGTGACAGCGCAGCGTCTCAAGAGCATGCCCTGCTGGATCTTCCATGGCGACAAGGACGGCGCCGTTCCGATCGAGAACAGCCAGAAGATTTACGATGCTTTGAAAAAGATCGACGCGCCGGTCAAATTCACCATCTACCCCGGCGTCGGTCATGATTCCTGGACTCAGACTTATGCCAATCCGGAGTTCTGGAACTGGCTGTTTGAGCAGAAGAAGCCATGACAGGTGGCAGGTCCGGCAGGCGTTTGATCTCCCATGATCCGACCTCTCCTCCCGCTTCTCATTGCATCCTCATTGCAGGCGCAGGTGCTGCCCGGCACCCAGCCTCTGGAGCCCAATCCTGACTTCTCCGCCACCATGGTGGCGGGCATCGACAAGATGGCGCTGCGGCTCATTGAGCAGTCGAAGGCGGGCCGCAAGCCGACGCGCGAGAAATTGAAGTCCATCCTCGGTGTGGTGGACGAGCGCCTGCCCATCACGGCGCTCGAACTCGTCGGCGACACTTCGTCTCCCGCGCTTCTGGCGGAGACCGACACCGCGCGCATCCTGCGGGTGCGCTGGCAGGTGTTTGAAGGTGTGCATGGTGAGGGCATTCTGATTCAGCCGAAAGAAAAGCCCGTGGCACGGGTGATCTACATCCCGGACGCTGACACCGATCCCGAGAAGCTGGCAAATGACGCCATGCTGGCCTACAGCGGCTGCGAGATCGTCATTCCTGCGCTCATCAGCCGCAGCAGCGAGTTCAGCACCAATGACAAGTTTGCTGTGAAAACGAACGTGCCGCACCGTGAGTGGATCTACCGCCAGTCGTATGAACTGGGGCGGCACATCATCGGCTACGAAGTGCAGAAGATGCTGTCCGTCGTCGATTACTTCGGCACGCAGCCTAAGCTGCCATTGCTCGTGGCCGGTCTCGGTGAGGGCGGCCTCATCGCCATGTACTCCGGGGCCATCGACGAACGCATCAGCTCTGTCTATGTTTGGGGCTGTTTCGAACCGCGTGAAGGTGTGTGGGCCGAGCCGATCTACCGCAATGTCTTCAATCTGCTGCGCGATTTTGGCGATGCCGAAGTGGCCTCCCTCATCGGCCCACGCCCCCTGGTGGTGCAAAACCTCGGCTTCCCGAATGTGCTGGGCCCGCCGAAGGCAAAGCCGGGCGAACGTGAAATCGCCGCCCCCGGCAAGATCAGCAAACCCACCCTCGAAGCCGTCAAGACCGAGGTCGCCCGCGCCAATGCACTCGTGCCCGGTGACTGGCTGATGCTGGCCACGGAGGAGCATGGCCTTAAAGAGGTGGTCACTCACTTGCTGCCAGCAGAAGTCGCCGGGCACCTCGTGAAGCGGATCGAGCCAATCATGCCGCAGAAAAACGAGCAGCGTGCCCGGGTGGATGCCACGCGTCAGAAGCGCCTGGTGCGAGAACTGGAGACGTTCACACAGCGTCTGCTGGTGAGCACTGAAATGGAGCGCAAAGCGCAATTTTGGGACAAGCTGCCTCTCAAATCGGTGGCCGAATTTGAAAAACACACCGCCGGCGAACGCGACCGGTTCTGGAATGAAGTCATCGGCCGACTGCCTGACCCGAACCTGCCGGTGAATGCCAAAAGCCGCTTGGTGCGCGAGACGGACAAGGTCAAAATCTATGAGGTGACGATGGATGTGTGGGAGGACGTCTTTGCCTGGGGCTGGCTGTGCCTGCCGAAAGATCTCAAGCCCAGCGAGAAGCGGCCTGTCATCGTCTGCCAGCATGGATTGGAAGGCCTCCCGGAAGACACCATCACCACCGATGAGACCAACCGCGCCTATGGGGCGTACAAGGCTTTCACGCTGCGGCTGGCCGAACAAGGATTCATCACCTTTGCCCCGCACAATCCGTATCGTGGCAAGGATGCGTTCCGCACGCTTCAGCGGAAGCTCAATCCGCTGGGGCTCACGCTCTACAGTGTGATCAACGGCCAGCACCAGCGCATTCTGGAGTGGCTGAAAGCGCAGCCCTTCACACAGCCGGACAAGATCGCCTTCTACGGACTCAGCTACGGGGGCAAATCCGCCATGCGCACGCCTGCCGTGCTCAAGGACTACTGCCTGAGCATCTGCAGCGGCGACTTCAACGAATGGGTGCGCAAATGCGTGAGCACCGACATGCCCATGAGCTACATCCACACTCATGAATATGAAATCTGGGAGTGGGACATGGGTCGTACTTTCAACTATGCCGAAATGGCCGCCCTCATCGCCCCGCGTCCCTTCATGGTCGAGCGCGGCCATAACGACGGTGTGGGTACGGATGAATGGGTGAACTACGAGTTCGCCAAGGTGCGCAGGCTCTACAACAAGCTCCTCATCGGTGACCGCACAACCATCGAGCACTTCGATGGACCGCACACCATTCATGGGGTGGGGACGTTTGATTTCCTGAAAGAAAAGCTCGGGTGGAAGTAATTTCATCCAATTAAACGGGCCGCCCCACCCGCCGGCCCGAACCCGGCAAAGGCTTAGGTGCTTTTGAACCAACTGCCAAGGGATGGCTGCGGCCATTCACCTATGGTCTCGCGCGATGAGCGTGACCCATTTTTTAAAGAAGCCTGTATTCTCCCTGCCGGCGCGCCAGGAGCTGCCCAATTTGCGACACTTTTTCAGGCGTCTTTGGCTCATCTTCGGCGGGTCTGCACTGCTGCTGCTGGTTAGTTTTGTCGTGTTTGAAAACATTGGAGCCACGCTTGAACAAGAACGCACCGCCACGGTGAACGCGGTCAATCTTTTGGGAAAGCAAAGGACGGACAGCCAGACGCTCAGCCGGTTGATGCTTCAGGCGGAAAGCAGCAGTGCAACAATGCAGGCTTATTACCTGGGACGCATTGATCTCGTCTGGGGGCTCATGAACACCTGCGAGGAAACCCTTCACTCCGGCAAGCTGGTGAAACATGCGAGCGGGGACCAGCTGGCCGGCATTCTGCAAAAGCTGGAAGAGGCCCATGGAAGTTATTTGAAAGCCGCCAAGGTGATGAAGCGGCTCCATCCCCGCACGAACGCAACGCCCACTCTGCTGAGGGGCATGGGAGAAATGCTGACTGAAGACTGCGATGCCCTTGCAGGCTCCCTGGACCAGGCCGCCCAGAAGATCATCCAGGTCAATGCCGACATCACCGAGCATATCCGCGTACTGGACTGGCTGCAGATCGGAGTGACTGGAGGCATCGCCCTGATTACCGCCCTGCTGCTGACACGAGGACAGATCTCGACCATGGAGCGGCTGATCGACACAAGCGTCAAGCTTCAGGAGCTGACGTATCTGCAGAATGGCGTGCTGGAGAGCGCCGCGTGCGGCATCATCAGCACAAACACGAAAGGACTGATCGCCACGTTCAACTGCGGGGCTGAAAAGCTCACCGGGTATCTGCGGCAGGAGGTTGTCGGCAGCCTGACGCCGGAGCTGTTCCATGATGCGTCCGACATGGAGCGCATGGCCGCCGAAGTCTCGCGAGAGACGGGGATGAAGATAGCACCGGGATTTGAGGTGTTCGTGGCCCATGTCAAATGCGGCATCCTGCGTGAACGTGAATGCACCTATGTGCGGAAAGATGGCAGCCGCGTCTCCGTCTCCCTGAATATCACAGCCATGCTGGACGAGGAAGGAGAGATCACCGGCTTCCTCGGCATCGTGACCGACATCACTGAAAAGAAGAAGCTGGAGCAGCAGTTTCTGCGCGCGCAGCGCATCGAAAGCGTGGGCACGCTGGCAGGAGGGATCGCTCACGACCTCAACAACGTACTGACGCCCATCATCATGTCGATCGAGCTGCTGCGGCTCACCCACACGAATGAACGCACACTCTCCATTCTGGGCAACATTGAGAGCAGTGCCAAGCGCGGGGCGGATCTGGTGCGACAGATCCTCACGTTTGCGCGCGGAGTGGAGGGCAAACGCACGGAGTTGCGCGCCGGTCCTCTCATCAAAGACATCCAGCACTTCGTACAGGACACCTTCCCCAAGAACATCTGCTGTTTCAGCAATCTGCCTGACGATCTGCCTTCGTTCCTGGGGGATCCCACGCAGCTTCATCAGATCCTGCTCAATCTGTGCGTGAATGCGCGCGATGCCATGCCCGATGGCGGCACGCTGACCATCACCGCAGACTGTCTTGTCCTGGATGAGGCCGGAGCCGCCCTGCAAATGGACGCAAAACCCGGACCTTATGTAACCCTCAGTGTGAGTGATACCGGGAGTGGCATCCCGCAGGAGGTGGTGGACAAAATTTTCGACCCCTTCTTCACCACCAAGGCGATCGGCAAAGGCACGGGCCTCGGTCTGTCCACGGTGCTGAGCATCACCAAAAGCCACGGAGGCTTCGTCACAGTCTCCAGCAAGCCCGACGAGGAGACCATTTTCACCATCTGTCTGCCTGCCGTCCCAAACACGGGCACGTGCTTCCAATCCCTCCCCGCCGAAGCGGCCCCGATGCCGCTTGGCAGGGGCGAGCTGATTCTGATCGTGGATGATGAGGAAGCCATCCGCACGACCACCCGCCAGACTTTGGAAGCGCTGGACTACCGCACGCTGGTGGCTGCCAATGGAGCGGAGGCCGTAGCGCTCTACACCCAGCACAACACGGAGATTGCCGTCGTGCTGACGGACATGATGATGCCGGTCATGGACGGCCCGGCGACCATCCAGATGCTCCAGCGAATCAACCCTGATGTGAAAATCATCGCGGCCAGTGGCGTCTCCCATCTGGGTGCCCCCGCCAAGGTGGCCGAGATGGGTGTCAGGCATTTTCTGCCCAAGCCCTACACCGCCCAGACGGTCCTGACGACGCTCCACCTGGTGATCAACGAGGCGGACACTTGGCGGGAGGCACCGATCAACAGCATGACCTTATGATAAGCGGGCCGGCTTAGCTTTTCATGGTCGCCGTGGAAAGCACAGGCTGGATGTGGTGCTCAGAAACGAGGGTGACAAGGAGATTGTTCACCATCGTGGATTTGGAGGCAGGATCGAGCTGCACGATGCCGTCCGTCTCAAGCTTGCGCAGCGCCATTTCGACCATGCCAATGGCGCCATCCACGATGATCTGACGTGCGGCGAGAACCGCCTGCGCCTGCTGGCGGCGCAGCATGGCCTGGGCGATTTCCGGGCTGTAGGCGAGATGGCTGAGCTGGGCCTCCAAAACCTCAATGCCAGCCACCTCTGTGCGTTCCGCGAGTTCCGCACGAAGTTGACGGGCGACGTCCACCGGATGGCTGCGCAGGGCGATTTCCCCGGGAGCATGGGGTTCATAGGGGAACAGGTTGGAGAGATGGCGCAGGGCCGTCTCACCCTGCAGATGAACGAAGCTGTTGCAGTTCTCGACGGCAAAGGTGGCCTTGGCCGAGTCCACCACACGCCAGACGATCACCGCCGCGATTTCAATGGGGTTGCCATGGGCATCGTTGACCTTGAGCTGCTCGCTCTGAAAGTTGGCGATCTTGAGGGAGATCTTCTGCCTGCTGGCGAAGGGGTTGATCCACCAGAATCCGTTCTGAACGAGGCTGCCGCTGTATTTGCCAAAGAAGGTGAGAACCACGGCTTCGTTGGGAGAAACAATGACGAAACCTTTCAGCAGCAAGAACCCGAGAACGGCCGCAGGAACCGTCAACAGGGGGATGTACTCGGGGAACTTGTAAAAGAGAAAGGCCACCAGTCCGATGGCCGCGAGGATGACAATGATGCCGGGGATGGCGAAGGCGTTGCGTTCTTTCATGGTTGTTTGAGCTTTCCGGATGGAACTGAATCCGTGGCAGGGAGCACAGTCACTGAGAATATTTCGGAGATTTTCCACCCGCCCGCGTCCTCCACAGCCCGTTTGCATTCCCTGCATCGTCCGCTAGGCTGAGGGCGTAACCCAACGCGCTATGCAAACACCCAAAATTACCGCCTACCTGAAAACCTACTGCGGCTGGAGCGAAGGCGTCCGCGCCATCTTCCGCAAATATGATCTCCCCTTTGAAGAGAAGGACATCATCAAGAACCCGGCCTTCCGCTGGGAAATGGAACAGAAAAGCGGCCAGCCCCTGTCTCCCTGCGTGGAAATCAACGGCACCATGCTCGCAGACATCAGCGGCGCCGAAGTGGAGGCCTGGATGAATGACAACGGCCTGCTCGAAAAGAACGAGGCCCCAGCCGATGCACCGACCAATTCCGCCTGCACCGACGCGCAGCACGCCGCCATGGCCGCAGGTCAGGTGGGCACCTTGAAATTCGTGGGCTGATTCGGCATGCGTTCCCGGCTTTTCCTTCTTGGTCTGGCGGCGTCACTCGCTGCCTGCAACACCGTTTATTACGCCGCCTGGGAAAAGCTGGGCTACGAGAAGCGTGACCTGCTCAAGAGCGCGGTCAAGAAAGCCCGTGGCGAGCAAAAGGATGCCGGAGCGCAGTTTCAGGACGCGCTGACGCAGCTCAAGAAGCTGACCAACTACAACGGCGGCAATCTCGAATCCGCCTACAACCGCTTCAAAGGCGAGTACGAGGACTGCGAAGCCCAGGCAGGCCGGGTGCGCAGCCAGATCCGCGAAGTGGACACGGTGGCGCGGGATCTCTTCCGGGAGTGGGAGGCCGAAATCCGCCAGTATGAGAACGCCTCTCTGGCCGCCGACAGCCGCCGCAAGTTGGCGGACACTCGCAGCCGGTTTGAGCCGCTGTCGCGATCACTGCACGCGGCCGAAGGCACGATGGAACCCGTGCTGCGCCAGTTTCATGACCAGGTGCTTTACTTGAAGCATAATTTGAATGCGGTGGCCATCGGCTCGCTGCGAGGCACGGCGGACAACATCCAGAGCGACATCCAGCGCCTGCTGGACCAGATGAACCGCTCCATTGCTGAAGCGGACCGGTTTATTCAGACGCTGTAATTCTACCTTGTTAAGCGTCTGGGGCGAGGCGGAGCGTTCCTTGTTCCACAGGAACAAGGCTACTTTGCTGCGCTGAGACGTCAGCCGAAAGCAGGCGGCCTGACGATCAAGTCTCAGCATGTAGAACTAACGTGGGATCAATACTCTTTGTCTGTCAGGGGCGATTCGTGAGCGTTGATCGACCGACAAGAGAGCCGAGGCTTGGGGAGACAGGCGAAGCCAATCTGTCGTACTCCAGAAAAAAGCCCTCCGGCTTTGCAGCGGGAGGGCTTCGTGATTTCTCAGGCAGATCAGGCTTTGATCATGCCATGCGGATCAATGACGTACTTGCGGGCCGCGCCTTTGTCGAAGTCCACGTAGCCTTTGGGGGCGCCCTTCAGGGAGATGACCTGCACGTTCGTCGCCTTGGCGATTTTGATCTTGTCGTGCAAAATCGCCATCATGAGGCGGCGGTGGTATTTCATGACCGGGCACTGGCCGGTGACGAAGGTGTGGCTCTTGGCCCAGCCGAGGCCGATGCGGATGGAAAGGCTGCCGACCTTGGCGGCTTCATCGACCGCGCCGGGATCACCCGTGACGTAGAGGCCGGGAATGCCGATGGCACCGCCCGCCTTGGTGAGTTCCATGACGCTGTTGAGCACCTGCGCGGGCACTTCCTTGCTGTGGTCGTGGCCGCAACCACGGGCTTCAAAGCCGACGCAGTCCACCGAGCAGTCCACTTCCGGCACGCCGAGGATGTTTTCGATCTGATCCTGCACGGAGGCAGAGAGAGAAACGTCCACGGTTTCGCAGCCGAAACGGCGGGCCTGAGCCAGGCGCTCTTTGTTCAAATCACCGACGATGACGACGGCGGCACCGAGGAGATGGCAGGAAGCCGCGCATGCGAGACCGACAGGGCCGGCACCGGCGATGTAAACCGTCGCGCCCGGGCCCACGCCTGCGGAGACCGCACCGTGATAGCCGGTGGGGAAAATGTCCGAGAGGAGGGTGAGGTCCTTGATCTTGGCGAGGGCCTGATCGCGATCCGGGAACTTCAGCAGATTGAAGTCAGCGTAGGGCACCATGACGTACTCAGCCTGACCACCGACCCAGCCGCCCATGTCCACATAGCCATAAGCCGCGCCGGGGCGGGCAGGATTCACATTCAAGCAGATGCCGGTCTTGCCTTCTTTGCAGTTGGCGCAGCGTCCGCAGGCGATGTTGAAAGGCACGCTCACGATGTCGCCTTTCTTGATGAACTCCACATCGCGGCCCGTCTCGATGACTTCGCCGGTGATTTCATGGCCGAGGATCAGCCCCTTCTGTGCGGTGGTACGACCGCGCACCATGTGCTGGTCCGATCCGCAGATGTTGGTGCTGACGACTTTGAGAATGACTCCGTGATGGCATTTACGCTTTTGTTCGCGCAGCTCCAGCTTGGGGAAATCAATGCTTTGGACCTCTACCTTTCCCGTGCCCATGTAGGCGACACCATGATTGCTTGGCATAATATTGTGTGGTTGTGGTTGGCTAATTTAGGGGATTCCCGGTCATGCTAGTCAGAACCGGCAGATGGCGTCAATCCTCGTTAAGGAAAAACGCTGGCAACCAGGAGTGAGCGGTGCAGGGGCCGGGAAAAGCTGACGCCGCCGGGACAACTAAACGAATGGCTCCATCTCCTCTTTCGGATTGCCTGCCCGCGAGCAGCCCTCCACAATGCGCATGCATGAAAATTACATCACTCGCATTGTCCCTGCTCCTGCTTGCCACCACCGCCCTCCGGGCACAGACGCCGGCTCCAGCCGTCAAACCAGCGGCTCCGGCGGTCGTCATGCCGCCGCAGCCACCGGATGTTCCTGCGGAGAAGTATGGCAAGGATGGCAAGATCAATCCCGGCTTCATCGCCTCTCACGAGAAGTTCGTAAAGATCGCCAAGGAGGGCATGGCTCAGCTCGTGTTCCTCGGTGACTCGATCACCGCCGGATGGGCGGGCAACGGCAAGGAGGTCTGGGCGAAAGCCTTTGCCGGCTACACCCCGGCCAACTTTGGCATCGGCGGTGACCGCACGCAGCATGTGCTGTGGCGCGTTCAGAACGGAGAGCTTGAGGCTCCCCTCAAGCCCAAGGCTGTGGTGCTCATGATCGGCACGAACAACGTCGGTGGAGACTCCCCCGAGGGCATCGCCAAAGGAGTCACTACCATCGTCGAAACCATCCGCGCCAAGCAGCCGCAGGCCAAAATCCTCCTGCTCGCTGTCTTCCCACGTGGTGACAAACCCACGGGCAAACTTGGTGCCGCCAACGACAAGATCAAGCAGGTCAATGCGATCATCTCGAAGCTCAATGACGACAAAAATATCTTCTTCCTCGACATCGGCAGCAAGTTCCCCCAGCCCGAGGGCGCGCTGACCAAGGAGATCATGCCCGACTTCCTGCACCTCTCCCCCGCCGGATATCAGATTTGGGCCGATGCCATTGGACCAAAGCTGGCCGAGCTGATGAAGTAATCCACCCCGTCATTGCCGCCACGGATTCATCTGGCGCAGCCGAACCCTGCGTGCATAGGAATGCCATGCCCCAGCCCGTCATCCTCTCCGACATCGGCAAAGTCCTCATCGACTTTGACTTCAGCATCGCCGCCCGCCGGCTGGCGGAACGCTGCGACCATCCGGCGGAGACGGTGCTGACGCTGTTTGATGGCATCAAAGGGCCGTATGAGGTGGGTGACATGGATGACGCAGAGTTTGTGCGGCAGGGGATAGCGCTGACGGGATTCCGCGGCCCGTCCGCTGACTTTGCCGCCATCTGGTGCGAAATTTTTGCCCAGAATGAGCCCATGCACCAGACGCTCGGAGCCCTGGCGGGCAGGCTGCCCATGCACCTGCTTTCCAACACGAATGAGCTGCACAAAAGCTACTTCCTGCGCGAGTTTTCGATCTTCCAGCACTTCCAGGACGGCGTGTACTCACACACCGCCCGCTGCGCCAAGCCGGGAGAGGAGATCTTTCTCAAGACCGCCGCACAGCTGGACCTCGACCCTGCCCGCACGTTTTACATCGACGATCTGGAGGCCAACATCGCCACGGCGAAACGCCTGGGTTTCCGGACATTTCACTACAGTTTTGTGAAACATCCGCAGCTTGAGGCGGAGCTCAACGAATGGCTGGCGGCTCAGGGCATTGGTTGACGGGCGCGAATACCTGTCATAACCAGTACGCGCTGCCGTTCGTATCACCTGTGTGGCATGAAAGCATGCACGACTAATTCCATGAAATGCGACGTTTGCGAGAATGAGGCCACCGTGTTCCTCACCCAGATCATCAACGGTCAGATGACCACGGTGAATCTGTGTGAAACCTGCTCGAAGGCCAAAGGCGTGACCGAGGAGACGGGCTTCGGTCTTGCCGAGGCATTTCTGAGCCCCTCCCACCGAACCGAATCGGACACGATGGAAATCGTGTGCGATGCCTGCGGCTTCACGGCTTCACAGTTGAAAAAGATCGGCCGCATGGGCTGCCCGGAATGCTACGCCGCCTTCCGCGACGGGCTGGACGGCCTGCTGCGCAACATGCACAAGGGAACCCGCCATGTGGGCAAGCGTCCGAGCCACATCAGCGCCGTCGCGCCGCAAATGCTGCCCCGCCAGCGATCGGCTCCTTTGAAGGACGCCCCTCCGCCACCTCCGGTGGCGCCTCCCGCAGCACCGCCGCCTGACGTGGCCAAGCTCCGCGCGGAACTCGATCTGGCCGTGAAGGAGGAACGCTACGAGGACGCAGCCCGATTGAAATCCGAGATCGAAAGTCTCCAGCCCAAGGCTTCCAAATGAAGGATGCCGCAGGTGGAATCATCCTTCCGCGTCATTCAACGCGTATCCTTTCAGCAACGTCCAACTTCGTAATCTCATGATGCGTTTTGCCACCCTGATCAAGAATCCCGCCGACTGGATGAAAGGCGCGGGTCCGCACTCCGACGTGGTCATGACCTCGCGGGTGCGCCTTGCTCGCAATCTCCGTGGCTATCCGTTTCCAGGCTTCAGCCAGGAGCGCCAGCGCATCGAACTGCTGGAGCGGGCACGCCCGGTGGTGGAAGAACTGCCCGAAATGCGGGACGGCTACAGCGAGGACTACACCGAGCTGAGCAAGATCCGCAAACAGGTGCTGGTGGAGCGCCACCTCGTGAGCCGTGAGCATGCGGCGCGGTCCTCCGGCTGCGCCGTCGTGGTGGACCGCAAGCAGAGCATCTCCATCATGATCAATGAGGAGGATCATTTCCGCATTCAGGGCATCCGGCCCGGGCTGAACCTCGCCAGCGCCTTTGAGGTGGTGGATCGCGTGGACACGGAGCTAGAAAGCCTGCTGCCCTATGCCTTTGACCCCAAGCTGGGCTACCTGACCGCCTGCCCCACCAATCTCGGCACGGGCATGCGCGCCTCCGTGATGCTGCACCTGCCGGCGCTGGTGCTCACGGAACAGATCAACCCGGTGATCAAGGCGATTGGCAAGATCGGCCTGGCTGTGCGCGGCCTTTACGGCGAAGGCACCGAGGCTCTGGGCAACCTGTTCCAGATTTCCAACCAGCACACGCTGGGCGAGGCGGAGCCGGAAATCATCGCCCAGATCGAAAAAGTCATCGAAGGCGTGGTGCGCTCCGAGGTGACGGCACGCGCCAAGCTCAAGGAGGACCACCAGACCATGCTGCAAGACCAGATTGGCCGAGCTTTCGCCATTCTGCGGTATGCGCACATCCTGACCTCCAAAGAGGCACTGAATCTGCTTTCCATGCTGCGTCTCGGTGCAGATCTCGACCTTGTCGGAAACTGCGACCGCAGCCTGATCGACATGCTTCTGCTTGAAATTCAACCTGCGCATCTGCAGCTGAATGCTGCGCGTGAATTGTCCCCTGAAGAGCGTGACAGCATGCGCGCTGATTTAACCCGCACGCGGTTGCAATCCATCGACGGCCCGGGTAGTTTTCCCCCATCACAATCTAACAACGGAGGCCCAGCCTCCCCCACTAATGATGAATAATTTCACTCCACGTGCCCAACAGGTGCTGGCCCTTGCCCGCAAGGAAGCCGACCGGTTCAACCACAACTACGTCGGGACGGAGCATCTCCTGCTCGGCCTCATCAAACTCGGCCAGGGGGTCGCTGTGAACGTTTTGACCAAGCTGGGCCTCGATCTCGAAACCGTGCGCATGCAGGTCGAGCAACAGGTCGGCTCAGGCCCTGAGACCAAGATGGTCGGCAACATCCCCTACACCCCGAGGGTGAAGAAGGTGCTGGCCCTGGCCTCCAAGGAAGCCAAGGCACTCAACCACAGCTACGTCGGCACGGAGCACATCCTGCTCGGCCTCCTGCGCGAAGGCGAAGGCGTGGCCGCCCAGGTGCTGCGCAATCTCGATGTGAACCTCGACAAGGCGCGCAGCGAAATCCTCAAGGAACTCGATCCCAACTTCTCCTCCCAGAACGAAGAGGAAGAGGAGGAAAGCGAACCGGTGAACCCCACGGGCAACACGCCTGCAGGTGACAAGAAGAAGAATGAGAAGACCCCGGCCCTCAAGGCCTTCGGTCGTGACCTCACCGAACTTGCCATCAAGGGTGAAATGGACCCCGTCATCGGCCGCTCGGAAGAAATCGCCCGCGTCATCCAGATCCTTTGCCGCCGCACCAAGAACAACCCGGTGCTCATTGGTGAAGCCGGTGTCGGCAAGACCGCCATCGTCGAAGGTCTGGCCCAGGAAATTGCCGCCGGCAATGTGCCTGAAATCCTGCGCGACAAGAAAGTCATCACCCTTGACCTCGCCCTGATGGTCGCAGGCACGAAGTATCGCGGCCAGTTTGAAGAGCGCATCAAGGCGGTGATGGATGAAATCCGCCGCAACAAGAACGTCATTCTCTTCATCGACGAGCTGCACACCATCGTGGGTGCCGGCGGTGCGGAAGGCGCGATGGACGCCAGCAACATCATCAAGCCTGCGCTCAGCCGCGGCGAGCTGCAATGCGTCGGCGCCACCACGCTGAACGAATACCGCAAGTACATCGAGAAGGACTCCGCGCTGGAACGCCGCTTCCAGAGCGTGAAGGTGGAGGAGCCCTCCGTGGAGGACGCCATCCGCATTCTCTTCGGCCTGCGCGGCAAGTACGAGATGCACCACAAGGCGAAGTACAGCGAAGACGCTCTCCGGTCCGCTGTGAATCTCAGCTCCCGCTACCTGCCCTCCCGTTTCCTGCCTGACAAGGCGATCGACATCATGGACGAGGCCGGATCGAAGGCCCGCATCGCCGCCATGACCCGCCCGCCGGAACTCAAGGTGATCGAAGCCGAGATCGAGGAGATCCGCGTCGAGAAGGAAGGTTCCATCAAGGAGCAGGATTTCGAAAAAGCCGCGAGCCTGCGCGACCGTGAGAAGAACGCCAAGAAGCGTTTTGACGACGTTTTGGAAACCTGGCGCACCAACAATCAGGAGCGCATCGTGGATGTCACCGAAGAGGACATCATGTCCGTCGTCTCCAAGTGGACAGGCGTCCCGCTTCAGCGCATGGAGCAGGCCGAAGCCGAGAAGCTGCTCAAGATGGAAACCGAGCTCAAGGGCAAGGTCATTGGTCAGGACGAAGCCGTCATCGCCATCAGCAAGGCCCTGCGGCGCTCCCGCGCCGACCTGAAGGACCCACGCCGACCCATCGGCTCCTTCCTCTTCCTCGGCCCGACCGGCGTTGGCAAGACCTTCCTGGCGAAGAACCTCGCCGAATTCATGTTTGGCACTGCCGAGGCGTTGATCCAGATCGACATGTCCGAGTACATGGAGAAGCACACCGCCAGCCGTCTGATTGGTGCGCCTCCCGGATATGTCGGTTATGAAGAAGGCGGCCAGCTTTCCGAAGCCGTGCGCCGTCGCCCCTACTCCGTGATCCTGTTCGACGAAGTCGAGAAGGCGCACCCGGATGTGATGCACCTGCTGCTTCAGATCCTCGAAGAAGGCCAGGTCACCGACAACTTCGGCCGCAAGATCGACTTCCGGAACACCATCGTCATCCTCACCTCCAATGTGGGTGCGGAGCAGATCAAACGCCAGACCAGCCTGGGCTTCATGGCCATGCAGGAAGATTCCGCCGACAACGCCGGCATCAAAGGCAAGATCACCGAAGCCGCGAAGAAGTTCTTCAAGCCTGAGTTCCTCAACCGCCTCGACGACATCGTCATCTTCCGCATGCTCGAGAAAGAGCAGCTCAACAAGATCGTCGATCTCGAAGTCAGCAAGGTGGTCCTCCGCCTCAAGAAGAAGAACATCCACATCACGCTGGACGACAGCGCCCGTGAGTTCCTCATGAAGGAGGGCTTTGATCCGCAGTATGGTGCGCGTCCGATGCGCCGTGCGGTGGAGAAAAACATCGAGGATCCGCTGGCCGAGCATCTCCTGCGTGGTGACATCCGCGAAGGGGACACCGTCAAGGTCTCCCACGACGAGGAAACCAAGCGTCTCAAATTTGCCGCCGACGCACGCGAAACCACTGACATTCCGGCTCCGGCCGAGACGCCAGCACCTTAACCGGGAGCGGTCCGCCGGGCTCTGCCTGCCATGATCCGTGTCCTGATTCTCATGCTCCTTCTCGGCAGCCTTGGCTGCTGGCTGGACCGTGAGCATCAAGCGGGACGGTTCCAGCGTGTGGACGAGATGTTCCTCGACTTTCTCGTCGCCAATGCGCGGGATCGTTTTGTCACGAGCACCGGTGAGGCGGTGTCTTCAGCGCCCGTCGTTCTGGTGAAGATGCGCGTGGCTGACAAGGCGGAATATGCCGGCTGGCCCCCGCGCCCGCTCGACTGGCAGATGGTCCTGAAGGGCCTGCAGGCCTACAATCCAGCGGTGGTCGTAATACCCGAAACACTGTTCTGGGGCCGCCCCGCCCCCGAGTTTGTGAATGAGGCGGCGCAGGCACTGACTCCCTTTCCCAGCACCGTTCTTGGCGTTGAATCTCAACTGACCGCCAGCCGTGAAGCACCAGCCTTTCTGGGTGGCCTCGAAAACTCACTGCCACAATTTCAAAAGGTGCAGGGCGACATCGGGGCTGTTCATCCCTTGGGGGCCTTGATTGCTGCGCCAGACGACCAGATCCGCCGACAGGCTGAAATCGGCATTGCGATCCCTCAGGACGCGAAAGACTCAGGCAAACTGCCCTATGCCGTCCAGGCAGGCGGCCACCTGCTGCCGACCGTCCTGGCCCAAGCTCTGGCGCGCTTCACCCAGACGCCTTATGTCACCCAGCGCCTGCTGCTGGGCCCTGGCGCTGGAGCCTTCCTCTCGCAAGGAGCTTTTGTCCCGCTTTCGACTGCCGGTGAATTTATCATCAACACCAAAGCCCCTGTTCCCGAAGTCGATGCGCTCAATTTGATGACCTCGGAACTGGCCGATGCTCTTTCCGCCCAGGACAAGGCGAATCTCTCGGGAGGAAAGGTGATCGTGATCGGCACGGATGACGGTTCGCCCAGCGGCCTTCCCCGTCTGCATGCCCAGGCGCTCGCACAAGCGCTCGCCCTGCCGAGGTTGCGACTGCTGCCTGCCTGGGCGCAATGGATTATCTGGGGAGCCTCGGGGCTGGCGGGATTCTGGCTGGTGTTGTTCGTTCCGCGCCGCAAAGCCATCCTGCGGGGCACGCTGTTGATCTTCGCGGCGCTGGTGGTCTGCTTTCTCGCCTTCCAGTCCAGTTTGATCTGGTGCCCGCCCACGATTCCCGCAGCGCTGCTGGCCGTCTCTGCAGTGTTCGCACGCTTTGCCGGGCGCAGGATCAGTCCGGCATCCTAGGGAGGCGGCACGGCAAAGACCTGCACCTCGCAGTAGTGGTTCATCTCGTTGCTGGTGTTGCCATGGCTCCAGAGACGGATGTAGCGGGCCTTGGCGGCCTTGCCTTCAAGGATGCGGCCGTAGTTGCTTTCGACATACGCTGGGTCCTTGCCCTTTCCAAAACCGGAAGTGTCGTCATGATCGGAGTTCCACAGGGTGGTGACGCCCGTGCTGAAGTCTGGATCATCGGAAACCTGAACGACCACGTCCAGATAGGCTGCCAACAGTTTGTGATAATGCCACAAGGCGATTTTCTGAATTGTGTGCGTGGCTCCGAGATCAATCTGCACCCACTGTTTCCCTGGCATGAGTTCGACGAAGCTGCCATCCGCACCCTCAGCATCTCCGTCCGTAATGAGACTGAGATCGCCTATGATGGGAGCCGGATCGGAGGAGGTGACCTTTTTGCCTTTGGCAACATTCACAGTGCCCTTGAGAGCCTTGAAGCTTTTGATGCGCTTGGAGATGTCAAACTTCTCCATGTTGGGAAGCCCCAGGTCTATGACGGGGCTGCTGACGAACATGGGCTTGGGGAGCTGGAGCACGATTTCCTCCTGTTCTCCGAGCAAGGCACCAGCCTCTCCAGGCGGACGAGTACCGACGACGAACTCCTGATCCACCTTGCTCAAACTGGACAGCGGCACGGTGATGACGATGCCGTTTTCACGCCGCAGGAAGACGTTTTCACCTGAAAGTTTGACGAATTCAGCGCGGATCTCGCTTTGGCCGCCGGAGTCTTTCCAGACACGCTCCACGGCCAGAAGCGCCCCTCCACCCAAGACGCTGATCACAGGGACAAGTGTCAGCAGGCGGTCAAATCGAGTGCGCATGGGCGGAAGGTGAAACAAGAACACGGAACGGCAACCGGGATCGAAGGTGCCCGCCAGCCGGAACATGACCAAATAGGCCTTGTGGAACACGGGCAGCCCCCTAGTGTCCGCCTCCCCCAAAAAATTATCGCATGCGTTTTCGCAACCTGACCCGCCGGCGTGAGATCGGCGCCAATTCCTACCTCCTCGAAGCCGGGGACCACCGCGTCGTGCTGGACGCCGGCATGCACCCGAAACGTGCAGGCCATGAAGCCCTGCCGGATTTCAGCGTGGTGCCGCATAAATCTGCCAACGCCGTGATCATCACGCATGCGCATCACGACCATATCGGCTCCATGCCCGTGCTCCAGCGCAAGCAGCCGAACACCCCGGTGCTGATGACCGAAGTCACCGGAGAGCTGGCGTCTGCCATGCTGCACAACTCCGTCAACGTGATGACGAAGCAGCGCGAGGAGGAGAACATTCCCGAATACCCCCTCTTCACCCACCGGGAACTCGATGAAATCCGCGCCCGCTGGATCTACCGTGACATCGACCGCCCCTTTGAGATCCCTGACACCAATCTGGAGGCCACGATGTTCGACGCCGGCCACATCCTCGGCTCCACAGGTGTCCTGGTGCGTGAAGGCAGCAACACACTCTTCTACACGGGTGACGTGAATTTCGAGGCGCAGACAATCTGCCGCGCCGCCGACTTCCCCACCAGCGGCATCGATGTGATGATCGCCGAGACAACCCGTGGCGACTACGCGCGCCCTGAAGGCTTTTCCCGCAAAGGCGAAAAAGAACGCCTCGCCAGCGTGATCCGCGAAACGCATGAAGCCGGTGGCGCCGTCATGATCCCGGTCTTTGCCCTCGGCAAAACACAGGAGGTCATGCTCATGCTGCACGAACTGCACCAGGAAGGGCTCATCCCTGAAATGCCGCTCTACATCGGCGGCCTCAGCACCAAGATTACCGTGCTGTATGATCACTACGCCTCCCGCAGCCGCCGCAGCTATCCGGGCTTCCGCCTGCTGGACGACATGAAGATGCTGGTGCCGCGCAAGAGCAAAAAGCGCCAGGAAATCGTCTCCAGCCCACGGTCGCTGTACGCGCTCTCCAGCGGCATGATGACGGAGCACACCGTCTCCAACACCTTCGCGCAGAAGTTTCTCGACAACCCGCGCAACACCGTCTGCTTCGTCGGCTACACCGATCCCGAGTCCCCTGGCTACAAGATCCGCAATGCCAAGCCCGGCACGATGATCAAACTTGCCAAGGACATGCCTGCCGTGGCGCTGAACGCCCGCATTGAGAGCTTCGACCTCAGCGCCCATGCCTCACGTGAGCAGATCGCCGAATACATTGAGAAGGTGAAGCCCAAGAAGCTTCTGCTCGTCCACGGCGAAGAGCCCGCGCAGATGTGGTTTACCCGCCGCTTCACTGAGACCATCCCCGGAACGGAGATCATCCGCCCCGAACCGCATCAGCCGATCGATCTCTGGTAATTTTCGGCCATGCCGCGCCTCATCGCCATCGTCGCCATGTCGAGCAACCGCGTCATCGGACGCGAGGGCAGGCTGCCGTGGCATTTCCCGGAGGATTTGAAGTTTTTCAAGCGCACGACGCTCGGCCACCCCATCCTCATGGGACGTGCGACGTTTGACTCCATCGGCAGGCCTCTGCCGGGGCGCCAGAACATCGTGCTGAGCCACAGCATGGCCCCGCGAGAAGGGGTGACCGTCATTCGCAGCACCGCCGAACTGCCGCAGGTGTGTGGTGAGGCCGAAACCATCTTTGTGATCGGGGGGGCACGTGTTTTTGAAGAACTGCTGCCGCAGTGTGACGGGCTTTATCTCACCTGGATCGCGGAACCGTATGAGGGAGATGTTCTGCTACCGCCCTTCGAGCATCTGTTTTCCATGAAGGAAATCATCGGTCGTGAAGAGGGGTTGGAATTTCGTTATTACGAACGAATTTAGGACGCAATAAGCGTCAATTTACAAGAGCCTTACAACTCATTTACGAGCGCCTGACGCATCGTTTTCGATGTGTGGAAGAATACCCGCAGACATCGAGCCGAAAACGGTTCAGTCAAAACTTTCAAATAGTGGTTCCTTCTGGCTGTTGGACTCTATCAAGCGACGGGGCGGATCGAGTGATCCGCCCCGTTTGCTTTTCCAGAAGAGGCCGGGCGGACTACGGCCCCCATGCCCTCACGGTAGGTTTCTGATACTGAAACGCTTGATTTCCCTGCTCATGTCCCGAAGGTGCAGTAATCGCCGCCAACCTTAGACGATGAAATTCGCCATTTTCGGAGACATCCACGCCAATCTTGAAGCCCTGCAGACCGTTCTGTGGGACGCTCAGGAGCAGGGCTGTTCCAATTACGTCTGCCTCGGCGACATTGTTGGCTACGCCGCCAACCCAGTGGAATGCCTGCAGGCTGTGCGGGATCTGGGCTGTCCGGTGGTGCGCGGCAACCACGACGAAGGGGCCGCCTGCGAGAGCTCCCTTGAAGAACTCAACCCCCTGGCCCAGAACGCCCTGCTGTGGACCCGCGAGCAACTCAACGAAGAGCAGCGCCAATGGCTGCGGGATCTGAAACTGGTGCGGCAGGTGCGCGATTTCACCATCGTCCACGCCACGCTCGACTCTCCCGGCAACTGGGGATACGTGACCAACCGTTTTGATGCGATGGCCAGCTTCAGCTACCAGTTCACCCAGGTGTGCTTCTACGGCCACACGCATGTGCCGCGCATCTTTGAAAAAGACGACGCCGTGCGCGCCGCCCGTGGCACCGATGTGCAGTTGCAACGCGGCGTGAAATACTTCGTCAATGTGGGCAGCGTGGGCCAGCCCCGTGATGGCGACTGGCGGGCCGCGTATGCCATCTACGATGTACAGGCGCAGACGATCTCGATCCGCCGGCTGGAATACGACATCGAAACCGCGCAGGGTAAAATCCATGCCGCCGGCCTGCCCTCTCTGCTGGCTGATCGTCTTGCCTTGGGCAAATGAGCGCCGTCACGCGCCAGCTTCCCAGCCTGCGCGATTTCCGCTCCGCGCTCATCGTCAAACCCAGTTCATTGGGCGACATCGTGCACACGCTGCCTGCCGTGAAGGCGCTGAGGGATGCGCATCCGCAGCTGAAAATCCGCTGGCTCGCCAACACCGAATGGACGCCGATCCTTCAAGGAAGTCCGCTGATTGATGAAGTGATCTCCTTCCCCCGCAAAAACTTTCGCGGCCTGGCCGGTCTGGCGCGCTTCTGGAACTGGCGGCGCAGCTGGATGATGCTCCCCCGCGAGGAACCCGAAATCGTGCTCGATTTTCAGGGGCTGCTGCGCAGTGGCCTTGTCAGCAGCTGGCGAGGGTCCAAAAGAGTCATTGGGCTTTCCGATGCCCGTGAAGGCTCCCGCCTCTTTTACAATCACACCGTTCCAGTGAACGCCGGAGCCCATGCGGTGGATCGCTATCTCGAACTGCCGCGTGCCCTGGGCATCCGCATCGAGCCAGAAGACATCGCCTTTGAACTCGCGCCCGGTGCCGCACCCACCGGCTGGCCTGCGGCGCTGCCGGATTTCATCGCCGTGCATCCCTGGTCACGGGGCGAGGGCAAATCTCTCTCCAATACCGCCTTGCAGGCTCTTTGTGATGCCCTGGCTCCGCATCCTGTCGTCCTCGTCGGCATGACTGCGGACCCAACCCGGCCAAGTGGCCCCCACATTCACGACTGGAGCCAGCGCACCTCCCTGCCGGAGCTGATCTGGGTCATGCGGCAGGCGAAGTTTTGCATCAGCGTGGACAGCGGCCCCATGCACATCGCTGCGGCGGTTAATCTGCAAACCCTCGGCATTCATACCTGGAGCGATCCGCGCAAAGTCGGCCCGTATCCGTCTGCCGTGCACGTCTGGAAAGACGGGCGCATCGCCACCCGCAGCGAATTCAGCGCCGAGGAATGCCAGCGCGATGCCAGCGTGAGCGATGAAGCAGCACGCGGCATCGGCGAATGGGTGAGCCAGCGAGTGGCCTGAGGGCTGCCGCTTACTTCTTGGCAGCGGCGTCCTTGACCATCTTCACATACTTGGCAGGGTCCGCCTTGAAGTCCTTGAGGCAGGATTTGCAGCAAAGATAAACGTCCGTGCCTTCGTGGGTGACTTTGACCGGCTTGCCCATTTCACCGCCGAAAGCCTCACCGGAGACGGCGCAGGTTTTGAGCGGGTAGGAGGCAGGGATGCCTTCCGGGGCGGCATGCAGGAAACTGATGCTGCAAACAGCGGCGACAAGGAGGAGAGCGAGGATGGCTTTCATAAGGGTGTGGGCGGGAGATTTAACGGGGAAGCTTTGACAGATATTTGGCCTGATTGGCTTCAAATTTCTTCACGCAGGGTTTGCAGCAGAATTTGATCTCCTGACCGGCATAGACCTTCGTGACAGGATCGCCCATGGAGCCGAGTGTGTTTCCGCTGACAAGGCAGGTCTTGAGCGGATAAGCCTTTGTTCCAGGTGCGGCCTGGAGGCCAAAAGAGGTGAGAAGGAGAAGAATGGCGAGTTTGGTTTTCATGGGGGTGTTTTGTTATTTTGAAGGGTGGCTTAAAACCGGAAGCCAAGACCGGCACCGAAACCATAATCAGTATGGTAGGCGGTAGAGAGGGACAGGCGCTTGGTGAGCATGTACTCTGCGCCGAAGGCGAGCTCCCAGATCTGCTGGGTGTCGTACTGAGCACGGGCATTGACGCTGAAGCGCGGAGTTATTTGAAAGGTCTTGCCAATGTTGAAACGAAAATCACCAGCGCTGCCCACATTGGCCGTTAGCACGACCAGATAGGGCAGCCGATACCAGAAGCCGGCTAGAGCCCGATTCTCGGTGCCGGAGATGTTGGTGAGGCGTGCGCCGGTGAAGACGCCGAAGTTGGGATTGATGTAGCGCTCGTAGAGGAGGTCGATTTCGTACTCGGTTTTGTGCTGGTCACGATTGAGGCCGATTTCCCATGGCACGCGGAGGGCATTGCGACCGCTCATCAACGTGGCAGTGCCATCGGAGAGCTGGGAGAGCACATTGAAGTCTGCAAACGGGTAGAGCATGGGCATGGCGTGCTCGCCCATGGCAGGCATGTGCGGCATGAGGTGGTCTGGAGCTCCCAGCTTCGGAGTTTCCTTCTGATAGCTGACGATGCGAGCCATGCCCTCCATCATGTGATAGAGGATGTGGCAGTGGAACATCCAGTCGCCCTGTTCATTGGCCTCAAACTCGATGGTGCGTCGCCCCATGGGCGGCACATCGACGGTGTGCTTGAGCGGCGACCATGCCCCCTGGCCATTGAGCAGGCGGAAGAAATGCCCGTGCAGATGGATGGGGTGATGCATCATTGTGTCGTTGACGAGTTCCATGCGGAGGATTTCACCGCGCTTCACGGGGATGACGCCGTCCTCATCAATGGTCTTGCCGTTGAAGGACCAGATGTAGCGCTGCATGTCGCCGGTGAGGCGCAGCGTCAGCTCGCGTACAGGAAGGCCGGTCGGCAGCGTGGTAGGCTTTACGGCACGGAGCTGGCGGTAAGGTGCCATGGGTCGGGGTGGTTGCTGCGCAGCGCTGTCGGCATCCATGTCATCCAGCGCGGCCATGAGCATGTCATCCATGCTGTAGAGGTTCGGTTTTGGCACTGTGGGAGAGGGATGTTCATCGCCACTGCCAATAAAGGCGCTGGCGCTGCCGGAGCCATCCTGCGCCGTGGCGCGCAGTTCCCAGCGACCGTTTGCAGGCACAGTCAGGAGCACGTCATACGTTTCGGCGATGCCCATGAGCAATCGCTGCACTTTCACGGGCTGCACTGAAGTGCCATCTGCGGCCACGATGGTCAGCGGGCCCGTCGCTGACTCCAGATAGAAATACGTGGCGGCTCCGGCATTGATGAAGCGCAGGCGCACGGTTTGCCCAGCTTTGGCGGGGATGTCGAATTTACGGACACCGTTGATGAGAAACGCATCATAGGCCACGTCCGAAATGTCCATGGGCGGCATGCGTGAGCGCTCACGCGCCAGATAATCCTTCAGCATGCCCTTTTGCATGGCTCCTGCGATGCTCTGCGCCGTGCCCTTTTTCACCGGATACCAGTTGGTGCCACGCTTGAGACTGCGCAGCACCTCGTGCGGATTCTCATTGGTCCAGTCGGACAGCACCATCACCTGGTCCACATCCGCATGCTCGGCTTCGCCACCGCGTGGCAGCACCACGATGCCGCCAAATACGCCCCGCTGCTCCTGCAAGCCGGTGTGCGAGTGGAACCAGTAGGTTCCGGCATGCCGCAGCGGGAAGGTAAAAGTATGCGTCTGCCCGGCTTTGATCGGCGGAGTGGTCACATAGGGCACGCCATCCTGCTCATTTGGCAGCAGCAGTCCGTGCCAGTGGGTGGAAGTTTCCTCGTGCTTCAGCTGGTTGTGCACATGAATGACCGCCGTGTCGCCTTCACGAAATCGCAGGGTCGGACCTGGCATCGTGCCGTTGATGGTCAGCGCTTTCACAGGCTTGCCGGCTGGAGACAGCACGTGCTCCGCGATCTCCAGATCATACTCCACGGTGGCCGCCATGGCAGACGGCAGCGTTCCAGTGAGCAAACTGAAGCAGGTGAGGATGGTAAGACGAGCGTGCATTCAACCTGACAAACACCGCCGCCGGCCGAAACCCTCGGCAAATTTTCACGGGCGCAGGCAGGACCAAAATTCGCACACTTTCTGCAAGGGTTTGAGCGAACGAGGGTGTTAGTCGTGGTACAATCCCAGATCCTATGAACGACGACCAGCTTCATCAGCTCCTGCGCGAATCTCCCACACCCGTTTCTCTGCCCAGTTCCTTCAACCGGTCAGTGTGGGCGCGCATTGAGGCCGCAGAAGCCACCTCTCTCCGCACGGCCTTGTCTCAGCTCTGGCAGGCATGGCTCGGCACGCTCGCACGGCCTGTGCCTGCTTTTGCCACCATTGCCGTCTGCATGCTGCTGGGCGGTGGCTTTGGCTTGATCCAGCCACGCGACTCCTACCCGGTGAGAGGTGAGCTGACCTATGTGGAATCGATCAACCCATTTCTGCAAATGGACCACGAGGTGTCGCCATGAAGCGCGGCCTGATCATCCTCATCGTTGCTGTCATCCTTGGGGTTGGCATGTTCTTTGGTTCGCGGCGGATGCTGCGTCCATGCGACTGCGTGCAGACGGTGCAGATGCCGGTCGAAAACGGCAGCCTGCTGCCCGAACTTCAGTGGCTGCGCGCCTCCCTGCATCTCACCGACCCTCAATTTGAAAAGGTGCAGGCACTGCATCTGGCCTATCAGCCGAAATGTGCGGAGTTGTGCATGCGCATCCAGCATTCAGACCATGCACTGCAGGAGGCCGCCTCTCGAAGCCGTGCAGTGACGGCCGATGTCACGAAACTCATGCATGAGCGCGCCGATCTCACTCAGAAGTGCCTGCAGGCGATGCTGCAGCATGTGTATGAAACCGCTGCCTGCATGGCGCCGGAACAGGCGGACAACTACCTGAAGATCGTGCTGCCCCATGTGCTGGGGGCAGTCCATTCATCCCACTGATTTATCTTCATGTCCAACACGCCGCCCGACGCAGACATTGCCGCCATGCAGCGACTCGCCGCAGGTGATGATCTGGCGCTGAACGGACTGATGGAACGCTGGAAGGACAAAGTGGCCGCGTTTCTCCTGCGCATGACCGGCAATGCCGCCGCAGCAACCGACCTCACGCAGGAGACCTTTGTGAAGCTGTATCAAAGCCGCGCGCGCTATCACCCCTCCGCACCGTTTCCCACTTATCTCTTTCGCATTGCCGCCAATCTCGCACGCAATCATGCACGCTGGAAGCAGCGCCATCCCACAGTGTCCATCGACAACGAAGACGACCATGTGCCGGAGAGCGTGGAGTCCCAGCCCGGCCCGGATGAGCAGATGGAACGCAGCGAGCAGATGCAGCGGGTCGAAGCCGCCCTCGCCTCGCTGCCCGCTGATCTGCGCGAGGCCATGCTGCTCTTCACTTATCAGGACATGAGCTACGCAGAGATCGCCACCGCCGTGGGCTGCAGCTCGAAAGCCGTGGAGACACGCATCTATCGCGCGCGCCAGATTTTGCGCGCCTCGCTTGGCGGTTCGCAGGCGGACTGACACTGCCTTGTCATGCAGTGTGCGTTCCTTGCGGCCCGCAAGGGTTTGCCGAAGCCCCGGTGTTTGTCTGGTTGCAGCAGATGCTTCTTCAACACTCAACACAACCACAACATGAAAACGAAACTCATCAAATCCATCATCACCGGAATCATGGCAGTCAGCGCACTGGCCCTCGTCTCCTGCCAGGCCACCGCCGCCAAGCCCGCCAGTTGCTGCCCAACCAGCGCGGTGACCTGCAGCAAGTGCCACACCGTCACGTTTAAATCCCCCTCGGTCACCTCCGCTTCTGGTGACAAAGGCATCATCACCCTGCACTCCTCCAGCCACATGAGCTGCCCGGATTGCGAGACCAAGCTGGTCGCCTGGGGCAAGAAGGGCGAACTGCCCACACACACCTGCAAGACCTGCGGCGGGACTCTGCATCATTGCTCGACCCACTAAGCTGGAGCGTGGCATCCCAATGGGCGGCGTCTGTGATCCAGACGCCGTTTTGTTTTTATCGAACCTGCGGTACTTTGAACCCAAACCAGACCACGGCGCACAAGGCGAGGCCGCCACCTGTGCCAAAGGCCACAAGAGGCCCATACGTCGTCCACAACCAGCCCATGAGCAGGCTGGCAGGCAGAGCGCCGATGCCCGTGATGAAATTGAAGCTGCCGAATGCCCGGCCGCGCTGGGCGTCGGGATAAAAATCGGCCACAAGCGCACGCTCCGTTGATTCTGTCATGCCGTAAAACAATCCGTAGGCGATAAACAAGGCCCAGATATGCCATGGCTGGTTCGCGAGTCCGAAGCCCACGTACACCACCGCATACACACACCAGCCGCCGATGATGAGCCCACGGCGGCCGATGCGATCGCTCAGCACGCCAGCCGGATAGCTGCCGACAGACTTCACCAGACTGAGCGCCAGCCACAGCAGCGGCAGACTGCTGACCGGAATGCCCACCGCCTGCGCGCGCAGCAGAAGGAAGGCATCACTCGAATTTCCCAGCGTGAAAAGCAGCACCGCACCGAGGTAGCTCTTGAAGGCGGGAGTAATGTTGAAGGGAACCTGAACCTTCTCCGTCGCCGGTGTGGCAGGCAGCACCTGGTCCCGCGCGCCAAAGATCAGGCTGCCCATGGCACCCACCATGGGAATCACCGCGACCCAAAACAGCACCCGGTAATCACTCGTAAACCATTGCAGCATGATCCACGCAATGAGAGGGCCGAACACCGCACCCGCATTGTCCATGGCACGCTGCACACCAAAGGCTGCGCCCCGCTGTTCTGCGGGCACAGAAGCCGCCAGCAATGCATCGCGCGGCGAAGTCCGAATCCCTTTGCCGATGCGGTCGATGAATCGTGCGCCCAGCACCTGGCCGCCCGTGGCAGCAAGGGCGATCAATGGCCGTGTCAGTGCACTGAGGCCGTAGCCCGCGATCATGAGCGGCTTGCGTTTCCGCACCCGGTCCGACCACCAGCCGCTGGCGATTTTAAGCAAACTCGCCGTGGACTCTGCGATGCCCTCCACCAATCCCACAAACGCCATGCTGGCACCCAGCACCGTCGTTAGAAACACCGGCAGCAGCGGGTACACCATCTCAGTGGAGACATCCGTGAAAAAGCTCACCCACCCCAGCGCCCAAACCGTGGCGGGCAAACGGGGGTGATCACTTCTCGTTTTAGAATCACTCATGCGGCACTTTCCACGCTACCGGCACTTTGTCATACTGCGCTTACATCGCAGGCAGAAGATGGACATCTCGGACCTGATACCCGCACGCCGCGCGTTACCGGCCCATCCGCAATGGGCCACCACTTCGCATTTCCGTCAGCTTGCCGTCTCGAATCGTCACGCCTCCGTTCACAATCACATGATCAACCCCTTCCGCATAATGATGCGGATCGCTGAAGGTCGCGGGATCAGTGACTTTCTCGGGATCAAAGATCACGATGTCGGCATGGGCACCGGCTTGGATCATGCCACGATCTTTGAGCCGAAACGTCTGCGCAGGGAGTGATGTCATGCGGCGCACCGCTTCTGACAAAGTGAGCAGTTTCAATTCGCGCACGTAGCGGGCGAGCACACGCGCATTGTTGCCATAGCTGCGCGGGTGCGGCATATCCTCGCCAAGGCGGCGCGGGCCACCATCGCTGGCGATTATTGTGAGCGGATGCTTCAAGAAGCCCTGCAAATCTTCCTCGTTCATGCCGTGGAAGATGGCACTGGCACCACCCTGAGCTTCGATCTCCAAGATGACTTCAATTTGATCATCAAGCGTGTCTGATCCACGCCGCACCTTCGCCGCCTCAGGAATGGTTTTGCCATTGAGCGAGGGATCAGCCTTGCAGCGGGCGATCACAGCATAGCTGTAATCTTTGCGCCCCTGGCGGTCACGCATCTTGGCCATGCTGGAAATAATCGAGGCTTTTTTTTGAGGATCAGAAATTCGTGCGACAAAGTCAGCAGGCTCACCTTCGAGCGCGCTGTCTGGCAAAGTCTGCCGCAGCCCAGTGCTGGAGGCAGTGTAAGCGTACTGATCTTGCGTGATTTTCAATCCGTCGGCACGTGCCTTGTCGAGCACTGCGAGCACTTCATTGGCTTTGCCCCATGCTGTCGGACCTGAAAGCTTGATGTGTGATACTTCAGCGCGGATATTTGTTTCTTTGGCAATGCGGATGATTTCATCCAGCGCTTCAAAAATGCGCACCGTCTCATACCGCATGTGGCTCACATAAATGCCATCGTACGCAGCCGCCACCTTCGCCAGAGCCACAAGCTCATCCGTCTTGGCAAACGAGCCGGGGACGTAGATCAAACCCGTGCTCAATCCGACCGCCCCGTCTTTCATCGCCTGATCGACGAGTCCTTTCATCGCAGCGAGTTGCTCCGCATTCGGCGCCCGGATGAAACTGCCGCCCATGCCCTGCTCACGCACGGAGCCATGTCCGATCAGCGTTGCGACATTGAGGGAGACTTTGGACTCCTCAATCTCTTGAAAAAACCTGGCCACATCCGTGCGCGAATGGCCGCAGTTGCCGGTGATGATCGTCGTGACACCCATGCGCAAAAAATTCTCCGCCGCCGGGATGAGGCAGATGTCCTCCGAGTGGGTATGGACATCGATGAATCCCGGTGCGGCCACTTTGCCGCCCGCATCGATGACTGCATCGGCTGAGCCTTTGACCTGACCGACCGCCACGATGCGCCCCGCCTTCACCGCAATACTGCCATGCGCCAGCGGTCCGCCGCTGCCATCCGCAATCTGGGCGTTTGTGATGAGAAGATCAAAATCCGCCGCCAGGGCGGAGCCCGTGAGCAGGAAGGCTAAAAAGAGACCGGGATTCATGGTGACAGGAAAAGACGTGATGGATGGCACGGACATTGCCAGGATTCCTTTTGCCAATCCGGCCTCCGCATTCCATATCTTCGCACCATGATCGACCTGACGAACAAGAAAATCGCCCTCCTGATGGGCGGCCCCGGCTCCGAACGCAAAGTTTCGCTGAAAACCGCTGAAAGCGTGGCCGAGGCGCTGCGCAGCAAGGGAGCCATCGTCGTCGAAGTCGATGTCACCGGTCCGGATTTCGAAGTACCGGGGGATGTCTTCATCGCCATGAACCTGATCCACGGCACCTTTGGCGAGGACGGCCAGCTCCAGGCTATCCTGGAACAACTCGGCATCCGTTACACCGGTGCGGGCGTGACCAGCAGCCGCATCGCCTTCGATAAATTGCTGAGCAAGGAACGCTTCATCGCAGCGGGTGTGCCGACGCCACGCTCGCAGACCTATCCCCTGGATGGCAGCCAGCCGCTGGCGATCTCCCTGCCCCTTGTCGTCAAGCCACCACGCGAAGGCTCCAGCGTCGGCGTGCACATCTGCCATACGCAGGCAGAATTTGACGCTGCGATTGAAGACGCCAAGAAGTTTGGCAATGACACGCTGATCGAAGACTACGTGGCCGGCAAAGAACTGACCGTCGGCGTGCTCGGCGATCAGGTGCTGCCGATCATTCACATCGAACCCGTGGAAGGCTTTTACGACATCAACAACAAGTACCCGTGGATGGGCGGCACCGGCAAAACGAACTACAACTGCCCCGCCGATCTCAGCCCCGAGGTGACGAAGGCCGTGCAGGACGCCGCGCTGAAAGCCTTCCGCGCCTGCGGCACCGAAGTCTATGGTCGCGTGGATGTCATGCTGCGTGACAGCGATCAGGCGCCATTCGTGCTCGAAGTGAACACCATCCCCGGCATGACGAGCAGCAGCCTGCTGCCCAAAGCCGCGAAGGCGGTGGGCATCGAGTTCCCGGATCTGTGTGCGAAAATCATTGAGCTGTCGATTGCAGCCAGGCCCTGAGTTTCCTCAGGATTTGGCAGGCTTTCGCAGCCACAGATCACTGCAAAACAACAGCACGCCGAGCCAGATCAGGCCAAACGACACCAGCGATCCTGTGCTGACCGGCTCGTGATACACGAAGGCTCCCACCATGAACTGGCCGGTGGGCGCGAGGAACTGCAGCACGCCAAGCAAGGCGAACGGCAGCTGCCGCGCACCATGCGCGAAACCCAGCAGCGGAATCGTCGTAATGATGCCGAGACCCACAATGAGCAGCAGGTCACGCGCTGAAGCCGTGCCCCAGATGGGCATGCCGCTCTGCTGCGTCCAGATCAGATAGATCACCGCTACAGGAATGCCGACGACCGTTTCCACGGCGAGCCCTGGCAGTGATCCCAGCGGCGAACGCCGCCGCGCCAAACCGTAGAGCGCAAAGGTCCCTGCCAGCATCAGACCGATCCACGGAAATCTCCCCAGGAGCACGACTTGTGTCATCACGCCGCAGCCGGCGGAAACGACGCTGAGTTTTTGCAGCCGCGAGAGGCGCTCGCCAAACAGCCGGCTGCCGATGAGCACATTCAGCAGCGGATTGATGAAGTACCCTAGGCTGCAGTCGATGATGCGCCCATGCTGCGCCGCCCAGACGAAAACGCCCCAATTGATGGCGAGCAGAAACGCGGACCAAGCATGCGCTTTGAGCAGGCGCATGTCCCGCAAAGAGCGCAAAAATCCCGACCACTCGCCGCGCAGCATCAGCAGCGGCAGCACGGTGGCCAGCGTCCACACCACACGCTGGGAGAGCGCCACACCACTGCCGAGGTGGCCGATCTGCTTCCAATACACCGGCAGCACGCCCCACAGGCCAAAGGCGATCACGGCGCTGAATACAGCATTGGCGGGTGGCTTTTCAGGATTCATGCAGTTGGACCTTACGGGTGTAGAGAATGAGAAGGGCCGCCACAATGCCGAGCACGGCATTCACCACCCACAGCACCGAGGGGTGATGATCATAGAGCGGCATGCCGAGCGCGGAGCTGGCGGTATTGCCGGCACACCACGCCAAACTGAGAAAGCCGACATAGCGCCCGCGCATGTCTTCCGGCGAGAGGCTGGCCGAGTAGGCTTGCTGCCGCGAAAACGCCGACATTTCACCCAAGGTGAATACGACCATCATCAGCACGAAGGCCGTCAGCGAGCCACTGATCAGAAAGGTGAGGAAACTGGCGCCCATCAAGATGTATCCGAGCGCAAGCACCTGCTTCACCGGCCACAGGCGCAGCCCCGCAGCCAGAGGCACCTCGAACAGGCAGATCATCACACCATTCAATGCCAGCACGAGACCGCACCAATGCAGCGGCAGTCCATTGCGCTCAAAGTGCAGCGGAAAGGTGGTGTTCGTCTGCCGGAAGATCCACGCTGTGCAGATGCAGGCACCGAACAAGGCCAGGAAGGCGTGATTGGCGCGGATCGACTGCCAGGCATGGCTCCACCCCGCATGCGCACGCGCCGTGCGTCTGCCGCGCGGCAAAAACAGCCACGCGACGATGCCAAAGAACGCCGAGGAAGCGGCATCCACCACGAACAGCCAAAAGAACGAATATTCAGCGAGGAAGCCAGCGGTAGCAGGTCCCAGCGACCATGCCAGATTCACCGCAAACCTCTGCACCGCATAGGCGATGACGCGATTTTCCGGTGGCACGATGTCCTGCACCAGCGCTGCACTGGCCGGACTTCCGGCCTCATTGATGGCTCCGGTGATGAAAGCCAGGGCTGCAAGCGCCCGCCAGTCCTCCGCCTGCGACATGGCGATCATGCACACTGCGCCCGCAAGTGCTGAGACAGCCATGGTGATGTTTCGCCCGAGACGGTCCGCCATCCAGCCACCGATCCCGGCGGCAATAAAACCTCCCACCGAATACGCAGCCACGGCATAGCCGGCCTGCGTGGCCGTGTTGCCATTCCGCGTGATAAAAAGCGCCAAAAACGGCACGACGAAAACGCCGAACCGATTGACGAAGGTTGCGCCTACGAGAACCCAGAAAGGCCTGGGCAGGAGGTGCAGTTGAGAAAACAGAGACATGGTTGGAAAGAGAAAAAGAGATGCATGGAAAGTGGTGGGATGAGCAGGAACGCAAAACGGGCCGGCTCAGGTGAGCCGGCCCGCTGAAGGCTTTGAAGGTTGCTGTGTTCGTCTAGATTACAGGCCTTTGCTCACAATGTATTTCACGAGATCGACGACTCGGTTGGAGTAACCCCACTCGTTGTCGTACCAGCTCACCAGCTTGAAGAACTTGCTGTTCAGCTCGAGGCCGGAACCGGCGTCAAAGATGGAGCTGTGCTGGTCGTGCATAAAGTCGGTGCTCACCACTTCGTCGGCGGTCCAGTTCAGGATGCCCTTGAGGTAGGTCTCGCTAGCCTTCTTCATGGCGGCGGAGATTTCCTTGTAGCTGGTTTCCTTCTCCGTCTTCACGGTCAGGTCCACCACGGAAACCGTCGGCGTCGGCACGCGGAAGGACATACCAGTCAGCTTGCCCTTCACTTCAGGGATGGCGAGACCCACGGCCTTGGCGGCACCGGTGCCGGAAGGAATGATGTTGATGGCAGCGCTGCGGCCACCCTTCCAATCCTTGGCGCTTGGGCCGTCCACCGTCTTCTGCGTGGCGGTGTAGCTGTGGATGGTGGTCATGAGGCCTTCGGCAACGCCGAATCCTTCTTTCAGAAGCACGTGGACGACAGGGGCAAGGCAGTTCGTGGTGCAGCTTGCGTTGGAAACGACGTGGTGGTTGGCGGCATCATACTTCTCATGGTTCACGCCCATGACAATGGTGATGTCTTCATCTTTGCCAGGAGCGGAGATGATGACCTTCTTTGCACCGGCGTCGATGTGGCCCTGAGCCTTGGCGCGCTCGGTGAAGAGACCGGTGGACTCGATGACGATGTCCACGCCAAGCTCTTTCCAAGGAAGTGCCGAAGGACCTGCGCGCACGGCGAGGCATTTAATCTCATGGCCATCGACCACAAGGATGTCGTCAGCAGGCACGTCCGGGCTGGACTTCTTGGAGGAAACGTTCTCACGGGCCTTGCCCTGAGTGGAGTCGTATTTGACGAGGTAGGCCAGATTGTCGGCAGGCACGAGGTCGTTCACGGCGACGACGTCGATTTCCTTGCCCAGGAGGCCCTGGTCACAGATTGCGCGAAACACGAGGCGACCGATGCGCCCGAAACCATTGATGCCGATTTTGACCATGTTATTTGAGGTAGTTTGGATTTTTGAGGGGAGCAGGATTACCGCCGGGGGGGGGTGGTGTCAACCGCCGAGGCAGCAGGATTCGGGCCGGAATAGGCTTCCCCTGCGGGCGCGTCCTGCTTAGTCTGTTCCTATGAATAGGTTCGTCGCTGCGGTATTTATAGTTGCAGGCGTTGCGCTGCCTGTCTGCTGGCTTTGGCATGAAAAAGCCGTGTCGGAGGCGATACAAGGAGATAAGTCTCGTGATAGGTCTGTCGCTGAGAAGCTGAACACCATCATCATTCCGGACTATCCCACCTCTGATGTCACCTTGGAGGCAGCCGTCGAAATCCTGCGATTAAAAAGCCGTGAACGCGACACCCCAGTTCCCGGCTCATCGAATAGGGGTGTCAATATCGTCATCATCGCCGGGGGCGAAAGACATCTGCCCGCCAGATCCAGCCTGTCGTTGAGGGACGTCCCGTTGGGCGAGGCGCTGCGGCATGTCACCGGCCTCGTGAATTTGAAATTTACCATCGAGCAACATGCTGTGGCGATCCGTGAGCCTCAAGACATGCGCGCACCTGATGACCAAAAAGGATCGGCTGTTCAGCAGCAGTTAGGAAAAATGATTCGTCCCACCATTCAATTTCAAGACGCCACTCTTGAAGAGGCAGTGGAATATCTCCGAATGAGCCGAGGCTGCCTTGATGACGGTAATGCGTCAATGACTGCCGTTCCCCTCAATTTCATTCTGCATCTTCGTGAAGGCATCAAACGACCGCCTGTCACTCTAGACCTGAAAGACATTCCCATCAGCGAGGCTCTTCGTTACTGCGCCGAAATCTCCAACGCGAGACTGCGCTACGACACGGCTGCGGTCATAATCACCGACATCGAAACGGATTTATTTGCACCTGACACATCCGCCGCTTCGCCGATTTTGCCAACGGTGGAATTTCAAGATGCCACCCTTGCGGAAGCCCTCGACTTCGTCCGGATAAAATCACGTGAACTCAACCCGGACCATCGCGAAACTTCCATCACGGTGAAACCAGGGGGCACCAGCCCGTCCATCACCCTCTCGCTGAAAAACATCTCGATTCACGAGACGCTCCGGTACATCGCGGAGCTTTCCAGTCATTCGCTCTCACTTGAAGGCCCGGCCTACGAGCTAAGGCCCCTTTGAGAAAGGACGCACTGGACTTTGTCACTGCCTAGAGAGCCGGGCCGAAAACGGCATCAGAAAAAAAACCTCAATAACCGCGAAGACTAGCCAAGCAAAAAGCAACGCCTAGACTCAAAAGGCAGACTCCGTCGAGTGTGCTAAAATATCCAAGCACACGCTCACCAACGACACGCAGTCCTTCATTCTGACGCCTTCCGCCACTTCCAAATGATCCCCGGTTGAATTGGCGTCATTGCTCGCTCTGGATGCCGTGCTCATGGCATCCCTCCAAGAACTCGATCTCAAACAGCGTCTGCGCGAAAATGCCTGGATTGGCGATGCTGTGCTGGAACTCTACGTCCGCAGTTTCATCCTGAAACAGCAGGGCAAAGTGGATGCCGAGATGAAAACACGCTTCACCTGCAATCAGTTCCTCTCCTGCACCGGCAATCCCACCGCCGTCGAGGCCGACATCGGCGTCATCTATCAGCGCGAAGGTCTGGAGGCCGCCTTCGCGTGGATTCGCGAAAACCTGGAGCCGCTCTTCCTCAAACAGGAAGCGAAACGCAAACGCACGGGGAAGTAACTACACCCGCTGCCCCAGCGCTTTCAGCTTCGCCTCGGATTCGCTCCAGGGAACGTCATGAGGCAGGCGCTTGGTCGCCGCTGCCAGAGCAGCCGTCACGCCTGCGGCCTCGCCCATCGCCACAGAGTTGCCGGTGACACGATAACTCGCATGCGCAATGAAATCTCCGCTGATGTTGCGCCCGGCCATCATCAGGCCGTCCACATTTTTCGCGATGAGAGCGCGCAGCGGAATGTCATACGGCTTCGCCTTCACGCCCGCATTGGTGTAGGCCGACTTCTTGTTCATGTCCGCGCTCAGCGCGTGAATGTCCACGCTGAAGGTCGGGCGAACCACGGCATCATCATAGCGCGCGCCTGCGATCACATCGTCCTTGCTCACCGTGTAGCGCCCCGCAATGCGCCGCCCGTCGCGCACGCCGATCTGCTCCGCCGTGGCGGCGATTTGCAGGCCTTCCCAAGGACCGCCGAGCTTGCGCAAGCCGTTCACGATTTTGTTCATTTCAGCGCGAGCCATCACTGTCGCCTCGGTGATCTTCGCCGCATCAAAACACGGCACTCCATATTGGTGGTTCATCATCACCAGCAGCAGATTGTCCCGCACCTGCCACAGTGTCGGCTTCGCATACGAGGGGAAATGATCGGTGCGCTTGATCTCCGCGAGGAACGCATCCTTGGAAGGTCCATCCGTCTTGCTCGGATCAGAACCATGAATGAAATCCTTCAGTGCCGCCGCATCTTTGCATACCAGCAGCGCATTGAGTGACATCGGCTGGCAGGGGCAGGAGTCCGCCTCGCCATATTCGAAAGAACAACCTGCCAGCGCCCCAAGGTCGCCGTCACCTGTGGTGTCGATGAACACAGGAGCTTTCCACGCCTGCCGCCCCGACTTGGATTCGGTCACGATGGTCGTGAGCCGTTTACCCTCTCGATAGGCCGCGCAGACCTTGGTGTGGAGCTGAAACTTGATGCCTGCTTCCACAAACATTTCCTCCAGCAGCAGCTTCATCCCCTCAGGCTCGTAAACGACGCTCTTTTTGTTCGTGCCACGGCGAATGTCGCGCTCATCCAGCCGCTTCAGCAGTTCCTGGTTGAAGCCCGGCTTGTCGAAATCCAGCAGGTAGCCCAGCAGACCCGCCGTCCACACGCCGCCCAGGCAGCCACGCCATTCAAACACCCGCACCTTGGCTCCGGCCCGCGCCGCAGTGATTGCCGCTGCTATGCCCGCAGGTCCGGCACCGCACACAATCACATCCGCATCCTCCGCCAGCGGCAGATCCTGCGCAGGTTCATGAAACTGCCCCGCAATGGCCTTTTCGACCTCGGCCGCGTTCATGACTCCAGGGGTGACCAGCGCACCGGAGAAAGCGGCGGCAAGGAAGGAGCGGCGTTTGAGATCAGGGGAATGGCTGGAAGTGCTCATGATGGAATAGAAGTCAGATAAAACGCGGATTTGGACAAGATCATTGATCACTTTTCTCCAACAGCGACTCCGCCTGTACCGCCACAGCCTCATCGCAACGCTTCAAGGCTTCCTGAAGTTTCGCACGGTCACCGCCGCTTTCCTGAATTAATCGCGTGGCGATGACAAACGCAGGCTCAAACTTGCCGTCACCATCCGCATCCAGCCAGATGGGATTCGTGGAGCCCACCACCCGTGGCACGAAGGTCTTGCTGCTCGGTTGGTACGGACGCGGAATCTCCCAGAATGGCTGGGTTACACCCGGCCCCGTCGCGATGGCCACCAGATGAACATCGTGCGCCGGTTTCGGCAACTGCCACACGATGCGCGCCTTTTCACCTGCCCGGTGGCCTTCCTCAATCTTCTGCTCGCGGATCAGAATGCCGTTTGCAAAAAGTTCGATGCGATCGGCCTGCGTCCACGCCGGGCCAAAGACCGAGGCCTCCACTTTGATGGTCTCCGCCAGTCCCGTGGCCAGATCTCCGACCGTGAATTTGTCATTCACCTTCAACGTCGTCAGCAGGCCCAGGCTCACCAGCAGCCGCCCATCCTTGTAGCTGCGCCAGACTTCGTCGAGATCAAGGTTCGCCGGGTCCGCATCCTTCGCCGCCACATACGTGCGCCCCTGCCCCAGAATGAAGCGGTTCACATCGTGGCTGTCGCTCGATGCAATCGCCGCGATTCGATGTCCGCGATTCAGCAAGGCAAACCAGTCCCGGTACAGCAGATGAATGTCCGACTGCATCGCAGCAGACGTGATCACCTCCATCGCATCAATGTCCAGCGCGTCCGCCTGGCGGTGCCTGCCCGTCTTGGGATTGAACTGCATGCCGCCAAAGGGAATAAAGCCGCTGTGCAAATCACGCGGATGATTCAGCGTGATCACCTTCACGCCCGGCGTCGCGCGGATCTCAGGCAGCAGCTTCGCCCAGTCCTCCTGCGCAGGATTGACCACACGTGCGCCCGGCTCGATGGGAAAGGCATTGAAGTGCCCGTGCTTCGTCGTCACCTCATTGCCGATCACCGGCGTGAAGTGATCCGCCACCCCCATGCTCGCCGCACTCGGCGCATAATCCGTGTGATGATTGTGGTCCGTCGCGATCGCCAACTCGATCCCCTCCCCTGCAATCGTCAGCATGCGTTCCTCGATTTTCGCATCGCCATGCCCGCTGTGCGTCAGCGTGTGAATGTGGCTGTCTGCCGCGATCCAGCCCGCCGTCGGCACTTCGCGCTTTAGTTGAAGGGCGGCCTGTTTCGTCTCGCCCGCCTTTAGCGAAATGGCTTTCCGCTCGGCACTCCATTCAAACCCACGCCCCGCATGCAGGATGTAGTCACCCGGTGGCAGTGACAGCACGGCTTTGCCATTCTGAGTGTAAACCACGCCGATTCGCACCGCCACCTCGCCCGCAGGTTCCGCCCGCAGTGGTTGGAGTGTCCCGTCCGGTCTCGTCAATGTCAGCCTGCATGGCAGTCCACCGCCCGTTCCCCCATCTGTCACCGTCACATCCACCTGCGCACCGCCCATTACCTCCGCCATTGGTTTCGCCGCGATGAAGACTGGCCCCAGTTCGATGTCATCCAGACCCGGCGGCGCTTCGATCGTCACTAGGTTCTCACCATCACGCAATGCCCCAGCCGGAATCGGCAGCAGGCTCTCCATCGCCGTTTCCGCCGTCACTAGGGTGCCAAGCTTGCGCCCGTTCAGCATCACAGGCCATGTGAGTTTCACATCTCGCTGCCAGAGCCGTAGCGTCTGCTCTGCGGCATTCGACTTCGCTTGAAACTTCACTTCGAGTCGCTCCGCATCGACAGCACGTTCCTTGAACGCCTCCCACTCAAACTGCCCCGCCTTTCCCAGATGCAGCCGTCTGGCTTCCACCGTCAAATCTTCCGCCATCAAACCAAGTGCAGGCAGGCAAATCAGAATCCATTTCATCATCCACGAACGGCATGGATTGCAGACAACTTTCCTCCCGCCATTGCATTGACGCCTGCGCCCGCCAAATCATGCCCCATGAAACGCTACCTTGTCCGCCACACGTCCGCCTCTCCTTTGGATTGGTCTGCAGCCGATTGTTTGACCGACTTCGCCTTTCCGTGGGAAGAACGCACCGCGCCGCTCACCGAGTTCCGAGCCCTCTGGGATGTAAACCATTTCCACTTCCGCTTTGACTGCGTGGATGACGATCTCGTGCTGCCCGAAGGTCCCACGGCCAAAGACCGCGTTCTCGGCTCGGACCGTGTCGAAATATTTCTCGCCCCGGATCTGAGCCTAAAGCCCTACTTCTGCCTCGAAATGTCCCCGCGCGGCGACGTGCTGGCCTACGAGGCAAATTTCTACCGCGAAATGAACTGGGACTGGCAATGCGCGGGACTGAACCTCACCCCCCACATCCAAGACAAACGCTACACCGTCACCGGCAGCCTACCGCTCGACACGCTGCGAGCCCTGAAAGTGCTCAAGCCGGGTGCAGTCAAATTCTTCGCCGGCATTTATCGCGCCGAGTTCCACCGCCGGCCCGATGGCACCGTGCATTCCGGATGGATGCCCTGGATGAATCCGCAGACCGAACGCCCGGACTTCCATGTGCCCGCTTCATTCGGAGTATTCGAACTTGTGCGCTGATCTCTCACTTCACCCCGGCTGGAGGATATTTTGACACCGTATCCCAAGCGAGCTGCTGAAGGATGGCATGCTGCGCAGGATTGATGCTGCGATCAGGAGCAGTGTGTCCCACCGGACTGATGCGATAGATCGCGGCAAAGTTGCAATAGGCCGCCAGTGCCATGATGTGCCCCTGACCATGACCGATGGGATCGCGGAAGAGTGCTGACTGTTTCGAGATGCCGGGAAACTCGCCTGCCACAACCATGGCGCGCAGTTTCACCACCGCATCCCCCACAGGGACGATGAACACACACGTCCTGCCGTGCTGCTGGTTGAGCGCAGCGGCTTGCGCTTCAAGCTGTGATCTCCAGGCATCGACGGCGGCCTGCAAATCCTCAATTTTTGCGTTGTCACGCTGGGCATTGTCCTTGATGCGCCGGTCTGCCTGCCCCTGCGCTGGCGCAGGCAGGTCAAAAGGATACCAGGAGGCCTGCACAAGAAAGCGCATGTTGGGATTGTGCTCCAAACCAAGTTTCACGAAATTCGTGATCCCATCATCAGGAATGAGCAGGTGCGGTGCCATCGTGAAGACATCCACCTTTCCACCTATGAGAGCCTGCTTCGCACCATTCTTTTCATTCGGCACCTGCCAGTGCTGAATCACCCGTGAGCCACCAATGCCCTGCTGCCCGACAAGCTTGTGGCCTTGGATTTCCGTCGTCTTGACCATCGCTTCAATCATCCCGGGCACAAACATGTGAAAACTGTGCCCCGTGTAAAAAATCCGCTGCCCAGGAACTGCGGTGGTGTCAGCCGCGAGAACGCTGGCACAAGACAATGAAAAAAGCAGACAGGCCGTGAGCAGGCGGGTGGCAAATGGGTGGAGGTGCATGTACATCGTGATTCCTGTCAAACGCAGTCCCCAGGGGCTTCGTTGCTTTTATCCCCCTTCCAACGGCCTGGATTTCATCGGCTGCTCTCTCCGAAGCGTGTAACTGTGCACCACACTCGCATTCGGCAGATCGTCCCGCGTCACTCCAGGCACAATTGAACGTACGTAATCCACCTGCGCTTCATTCGGGCCGACCGTGACCCGCACATGGCCAGAGCTGCCCAGGATCGTGCCAGTGTAGCCGTATTCCTCCGCGCTGCGCGTGCCTCCGCTCGGATGCCCGGGCTGCGGCACCTCCTGATAGACGATTCCATCCAGTTCTTCCTTCGCGAAGAGATGATCATGTCCGTGGAAAACGATGCTAACACCATTTTTGACGAAGAGCTGATGAATGGGCAGCTCCCAGCCCGGACGGTGCTGCTTGAAGCCATCGGTGCCATCCGCGTTTTTGCCGCCCCACTCCATGAAAGGCGCTGGCTTCACGGCGCCGCGGACATCTTTCCCCAGGCCACCGACGAGATGATGCAGGAATACAAACTTGAAGGGTGCCTTGCTCGATTCGATCGTTTTTGCAAGCCAGCGATACTGAGCCTCGCCGAGAGTCATGCCCCAGTTATCCTCGCTTTTGCGGTCACGCGTAAACCAAAAGGGATCGAGCACGACAAACAGCGCGCTTCCCCATTCGAAAGCATAATAGTCTTCCAGCATTCCCGCCCCCTCCTCAGGCTTGGCATTGCCCGAGTAGATGCCGCCGGGCTCGGGATTGGGGAAATACTTCTTCCGCATGCCGATGGACCACAGCGGCATGGAGTTCGGCTGGCCGGTCAATCGTGAACCTTGTTCGCCGTCGTGATTTCCCAGCGCCAGGAGAACCGGTACGCTGTGTGCGATGCGGCCCATGTAAAAACGCTGCGCCTTGTACTGCGACTCGGCACGCGTGTAGAAATTGCCAAACTTGTCGACCATCGTCGTATCGCCGAGGTCGATCATGAAATCGGGTTTGTCGGCAAGCATGTTGGCCAGCGTCTGCTGATACACCCGCACATCCGTGCTGACATCCAGGTGTGAATCCGCCTGCATGGTGAAGGTAAAGGTGGATGCCGGCGCACGCTGCGTGTGGAAGCTGCGCACTTCATCGCGGACAGCTTCACCGCCGCTCATGCGATAGGTTAGCTGATACGCATAGCCCGTGTCTGCCTTCAACTGGCCCAGCAGGATCGTCTGCGGCTCCCCGGCGCTAAGTTTGACGACACCCGAGCGCTGAGCCAGCGAGGCCGGGCTCGTGCCATAGGAAACAAAGGCTTCCATGTCCTGCCAGGCAAGTACGCTCAGCGTCACCGAGTCAGCACTGGGCCGGCAAAGCCAGACATTGAAGAGATAGGGCGGCACCACGGCAGATTCCACCTGACCGCCCGGTCCTGCTCCTTTGCCTTTACCGCGCTCTTCCTTGGCAGGTTTCGTTTCATTTTGGCCGAACGCCATGAGCGCAAGCGCGGCCAGCGCAAAGAGAAAAATGAGGTGCTTCATGGCCGCTCATGATAGCCGCCATTGTCAAAACGGCATCATGCGACGACCGCGAAATTGTCAGTGAATCGTCAGCACGTCGGTTTCATCCAGCTCCGCCAGTTCACTCAGCAAGGTCGTGGCATACGTTCCTTTGGGAAGATCAAAGCCAAATTGTAGATCGCCGTTGTCCATCACCTCAAACGTGGAATCCAGCGGACGCAGCCGCATCACGCGCCGTTCCTGCCGCAGTCCGAAGGCTTCGAGTCCGGCGGTGATATCTGAGAAACCAGCCAGCAGTTCCTGTTCGAGACTGCGCACCTCGTCCACGCTCTGAAGTTCACCACTGCCCCACAGCGGTGCGGTGAGTTCCACAATCCCCTTTTCAAACCGCTCGACTTCATCGCCACGCTGATTTTCCGGCAGCAGAATTGTGCCGTTGTCAGCGAAGCCAAAGACCTCGCCAGCCAGCGGTTTGTCCCAGCTCCCACGCGTCATTCGGCCAGCCACGACGGCATTGAACAAATGACTGCGGGCGGCAGAAAGCAGGATGCCACGCAGAAGGCGATCCCCCGGCGTGAACTCTCCACGAAACATCGCCCGGGCTTTCGCCACGTTTTGCCCCTCGTTGCCGAAGCGCTGGGTGCCGAAGTAGTTCGGCACGCCCTTCTCTGTGATCGCCTGCCAACGTTGCGCGGCCAGGGCTGCGTCGAAATCTGGCTCACGCAGCCGAATGGTGAAGCGATTGCCCAGATGAATGCCACGCCGCAGCTTGCGCGTGTTGCGCGTGATGCGCAAAACTTTCAGCCCCTCGGACTCCAGAGCCGCTGGCTCCGGCGATGCCTGCCCCGGCATGTGCAGGCTGAACCACTGGCGCGTGACGGCATGGCGGTCCTTCAACCCGCAGTGGCTGACCAGCCTGCGCCGGATTCCCACTGAGTCTGCCAGCCGCGCAGCCGCAGCATTGCTGTCGAGGTTTCGCTTTTCCGCCCAGACAAGGCAGTGCTCGCCCACGCCCGAAGGTTCAAAACCGAGCAACTCCTCCACCACAAAGTCCTCCGGCTGCATTTTGAAACGCGCCCGGCCAAGCGGGCCGCCATGCAGATAAGGAAGATCGTGGGTGTCTGAAGTCATGCTCACGCCTCAGGGCCGCTCACCAGATGTTTCGGCAGGTCCGCCACGCGCTCACACCCCACCTGCTCCATCACCTGCTTGAGCTGCCGCTTCAGCATCGTCATCGTGTGGTCAGCACCCGTCGCGCCAAGGGCCGCCACGCCATACATGAAGGATCGCCCCATGAAGGCAAACTTCGCGCCGCTGGCCAGCGCGCAGGCCACATCTGGACCAGCTCGCACGCCGCTGTCGATCATGACCGTCGTGCGCTGTCCAAACTTCTTCGCGAGTTCCGTGAGCGGCTTGATGGTGGACTGTCCGGCATCCAGCTGACGCCCTCCGTGATTGGACACAATGAAACCATCCACGCCAAGCCCGAGCGCCGTTTCGGCATCCTCCTCGGTCACCACACCTTTCACCACCAGCTTGCCCTTCCACCGCTCACGAATGGCCTTGATCTTCGTCGGATTCAAACGTCCCGAGAAAGTCTTGTTCATGAAAAGCCCGAGGTGTTTCATGTTTAGCCCCTTCGGCAGGTAAGGCTTCATCGTCTTGAACTCCGGCGCACCTGCCGCAAGCTGGCTGAAGGACCACGTCGGGTGCATCATCATCTGGATCACATTGCGCACCGACATGCGCGGCGGAATGGACAGCCCGTTGCGAATTTCCTTGGGCCGATAGGCAAAGGTGGGCGTGTCAGCAAGAATGACGAGCACCGGAAACCCCGCATCTCGTGCGCGGTCCAGCAGTTTGTCGCGCAGTGAATCCTCGGCGGGATGGTAAAGCTGAAACCAAGCCTTCCCCTGCGTGAGCTCCGCCACGGTTTCGATGCTGGCCGTCGCGACCGTGCTAAGAGTAAAGGGGATGTTGTGCTGATGCGCCGCCTTAGCGATGATCTCAGTCGCCTTGGGCCACACCAGCCCTTGCAGCCCGATGGGCGACACTCCAAAAGGAGCATCGTAGGTGGTTCCAAAGAGCTCCGTCTTCAGGTCAGAGCCGGGATAATCGCGCAGGTACCAAGGCCTCAACTGCACCTGCCGAATCTCATCCGTATTCCGCTGAAGATTGATGTTGGAGAAACAACCGCCCTCCAAATACTCAAAGGCGAAACGCGGCACCCGCCGGCGCGCCCTCTCGCGAAGATGCTCGATGGAGGGATAGTTGGAATTGAAGGCTTCAGTCATGGGGCGTGAGTGGAAAGACAATGAAGGCGAAAACCGCTGACCGATCAACACCGGCAGCCATCCATCTTCATCGGCAGTAAACGCCAGATTTACAATCTTCCAACACCCACACTGCAAATACCGAAACGCACATGACGCAATTGGATGCGCCAGCCACCCATCACTTCACCATCTTCTTGCCGTCTTTCTTTTTGCCGCCCCCGGGCCCCTTGCCCTTGCCAGGACCACGGCCCTGAGGGAACTCACCTCGCTCCAGCGCAGCGTACGCCTGCTCCCCGATTCCTGCACGGATGTGGGCCTTGAGCTCCGCCTGAAGTCCGGCTGCCACATCGGGGTTTTGTTTCGCGAGATCACGCGTCTCGCCGAGATCTTTCACCACATCAAAAAGCAGCCCCTCTTTGGTGTCCCAAAAATAAAGCAGCTTGTAGTCACCCTTGCGGATGGCCGACTGCGGATGCGCCACCTCAACGGTCTGATGCCATACGAAGCGATCAATCGGCCGCCTGACCGGCTCTTTCCCCGCGCTGAGCAGCAGCGGCTTCCAACTGCCGCCTTCGACACCTTTCGGGAGGGCAAAACCAGGTGCCGCGAAATCAAGAACCGTGGCCATCAGATCGTAGCTGATGACCGGAGTGGTGCAGTTCACGCCGCCTTTGATGCCAGGGCCGCGAATGATCATCGGCTCACGGATTCCGCCCTCCCCCAGATCGCCTTTGCCACCATTCAGCAGGCTGGTCCGGCCACCGTTGTCGGAAGTGTAGATGACGATGGTGTCTTCGGCGATGCGTAGATCATCGAGTTTCTTCAAGACCGCGCCGACGCAGGTGTCCAGATCCTCGGTCATGGCCGCCATCACAGCACGATCCCCGCGCCCGCCTTTGGCTGCATTCGCCATGCCTTCGTATTTTTTGAGCGTCGCCGCGAGCGCCTGCGGTGTCTGATGCACTGCATAGTAGGAGAGCTGCAGAAAGAAAGGATGCCCCTCCTTCACCTGCGTCTCCATGAATGCACCCGCCCGCCGGGTGATGCTGAAGGACTGCTTGGGATCTTCGGGATCAGTCGTGTCACCATCCTCGTTCATCGTGATGCCATCGCTCGCGTCATACCCCATTGACTCCGGCGTGTGAAACCACTGCCACTTGCCGAAATGCGCTGCACGGTAGGAGCCATCCGCCTTCTTCAGCGTATTCACCAGAGAATCTGTCACCGGCGCACTCCAGTTCCGCGAATTTTTATCCGTCGCGTTCAGCGTGCTCGTTGTGCGCCCCATCTGGATGGAGGCACGCGAGCACTCGCATTTGCAGTGGGCCGCATACGCCTGTGAAAACGTCATGCCCTGCGCGGCGAGCTTTTCGAGATTCGGCGTGTGAAACTCCCGGCTCGCGCTGCCCGGCTCATTTGGCATCATCCGTACCGACGTGCCGCTCCAGGCCTGGTCATCAGCAAGGATGAAAAGAATGTTCGGGGCTTTGGCCCAGGCGCTGCCAGCCAGAAGCGGCAGCACGATCAAAGAGAGAAGTGTTTTCATTTCAGGGGTGCTCCGGTGACATCAAGATCAGGCTTCGTGTTCCAGCGTTGTTTCCACTCAGGCTTCTCAATCTTCGCTCTGAAGATGATGGTGTTGTCGAGCGCGAGATCATCGGTCCAGATGAACTTGGCACCCTCGAAGTCATTCTCGAAGTAGGGCTGCTTGGGATCGACCTCCTCCACCGTGTACTCTTTGGCGTTCTTCCAGGTGCTGTCGTCGAAATCGACGGCCCACCAGTTCGCGGGCAGAGGCTCCTGTTTGACCTGCGGGTTTGCAGTGTCGCCATTGATCGGGCCGTGAAAAAAGCTTCTGGCCTTCCAGCTGGCGTTGGTCACGGTGCCGTCGGCGAACTTCAAAATGAAGCCGCCATCGCCAATGCTGCTGCCATATTCGAGGCCGGTCTTCGGATCGGCATTGTCCTTCGCCAGCACGGCGACCGTCATTGGATACTCAGGGAGGAAATCCACGCTCACCACGTTGTGCGGGGTGAATTGAATCGGATCCACCGCAACAAGACGTCCATTCACGTAGAGCATGAACCAGTTGTCCGCGTACACATTGAGCTTCATCGTGTCGGCGATGCTCGGTTTCATGAGCCCGGGCGGGCCGCCGCCTTTCTTCTTTTTGCCACCGCCCTTTCCTGATTCACCGGCTGCTCCTTCGGCCCCCTTTCCAGCTGGCATGGCGGGCGGGCCAGGAGGCGGATTGGTTGAAGGAGGTGCCGCTGGGGGCTGACCTCCGCTGCCAGGAGCTGCCGAACTCAACGGAGCATTGGGCGCATTTTGCACTTCTTCCGCCGTGAGTTTGCCATCGCGATCCACGTCTGCCGTACCAAAAACATACTTGGCTGCATCCGACAGTTCCACGCTGCTCAGACGGCTGTCCTGATTTGCATCCAGCTCGTAAGCGTGCCGGTAGATAAAGCCGGCGAATGCCGCACCTTCGCGGATGTCGCCCGCCGCGTCGATCTCGGCAGGTGTGATGATGCCATCCAGGTCCGCATCATATTTGGAGGCGGCGACTTTCATGTCAGCAAGCGTCTCCGCTAGGGCGACCATGCCATCCTTGTTGCCATCGAGCTCAGCACCATGCATCTGCATCCACGGCTTGCGCTGGCCACCCTGCTGTCCTCCACCACCGCCCTGAGGGGGCATGGGCTGCGCCGAGGTTTCCGGTCGCGTCGGCTGAGGACTGCCACTTGGAACCATGCCGCCGCGCGTGCCCCCTTCACCCCCACCCCGTGAGTAAACAACGCTCAGGTCTGCTTTGGCAAGAGTCTTGCCATCCATCGCGGCCAGCAAGTCTTCGCGTGTCACACCACCACGTCCCGTGGCCTTGGGCTGCGGATCGGCGGAAAGCGCATACACATGCAGCACATACGTCTTTTCACCAGGCCCCTGCGAATGCGGCGGCTCATAGCCTTCCTCGCCTTTGAACCCGACGCCCAGCCTGCCCACGCCCTTCACATTCTTCGGCAGACTCGTCACCTTCCCCGGGATGTCCCACATGACCCAGTAGCTTTTCATCTCATTGCCCGGAGCCAGATGATCCATGATCAAGGCATAGCTCTTCGTGCCAGCAGGTGCGCCCTTCCATTCGAGGGGCAGCGTCGCGCCACTGCCATCGCCGGTATAATCTGCGGGCAGGTTGCCGCCGTCCGCCACATCAGGGCTTGTCAAAACGAAACCGCTTGTCGCAGCAGCAGGTGCTCCGCCCCGGCGTCCGCTGGACTCCTCGGCAGGCGCTGCCATGGGCGCAGAAAGCTCGCTTGCTTCCAGTTTGCCATCAGCATTGCGGTCCAGTGCAGTGAATTCGCTGCGGGCCTTCGCCATGGCGGTAGCCAGCGTGCCGCCGCCGCGTTTCGCGGAAAACTCACGTTTCACATTGTCGGCAAATTCTTGTGCCGTGACGATGCCGTCTCCATTCACATCCATGAGGCTGCCTGAAACCTGTGGGTGCGGTGGACGCGGCGCATCTTCAGAAGGCGCAGGTGGATTTTCATCAGGCTTCATGCCTTTGCCTCCCGGACCTCCCTTGCCCTTGCCCATTCCCTTGCCTTTCCCGCCACCACCACCCGGGCCTTTGCCTCCTCCTCCTCCGCCACCACCCCGGCTCGTATAGACTTCCTTCACGACACCCTCGCTGCCGTTGTTAAACTCAAAGGGATAGGTGCCATCGCTGTTGATGCTGTAGCTGATCGAACGCTTATCACTGCCCACCTGATAGCTGAGTTTGTAACCGTTCGATCCCATGCTTTCAAAGCCGGTGATCTCCGCCCCACGCAGCGGAGGCGTGTCAGGACGCACGCCTTGCGCACGCGGCTGCGGGTCCACCTGCCCTTCCGCCTCCACGACAACCCCATGAAAAGCGCTCTGCAAATACGGCCGCTTCGTCGAGGCATGGTAATGATACCCCACCTTCGCGTCTTCGTGCCCATGACATTCGTCCAGCTTGCCAACCGGTGAGCCGTCCGGCTCCGTGAGGCCGTAGATCGGGTAGCCATCCAGCGCATAAGCAATCGGCATCCCCTTCCCTACCACCGCCTGCAGATGCAGCGGCGCAATGTGGTAATGGTAGTCATCCGCGCGCCCGCAGTGCCCGCCCCATTGATCCAGCTCGCCAATCTCATACGAAACCTCCCCTCGGTTGTTCTGCGGATTGAAGATCGGAATACCGTTCACACCGAGTGCGATGGCACCCCGCAGGAAATGCCCCTCGACGATGGCGGGAGTTTTCGCGGGCACCGGATGCAAAGGAATGCGCCACATGTTGTCCCCAGTGTAATTCTGCGGCAGCGGCACCTGCTGCTGCCATGCCGTGATGCCCACCATCATGTTATGGTCCGGAAGCCCGTTCGATCCCACGAAGAGGAAATCCTTGTCCCACTTCAGTTCTAGCCTCTGGAAAGCCAGGAACGGTTTTGCCGCCACCGGTGCATTTGCCGCTGTTGCCGCAGCTAGATTGAGCGTGGAGGCCGTCGAAGCCACCTGCACTGGCTTGATCTCCCCTTCATTCTTCGCCGCATGCTGCTGCATCCATTCTTCCAAAATATGCTGGCGCAGGCTCTCTTTGTCGGCCGATGCGCCGGCTTTCCAGGTGTGAGCAAAAGCCGCTGGGCTGTTGAACAATCCAACGGACAAAGCAGCAACGAAGATGGCTTTCATAATGGTCAAGTTGGAGCATCGGTGTCAGTCGCTTATCAGCAAAAGGCCCCTGATTTGTCAGTAAACCGTAAAGAAACTCGCGAAACAAGCCGCTGAAGACCATACTCGCGCATGCAGCCCGCCACACGCATTCTCGTCATCGACGACGACACCGAGCTTTCCCAGCTCGTGGCGGATTACTTGAAGCCAATGGGTTTTGAGGTCGAATGCGAACATGATGGCAACAGCGGCGCCGAGCGCGCCACCAGCGAGCCCTGGCATGCGATCATCCTCGACGTGATGATGCCCGGCTGCGATGGCTTCGAAGTGCTGCGGCGCATCCGCATGAAATCCAAGGTGCCGGTGATGATGCTCACAGGTCGTGGTGAAGAGGTGGACCGCATTGTGGGGCTTGAGCTCGGAGCGGATGACTATCTCCCAAAGACTTTTTCGTCACGTGAACTTCTCGCCCGCCTTCGGGCCGTGCTGCGGCGCTCCGGCTGGGTGGCGGAAACTTCGCCGCAGGCGCCCATGAAGGAACTCGTCATCGGCCCGCTGCGCATCAACGCGGATTCGCACGCGGTCGTTCTCGGCGACACGCCCCTGGAACTCACCCCGGCGGAATTTGGTCTGCTGCTTTCCTTGGCCAAGGCCCATGGCCGTGTGCGCACCCGCGAACAGCTCATTGAGGATGTCGCCGACCGCGAATGGGATGTCTTTGACCGTGCCATTGACATGCACATTTCCACCCTGCGCCGCAAACTCGGCGACGACCCAAAGAATCCGCAGTTCATCAAGACCGTGCGCGGTTACGGCTACCAGCTCGTCACGCCAACCCGCTGATCCCTCATGAGCCGCCTGCGTCTGCCTCTGTATGTGAAGATCCTCCTCTGGTTCGGAGTGAATCTCCTGCTGCTGGCACTGCTCGTGTTTGGCTTTTTAAGCATGCAGTTCCGCATGAGCCTGGACTGGATGCTTTCGGGAGAAGCAGGCGAACGCGTCGCCGCCATTGGGGACAGCATCACGGACGAGCTCTCCCAGCTTCCAGAACAGGAATGGCCTGCAGCACTGCTGCGGCATGGTGCAGCATATGATGTGACCTTCGCCCTCTTCAGCAGCAGCGGTGCCCAGATCATGGGAGCCCACGTCCAAGTCCCTGCGGAGGTGCTGCGAAAACTCATCGACAAGCGCGGCCCGAACGACCGCCCTCAGCCCCGGCGGCCGCTGCATCCCACGGGGAAAAAACGGCCCTCCGATGCCCCGCCCAAACCGCGCTTCATGCTCCGCGCCGGTGATCCCGCTCATTATTGGGCAGGCATTCATCTCGACCTCACCCAGCAGACCGACAACCGCCCGCTGACCCTGCTCATGGTCTCAAAAACGATTACCGGAGGCGGCCTGTTTTTCGATCTCTGGCCCTGGCTTGGCCTCGCCGCCGCAGCGCTGCTGCTCTCCGCCCTCGTCTGGATGCCCTTCGTGCGCGGCATCACCAGTTTCATCGGACAGCTCAATCATGCCGCAGGCCGCATCGCCCACGGAAACTTTGGTGAACGAGTCTCACGCAGCCGGAATGATGAACTGGGAGAACTCTCTTCCTCCGTCAACACCATGGCCGCGCAGCTAGGAGAATATGTGGCGGAGCAGCGGCGCATCACGGCGGACGTGGCGCATGAGCTCTGCTCGCCGATTGCACGCATGCAGATGGCGCTTGGCGTGGTGGAACAACGCAGCACGCCGGAGCAGTCCGGTTACCTGAAGAAACTCGACGCCGAACTCCAGCACATGGCGCGACTCGTTGAAGAGGTGCTCGCCTTCTCCAAGGCCGAGACTCTGCCCGAACGCGAAACGGCCGAAGAAATCAATCTGCATGATTTGATTGTGGCCGTCATCGCCCGTGAAGCGCCTGAAGCCGATACTCAACTCGACGTGCCCACAGATCTGCAGGTGCATTCGCTGCGTGACGCGCTTGACCGCGCCATTGGCAACATCCTGCGCAATGCCGCCCGCTACGCCGCCGATTCCGGCCCCATCCTCATCCACGCCAAACAGCAGGACGGCAGCACTGTCATCCGCATTTCCGACCAAGGCCCCGGGGTGCCGCCCGAGGCATTGTCCCGTTTGTTCGAGCCATTCTATCGTCCGGAGGCTGCGCGCCGACGCTCCACCGGCGGCAGCGGCCTCGGACTTGCCATCACCAAGCGCTGCATCGAAGCCTGCCGCGGCACGGTGTCTGCGAAATTGTGCGAACCCACGGGTCTGGAAATCGCCATTTCGATTCCTGCGGCATAGCCGTCTTCACTCCGCCTGCTTCAGCTCCTTCATCATCTCCAGCAGATGGTTCGTGAGGATGACACTGGTGTCCTCCTGCACTTGATTCGTGCCGAGCCATGTCTCGTAGCCGCCGAGTTTATGCTGTTCAAAAGTGGGCAGATAACCATGACGGCCATTGGCCAGACCAACGACCATCGTCTGTGGAAACAGACTGCGCTTTTTCAAGTCGAGACCGATTTCGACAAAAGTCTCAAACGGAATGCCGCACACGACAAGATCGCCAATACGGATGGCCTGGAGTTGCACCGTGATCGTTTCCTCTTTGCGCTCCGCCGCAGCGATGACACTGCCCGCATAGTTCTTCGCCAGGCGGGGCAGCTTCTCCACAGCCTCCTTGTCTTTCACCGCCAGCACCGCCTTCGCCTCCGCCAAATCCTGCGCCGATGGGCGGCGGTATTTCAGCGTGATATCCCGCTGGAGCATGCCCAGCGTCACATCACCACGATGTTTCTCAATCTTACGATGAGCGAACCACGCCGTGTCCGCCGCCTTCTGCGCCACGATGCGAATCTGCTCAAACGGCTCACGTGGCGGACGCGTGACGCCAAAGGGAATGTTATTGATGTCGCCAGAAGTCCCATTGGACATCATCGCCACGAAGTTTTCATCTCCGCGCACCCGCGAAGGCATCACACGGGCAAATTCACCGAAGTAATCCGCCGACATCTCCCCTGCGGGCGCCCCCCCGACGTAGTGCAGGGAGTAGTTCGCATAAAGGGCGATGGGTTTGCGTTTCGTATCCTGCACCGAAATGATCGTGATGTCAGGATCCGTGGGCCCGGCCGGATGATCCAGCGTGTTTGGATCGGTGCCGGGGTTCATCTTCACCTTGTCCATTCGGCCAAAGGGATTCAGCGGCATTTTCCCCGGCTTCAAATACCAGCGACGATTGAAAACCTCATCAGGAAGAGAATGCGCCGCCGCACCGAAAGAGGCAGGCCGCAACGCCGCATGCGCCTTGATGATGGATTCGGCAATGCCCTCGACAAACCGTTTGTAGTAGCGCGCCGCCATCTCGCTGCGCGTGTTCACCGATGGTCCGCTGTGCGTATGCGTGGAGCTGATGAGCATCTTGTCCACCGCCATGCCCGTCTTTGCCGCTGCAATAGCCTTCGCCTCATTGAGCACGTCCGGACCCGCGCCCAGCACATCCACCACCACCATCGCCACTGTCGTTTTTCCATCATCAAGCACGAGTGCCCGAGCATGAAACGGGTCATGGGCCTTGTTCGCCGCATTGGCGCTGAATCCCCCCGGCATGTTCATGGGAAACTCCGTGGGCGTGATGTCCACCGCCGCGGCCCCGGCTCGAAGCGTCTTGGTTTGAGCCCAAAGTGAAGGGGCAAGGAACAGCAATGCGAAGACAACAGATTTCATGGCTCTCCAATACGTCTCACTTGTGCGGATTCTCGTACCAAAACACACCCAACTGATCACGCTCCTCACAGGTAATGACATCGAGATCGCCATCCCCATCGAGATCCAGCGTCTGCATGAGGTCATACTTCAAACCTTCTGGCCCGCCCAGCGTGTGCTGCTGCCATGGGCCGCCGCTCTGCTGTTCCAGCCACACGATACCCTCGAGCTTCCCTCTGGCGTTCTCACAGGTGAAAAGCAGATCCGGCAGCTTGTCGCCATTCACATGCACGATTTTTACCGCCTTTGCATCGCCGAGGTTTTCGCCCTTCAGCTTCAGCTCATGCTCTTCCCAGCCCCCATCGGCCTTGCGCAAACAGAGCACGATCTCCACAGGCTTTGCCGCCACCGCGACATCCATCAGGCCATCACCATTCACATCTCCTAGATCGACAAACATGACCTGTTTACCAAGACCTCCGATCGCATGCTCCTTCCACGGCACATATTCGCGATTCGCCGCAGCACCCGGATTTTCCAGCCAAAAAACGCCCGTGCGTTCGCCTTTGCGGTCGCTGAACACTGCATCCGCGTCACCATCGCCATCCATGTCATGAACATTGAGTGACATGACCCAGCCCGCATCACGCAGCTTGTGCAGCGACCATGCCTTGAGATCATCTGCCTTCTGCGGTGCCTGCAGCCAGCTCACGGTAGCATCTTTGCTCTTCGAAGCCACCAGCAGATCAGGCCCATGCTGTCCGTCCAAATCAAGCGCCGCCGCCTGCATCCACATCTGAGTGTTCGTCGCCGCTGGAAAGGGCTGCGTCGTCCATGCACCCTCCACCCGCCTGTGCCAGTAAAGCGTGCGCGTATCGCCCTCCGTGCCACTGACGATTTCCAGCTCTCCGTCACCATCCAAATCGGTAAAGATAGCTTCCTCGACATTTTTCACCTCACCCATGGTCACTTGGGGCCACGGCTCGCACGCCTTCGCCGCACCCGGATTCAAATACACCCGGACCACGCCTCCCTCCTCCCAGCCGGTGACGATGTCTGGCAGTCCATCCTTGTTAAGATCGCCCAGTTTTACCCCATCGGCCCCACGTGAAGTGTTGTCGATGGTATGACGATTCCAAGGTGCCTCTGGCGCCAGGATCACCGAATCGTCAGCCATCACCGAAGCGGTGAAACACAGGGCAGCTAGAAACAAGTTGGGGCGCATGCCCTTACTGAACGGTGAGGAAGGCCAGCAAATCGCGCAATTCTTCATCCGTCAGCGACACCACCAGCCCTTGCGGCATGATCGACGTTTTCAGCTCCGTGCGTTTCACGATGTCCGTCTGGGGGAAGGCGCGCTCCTTGCCGGTGAGATCACGAAAGACTTCCGTATTGGACGAGCGCAGCATGATGCCGACGAATTCGGTGCCGTCCTTGAGCTTCACCTGCGAAGGGTAGTACTGCGGTGCCACCTCGCGGCTGGGTTCAAGGATGGAGCGCAAGATCGCCGCTCGATCCCCCTGTTTCGAGACCAGGCTCAAATCAGGACCCACCACATTACCACGCCCGTTGTGGCGATGGCAGGTGGCGCAAAGACCCACCTTGGAATGGAAAAAGATTCGGCGACCAGCTTCCACATCCGCCTTGCCAGGCAGCGCATCCAGCATCTTGAGCCACGCAGTGGTGTCATCAAACACCGGGCGGCTCGCGCTCATCACAAACGACTTGTCCTTGTCAGTATAGCGCAGGGCGCGCCGCGCTTCATCGCGCAGACTGCTGTCTTTTCCTGCGGCCAGTTTCACCAGCAGGGCCTGTTCATTTGCTTGGGTGGAGCTTGCGAGCCCCACGATGGCATCTGCACGCACCCCAGTCTTCTCCGATTCATCGGCGGCAATCTCTGCCAGCACCGTGCGCGCATCATCTGCATTGCGTGCGACCAGTGTGCGCACCACTTCCTGAGACAGCACGGGATCGCCTGCTGCAAAAAGCTCACGCAGCAAGGGCACCGTGAGCTGCTTGTGAGTTGCTGGCGCAAGACGAAGCGCATAACCTTTAAGACGTGCGGGCGTCTTGGGATTGACGATGCGCTCGACAAGCACCTCGGGATTCGTCACACCTGCGGCAGGCTCACCGCGCAGCGTGTTCCAGGTGGCGAGCACAGCTTCAAACAGATGATAGTCCAGCGTCGAGTCTGACAGCATTGCCTCCACCTGCGGCGTGAACTTGGTCAAAACTGCATCCGCAATCCAGCGCAGGCACTCGAAACGCATTTCAGGATCGCTATCCCCCAGGAAGGCCCCCGCCCATTGGTCATCGTTCAAATCAACCCGCCGCAGTGCGACGAAGGCCATGAGGCGGTCTTGCACCGGCAGCTGCTTCAGCTTCGCAACCGTCCACTTCACTCGCGCCAGTGCGGTCAAAGCAGCATCAGCCAGATAGGCATCCGTGCCATGCGCCAGTTGGAGGAGCTTGCTCGTATCCAGCGCGGCTTTTCCAGTGCGCAGATCATCAGCAAGGCGCGCATCATCATTCAGCGCATCCGGTTGGCCTTTCACCCAGGCCGCCTTTGCCTTGTCGATCTCCAGTTTCCAGAGACGCCCGCGTTTGTGGATGGGATAAGAACTGAACACCCAGTCATTGAGATAGTAGGAACCATCAGGGCCCACGGCCATGCACGTCGGCCGGAAGAAATCACTGCCCTTGAGCAGCGGAATGCGTTCTGACGCATAACCCGCACCCTTTCGAGTGAGCGGGAAATAATCAATGCTGTGATCGCTCCAGCTCGGGATCAGCACCCCGCCGCCGAGCTCCACGATGGCACAGGGGCCTTCGCCGCAGGGATGCACCATGCCCAGCGTGCCGCGCAGTTCGCCGTTCCACGCCACGAAAGGATGCACCGGCGCGCTGCCATACGCCCACTGAAAACCATAGTCCGCGCCTTCCACCACATACAACAGTCGACACGGCGGACGGCTGCCGGGATCATTCTCAGCAGCGAAGATCTCGCCATCCTTGCGCACCAGCAGCCCAAAGGGATTCCAAAAACCACGCGCAATGCGGCGCATCTGCGTCCCTTCCGCCGTGCAGCGAAAGACTCCGCCTTCGCCGCGTCCGCTGACCTTGCTTCCATCCTTGGCCGTGAGCGTCCAGTCCTTCCCAAAATTCTCGCCGAGCGAGAAGACAAGTCCACCATCGGGATGCCACGACATGCCACTGAGACCGTTATGCGGATAATCCGCGACGGAATCGAGCGTGGCCAGATTCTCCTCCACATCTCCCACTCCATCACCATTGGTGTCCTTCACACGCAGCACGCGGTCCCGCTCCGCGAGGTAGATCCAGCCATCCGGCCCGACCTCCACATGCATGGTGGCATCGGTCTTGTTGTAAAACACCCGGCGGTTCTTGCCGTTCGCATCAAAGACCACCACTTCATCATGCACCGGACCGTCATAGCCCTCTGGACGGAAATGCGTATGGCAGGAGATCGAATAAATGTTCCCATTTTTATCCACCGCTATCCCCGTAGGCGTCACCAGATCCGGATGCTCGGCAAGCAACGTGAGCTTGACGCCCGGCTGCAACGTTTCGATCTGCGGCGGCAGTTGCGCTGGCACTTCTGGGGCTTTGGTTGGAGGCGCACCGAACGCAGCGAAAGCTGGCAGCAGAAGAAGCAGGTGGAGTGGTTTCATAAAGTTATGCATTGCGGGCACGTTCCAAAGCTGCGGCGATTTCTTTTTCGATGACCGGCAGCGGATTGAGCAGGGCGAGAGGATCTGTGACAGGCGTGACCTCGTTGGTGCGTGGATCCCAGTTCACCGGGCCGAAGCGGCAGGGCGCGGGATTCCCAGTGAGGATGTGCATCCCAGCATCATCTTTGTCGAAATGCCAGAACTCGAACGGGAAATGAATGAAGCCGTGTTTTTCCATCATCGCCGCGATCTCAAGCCGTGTGGCCACATGCTCGGGCGCGACAAAAGGCGACCTCATCGGCGTGCATTCGCTCATTTCGAGGTAAGGATAGCCACGCCAGACTTCGGTGCCGTCATCACGACGAAACACCGAAATGTCGATGGCCGAGCCCGACATGTGCGCCCCGATCTTGGGCATGTTGGCGGTCAGCACGATGGCACGCCGGAACATCATCTCCGTGCTCGGGATCTCTCCTCCAAGCTCCCAGATGCACTTCTTCAAAACCGTATCAAAAACCGACGGCTTGCGCACCAGCTGCCGCTGCATGTCCAGCGAACGAAAGCCATCCTCGATCTTCAAGGTCCAGCCACGCTCGTTCATCTCACGCCCGATGGTGATGACATCTCGCACAAGGCTCTCGCGCAGAAAATAGACGCGGTCCAGATCCCCGGCGATCTTGCTGGTGGAAAAAAGCATCTCCACATTCGCCGCCGCAGCAGCGTCCGGGATCGAGGCAAAGCGCTCACCACATTCATTGACCGGAAATTCGATCAGCTTTTGCACGATCGCGTAGCCTTGCTCCATTTGATCCGCCCAGTAGGCACGGCGTGCTGCTTCGTCGGTATTCATAGTGGTTCAGTTGGCTTTGCGCACCGCCACGGCCTCCACCTCATAGCGCAGCGTGGGCGGCAGGCAGTTCGTGATCGTGGTGCGCGCAGGCGAAGGCTGCGGAAAATATTCGCGGTAGAGCTGGTTGTACAGCGGCACATCCTCCGCATCTCGCACGTAGTTGCGCGTCTGCACCACGTGGGCCAGATCGCTGCCTGCGGCCTCCAGCACCTTGCGCACATTTTCAATGCTGCGGCGAAACTCCCCCTCGAAAGAGTCGCTGACGATTTTGCCCTCCTGATCCACCGAGGCCTGGCCTGACACAAAGATCAAATCACCCACCACCACGCAGGGGCTGAAGGGCAGGTGTGATGTGGGCGTGTCCGGAAGTTGCGGATAAGAGACAAGCGGATGGGTCATGATGTTAAGTTCAGGGTTTGGCGGCTGGTGTGGACTGCAGGCGTGCCTTTTCCTCGGCCTCGCGCTTCACTATGTCCTTGGGATGTTTCGAAAAACTCGCAAACACATCTCCCACCACGCGGTCCGCGAGTGCGCCTAGCTTTTGCAAAATGATCGGCTCGGCTTCAGGCTTGAGCTTCGACAAATTCGGCTCGTAACCACCCACTTTGTGCGCATCCGCCGTGGCGATGTAGCCGATGTTCCCATTAGCGTAGCCGACGATGATGGGCGTGGCACGATTCGCGATGGCTTGTTCAAGTTTGAAACCGTACTCCACCATCGGCTCACCTGGCATGGTGAGCAGAAGAAAGGGGCCGATCTTCATCGCCATCAGCTCAGCGCGCACCGGCTGCTCTTTGCCCGGCAGTTCCACCACCTCGCTGGCGACCCGGATGGGATAGTACGTCTCGCGCTTGCGCAGTTGCTCACGCGTCACGCTGAAGGACGCCGCACGCGCCACCGCGCCGCCGAGATCACGGCCCGCCCACTGGATGTCCGCCTCATCAGCGCAGCGATACGGATACCCGGGCAGATTGGGCCGGATGTCTCCGGCACAGCCCTGCATGAACAAAGCGCTGGTTTTTTGCTCGTAGCACATCTCCACAAAAGTCTGCGCCTCACCTGGAAAATCAGCGCTCATTTTCGGGTATCCCTTCGGATATGGCTGAGAGCCTTTGTCGCCCCAGGTGAAAAAGCATGGATGGCAGACCGCATGCATGATGACCGCCAGCGGAGTCAGCGTCTTGCCATCATCAAAGCGCAGCACCTTCACACGCTTGTCGTTGGGTCCGTCAGGGTTCAAACTCACCACGGCCCGGCCGTCGTACGTTTTGCGTCGGTTGATGCCAAAGCTGATGCTGTCTTCACCATAGCCGATGTTCACAGGCTTCATGCTGGCGGCAGCCTCCTTGGCAGCCGCCCCCAGTTTTTTGATCAAATCCGCCGCCCAGCGCAGGTTTTCCATGTATCCTGGGGCCGAGTGATTATGGGACGCGGCGACGAGAATGTTCGCCGAAGGAACACCTGTCTCCGCCTCGATCCGCGCCCGTGCATCCCGCACCATGTCATCCCACGCACCGATGGTGTCCATCGTGACGATCGCGGCCTTCGTTTCGCCATCATCCAGGATCAAAACCCCGGCACGCAGCGGATCACGCACACCGCTCACCTGACGCACGTGCCCGACAATTTTGGATTCCGCCGCATCGGGCGGTGTGATGTCCACCTTGGCCACCCCGGCTTTGAGATTTGAGATAATGGGAAAACTGCCATCCCTGGTTTCCTGCGCCTGCGCGCGGGAGAAGAGAAAGCAAACACCGAGAAGAAGTGCCGGGCGGAGATGCATGGCTCTCTTCTACGCTCTCAAAGGCCGCAAATCATCACGCGATCAGCTCCGAGATCGGCTTTCCATTCTCCACGATGTGCACAGGGCGGCCATTAAGATCGTTGAGCGTGACCTTGGAGTAGTCGATTCCGAGATGATGATAAATCGTGGCCAGGAAGTCGCTCGCGTTGCACGGACGCTCCACCACATCCTCACCGCGCTTGTCACTGGCACCAATGATGCCCCCCGTCTGGATGCCGCCGCCGGCCCAGACATTGGTGAAGGCACGCGGCCAGTGGTCACGCCCAGGCTGCAGCGTGCCCGTGGGGCCGCTGGCGTCGCCCGCACCCGTGCTGCGGTCAAAGCTGATCTTCGGCGTGCGGCCAAACTCACCCGTCACGACCACCAGCACGCGTTTGTCGAGACCACGCGCATAAATGTCCTCGATGAGCGCAGACACCGCACGGTCATAGGTTGGCATGCGGAAGCGCAGCGCCTCAAACTGATGCTGGTTCACCGCATGGTCGTCCCAGTTGTTCACGCGGCCGCATAAAGGCCCGCTGAGACTGCTGGTGACGATTTCCACGCCCGATTCGACAAGGCGACGCGCCAGCAGAAGCTGCTGCCCCCATCGATTGCGTCCATAACGATCACGGATGGCCGCATCCTCCTTGCTCAGGTCAAAGGCATCACGTGTTTTCGGATTCGTCAGCAGCGTGGCCGCCTGCGCTTCAAATTCATCCAGCGCCCCGAGTTCGCCTTCGCGGTCAAACGCACGCTCCATCTTGTCCAGGCTCTTGCGCAAAACAATGCGGTCACTGAGACGACGATTTTCCGATTCATCCGCCAGGCCGATGTTCGGCACCTGAAAGCTCGGGCGGTTCGGATCATCGCTAACCGCGAATGGCGCATAAGCATCGCCCAGATAGGCAGGGCTCGAATACTCAGGCGAGGCCGCAGGCACGCCGATGTAATTCGGCAGCGGGTTCGTGCGGCCACCTTCTTTGGCCCGCAGGTAATGCGCCACCGACATCCAGTCCGGCAGGCGCGGCTTGGGCTTGTCGCGCGTGTCACTGTCGCCCGAGAACATCTGCATCGTCCCCGCCGGGTGTCCGCCCGCCGATTGATTCATGGAGCGCACAATCGTGAACTTGTCCGCGATCCTCGCATTCATCGGCAGCATTTCAGTGAACTGCATGCCCGGCACCTTCGTGCTGATCGTCTTGAACGGCCCGCGATACTCGCTGCTGGCCTCCGGCTTAGGATCGTAGGTGTCGATGTGCGACTGCCCGCCCGGCAGCCACACCATGATGATGGATTTTCGCTCACCCTTCGGCTTCGCTGCATTCTCCGCCCGCAGCTTCAGCAGGCCCGGCCAGCTCAGCGTCGCCATTCCAGACAATCCAAACTGCATGAAACTGCGGCGCGACAAAGGACCGGCGCAGCGAACGAGAGAGGGGGGCTGAATGATGGATGACATGTGTAAAAACCTACGTTCGATGGTGCTAGTCTTTATCGTGCAAGGTAATGCTTCGGCGGGACTTACGCAGTGAGCCCTGGAATCGGTCGGCCGTGATCCACAATGGGCGTCGGCCGGCCATTGAAGTCGTTGATGGTGACCTTGGAGGCATCAATGCCCAGATGGTGATAGATCGTCGCCAGAAAATCCCCCGCGCTGCAAGGCCGCTCGATCACGTCCTCTCCTCGTTTGTCCGTGGCGCCGATGACCGCCCCTGTCTGGATGCCACCTCCGGCCCAAATGTTGGAAAAAGCCCGCGGCCAGTGGTCGCGGCCCGGCTGCAGCGTGCCCGCAGGTCCGCTGGCATCTCCCGCGCCCGTGCTGCGGTCAAAAGTGATTTTCGGTGTGCGCCCGAACTCACCCGTAACGACCACCATCACACGTTTGTCGAGCCCCCTTGCATAAATGTCCTCGATCAGCGCGGACACCGCCTGATCATAATTTCCCATGCGGAATCTCAGCGCCTCAAAGATGTGGTGATCCACCGCATGGTCATCCCAAACCTGCGTCCGACCGCAGAGAGGGCCGTGCAGGCTGCTGGTGATGATCTCCACGCCCGCCTCCACCAGGCGGCGTGCCAGCAGCAGCTGCTGTCCCCAGCGGTTGCGTCCATAGCGATCACGCGTCCGCACGTCTTCTTGGCTCAGATCAAAAGCATCGCGTGTCTGTGCGCTCGTAAGCAGGGACATCGCCTGGGACTCAAACTGATCGAGCGCTCCGAGTTCACCCTCGCGATCAAACGCCCGCTCCATCTTGTCCAGGCTGCGACGCAGCGCCACGCGGTCGCTGAGCCGCCGCGTCTCCGCCTCATCCGGTAGGCCAATGTTCGGCACCTCAAAACTCGGGCGGTTCGGATCTTCGCTCACCGAGAACGGCGCATAGGATGCACCCAGATACGCCGGCCCGGAGTAGGATGCGTTGATCGGATTGACACTGACATAGTTTGGCAGCGCCTGCGGACGCTGCGGCTCTTTGGCTCGCAGGTAATGCGCCACTGACATCCAGTCCGGCAGACGCGGCACCGGTTTGTCTCGCGTATCGGGATCGCCCGAAAGCATTTGCAGCGTTCCCGCCGGATGACCGCCCGCCGTTTGATTCATCGAGCGCAGCACCGTGAACTTGTCCGCAATCTTCGCCTGCAGCGGCATCAACTCCGTGAAATGCGTGCCTGGGATCTTGGTGGAAATCGTCTTGAACGGCCCTCGATACTCGCTGCTGGACTCCGGCTTCGGATCGTAGGTGTCGATGTGCGACTGCCCGCCCGGCAGCCAGACCATGATGATGGATTTTCGCTCGCTCCTCGGCAGGGACGCGTTAGCCGCACGCAGTTTGAGGAGGCTCGGCCAGCTCAGTGTTGCCATGCCGGTCAGACCAAATTGCATGAAAGCACGGCGCTGCATGGGACCGGCGCAGCGGACGAGCGAAGGAGGCTGGACGATGGAGGACATGCGATGAAGTGTGGTTTTTCATCCCATCGAACGAGCTACTTCGATCCAAATGCGATGAGCTCTTTCCCTGCCCCATCCCACACGCGCAGGATGCTGTCTTCACCGCCGCCGATGATGGCGCTGCCATTGGGCGCGCTCACGGCCGCCTGCATGTAATCCGGCAGATTTGCCATGGCACGCACTTCCGTGCCATCATCAGTGACGATGCGGATGCGGTTGTCACCGGCAGAGGTGACGATTTGATTCGTGGCACCGATGAACTGCAGCGAGGTGACCTCCTTGGTCCAGCCTTCGATCTTTCTCTTCCGCTCGCCGATGATCATGTTCCATGTCACCACGGTTCCCTCCGCACCTGCCGTGGCAAGCACGCGGCCATCACTGCGGAATGCGACACCCATGACGTGATGGGTGTGGCCTTCAAAAAGATTCAACTGCTTGCCTGTGGCGATGTCGGTGACACGCGCGATTTTGTCAGCACCACCGGAGGCGAGGCGTTTGCCATCCGGCGAGTAATCCAGGCAGAGCACCGTATCAGCGTGCTTTTCCTTCCACGTCTGCGTGGCCTTGCCGGTGGCGACATCGAAGAAAATGATATCGCCGCTGCGTGACAGCTCACCACCGCCCGTGGCGAGTGTCTTGCCATCAGGACTGAACCGCACGGCGTTGACACGATCGGCAAAGAGGCCCTTCTGATCAATCTTGCGCTCCAAGGACCAGTGCTGCGTGCTGCCCGCAGACTGCATGACGGATTTGGTGGCCACAAAGGAGCCATCGGGAGCCGAGGTGATGCTCGTGATGGCGGCGGCACTGCCGGTGCTTTCTTCAATCGGCGCGCCGGTCGCGGCACCCCACACGCGCAGGCTGCCATCGTCGAACATCGAAGCCACGCGCAGTGCATCGGCGGAGAAGGAAACGGCGATGGGTTTCGCGGTGGTCTTGGTCAGCGCGAGCTTGGCCGCAGCCAGATCGGCCGTGGCCTTGTCCTGCAAAGTTTTCGAGGCGGCAATAGCAGCGTTCGCGGCTGCAACAGCCTTGGCATTGACGGCTTTCGAATCGGTGATGCGCTTCAAATCATCCTCGGCGTCCTTCACATTGCTCTGCGTTGCAGAGACGGCGGCGAGCGCGGAAACTTCCGTCATTTTCGCGGTGATGAGTTTTTCCTGCGCAGCCTTGAGCTCTTTGTCGAGGGCTGCATCTGGTTTGCCTCCTGGTGCCGCTTTGATTTTGGCAACGACTTCATCCACGGCCTTTTGCGCCGTTGTTTTGGCCTCGGTGGTCGGCGGCACGGCCTTCTGTTTCTCAGGCAGCGCCTTGTTCATCGCCACGATGGCCTCCTTGGCTTTGCCCAGCAGGACATCAAGTGCCTTGTCCTGCGCCTCGATGCGGGTGATTTCACTCTTTTGAAATGCCTGCTCCAAGGTCTGCGCCGCGACAACCCAGTCCAGCTCCGCCATCTTCTTTGCCCCCGCCACGCTGCCACGGAGTTCAATGACCAGTTTCGCCGTCGCCGCATCCCACACACGCACAGAACCATCGTCACAACCCGTGACAACCTGTTTGCCATCAGCAGACATCGCACTGCTCAGGACTGCGACTTTGCCGGTGGTGGCGATCTTTTTGATCAACTCGGCGCTCGCAGGAACCGAGGCCGTTTTCGCCGTGGCCGCCACGGCTTTGACTTCCGCCATTTTCCAAATCTTCACTTCACGAAAGCTGCCGCTCGCGAGGCGCGTGCCGTCCGGACTGAATGAAAGCGACTGAACCAGCGCTCGATGTGCCGCGCCGTTCTTTTCCGCAGGGTCGCTGATCTGCGCAACGAACTGACGCGTGGCCATGTCATAGACATAGATGTGGTTCGAACGACCGCAGGCGACGTACCGCCCGTCCTTCGTCATCGCCACGCTGTAAATCGGATCAATGCTGGCGGAGAAGGCCTGCAGCACCACCGCGCGTTCCACCATCACCGAGCCTTTTGCCCCCTGGTCAATCCACGCCTTCAAAGTGGCGATCTGCTCAGGGATGAGGTTCACCGCGCCGGACTTGTTGTTCGGCGGCGGCATCTCCATGTCCTTCGTGTGCAGCGAAGCCGTGACGATCAGGCTCTCCGCGCCTTTCCCTGGAATGATCGCAGGGCCGCTTTCGCCGCCTTTGATCATCAGTTCCGGCGTCTCCATGTTCAGATCCGCCTTGGTCGTCGTCTTGTTATGACACGAGATGCAGTTCGCTTTCAGGAAGGGGTAAACGTCCCGATAGTAGTCGAGTTCCGCAGCGGCGCTGTTCAAGACAGGCATGAGAGCAAGGGAGATGACAGAGGGCAGTTTCATGCGGGGTAAATTTTTCAAACGGCGGAAGGAGGAAGCACTTCGATCACAGCGTGCGCGCCAGTGGCATTGGCGCCCACGACCATCTGCGGCACGCCCTGCCAGACATCGAGCGTCTGCTGGTGCGTGTGCCCGGCGAACACACCGAGAAGGTTGGAGGCGGCAAAGACCTCGCGATGGAAATCGAGCGTGACTTGGGAATGCCCTTCGGTGCGCCACTGCGGGCGGCGTTCAATGAGGTGGTTTTTATCCTGCGCGGCCCCCCATTGCGGATGGCCGCAGCCAAAGCCCACCGGCCTGCCGGGGACATAGAGCGGAATGTGAACAAAGAGAACCAGAGGCACACCCGAGGCAGCCTGCTGGCGGAAGAAGGCAAGCTGCTCCGGCTGGATCTCGTAGGTGGAATTGTCGATCAGCACGACATTCACACCGCCCACCTGTTTGGCGGACATCATTGGATCACCGCCCTGATAGAGAGAGCTCAGGCGCTTCTTGCACCAGATGCGGCGGAGATCGGTGGAGGTGCCAGGCTGGCCCTCATAGTGCCAGTCATGATTACCGGCGGTGTAGAGCCACGGGATTCCGCTTTTTTCCAGTCGGGAGAGCACCCACTCGATGGCGGCCTCGGAGGGGAAGCTGAAGATGTCACCGGCCAGCACCAGCAACTCCACCTTGGAATTCTGTGCGGCTTGCAGGGTCTGCTCGAAGCACTGTTCCGGGTCAGTGGTTTCTTTGCTGCGGAAATGCTTGGTATGGTTGTAGGCTTTGGCCATGCGGGCGCTGAACTCGCGGTACGGCGCACCGCGCTCATCGTCACGGGAAAGATGCGTGTCCGCGAGCATCAGCAGCTTCACCGGCTTCTCCACACCTGAAGTGTGCAGCCCTACGTGGATGTCATCCACAGAGAAGCTGCCGCGTAGCGCGGGCTTTGTCGCTTCAGCCGCAAGCAGTGCCGAGGCAGGGGCGACAGCGCCTGTGGCCAGCAGTCCTTGAAGCAGACGCCGACGCGGCAACGATGTGGAAAAAAGGCTCATGCCAGGGCTTATTTGGTGGCGGTCACAGCGGGCGCTGGAGTCGCGGCCTTCACCGAAACGCGAATCGGTTCCGAAATCAGGATTTCCACGGTGTCCGTGGGAGATGCAGCCGTGGTGACGGCTTTCATGCGGCTGGTGGCCACAGCCATGGCTGCCTCCGCCTGCTTTTGCTTTTCAGCGGCCTTCTTTGCAGCTTCTGCATCCGTGGCAGCGAGATTCTTGGCTTCAGCGGCCATAGTGGCGGCGAGCTGCTCGGCCTTCTTTTGCTCAGCCTCGGCCAGTGGCACGGCAGCGGGATTGTAGCGGTATTTGCAGATGCCGAGGCTCTGGAAGGCAAAGGTGTAATCTCCCGGCGCGATCTTCAAGGCGGCAAGATCAATCACAGCCTCGAACGTCGCCGCTTTGAGAGGGATGTCGAACTCCTTGATGGCGCTGAAACCCTCCCCGTAGGCTTTCACCTTGATCGAGGTGCCGTTGAAATCATTGCGCCAGGTGAGCTTGAGCGGGATTTTCAGCGTCTCTCCCACCTTCGCTTCGAAGACCTTGTTTTCAGCCGTGGCAATGGTCAGCGGTGCCTGCTCGGAGTCGCTCACAGAAACTGGAACATCGGCCATGAGACGCGGCGCAGGGATCTCCCCTTTTGCATCTTTCACCGGCCATTCCATGCTCGCCACCCGCACCGGGCGCGTCACGACAGCACCATTGACCGTGGCTTTGCCGACAATGTTCGCCAGGGAGAAGCCGTGTTTCGCATCGCTGGATGCGGTAAGGATCAAATGACCAAAGGGCTTGCCCTTGGCGATTTTTAACCCGGCTGCGCTTACACCTGGCGGCAGATTTTCCATGCCGATCTCAATCTCGCCATCAAAGCCATCACGACGCTGCACCGCAACTTCAAAGGCACGCGACTCACCCGCACGCAGAGCCATCGGTTTGGAAAGCGCAGCGCGGTCGCCATTGCGCAGTGTCATATGCACTGCCCAGGCTGCGAGCGAGAAATCCGGCGTGGCCTGACGGACGATGAGGCGATACACATTGTTCGCATCGCTGCGCGTGCCGCCGAAAAGATCGCGCACCTGCAGGCGGTAGGTTCCGTCTTCCTTGACCACAAACTTGCCGTTCACATCAGGGGATCCGGCATCGTACGGCGGGCCGTCATAGGAATAGCCGTTGCTGGTCACCTTCATAGGTGGAGCGATGTCATAGAGCTCGGCCACATCCGTCAGCGTCTCTTTGCCACCGGTTGCTTTCACCTGCTGCACGAGCACAAAGGGGTCTGTGTTCAAACCGAGGCGCTCGGAAGCCACCTCCACCCACCATGTCTCGCCTTTCTTGGCCGTGAACTCGAAGGTGTCGACATCCGCCGCCGGGAAAAAGGAACCGGCGATGTCACAGGGCAGCGTGATCTTCTGCGCTTCAGCAGGCTTGTTGTTCGGCTCCGTTTCATGGGCCTTCGCGGTCGCGGCGAGACCGGCTGGCGGCCAGGACATGGCGCTGACCGTCTGCGTTTGCGGCTGGCGTGGCGCAGGTCCGGTTCCCGGTGCTTCCTGCAGGGCGAGACGATAGAACAGACGCTCGCCGCCTTGATAGGTGAGATCGCTCACCTTGATCAAATAGGTGCCATCAGCGGGTGGTGTGAAGTCGATCACGCCTCCCGTACGGTTCACTTTCAAATCACCGCCCTTGGCGTCCGCCAGAATCAGCACTGGTGTAAGTCGGGAGTCTATGCCCGTCGCGGCGCAGTCCACTGCCACGCGTTTCCCTTTCACGCCCTGGAATGCATAAAAATCCACCGACCGCTTCGTCATGGTCGCATTGCAGATGGTGCCCAGGGGCAGCGTCATCGCCGTCTCCACCGAATTGTTCGCCTTGGTTCGGATCACCTCCGGCAGTTTGTTCACCGAAAATGCACGCGCCGAAGATACGCCGAGCCGAGACATCACACGCGCATCATAAACCCCAACCGGGACGTCAGGCGCGATGGTCACAGTAAACTTCTTCTCTGCACCAGCGACCGGCTTCGCCGTGATCTTGGGTGTGGAGAACATCAGTTCGCTGACATCCTCTGTATTCTCGCCGGTGATCGTGACCTCAACCGTCGTGCCCGCCTGTCCGCCCATGGGCATGACCGTGAGCAGACGTGGCAACGGCAGAGTGACCTGCTGGGCGAGGGCCGAAGCAGCCATCCATGTGAAGACGGCAAGTGTGAGTGTGGATTTCGCGAGCATAGATTAGTGATTGTACAAAAATTCCTTGGTGTTCAGCAGCGCCCAGAGCAGGTCTTCGTAACCGTTGCGTTTGGCACGCTGGGAGTCGAGCGGTTTGCCGGCAGCATCAGTGCGGGGCTTGACGACATAATTTTCACTGATGCGCACTTCATCGGCCGAGGGTTCGCGGGAGAAAGCGGCGAGGTAGAGTTCACGGATGCGCTTGGGCTCGGGCATCTCGGCTTTGCTCAAGGATTCAGCACGTCCGCCACTGGCGGTGAGCTTGGCCTTCACGTCGGCGGCGTTCATGAGGTGCAGGCTTTGCGCAAGGCTGGCGGACTGCACGCGCTCACACTCACAGACACTGGCGCCTTCGGGACGACCAAACACTTTGAGGAAAGGCGCGGCGCGGTTGTAGCTGTTGTCCGGCAGTGAAATGGCACGCGTCCCAGCCGGCAGATCGGCAAAGTCGGTCTTGGAGCCGGTGACCATGTCAATGCTGTCGAGCATGACCTCGGCAGTCATGCGTTTCGGGTAATAATGGGAGTAGGCCTGACGATCGACGGCATTGTACTGGTTTGGCGTGGAGCTGAGCTGATAGGCGTGACTTTGCGTGATCGTGCGCACGAGTGTTTTTAGATCGTAGCCGCTGTCAGTGAAGCTCTTGGCCAGCGCATCGAAGAGGTCGGGATTGGTCGGCGGATTGGTATCACGGAGATCGTCCTCGGGCTCAACGAGGCCTCGCTTGAAGAAATGCTTCCAGTAGCGGTTCACGAGAGACTTGGCGAAGAAGGGATTGTCCTTCTTGCTCATCCAATCAACCAAAGCGAGACGCGGATCATCATCGGGGGCGATGTCGAGCTCCGGCTCGCCGAGCCCTGCGGGCTTCAGCATCACGCGGGTTTTACGGTGTTCAGTCTGGGCGATGCCGCGCTTGTGGAAGATGAGATCTTCACCGGCGATGGCGGTCGGTTTGCGACCAATCTGGCTGAAGAACGCGGCGAGGTGGTAATACTCCGCCTGAGTCCAGCGCTCAAAGGGATGATGATGGCATTGAGCGCACTGCATGCGCACCCCGAGGAAAAGCTGTGCAACGTCTTCCAGCTGCGTGGTGGGCTCCTTCACCCGCTTGTACCAAGCGACAGGAGGATTGGAAACAATGGTGCCGGTGGAGGCGAGAATCTGGCGCACGATCTGGTCGTACTTGGTATTCGCCAGCAAACTGTCGCGCATCCAGGCATGAAAGGCGAAGTTGGAGGTGATGTCAGCAGCATCCGAACGGGTGTTTTTGAGCAAAGACGTCCATTTATTGGCAAAGTAATCCGCGTAGTCGGGACTGTTCAGGAGGGCCTCGATGGCTCGGTCGCGCTTGTCCGGAGCCTGACTCTCCAGGAAAGTCTTTGTCTCTTCCGCCGTGGGCAGGCGGCCGCCGATGTCGAGGGAGATGCGGCGCAGAAAGGTCGAATCATCGCAGAGGGGCGAGGGAGGAACCCCGATCTGCTTCAAATTGGCAAACACATGCTGGTCGATGAAATTCTTTACCGGCGGAAGCGAGTCAACGGGCGCACCCAGTGGAATGGAGACGCTGCAAACGGAAACACGGCCGCCAAAGCGCACCATCACGGCCACATTGCCGGGAATATCCAGTGTCTTTACCAGTCCCTGTTCTCCCGCTTCGGCCATGGCCCGGTCATTGGCCTCGAAGAGCGCAAGCTTGGTCACATCCCGGCTGCTGCCATCCGAATACTGCGCGGTCACTTTAAGCTGCTGCGTGGTTTTGACTTTCATCGTCACGCGCGCTGGTTCCACAAGAATGCCGCTGAGTTTGGCCTCATCCTTCTGCGCATAGTTCATGCCTTCGGCGATCCAGCGCACAAGCATCTTGTAGTCTTCGGAGCCCGGCTCCAGTTTCTTCCCACCTGTGTGCGGCACGATGGCTGCCCCCTTGGTGATCAGCAGACTTTCCTCGGGGGCTGGCGGAAACACACGCCGCCCCTTCCCCTGCTTCACGATGGCCTCGTAGTCTTCTTCAGGCTCAAATCCCAGCACGCTCAGGCGGAAGCCGCGCTGCCCTGTGATCGCTTTGGCATGGCATACGCCAGCATTACAGCCCGCCTTGGTGAGGATGGGCTGAATATCATTGACGAAGCTTAAGGGGCGTGACGATTCCGCCGCGAAACTCGTTCCGGCGAGCATCACGATCATCCATGCTTTAAGAGGTGCTTTCATTGTTATCACTTCAAACCTACGGTTTGGGGCACCCCTTTTTCGCATTGAGTAACTTTAGTATTAACTTCAATCACAATGAGACAGCTCGTATTTGCCGCTCTTTTAAGCCTCGCAACCCCCTCCTTGGTCTTGGGCTGGGGTGAGCCTCATCATGCCATCACACGTGCGGCGCTGGAGGTTTTGCCGGAGTGGCAAAAGGAGGCACTTGGGGGCGAACTGAAGCAGCTAGGTGACAGCTACTGCATGATCCCGGACCATGTGTTCACCGACAAGGAAAACGCCAAGTATGCCAAGATGGAGTCAGTGCCGAACGAGGTGTACTTGAAAATCCTGCACCTGCCGACGCAGCAGGGGGAGTACCTGGAGGTGATGCGCTACTTCATGGAGAAGGCGGTGGCAGCGTGGCGCGAAGGGAAGCAGGGAGACGCAGTGCGCTACATGGGGACGGTGTGTCATCAGATCGAAGATTATGGCAGTCCTTCGCACACGGTGCCCGGAGACAACATGTTTACGCTGCTGCAGCAGTTCCTGCCGCCTTCAGATGCCATGAAAGGCCAGCTCATGCATGGGCCGATCGAGAATGGGGCCTTCAAGGTGAGCATTGAGGGCTACAAGCCTGCACTGCTTGGCACCACGGTGCATGAAGCTGCATGGAGACTCATGCACCGGGTGCATGATGAGATCCTGAATGCCCGGAGCACGACGGTGCCGATCATGCAGGCGCTGTACCGGGAGGACAAAGAGGACGTGGTGAAGCACCAGATGCGGGCGGCGACGATGGATGCGCAGGTGGTGGCGGATGCGGTTTATACAATCCTTTGCCTCGGGATGCAGAAGTTTGCAGCGGAAGAGCAGGCGGCGCTAAAACAGGTGCAGATTGGCGCTTTCTTTCCACTGGAGGCGGCCAGTTGCTACTATCCGCAGTCGCAGTTTTTCAGTTCGCCGAACTGGGGGCATGCGCGCAGCGGGGTGATTTTGGCGGGTGGAACCAAGGAGATTCCGCTCAAGCTTTGTGTCGGATCCGGCAATGAGGAGTTCAAAAATGGCATCAGCGCGGGCATGGGGAAGCCGCTGACGTTTTTGCTGCCAAAAGATGTTTATTCGCGTTTCACGGTTTTGGCCGGATTGCATCCGGAATTGGGGACCAAGGGGCGGGTGGAGTTCACGATCAGCGGGGATGGGAAGGTGCTGACGACGGTTATTCTGAATGGGACTGATCCGGCGAAGTTGCTGGAGTGTGATGTCGCAGGGGTGAAGGAGCTTCAGCTTTCGCTGACCTCGCGGGGGCTGGATGCGAAGAGCAATTATGCGATCTGGGCGGAGCCGACGCTGGTGAAGAAGTGAAGGGCGCTGGAGGTTGAGGGGCTGAAGAGACGTGCGGAGGCCTGGGTGCATGCGGAGTGCTGCGGACTGGAAGTCCGCGCTCCGGGGCGCTTTGGTCTGAGGCGCACGATTCGCGATGACAGCTATTTACTAAACTTCATTCCTGGCTGGCATCACTTGAGCCGTTGATCGAGCCATTGATAGGCGGCCTGGCGTTCGGCGTCGGGAAAGTCGTGGGGGGCGTCGGGGGTGACGAGGGTGAGGTTTTTTTCGGCTTTGAGGAGGTCATAAACTTCTCCTGCTTTGGTGAAGGCTTTGCGGACGCCGGTGATGTCGAAGTTGGTGTCGTGGAGGGGTGAGTTGGAGAAGACGGCGCGGGGGGCGATGGCGGCGAGGACTTCGTAGAAGTCGAAGGGGATCTTGTCGGCGTTGTTTTCATAGACCTCGCGGATGCGGGGCATGTAGCGGTCGCTGGTCCAGCCGGCGACTTTGCCGCCGTAGTAGTCGTGGAAGGGGGTGAAGCCACAGCTGGTGACGACGGCTTTGAGGCGGTCGTCGAAGACGGCGGTGAAAAGGGCATTGTGACCGCCGAGGGAGTGGCCGATGACGCCGATCTTGTCTTTGTTTACTTGCGGGAGGGTTTGCAGGAGGTCGACGGCGCGCATGTTGTTCCAGATGGCTTTCATGGTGCCGCTGGCGCGGTGGGCGCCCTGGGTTTTGAAGTCGTAGGGGTATTCGCCGAAGGAGGGGTAGTCGGGGACGAGGCAGATGTAGCCGCGTTCGGCGAGTTCGTGGGCGTAGTGGAGGGAGGGCTTGCCGCCGAGGCCGGCGGGTTCGTCTTTACCGATCTGGGTGGTTTGATGGAGGCAGAGCATGGCGGGTGCTTTGAGGGCGTCATTGGGGATGAGGAGCCATGCGGGGACGATGTCGCCGATTTCTGGGGTGAAGCGGATTTTGCGGCGGAGGTATTTTTTTGTTTTTTCTTCGGAGATGGTTTGGATGTTGAGCGGGGTCCAGCGGGAGGTGTCGTGGAGGGGGCCCATGACTTGCTGCATGCTGGCTTTGATGTGGGTGACGCGCTCGGCCCAGTCGGCGGCGGTTTGGACGGTGCGTTCGTTGCCTTTGGAGTCGCGGACGATGAGGAGGTTGGAGTGGTCGGGGTAAGGGATGGCTGCGGGTGCTTCGGCGGGTTTGATTTGGTCTGGACGGGTGAGGAATTCTTTGGGAGTGACTGCGTGCACGGCGGTCATGATGCGTTCTTCGACATCGGGGGCGAACTTGGTGGGGCGGTCGTAGTAGACCATGGCTCCGGCGGCTTCGTAGCCGCCTTCTTCGAGGACGCGGCGGGAGGGGACGTAGCAGGGGACATCGTTGGAGTAGCCGTTGACCCAGAGGCGGGAGCGGTCGAATTCGCGTTTGATGCGGAGAGAGTAGTCGACGGTGATTTCGCCGGGGAGGAAGACCATGGCGAGGTCGTTGCCGAAGCTCCAGCGCTGGACGAGGTAAGGGAGATGGGTGGGGAGTTTTTCGCCGCGATCGAGGCGGGCGAGGTTCTTTTTGGCGTGGTATGAAATGGCAGGAGTTTTGGAGGCGGCGAGGGTTTGCCATTCTTCGCGGGTGGGGAGGGTGTCGAAGGCGAGTTCGATTTGTTTGGCTGCGCAGGCGAGCGGGGCGGTGAGGGGTTTGAGGGTGCTGGTGGCGATGCGCTTGGCTTCGGCTCCGAGGTCTTCGCCGTATTGTTTGACGAGTTCCATGGTGCGGCGTGGCGTTGGGTTTTGATCGGCACCGCAGCCGAGGGCGGTGAGGGCGATGGCTCCGGGGAATTCGCGCTGGAGGGCCTCCTGGGCGACGCCGGCCCAGTCGCCGTGGATTTCATCGATGCCGATGGTGGTGCAGTGGCAGGCGTAGCTGGTGAAGATGGCGCGGACTTTGCCGTCGGTGTCGGTGACACGAAGGACGGGGAGGTCGTGGTCGATGGGCTTCAAGGGGAAGAGGCGGCGATTGGCGGCGAAGCCGACTTTGCCGATGCCCCAGGCGAGCGAGGAGGGTTTTCTATTTGCGAGTGCGGCGCGGGCGACTTTTTCGAGGTTGTCGGTGAGTTCGCGGGTGTAACGCTCGATGGCGGGAAGATGCTCGGCGGGGATGTCCATGCCGAAGAGGTTGGGGAGCACTCCGGTGAGCATGGGTGCGCAGTGGGTGTGGCTGGAGCAGATGGCGAAGCGGGCGTCGGTGGCTTTGGTGTTGGTTTGGAGACGGCGCAGGACTTCGGTGCGCATGGAGGCGGGAACGCCGACGTTGTCCACGGTGACGAGGATGGCGGGGCCTTCGGAGTCAGTGTCGGAACCGATGGCGAGGGCTTTGGCGAAGATGTGCTGGGAGACGCCGGTGTTGGGGGCGCGGCGGTTGCCGTAGCCGCTGAGGCGCACGGGGTAGTCGGGGGTGATGTCTATGGAGGCGGCACCGGCGGGTAGGAGGGGGGATTCTGCGGCGAAGGTGGCGAGTGGGAGGAGCAGGAGAGAGAAGAGGAGGCGGAGGTGCATGCTGGAAGGACTACGTGTGGGCAGCGTCTGTTCTTTGCTGCGCTACGGAGAGCAAAAGGGGGATGAACGGCGCATGCTCATGGAGAAGCTGATTTAACACCGCAAGAGATTAGAAAACCGCAGAGGTCGTAGAACAAAATCTCTGCGGTTTTCCAGCCTCTGCGGTGAAAAAATGAAGACGGGAAGCAGGGACCCGGAAGTAACTTCTGCCAGTGGTTGAGATGCCGTGTTTGAAGCGGAGGTGTTCTGGAAGAAAGAGCCGGATTTTAACCGCTAATGAGACGCTGAAATGACGCTGATACAGAATCAAAATCCGGAAGCGTGATCGAGTGCCCTAAACGCGATGGCGGGTTCGCTGCAGCGTGTGGTTCGACCACGTTGTCATGGGCTGTCTGCTGTATCACGACCTGCGCGGGAAAAGTCAGTGTCTCCCCGCCCGGCATAATGAACTCCACTCTATTCGTATCCCATGCTACTCGACAACCTTGAACAAATGTCTTCGGGTCAGCGCTCGGTATCTGGAAATCGTGAACGTAGCCATAACCGCCATCGGTGATGAGCAGTCGATAGGTGGGATAACCAGCGAGCACATCGACGTAAGCAACATGCCTCTGGAACGAAAGCGTTAGTGGTCGGCTCACGCCGAGCGCGCCCGGCGTGGAATTCCACTTCCGCATGGTCTGCTGCGAGCCAATACGCGAGATGACAGGAGCAGCCAGAAGGAGCAGCACGGTGAGAATCCCGTAAGGCAGCAGGCGCGGAAGTTTGGAGCGCATCGTAAGTGGTCTCACAGGATGATCAGGGACGGCGAGCGGGAGGCGTGGATGACACGACAGATGCCATGCGAGCCGGTACCTGCATCCGTTTTGTTCGCCCTTGCTCCCGAGGTGGTCGTGATCATGGCTTCTCAGGTGTCGGGGCGGATTCCGGCTCAACCGTAAGCCAAAGAAAACACCGAAAGGTCTCCGACTGGTCCTTCTTGTGCAACTCCAGCTTCTCAAATGAGGGACGAACGATCTTCATTCGGTGCTTCCCAAGCGCCTGATTCAGCGCTGTCACCGTCGGCGTGGCCATGACGGCCTGTGAAAAGCATGTGTGTAGAGCGGTCATCTTGGGGTTATGCATGTTTCCCGCTGAACGCTGTGCAGCCTTCAGCTCTGCTGGTGCGATCCGCTCCATCTGCTCGAAGAGCTCTCTCTGGAAGGTCGCATCCTCGAGCAGCTTGTGAATCGTGAGCGTCTGAAGTGAACTCAGATGACCGGCGCGCGAAAGGGCTTCGATGGAGCCTGCAATGGATTTGGTGCCTCGATCAGCATCCGGCTGGTAAATCATCACATATCTGTCGCCGTCAACGCCTGTGAGCTTCGGGATAACCTGGGTGTCCCATCCTGCCAAGGCGAGCCGGTCACAGACTACCAGTGCAAACAGGACTGTGGCAAAAGTGTTCATGGCGAGGGGAGCTGTTGGTTGGGCGAACGCCCCTCAGCGAATCGCGGAGCGGGCTGCATGGCGGAGAAAAGGCGGAGGTGGGAAGCAGCCAGCGTGAGCGGAGCGAGGTCGCTGCAGCGCCTGGTTAGAAGTTTCTGGTCGGGTTGGAAGCAAGGCGCTCATGTAACGGCGCGAACGAATAGGCTGATGACAAGCAGTGCTGCGCCGAAAGCCAAGTAACAGGCAAATACGGCAAACGGCCAAGCGACAATGCGAACCCAAAGGCGCGGGGAGCGAAACCGTGCGACGCAGTAGGTAACGACAACAAGGGCAAGTCCGATCGCGGGGCCTGCCAAAGAACGGTTGGAATACCGAGATGCATCGCCGAAGGCATCGGTGAAGATGATGTGTCCAGCGTAGAGCAAGCAGACGGCGGCAGAAACTAACGCTACGAACTCGGAACTGCCGAAACGCGGAGCGGCGCGTGGTGAAGCTGTGTCTGGCAGGCTCATCGAGGTTTCGTTCATGGATCGCGCGAGGAATCGCCTAACAGGATCGGCACAAAATTATTGGGGCCCAATGTCTTTATAGCCGCAGGTTTTGTTGTCGTATTGCGCAAAGCTAACCAAAGCGTCGGTTTGCACGCAAGAATTTTATAATTTTGCGCCATTTCGTCGGATGACGCGCCCCGACAACGCCGATGTCGTGCTTCGAGGAGACGTATATGCAGCAGCACTGGAGCTACGTGCGCCACTTCGGAAAGCGGTGCCCGAGTGAGATCGTGAGTTTTGAAACAAGAATGCGCTCGGCGCGCGGATGGATGCGAGCCGGAGCTCATTGCAGACGCTGCTGGTGGCCGTGGAGTGTAGCGGAGTTATGGGTTTGCTTTCCGGTCATGTACTGCCAACCAGGGTTGCCTCGCTGAGGCTCGGCTGACCCTGGGCTGAATCCGCAGCCCTTTCAGGGCTGGTGTGTGGCGGAGCGTGATAACCAGGTTCGTTGCAGCGCATGGTCAGAACATTCTTGCAATTTCCGCTTCATTTTTCGGGGTGGATTTCTTTCCCAAGCGTATTTCATAAGCCAACCCCAAGAGCTTTTGATTGGTGGGAAAATCCGGCTCAAGCTGAACCAGAAACTGAAATGTCTTTAGCGCGTCCTCTGTCTCACCAGCCATTAAGTATGATAAGCCAAGGTTGCATAGAATCCTTGGTTCCTGTGGATGATGCTGAGCCGCAACCTCCAACATCGCCGCCGCTTCTTTATGCTTCCCTAATCTCCCGAGAGTCGCGCCAGTCTCAATGGCCAGAATCAGATTTCCAGGTTCAACAGCGTTCGCTCTCTTTAGCCATTCCAGGCTGCCATCATAATCACCGAATCTCTGCTTTATTTTTGCGATAAAGAGCATCGGCGCTCCATTTGTTGGAGCTATTGAAGAGGCTTCCTCGAAGTGCTTCAAAGCTTTATTCAGCTTTCGTCTCTCGAAGAAACCGAGAACCCCCAATTGTTGCCCATCAAGTTGAATGCTGCCCTTTATCAGTGCCGCACCTTTGTCGAAAGCCGCCTTGTAGCTGATGTCGTTTTGGTCGGTGGTCTGCATTTCAGGACGATGTTCTAACATTGGGATCATCAACAAAATCGTTGGGTTTGCCCCAGCTCCTTTATAGCCGACGGTTTGTTGTCATATTGCGCAAAGCTAGCAACCGGGCCGATTCGCACGCAAGACTTTTGTTGTTCTGCACCGTTTCGTCGGATAACACTCCCGATAACGCAAATGCTGCGCCTAGAGGAGAAGTTGCGCATGGCCATTCGTTTCCCGGACGGATGCGCGGCGGAGCTCATTGCAGACGCTGCTGGCGGGCATTGGGTGCGGCGGACCGATGGGTTTGCTTACCGATGACTGTCATGGGTACCAGGGTAGCCTCGCCGAGGCTCGGCAACCCTTCGCTGTGTTACGTGACCCCGTTGGGGTCAGAGATTGGCGGAGCGTGGTGGTGGAAGATGGCGGCAGCCTGCGAAGGAGGTGCTGGGAGATTGGAGGGCGGGCTGAGGTAGAAGGACGGGATTCACCTCGCGAAAGCGGTGTCGGCGATGCAGGCTTGCGCCTTGCATCTTTGCCACCGCAGTCCAAGACGCTGTCGCGTTGGTTGGTCAGGCGTTACAGTCGTTGTCAGTGGCAAGTCTCGAAATGGTTTCTAGTTGGACCGGCAGTGGGGTTCGCCAGAGAAAGAGGCCTATTGTCATACCGGCTATGCATGGAAGGAGCGACGGCCACTCGTCAGAAATCCAACGTGAGATCGAGTGTGGTGACCAGTGCTACGTCATGTCGCCCCTTTGGGGCTGGAGTATGGCGGAGCGAGATGGCGAAAAATGGCGTGGGGATGGCAATAAGCTGCGGGAAAGAGGGAGGGATGCGCGAAAGGGCAGGCGAAAATGAAAACGGGTTGATGGCTATTGAATCAGGGGGCAAAGCCAGAGCCGATTAAAAATCGGCGCTCCCAGTACGGACTTCCCGGAGGCTCTGTGCAGTGAGGTGAATACTGTCCGTTGGCGTGGGGGGATTGGGGAACGTTGATCGACAGACAGGAGTGTCTGTCGTACTTCGGGGTCAGGGTTTTGCGGCGGGCTTGGGTTTGAGGAAGAGGACTTCGGCGCGTTCGATCCAGCCTTTGCGGAGGTCCATGCGGAACCAGCCGTCGGTGTTCTTTTTGTTGATGCGGCAGCCGCTGCGGGGGCCGAACTCACTGAGGTCGTACTGAGCCCAGGTTTTGCCCATGTCGGGGGACCAGATGATACCACACTTATACGTGGAGGCGGGGGCGCAGTGGGTGGCGAGGAAGACGCCGTCCTGCAGGAGCATGTTGGCGGATTCGAACATGGGATTGAAGAGGAGGGTGTGCCGGGAGGTGTCGGTGATGTCCGAGGGGGCGCAGGTGAAGATGCCGCGGTCGTAGCGGTTGGCGATGGCGGGGCCGTTGGCGTCGGCGATCCAGTAGAGTTTGTCGCCGAGGAAATTGAGGCCGCCGCATTTGAAGCGGGAGTTTGAGTTGACGGAGATGAGGACTTTCCAGTCCCAGGTGTCGGCGGTGGGATTGTAGGTGCCGCGCAGCCAGTGGCATTCGTTGCCGTGGCCGCGGTCGATGTCTCCGGTGACGGCGTAGAAGGCGTTTTCGGCGGGGCTGTAGGTGACGTTGTGAATGTGGCGGGCGATGACGGTGTTATTCGGATCGCCGAGGAGAGGGGCGGAGGGAGGTGCGTCTTTTTGCTGGAATTTGGGGTTCTGGCCGAAGGCGTAGGCGAGCTTGACGGTCTGGCCGCCGTCGGTGGAGTAGTAGATGTTCACGGGGACGGGGCCGCCGATGACGTTGCAGTAATTGCCCCAGACGAGCATTTCTTTGCCGGCCACGTCGAAGCAGTGTTCGCCATCGAGGGAGTGGAAGTACCAGCCGGGTTGATCTGGCTTGACGGGGGTGTGGGGAAGGTAGTCGGTGCCGTCGGGTTTTTTGACGATGATCTCGCGATGGGTTTTGAGGTTGTCGGTGGAGAGGAAGAGGTGCTCGCGAGTGGCGAAGAGGATGCTGCCGTTTTTGAGGATGACGCTGAAGGTGATGTTTTCGGCGTCGGGGAATTCGGCGGTGTGGGGCCAGGTGGCGCCGTTGTCTTCGGAGAGGAGGATGCGGGTGCCTTTGAAGGCGAAGGCTTTGCTGTCTCGCTGGGTGTCGATGTAGGGGGCCTCGGGTGAGGGCATGCGGTAGAGGAAGTGCTCGGTCTCGCCGGTGATGGCGGGGGTGGGTTCGGCGTGGGCTTGCAGAGGGAGGAGCGCTGGGAGCAGGAGGGTGAGAGCGGCGGTGGTGAGAAGGTGGCGGCGGGAGTGCATGGGGAGAGGGGTGGGAGGGGAGGGCGGCGTACTACGGTGTGAGGTGCACCGAGTGTTCAGGCGGGTTTTTTTCGTGGTCGCTGTCCTATTCATCGTCGTCGTCGAACACGAAGGAGGCATGGGCGTGTTCCTGGCCGAGGAGCGGATTGAGAGGGAAAGTTTTGATTCGCATGGCGGATGAATTCAAGCGAAGCTGTCCCACTCCATGTCAATGTTTCAACACTGCACCGTCGCACAGCTCGCAGAGGTCTTCCGAGCAAGTCAGCAAGAGATCATTAACGAATGGCAGTTGCAGGCGGGATTGCTGCTGCGTGAGCTTGCGCTCGACAAGCCGACGCTCACCGACCACATCCCGGACGTAATCGCGGAGATCATCCGGGATCTTGCGTTTGGACGGACTGGCCCCCTGTCTGCGGAGCATACCCTCGGCTCGCCGCCGGCGCACGGGGTGCAGCGCTTCCACGATGGTCTGGACGTGGGAGAGGTGGTCGCGGAGTACAATTTGCTGCGGGTGGTTTTCATCACCATCGCGGAACGCCACAAACTTTACATCGTGGGTGAGGCGGCGCACATCATCAACCATCGTATTGATGAAGCGGTGCGCATGGCAGTGATGGCCTTTGCCGCCCAGCAAGAGCTGATCCGCAAGGAGCGGGAGGACGAGCACCTGGCCTTTATCGCCCACGATCTGCGAACGCCCCTCAACGCGGTGGCATTGCTGACTGCAGAGCTGAAGGCCGGGCTGGATGACCGCGCCCTGGCAGAAGCAGGCGAACTCTTTGGGATGATGGAGCGCAATCTGCACCGAGTGGCAGAGATGATCAAACGGGTGATGGATGTCAGCGTGCAGTCTTCAAACGAAGGGAGTTCATTCAACCCGGAGCGCCGGCTGTTTGAACTTTGGCCTCTGGTGCAGCGGCTGATTCTCGATTTGAGAACGGTGGCGGCGAAACATATGACCGAAGTGGTGAATGAAATTCCGCGCACGATCACCGTCTTTGCGGATGCCGGGCTGATCTCCCAGGTGTTTCAAAATTTACTGGTGAACGCCTTCAAATATGCCCCCCATGGCCGGGTGGTGATCAGCGCGCATGTCAGCCCGGGAATGGTGGCATGCACGGTGCGTGACAACGGGGAGGGCATCCCGCAGGAGCTGCTGAGCAAGGTGTTCGACAAACTCACGACCGACCCGGATAAACCGGGCACGGGGCTGGGGCTGGCCATCGTGAAACAGATCATCGAAGCGCATGGCGGCGCTGTGAATGCCGAAAGTGTAGAGGGCTCAGGTGCGAGCTTTAGCATCTCGCTGCCCGAGGCTGCTGAGCAAGACGCTGGGAAATCTTGACGCGGCTTTAGGTGGGAGACGCTATAACCCGCAGAGACTGGAGGACGGAGGTCTGAGTTTGAAAGGTCTGCTTTGGGGACTGTCGAAGGTGGTGTGTGCGAACAGGTCGTGGGCTCATCTCGGCGGAGCGAGATGGCTACTGTACTGGCGCGCTTGCGGCGGGACGAAAGGAAGTGGCAGGAGCGAGGACGAGCAGGCCGGTTACATTCGGCAGATGAGGAGCTCGCGCTCGTAGATGAGCTCTTTGGGGAGGTGGCTCTTCAAGTCGATGAAGAGCTCTTCGTGGGAGAGGATTTCGGCGCGCCAGGCGTCGCGATCGAAGTATTGGAGCTCCTCGAATTTTTCTTTGGGGAAGTCGAGTCCTTTCCAGTCGATGTCTTCGTATTTCGGCACCCAGCCGATGGGGGTTTCCTTGGATTTGCCGTGGCCGTTGGCGCGATCGACGATCCATTTGAGGACGCGCATGTTTTCGCTGAAGCCGGGCCAGAGGAACTTGCCATTGGCGTCCTTGCGGAACCAGTTGACGTGGAAGATGCGCGGAGATTCGCTGAGGGAGCGCTGCATGCTGATCCAGTGGCGGAAGTAGTCGCCCATGTTGTAGCCGCAGAAGGGGAGCATGGCCATGGGATCGCGGCGGACCTTGCCGATGGTGCCTGCGGCGGCGGCGGTCATTTCACTGCCCATGGTGGCGCCGGCGTAAACGCCGCCGCTCCAATTGAAGGCCTGATAGACGAGGGGCATGGTGGTGGCACGCCGACCGCCGAAGATGATGGCGCTGATGGGGACGCCTTCGGGTTTTTCCCAGTCGGGGTCGATGGTGGGGCACTGGGACGCTGGGGCGGTGAAGCGTGAGTTTGGGTGCGCGGCCTTGGTGCCTTTTTCCTTGGCGATGTCGGGGGTCCAGAGATTGCCCTGCCAGTCGGTGCACTGGGCGGGAGGGGTGTCGGTCATGCCTTCCCACCAGACGCCGCCATCGGGCGTGAGCGCGACGTTGGTGAAGATGGTGTTTTTGCGCAGCGAGGCCATGGCGTTGGGGTTGGTCTTGTCGCTGGTGCCGGGGGCGACGCCGAAGAAGCCTGCCTCCGGATTGATGGCGTGAAGACGGCCATCCGCGCCGGGTTTGATCCATGCGATGTCATCACCGACGGTCCAGACTTTCCAGCCTTTTTGCGCAAAGTGCGGCGGTGGAATGAGCATGGCGAAATTGGTCTTGCCGCAGGCGCTGGGGAAGGCGGCGGCGACGTAGGTTTTTTTGCCTTTGGGGTCTTCGACGCCGAGGATGAGCATGTGCTCGGCCATCCAGCCTTCATCGCGTGCCATGGCGGAGGCGATGCGGAGGGCGAAGCATTTTTTGCCGAGGAGGGCATTGCCGCCGTAGCCGGAGCCGTAGCTCCAGATTTCGCGGGTTTCGGGGAAGTGTACGATGTACTTCTCCTTGTTGCAGGGCCAGGGGACGTCCTTCTGGCCTTTCTTGAGGGGCATGCCGACAGTGTGCATGCAGGGGACGACGCGCTTCTTGGAGGTGTCGATTTTCTCGAACACCTTTTTGCCGATGCGAGCCATGATGCGCATGTTCACCACGACGTAGGGCGAGTCGGTGAGCTGAACGCCGATCTGCGACATGGGGGAATCCACGGGACCCATGCTGTAAGCGAGGACGTACATGGTGCGGCCACGCATGCAGCCATTGAAGAGCTTGCGCAGTTTTTCCTTCATTTCGAAGGGGTTCATCCAGTTGTTGGTGGGGCCTGCGCCGTCTTTGGAATTGCTGCAGATGAAGGTGCGCTCTTCAACGCGGGCGACGTCGCTGGGGTCAGACTTGGCGTAGAAGCAGCCGGGCCATTTTTTTTGATTGAGCCGGGTCATGGTGCCGGATTCGACCATTTCATTGCAGAGGCTGTCGTATTCGGCTTTGGAGCCGTCCACCCAGTAAATGCGGTCGGGTTTGCAGAGAGCGGCCATCTTTCCGACCCAACGCTGAAGGTGAATGTTTTTGCTGAGGGGTTTTGAGGAGGGGATCGGGGTCATGGCGAGGGGTTTGTGGACACCTGCAAGATGCCGAAAGCATGCCAAGTGTCACGGTGCTTCATGCAGCCAATCTTGGCGAACCCAGCGCCTCACTCAGCCATGGAGGCGTGAGCGGCAGACCAGAGGATCCCGCGAGGGATGAAGTTTTCGAGGCCGGGTGTGTTTTCCGGGTGAGGGCTGGAGATGAAGACGCGGCCTTTGCCGTAGGTGGCGATGACGTGCGCAGGTGAGCCGACCTGCACGCCGGCGGGGGAGCCGTATTCGGCGATCTCGGTTTTGAAAACTGTCAGAACGTCGTAGGCGGGAAGATCGGTGCGAGCCGCTGGTTTGAGAATGGGGCCATTGTGGTAGCGGACTTTGAAGGGGGACTTCACGTCGCCGAGCCATCGCTGACCGGCCGGGGTGGGCGCCAAATCCAGCATGGCCTGGCCACGCCGCCATTTGTTGGAAACGGTGCCTGCATTGAGAATGCCGAGGCCCCAGGTGAAATTGGAACAGGCGAGGTAGGCCCCGCCACAGATGCCCACATAACCGCCGCCGTTTCTCACGAAGTCGCGCACTTTTTTCAATCCGGCTTCGCCGATGCCTTTGGACTGACCGGAGCCGGAGCCACCTGGAAATACCAGCACATCATAGGTGCTGATGTTGAGACTGCCGACGTCCTGACCGCTGAGAACCACCGCCTTCACCTGGGGGAAAGGTTTGAGCACGTTCAAGACATTGTCCACCCCGCCCTGGGGTGAGCCGGGGCCACGGTAGATGCCGACTTTGATCTCACGAGTCTGCACTGGCGCGGGGATGATGGACTTCATCCCATTCACATCCGGTGGAATGACGAACGGAGCTGCCTTGGATTTTCCCCGGTCCTGCGCAGAGAGAGGAAGAAGCCCGCCAAGCAGCAGGATCAGGAAGAGCAGCGGACGGAGGGGAGTCATGACAGGATGCGATTTACTTCAGGGCAGCCTCTATGGACTTGGCCACCTGACCGCCCATGAGCTCGTAGCCTTTGGCGTTGTAGTGGACGTCCTGGGGATTGGCGATGCCCTGGAGCTGCGGAGCGAGGAAGGCGTAAAGGTCGTCGATGGCGATGCCGTGTTTTTTCATGACGCGCAGGGCGATTTCATTTTTCTCGGCGATCTGGGTGACGAGTTCGGGGCCGTCTTTGGTGTCCGGCGGAACGGGGGTGGTGGTGGCGAAGATGATTTTGGCGCCGGTTTTTTGCATGCGTGCGATGAGGGTTTCGAGGCGCTGCTCGTAGTCTGCGGCGGGCGTTTTGCGGTCGTGGATGCCGAAGTTGAAGTGGATCACATCCCATTTGCCGTCGCCGAGCCAGATGTCGATTTTTTTGACGCCGTTGGCGGTCGGGCCGCAGTTTTCGGGGGCGCGGTGCACGTTGGCCTTGCCGGCGAGGGCCTTGCGGACGTCCTGGGTGTAGCCACGGGAGATGGAGTCGCCGATGAGGAGGACGCGGGGGAGCTTGGGGTCGTCCTGAACGAAGTCCCAGGCGTTGGAGCGACCGGCGATCTTGTCCTTTTTGTGCAGCGGGAGGTAGAAGCCGTTGCCGAGGTTTTGCTCGAGCACGGTTTCCCAGGCCTGCTGATCGGGAGGGAGCGTGGCTTTGAGGGCCTGATATTTTTCATCGACGGCCTTGTCTTCGGCGGCCTTTTTGGCTGCGGCTTCGGCGGCGTTGGTGGGTTCGTTCTGGGATTTGACCTGGGCGTGGGAGAGTGTGGCGAAGGCGAGGAAGAGGAGGGTGTATTTCATGCTCATTTCTTTGGCAGGTTTTCGGTGATCACGGAAGCGACTTTTTCGGCGAGGTAGTGATAGCCTGAGGGTGAGTAGTGAACGTTGGCGGGAAGCTGCACGTCCTTGAGCCTGGCGCTGGCGTGGGCGCAGAGATCGTCGGTGGGGATGCCTGCGGCGGCCATGACGCGGGCGGCGGCTTCGTTGTATTTCTTTTCATCGCCTTCGATGCGGCCATCGGAGCCGGCGGGGACGGGGGTGGTGTTGCACCAGATGAGTTTGGCGCCGGTGGCCTGCATGATTTTCACGAGTTCTGCGAGGTTCTTTTCGTACTCGTTGAGAGGGACCTGGAGGTGAGAGCCGGGGGCTTTGGGGTCGGCGCGTTTGGAGGGGTCTTCGGCGATGTATTTGAGATCGTGGAGGCCCCAGTTGAAATGGATGACGTCCCACTTGGAGTCGCCGAGCCAGGCCTTGATGTTTTTGAGGCCGTTGGTGGTGGGGCCGCCGTTGGTGGGGATGCGGTGGACGTTGGCCTTGCCTTTGAGCATCTCGCGGACGTCGAGGGTGTAGCCCATGGAGATGGAGTCGCCGATGAGGAGCACGCGTGGGAGACCGGCGACGTCTTCGACTTTGGCCAGGGAAGGATGCGGGGCGCGTTTTTTGGGCGCTTGCTTGGGGGCGTCTGCGGCGAGGGCCGTGGTGGCGAGGAGGGCGAGGAGCAGGAGGGATTTCATGTGGCGGATTTAAACGCGGCGTTGGTGATGGAATATCAGGTTGTTGGAGCGATTTCGGATACTTGTCGAACGGGCGGAGATTTGTGTCACCGCTACGCGGTTCCACTGACTGATCATGCCGGTTTGTCGGCATACCGTGGGTTGGCACCCACGGCTACGGTTATGTCAGCGCTACGCGCTTGTGGAGGTTATTCGGGAGGCGTGACTCTGGGGACGTTCGTCCGGAGCCGCCTGAAGGCGGGACTACAAAACGTGAGATGGGTTTGCGGTGTTGTGGAGCGAAGAGGAGGAAGGGCTTTCGGAAACTTGGTTTTGGCAATCGTTGTGAAAAAGATGCTGGCAAGTCTGTGCTCACGACGTTTGATGTCGCCAGTCTCCTCCACCCACCATCATGCGCACGCTGCTTTCTTTTCTCGCCATTGCTACATTCGCCACTGCCGCCGAGCCGGTCTTTCTGACGCTGGCTGATTTCACGGACACCAAGGACGCCACGCCCTCGGGTGGGTGGACGACGGAGGGTGACAATACGATTCACCTCGTGGGCAAAGGTGGTGGCGCGCTGATTTCGAAAAATGAATATTCGAACTTTGAGCTGGAGTGGGAGTGGAAGGTGAATTCGAAGGGGAACAACGGCATCAAGTACTGGGTGACGAAGATCGGGGGCAAGGAGTGGCTGGGCATTGAGTACCAGATGATCGATGACAGCGGGCATCCGGATGGGCTCAAGGGGGGATCGCACACGACGGCTTCGATTTATGACATCAAGGAGCCGGTGGCAGGCAAGGCGGTGAAGCCGGCGGGTGAGTGGAACACGAGCAAGATCGTGGTGCAGGACGGTAAGATCCAGCATTGGCTGAATGGTGCGCTGGCCTGTGAAGCGGACACCACGACGCCGGAGTGGAAGGAGCGCGTGGCGAAGAGCAAGTTCAAGAGCAAGGAGGGCTTTGCGCCTGGGAAAGGGAAGATCATGCTGACGGAGCACGGGGATGAGACGTGGTTTCGGAATATCAAGCTGACGGCGAAGTAGGCTGGGTGCTGGATGGCTGGATGGCTGGATGGCTGGATGCTGGATGCTCGATGCTGGATGCTGGATGCTGGACTCCGCGGGGAGCTTTGGGTGAAGCGGAGGGGGGCATCGAGGACCCATTCTTCGCTGAAGCTACGAAGGGCGAGCCGAGTTCGAGTAGGAGGACGATTAGGGGAGGCTTTGTGAGGGAGCGGAGCGGAGGGTGTTTGCGGAGGTTCTGCGGCATCGGAGTGCCGCGCTCCCGGCAGTCATGTTTCTTCGGCGCGTTCGATTTCCCAGCCTGAGTCGTTGTCGGCGGGGAGTTCGGCGAGGTCTTTTTCGAAGAGCTGGGTGAGGGCGATGCGGCGCTCACGGACGATGCTGGCGTAGGCGTCTTCGTCTTCATGGACGGGGACGAGGAGATGGACGGTTTCTTCGTCGTAGCGCTTCCAGCGACGGGCGGCGCGCTCGGTGGCGTAGGCGGGTTTTCCGAGAGCGCGGAGGGCGCGGACGGCGAGTTCCTGGGCGCTGCCCATCTGTTCGTGCACGGTGTCTTCGGCGGCGAGGCCGAGGCTCATGAGCTCGAAACGCTGATCGTAGTCATGGGCGCGGGCGAGGATGCGGAGCTTGGGGAATTTTTCGCGGACCTCGGTGACGAGGCGAGCGACCTTGGCCTGATCTGCGAGGGCGATGATGAGCATGCAGGCCTGATCGATGCCGGCGGCGTGGAGGAGGTCGAGGCGGGTGGCGTCGCCGTAGAAGACCTTGAAGCCGAATTTGCGCAGCATGTCCACGTGGTCGGGATCGCTTTCCAGGACGGTGACTTTGACGCCTTGGGACATCATGAAGCGGCCGACGAAATTGCCGAAGCGGCCGAAGCCGGCGAGAATGACGGGGGCGTGTTCGTCGATGCGGTCGGGGGCGCGCTGCTCACGGCTGACGGCGGTGTAGCGTGGGGCGAGGATGCGCTCGTAGATGATGAAGAGGAGCGGTGCAGCGGCCATGGAGAGGGCGACGACGGCCACGAGCAGCTTGGAGGTTTCTTCTTCGAGGATCTCCTGCTGGATGGCCATGGAGAGGAGAGCGAAGGCGAATTCGCCGCCCTGGGCGAGTGCGAGGGAGAGGAGCCAGCGGTGGCTGCCGCGAATTTTTAACCCGGTGGCGATGACGTAGATGACGAGTACCTTGAGCGCGATCAAGGCGAGCACGAGCGAGGCGACGAGGAGGGGCCTGGTGGCGATGACGCTGAAATCGAGCGAGGCACCGACGGCGAGGAAGAAGAGGCCGAGGAGGAGTCCTTTGAAGGGCTCAAGGTTGCTTTCCAGTTCGTGACGATAATGGCTGCCAGCGAGGACGACGCCTGCGACAAAGGCACCGAGTGCGGGTGAGAGGCCGACCTGGGTCATGAGCAGGGCGACGCCGACGATGAGGAGAAGGGCTGCGGCGGTGAGGAGCTCGCGGAGGCCGGTTTTTGCGAGGATGGCAAAGCCGCGTGGCACGATGAACTGGCCGGCGATGACGATGGCAACGACGGCCCCCAGTGTGACGAGGGGCTGAGCCCAATGAGGAAGCTCCTGCAGCCAGCCGTGGTGCTCCATTTTGGTGACACTGGCGGCGAGCAATGGAAACACCGCGAGCATCGGGATGACGGAGATGTCCTGGAAGAGCAGGACGGCGAATGAATCTGCGCCGCCATCTGTGCGCATGAGGGCTTTTTCTTGAAGGGTCTGGATGACGATGGCGGTGGAGGAGAGCGCCAAGATCATGCCGATGGCGATGGCGGGTTTGGTTTCCAAACCGCAGGCCATGGCGATGCCCATGACCGCGAGGGTGGTCAGAGAAACCTGCAGACCGCCGAGGCCGAAGATGGGGCCGCGCATGCGCCAGAGGCGTGCGGGTTCAAGTTCAAGGCCGATCATGAAGAGCATGATGACAACGCCGAATTCGGCGAAGTGCATGGCTTCCTCCCCCTGCGCACCGCCGACCCAGCCGAGAGCGAAGGGGCCGATCAAGGCGCCGCCGATGAGGTAGCCGAGAACGCTGCCGACACCGAGGCGATGCGCCACGGGGACGAGCAGCACGGCGGCACCGAGGTAGATGAAGGCGGAGAGGAAAAAATGCGAGGCGTGCATGAGTTATGCAGGAATGAGGTCGTTGATCTTGTGCGCCGAGGAGGCCTCTTCGAGCGGGAGGGTTTCATCCCGCAGGGCTGTGAGCAGGCGGGCGTAGCGCTGAGCCAGAGGCTGGATGATGGCGGCGCTTGCGAGCTGGTTTGCGCCATGAATGACGTGAGGTGCGAGGTAGCGCATGCCGCAGAGACAGGCGGTCTGATCGAATGGAGCGAGAAGCTGACGGATGGTGAAGCGGTTGCGGCCTTGGGTGCAGTAGATCTCCTCGGAGCCGCCAGCGCTGATGGCTTGAATCAGGATCTTGCCCTGAAGGGCGGTGCCCCCTTCCCCGTAGGCCCAGCCGTAGGTGAGGACGAGATCGAGGTATTCCTTCACAAGAGAGGGAGCGCTGTACCAGTAGAAGGGGTGCTGGAGGACGATGATGTCGTGCTCCTTGAGAAGCTTTTGCTCCTGCTCGACATCGATGACGAAGTCGGGGTAGAGTTCGTAGAGATCACGAAAGGTGACGCCTTCCACTTCGCTGGCCGCCGCTGCCAGCCTGCGATTGATGCGCGACTTGTGCGGTGCGGGATGAGCGTAGAGGACGAGGACTGAGGGCATGGTGCTGGGATTTGGATCAAAGCAGAGAAGAAGCCAAATGAAATGGGATTGCGAACGACAAGGGGCAGAGCGGTGGAGAGTGAGCTTTGTGGTCAAGCGGAGGTGCAGGATCGAGGCCCCATTCTTCGCCAAAGCCAGGAAGCACCTGAACTCAAGACGGCCATGGTGTGGAAAGGAGAGTCACTGGCAGGAGTTTGATTGGGAGCCGTATGCGCGAACTAAGTTTCCAGATTCCGGTGAAAGGACGGAAGGGACAGTGATGGAAAGGATGCCTTGATATGATGGGCGGGTGTTTGCCGCTGATCATGGGGCAGGCGGGGGCAACTGTGCTTACTTTCCGCGTGCGAGCCAGACGCCGAGGACGGCGATGGCCATGCCGATGAGGGAGAGGCCGGTGAGGGTCTCGCCAAAGATGGCCCAGGCCATGAGGGCGGTGACGGCGGGGACGGTGTAGAAGAGGCTGGCGACGTTGACGGCGGTGCCGCTGCGGATGAGGTAGTTGAGGAGGCTGATGGCGCCGATGGAGAGGACGAGGGCGACCCAGCACAAGGCGAAGATGAACTGGCCGCTCCACTGGATGTGCATGGTCTCGGTGGTGACGGCGAGGACGGCGGTGATGACGAGGCTGGCGGCGTATTGGACGACGGTGCTGGTGCGGAGATCGAAGGCGGGGCAGTGGCGCTTCTGCCACAGGGTGCCGACGGTGATGCCGACCAGGGAGGCGATGGCAGGCAGTGTCATGACGAAGGTGAGGCCGCTGCCGGTCTTGTGAGCGACGACGAGGATGGTGCCGAGGAAGCCGAGCGCGAGGCCGGACCACTGCCGAGGCAGGACGCGCTCGCCCAAGACGACGCCGGCAAAGGCGGCGGTGAAGAGGGGCTGGAGGGAGACGATCAAACTGAGGATGCCGGCGGGAAGGCCGAGGCGGAGGGACCAGACGCAGCCGCTGAGGTAGAGGGCGTGGATCATGAGGCCGGCGAAGGCGACGTGGGCGAGCTGTCCCCTGCCCTGCGGCCAAGGTGCGCGGGTGAGGAGGGCGATGGGGATGAGGATGGCGAGGACGATGCAGTAGCGCAGGGTCAGAAAGGTGAAGGGCTCGGCGTAGGGGATGCCGAGCTTTGAGCCGATGAAGCCGCTGCTCCAGAGGAGGACGAAGAGCCATGGGATGATGGCGGTCCAGCGGGAGGTGCGAGGGGTGAATGACACTCGGTTAGAAAGGTTGAGCGTAAGATCTGGATCTGCGGCGTTGCTTGGGCGCGCGCCCTGTGCGGCGGAGTTTAATGAGGGCGCTGCTGGCAGGCGTGGGATGTGGAGGAGTGCTGGGTTTGCTTCCCATTCATGTGCAGAGTACCCAGGGTCGCCTCGCTGAGGCTCGACTGACCCTGGGCTATATTCCGCAGCCCCTTTGGGGCTGACGTACCGCGGAGCAGAGCGGCGAAAGGAGACGTGCAAGCAAAGAGAGTCATGGCGCATGAAGACACGGCGATGAGGAAAAACAATGAACGATACCTGCATTCCCCGGGTGCCATTCCCGCCTGTCGTTTTATTCATCGAGCTGCTGAATGCGGGCGAGGTGGCGGCCGCCTTCGAAGGGGGTGGTGAGGAAGGTGTCCACGATCTGGAGTGCGGTGGGGAGGTCCATCATGCGTTCGCCAAGGGAGAGGACGTTGGCGTCGTTGTGGCGGCGAGTGAGGCGTGCGGATTCGAGGTTCCAGCAGAGGCCGCAGCGGATGCCGCGCACGCGATTGGCGGCGATGGCTTCGCCATTGCCGGAGCCGCCGAGGACGATGCCGCGCTCGAAGGTGCCTGCGGCGACGGCTTTGGCTACAGGGGTGATGAAGCGGGGGTAGTCGACGGGGGATTCGGAGTGGGTGCCGAAGTCTTCGACTTCATGACCGGCGGCCTGCAGGTGCTGGAGGATGGCCTGCTTGTAGCGGTAGCCGGCGTGATCGGAGCCGATGGCGATTTTCATGGAGGGGGAGAGTCGCGCAATCGGGAGATGCTCACAAGTGGTGATGCGGCAGAGTGACATGCCAGGGTGGGGAATTGACCGCCGATCCACCGGCATGCGGCGGAGCGTATGGGAGACGCTGCTGGTGAGGTTTGGGTGCGGCAGGGTGCTGGGTTTGCTCCCCAGCGGTGTGGTGCAGACCCAGGGTTGCCTCGCTGAGGCTCGGCGAACCCTGGGCTGAACTACGGAAGGCCGTTGGCCTTCAAGACCTGATTGCAGAGAGGGTTCGGGTGAAGGAGTGAGCTGACGTGGCAGGCTGTTGATCGTTTGAGAATGGAGCTCGCAGGAGCTGAAGATCGCCGGGGTGCCTATGGCAAATAGGAATGCGACGCAGCTTTTTCGGGCCGGACGATGAGCTGGGACTGAAGAGAGTTCTTTACCCAGCGAAAGTGGTAGCTGCGATGCAGGCTTGCGCCGTGCATCTCCGCGACCGCACTCCAAAAACGCTGTTAATTGAAACGATCGCGGATGACGACTTCGTCATAGGCGAGCTGGCCGGGCTTTGGCCAGGCGGGCTGGGTGCCTTTGCCGACGGCGATCATGAAGGAGATGACGTGGTCTTCGGGGAGATTGATGATTTTGGCGACGGCGTCGAAATCGAAGCCGTCCATGGGGCAGGAGTCGTAGCCCATGGCCTTGGCGGCGAGCATGATGGTCATGCCAGCGAGGCCGCAGGAGCGCATGCACTCGTCGCGCTGGACCTGATCGCGGCCGGAGTAGTACTGGCCGATGGCGGGGACGAGGAAGTCCTGAACGGGCTGGGGCGCATTCTTCCAGTAACGTGCGGCGTCTTTCTTCCATGAGTCCTTGTCTGCACATAGGATGATGAGAAGGGAAGCCTCGGTGACCTGGGCCTGATCCCAGGCGACAGCGCGGATCTGTTTCCGTACTTCAGGATCGAGCACGGTGAGGAAACGCCAGTTTTGGATGTTGAAGGCGGTGGGGGCTTGCATCGCAGCTTCGAGAAGCTGGCGGATCTCTGCATCGGTCATGCGATGGGTGGGATCGTAATGCTTGATGCCGCGGCGGGTTTGGATGGCTTCGAGGGTGTTCATGGGAGGGGGGTAAGTTACTAGCTAAGGGTTTAAAGTTACGCGCGTTTGGCGTGGAGCTTGATGTGGAGGTGGACGTGGTCGTTGACGACGTGTTTGCCGAGGAAGGCGAAGAGTCTGCCGGAGCCGTAGTGGCTGCCGAACAGGGTGCGGTCCAGCTCAAACTGTGCCTGACCGGTGAGGTGGTCTGCGTCTGCGGCGGCGATGACGGCGGGGAAACTCAGGGGCTGTGTGACGCCGCGCAGGGTGATGGTGCCGTGGAGGGTGTAGTTTGGGGTGCCGGGGGTACAGGATGGGAGAGGATCGGCGTGAGTGCAGATGAACTCGGCGGTGGGAAAGCGATCGACCGCGAAGAAGTCGTCATCGCGCAGGTGGCGGATGAGCATGGCGTTGAAGGCGGTGTCCACGAGATCGTCGCAGGCGATGCTGTTCATGTCCAAGGTGAAGCGGGCGGACTGGAGAGAGCCGTTTTGCACTTCGATGTGGCCGCCGGAGAGCCTAAGGGTGCCGTGATGGTGATTGAAGAGATTGCGGCCGGTCCAGCGGACGAGGCTGGTTTCGGTGTCGAGTTCGTAGCGACCCTGGGGTGTGGCGTAGCCAGGGGTGGTGTGGGAGCCTTCGAGGGGCAGGTTGTTGCGCTGCCATTCCGCGATGCCGCCGGTGAAGGCGGCGACCTTTGTGTAGCCGGCTTTGGTCAGCTTTTCGGCGGCGGTGGTGGCATCGAGTGAATCGCCGCCTGCGCCGTAAACGATGATGGAGGAGGTTTTGTCGGGGATGAGCTCGGCGACTTTGGAAACGAAGATGGTTTCATAGACGCAGGCATTGATGGCGCCGGGGAGGTGAGCGCACTCGAAGTGCTCCTCTGGCAGGACATGGATGAGGGTGGCGGATTCCTTCTGCGCCTGGAGTTCGGAGAGGGAGATGGTTTTCATGATTGTGGGGGAGCTTCGGCGAGAAGGGCGTCTAGATCGAGAGGTTCCGTGGTCATGGAGAGCTCGCCTTTGGAGTTGCGGGGCCAGAGGGAGGGATCGCGATCGACGTAGAGTTCGAGGCCGTTGCCATCGGGATCGTGAAGGTAGAGGGCTTCGCTGACGCCGTGGTCGGAAGCGCCGTCGAGAGGGACGTTTTTTTGGATGAGGCGGCGCAGGGCATCGGCCAGGGAGGCGCGATCAGGGTAGAGAATGGCGACGTGAAACAAGCCGGTGGTGCCGCGAGGCGGGGCTTTGCCGCCACGGCTTTCCCAGGTGTTCAGGCCGATGTGATGATGGTAACCGCCGGCTGAGACGAAGGCGGCCTGAGTGCCGTAGCGCTGGGTGAGCTGGAAGCCGAGGACGCCGCAGTAGAAGGCGAGGGAGCGCTCCAGGTCTGACACTTTGAGATGGACATGGCCGATGCGGACGGCGGGATGGATGGGGGCGCTCATGGGAGATTTGCGGTGGTTTACGGTTGTTTTCGGAGGGGGGGGGGAAGCTGGCGCAGGAAGGAGCGAGAGGGGACTTTGGAGGGAGTGGGTGGGGCGGAGGGCCAGCCGCACTCGGAGAGTGCGGACCACGCCGCGAGGGGTGGCGCGGGAGGAATGGGAGGAAGCGGGCCGGATTCGGGGTGAATCCGGCCCGCGTGGGGGATGAGTTATTTGGCGGCGAAGAGGGTGCTGAGGTAGTCTTTGCGGCCGGAGAGGGCGACGAGGGAGAGGACGCCGAGGACGACGGGCATCTCGTAGCCGCCTTTGACGAGGAAGAAGTGGTAGAGGGCGATGTTTACCACGACTGGGCCGACGAGGGTGAGGGCGAGGTTTGTGAAGCGGCCGCTGAGGAGGAGGAGGCCACCGGTGACTTCAAGGACCTTCACCACGGTGAGGTAGCCGCTGCCATAGATGGCGAACATGAAGTTTGCGGCAGGGCCTTCAGGAGGCGGAGGAATCGGGATGAAGTGGAGCCACATGTTGGCACCGAAGACGGTGAAGATGAGGCCGAGGAGGAGGCGGGCGATGGTGGGGATGTGTTTCATATGGGGAGAGAGTTGACGGTGGTTTACTGTTGTTGGCGATGGTTGACGGTTGTTTTTAGAGGAGGTCGAAGAGGAGGGCTTCGGCGTTTTGGGAGGCGGTGAGGGTGAGGGTGCCGGAGTCGTCGGTGCTAACGGCGTCGCCGGGGTTGAGGGTGGTGCCGTTGACGGTGAGGGTGCCTTTGATGAGCTGGAGCCAGGCGCCGCGACCGGGGGTGACTTCGTGGGTGGTGGATTTGCCGGCTTCGAGACGCACGCGGTAGATGTCGGCGTCTTGATGGATGGTGGCGGAGCCGTCGCGGCCGTCGGAGGAGATGACGAGCACCTTCTCGGCGGTTTCATGCTCGGGCTTGGGGTGCCACTCGGTGTAGCTGGGTTTGAGGCCGTTTTGACGCGGACGAATCCAGATTTGGAGGAGGCTGCCGGGTTCCGTCTTGGAGGGATTGAACTCGCTGTGGGTGACGCCGCTGCCGGCGCTCATGAGCTGGATCTGGCCGGGGAGAAGGGTGCGGCCGTTGCCCATGCTGTCCTTGTGAGCGAGAGCGCCGTAGAGGATGTAGCTGAAGATTTCCATGTCGCGATGCGGATGGGTGGGGAAACCTGCGCCGCCGGTGATGACGTCCTGATTGATGACACGAAGGCTGCGGAAGCCCATGTGCGCGGGATCGTAGTAATCGGCGAAGCTGAAGGTGTGGTAGCTGTCGAGCCAGCCGTGGTTGGCATGACCGCGTTCGTTGGAGAGGCGAAGTTTGAGTTTCATAACGACGGTGATTTCGCGCAGCCGGCGTCATTCCTCCAATGCCACTTGCTTCACAAGTTCATGCCTTGTGGTAATGATCCAGATCCGCTTTGGCGGGGCTCATTCCCGCCAGGGAGATCCGGACTCGTAGGCTAGCCTCTCGTTCAGGCATTGCTGCATCAGGGATGTGTTTCCCTGAGTGCGGGCCGCGGCCGTGACCTGCTGCACGATCTGGATGGCTTTCTCGAACTGTCCAGTTTCAGCATAGGCGGCGGCCAAGGTATGCATGAGGTGGGGCCTGCTGCCGCCGGGGAGCTGCAATGCGAGTGCCACCAGAGACAAAGCTTTGGCGCCATCGCGCACGGAGTCCTGGCGGCTGGTGGCAAGCAACCAGGCGAGATTGTTGAGAGCGAGGAGGTGCTGGGGATTTTTTTCCAAGACCTTGCGGTAGCAGCCTGCGGCGAGATCCAGCTGGCCGAGCTTTGCACATGCCATGCCCTGGCCGGCCATGGCATCGAGATTTCCCGGATCCACTGCGAGTGCTTTCTGATAGCTTTCGAGGGATTTGGAAACCTCGCCTGACTGAAGGAGTGCATTGCCGAGGCCGCAGAGATTCACGGCGTCAGGGTCAATGCCCACGGCTGTTTGATAATGAGAGACGGATCTGGGCAGATCGCCCCTGCAAAGAAACACGAAGCCGAGTCCGCTATGCGCCTGAGCCATCTGGGGCTCGACGGCCAGGGCGTTCTGCAAATGGTCCGCAGCCTCATCCAACCGGCCCTGTCGGAGGAGGTTGATACCCACCGCCAGATTGGCCCTGCTGAGACGTGGATTGATCTTCAAAGCATGCGCATAAGCGGCAGCGGCCTCCGCCTCGCGGCCGGCATCCACGAGGGCATTGGCCAAACCACTGTAAGAGGCGTAGTCCTCCGGATTGCATTCGACGGCCCGGGACCAGAGGCTGACGCTGTCATGCCAGTGGCGGACCTGGCTTCTCGCGGTGATCGTCAAGGCCAGCAGCACCAGCACCGCTGATGTTCCGAGGAGCATTGTGCGATGGCGATTTTTTTCAGCCCACTGTGCCGCAGGCCAGGCGATCATCATGACAAGACCCGTCATGGCCAGGTAGGTGTAGCGATCCGCGTGAGCCTGATCTCCCGCCTGAGTGAACAAGCCAATCACGGGTGCGAGCATGCCCAGGTACCAGAACCAGCCGACGGCCAGGCATTTGTTGTGGCGCCAGCGCCAGACGAGAGCCGTGATGAGAAGCAGAACGGTCAGCGCGAGGGCAATCTGGCCGAAGTCCAGCCTGATCCTGGCAGTGGGGTCGAGATGACTGATGCCGGGATGGGGATAAAAACAGGCGAGCGAAGTCGGCCACACGGTCTGCCTGATGTAAGTGACGTATGACAGGATGGCATTGCCGATCTGGTAGAACCAAGGGAGCTTGACCCACAGGACATTGTGTTTGACGCCGGGGCTGCCCAGGGTCAGAGCGGCCACGAAGACGGACATGGCAAAGAGCGGGATTTTTTCGAGAACAAGGCGTTTCAACGGGACGGACCGCCAGCGGTTCAGCGGCCAGACATCCATGAGCAACAACACGCAGGGCAGCGTGACGAGCATGGGCTTGCTCATCATCGAAAGCGCTGACAACAAAAGGACGGGCAGAAAGCTGCTCCAGCGAAAAGGACGGGTGGCGTAGTGATGATAGGCTCCGAGCGCCAGCACGAAGAACAAGCCGCTTAGCACATCCTTGCGCTCGGCCACCCAGGCAACGGATTCGACATGGAGAGGATGCACGGCAAACAAAGCCGCGATGAAGGCGGAGCTCCACAATGCGGCGGTCATCCTGTGCATCACGAGGAACAAAGCCATGGCCGTCAAGGCATGCAGGGCGACGCTCATGAGATGATGCGACCCCGCATTCAGCCCGAAGAGGCTGACATCGAGCATGTGCGACAACCAGCTCATGGGCCTCCAGTAATCCGCGTCCTCGGCGGCACTGCCGATGCCGGCGGTCAGGGACCAGCTCAGGTTTTCCCAGGTCAGGCCGCGCAGCACATGCTTGTTTTTGTAAACGAAGACATCGTCATCGAAATTGACGAAGGCGAAGCCGTGCGTCTGCCAGTAGATGGCAAGCACGAGCAACAGGAGAAGCGCGCAGATCATCCACTGAACCCATGGCGGGCGGAGACCGGCGGAGGAGGGCTGCAAGCTCCCGCCCTGGTGCTGGTCTTTCTTGCTGGTCTTGCGTGCGCGCATGATTCAAAAATCGGGGCTGAGCTATGCCGGGTCAAAACGGCTCTGCCAATACATCCATGCTGCCACGCCGGGAAATACGCGCGAGGGCCTTTTCATCAAAAGGCCTGCCCGAGGGCAGCGTGGTCAGGCGATAACCGGGGCCAAGGAGATCGGTGTAATCTTTGAGGGTGAGGCGTTGCTCCTCCAGCAGGTAGGGGCAAATTTCCAGAATGATCCGGGGGCGGCTGGTGGCGATGAGCTTTTGAGCGCCTCCGAGCACTTCGTATTCATGGCCGTCCGTGTCGATCTTGATGAGGTGCACCTTGGGAATCTGGTGGGCAGCCACGTAGTCGTCCAAGCTCGTGCGGGCGGTTGTTGACTCCATTTTGAGGCCGAAATGCGTGTCGTGGGCCTCGCCCGCCGGAGGGCCGTCCACACGCCAACTGGCGTAGGCCTGCGCTTCCGGCATGACTCCCCAGGAGCTGCCGACGAAGCACGGGTTCACCACCACGCGTGCGGCGAGTGCGGGATTCAGCGACAGGTTATGCCGGAGCTTTTCCAGCGCGTAATGAGTGGGCTCGAAGCAGTGAAACTGCGCGGAGGTATGGCGCCGGGCGAGGGGCAGAGTGATGGCGCCGATGTTTGCCCCCACATCAAAAATGACGGCGTCAGTCGGGCCCGGCGAGACTGAGACGACGTGATCTTGAAATCCGCCGAAGAGGAAAATGGCGAGATCGATGCCCTCGCGCAAATCGAGCTGGAACCGAACGCCCGAGCGAGTCACGAGCTGGGAGTCGCTCAAGCGGGCGAGTTTCAGCAAGCGGTAGAGGACGCGAGCGAGCTTGATTTTGGACTCCGTGGAAAGCAAAAGAATGTGGTGGGTGGAGGTTCAGGCGAACTTGAGTTTTCTGGCTGCGAACCAAACCATGCGCAGCAGCAACCAGCCGTGCGACCAGCGATGAATGTTCGTGGAGCCGTAAGTGCGGTCGCCGTAATGAACGGGGACATCCATGATGCGCAGGCCGAGCTTTTCCGCACCGAAGAGGAGATCGAAATCACCGAAGGGATCGAAATCGCCAAAGTAGACGCGCCCTGCCGCGAGCCGTTCGTAGTTTTGCCGGAGCATGGCCTTGGAACCACAGAGGGTGTCCTTGACGGGCTGGCCTAGCAGCCAAGAAAAAATCAGGCCAAAAGCCTTGTTGGCACAGAGATTGAGAAACCGCATGGCCTGCTGCTGCATGGGATAGACGAGTCTGACGCCATTGGCGAACTCCGCCTTTCCTGAGGCGATGGCGGCGTAGAATTTGGGCAGTTCCTCCGGCTGCACGGTGAGGTCTGCATCCAGGATCATGACGATGTCCCCGGTGGCGGCAGCGAAGCCCGTGCGAACGGCGTCCCCCTTCCCCTTGCCAGACTGCTGAAGGCAGGTGATGCGCCTGTCAGGGAAGGCGTGCCGCACGCGCTGAATTTCCTCCCAGGTGTTGTCGGTGGAATGGCCTTCCACGAAGATGATCTCGGTGCCTGCGCCCATCACGGGGGTGCGGGCCACAGCCGCCTCGATATTGCCGGCCTCATTGCGTGCAGGAATGATGACGGAGACGGACAACGGCTTGCGCGTGACCGGCGGCAGAGGCCGTGCGGTGGAGAAAATGGCCAGGCAGAAGGGCTGCAGCAGCGGCGACAGCCAGCGATTGAGGAAGCCTTCCAGTCCAAGCGCGCGAAACGGCCAAAGGATGCGGCTGGAACTTCCAACCTCCTCCCAGCCTGACAGGGCGAGCAGATTGCGCACATCATCGTGAGAGAGCCAGTTGGTCTCTGGCTGGGGGGTGCGCATGCCAGCCAGCGCAGCCAAGGCGGAGAGCGGTCGCCATAGGTTGTTGAAAAAATTGACGATGAGCCGGGTGCGCTCATGACTCACGTGATGAAGCCGCTCAAAGATCATCTGCACATCGGCGGCGTGATTGATGGTCTCCGAAATGATGATGAAGTCGAACTGCTGACCGAGTGACAACGCCTCGCCGGCCTGAACGTGGAACTCGCCTTCGGGCAGGCGCTCGCGTGCTTTTTGAATCTGACGCTCGGACAAATCCACGCCGACACGCTTCCGCCCATGCAGCAGTGAGAGAAGCCTGCCATCGCCACAGCCGATTTCCAAGACCGTGGCGTCCGGCGGAATTTGGAGATTGTAGTAACGAGCCAGCATTTCGTGATATGACTGAGCCGCCCAGCCTCGCCGCAACGCGGGGTCGTCATAGAATTCAGCCAAGGACAGCAGCCGCTCAGCCACCCCAGGAGGAAGCGTGGCAAGATCTGGCGCAGGCGCCTCGGCTGGTTTCTGAAAAGTCATGGACCGACATCATGGCATCATCTTTTCAAAAGTGCATGATTTTCATCCGGCCGTGAATGAGCGAATACCGGACGCGGCCTTTTCCAGGCCAAAGGGTATTGAAGTTTGCATCTTAGACTGGCACTCGTGGAATTCGCCTGAGCTTGTGTGTATCTGGATTTGGGGGCGCACCGGGAAGCGAGCGCAGGCAGCAGCGGAGCGGCGAGCAGACGCTGCTGGAGGACGCGGTGGCGAAGGGGGCTCTGGGTTTGCTTCCCAGAGGGATGCGTGTTGTACCAGGGTAGCCTCGCTGAGGCTCGGCAACCCTTCGCTATGATGCGGAAGGCCGTTGACCTTCAAGATGAAAAAGTCAGTCTATTATGCAGATCTCAATACTGTAGTGCAGACCCCGATGCTGTAGCGCAGACCTCGATACTGTGGTGCAGACCTCAATACTGGCGGGCTTTGACGACTTTCACGAGGGGACGGTAGCCGTATTCATTGAGGAGGGCGATGGCACCGCGATCGGTGGAGTCGCGGGCGACGTCTGACCAGGAGTTGAGGGCGTTGTAGATGCTGTCCATGGCGGCTTCGAGGGATTCGGCGCGAGTGGCGGCATCGTGGGATTTGTACAGGGACTCGATGGCGCTGATGTAGTGGAAGGTGAATTCGAGGCGCTTGGCATTGTAGAGGGTGAAGGTGCGGGAGCCTTCGCGGGCGCGGGTGTTGGCGCGGTACATTTCGTTCATGGCGGTGGCGTAGAATGTTTTGGCCTCCGTGAGCCATTCGGGGAGGGCTTTCCTGGAGTTCAGGTGGCGCAGGAGCATGTCGGGCGCGGGGATGCCGAGAGTGGGGTCGTTTTTGGCGATGAGCTGTGAGGCTTTGTCGATGGCCTGGAAGCCGAGCCACATGCGCTCGGAGACGCCTTCACCGCACATGGGTGTGACGAAATCACTCAGGGCTTTTTCACTGGCGAAGTCGTTTTTGGGAAGGACGGATGTGGCTACGGGCTCTGCGGTGGTGATTTCGAAACCGAGCTTGCCGGCGTGCTCGCGGAAGCGCGCGGTGATGGCGGCGACGTCGGGATTTTCGAAGATGGAGGCACCGTGGAAGGCTTTGCGGCCGCCGGTGTCGCCATCAACGCGGATGGGGGGGAAGGGCGCGATTTTGGCGGGGATGGCGATGGTGGTGTATTTTAGCTTTTGGAGGCGCTGGAGGAGCTGTTCGAGTTCGTCCTGAGTCCAGGATTCCTGGCCCATGGCGTTGCCAGTGTAGCCATTCCAGACACGCGAGCCATGAGGTGGCTGGGCGGTGATGAGTTCGATGGTGTCTGACGGGGTGGTCCCCTTCCCTGCGACTGCGAGCGCAGGTGCGGAGGTGGTGGCGGAGACGCAGAGGAGGCTTTCGCGAGTACGGACGAAAAGGCGGCCATCGGCGATGGCGGGGGTAGCGATGATTTCTTCGCCCATGTCGTGCTTGGCGAGGACTTTGAGCTGGGGTGCGTCTTCGAGCTCGACAATGAAGCCGTTCTTGGCGGCGATGTAGACCTTGCCAGCGGCTGCGATGGGGGAGGCGAAGTAGTCGCCGAAGTTGCCGAGGCGGCTGCGGTCCCAGAGGGTTTTGCCGTCCTTGGCGTCATAGCAGCTCGACATGCCGCCGCTTTTGACGACGTAGATGCGGTTGTTGAAGAAGAGGGGTGAGGAGAGGTTTGAGGGGGTTTTGGGATCGATGTTCCAGAGGACGTGGGTCTTGGTGACATCGCCCGTGCCGCCGCCTTTGATGGCCTGGATGATGTTGCCGCCGGCGGCCATGTTGTCGGGAGACTGAAAGGCGGTGTCGATTTCTTCGGGGCCGATGACTTTGTCGCCGTTTTTATCGGAGGCGTCGAAGCGTTCGTGGAACTCTTTGGGAGTTTCCTCACGGGAGAGGATTTTGTCCTGGTTGGTGTCGAGCCATTCGAGCAGGGCGTGCTTCAAGGTGCGGGTGGAATCGCCATAGCTCTGCACGGCGACGTAGATGACGCCGTCATGCACGACGGGTGAGGTCATGATGGTGCGGAGGAGGGTGTTGCAGGTCCAGATTTCTTTGCCGGTGGCGGGATCGTAGCCTTTCAATTTGCCGCTGCCGGCGATGACGAGATCGGTGCGGCCATTGGCCTCGCAGAGGACAGGGAGCGCGTAGCCGGCGAGCATGTCTTTGCGCGGGGTCTTCCATTTTTCTTTGCCGGTTTTTGCATCGACGGCGAGGACGAAGGGGGCGAGGTCGTCGTCCTGACAGAAGATGACGGTGTCTTTGTAAACGATGGGGGATGAGGCGGCGCCCCAGTCCATGAGATAAGCGGGGCGTGTCATGGTGTGCCGCCAGACTTCTTTGCCGGTGGTGAAGTCGAAGGCGAGGAGACCGATGGTGCTGAAATAGACGTAGACGCGCTCGCCATCGGTGGCGGGAGTGGAGGAGGCGTGGCTGTTGGGCGGGGTGATGCGAGGGAGGGTGCCGGTGTCGAATTCGCTGCGCCAAAGTTGTTTGCCGGTGGTGGCGTCAAAGCTGAAGACGCCGAGTTTTTGGTCTCCGAGCATGGCGGTGGTGAAGACATGGCCGTTCTTCACGATGGGTGAGCCGATGCCGTCGCCGATTTTGGCTTTCCAGGCGATGTTTTTTTCGGCGGAGAATTCCGGGGGGAGATTTTTGGAGGAGGAGACTCCTGTGCCATTGGAGCCGCGGAATTGGGGCCAGTCCTCGGCGTGGAGGGTGATGGAGAGGAGCAGGGCGATGAGGAGGATGCGATGCATGAAGGGCGCTAGGTTAAAGGTGTTGATCTTGGGAGGCAGGGCACACGGGAAGCGGCGGTGGTGCGGTGAAGACGCTGCTGGTGGGCGCGGCGGGGGAAGAAGGCGCTGGGTTTGCTTTCCGGAGGTTTGCCGTGAGGTACCAGGGGAGCCTCGCCAAGGCTCGGCACCCCTTCGCTATGATGCGCAGTCCCGTTGGGACTGGTGCGAGTTCGGGTGCGGTCTCTGTGAAGGAATTCTGGAGTCCAAAATGGGAGGAGCCGGCAGGTGCGAAATGCACATTCAAGAGGCTCAGCCGAATGCCATTCAGATGATGCATAAGCAAGGGGATCAGCCGAAGAGCTCGGTGAGGGGCTTGCCTTCATCGAGGAGGTTGTAGGCGCGGCCGAGCTTGTCTTTGGCTTCGAGGTCCTTGATGCCCATGGCGTAATAGACGGTCTTGGTGATGTCTTCGGGACGGATGGGGCGGTCCTTGGGGAGTTCGGCGCGGGCGTCGGTTTCGCCGACGACCTGGCCGCCGCGAATACCAGCGCCTGCCATGAGGACGCTCATGCAGGAGGTCCAGTGATCGCGCCCGGCACCGATGGTGCCGCCGGAGCGGCGGTCGCCGACTTTGGGCATGCGGCCCATCTCGCTGGTGACCATGACGAGGGTTTCGTCGAGCAGGCCGCGTGAGGACAAATCTTCGAGGAAGGCGGAGAAGCAGCGGTCAAACTGCGGGAGGAGATTCTCACGCAGGCAGTTGAAGTTGTTGCCATGTGTATCCCAGCTGCCCGCGCTTTTGCATTTCTTTGCCAGGTTTTCATCGCCCATCCAAAAGACGGTGATGAAGGGCACTCCGGCCTCCACCATGCGACGCGCCATGAGCAGACTCATGCCGTTGATGTCCTGGCCATAGCGTTCGCGCAGGGCCAGCGGCTCGGATTCGATGTCGAATGCATTCGTGGTGCTGCTGGATGAGAGCAGGTCAAAGGCGCGCTCCTGCTGCTTCACGTAATTTTGCACCGCCAGCTCCTGATCGAGCTCACGCCGTGCGCCGTTCAGCGCGGCGAGCAAAGCCTTGCGGTCCTGCATGCGCTGTGCGGTCACGCTGCCGGACATGGAGATGGTGGGTGCGGCAAACTTCAGCGGCGTGTCGAAACGACCGTTGAGGAAAAAGGGATCGTGCTCCATGCCGATGCGCCCGGCAAACTGACCGGGGCGCGTGAAGGGCAGCTTGCTGGGCTTGTGCGGGAGGGTGATGAGGGAGGGAAGCGATGGGTGCTGCGGACGCTTCATCGACACCACGCTGCCCATGTAGGGCCAGTCTTCGGGATAGGGGCGGCGGTCGTTGCCCTGCTGCTTGAAGGTGATGTCAGGCGCATGGCCGGTGAGGTTGTAATAGTAGCCGGCATGGTGGTCGCCAGTGGCAAGGCCGCCATCCGTGACGCCGTGGACGAGGGCGAAGTTGTGCGCCTGTTTGGCGAGCAGGGGCAGGTGCTCGCACAAAACGATGTCATCTCCGGTGGTGCGGATGGGCTTGAACTCACCGCGGTACTCCAGCGGGGCGTGCGGTTTCATGTCCCACATGTCGATGTGGGATGCGCCGCCGCAGAGAAAGAACAGCACGGTTGATTTCGCCGGCTTCGCCAAGGTGGGCGCGGCAACACCGGGACCGGTGGAAGCAAGCGCGCCGCCCCTGAAGCCGAGGGATGCGAGTCCCATCGTCGAGGCCGTAAGAAAGGCCCGGCGATCCATGGATGGACGAAACAGCGGTGGTGGCATGACGCCTGCCTTCTACGTACTTAAACAAGCAGCCTTGCTAATTCGCAGGCGATTTGCGCACAATGCCGGAGTGTGGTCTGATCCAGTGTGGAATTTCACCAGCTTCGTTACTTTATCGCCGCCGCCGAGGATTTGAGCATTTCTGCTGCGGCGAAGCGTCTGCATGTCACTCAGCCAGCGCTGAGCCGGCAGATCGCGGTGCTGGAGACGGAGCTGGGGGTGCCGTTGTTTGACCGCATCCGGAAGCGTATTTATCTGACTGAGGCGGGGCGTTTTTTTCTGCCGAAGGCGAGGCAGATTGTGTGTGATGCGGAGACGAGTGCGCAGCAGCTGCGGGAGCAGTATGGGAAGGCGCGGCGGACGCTGCGGCTGGGATTTCTGGCTCCGTTTCTGGATGATCTGGTGGTGCCTGCGGTGAGGGAATTCCGGCAGCGGCACCCGAAGGCGCAGGTGAGCTTGTTTGAGCTGCCGCCGCGTGCGCAACTGGACCGGCTGCGGAACCATGAGCTGGATGCGGCGATCCTGGGGAACATCTCGGAGAGTGATCGTACTTTTTTCAACACACGGACGCTGTCCCGGCATAAAATGGCGGCGCTGCTGCCCGAGGATCATGCGCTGGCGAAGAAGAAGGTGATCAAGCTGGCGGAGCTGAAGAATGAGAGGTGGGTGTCGCTGTCTGACACGTCTTTCCCGGGGCGGCGGGAGTTTTTGCGTTCGATTTGTCAGCATGCGGGGTTTGATCCGCAGATTGTGAGCGAGGTGGACTCTCTTTCGATGATGCTGGGGACGGTGACGACCCTGGGTGGGGTGGCGCTAATCCCCGGGCATGCGAGCAAGATGCCGCATGGCGGGTGTGTGTTTGTGCCGCTGGCTGCGCCGGTGCCGACGACGGAGCTGCTGCTGGTGCTGCCGAAACAGGAGGCGAGCAAGGAGCTGACGACGCTGACGAGTTTGATCGCGGAGCTGGCGGTGCAGATTGCGAAGGGATAGGGAGAGAAGTGCTGGCATCGCTACGCGATGCGCGGGCTATGAAGACCTGCTGACGAGGGGTGTCGCTGCGCTCAACCCCTCGTTACAGGCTGGGATGGCTCCGCCATCCGAGATGGCGGCCTCTATCGCGGGGCTCATCTCGCGGAGCGAGATGGCTACTTTTCGGTGGAGGCGCGGAACTGGGGGAGATCGGCGAGGATGTTCTGGCTGCGCATGAGGGTTTCGCCAATGAGGAGGGAGTCAGCACCGGCTTCGGCGAGGCGGAGGGCATCGGCGGGGGTTTTGATGCCGCTTTCGGAGACGAGGACGATGTCGTCGGGGATTTCTTCGGCGAGCTGCTCGGTGGTGGCGAGATCGACGGTGAAGGACTTCAAGTTGCGGTTATTGACGCCGATGATGCGGGCGTCGGTGGCGAGAGCGCGTTCGAGTTCGGGGAGGTTGTGAACTTCGACCAGGGCATCGAGCTGGAAGGTGTGGGCGACTTCAAGGAGGTGCTCAAGGGTGGGCTGATCGAGAGCGGCGACGATGAGGAGGATGGCATCGGCCCCGGCGACGACGGCTTCGAAGATCTGGGCCTCGTGAATGATGAAGTCTTTGCGGAGGCAGGGAATGTCGAGCTGCTCGCGAATGAGCGAGAGGTATTCGAGGCGGCCCTGGAAGTATTTTTCGTCCGTGAGGACGGAGATGGCGCTGGCGCCGGCCTTTTCATAGCCACGGGCGATGGTCAGGGGATCGAAGTCTGCCGCGATGGTGCCGACGGAGGGTGAGGCGCGCTTGACCTCGGCGATGATGCTGAGGCGCGTGGGGTCGGCGCGGAGGGCATCGTAAAAGGAGCGGACGTCATTGCGCAGGGCAGCGGCGGCGCGGAGCTTTTCAGCGCGCGGCAGCAGACGTTGCAGTTCGGTGTGCTTGTGGGCGATGATTTCGTCCAGCTTGTTCATAGGGGGGCGCACGGTGGCGGAGGGATGACGTTGTGCAACCTTCGACTGAAGGCAAAATACGGGTGCAGCGGATTCTTGACGTCCTAGGGGATGCAGGCTCTCTCTACAAGGAATGCCTGATGCGCTAATCACCCCCGCCGCCGTGATCGAACTGCTCACCGCGGAACACATCCTCGAACCCCAGGAAGCCCTCACACCTGACACGGATCTTTTTTCCATGGGGCTGGACTCCATGGCCATGATGCAACTGCTGCTGCTGATCGAGGAGCGGTTCCATTTGACGATCAATCCGGCGGAGATGACGCGGGAGCGTTTTGCCACGGCGGCGGCGCTGGCGGGCTTTTTGGGAGAAAAACGCCGACTGGCCGCGTGATGTCGATCCTACCCGCCAGCACGGTCGATTTTTTCCTCGCGGGGCTGGAGGCCTTCATGAGCCGGAGCGGTCAGGGCACGCACTGGGGAGTGACGGTGCTGCGACTGGGAGGCCGACCGGATGCGCGGACTTTGACGCAGGCGTGGGAGGAGATCCATGCGCGGCACCCGATGCTGGGGGCGCGGCTGAAACGGCAGTGGCGTGGCTGGCGATGGGTGTGGGAGACACGCGGGGCGATCGCGGCACCGGCCATCTGCTGGCATCCTGTGCAGCCGCTGCCGCCGGACGACGCAGTGGTCCATGAGAGATTGCAGGGCAGAAGCAGCGCCGGAGAGCTGACCACGCCACTGTGGATGGAGGTTTTTCCATGGGGTGGCGAGGGTGAGCATGTGATCCTGCTGACCTGGCGGCATGCACTGCTGGACGGGACTGGGGTGAATCTACTGCTGGAGAAGCTGGCTGCGGGGACGTGCGGGGAGGGACCGCCGGTGCAGCCCCTGCCCCGGCGCGAAAGCATCGCCCAGGTGTACAAACTGGCCAAGCCTTTGACGGACAGGCTGCATGCGATGACCTCCGCAGGGTGCCTTTCTGCTTGGGTCAAGGGAATGCCTATCGGCGGGAGACCTGAACATCGGCTGATTGAGCTTTCCGCCGAGGAATCCGGGAGGGCGGTGAGCCGGCTGCGGAAACTCTGCGGAGACTTCATGCAGATGCCGTTTTTTGCCGCCATTGCAGCCCGAACCCTGCGGCTGCTGCATGAACAGCGCGGCTGGAAGAGCCCGGAGATCCACCTGCACCTGCCCATTCAAATACGCGGGAGGAGCCGGGAGCTGATTTTCGGCAATCACATGGGCGCCATGCCGTTGTTTCTTGAGGCTGAGTCGCTTGGCAGCCTGGAGCAGGCCGTGGAGCATGTGCTGGCGAAGTACCGGGAAGCGATGAAGCAGGCGATGCCGAAGGCCTCCGATGCGCTCACGACCCTGGCATCCCATCTGCCGCTGGGTGCGTTCATCCCGGTGGTACGGTGGACGAACATGGGGCAGATCTGCAGCCTGTTTCACTCCCACACCGGCTCCTTTCTGCCGGGCAGCACCGACTTTGCCGGGGCGAAGATCCACAACATTTTCACCATTCCCAGCGTGTGTACGCCACCGGGGCTGGGCATTTTCATCTCCGACTACGCCGGACGGATCACGGTGACCCTGGCATGGAGGGGCGAGGGGGTGTCTCCGGCTGAGGTGGCCGCCATGGAACAGCGGATCCGGGCCGACCTGACCGGCGATGCGGAGGGACGGGCGGAATGAACCAGAAAAGTGCCAGGGAACCGCGACATGGACAGGCAAGCTGCCGTTGCTTCCGTCAGGACCTGGCGGGGTTCGCAAGCTGAACATCCGCGGCCCCTGACGCCGCTGATTTAGCCGCTGGGTTCAACGGGCACAAGCAAGATTGCAGCCTAAAGGCAAAATGGATGAAAATTGGTGTTGTCGAAACCGGGCGGTTCCGGTAAAAATTAGTCTTTAAATTCTCAAATTACGCTTTTCGTATGGTCTGGAAAATCCTCTCTGCTCTCTCAGCCGTCTGTCTCGGCACCGCCTGCTATTTTGCATGGTCCAATCAAAAACTCCTCGTTGAGGAGCGGAAACGCGAGGGCTATGCCAATGAGAATCTGGTGGCGATGAAGGCCCACATTGCGAAGGCCGAAGAGGCGAAAAAGAGCCGCGAGACGCAGCGCGACATGGCCAATCAGGAGCTGGAAACCACCAAGGCTTCCGTGGCAGACTTTGCGCTCAAGGTGCAGACATCCGAGCAGGAACTGGCTGCGGTGAAGACGAATCTCGAGCAGACATCGAAGGTGGTGGCTCAGAACCAAAAGCTGATTGACGAGGCGGGCGACATCAAGGCGCTGCTGGTTCAAATTGACGTGCTGAAAAAAGAACGTGCCGAGGCTGAATCGGCGCTGGCCAACCAAACCCAGCACCTGGCCGCTGCCCAGGAGCGAATCACGAACCTCACCAATGCGGCCAAGGAAGCCGAGGAACGCGAAGCCCGCGGGCGCCGGGGCATTGTGGACGACGATTTCACCGCGAAAGTGGCCCATTCTTATACGGACTGGGGCTTTGTGGTGCTCAACAAGGGCAATGGCGGAGGCGTTTTTGCCAATGCGGATCTCGAGGTGAAGCGTGGCAAGGACGTCGTGGCCAAGCTCAAGGTTCGTGATGTGGAGCAGAACTCCTCGGTGGCGGATCTGGTCAAAGGCAGCCTTGCCGAAGGTCAGCACATTCGTCCGGGGGATCTTGTGGTGGCCGCCGCCGAGCAGAGCGCGAAGACTGCCAAGACCGGAGACGAGGCAGCGACCGCCCCAGCGACGGGAGCCCCTGCAGCAGGTGCCGCCGCCGCCCCCGCGCCCGCCGCTGGTGCAGCGATGGGATCTGATCCTTTTGGAGCACCTGCGGGAACTCCCGCGCCAGCTCCTGCCCCCGCGATGGGAGGCGATCCCTTTGGTGCCCCTCCGGCTCCGGCCCCGGCACCCGGTGCAGCTCCGGCCATGGGTGCAGATCCATTCGGCACCGCCCCGCCCGCAGCACCACCTGCCGGTGGCGCCACGCCGCCAAGCACTGCGGACCCCTTTGGGACTGCGCCACCCGCAGCCAAGTAATCGCCGCCAGCCGTTCGTTGCCTGATACCTTTTCCAGACTCTCTTTCCCATGACCAAAGTTCTTTTCATCCTTAGCGCAGTGGTGATTCTCGTAGCCAGCTTCTTCGCCTACCAAAACGGGCGTGAATTCACCGAAGTGCGCAGCAAGATCGCGGTCGTTAACGCGGATATTTTGAGCGAAAAGAGAAATCAGGACAAGCTGCTGCGCCCTGGAACGGGTGAAGTACCGAAGCTGGCGGCCGAGATCGCCCGAGTGCAGGGAGATCTGGACGTGGAGTCCGAGAAACTCAAGGCGCAGAAGAACAAGCTGGCCAACACCCAGAGTGAAATCACGCGCACCCAGGAAGAGTTTGCCGCCAAGGAAAAGAAGAAGAAGGAGCAGGAGGAACTCCTCACCGGCCTGCCTCAGGGCATGAAACCGGAGACCATGGCGGAAGACATCCAGAAACTGAAGAAGGAAAAGATTGAATATGAGGCCCAGGCCGAAATCAAAAAGAAGGAAGTGGCTGCTGAGGAGGACAAGGTCGCCGGCATTCAGAAGCGCGTGGACGAGGTGATGCACAAGATCGAAGACCGCCGCAAGAACTTCGAGCGCAACAGCCTGACCTCCCGCGTCATCGCCGTGAACTATGACTGGGGTTTTGTGATCATTGATGCCGGCAAGAACACGGGGCTCACCGAGCAGACCAAATTGATTGTCACCCGAGGAGCGCAGACTGTGGGCAAAATCAGCATCATGTCCGTCGATGGTAAAAACTCGATGGCGGCCATCGTGCCGGATGCCGTGGTCAACGGTCAGGTGATCATGCCAGGAGACCGGGTTATCCTGGAAAACTTGGTGCAAAACTGATTGGCTGAGTGCATAGGTAGGACCTCATGAAGACTCGCCTGCTCAGCTTTCTGCTTTTGGCAATCACCGCCGCATGCTCTCTTACCTCCTGCGCTTCGGATGAACCGAAACGCAAAAAGGTGGTGGGGCCGGATGGAAGTCAGTACAGCAGCCTTCCGTGGAACCGTCCGCGGTCGTGGGAAGGCAACGCCAGATATGGCGGCATGGTTCCGGGCAGCCGCTAGGGCCGCCCGTCATTCCCTTTCTCTTTGCAGCATCGGGCTGAGCCATGGATCGTGATGCGAGTGCACGAATGTGTGTTTGGCATTTTTTTAGGCGATTCCTGAAGTATGGCGGCTCGCAAAACTGCTTTCCGTTTAGAAGGACGTTGCTTGCTCGAAGATCATGGGCTCCGACGGCGGCTGGCTGAGGACGGCCAGCGCTGAGAAGACGCGTGGGCATCCGCCGCTATCCGGAAATCAGTTTTGGAAATCGCTATACCCAAGTAGAATTAGGGCCATCGCGATGCAGCAAGCTGCGAGGACGGCGCACCTTTTTTTTGGGGGGGGCTGCGGATGCGGCAGACGCGAAAAGTGGGACGCGCACAACGCGTCCTTACCAGCGCTGGAGGAGGGCGGCAGGAAGGGGACTTTCGGAATCAGTTTCGCGAAACGCTCTAGGCGGTGTTTGAAAACCCTCATCGGCCGTATTGAAGCCAGTCGATGACGGCAGCAAACTCGATGAGGGAGAGGAAATGTGCGGCGAGTTTGTCTCGCCGGGTGCTGGCGCAAGCCCAACGC
>JAFLEI010000016.1 GCA_017301975.1 Verrucomicrobiota bacterium
TGGCGGACAGGGAGGGATTCGAACCCTCGGTACCGATTAAGGTACACACGCTTTCCAGGCGTGCTCGTTAGACCACTCTGACACCTGTCCAAATTCTTGCTCCGGTAAAAGGAGAGCGCGGAGTGTGGCGCAGTCGGAGAGACAGGCAAGCGATTTTGCCTGCTGATTTTGGCTTTCTTTAATTGGTTGGCTGCTCCGACTTCTTCCATGCATGCACGATGTAGGTAGAGGCAGAGGTGCCTAAAGCGGCGACGGCCTGCTCCTTGGTCAAAGAAGGGGAGGTGGAAGTGACAGTGACTTTTTGAGTGCCTGGTTTGTCTCCAGGAACGATCTGGACCTTGGAAACGCCTTCAAGCTTGGTGAAGGAGGCGGTGACGTGATCTTTGCAGCCGGCGCAGACCATGCCGGTCATCTCGGCGATGTAGTTGACCGGAGTGTCAGCAGCCATGGATGGCAGGGTGAGGAGGGCCAAAAGGGCGAAGAGGAAGGCGGAGCGTGTCATAAGCGGAGGGGGGCAACAGATTATACGGTGACTTTGTGTATCCAAGTCCAAGTTTGTGCGGGGTTGGAACGTTGAGTGGAAGATTTTTAGCGTATAAAGATTTTTCCTGCACCCATTCGCATTTTGCCGTGTTTATTTTTCCGACCATGAAATTGACCCAACTTCTGCCCCTGCTGGCCGTAGCGCTGACCTCCACTGCTGGTGCCCAGACTCCTGCGGCTGAACCTGAGAAGGCTGAAAACAAGGTGATTCTCACACCCGCCCAGACGGAGCACATCCTTAAAGAACTGGAGAAGGTGGAGGCGCAGATCGGAAAGGGCAGGGGTTCCGTTTTTGGTGCGGCGCTGGCGAAATTTCGTGAAGGCATGGCCAGCCCTGCGGCAGCGCTGGCGCTGTATCTCGACTGCTACAAGCTGGAGCATTTTGACCGCAAAAACCTGAAACAGACGGATTTCATGGACTGGCGGAACAAGAATGAGGCAAATCTGAAGGATGAGGATTTCAAGCGGGCGCTGTCGCTGCAGCTTGAATATCTTGTGCTCACGATTCAGGCGCAGGAGATTGATGAACCTAGAAAAATGGCGCCGATCGTGGCTTCGGTGCAGACCTTTTTGGGCAAGGCAATCACCGCCGTCCAAGGGGCGACAACTCATTCGGCCTCCGGGGCCGTGGCTGACAAAGACGCCAACAAAGGAGGGGCTGGAGGCGGTGGTGGGCGCCGAGGCGGTGGCGGCGGAGGAAACAACGTGCCGGCGGGAGACATTCTGGGCACCCTGAGGCAGTCCGTGGCGAACTCTGAATTTGCAAAGGCCTATTCGCTGGGAGACTTCTTGAAGCGGGATAAATGGGAGTACCAGCCGCTGAATGTGAGGGGAATCTATTCCAATATTGTTTTCCCGTACTTTCTGGCAGAAAAGCCCACCGAGCTGCCTGCGCAGTGGGATTCCCGCATCACTGCGGAGGTGGCCATGCAAAAGGCCGTCAAGAGTGAAACCGAGTTCAATGAGTTCTTCAAAGACGCGGGTCCGCGCATGACCTGGGAAAAGAACAATTATCTGGTGGAAAACAATGTGACACCGGTCAACGCTCTCGCGGACATGCTGAAGCTTATTCAGACCTACCCCAGCCATCCAGATGCCATGTCCTGGCTGAAGGAGTTTCGTGATCTTGTTAAAAGCGTCTCAGAACCCAGTGAAGAAACGACACCAGTGGAGAAACCTGCTGGCGCGCAGTAGCCGCCTGTTTTCATCATGACGCGCTGGCTTGCCTCGGTGCTCCGCAGTTTTGGCCCTGCGTGGGCGGGGCTGATGTGGGCGCTAAGGACGCAACGCAATCTGCAGGTGCATGCGCTCGCCACGGTATTGGCGGGGGGATTTGGGATCTGGCTGCAGATTGCAGCCTGGGAGTGGTGCGCGGTGCTGCTGGCCTGCGGGCTGGTTTGGGCTGCGGAACTGCTGAACACTGCGATTGAAGCGCTGGCGGACCGGGTGAGCAAGGAGCGAGAGGAATCGATCCGCCGGGTGAAGGATGTGGCGGCAGCGGCGGTGCTGATGGCAGCACTCGGGGCGCTAGGCGTTGGGCTGATGGTGTTTTTGCCGAAACTGTGGCGCCTGATTTGAGAATATTCCGCCGACGCCTTGACGCAGCGAAGCACACTTCTATGATGCGGCGCTTTTTACGCCCCCAAACCCCCTACTGACTCATTCCGATGGCCATTCTCGTTGAAACTGACACCCGTATTCTTGTTCAAGGTATCACCGGAGATTTCGGCTCGCGCCATGCCAAGGCTTCCATCGACTATGGTACGCAACTGGTGGCCGGCGTGACTCCCGGCAAGGGCGGGCAGGTTTTTGAGCACAGCGGCAAGAAAGTGCCCGTGTTTGACACCGTTTCCGAAGCCGCCCGTGAAACCGGTGCGACCGTGAGTGTGATCTTTGTGCCGCCTCCATTCGCTGCTGATGCGATTCTCGAAGGCGTGGACGCAGGTCTCGATCTCGTGGTGGCCATCACCGAAGGCATTCCAGTCAATGACATGATCAGGGTCAAGGCCGCCATGAAAGGCAGCAAGACGCGTCTCATCGGCCCGAACTGTCCCGGTCTTGTGACACCGGGCTTCGGCGACAAATCGCATGGAGGCTGCCGTATTGGCATCGCCCCGGGGTACATCCATAAGCGCGGCAACGTTGGCGTGGTCAGCCGTTCCGGCACGCTCACCTATGAAGCGGTATGGCAGCTCACGACGCGTGGCTATGGTCAGAGCACCTGCGTCGGCATTGGTGGTGATCCAGTGAACGGCACCAACCACCTCGACGTGCTCAAGATGTTCAACGACGATCCTGAAACCGAGGCAATCATCATGATCGGTGAAATCGGTGGTAATGCGGAAGTCGAAGCGGGTCTCTGGGCCAAGGACAACTGCAAAAAGCCAATCGCCGCCTTCATCGCTGGAGCCACCGCTCCTCCAGGGCGCCGCATGGGCCATGCGGGAGCCATCATTGGTGGCGCTGATGACACTGCAGCCGCCAAGAAGAAGATCCTCGCGGAATGCGGCATCGCCGTTTCCGATTCTCCCGCCGACATGGCCACCACGCTGCTGAAGCGCTGGGGCAAGGCGTAAGCCAAGGACGGGAATAGCAAAGGCGTCAGCTGCCAGTGACGAACGTCAGAGGCACCCCTAGCGTGAGCGAGTGGTGGTGGTCTCTGTTGTGGTGACGGTGGGATTGGTCAGCGGATAAGACGTCACCGTCTCTTCTGTGATAGTGGTCGTTCTGGGCTTCTCATCATGGTCATCGATCGAGATGCAGGCAGAGGCGGCCAATGATACGAACACAGCAATAGCTTCAATAATTGGATGTGATTTCATAACATCCCTTCTTCGTCGGCAATCCCCGCCTCGCGTGTATCCAAAATGGGCGTGTCCCTAGCTTGGCCGTGGTCGGGGAATTGTCAGCGCATCTTTGAAGCACTGTGCGAGGAGCCGGGATGTGGCCTATCCCATTGCCAGCCGAAGGGGTCAGGGGAAGCCGCCGCCCGCCAGCCTTGTTGATGAGAAAGGGGCTTTTTCAGCTCCAGAAATGGAACCATTGATTCAGCCATCCCACAACGGCTGCGATGGAACCGAGGACGAGCAAGCCTTCGGTCAGCAAGCGCAGGCGCTCGCTGCGGCGCGCGCGTTGTTTGGCGATGGGAAGGCGGCGCTGGCGCGGGGCAGGGGATGAAAGCTCCATGGGAGGAACCATGTTCACGTTTGCCAGACGGCGCTGACGCTCAATGCGCGGCGCGGCCGTGATGAAGCATTCCAGGCGGTGAATCTGACTGTTCAATTCATCCGAACGTTTTGTCAGGTGGCGTGATTTGCGCTGAGGCGATGCCTCCTCAGCCAAAGCCTGGACGGGCTTCGGGCGACGAGAGCGGACTTTGCGATTGCCAGAAAACAGAGCCATAAGGATGAGAGATAGAGGGTTCGCCAAATCAGAACATCAGACGAATCAGCACGATGGCGACGATCACGGTTCCCATCATAGGAAGGGTGAAGGCAAAGCCCCGGCGAAGCCAGGTCTGAAGGTCATCGGCGTGGGAAGCAAAAGAGGGCATCACGGGCGCATGGGTATCGTCCAGATTGACAGGTCCGCCAGCGGACACGCCTTCCTGAGGTCCCATGGCATGCAGGCGACGGATGCCTTTGGCGTAGTCGCCTTCGGCATCGTCAATGGCGGCCAGAGCGTTGTCCAACTCTTCACTCACCTGAGAGCGGTGCCATTTTTCTGGCTGGAGAGACTTCAGGATTTCCTGATGGCGGCGGAACTCATCGTGAATGGAGGCCAGATCTTCGACGCGCTTCTGGGCATCGTAGAGTTCCCGTTCGACCAGACTGGCAGAGCGGGTAATTTTTTCGACGAGATCACGCTTTCCGGCGACGAACCGCTCCTGCTTGATGCGCAGGGCTTCGAGATGCTGCTTCTGGCGTTCGATTTCCTCCTGCTGCCGGCGGAGTTCCTGCAGCTGCTCCTGGGCGGCCTTCACTTTGGAATCCACATTTTCCAGCGAGGAAGCGACAGCGTGTCCATCCATGAATTCGGGAGCATCTTCAAACACGAGGAGATTGTCCTCATTGTGGCCGTTGGCAGTGGCGAGAGCGGGCGCTTTACGAGTGATCATGGGAGTGCTGGAAATTATTTCCAGCACGCTGATACTACAGATATCTTAAGTATTCCAGATTTTTCGTCTGACGTTTGGCAAAAAAATAGGGAATGCCTCCAAAAACCACGGTTAACACAGTCAGTCCAGCCAAGACCGCGAGTTCGACCCTGCCATCATAATTGACCATGGCCACGGCATCCTGCCTGAGATTCTGCCAGGATGGAATCAGGAGAAGAACCATGCCGCCGACGATGTAAACGAAACTGGCGATCAGACAGACGGTGCCGCCAAAGCCAGAAACGATGCGGGCTGGGTTTGACTCCCGGAAATTGGGCACCAGAGCGCCGAGAGACAGGGCCAGCGAGGTGAGTCCGTAGCTTAGCATTAAAATGGACGCGCTGAAAAACAGAATGCGCTGCCCTGGCAGGCCGAGAGAGACTCCCGAGACCACGACCAGTGTGACCATGACGAGGGCCAGCGCACTGGCGCTGAGGCGCAGTTTCAAGGCCAGCACCCGGTGAAGCGGCAGCGGGGAAAGCCCCAAAATCCACAGGCGCTGTCCCTCCAAACTGAACTGCGGGTAGATGAAACGGGTGGTGAGCGTGGAGAGGGCGAGGCAGCAGACGAGGAGATTCAAATGGCTTACCACGGTGATCCAAAACGGGCTCTGCAAATCATAGCCCAGCTTGCGGAGATTCATGGAGTAGATCAGCAGCAGGCCGAAGATGATCGCCGACTGCCCCCATTGGACGGGTTCGCGCAGGAAGGTGCGGACTTCCTTCACCAGCAGGGCGTAGGAGGCACGATCAAGCGCCAAAACGCGGCGCAGCCCGTGGCTCAGGCGGCCGGGCTTATTGCGTGAGACGGGGGCTTTGACTTTGCCGCCACCTCCTGGCGCCGCACTCATGATGCGATTCCAAGCGGGATAATAGAAAGCGCTGGCGAGCCGGTTCGTGACCAGGATGCTCATCAGAGCATTGGCCAGGAGCACGAGATTGAAAAACAGGGTGCGCTCAAAAGTGCCGCGTCCGGCGGCCTGAATCGTTTCCGCCACCCAGGAACTGGGAAGCATCGGATGCATGCAGATTTCTGTGTGGCGCAGGATTTGGTTAAGGCTGGCGCTGAGATCTCCAGAATTCAGGGACTCGACACTGGAATGCCAGATGGGGAGGGTGCGGACGACAAGCAGAATGACGACTGCGAGGACGGGCTTCCACATCCAGCGTCTGGCCCAAAGCACGAGGGCGATCAGCAGCCAGGTCGAAACATTCGCGGCGATCATCACCAAGGCGAGCAGTGCGGGCAGCACCACAAGCATGAACTTGGCATCCGCCTTGTAAGCCTGTGCCAGGGCCAGAAGAATGGGGGTGCTGAGGAGAAGCAGGCCCCAGCTGGCCAGCAGCATGCCTTCCAGAGTCTTCCAGAGCACGAGGCTGCGCGGCGGGAGGGGCAGCGCGATCTGCCATTCCATGTCCTTGCGCCGGAAGAGGCTCATGCCGGTGATGGTGGCATTGGAGATGATGAGCATCACAAAGAAGAAAAAGAACAGCAGAAACACCAGTCGCTCCGTGAGCAGCGGACCGATGAGGGGCAGCTTCATCATGAAATCCAGCCCACGGCCCACCAGCAGGTAGGCCGCGAGACCATACAGTCCGAGAAACGCGCCAACGGTGACGCTGAGCAGGCGGTTTTCACGCATGCCGAAGCGCAGCTTGTGCCGCAGCATGCGCCCGTGTGCCCGGGCCAGCAGCCATGTGGCGGAGGCAGTGGTCATGCCGTAAAGCCCCAGTTATTTGTTGCCGAGCACATTCAGCTCAATCACGTTTTCCTTGCCGCCGACAATGCCGAGAGACGGCTGCTTGCTGCGCTTTTCCTCCTCCCGGTCGTCGCGGATGATGTTGCCGATGACCATGCTGTGGGTCACCTGCTCCAGGCGGAGGCCGACGCCATCCGAGTCCAGGATGCTGTTGTGACAGATCTGCAGGCGGTTGCAGGATTCAACGTCCACCGCCGCACGCTGCTTCCAGACGCCGCTGATCACGTTGTTGTCCAGCGTGCTGTCATCGCAGCGGAGGAAGACGATGCCGTTGTTCTCGGCATTGTCATTGCCATTCACGAGGTAGCGGGGATTGCGGTCAAAGTTGTTGCCGGTGACGACGACATTGCTGCTGTCTGAGACGACGAGGTCATGCTGAAAGCCTTCCCAGAAGGTGTTGCCGGTGATTGTCACTCCACGCGAGTGCTGGACTTCCACATTCACCTGTACATCGCTGAACACATTGGCGGTGATGGTCACGTTGCCTTCGCGGGTGTGCTCGCGTCCGGAGCGGCGCAGGAGGGATGGGTCCGTGCCGGAACCGATGATGCGGATGTTGGCTGAATCGGGTGACTTGTGCGTGTGCTGCAGGGTGCAACCGGTGATGGTGACCTCGCCAATGGAGCCGCCGCGCGAGTCGAGCATCACGTTTGCGCTGGGAGGGCCGTCCTTGGCGTGATTGCCTTCGATGTCGCAGGTGCCGATGTGAAGGTTGCGCACATTTCCTCCCACGGAAACAACTCCGCCGCCGCCATTGTAACTGATGTGGCTGCCCACGATGTTGGACTGGTGCAGGTTCACGTTGTCGTAGAAGACGCCGATGCCCGTGTTGTGGTAGAAATGGCAGGCCGAGATCAGCACATTGCGGTTGCGTGTGGACAGGTGCACGGCGTGCCGGCATTCCCGAACGACGACACGGCTGAGGGTGATCTGCATGGTGCCGGTGGCTTCGATGCCGTCTGCCTCGGCGTGCGCTCCCACGATTTCGATGCCCTCCACCATGGGGGTGCGCTGGTTTTCCCATACTTCGGGTTTGAAGGACTCGGGTGCAGCGGAGCCTTCATGCGTGCCGAGGAAATGCAACGCCGGGCCCGGCCCAGACATGACAAGCCGCACTGTGCCGTCTCCGGTGAGAGCCGCGTAGCCGGTTTTTGAGAGGTCAATTTTCAGCGACTTCGTGAGGAGATACATGCCCTTGGGGAGCTTTACGCTGCCATGAGTGTCAAACATGTGTTGTATCGCGGCCGTGTCATCCGTCTTGCCATCACCCACGGGCTGCTGCCCCAGTGCCACGGTTGCTGCGGCGAGCAGCAGAAGAAAAGATTTTGAGAACATTTGCCCAGCCTAGCTGGGTGCCGGGGTTTTCGTCAATTTGAAGCTTGTGCCAGTGTTGAGAAATCGTCTCACACCCGGTTGCATTGCAATCCCTTGAAACCCATGTCTTTCGCGCCACGTATTGAATTCGCTCTTTTCCATCCAATACCCTAATGAAACCTACCGCACGTATCCTAGCCCTCCTCGTTGGCTTGAGTTCAGCCTCCGCCTTTGCGCAGGCAGACTTGTCAGAAGCCTTCCTGCCGATGTTCATGCCGCTGCCTGCCGAGGTCGCCTCTCCCACGAACGAACTGACTGAAGCAAAGATCAATCTCGGCCGCCAGCTCTACTTCGAAACTCGCATCTCCCACGGCGGCAAGATGTCATGCAACTCCTGCCACGTTCTGGAGAAGTATGGCAATGACAACCTGCCTTTCTCCCCAGGGCATGAAGGGAAGCTCGGTGGTCGCAGCTCGCCCACCGTTTACAATGCCGCGCTGCACATCGCGCAGTTTTGGGACGGTCGTGCGCCGAGTGTTGAGGAGCAGGCCAAAGGCCCCGTGCTCAATCCTGTGGAAATGGGCGCGCCTGACGAGGCATTCGTCATCAAAGTGCTGAAGAGCATGCCCGGCTATGTGGAAGGTTTCAAGGCGGCTTTCCCGGGAGAGGCTGACCCTGTGACGTACAACAATTTTGGCAAGGCCGTCGGTGCCTTCGAGCGCCGGCTGCTTACCCCGTCAAAATGGGACGCTTATCTTAAAGGAGACAAAAATGCTCTGACCGCCGAGGAGAAAAAAGGGTTTGCCACCTTTGCCAAAACGGGATGCGTCACATGCCATAATGGTGTGGCAGTCGGTGGCATGATGTATCAGAAACTTGGCCTTGTGAAGGCCTGGCCCGGTCTGACAGACAAGGGCCGTGGAGACATCACAAAGGTCGATGGCGAGATCGCCTTCTTCAAAGTGCCGAGCCTGCGCAACATCACGGAGACCGGCCCCTACCTGCACGATGGTTCGGTCAAGACACTCGAAGAGATGGTCCGGAAGATGGCGGAACATCAGCTTGGAAAAGACCTCAATGATGAAGAAGTGTCATCCATCATCACCTTTCTCAAGGCTTTGAAGGGAGAGATTCCTGCCGAATACATCAAGGCTCCGAAACTCCCCGAAAGCACTGCCGAAACGCCGAAGGTCTGAACTGGCCGGTTTGTTGCGAATTCTCTCATCAGCCGGGCGCGCAGCCCGGCTGATTTGTTTTCATCGCCTGCGTCTGGCGATGAGGAGCCCGAAGGACAATCCCAGCAGTAAGAGGCGTGAAGGTTCGGGGACAACGACGGCAATGGTGCCGTTGGTGGTGAAGCTGCTGATGTCCCAGAGATACCCCGAACCGGAAATGTCCGGGAGGTCAAGGTCGCTTGCTTCATCCCCATTGCCCGTGAGGAGACCGACGAAGGTGAAGCGGTTGGCAAAGGCGGGGGAGGCGGAGAGGCCCGACCAGTCGAGCAGATTGAAAACCTCCGGTGCCGTGGGAATAAAGGCATCTGCGGTGACGGTAAGATTGCCGTTGAACAGGAAAGTGTTGGTGCCGGTGCCCACAATGCTGATCAAGTCTGACGTGCCGCCGGGATGAATGCCGAGGATGGTCGTGCTGCCTGCTTGGAAATCGATGGCGCCGGAACCGGATACCGGGTTGAAGGTGAGCGTGCCGTATTTGCTCTGAGCCGTGCCATCTCCTGACTGGACCACGGCGCCGCTGCTGGCCTTGAAACTGTCGCCTTGAACGAGGCCGGTGCCCAAAAGGGTTGCACCATTCTCCACGGTGACAGCTCCGGTGCCAGTGGAGCCGGAGCCGCTGCTGCCGACCTGGAGCACTCCAGCGGCGATGGTCGTGGCACCTGAGTAAGTATTGCTGCCGCTCAGCACCTGTGTGCCTGCGCCTGCCTTCGTGAAGGCGAGCGCGCCGTCCGTCCCTGTACCATCGCCATTGCGCAATGTGCCGCTGAAGTTTTGTGTGCCGCTGGCGACATTGACAGTAAGCGTTGCGGTGGCTGCGCTGCCGGATTCGTTTTCAACGATGCCCGCGCCACCCGTGCTGCTAAGGCCGCCGATGGTTTCATTTTTATTGTTGAGGCGGAAGATGCCAGCGGTGGCGCCGCTGCCGTTGAAGGTGAGGATGCTGGTGTCGGCGATCTGGTCCGCGTTGATGAGTTTCAGCACGGCGCTGGTGGTGCCGTCGCCGATGGTGATGCTGCCTGCGATGGCATTGACGCCGGAGGTTTTTGCCAGGTCAAGTTCACCGGCGTTGATGGTGGAGGCGCCGGTGAAGGTGTTGGCATCCGCTCCGGAGAGAGTGAGCGAGCCGAGGCCGTTTTTGGTGAGTCCGCCGGAGGTGTTGGCTGCGGTGGTTATCGTCCCAAGCACGGCACCGGTGCCACCGCCCCCGAGCAGGGCCACGGTGGGCGTGGAGGTATAGCCTATGCCAGGGTTGCTGATGGTGATGCTCAGGATTTTGCCATATGTGGGGCTGGAGGGGTCGAGATCCACCGTGGCAAAGGCCGTTGCTCCCGTGCCGCCGCCTCCGCTGATCTCCACATACGGTGCGCCGTAGTAGCCGCTGCCGCCGTCGCTCAGGGCGATGCTCATCACGCCGTTTCCGGTTGGGGTGTTCAAGGCGATGGGGATCGTGACATTGAAGCCATTCGTATTGATCACTGCGCCGCCGTTGAAGGTTCCGAAAGCGCCGTTCACGTAAGCTGTCATTACTCCGGTGCCTCCTGTGCCGCTGTCTGTGATAAACGTCGTGGTGTTCACCGCTGCCTGCAAGGTCCCGCCATTGAAATTGAGGTAGGTGTTGATGGCGGCGCCTGTGCCGTTGTAGTGAACAATCTGATTGTTGATCAGGGTGCCGGCATCGAGATTGAGGTAGGCGGTGCCGAGCGCTGTGTTGTTGTTCTGCTGGCCAAAGGTGATGTTCAAGCCGGCGTTGTTCACCAATCCACCCGCCATCGTCATGGCTCCCTGGGCCGTGCTGGTGGCGGTGGCCGCAGAGCCGCCGCTGCGGAACGCCAGGGCGATGTATTCTCCGGACCGGAGAACCTGGCCTCCCGTCATGGTGAACTCCCAGCGCTCGTTGCGGAACATGATGTAATTGGCTGTGTTGAGCGTGCCGCCGCTGACTTGGAGCACGGCGATGGAAGAGGTGGTGGTGCCGTCTCCGGAGTCCACACGTTTGGTGTTGACGGTGCCTGAAGAAAGAAACATGCCGCCATAGCCCGTGGCCCCGAGTGTGATGCCTGCCTGAGGGTTGGTGGTGGTGAGTGTCAAAGTGCCACCGCTGACGACGAGCGATCCCTGGAACCCTGCGCTGTTGCCGATGCCGAGGGTGGTGGTGGAATAATCCGCGCCCGTGCTCAGGCGCAGCATGCCGGGAGTGGAAACGGCTCCAACGGTGGTCAGAGCGGCACCATTGGTGAAAGTGTTGGTGACTTCGAGCACACCGCTGGAGACCGTGATATTGCCACCGAGATTGACGCTGCCGCTCAGCAGGAGGTTGCCCATGCCTGTTTTGGTGATGCCGATGAGGCCGCTTGTCGAGGTGATGGCGGAGGCGATGGTGAGATCGTGGGAGGCATTGAGGCTGTCATTGATGGCGAAGGTGCGGTATGCGGAACCCAGATCGAGTGTGCCACCGGTGATCAGCGCGCCGAGCGGATTGTTGGTGCTGCTGACTGTGACCGTGCCGCCCAATGTCAGGATGCCGCCGGTGCCAATGTTGATGGTGCCCAGGCTCGTCGCTCCAGAGGTGGCATCGTAAAAATTGATGGCCCCGGAGGTCCAGCTGTAGCCGCTCAGGGCAAACGTCGCCGCACTGCCACCACCGGCTCCGGTGAGATTGAGGACCGGCGTGGATGAGATGGCGTTGCTGGTGCCAAACTGGAGGGTGCCGCCTGAGGTGATGGTGATGCTGCCGGAAAAGACGCTGGCTGTGTTGATGAGCAGGGTGCCCGCATTGATCAGGGTGCTGCTCGAAAAAGTGTTGGTGCTGTCCAGAGTCAGCATGCCGCCGTTGATTGTTGTGATGCTGGTGTAGGTGCTCGTGCCTGTGAGGATCAATGTGCCCATGTTGACCACGGTCGCGCCCGTGTAGGTGTTTGTGCCGCTGAGAGTCAGGGTTCCCGAGCCTGCCTTGGTGAAGGCGAGTGTTCCATCTGTCCCGGTGCCATCTCCATTGCGCAGTGTGCCGCTGAATGTCTGGGAGCCGGAGTCAACATTGACGGTGAGTGTGCTGGTCACAGCACTGCCTGACTCGTTTTCAACAATGCCCGCACCGGTCGTGCTGCTGAGACCGCCGATGGTTTCATTTTTGTTGTTGAGACGAAAGATGCCAACGCTGGCATCGGTGCCGTAAAAGGTGATGACACTGGTGTCGGCAATCTCGTCGCTGGCGATAAGTTTCAGGATGGCTGAGGTGGTGCCGTCTCCGATCGTGATGGGGCCTGCGATGGCATTGACGCCCGTGGTTTTGGAAAGGTCGAGTTCTCCGGCTTTGATGAGGGTGACGCCTGTGTAGGTGTTGGCATCAGAGCCTGAGAGCGTCAGAATGCCGAGCCCGATTTTGGTCAGGCCGCCATCCGTGGTATTGTCTCCAACGATGCTGGAATGCGTCAGCGCCTTGGCGATGCTGATGTTGAAGCCGTTGGTGTCGATCACCGCACCGCCATTGCGTATGTTGACGGTGGTCAGGCTGGTGGCCAGAGTGACGGTGGTTCCATTGGCCTTGAGAGTGCCGCCGTTGAAATTGAAGATGGAGGCTGCGTAGAGGCCGCCAGTGATGGTGCGGTTGGTTGCCAGTGTGCCTCCATCCAGATTGATGGTGCCGGTGCTGGTCGTGTTGCCAAGCAGATTGGAGCCAAGGAGAATGGTGTCCGAGGAGGTGGCATTGGTGTCGAAAAGGCCTGTGCCGGAAATGGTCATGACACTGGCACCGCTGGATTCTGTGTCCGAGTAGCCTGCGCCGATGCGGATGCGGGAGCCGCTGCCAGCCACGTTCAGCGTGCCACCTGAAATGTTGAGAGTGCCGCTGGCGGTGGTGGTGCTACGGCCCAGCACCAAGCCGCCCGAACTCGAACCAATGGTGAGGGTTCCCGCTGTGACATTGACCGTAGCGCTGGTGCCTTCGCCTACTCTGAAAGTTGAGGACGAGCCCGAGAGGTATTCGGTGCCAGAAAAATTGGTGATGCTGCCCCCAGAAAAGGCCGTCTGCCCGGTGGGATTGGCCGCTGATGTGCCCAAGGTGCCGGTGACATTCAAGACGCCGCTGGTCACTGACAATCCATAGGATGTGGAGTAGGTCGTGCGTGTGTAGGAGCCTGAGAGATTGGTGATGCCGCCGCTGATCGTCAGGGTGCCTGCGTCGGTGATGGTGCCTTTGAGATTGAGTGTTCCCGTGCCTGTTTTGGTGAAACTAAAATTTCCGCCCGCAATGCTGGAGGCGGTATCAAGAGTGAGATTGCCTGAGCCGGTGAAGGCGGTATTGGCGGACAGGGTCAGCTCTGACTGGATCACTGCGAGCGTGCTGGCGTTCGTGACGGTCACACTGCCACCGAGAGTCAGCATGTTGCCGTTTCCGGCGATGGTGTAGCCATCGGTGTTGAAGGTCAGCCCGCCGGCGGTGATCGCCTCCGTCAGTGTGACCGTCCCCGCCGTGCCACCGAAGATCGCGATGTCGCTGCTGGCATTGCTCCAAGCCTTCATGACGTTGGAAAGGTTCCAGAAGGTGGATGTCGTGTTCCATGTGCCGGTGCCGCCGGCGTTTCCGCCTGCCGTGCCATCGGCATCCCAAGTCAAACTGGAGGCTGCGACGGCCAGACCCGGCAGGGCAAATGCGATGAACAGCCGGACAATGAGCTTAGACGCCTGTGACAGGGGATGGAAATTGGGACGAGTTGGCATGGCAAGGAAACTTCCTAACTCCCAGTTAAGCATCTGGAGGACCATAAACGCGTGCCGCGCAGACCCTAAAAAAGGCGAAGGTGACCCTTTTTGTGCACTGGCGATGCACCTTGGAGCGGCTACCGCCTACGCCTTATGAGAAAGAGGCCTAGGCTCAGAAAAAGCAACATGCAGCGGGAGGGCTCGGGCACGAGGATGAGAGCAATGGTGCCATCGGTCGTGAAGTTGCTGATGTCCCAGGTGTAGCCTGAACCTGCAATATCGGGGAGATCGAATCCGCTGGCTTCATCCCCATTCCCATAGAGCCAGCCGGTGTAGTTGTAGCGACTGTCAAAAACTGGAGGAGATGTGAGCCCTGACCAGTCGAGCAGATTGAACACCGCCGGAGCAGAGGGGGTGAAGGCGGTGGCTGTGACGGTCAGATTGCCATTGAACAGGAGGGTGGTGGAGCCGGTGCCCACGATATTGAGCAGATCTGAAGTGCCGCCAGGATTGAGGCCGAGAATGATCGTGCTGCCGGACTGAAAATCGATGATTCCAGAACCCGTGCCCGGCTGGAAGGTAAGCGTGCCGTAGTTTCCTTGTGCGGTGCCATCACCCGCCTGAACAATTGCGCCGCTAGCCGCGGTGAAACTGGAGCCTTGGATCATTCCTGTGCCGAGGATGGACGCGCCATTTTGTACAGTGACCGCCCCTGTGCCGGTGGTGCCCATGCCTGTGAGGCCGACTTGCAGCGAACCCGCCTCGACGAGCGTGGCTCCGGAGTAGGTGTTGTATCCGCCCAGAACAAAGGAGCCTAAACCGGTCTTTGTCAGCGCCACCGTGCCTGTGCCGCTGGTGTTGTCCACGATTGAACCCAGTTGCTGGCCTGTGGTGTCTCCCGTACCCACAGTCAAAGTGGTGGTGGTACCCGTGGCGTTGTTGTAAATCGTGCCGCCGGGTGTGACGTCGAGAGCGCCGAAAGTGGCGTTATACCCGTTCAGGTCCAGAATGCTCTGGGCGTTCATGGTCACCGTGGCTGTCGAGGATATCTGGCCCGCTCCCGCCAGCTGCACGATGGCGCTGCCGTAGGCTGCACCCACAGTGCCGATGACCAGTTTCGACGACACCGCCACAGCACCACTTGTTTTCGCCAGCACGAGCGTGCCACTGTTCACTGCGAGCCCCGAAGAGCCGGAGAAAGTATTGTCGGTGCTGCCCCCGAGGGTCAGCTTGCCGGTTCCGGCTTTGATCAGTGAGAGGGTTGTGCCGGTCAATGCGCCGTTGAAGGTTGAATCCAGTGCCGTTTGACTGAGCGGATTGCCGATGGTGAGAACGGAATTGGCCGTGGCGGTGACAATGCCGCTGCCGTTGAGCGCATTGATCGTCTGTGAGGTGCCCAAGGCCAGGGTATTGCCAGCGGCCATGGTCACCTGGGCGAATGTGCCGATGGCGGTGGCGTTGTTGAGGTTTAGCGTGAGCGCTCCGCCTGCGCCGGCGAGATTGATCTGCGTACCATCCACCAGGCTGCTGGCCGCTGATGCGAGGATGATGCTGCTGGCGCCGGTCCCGCTGTTTTGGAAAGTGATGGTGCGTGCTGCAATGGCCTGGTCCGTGAGAGCGCCCAAGGTCAACGTCGCGTTTGCGTTGGAAGTGCTTTGGACATCGAAAATGGGATTGCCTGGGGCGAGGGATGGCCCGCCGATGGTGATGGTCGTCAGCGTCAGCCCGATCGTGCCGCTGGTCACATTGCTGCCTGCTTTTACGGTCAGGGTATTGCCACCGATGATGACTGCGCCCAGAGCGAGCGTCGTGCTGCCCGCCCCAGCGGTGGCACGATCAATGATGATGGTGGAGTCGGCCAAAACATTCACTGCGCCACCCACCGTGCCGCTGGTGTTAAATCCCAGGCTCAAAGAGCCGCCGTTCATGGCCATGGCTCCTGTGCCCACCACCGTCATGGCCGTGAGGGCCTGCAACCGTAGAATGCCTTCATCGATCTGGTTTGTGCCGCTGCGTGCGCTGGCCGCAAGGCTGGTGACGGTCAGCGTGCCTGTGCCGAATTTGGTGAGCAGTGCGTTGCCGGTAATGCCCCCCGCGTTGTTGATGAGGATGTCTCCCGTGCCGCCGATTTTGACGACGGACCCCTGCACAAAGGTTCCCGTGATCGTGCCGGTCGTGAGACTGCTGTTGGTGATAGCTCCGCCGCCGTTCAGTCCCGTGCCGCTGATCGAGATGAAATTGCGGTCTGTGCTCTGGCCGTTGAGATCCAGAGTGGCTCCCGCACTGACCGTGACCCCACTGGTGGTGCCGAGTGCGGTGGAACTGCCCAGTTTCAGAATGCCTGCGCTGACAATTGTGGCTCCTGTATAGGTGGAAGCTGTGGGAGCCAGTGTCAGGGTGCCAAGGCCGTTTTTTGTCAGCGCCAGAGTGCCGGTGCCGTTGCTCAAAGTGCCGGTGAAGGTCGTATTCAGCGGGGTGCTGCTATTGACGTTGCCGACGGTCAGAGTGAACACGCCGCTGGTCGTGATTGTGCCACTTCCCGCCAGGGAACCGAAGATCTGAGAGGCACCGAGGTTGATCACGCTGTTTCCGTTCACCGTCACCTGTGCCAGCATGCCCAGCACTGTGGCGATGTTGAGATTCAAAGTGACACCGGCATTCGTGCCGCTGTTGATTCTCACCACTGTGCCGTCCACCAGACTGGCCATGGCGGTCGCAAGGGTGACGTTGCTGTTGGTGGCGGATGTGCCTGTGTTCGCGAAGGTGATCGTCTTGGCCACACCCTGGTCGTTCAAGGCACCCAAGGTGAGCGTGGTTGTACCGTTGGTCGATGTGGTCGGGCTTTGGACATCAAACGTGGGGTTGTCGAGAAGCGTGGTGGCGCCGAATGTGATGCCTGCAATGGTGCTTGCGGTGGTGACATTGCTCCCAGCCTGGACGGTAAGGGTCTGAGCCCCGATGGCGAGTACTCCGAGCGTATGCGTCAGACCGGCACCGGCGGTGAAGACATCGGAGACGATGGTGGAACTTGCTGTCACTGAGACGGGATAGGCCACCACGGAAGCTGTGCTGCCGAGGCTCAAGGTGCCGCCATTGAGAATGATGGCCGCTGCGGAGGTTCCGAGGGCGGAGGTGGAGTTGCTGATGCGCAGGGTTCCAGCGTCAATGCGGGTCGCCCCGGTGCGTGTGCTTGCGAGTGCCGTGCCGGCATTGTTGCCCAGAGTCAGAGTGCCTGAGCCGGTTTTGACCAGGATGTTGTTGCCGGTCAGCACTCCGGTGGAGGTGATGCTGCCGGTGCCGCCGATGCTGGCTCCGATGCCGCCCGTGCCATTGCCCAATCCAATGGTCAGCGCCCCAATGCTGGCATTCGTGATGCTGTTGTTGACCAGCGCTCCTCCGTTGCTGATGCCCGTACCGTTCAATGTGGCGGTGTTGATGATGATTTTGCCATTCAGGTCGAGCACGCCTCCTACTTGTATTGTTGCGGCTGATGAACTCATGGCTGCGGCGTTGCCGAGAATCAACGTGCCGGCATTGATGCTGGTGGCTCCGGTGTAGGCATTGGCAACGGTCAGAGTGAGCGTGCCTGCACCGTTTTTGGTCAAGCCACCGGTGGTGGTGCTGGTGATCGCAACCTGAATGCTCAGGCTGTCGCCCGCTGCGTCTGTGCCAATCACGAGATCACCACTGCCGGCCGTGGTCAGACCGGTGGCGGAGCCTCCATCGGCAATCACCGCCCCCACGCCGCCAGTGACCAGAATACCTCCGGCGGTGTTTGCTCCGTTGTTGATCGAGAGCAGCGTGCCGCTGCTGATCGTCAAAGTGTCACCGCCATTAAATTTCAAACCTGCATTGACTGTGGCCGAGCTTGTCTGCGCAAAGGAGCCACTGATCAGGTAAGGATTGAGATTTCCTGCGGCCAGGCTGCTGGTGGCCGTGATGGTGGCGGCCGCTCCGATGAGACCCTCAGTGGAGGAAGCGAAATCAGCGCCGTTGTAGGTGATGCGCGAATCCACGATGCCATTCGTGTTTGTGGTGCCGGTAATGGTCACGCTGGTATTCGCAGGCGATACGATGTTCAGGCCTGAACCCAGAGCGGGCACGGAGAGAGAAGTGAAGGTCAGAGCATTCACGCCGGCAGCAGGCGCATTCACCTTCAGCACACCGCTGCCGGAGGTGAGTGTGAGCGCACCGAGCGCCTGCGTGCTAGCGGCGGCTGATCCCACATACTCGAACACACCGCTGCCGGTATAGATCAAACCTGGCACAGCGAGAGGGGTCCAGCTACCCGTTGTCCCATCGCCGAGTTTCAAGGTGCCGGCATTGATCCAGATGGCCCCTGTGCTGGTGTTGACACCTTTGAGAGTCCACGTGCCCGTGCCGTTTTTGGTCACAGAACCGGTGGTGGTTCCGATGATGCTGGAGATGCTGCCATCACCCGCGCCAGCGAGGATCAAACCGATGCCTGCGCCAGTGATGGTGCCGGTGTTGGTGAGATTGAGCGTGCCGCTGTCTGAGGCAATGGTGACTGCGGAAGTGGAAAGGGTAAGGAGGCCGGTGAAGTTGTTCACTCCGCTGACATTGACGAAGGCACCGGTCTGGATGTGGATGCCGTTGGAGCCTGCAAATCCGGAGCCGCCGTTGAGGGTCAGCTTTTCGGCCGCCGTGGTGATGCCACCCTGAATTTGCAGAGTGCCGCCGCTGGTCACGGAGGTGGTGCCGACAGTCGAGCCCAGGGCGTTCGTACTGCGAATGTTCAAGATGCCGGAACTGACGGTGGTGCTGCCGGTGTAGGAATTGTCTCCCTCTAGGATCAGTGTGCCGAGCGCGGTCTGGGTGGCATTGCCGGCCACGATGCTGCCGACGTTTGTACCCTGCGTGACATTCCCGCTGATGGTGAGCTGGTCGGTCACGCTGGTGAGGGCTATGGTGCGGGTGGCAACGACTCCTGTTCCAGTCAGTTGGAGCGTGCTGCTGCTGCTGATGGTGCTGACTCCTACAAATGTCATCGTCCCGCCCGTCTGGTTGATGGTGAGCGTGCCGCTGCCTGTGATCGTGGTGCCAAACGAAGAGGAGAGGGTGAGGACGGTCAGATTGAAGCCGTTCAGGTCCAGGGTCGAACCCGCATTCAAGGTCAGTGCCGTTAAAAGTGGAGTGGCCTGGTCACTGGCACCGAGGCGCAGTATGGCATTTCCCGCAGTACCGCTGGCGGAATTTCCGATGGTGAGGACGCTGCCGCTGATTGCTATGGCACCGCCGGTTTTCGCCAGGACCAAGGTGCCCGAGCTGACCGTCGTGGCGCCGGTATAGGTGTTCGAATCGCTCCCATCCAGCGTCAGTGTACCGAGCCCCAGCTTGGTCAGCGCAAGCGTGCCGGTGCCGTTGGACAGCACGCCGCTGAAATGGGTGTCCGGCAGCGTGTAGCTCAGGGCATTGCCGATGGTGAGAGTGTAGGTTCCGGTGGCGGTGACTATGCCGCCACCCGCCAGCGAACCAAAAGTCTGCGCGGCACCGAGACTGAGAGCGTTTCCTGAAGAGACGTTCACTTGCGCGAGGGTGCCCAGTCCGCCTGCCACATTCAGATTCAGTATCAGCGCGCCGCCTTTATTTGCGAGATTTACTATCGTGCCATCGACCAAGCTGGTTGCGGCTGCTCCCAGTGTGAGCGTGCTGGCGGCTGTGCCGCTGTTTTGGAATGTGATGGTGCTTGGCGAGATGCCCTGATCGGTGAAGGCGCCTAGTGTGAGCGTCAGCGCGGCATTGGCAGAACTCTGCAGGTCGAAGGTCGGGTTGCCGGGCCGCATGGAGACTCCACCGATGCTGATCGCGCCCAACGTCAGGCCGATTGTGCCGCTGGTGACGTTGTCGCCCGCTTTCACCGTCAAGGTATTGGTGCCAATTGTCAGTGTGCTCAGGGTGGTGATCGTGCCGCCCAAACCCGATGTGGCCCGGTCAGCGATGATGGTGCTGTCTTTGAGGAGATTGACCACGTTGGTGAAGGTGGTGGTGGCGTCAAAACCCAGGCTAAGAGTGCCGCCATTGAGTGCGAAAGATCCTGTGCCAACGGGAGCAATGGAGGCAGCTGTCGCCTGAAGCCGCAGGATGCCGGCGTCTATCTGAGTAGTTCCTGTGCGTGCGCTTGTGGTGGTCGAGTCGATCACAGTGAGAGTGCCGCTGCCCGTCTTTGTCAGCAGCACGTTGCCGGTGATGCCGGTGGCATTGCTGATGGTGATGTTGCCGAAGCCGCCGATGCTGGCAGAGGTGGCCAGCGCCGTAGTACCGGTGACAACCGCCGTTGTACCACTGCTGTTGATGAGAGCGCCAAAGCTGCCAACGCCACCGCCGTTGATGGAAATGAAACTGCGGTCTGTGGTTTGGCCGTTGAGATCCACCGTGCCTCCGGCGGTGATGAGGAAGCCGCTGGTGGCCCCACCTGCGGCGGTGCTTGCCAGTTTGAGAGTTCCCGAACTTACATTCGTTGACCCTGTGTAAGTGTTGTTGCCGCCGAAAATCAGCGTTCCCGTGCCGATCTTGCTTACGGCGCCTGCGCCGGTAAGCGCTGCATTGACCGTAACAGTGCCTGCCCCACCAAAGGTGATGGTGGAGGAATAGGAGATCACGCTGGAGGCCTGAATTGTGAGCGTGGCGGCGGCGTCTGCGGCGATCATGAACATGGCGTTCTGGGAGATGGATCCAGTGATGAAGTTGTCCCCGCTGAGGCTGCGGATGGCACCGTTGCTTGCATCGCCAAAACCTCCGATGGCTGCGAGGGCACGGCTGATGGTGACGCCCCCGGAAAGCGCCAGGGTGGCTCCGTCCACCACGGTGACGGTGCCTGAGGTGCCCAGCGCCCCGTTGCTGCGGACTTCCAAAATGCCGCTGGAAATCTGGGTGCCGCCCGTGTGTGCGTTGGTTCCGGTCAGCACGGTGCGTGATCCTGGTGCGCCATTAATCACCAGAGTGACAATGCCTGTGCCATTGTTGGCGAGGTTGGAGTTGATGGTCAGCAGTTCGACGCTCGAGTTGTTGGTGAGGAAGAGCTGCCCGGCGGTGTTGTTCACTGCGCCGCCGGCGGAAAGCGTGCTGGTCAAGCCGGAGGTCCCCACCGTCAGGCTGCGCGCGCCATTGACGAGTTGAATCCCTCCTTGCGTGCCCAAGCGCAACGTCTGACCGGTGCCCAGGGTGATTTGCCGGTTCGTTGTGATGTCGGCCATGGACAGCGTGTTCAGGTAGGTGGTTCCTGCCCCCATTGACAGTGCACCAATGGAGCTGCTGGTGATGCCCACATTGGACGTGGCTGCAAAAGGTGAGGAACTCAGGCTGCTGCCTGTGGTGTAGAAGATGTCACCCAGGTAGCCATTGCCCAGCAGTCCACCCGCTGGCAGTGCCCAGCTACGGCTGCCATTTCCGCCTGTGTAGGTCAGCCATGGACCGACGAAACCATCCACCTGCGTCGTGGTGATGACACCGGAGGTCGGTGCGACAACAGCCAGCGTGGCATTCCCATCGGTGTGCGTAAACGCGCCCAGGCTGAGATTGACCGTGCCTCCGACTCCCGAATACAGCTCCAGGGAGCTGTGAGTGCCGCTGACGGTTACATTGCCAAGCCGCTGGCTGTCAGTCTGACCGTCTTTGCCCATGAGACGCAAAACACTGACAGAATTCCCACCGATGAAGTTCAGATTTCCCGGTGTGGCGAGCCCATTGTAAAGAATATCGTTTTGAGGCGAAGTGGCTGCTGTGAAATCAAGGAGGGTGACTCCGCCGGAATAGCTGCTGAGAGCACGGCCGAGAGTGGTGGCGCCGCCATAAGTATTGGCGGCGGCGAGCGTCAGGGTTCCGTCTCCCCGGGTGAAGGCAAAACGGGTGAAGCCGTAATTGTTGCTACCATCGGTGATCGCCGAGTTGATGAGAATGCCGGTTGTTGCGAATGCTCCGCTGAAGTTGGTGTGCACGCCCGCATCGGCCGTGAGGGTGATGCCGCCGGACACGATGGTGTTGTTGCTGGTGAAGCGTATGGCCCCATAGGAGGTTCCGGAGAAAGTCAGGCTGTTGCCATAACCTGCCAGAAGAAATGACTGGGTGTAGTTGGCATTGGTGCCTCCCAGCACCACGGAGCCGCCGGCTTCCACCACGATGCCACTGACATTTTGCACGGTGTTAGGCGCGCCGAGCGTGGCATAAATGCTGCCTGCAATCGTGAGCGTGCCCGTCAGGTCCGGGTTGGTGACCATTCCCAGCGTGATGTACTGGAAAGTGGTGCCGCTGCCATATTTCTGAATGCGCAGGTTATTGGCCTTGAGGCGGAGATTGCTGCCAAGCTGGACGAATTGGGAACCGCCGGAGGAGGAGTTTTCCATTTGAATGAGCCCATTGGTTCCGAAGTCAATGATGCGGCCTGCCACGTCCCCCTGCAGCGTGTAGATGTTGTAGCTGGTTGGCGTGGTGGTGAAGCCGCGAAAGTTCAGCGTGGTTAGCTGAATGTCCGTCTGGACAGTGATTGTGGTCGGTGCTGTGGAGGTGCCCGTGGTCGTGATCACGCCGCCACCGATGTCCGCAACGGCGGTGGTGGAGTTGACCCAGGATGTGTTTGCTGAGGTGCTGTCGAGCCAGTTGGTATTAGAAGTGTTCCAGAAACCGTTCCCGTTTTGCAGGCCGCCGCTGCCGGTGTTGGCATCCCAGGTCAGGGTCTGGGCGCCTGCAGTGAGGGAGATCAGCAAAAGTGCTGAGAGCAGCAGTTTGCAGATGCGATGTGAGAGGCAGGCTAAGGTGTGGTGATGCATAAGCGAAGGCTTTATTTAGCATTCCTTCGCTAAGCACTTGAGGGACCACTCCCGCGTTCATGCAGTCCCCGAATCGCGCAAAGAAGACGTTATTTGTGCACTCGAAGGTGGCAGGTCGGCTGGGCATGAAGTTGGCACGCTTGTGCAGGCTTCACTAGGCATGCAGATCAGCACGCGCGGCTACTTGGTCATGGCCGGGCGCGGACGCGGATAAGCGATTTCGCTGCGCTGGTCAGGATGCTTCGCTCCCGGCTTCTTCAGCGCAGTGGCTGTGACGCTGGAGAGAAATTGCAGGCGGCTGCTGCTGGTGCCTGAGCCGCGAAGCTCCTCGAGAAGTTCATCCACACCTTCGAGCACACAAGTGGGCTGGTAGACGTAATTGCGCAGGTCTTCGAGGCGTGTGGAGCCGGTCAGCACCAGGCAGGCCTGCATGCCAAGCTCAATGGCGCCGCGGATGTCCGTCTCCATGGTGTCACCCACCATCATCACTTCTTCCGTGCGGCGCTGCAGCAGCCGTCGGGCGCGCTGAAACATGTAGGGGTTCGGCTTGCCAAGAAAATAGGCGCGCTGGCCCGTGCTGGCTTCCAGATAAGCGGCCAGTGCTCCTGCACCGGGACGGGTCACTTCCTTTTTGACCGGGCACCAGTTGTCCGGTGGCGACCAGCCGCGCACCTTTCTCGATGAGTTCATGCGCTTGGGAGAGTTTTTCCGTGGATTGCATGCCTTCGCCAACGACCACGTAAGTAGGCCGGATCGAGTCATTGGGGATGCCTGCTTTCTGCAGAGCCAGAGTCAGGCCGGCATCGCCCATGACAAAGGCGGTGCAGCAGGGATGGTTTTCCGCCAGAAATTCAGCGGTGTTCATGGCGGCTGTGTAAAAATGCCGTGATGAGATGCCGTGGATGCCCAGGTGGTTGAGTTTGACGACGAGGTCTTCCGGCGTGGGGGCGGAGTTGTTGGTGACGAAGACGAATGGGGTGGAGGTCTCGATGAGATGATGAATGAATTCCGCCGCCTTGGGCAGGAGCTGGTTTTCACGGTAGATCACACCGTCCATGTCGATAAGCAGTCCTTTGGTTTGATGCATGGCTTCAGAGAGGATTAAGATTTAGAGTATGCTTCATGGAACTGTCTGCATGCTCTTATGGACTCCTGCTTAAAGCATGGGGGAGACCACTGCTCCGGCCATGCAGGCCCCGAATTGTGCAAAGCAGACGCTCTTTGTGCATTCTGCTCAGGAGGACTGCACGACCCGGCTGCGATAAGCCAAGGGAACGCAGTGCTGGTGCTCCCTGAACTGCCGCTGAAAGTGAGCGGGTGATACAAAGCCGCAATCCATGGCGATCTGGCTGACGGTGAGGTCCGTTTCGGCGAGCAGGAGGCAAGCGCGCGCGATGCGCAGCTCATTCACATACTGGGGAACAGTACGCCCGGTGCTTTTCTTGAACAGGCGGCTGAAGGCACTTTTGCCCAAACCTACGATGGCGGCGAGATCAGCCACATAAATAGGCTCCGGCAGATGAGAGGCGATGAATTCACAGGCCATGCTGATCCGGTCGGATGTTCCTGGCCGCGGCTGGGGAAGAATGGCGGACGAGATCTCCTGGAGCTCCTCCGAGTTTGACAGCAAATCGAGCAGTTGCAGGAGCAGGATGACGCGCTTCATTCCATGCACATGCAGCATTTCCTGGATGATGCGCGTGGCTGTGAGGCGGGTGATGCCCGTGACTTCCAGACCCTGCTCGGCGCGCTGGAACAGGCGCCGCACCGGTATCATGGCGGAGCGCTGCATCCAGTCCTCATGCCCCGGAAGCTGAGGCAGGAACTGCACGACGATGGCCTCCACCTCCGTGTGCGGGTCACCCGCTGCTGGGTGATTGCGGTAGTCATGCGGCACATTGGAGCCCATGAAGACGAGGTCTCCCGGAAGGATTGGGGTGATGTTGTTGCCTACGAGCCGTTCGGTGCCGCCCTTGAGCACCAGAGTGATCTCACACTCCGGGTGGTAATGCCAGACACAGCCAAAATCCGGCCCGCGCACGACCTCGCAGACCACCGGTTCGGCGGCTGCCAGCGGGGAAAGCATTTCAACGATGGGTTTCATGGTCTGCGAGCATGGAGAACATAGAGGCTCTCATTCCTTCCATCACAGATGGCGGACGCGTGAAATCGTTCATAAAACCAATACGAATCAATGGCGGGTGCAGAAGTTCGTTTCTGCACGCAGCATTGACGATCATGCCGATTTGGGGCGTGAAGGGGTATGTGAAGTGGGAAGGGAATGGGGGGGATGCTCCCCTCCAGCATTGCAGCATGCATGCCAGATGCGGGCACAGACCTCATGATCCGCACAGATGCGTGCTCATCTGCGACATTCGTATCACTCAGCTCTATGAGCCCCACGATTGCAGCCCGGTCGCTGGCAGCAGGGCATCGGCGGCGGCGCGCCAGTCTGGGGTGCCTGCTTTTTGAAAGAGTCCGTAAATAAGCTTCCTGCTGTGAGGATCGGCCACAGAATTTGGCGCGTTGCGCCACAAGCCAAGCCGGAGCCCTCCTTCATGCGCATGATCCACATGGCGGTGGTAAATGAAGGCATCGATGGTGGGAAGAGTCTGCACTTTCTCCCAGGCATAGGCGTAGGCTGCGGCCTGAAGTTTTTCACCTTCGGGTGTGAGCAGTGTGTGGAACCCCTGCTCGCTGAGAATGATGCGGCGCGGTCTTCCGCTGAATAAACATTCAGGTCTTTCGAGATGCTTTGGCAACACTTCGAGGTTCTTGAAAGTGACTTTGTTGGTGTTGTCATCATGAGTGACGGTTTTGTCCGCCCAGGCGCGTGGATTGCCGAGGTCTTCGGGGTAGGGATGCCAGGCCACATTCCAGTCATAGTCTCCGCGCTCACGCACGAGCCTTGCAAAGGTATCGAGGAAGTCGCGGCCAGGCGTGGCCTCCTGCGCGCTCACATTGTGCATGCTGCTGCTCCAATGGTGATCTGAGGAGAGATAGGTGCGGGCGTTTTTCGAATGCCTGCGGATGGCTTGATGGGCGATGCGAAAGGCCTTCTCATATTCGCTGGCGGCGGTTTCCAACGGAACCGGGCCCATGTTGTTCCACAGGAAGTGGGAATTGACCTCGTTGCCGATGATCCAGCCCCATACGCGCCCGTGTTCCGGGTGAGCACCGCTCCAGCGTTCGGCCAGCAGATTCATTACCGCATCGAGAAAACCATTCGTGGTGTTTACGGCACCGACGCTGAACTTGTAATCTTTGCGATGGCCGGGATGCAGCACGATGGCATCAATGACCGGGTTCTTTGACGGGTAGGCAATGATGATGAGATAAACGAGAACGCCATGGTCGGAAAGAGGCTTGATCTGGCGGTCCAGTGATGAGAGATAGTTCTGATTGAAGACGAACGCGCCGGTTTCAGGCTTTGACCGGGGATCGAACAAAGCGGTGAGATTCACATTGATCCCCGCATGATGAATGCCCAGCGCCAGAGCGTCCTCCACCATCTGGACCTGAAGCCCCTTCTGATCCGGGGGCGTGGGAAAAGGATCTGTGTTTTGCGCACTGGTGATTTGCGCGAGGAGGAGAAAGAGAAGAAGGTGACGCATGAGTGATGAGACAACGGCCACGGCCCATGATCAACTGCAAGCTGCCTGTGAACGCTGCGGCAAACCGGACGCGGCCAAGTTTGGTGACGAGTTTATCTGCGACGAGTGTTACAGCGCTTGCGGCTCATGCTGCTCGGGCGAGGAGTAAAGTGCGGATGAACTTTAGCTCTCTGGCGGGGGCCTCCAGAACGAACTGAAGCTCGCAACTGCTTTTTCCGGCGGCAGCTTTCTCAAAGTGAAAGATGATGGACACGCCGCGACCACGAATTGAGAGCGCGGAAGTTGCCGAAGGCCGGCAGAATGTTCGCAACAAAGCACAACATGCGTTGAGACTCGGTTGTTTCCTTTCGTAGGTTCTCGCATGTCTCTCACCTCATTTTTTCAGCCGCGCAGCATTGCTCTCGTCGGAGCCACGGAACGGGAAGGCAGTGTCGGCCGTGCGATCTGGGACAATCTGCGAGGCTTTTCCGGGACCGTTTTTCCGGTGAATGCCAAACGTGCCGACGTGTGCGGGGTGAAGGCTTATCCAAGCTTTGCCGCGCTGCCGATGGTGCCGGAACTGGTGATCATCGTGACACCGGCAGCCACGGTGCCGGCTCTCGTCGAGGCGGCGGGCACAGCGGGCGTGAAAGCTGTGGTGGTGATTTCTGCCGGATTCAAGGAATCGGGGCCTCAAGGTGCCAAACTTGAAGCGGAGGTGCTGGCGACGGCGCAACGGCATGGCATGCGGTTGATCGGGCCCAACTGCCTCGGATTGATGAATCCGCATGCGGGGCTGAATGCGAGCTTTGCCAGCAGCGTGGCGCAGCCGGGAAGGGTGGCTTTTCTCAGCCAGAGCGGGGCGCTGTGCACGGCCATCCTGGACTGGAGTCATGACCAGCATGTGGGCTTCAGCGCGTTTGTTTCGACCGGTGCGATGGCGGACGTGGGCTGGGGTGATCTCATCCGGCATTTCGGTGAGGATCCAAATACCAGCAGCATTGTGATCTACATGGAGTCCGTGGGGAATGACGCCGCAGCGTTTCTGGCGGCGGCGAGGGCAGTGGCGGCGCAGAAGCCCATCGTGGTGATCAAGGTCGGACGCACGGCGGAGGCTTCGCGCGTGGCGGCTTCCCATACCGGTGCCCTGACCGGCAGCGATGCGGTGCTGGATGCGGCACTGCGGCAGAGCGGCGTGCTGCGGGTGGATACGATTGAGGAGCTGTTTGACATGGCGGAGGTGCTGGCCAAGCAGCCGCTGCCCACGGGAAGAAGACTGGCCATTGTAACGAATGCTGGCGGACCCGGGGCATTGGCGACGGATGCGCTGGTGCTTGGCAAAGGGGAGCTGGCGGACCTCTCAGCGCAGACCATGAACGAACTGAATGCGGTGCTGCCTGAATGTTGGAGCCATCATAATCCAGTCGATGTTTTGGGCGATGCGGATGCGGCAAGGTTTGCCCAGGCGCTGCGCATCGTGGGCAGGGATGATGGCGTAGATGGAGTGCTGGCGATCCTGACTCCACAGGCGATGACGCATCCCACGAGCATCGCGCGTGAGGTGGCGCAGATCGCCGGAGAAACAGGCAAACCATTGCTGGCGAGCTGGATGGGGGCGCAGAGCGTGCAGGAGGGGCGTGGTATTCTCAATGAAGCAGGGGTGCCCACCTATGACTATCCCGATGAGGCCGCGCTGGCTTTCGTGCGAATGAGGGAACATCGGCTGCGGCTGATCTGGCTGAGCGAAACCTTGAGCGCGCATGCTGACGATGACGAGAGCGAAGAGCTGCCGTGCGTGGGAGACATGATTGACGCTGTGGTCAAGAGCGGGCGCACGCTGATGACGGAGCAGGAGGCCAAGCAGCTGCTGCATGTGGCGGGCATTCCGATTGTGGAAACTCGTGCGGCCTATGATGAGGAGGCGGCGGTCGCTGCGGCGGAGGCGCTGGGCTATCCGGTGGTGGTGAAGCTGCTGTCCTCCACGATCACGCACAAGAGCGACTGCGGCGGTGTTCAGCTGAATCTGCTGAACGCTGCGGCCGTGAGGCAGGCGTGGCGGCTGATCCAGGATAATGTGACGCACCTGCATGGTCTTGCAGCATTTGAAGGTGTGACTGTGCAGCGAATGATAACGCACAAGGGTGTCGAGCTGATTCTCGGTGCGAGCACCGATGCCCAGTTTGGGCCGGTGCTGCTGATTGGCGCGGGCGGGACTTTGGTGGAGGTTTTGCAGGATCACGCGCTGGCGCTGCCGCCGCTCAATTATGCCTTGGCAAGACGGTGGGTGGAGCAAACGAGGATCGCCAAAGTGCTGCATGGCGTGCGCGGTCAGCCAGCGGTCGAGTTCTCCGCACTGGATGACACGCTGGTGAAGTTTGCCCGGCTGGTGCAGCATGAACGGCGCATCGTGGAAGTGGACATCAATCCGCTGCTGGCGACGCCAGAAGGCGTCGTGGCTCTGGATGCGCGGGTGGTGGTGAGGAAATGAAAAGAATGAGGGAAGTGTGGGATTCAGCCTGAAGAGCTGGTGCCAGTACTCGGGTTTACCGATTCGATTGTGGCGGCAGACGCCGCTTTCAAATCTGAATTGCTCTAAGGTTGGCAGATTTGTTGGTTGCCTGTATTGACGCACGCTGCGTGAGATCAGCGTGCGTCCGGACGGACGCAGTAAACGAATTCCTTGAGCATGAATCTATTCTTTAAACACCCCTTGGCTGCGCTGGCACTGTTGCTTGCGAGTTGCGAGCGTTCACCATCGGGACCTCCTCCGGCAGCGCCGGGACCGCCGGGACCCATGGAAGTGGGGGTGCTGACCGTTGCCACTCAGCCAGTGACATTGACGCAGGATCTGCCGGGGCGCATTTCCGCCTTCCGCGTGGCGGAGGTGCGGGCACGTGTCAGCGGCATCGTGCTGAAGCGGCTTTTCAAAGAGGGCAGCGATGTGAAGGAAGGGCAGGTGCTGTATGAGATTGATCCCGCTCAGTATGAGGCCTCCTACGAAAGCGCGCTGGGAACGCTGGCCCGCGCCGAAGCCGGACTGAATTCCGCTCAATTGAAACTGAACCGCATGAAGTCTTTGATCGACTCCCATGCCGTGAGCAAGCAGGACTATGATGAAGCCTCGGGCAGCCAGCGCGTCAATCAAGCGGAGGTGCTGCTCGGTCAGGCTGCCGTGAAGACGGCGAAAATCAATCTCGACTACACGAAGGTGACCTCCCCCATCACCGGGCACATCGGTCTCTCTCAGGTGACGGAGGGGGCTTATGTGCGGACGGATCAGGCCACTTTGCTCACCACCGTGCAGCAGATCGACCGTGTGTATGTGGACGTGAACCAGCCCAGCAGCGATCTGCTGCGATTGAAGCATGCGATTGCGAGCGGCAGGCTCAAGGCGGACGCGTCGGGGCAGCCGAGCGTGAAGCTTGTTTATGAAAACGGCGACATCTACCCCGAGGAGGGGACGCTGGAGGTGTCTGACGTCACCGTGAACACGCTGACCAATTCTGTGACGGTGCGTGCGGTGTTTCCGAACCCACGCGGTGATCTGCTGCCCGGCATGTTTGTGCGTGCGAGGCTGGAAGAGGGCACCACGCCGGACGCCATCCTGGTGCCGCAGCTTGCGGTGAGCCGCAATTCGAAGGGCGAGCCGACTGCGATGGTCGTGGGTGCGGAGAGCAAGGTCGAAATGCGTGTGCTGGAGACTCCGCGTGCTGTGGGCAATCAGTGGCTGGTCACTTCCGGACTCAAACCGGGCGACCAGCTCATCATCAACAATCTGCAGAAGATTCGTCCCGGTGCGCCGGTCAAGGTCGCTGCGGATGCTACTGCCTCAACCCCCGGTGCCCCAAAATAATTCACGATGTCACGCTTCTTCATCGACCGGCCGGTCTTCGCCTGGGTCATCGCCATCATCATCATGCTGGCGGGGGCGCTCTCCATCGAGAGACTGCCCATCGCTCAGTATCCCAGCATTGCGCCGCCCACCATTGCGATCATCGCATCGTATCCCGGCGCATCCGCCAAGACACTGGAAGACACGGTGACGCAGGTCATTGAGCAGAAGCTCAACGGCATTGACCACCTGCGGTACATTGAATCCGCCAGCACCTCAGACGGCACAGCGACGATCACCGTCACCTTTGATGGTGAAGCCAATGCGGACACGGCGCAGGTGCAGGTGCAGAACAAGGTCGCACTCGCCATTCCGTCTCTGCCGCAGGAGGTGCAGCAGCAGGGCGTGCAGGTGAACAAATCGGTGCGGAACTTCCTCATCGTGGTGGGTCTGATTTCCACGGACGGCAGAATGACCAACACCGACCTCGCCGACTACAATGCCAGTGTGATGAAGGATCCCATCAGCCGTCTGCAGGGCGTGGGAGAGATCCAGGCCTTCGGCACGCAGTATGCGATGCGCATCTGGCTGAATCCCGACAAGCTGACGAAGTACCAGCTTTCCACCAATGACGTCATCGCCGCAGTGCGTGCGCAAAATGCGCAGATTTCCGCCGGCGCGCTCGGGGCGCTGCCCGCCACGGAAGGGCAGCTTCTGAATGCCACGGTGATGGCGCAGAGCCGCCTGCAGACGCCGGAGCAGTTTGGCGCGATCCTTCTGCGTGTCAGCCAGGACGGCTCCCGTGTTTTCCTGCGTGATGTGGCGCGGACGGAGCTTGGCAGTGAATCCTACAACGTCATGGCGCGCTACAATGGCATGCCTGCCAGCGGCATGGCCATCCGCCCGGCACTGGGGGCGAATGCGCTGGAAACCGTGGACCTCGTGAAGAAGAAGGTGGAGGAGCTCTCGCAGTTCTTCCCGCCGGGCGTGAAGGCCATCTATCCCTACGACACCACGCAGTTTGTGCGCATCTCCGTGGAGGAGGTGGTGAAGACGCTCATTGAAGCTGTCATTCTCGTCTTCGTAGTGATGTTTGTTTTCCTGCAAAGCTGGCGTGCCACGCTGATCCCCACCATCGCCGTGCCTGTGGTGCTGCTCGGTACCTTTGGTGTCATGTCAGCGGCCGGGTATTCCATCAATACACTGACGCTGTTTGGTCTGGTGCTGGCCATCGGCCTGCTGGTGGATGACGCCATCGTCGTGGTCGAAAACGTCGAGCGCGTGATGCAGGAGGAGGGGCTTTCGCCGAAGGAAGCCACGCGCAAATCCATGGATCAGATCAGCGGTGCCCTTGTGGGCATTGGGCTGGTGCTCAGCGCGGCTTTTGTACCCATGGCTTTCTTCACGGGGTCCAGCGGTGTCATTTACCGGCAGTTCTCTCTCATCATCGTCAGTTCGGTGACGCTCTCCGTATTGGTCGCGCTGATTCTAACACCGGCACTTTGCGCCACCCTGCTGAAGCCGGTGGCCAAGGACCATGGCATCAACAAACGCGGCCCCTTCGGCTGGTTTAACCGCGCCTTCGAGCGCACGGCGGATCATTATACAAACGCGGTTGCCGTGTTCCTGCGGCACTATGTGCTCGCGCTGATCCCTTATATCGCCATCGGCGTCGCGGTCGTTTTTCTCTTCGAGCGCGCGCCCACCGGCTTCCTGCCAGATGAAGACACCGGTGTGCTCTTTGCCATGGCCCAGCTCCCGCCCGGCTCCACCCGTGATCAGTCGGATCAAGTGCTGAAGAAAATGGAGAAGCATTTCTTCGAGGAGGAGAAGGACGTGGTCGAAGGCGGCTTCGGCGTGCTGGGCTTCAGCTTCAGCGGCAATGCGCAGAACCAGGTGCTCATGTTCGTCAAACTCAAGCCCTGGGGGGAACGCAAACTGCCAGAGCAGAAAGTGAAGGCCATCCAGATGCGAGCATTGGCCAAGTTTGGGCAGATCAAGGAAGCTCTTGCCTTCGCTTTCGCGCCACCCGCCGTGCTGGAACTCGGCACCGCGACCGGCTTCGATATGCGCCTCGTCGATCTCGGCGGGCTTGGGCATGAGGCGCTCATGGAAGCCCAGGGGCAGCTTCTCGGCATGGCCTCCAAGAATCCCCTCCTTGCCTCGGTGCGCCCGAACGGCCTCGCTGACACGGCCGCTTATCAGATTGAAATCGACCAGGAAAAAGCCAGCGCTCTGGGGCTTTCACTGGCAGACATCAATGCCTCTCTCAGCACCATCCTGGGCTCGACCTACGTCAATGATTTCATCGACAAGAACCGCGTGAAGCGCGTCATGATGCAGGGGGATGCGCCGTTTCGGATGCTGCCGGAGGACATCAACCGCTGGTATGTGCGCAATGCTCAGGGCGGCATGGTGCCGTTCTCCGCCTTTTCCAGCGCCTCCTGGAAAATGGGCTCGCCCAAGCTTGAGCGCTTCAATGGTTCCCCTTCGCTTTCCATCCTGGGTGAGCCGTCTCCAGGACACAGTTCCGGTGAGGCCATTCACGAGATTGTTCAGATGGCGAAGTCACTGCCGCCAGGCATTGGCGTTGCCTGGGCGGGGCTGTCGTATGAAGAGCAGATGTCCGGCTCCAAGGCCTCATCGGTTTACATCATCGCTTTGCTCATGGTCTTCCTCTGCCTTGCCGCGCTGTATGAAAGCTGGGCCATTCCGTTTTCGGTGATGATGGACATGCCGCTCGGTGCGCTGGGTGTTATCGCTGCCACGCAGTGGCGCGGCATGCCGAACGACATCTATTTTCAAATTGGCCTCATCACGATCATTGGCCTCTCGGCCAAGAACGCGATCTTGGTCGTGGAATTTGCCAAGGAGCACTTTGATCAAGGTGCCACGCTCATTGATGCCGCGCTGCACGCTGTCCGCCAGCGTCTGCGTCCGATCCTGATGACTTCCATCGCCTTCGGCCTTGGGGTGCTGCCGCTGGCGATCAACACCGGCGCGGGGTCGGGAAGTCAGAACGCGATTGGCACCGGGATTGTCGGTGGTGCGGTGACGACCACGTTGCTGGGGCTGTTCTTCGTGCCGTTGTACTTTGTGGTTATTCTGCGGCTGTTCCGGGTGAAGCCTCTGAAGGTGGCGGCGGGGCAGAGTGGAGCGCCAGTAGAGGTGAAGTAGGCTTAAGCTTCAGCTTTCTTCATGAAGACTGGTGTGGACCCGCGCTGGCATCACTACGCGATGCGGGTGCATTCATGCGTGCGTGATGCATGGCTACGAGGGGTGTCGCTGCGCTCAACCGCCTCGCTACGGGCTGAGATGGCTCCGCCATCTGCCCAGACCGCAGATTCGTGTCTTCCGCAACGGCCATCACAGCACGCCACTTGCCACGATTTATCAGTCGGATACGACCCATGAATGGGTGGCTGAGGAATATGCATGCCGGTACCAGGATGGCTGGAAGAACAGAGTAAACTGACCATTCAATCCCGGCTTGTATGAGATCTTGTACAGCGGGCGGTCCGGCTTGGGCAGCGAAGCATCGAGTTCGGCGATGGAGGCTGGCAGTGCGCCGTGTATCCAATGATGCTCGGTGATGGCTGCGGCCAGGGCCTCGATTCGCTGCATCGTCGACGTTAACTCTCTGTAACGCATCTGATGCCCCAAGATCGTAGCAAAGATCAGGACTGCCGCGAGCACGCAGGTGTCACGAAGCGCCGGGAGCGGACGATGAGCCTTGATCCCTCGAAACCAGATCACGACGAAAGACAGCAGTGTCAGAATAGCTGGGAAGAGGAAATAGCCAGCGGCCAGCCAGGCGTCCTCTGCTGGGAAGGATGTGAGAAACGCCAGCGCTGCCGCAGAGAGGCCGAGCCCTAGGAGCACGAAAGAGGCGGCGTTCAAAGAGCGGGCAGGTGCGGATGGCATTCGGGAAATAGATTAACCCGGCTGGCTTGATCGTTCCATACTCACGCCTTGATGACGCCCTTCAGCACCTTCATCTGGGAGGCTGCGCGCTCCTCGACAAAGGCCATCGCTTTTTTGACCTTGGCCTGGGCGGCGGGGTAGTCCTTGTGGATGCTCATGAGGATCTCGAACATCTTGGTGGCCGGGGTGGAGTCGAACTCGGGGGCCCATTCTTCGAGGCCGATGTCCTTGAACATCCAGCACTTGGGCGAGTGGAACTCGGAGAAGGTGTGCATCATCGGCGTGCCCATGGCCAGGGCCATGATGGGCGTGTGCGGCTCGTGGCAGATGACGGTGTGGGCGCGGGCGTAGAAGGAGCAGGCTTCGTCCACGTTCCAGAACTCGTCGAAGTTGACCACGTAAGGCTTCATGTCGTCCGGCAGGGTGTCGTAGATGAACTTCTTGTTGTACTCCATCTCCTTGTTCACCTCCGGGGCAATGACCACCTTGAACCCGGTCTCCTTCACCCACATCGCTATGAGATCCTGGTACACCTTCGCTCGCCGTGTGTCGTCGGCGATGTTCTCCGGGGTGGGATGCAGCGGGTTGAGCTTCTGCGGCCGTTTGTCATCCACGCCGGGGCTGCTGGGGGAGTGCGTGCGAAGCTGGATGGTGATGAACTTCTTTTCCTCCAGGCCGTGCTTCTTCATCCGCGCCAGCGCCTTTTCGTCATCACGCACATCAATGCCAAAGCAGCCATCGGGTCCGAACTCCAGCACAGGCGGCTTCACGCCCGCGTCCTGGAGCAGCTTCAGCGTTTTGGAATCGCGGCAGTAGATGTAGGCCGCGTTGTTCAGCAGCGCGATGCGCTTCTCCTCATCCTTGCCCGTGACCATGTCCAGGAAGTAGGACTGCCCCTGCAGGCCCCAGGGTTTGCCCATTTTCTGGCAGTAGATCATGAAATCCGTGCTCTGTCCCATGCCCGGCCCGCGCAGGAAAAAGTCGCAGCGTTTCACCGCCTCCTGCACCGCACCGCCCTCTTGGGTGAGCGAGCCCTTCACGATCTCCAACTTGGGAAACCGCTTTATCAGCATCGCATCCACCGCCTCATTCGTGTTCATCGCCCACAGAATGACTTTCGCCTCCGGCAGATACTGCTCCAAGAAGCGCAGCGTGCCGGGAGTGTGCCCAATGTCGCCGATATTCTTCGTGGCCCAGCCGCATTGAAGGAGGACGGTTTTTTGAGGGGTGGCGGTCTGCGCGAATGTAGACAGGGCGGAGGAACCGAGGGTGAGAGCGGAGGTTTGGAGGAAGAAGCGGCGGGTGGGCATGTAAAGATCCAATGGGCAGGCTTTGAATGTTTATTCCTAGTGCAGCGTTTTTCCCGACGCGAGGCCGTGGAAAACTACATGAAGATTACTCCGCCCCCATTCGCAGATGTGCCAACAACGGAATGCTTGACTCGGAAAGAGATCGGTATGGTTTGTACGGCGCATACTCCTGATAGCTTTTGTATGGTTTGTAGCTCTTGTATGATTTGTATGACTCATACTGTGCATAGACTGGGAGGGTCTCCCGAACATATCCGACTCGGCAGCCGGCGTGATCCCAAACTATACCCTCTTCGAACCATCCCAAATGCTTACCGTTAAACCCATAAATATGTTCTTTGTTTAGATATGCCAAAGGCTGGCCGTCCCATGAATAAATGGTGAGGTCCTCGTCCGCTGCGATGTAAACGGTCGGCTCCCCTGAAGGCTCAAACAGTGCGACTTCTCTCATATGATGCTGATGCTATACTGGTCGATAGGAAGTGAATCCGCTGTGCATCTAGCCTGACAAAGTGGTTAACCCACAATCATTGATGCATGTATACACTTTAGATGCTTACAAACATGCAAGCTTAGGATCTGGCTTTGAGATTGCCTTCATCATCATATTCATCAAACTGCTCGCGCCATTTTTGAAGATTTTCTCCAAATGCGTAGTCTCCATATGTGAGAGCTTCTTTTCCATAGTTTATCCTCAACCCGTTTTGAACATGAGAGAGTTCGTCAAGCTCGTGTAAAAACGACCTTATGCCTTCGTCAACTGCGTTGGAAAGCATGCGACGCAAGGCAAGTTTGTCTTGATCGTCAAGCTTGCTCAGAGCGATCTTCAAATCGTCGGGAATGCCTTCGTGAGTGTGTGCTCCGAGATGCGACTCAAGAATTCTTAAAGGGATATTGCGAAGACCACGAATGACAACAATTCCAAAGTGTTCAGTGGGTTGGCTCATAAAGTTCAATTACTAGGTGTTTTACATAAAGAGCAAGAAGAATTTAACGGGTCTTGAAATGGCCTCAAGATGAATGGTTTGTTTGTCTTTATGCGATTCAAACGTCCCGCCTACTGCGCCGCCAACGCCGCAGCAGCTCTCGCCTTCGCGATCTCCGCCTTCTTCAAAATCTCTTCCGTGCTCGGCAAACTCGCCAGGACATCTGCGGGGATGAACCCATCGCCGACCAGTTTCGTAAGGCACTTCTTCCGCTCATCCAGGGCTTTGTCCGGGCTGCGTTCTTTGCTGAAGCGGGATTTGGCGGCGGCGCTGCGGTCTTTGAGGGCAGAGTAGATGTCGCCGCCGAGAAGGGAGGAGATGTCCACTTTGATTTTTTCGCGGCCGGCTTCGTGCTCGTTGATCTCGTCGCCGTTGATCGGTCCCGCCTGATACTTGGGGAACATGATGGCGACCTCGGGGCAGACGCGGGAGCAGGCGGGGCAGTTGGTCTTGCAGTTGTCGTTGTTCTGCACCTGGATCTTGTTGTCCTCGCTGACGCCATAGACGTCGAAGAGGCAGAAGCTGAGGCACTGCATGCAGTTGGTGCAGCGTGAGTAGTCGATGACGGGGAACCAGGGCTTCCATTTGCCGGGTTCGTTCATGGTTTTCTCGCCGCGGGATTTGTCCACCAGCGCGACGATGGCGTCGGGTTCCAGGCCGGTTATGTCGCAGGTGTCGATGGTGATCTTGCCGGTGGCGTCTTCCAGCGCGGGGGCTTTGCCTTCAAAGGCACCAAGCACAAGCAGGTTGCGCTCATCATGCGGCATGGCGGGTGCGCCGAGACTGCTGCGGGTGACGGTGTAGCCTTTGTCGAGCAGGGCCATCATGACCTTGGCGCGAGACTCGGCGGGAAGCTGGATGCTGCCATTTCCTTCGTAGAGGACGACGCGGAGCGGGCGGTGGGTGTGGGTGATCATGAGGCGCGTTTAAAAGTTACAGGTTTAAAGTTTAAAGTTGCCGGAGGTCTCGGCTCGACGGGTCAGGCAGTGGTCACTGGCTCGGCTCGGAGGAGTGCGTCGGCGATTTCCTGGGCGGTCTGGGTGCGCATGTTGAGGATCTCGGTGTCGGCGGGGAGGGGGAAGCCGGCCTGCTGGAAGAGGCCTTTGACGGCGCGGGGATAGCAGGCGGCGATGCGCAGTTTCCCGCAGGAGGCGATGGCTTGCAGGCGGGGATCGCGGTGGGCGGCCATTTCGCAGAGGTCGGAGACGGTTTCAAAGCTGGCGTTCGAGTCGCAGAGCTTCTGCAGGACTTCGTTTTTCACGCCGGTGGGAACGACCTGGGCGTAAGCGCAGCGGCAGTAGAGGATGGTGGCAGGGGTACTCAAAAGGGCGCAAAAAAGGTGGAGATCAGTGTGGGCTCAGGTGGCGTACTACGCAACACCGGCGAAGGAGGGCATGACGAATTTAGGCCTAAAAGCACAAAGTCGGCGCGAGGCCGACTTTGTGGTTTAGCGCGAGTCGATTTGTACGCAGGCCTACGAGGTGGTCTTGCGCTCAACGTTGAGGCCCATCTTTCGGTACAGCGTGGCGATGGAGACGCCGAGCATGCTGGCGGTCTTTTCGCGGGAGCCGCTGTTGTACTTGAGGGTTTCCTGAATGAAGGCGCGCTCCTGCCCCTTGATGAAGTCATCGAGCGTGGAGCCGATGGGCAGCTTGGTGATGCCCTCGGTCGTGGAAGGGGTTGGAATCTCGATCTGCTGGGTGACTTTGGCCGGCAGGTCGGAGGGGCGGACGCGATCGTTTTCCGCGAAGGCGCAGGCACGTTCGATGGCGTTGCGCAGCTCGCTGACGTTGCCGGGCCAGTTGTACTTCTCCAGAAACTCGATGGCCCCGGCGTCGATGGTCTTGGGCTTGGCGTCGGTGCGGTCGGCCAGGTCTTTGAGGAAATGTTCGACGAGAGGGCGCACATCCACGCGGCGCTCACGCAGCGGCGGGATTTTGAGGGGGACGACGGAGAGCTTGTAGTACAAGTCTTCGCGGAATTTGCCCGCCTTCACGGCGTCTTCGAGGGAGGTGGTGCTGGAAACCACCAGGCGGAAATCCGCGCCGCTGGAGCCGTTGCCCCAGCCTTTTTTCGACTGGGCTTCGTCCAGGAAGGTATTCAACTGGGCCTGGATGCGGGCGGGGAGCTGATTGATCTCTGCCAGATGGATGGTGCCGCCGGAGACGCGGTTGAAGATGGCGGTCTGGCCGAAGAGCTCGGTTTCGAGGGCGTCTTCCGGCATGGCGCTGCACTGCAGTTCCTTATAAGGAGAGTTGCTGCGGCGGCTGGCTTCATGCAGCGCACGGGCCACCATGTGCTTGCCGACGCCGAATTCACCTTCAAGAAGGACGGGGCTGTCGTTGTTGGCCACGCGGCGCACGATGTCAAAAATGCGCTGAATGGCATCGCTGTGACCGATGAGCTTCGAGGCCGAGGAGGAACGCAAAGTCGCGCTGGGAATGCTGGTGGGGGTGGCAGCGGCGATGCCGTTGCGCTGGAGGGCCTGGTTCACCGTTTTGATGAGATCGCCCAGATCGAAGGGCTTGGTGAGGTAGTCGAAGGCACCCAGGCGCATGGCTTCCACGGCGGTTTCCACGCTGCCGTGGCCCGTGACCATGATGACGGCAGTGCTGGGGAACTGATCCTTGCACATGCTGACGAGATCAAGGCCGTTGACGTCGCCAATGCGCAGGTCAACGATGACGAGGTCGGGCTGGTTGGAACGGATGGCCGCGATGCCATCGATGCCCGTGGTGCAGCCAAAAACCTGGTGACCCGCAGCTTTGCAAAGCTTGGTCATGAGTTCCAGAATGGCGGCTTCGTCGTCTATGATTACTAGTTTAGCCATATTATTTTCGTGAAGTGAGAGGCATGGTTGATTGTTAAATAAGCTAAACGTTTCGCAGGATTGCGTCAATTTAAGATTCTCAAAAAAGAGAATGCGCTTTCAAGAGGCGCGTGTGGAGACGCAAAATCTGAGGGTAGATCTGCCTTAAAGTGGGTGATTCGCGCCCGTCTTCGGGGCATCCCGGAACAGACGGTGTAAATAACTGTGGCGGTGAGGGTGAGGTGCTGAAACTCTTGTTCCCTACGAGTGTTTCTCCTGCCGCAGTCAAACTCAACACCACTCTCATGAAATCCAATACCAACCCTCTTGCCTGGCTTTGCGGTGCCCTCACGCTCTGCGTCGCACCCTTGCAGGCTCAGGAATCCAAGCCAGCGGATCAAACAGCCGCTGCTCCGCAACCTCCTCCTGCATCTCCCAAGGCGGATGCGCCTCCTGCTCCACCACCGCCGGAACCGCGAGACCAGCTGCGCCCGGATGGCAGCGCCACTCGGCCTGACATCATTAGGGAGCCTCAGCGCCGCCCAGAAATGAAGGGCGGGCAGCCCGAGGCCCAACCACAGCGTGGAGCAATGAATCCTCCTCAGCGTGGCGGGTCCGGACCTATAAATCCGCCCACGGCTGGCAGTCCTGATCACGGTTCTGGGCGCGAAGGATTTCGTCGTCCGCCCATGGATGGTCGGCGGGGTGCAGCGCCGCAGCGGGGGGATGGACCACCGCAGGGCAATCGTGGCGAAATGAGCCCTCAGCACGGCGGCAATCACGGACCGATGAACAAGCCGCAGCAGGACGGCTTTCGTGGCCAGGAGCATGCGGGACGCAAAGGACACTTTCGCCAGCCTCAAGGTCCAAGTGGCCAAGATCGCGGTGGCTTCCGTCCTCGGGCCGGAGGGCGAGGCCCGCAATCGTTTGCTCAGCGCGGCGGCGAGGGCTTTCGCTCACCGCAGGGTGGTCCGCAGGGCGGACAGATGCATCGTGGTCGCGGTGCCCAAGGGAGGATGGGACGTGGAATGGGGCAACGGTTTGGCGGAAATCAGCAGCGGCCGTCCTTCAGCGGACCACGCGGTCATGAACCACGCTTTGAGCAGCGTCGCGGACCTTCCCCGCAGCAGCGCGGTGGCGCGCCCCAGGGGGCAGGCCCCCAGCATTTCGAGCGGCCCATGCACCAGCACCAGCCTCAGCATGGTGGCATGAGCGGAGGCGGGCGAGGCCCGGGGATTTCGCCCCACGACGGGGGACGCTCTGCTCCGCCCGCGCAACCCGGCGCGCGTGGCCCTCATGGCCCGCCACCGATGAATCATGAGCATGGACGCGAAGGACCGCCGCGTGATCGCAGCATTTGAGGTTTTCGGGTATTGATATCCCCAGCATGGCGGCCCGGGCAAACCGGGCCGCTTTTTTTTGCGCAAATGCAGGCGGCATTCGCGTCTCGTGAGTTGTGTTTGTGCAAACGAACTCCATAGTCGCGCCTCCGCCCGCAGCCCTCCACGGCCTGCCACGAAATCCACCGCATGAGCTTGGTCAAAAAACTCGCCAAAATCTTGAACCCAAACGCGCAGTCCTCTGCGAACGGAGTTCATGGGCCGGCGGAGCTGCCATGGTGGTCGCCAGACCGGTGGGCGCACCTTTGGAACGGCCAGCCGCAGGTGTCCGCCGCCTCCGCCGCCACCGCCAACACGATGCTGCCGGTGCTGATCGAAGTCTTCGCGGCTTTCAGCAAGCTGGACGGCAACATCGAGGAGGAGGAAGTCGAGTCCAGCCTCGGCTACCTGCGTTACGATTATCCCGAGGCGATTTACGCCGACATGCGGCGTCTGTATTTCGAGGCCCTTCAGGAGCCGCAGGATCTGACGCAGCGAGCCAAGGAGCTGAGCCAGAAGCTCACCCAGGAGCAGAAAATCCTGCTGGGCGTGCAGTTGTACCTGCTCATCTCGCGTGCGCAGCAAAATCAGCGGCAGATGGTGGAGTTTTATCTCTTCATGACGAATCTGGGCATCGCCGCCCAGGCCATCGACATCGTCTATCAGCTCAATGCGGGGGACAAGCCACCGGAGGAAGGCTTTTCCACCAAGGGTGGGCAGCCGCTGGACACCCTGCGCATCGGTGCCACGAAGAACTGCGACGTGCTGCTGCGCTCTCTTTCGGACGACTGCTCCGTGGTGGCGTTCCGGTTTCAAAACCTCGTGCTGCTGAAAAATACGGGCAGCATTTCCATTCTGGTCCGCAGCCGGCGGCAGCCGCCGGGGGAGTTCTCCCGGCTTTATCCTGGCGAGCGCGTGGTGCTGGAGGATGTGACGCTGGACTACAATGACCTGATCACCTACTTCAACTCCAAGAAGACATTGTCAGGCACGCAGATTTACCTGACCCTCACAGAAAATGGCAGCGCAGAAATCGCCCCGCAACGCACGCGAGGCACGAATCTGCGCCTGAGTTTTGGCCTGGGTGTCACGGTGGAGGCGCTGCGCACGACGAAGGCCACGCTGAATGGCGTGGTGCTCAGCAGCGGCACGGTGGTGGAGGCCAGCATTGAAGACAGCCTCATCGCCCATGGTGAAGTCGAAATAGCGCTGCGTGATCTGCGCGTGCGTGCGCAGGAGTTTGGCGGGCAGTTCCGCCTGGAAGGCAGCCGGAACACCTACCTCGTCTCCAACAAGCCTGAGCTGCTGGACGAGGGCGACATTTTGCTTTCTGAAGATACGGATGGTGAGATCCTGCTGCGAATTGAGTGCAACTACGCACAGAAAACCGGCGTGCTGGAAGTGCTGCGCTCCTCGCGCCCGCTGTACGTCGGCATGATTCCGGTGCGTGACCGCATCACCCTCAATGACGGCGATACGATCACGCTCGGGGAAGGACAGTATCTGCGCTGCCATTTTGCGGATCGCATCATCGAGGAGGAGCGCAATACCGTGCGCCAGATCGAAGTGAGGGAACTCAGCCACCGATTTGACGGCCGCGACACCGCGCAGGACGGTGTAAGCTTCATCGCCCGCCGTGGTGAGATGATCTGCGTCATGGGCCCAAGCGGCTGTGGCAAGAGCACGCTGCTGCGCATTCTCGGGGGGCAGCTCAAACCCAAGGGGGGCGAAGTGCTGATGAACGGCCTCGCGCTGTATGACAACCTGCACAACCTGACGCCTTACATCGCCTACATTCCTCAGGACGATGCCTTTGACCCCTTGCTGAAAGTGCAGGAAAACCTCGACTTCTCCGTCGCGGTGCGTTGTCCGCACCTGAAAACCGAGGAGCGGCGCAAGCGAGTGGATGCCAAGCTGGCAGAACTCGGACTGGCCGATTTGCGCGAGCGGCTGGCCGGCACTCCGCAGCAAAAATTTCTCAGCGGCGGCGAGCGCAAGCGTCTCAATGCAGGGCTCGACATGATCGGGATCTCGGACGTGTACTTGTTCGATGAACCGACCTCTGGTCTATCTTCGAAGGACAGCGAGCACGTGCTCGAAATCATCCGCAGTCTGGCGCGCAACAAGATCGTCATCACTTCCATCCACCAGCCGAGTTCGCGCTTGCTGCAGATGTTCGACAAGGCCCTGCTCTTGGACAAAGGCGGCAAGCTGGCCTACTACGGCACGCCGCAGGGGATGATCGAGTACTTCTGGCGCGTCTACCACACTGAAACGGGGCAGGCTGGTGATGCCGATGCCCAGCCGCCAGAGAAGCTGACGCCTGACTTCGTCTTCGACGTGCTCGAAACTCCGCTGCGCGACATCAGCGGAGACATCATTCATGAGCGCAGTGCGGACGGGCATCTTGTGGCCGCGCGCCGCTTTCCGCCGAACTTCTGGCGCGACTCTTACCAGCGTCATCTCATCATGGAGAGCATGGCGCGGCAGAAGACTGCCCCTGGCAGCACCAGCCTCATCGCCCGGCCCAAAAGGGATGAAAGCCAGAGCGCCAGCCGCATGCGCAGCACGCCCAAGCCGCCGAAACATACCTTTCGTGAGGAGAGCATTCTCTTTTTCACCCTGCTGAAGCGGGCTTTCCTCAGCAAGCTGCGCAACCGCACGAATCTGCTGACGACATTGCTCGAAGCGCCGCTGCTGGCCTGGATCATTTCCAGCGTGTTGAAATACTCGGAGGAGAAGAACTACACCTTTGCCACTGCCTTTCACATTCCTACGTACCTCTTCATGAGCCTTGTCGTGGCGATGTTTCTGGGGCTCACGAACAGCGCCGATGAAATCATCCGTGACCGCCATACCCTGAGCCGGGAGCGAAATCACAACCTGCGAACGTTTTACTATCTCAGCGGCAAGATCATCTCGCTCTCCACCTTTGCGCTCATTCAGTGTGTGATTTACCTGATGATCGGCAACTGGGTGCTGGAGATCCGCGACATGTTCCTGATTCACTTGTGGTGGATGTTCCTCACCTCGCTCACGGGTGTTTGTCTGGGCTTGTTTATTTCCAGCATCGTGAGCGACAACCGCACGGCGGTGAATGCGATCCCTCTCATTCTGATTCCACAGATCATCCTTGGGGGGGCGCTGATCAAGTACGAGGAGATGAACAAGAATCTCGATCTCGTCTATTCCGTGGGCAAGTGGCTCAAAAAATCCGGCAATGACGAGGAGAACGCCAGCAAGCTCAAGGTGCCCTTCATCTGCCAGTTTATGCCTCTGCGGTGGTCCTACGAGGGCATGGTCATCTCTCAGTCCAAGCTCAATCCGCTCACCCGAAACCAGGACTTCCTGGACGAGCGCATCCAGTCGCTTCTCCCTCCTTCCGGTGCGGACATGAGCGACCGCCAGCGCCACGAGCTGGAGCTCACCAAGCAGTCCCTCGCCGTTGTCTCCGGCCTCTATGCCGAGAATCCCCGCGAAATCTCCAAACGCCTCGGCTCCATCCGCGATGCCGTGCTCAGCGGTCGCATCGAGCCTCCCATGCTCGACAGCATGCTGGAGCAGAACGACGGCGTGAGCGCGGAGGAAATCTACGTGAACCGCAAGGTGCTCGATCTCGTCACCAAGGCCGAAATGGAGCGCGAGGACTACCGCCGCAAAACCAGCCCGAACGTGTTTTTTGGGACGCGGAAAATGTATCTGGGCACCAAGTACAACACGCTTTGGATCAACAGCATCGTCATCCTGTTCACGCTGTCGCTCATCATTGCCGCGGTGGAGCTGAGTTTGCGGCGGCAGTTGACGAAGGTGTAAGGGGGCAGGTGCGATGGACATTCTCGTCCGTCGATCAGCGTCTCCATCACTTCAGCGCCAGCGAATGCCGACCTGCTTATTGCAGATCGGCAGAACACAAAACCGCAAGGCATACGGCCACGTCTCTCACTTGCTCTCCCAGAGGATCTCGGTGTCTGGCAGCGCCTTGCGCAATCGGGTGACGCCTTCGTCGGTGATCTTCGTTTGCAGAAGATAAAGCCTCTTCAAATGTGGAAGCGCTCGAAGCTTCTCCAGTCCCTCATCTGTCACCTTGGTCTGGTTCAGGTACAGAATCCCCAGCATTCGCAGGCGATCAAAATGGGCCAGTGCGGCATCCGTGATTCCGGTGTGGTGCAGATACAATATTCGCAGCTCCGTCAGTTGTGAAAGGGCCAGCACATCGGCGTCGGTCGCAGCGGTGCCGCCGAGATAAACGCCGCAGATTCTCTCAAAGTACTTGGACTCCTCCGGCGTCACCCGCTCGCGCACCCACGCGGGTCCCATCCATTCTTTATGAACGCCTTTGGAGGCCGAGTTATCAGTCCGCAGCTGTGCAATCCGTTCAGCAACTGGGGACTCCTTCTCCCATCCCTCTTTGGCGAGAGCCACCTCGTACCGAAAGGCTTCCTCCGTCCGGTAAGTGCTGTCATGAATCGCGCGCAGCTTGCCCTCCCGTTCACTGCTGGGAAGCACCGCCTGGTTGTTCTGAACAAACGTCAGCCGCACGGGTTTGAAGTCCTGAGTGTCCAGCATGATCAGGACGCCATCGAGCCCGGTTGGAGAAGGGGACAGCGTAAGCTGCCAGCCCACGCCAAACGCCTTTCCGGGGCCGCCGTAAAGTGCGCCGAAAGTGAGCGTGTCCCCCGCTGCCGTGAGCTTCATCAGATCACAAAAAAAGATCGAGAAGTCATCCTGCACAAATTCGACCTCGCCGCTCCACTGCCCCTTTTCCCGCACCAGCGTGTAGCGGTAGGGCCATCCTGCGGGGTCTGCCGTTTTGGTCACAAAGATCTCCCGCTGCGCCGCCTTCGGCTCCTGGGCGAAAATCTGGAGCCCACATTCGGCCATCAGCAGGCCGATGAGGAGTGGATGAATGAGTGCGTACATGGTTCCCGCTGGATGTGGATGAAGGTAAGGGAATGAATCCAACCAAACGCAGATTTGCCTACAAGCCAGGGTTTCCAGGGTCTCGTTTCATCAGCGTTGTTTTTCGCAGGAGCATCTCCCCACGCATGACGTGCAGGATGAAAACACGCCTGCCATCGTGACGATAGAAGACACGGCAGGGCGGTTCGACGATCTGGCGGTAGCGCGACCGCCGCATTTCCGGCAGCCGTAGCGATCATGGCTCCACAAGCTCGATGCGATGACCATCGGGATCTGACACGACAGAACGACGCCCCCATGGGGAATCTTGAGCTGGGGAGATGATGGCGTCAGCATAAGCGCTGAGGGCAGTGATTACAGAATCAAGGGATGCAACTCTGAAGCCGATGCGAGTACCAAGCGTTGAAGCGCCATTCGGAGAAAGCGGATACAGCTCGAAGACACCACTTCCAAGTTCAGCAGACAAATGCTCCGGCCCGCAGCCATGCCGATGGCGGGTGAATTGAAATCCCAGGCATTCATAGAATTTTGCTGCACGCTCAAGGTCAGCAGAACGTAGAACGACAAGACTCAATGCGGGTGTCATCGGGGAGGATTGGTCACTGTTTTTACTCCTTCGCTCATCTCGATGGGCTTTTATGCGTTGGGAGATTTGTGCTCCTTGAGCTTCCTTGCTCACTTCCCCAGCTTCTTCAGCGCCTCGGTCACATTCCCCACGGTGAGCAATTCATCGAGAATGAAAGGTTCCTCCACGCCGGGGATGTAGAGCACATTCACGGGCACGGCGCGTTTGCCCAGGGCTTCGAGGGCGAGGCGGATGGTTTCGTTTTCGTCGGACCAGTCGGCTTTCAGCGTGGCGACTTTGTGCTGTTTGAAAAGGGCGCGCAGGCCGGTGTCGGAATAGACGCGTTTGTTGACCTGGCAGGTCCAGCACCAGGAGGCGGTGAAATCGATGTACACGGGCTGCTTGGCGGCGCGCAGAGCGGCCACTTTTTCGGGAGACCAGGTTTCCCAATGCAGCGCATCGGGATCTTTGAGATTCACGGTTTCTTCCGCGTGCGAGCGTTTGGCGGAGGCGTTTGGCAAACCGAGCCACAGGCCGCCTGCAACGGCGAGAAGCGTGAGCAACCGGGCGATGTTCTGTGTGCGTGCGGGCTTGTGGGGCAGGGCCCAGCGGCCGTAGATCCAGCAGCCCAGAGCGATGAGCACGAGGCTCAGGATGGCGAACAGCACTGGCAGGCCTTCGATCTGATTGGTCAGTACGTAGAGCATGAAACCCACGGTGCCGAAGAGCAGGAAGGACATGCCCTGCTTGAAGCTTTCCATCCATGCTCCCGGACGTGGCAGCTGGGAGATCAGGCCGGGGAAAAGCGAGAGCAGCAGAAAGGGGCTGGCGAGACCGAGACCGATGAGCGTGAAAATCAACATCGACTGCGAAGCTGGCATGGAGAGTGTGGCTCCCAACGCAGTGCCGAGAAACGGAGCGGAGCATGGGGTGGCGACCACCGTGGCCAGCAGGCCGGAAAAGAAGGAGCCACCGAGACCGCCTTTGGACTGCAATCCTGAGCCCACGCCAATGGCGGAGGTGCCGATCTCAAACAGGCCTGCCATGTTCAGGGCGAAGATGAGGAAGAAGGCGGCGAGGAAGAAATTGAAGGCGGGTGACTGAAGCTGCGAGCCCCAGCCTTTGTTCAGCGCGATGGCGAATCCGCCCAGCACCCAGAACGAAAGCAGCACGCCCACGGTGTACATCAGGCCATGCAGCACCACTTTGCGGCGGTCAGAGCCCGCCTGCTGCACCACGCTGGTGACCTTGATGCCGAGCACCGGAAACACGCAGGGCATGATGTTGAGGATCAAGCCGCCGAGGAAGGCGTAGAGAAGCAATCTCGCAAAAGTCAGGGGAAGTTTCGGCGCGGTGGCTGGCGTTGCGGCAGCGGCTGTGGCTGGTTCCAGAGCTTTGTTCGCTACTGGCTTAATTTCGCCCGCGGCAGGCGTTACTAGGAGGCTGTCAGGGCTTTTTTCTTCCGCGGCAGGTGTGCTGGCCAATGCGGAGGCGTTGGCTTCGTTAACCACAGGCGCTGCTGCCACACTCACCGTGAGCGCGACTTCTTTGACGAAGGGAAGGCAGCTTTTGGGATCGCACACGAGCGCATTCACTTTCACTTTGAGTTCGGCGCTGCTGCCCACGGCGGCATTGGCTAGCGGGGTGATTTTCACCGGCAGGTACACGGTGCCGTCATAGCCGTTGCTGAGTTCACCGCCTGTGGAGGGCACATCATGCGTAGGTGGCCAGGGGAGTTCTTCGATCTGCCAGCCTTCCGGGAGCGTCCATGTCAGTTTGGTGGGCTTGCCGATGACGCCCGGTGGCAGCACTTTGCCATAAGTGTGGCAGTCCTTTGCGTGCACCAGTTTGACAGCTGCCTGGAACGGCTGGCCAGGCGCGGCGGCAGACACTGAGGCCACCAGTTCCGCTGTGACGCGCTGCTGCTTCGGCGCGTCGATCTCACCCAGGCCAAAGGTTTGTGCAGCAGCAACGGTTGCGGTGAGCAGCAAGGCGGCGAGGGACAGGAAGCAGCTTCGATTCATGGTTGGGGAAGGATTGGCAGGTAGGAGAACGCGCCGTGCGGGTTATTCCCATCACGGCGCGTTTCGCGGACTTTGAATACTTGAAGGACTCTACGAATCAGAGAGCCTTGTGGCTGCCATCGCAGAAAGGCGGGTTCTTGGTGTGCTTGCAGTTGCACAGCCAGACCTTCTTGGCCTCGGGCAGATTGAACTTCTTCGGGCCAAAACCGGTGCCTTTATGGCTGCCATCACAATTTGGCTGGTGGCCGCTCAAGCCGCAGGCGCACCACCAGTGGTCGCCAGCAGGCAGTTCAACAGCGACGGGTTGTTTTTCGTGAATTTTGGGAAGATTTTCCATGGCTCTTAATTTGGCAGATGAGGAAAGAACGTCAAGGCGTGCAGGTGGATGTTGTGTCTGGCTATGGAATCGCCTCCAGCACTTCCCTCACGAGGCCCGGACCACGATATACCAGTCCGCTGTACACCTGCACGAGGGCCGCGCCTGCTTTCAGCTTCTCAAGCGCATGCGCTCCAGAGACGATGCCCCCGACACCGATGAGCGGGATATGCTCCTTCAGCAGCATGCGGAAAGCCTGCAGCACGAGGTTGGAGCGCTCCCGCACCGGCGCCCCGCTCAAGCCACCGGTTTCATTCGCCAGCCGATGACCTGCAACTGCGGTGCGATCAATGGTCGTGTTGGTGGCGATGACGCCGTCGATGTCCTGTTCATTGAAGACGCGGGCGAGCGCCTCGATCTGCATGTCATTGAGGTCGGGGGCGATCTTGACGAGAAACGGCACCTGTTTGCCGTGTGCCTCCTTCAAAACGGCCTGCTCTTTCTTCAGCGCAGAAATCAGTTCACGCACCGCACCTTCGGCCTGGAGATCCCGCAGCCCCTTGGTATTCGGGGAGGAGATGTTCACCGCGATGTAATCTGCGACTGGATACGCCGCCTTGAGGCAGATGAGATAATCACTCACCGCATCCTCGTTCGGTGTGTCGAAGTTCTTGCCGATATTGACGCCGACGACAGCTTTGGTGCGTCGGTTCTTGAGCTTGTTCACGGCAGACTGAATGCCGGGGTTGTTGAAGCCCATGCGGTTGATCAGCGCTTCATGCTCGGGCAGGCGGAAAAGGCGCGGCTTTGGATTTCCCGGCTGTGGGCGCGGCGTGAGGGTGCCGACTTCGACGGCGCCAAGCCCGAGCGCACCCCAGGCCTCCACTGCGCTGGCGGACTTGTCCATGCCGGCCGCAAGTCCGAGTGCGTTTGGAAAGGTGAGGCCCATCACTTTGCGTGATTGCTGAGGGCCGCTGACCACTGACCTGAGCATGCCGAGGCGATGCGCGATGATCATCATCTTCACCGTGAGGGTGTGGGCGCGTTCGGCATCAAGCCGGAAGAGCCAGGGTTTCAGCACGGGGTAAAAGGATTCGATCAGGGTCATGCGTCAGGCGGGAGGATGGATTTCACGAGTGCTGCCACGGCTTTGCCCAGCCGTCCATGCGCAGCCGCATCTAAATGGATGCCGTCGCTGCCGGGTTCGACCAGCGTTTGCGTGTTGAGGAATCCGCAGCCGAGTGAACTCGCGACAGCTTCATAGTACTTGGGCAATCTGCGGCTGTCTTTTTGGCCGTTCGGAAACTTGGCGGCGACGTCCGGCAGGTGCAATTGATCGCCGATGGCGGGCGGACATAGCAGCAGTAGCTTCGGCGCTTTGTTGCCGATGCCGGCATCGCTGCCCAGGATCATCTGCGCCAGCATTTTGACGCCCGTGGCAATCTCTCCGGGAGAGACACCATAGACGGCTTTGAGGTCATTTGAGCCGAGCATCAGCACCACCAGATCCAGCGGTTTGTGGGATTCCAGGATGGCAGGAAGAACCGTCCTGCCATTGCGTGCCGGGGCAAAAGGGTCGTCGTGCACAGTGGTGCGGCCGTTTTGACCTTCTTCGATGACGCGGAAGCTGGCGCCAAGTTCTGCGGCCAGAATGCCCGTCCAGCGCACGTCATGCGGGTGGCGTTCGGGGCAGGGGAGTGATATGCTGTCGGGCATGAAGCCCCAGGTGTTAGAATCGCCAAAACAGAGAACGTTTTTCATCAGGCGTGCATGATGCCGTTCCTAGAAGCGGGGGCAACTGCTCTCCACAAATGTGAATAACTCATCAAATTCCAGCTTGCGCCTCTTTTCGTCTGTGTTAGACATCCTGCCCCCTGCTCCAAAAGCAGGGTTTTGAGTTCCCCCAGACTCACCTTCTCTCACTACTCCTGTATGCGCGTCCGTACCTCTGTTAAACCTCTCTGCGAACTTTGCCGTGTTATCCGCCGCAAAGGTGTTGTCCGTGTTGTCTGCAAAAATCCACGCCATAAACAGCGTCAGGGTTAATCCTTTCTTTAAATCCCAATACACTGAATTATGGCCCGCCTGCTTGGAGTCGAAATCCCGAACGAAAAGAAAATCGAATACTCACTTCCGTATATCTACGGCATTGGGCTTTCCGTCAGCCGCAAGATTCTTGCTGCTACCAATATCGACCCGAACATCCGGGCAGGTGAACTGAGCGACGAACAGATCGCTGCCATCACCCAGACCGTGCAGGGGATGAAGATTCCGATCGAAGGTGACCTTCGTCGTGAGTTGCAGATGCACATGAAGCGCATCCTTGGCATCAACTGCTACCGTGCTCATCGTCATCGTCGTGGTCTGCCAGTGCGCGGCCAGCGCACACACACCAATGCCCGTACTCGCAAAGGTCCACGTAAGACCGTGGGTGCACAGAAGGCGAAGTAATCTGAATTTTAGCAACGCCCTTTTTCCTATACATCATGGCTGACGAAACGACCCCCGCCGCACCTGCCGCACCTGCCGCAGCAACTCCAGCTCCTGCAGCACCTGCCACCCCCGCTACTCCTGTAGCCCCAGGCACCTCAGGTGCACCTGCCGCACCTGCAGATCAGCGTGTCTCCACCAGTGGTGACAAGCAGGTTTCCCAGAGCGTCTGGCTCGAAATCGGTGGTGAAGCAGCCGAACAGAAGGTCGTCAAGGCCAAGGGTTCGAAGAACGTCTCCTCCGGCCTTGTTCACGTTTATGCCACCTTCAACAACACCATCGTTACGATCACGGATCGTGCAGGTGGAGTGATCGGCTGGTCTACTGCTGGTAAGATGGGTTTCCGTGGTTCCCGTAAAGGCACTGCATACGCCGCACAGGTCGTTGCGCAGGATGCCTGCCGTCAGGCGATGGGCCATGGCCTTCGTGAAGCTGAAGTCCGCCTTCGTGGACCTGGCTCGGGTCGTGAATCCGCTGTGCGCGCCGTGCAGGCCCTCGGTGTCGAAGTGACCACCATCAAAGATGTGACTCCTATCCCGCACAACGGCTGCCGTCCGCCAAAAGCCCGTCGCGTCTAATTTTTCAGCTTCTTTCTCCTACCCACTATGGCACGCTACACAGGTCCTCGCGAAAAAATCAACCGCCGCTTCGGCATTGCGCTTTTCGGTCCTTCCAAGTCTCTCGAAACCCGCAATTTCCCACCAGGACAGCACGGCGCTCGCAACACCCGCCGCAAGACCTCCGAGTACGGCACCGCCCTCGCTGAAAAGCAGAAGCTGCGCTTCCAGTACGGCCTCATGGAGAAGCAGTTCCGCCGCTTCTTCGCAGAAGCTCAGCGCCGCAAGGGCGTGACTGGTGAGAACCTGCTTCAGATGCTCGAACTGCGCCTCGACAATGTCGTGTATCGCATGGGCTTCGCCAACACCCGTTTCGCTTCCCGGCAGCTCGTCAGCCATCGTCACATCACTGTGAACGGCAAAGTGGTGAACATCGCCAGCTATCAGGTCAAGCCTGGTGACGTCGTTGCCGCCCGCGCCAGCAGCCAGCGCAGCCAGCAGCTTGTCGGTCGTTTCCTCGAAATGACCCAGGGCACTCCTGCTTCCGACTGGATGACTGTCGATCGCGACAAGATGAGCGGCGTGGTCAATCGCGTCCCTGTGCGTGAAGAGATCAACCCGATCGCCAACGAGCAGCTCGTCGTCGAACTCTACTCCCGTTAATCCCTCTGGATTAGCCTTCAAACTTCAAAAGGGACGCTTTCGAGCGTCCCTTTTGCTTTCCCACCTCGTAGCCTTTCTCATGACCCCGACCCGCTTGGAACTCATTGGCAATGAAATCGCCCTCGTTTGGAGCGACGGCACGGAGCAATACATTGCCATGGAAAAACTCCGTGCCGCCTCACCCAGCGCGGAGAACACAGGAGAACGTGATCTGCTGGGAAAGAAAATCGGCGGCACAGACCAGAAACACTTTCCCGGAGTCACGGTGAAGGACTGGCGCATGGTCGGCGGCTATGCCATCCAGTTTGATTTCAGCGACGGGCACAATACCGGCCTGTACACCTTTGATTACCTGCGCGCGCTGGACGGCGTGGATGCCGGTTGAGAGTGGCGGAGCAGGATCATTCTCCCACCACACTGACCACAATGCTCCTCGTATGCGGAGCGCGGCGGTGCTCAAAGAGAAAAATGCCCTGCCATGTCCCAAGGGCGAGGCGGCCGTTCACCACGGGAATGACCTCAGAGGTTCGGGTCAGCGCCATGCGAAGGTGGCTGGGCATGTCGTCCGGACCTTCGTAGGTGTGCACGAAGTAAGGAGTGTCCTCTGGCACCAAGTGGTCAAAGAAACTGTGCAGATCAGTGCGCGCGGAGGGATCGGCATTTTCGTAGATCACCAGGCTCGCGCTCGTGTGCTGCACAAAGACAGTGACCGTGCCCGTGCGGATGCCGCTGACGCGCACGATCTCCTGACAGCGCTCGGTGATTTCATAGGTGCCCTTGCCCCGGGTGGGAATGGAGAATTGATCAGCGTGAGCGGCCATGAGTTGAGAATGAATGACAAGGCAAAAGAAGCTACGTCGGGCCTGAGTACTCAACCATAAAAATGCCATGTGATGATGAATCACATGGCATCTGAATCTTGAAGAATGCAGGTCGATTACGACAGCTCAGCGAGCTTTGCCTTCACGGCGTCGAAGTTCGGCAGATCCTTCGGTGTGGCGGTCTGTTCGGCGTATTGGATGACGCCGTTTTTGTCGATGACGAATGCCGCACGGGCGGAGGTGTCGCCAATGCCGGCGAGGCCTGGGAAGAGCACGTCATAAGCTTTGGTGGTTTCCTTGTTCAGGTCGCTGACGAGGGTGATGCCGATCTTTTCTTTCTGAGCCCAGGCTTCCTGTGCGAAGGGGCTGTCCACGCTGATGCCGATGACGTCGGCATTCAGGTCGCTGTAGGAGCTCAGGCCTGCGGTGATGTCGCAGAGTTCCTGGGTGCAGACGCCGGTGAAGGCGAGGGGGAAGAAAAGCAGGACGGTATTCTTGCCGGAGGGAAGCGAGACATCGCTGAGGCCGGAGGCGGATTTGGACTTGAGGGTGAAGCCAGGGGCTTTGGAGCCGACGGAGAGTGCCATAGAGGTTATGTGGGTGTGGGTTGCGTTCAGGCCAGAGGGCCAGGAGTCCGGTTATCAAGGCCAGACTGGCCTCCAGGTCAAACTAACGTTGCTGCTCTCCGCTTTGGATGCTCCGCCGTATTACGCCAGCGGCAGCAGCTCCCTGATCGGATCACCGAAGGGAAGGATGGGCATTGGACGGCCCTGGAAGTCATCAAATGTGTCTTCAGGATCGATGCCCAGATGCTGGTACACCGTGGCCCAGAGGTCATTGGGGCTCAGCGGACGCTCGATGGGATATTCCGCGCGCGGATTCGTGGCACCAATGATCTGCCCCGTCTGCATGCCGCCGCCGCTGACGATGAAAGACATCGCATTCGGCCAGTGGTCGCGCCCGGGCTGGCTAACGCCTGTCTGCGTTCCGATCTGGGTGTTGATCCTGGGCGTGCGGCCAAATTCGCCGGTGATGATAACAAGCACGTCTTTGTCGAGCCCGCGTTGGTGGATGTCCTCAATCAACGCGGAGGCGGCCTGATCGTAAACAGGCATGCGCCAGCGGGCGTCGGCGTACATGTCGCAGTTCACCGCGTGGCTGTCCCAGTTGTAGGTGCAGTTCTTGGGGATGGTCGTGGAGAAAGGATTCTCCCAAACCATGGTCACAAAGCGGCAGCCTGCTTCCACGAGGCGACGTGCCATGAGCCCGCGCTGGCCGTAGGTGCTGTAGCCGTAGCGTTCGCGTGTCTGGGCAGACTCCTGGGTCAGATCAAAGGCATCACGCACCGCGGGCGTGGTGAGCATGCCGAACGCCTTTTGGCTGAAGCTGTCCATGGCCTCCATGAGGCCGTTGCGGTCCATCTCGCGCTTGAGATTGTCCATGCCCTTGAGCAGGTGCATGCGGTCGTCCATGCGCGAGGCCATGTCCGGCGTGAGGCCGATGTTCTCGACTTTAAAATCCTTCGAGCTGGGGTCGCCCACCACCATGAAGGGCGATGCCGAGGGGCCGAGGTAGGCTGCGCCCAACGAGAAAACATCGATGCCGCTGCGGCCGCGATCCACGCCCGCCACGCAGGTGGGCATGGCCTGCCCGGCGCGTTGCAGCTTGCGGGTGATGATGGACTGAACGGAGGGCGCATCATTGACAAAGCCGACTGGCAGGGCGGGATTGCGCCCGGTCATGAAGCGCTTGTGCCCGCCGCCGTGATCCGAGAACTCGTGGTGCACGCTGCGGATGATGTTGAACTTGTCAGCGATCTTTGCCTGCTTGGGGAACAGCTCGCAGATGTGTGTGCCGGGTACGTTGGTGCGGATGGGATTGAGGACACCGCGATACTCCACAGGCGCATTCGGCTTCATGTCATAGCTTTCGAGCTGCGACATGCCGCCTGGCAGCCAGACAAAGATGACCGACTTGTCCTTGAGTTTCTTTCCTGCCGCCTTGGCAATGGTTTCGGCACGCAAGGTGTCTCTCAGTGACCAGCCCGTGAGTCCGAGCGTGCCCATGCTGAGAAAGCTCCGCCGTGTCAGCGGGCCGGAACAGCGGTGCGGATGGGCGGAGGACGAGAAGGACATGGGATGTCACAGATACGTCGGCTCCGGCAGGGACTTTCAGGGCGGCAGCCTGGTGCCAGATGCATTCTTTGCCGGTGCGACCGCGCTGAAAGTGAGTTGCTGGACGAAATGATACAGCGCCTGCTTCCATTCTGCGGCGTCGTGCTCGTGGTCAGTGACATGCCACACATGCGGCACGCCTTGTGACTTAAGCCAGCCATGAAAACTCTGACTGATCGAGAAGAGCCCGTCCTTGCTGCCGCAGGAAAGCCATAGCAGGCGGAGGTTTTTTGCTGCATTGGCGTTTGGCAGCAGTTCGGCTGGTTTGTGGGTGTTGGGCGCGGAGGAGAAGCCGCCCACCCATGCAAACACTTCGGGATGACCCAGTCCGAAATTCAGCGCCTGCCCGCCGCCCATGGACAGTCCTGCCAGCGCGCGGTGCTCACGGTCCGCCTGGACGGCATAGCGTGCTTCAATGGCCGGGATCACATCGTCCAGAAGGTCGTGCTCGAAAAATGCAAAGGCCGGCGCATGCTTGAAGACATCGCCTGTGGGGCGGTCGTTTTTCTGCGCGCGTCCGTTTGGCAGGACCACGATCATCGGCAGCGCCCTGCCATCTGAGATGAGATTGTCCAGCAGCACGTCCGGGTGTGCAAAACGCTCCCACTCTGTTTCATCGCCGCCGATGCCGTGGAGAAGATACAGCACCGGCAGTTTTTTCTCCGGCGTGTAACCGGGAGGTGTGTACACATTCATCCGCCGCCGCGTGCCCACGGTCTTTGAATCATATTCGATCATCGCCAGTTTGCCGTGCGGGATGTCCTCCCGCCGCTTGTCCCAGCCTTCGGGGGGCGGGGCAAAAGCTGGGCGGTCATCTTCCTTCAGCACGATCGGGCCCCAAGACTTGCGCGGCTCGCTTTCGACCGACTGCGACAACGCAGGGCAGGCCGTCAGGATCAACAGCAGAGCGCGCGCAATGAAGTTCATGGCAGGTGCTGCTTCACTTCAGGCTCATGATGAACGCCTTCACATCCGCAAACTCCTGCGGCTTGAGGATGAGATTCATTGGCGGCATGGGGCTGATGGGGGTGGCGGTGTAGCCTTCGGCGAGTTTGGCGTTGGGATTGATGAGGCTTTCGAGAATGTAGGCAGCATCTTTGCGCGTGGCGATGCCATCCAATGCAGGTCCCACGGCGCTGCCCTGGCCTTTGAGCATGTGGCAGTTCTTGCATGCAGCCACGGGATGATCCCAGAAGATTTTTTCACCGCGCTTCGCATCACCGAAGAGCTTGGATTCATCGTCCTCGATTTCGGGGATCATCTCGCAAAGTTTGACATCATCAAAGTAGGTGTCGCCTTTGCCCACGTGCAGGAGGTTGATGCTGGCCTTGTCGCGGGTTTTGCTGTTGAAGGTGACTTCCACTTCAGTCCAGTCCTGCGTGCGTGTGAGCTTGGTTGTTTCAGCGCGGCCGAGGTGATCGTTGAGGCTGGCCTTGCCACGGAAGCCGTGCGTTTTGATCCAGGCGCTGAGCTTGTATTCGGTGTTCGGCTTCAGCGGCACATCGGCGAAAAAGCTGGTGTCGGCATCATCGCGGGTGATGACGCGGAAAGCCTGCTTGCCGCTGTGGATCATTTTCTCATCAGTGACGATGCTCCACTCGGCTCCGGCGTTGCCGGGTTTCTTGCCGTAGTCGCGATGCTTCCATGCGGCCGGTATCTTTGTGCCTGCGGCGATTTCTTCGAAGCCGGGATTTGGGAGCAGGTTCGGACCTTCCTGGTAATTCAGTGCGTGGTGCTTTTTACCAAGCATCTTCGCGGCCTCCGCCAGCCACTCGTCGTTTTTAACGACGGGATCAGTGGAGAGCTTTTTCACGAGCGTCTGGATTTCAGGGGTTGTGGGGAAGTCGGCGAGTTTGACAAACGCGGCGAGGCGGGTGTGCAGATCGGGATCGCTGATGACGCCGGAGCCAAAAAAGAGAGCTTCCGCCGCCTTGTCGCTGCCCAAGGCACGCACCGCATTGCGGCGCAGTGGGGCGTCTTTGGAAATGAGCGCGGCTTGGTGAATGGGTGTGCCGAGCTTGCCGAGACCCTGCAAAGCCCAGAGCGCGTGAATGGCACCCCGCTGCGCCTCCACTACCATCTTGCCCAGCTCGCCAAGGCTCAGCATCGCAGACCGTTCCACCGGATGCTCGATGGCACCGCGCTGCGCGGTGAGCCGAGAAACCAGCGTGTCGCTTTTCATCATCTGAATCAGGTGTCCTGGCATGCCCACCGGAATAGCTGCCTCTTCGCTTGCTTGCTTGCCGCTCTTCGCCACGATCCGATAAATCCGCCCGCGTGAGTGATCGCGGATGTCATTCTCATGCGCGCCGCCTTTGCCCGTGGTGGCCACGAAGCCGCCGCGTTCCATGCTCGGCGTGGGGTTGTGCTGGATGATGAAATTTTGGAAATCGGCCACCCATACCGCGCCATCGGGACCGACTTCGGCGTGGACGGGGCTGTTCCATTCGTCGCTGCTGGCGTAGATGTTCATGAAGTCGAGCGCCTTCCAGCCGGCACCATCGGGTTGCACATCGAAGAGGGAGACGACCTTCATCGTGGGTTCGCAGACCATGGCCTTGCCTTGGAAACGTTTGGGCAGATTGCCGCTGTAGATGAAGTTGCTGCCAGCCGCCGCCGTGTAGCCGCCGAAGACATCGACCTGGCGGAAGTTGGGCGTGATGGTGTGGCAGGTTTCGACGACGTTGATCTTCTTTGCCGTCATGCCGCGTGATCCTTTGGGATAGACTGTTCCAGGGATGCCGCCGAAGAAGATGGGTGCGCCATTTGCCGTGCCGCCGAACTGATCGCCTGCATCATTGGTGCTGTGCGCCCAGGAGTTGTTGGTGAACTGATGCAGAAACTCGATGGCGCTGCCGTCCGCTTTAAAGCGGTAGGTGCCCATGGCGAACTGGTGCTTCTTGCCGCCGACGTAGCCTTCGATGCCGCTGTAGCCGACGCAGCCGTAGAGCCAGTTGTCGAAGCCGTAGTGAAGGTTGCTGGCCTGCGCATGGGTGTCGCGGATGCCCCAGCAGTCGATGACGGTTTCGCGCACATCGGCTTTGTCGTCGCCGTTGGTGTCTTTGAGGAAGATGAACTTTGGCGGCTGGCTGACGATGATGCCACCGCGTGCAAAGACGATGCCGGTGGGGAGGTTGAGCTTGTCGGCGAAGACGGTGAACTTGTCGGCCTTGCCATCGCCGTCGGTGTCTTCGCAGATCTTGATGCTGTCCTGGCCTTCGCCGCTGTCGGTGACGCCATGGGGGTAGTCGCGTGTCTCCACCACCCAGCAACGACCGCGCTCATCCCACGCGAAAGCGATGGGCTTGGCGATGTCCGGCTCACTGGCGAAGAGTTTCAATTCGCAATCCGCAGGGACTTGCGTGCGCTCCATGCTGGCTTTGACACTCATGGGTAGTTGCAGCGTGAGCGGCTCCGGGCGCTTCTCGTAGTTGGCCACCTGCGGGTGCTTCTTGCGCTCTTCGGGATCGCGCTGCTTCAAGAAGGCTTCGTAGCTGGCTTTGCGGTCGACGCTGAGTTTGGAAAGGATGGCGTCACGGCTCAGATCGCTGCCGGGTTTGACGATGAGGTCGTAGTTTTCGGCGGGCAGGTCCTCCGTGGCATAGTCAAACCAGATCGCATCGCGGCCCAGATCACGCATGGCCTCATGCAGCGGGCCGACGGCGGTTTGCTCCTTGCCCTCGGCATCCAGATAGAGCACGCGGATGGGGCCGGTGGGTGCAGCATGGGCTAAAACGGCGGTGAAGAGGGTGAGCAGGATCGCTTTCATGGTGGGTGATGTGAAATCTCACTCGAAATAACGCCTGCTGGCCAGCCTGATGTGCGGACAACTTTTGGGAGGAATCGGACACGGTGAAAATGACGGAATGTACGTTTGGCTTTTCGTCTGGCGACGGCATGATCCCGGCCCGTGACTGATACCAAAAGACTGCGCCTGTTCATGTTCATTGCCCCGCTGCTCAGCGGGATCATTTTGACATTTGCCTTTCCAGGTTGGAATTCCAATCTCGCAGTGTGGCTCTGGCTCCTGCCTTTGCTGGCCGTCTTGTGGCCATGGAAAAATGCAGAGCATGTCAAAGTGCGTCCGTTTTGGCGCGGCTATCTGGCCGGGCTGGCGTTCTTTCTCATCAATCTGAAGTGGGTGCATCATTCGGCGCGGGTGCGGCTGGGCAATGCCATTGACGACTCATGGTCGGGGTTGCTGCCCGAACTAGCAGGATTTGGGGCGCTGGTGGGCCTGTCTGGATACTGCGCGGTTTACTTTGGTCTGTGGGCCTGGTTCACGCATCGCTTTGCACGGCCCAATGTGACCACGCTGACCAAAGATGCGTGGTGGCCGAGCACGCTTCACTCGCTTGCATGTTCCTTTCTCGCTGCTTCGGCCTGGGTGGCTTGTGAATGGCTGCGCAGCACGACAGTTTTCACCGGCTTTGGTTGGAACGGTCTCGGAGTGGCGATGCATGGCATGCTTCCTCTCATTCAGGCAGCGGATCTCGTCGGCGTCTTTGGCCTTTCGTTTCTGCCGGTGTTCGTCGCCTGCACGGCCTGGAACACGCTGACTCGTCTCATCCTTGCCTATCGGGGAGAGGGGACCTGCAAGACCCGGCTCGACTTCACCGTGGCTTTGATCCTCATGCTCAGCACGGCCGGGTATGGAATGCTGAAGCTGACCGCCAAAGAGAAGGACGACATCACCGTGCGCACCGTTGTGGTGCAGCCCAACGTGTCGCTGGTGGATGCCGCGACGGGCAGGCTGGCGGAACAAACGTATCAGCACTTGGATCAGTTCACCCGCATGTATGGGACGGCGAAGGAAGGCAAGACCTCCACGGATCTCATCATCTGGCCGGAGAGCGCGCTGCCGGTCAATCTGGAGGACCGGTATCATTATCTCCCGCAGGGCTTCCATCAAAATTACTTCAATGACATGCTGCAGTCTGGAGACTTCAGCCTTTTCTTGGGCACGGATCTGTATGAAAGCGCCGAGATTGGGCATGTCTCGGCCGTGCTGTTTCGTGGCAGCGCCGAGCGTCGTCAAGAATACCACAAGGTGCATCTGGTGCCCTTTGGCGAATACCTGCCGCTGAAAAGCATCCCGCCTTTTTCCTTTCTGAGCAGCATGTTTGAAGGGGCCTTCACGCCGGGAGACAAGATAGAGCCCTTGCTGCTGGAGCAGCCGAAGGTGCAGATCATCCCGCTCATCTGCTTTGAAGACACCGTGGGCAGTCTGGCGCGCAAGTTTGTGCGCGAGGCTCCGCAAATGATCGTGAACATCACCAACGATGGCTGGTTTCTTCAAAGTGAAGAACCCGAGGTGCACATGATCAACTCCCTCTTTCGCGCCATCGAATTGCGCCGCCCCATGGTGCGCGCCACCAACACGGGCGTGAGCTGCTTCATCGACACCTGCGGTCGCATCACCTCCAGACTTAAAGATCCAGAGACCGGTTCATCCTTCATCGAGGGCACGCTGCCCGGTGAGGTCAAGGTGCCGCGTGCGGGGCACGTCACGCTCTATGCACGCTACGGCGACTGGTTTGCGCTGACGCTGCTGGGTGTGTGCGTGATCGTGGCCTTGCTGCCGAAAAAGATAGCGGGCATGTAGGTAAAGGCCTCAGTCCCCCCGCCACCAGGAGCGCCAGGTGGGGCGGGGCTTGGGCTCATCCTTGGACTGGAGGGGGCCGGGAAAGTGCGCGTCCGCCGCTTCATCCGAGGGAGGGGCAAATTTGGACTTGGAGACCACGGCGTTCTGCATGGGCGCGCGTGGACGGAGGACGATCTCAGCTTCGACCAGAGCGCCTGCAATCTGCGGCGGAAGTTGAGGGGCCGGGGGCGAGGCCATTTCCTCCGGCTGCGGCTGCCAGGGATTGGGCGGTGCGACTTCGAGCGGGGAGTCGAAAGAGGCCTCGCCGGGAGAGGCCAGCTCCACTTGGATCTCCGGTGCTGCCGGCTCAGACGGGGCTGGAGGAGGGGGAATGCTCTGCAGCGCTGACTCCTCAGTCACAGGTGGCGGGACTGGTGCTGGAGGCGGTGTCTCCCGGGACAGGGGCTCTTCCGCAGCGGCTGGCGGGACCTGGATCTCGTCTGGAAAGGACGCACCCTGAAACACTTCCGTGGCAAAAAACAGCGGCGGGCCAATTTCCTCCTGGCGCACCGGGGCGGTGGAAAAGACGTCGGATCTTGGCGGCTGCTGTGTGCTGAAGGGGACAGGCGGCGGCTCATGCGGGCTGAAGAAGAGACTGCCGGCAGGGGCCACGTAAGGCGTTGGCGCGGCTTCGTTCAGGCTGGGCATGGGATCGACCCCGAGCGTCCACGCTGAATCTGCCACAACCACGGGAGGAGGAGGCGGTGGTGGAGGTGAAGCAGGCGGCGGCCATTCGAACGAAGGAGGCGGAGATTCCTGCACCAGCTCCGGAAGGAAAGCTGGCGTGGGCAGGGCGGGCTGTTGAGGCGGTTCATCTGCCTGGATCTCAGACTCCATTTCCTGTTCCAGCTGAGGCACGGGCTCAGTGAGGACGGCAAAGGAATCGTTGTCGGGCGGTGGTAATGAACCGGGAAATTCATCCCATTCATCCAGAAGAAATGATTCCGGGCGGTAATCGTCTTCGGGCTCGCTCGGCAGGAGGTCGGTGGTGGGGAAATCAACGACAGGGGCCTGCTCTTCGCGAATGATCTGGCGGGAGAGCCATTCTTCGACCTGGCTTTGCGCAGGACTTTCAAGCGGTGGAGGGGGGGGCGGCACCACGCCCAGCTTGGGCATGGCGGGCTCGTGGGGGCTGCCGGTGGGGCGGAGGTAGTTTTCTGCTTCAGCAGTGCCATGGCTGCGGCCCCTGCCGCGAAGAGCAGGGGGGCTTTTCCAAGACGAGTGGCAAGGACCCCGCCAAGCGCCGTGGCCGCAAGAATCGCCAACGGGCCAGGCTGATGACTGGTGCGTTGCGGCTGGTCTGACGAAGGGTCCTGGGAAGCCGTGCTCATTCTTGAATTCGAACGACGTTAATTCACCGCAGATGCTGCGGCAAGACTCAACTGCTGCACGGTCATCCTGCTTCTGCCTACTTGTTGGCATCGCCACCGCTGGCGACGGCGAGTCCGGCATCTTCGGGGGGAAGGAAGGCTTTGAAGCGATTCTTGTCGATGGCCTTCATGTAGGCTTCCATTGGAGTGACGTAGCCGTCACGGAGCTTCTGCCAGATGGCTTCATCCATGAACTGCATGCCTTGGGATTTGCCGCCGATGATGACGTCGTAGAGCTTCTGCGTGGCACCTTCACGAATGATGGCGCCGACGGCGGGATTGGACACCATGATTTCATTCACGGCGGCGCGGCCCTTGCCATCAGACTTCTTCATGAGGAGCTGGGCCACCACGCCTTTGAGCGAAGCCGCGAGCATGGTGCGCACCTGGCTCTGCTGATCGGAGGGGAAGACGTCAATGATACGGTCAACGGTTTTGCGAGCGTTGTTGGTGTGCAGGGTGCCGAAGACGAGCAGGCCGGTCTCAGCCGCCGTGAGGGCGAGGGAGATGGTTTCAAGGTCGCGCATTTCACCCACGAGCACGATGTCCGCATCCTCACGCAGGGCGGCGCGGAGGCCGTCGGCGAATGAGGGAGTCTGGATGGGCACTTCACGCTGGGTGATGATGCTCTTCTTGTTGCGGTGCACGAACTCGATCGGTTCTTCGATCGTGATGATGTGGCGGCGGAAGTTGGTGTTGATGTAATCCAGCAGGGCGGCCAGTGTGGTCGATTTGCCCGACCCGGTGGGGCCGGTGACGAGGACGAGGCCGCTGCGCATGTGGCCGAACTCCTTGACCACAGGCGGAATGCCGAGCTGTTCCAGACTGGCGATCTTGGTGGGAATGATACGAAACACCGCGCCGTAGCCGTGCTGCTGGCGGAGGTAGTTGCAGCGGAAGCGGTTGTCCGCATCCATCTCGTAGGCAAAGTCGAGGTCGCCCTTTTCCTTGTAGCGGTCCCAGGCGCGGGGCTCGCAGATCTCCCGCATCATGGTCTCCATGAGACGCTCGTCCAGGATCTGGTCGGAGATGGGTTTGATGCTGCCATGCACGCGCACTTTGGGCGGCTGCTTCTGGCTGAGGTGGAGGTCGGATCCGCCCAGTTCGATGAGCTTCTGGAAATATTGATCAATGATTGGCATGAGACGTTCGCAATGGTCGGTTGGAGTGGCTGAGGACCTCAGGATTCAAAGAACTTCTTCATGATGATCTTGTCCTCGGCACGGAACTCGCATTCTTCGCGGCTGATTTCGCCGGCGGAGTAGAGGTTGCGCAGGGAATCGTCCATGGTGATCATGCCGACGCCCTTGCCGGTCTGCATGACACCCGCGAGCATGTAGGTCTTGCCTTCACGAATACAGTTGCCGACGGCGGGAGTGTTGACGAGCACTTCGAGCGCCATGACGCGGCCGTTGCCGTCGATCCGGGGAACGAGCTGCTGGGAGAGGATGCCACGCAGGGATTCAGAGACCATGATGCGGATCTGATCACGCTGATCGATGGGGAACACATCGAGCACACGGTCCAGGGTGCGGGCGGCGCTGCCGGTGTGCAGGGTGCCGAGCACAAGATGTCCCGTTTCCGCAGCGGTGATGGCCAGCGAGATGGTTTCGAGGTCGCGCATTTCACCGACCATGATGACGTCCGGGTCTTCACGCAGGGCTCCGCGCAGCGCGGCTGCGAAGGAGGCGGTGTGGGTGTGAACTTCACGCTGGTTCACATGGCAGCCCTTGGGCTCGATGATGTACTCAATCGGGTCTTCCAGGGTGATGATGTGGTCCTGCCGCTCCTCGTTGATGGAATCTACCAGCGCCGCCAGGGTGGTGGACTTGCCGCAGCCGACCGGGCCGGTGACGAGAATCAGGCCGTTGTGGAAACGGGTGAGCGTTTTGGCCGTGGGTGGCAGGCCAAGATCTTCGACAGACTTGATCTGGGTCTTGATGACGCGGAAGACCATGTCGATGCCCAGACGCTGCTGAACGATGGACGAGCGGAAGCGTCCGAAGCCTGGAGAGTAGGCAAAGTCGACGTCTCCGCGCGCTTCGAGCTGCTTGACCTGGGCCTCTCCCAGGAAACCGTAAGCGAGCCGGCGGGCGTCTTCAGGAGTGAGGATCGCGGCATTGTCCCAGATGGGCTGGAGGTTTCCGTAGCGCCGCCAGACGGGCTGTGCGCCGGTGGCGAGATGCAGGTCAGACGCGTCATACTCCATGCAAAACCGCAGGTAGTCATCCACGGAGCCTAAAACTGGAAGAAGATTGGGTGGGGGTTGGTTGGGATCGGACATGAAATGAAGATGACGCTAGACTGCTTCGGCATCCGAAGCGTTCGGAGAAATTTTCTGGTGCAGATAAGATTGAACCATCTGGGTGCCGTAACTCATCAGGGATTTACGAGCGAGACCGATCAACGGACTGAGGAGCAGAGCAAACAAACCGCTTCTCTGTGCGCCACTAAGAGAAGCTTCATGATGGCGGGAGGAGTCCCGGGAAGGCAGGACGGCTTTGATCAGGACCAGTCCTGCGACGGCGGCACCGCCAATCCACAGTGCGCGATGCTTGTGCACGCTACGGGTGATGATGGCCTTGGGGCTCCACTCCTCCGCTGCATGGGAGGCATGATAGGCCAGAGACCCACGGGCCTCCTCAAGATCATGCAAAGCCTGCTGCTTTGGAGTCAGTTGTTCTTGTGGCTGGTGAGACATTCGCGGTCGCGACGGAATTGGTTGAACGTTTCCTCAAAGAGCTGCATTCCGCGCAGCCTGGTTTTTAACACGATGAGCAGCAGCAGGCCGATGAAGAGATGAGCGGCAGCGCCCATGAGTGCCACCCGCGTCCAGTGCCAGCCACCGGCTTCGGCGATGATCCAGATCAGGGCGGGAGCCGCAAGCATCCAGCCAATGACAAAGGCGGCAAAGGCAAGGATGAAAACGCCGGAAAGGTTGACGACGCGGATGCCGGCCTCCTGGGTTTCCAGGTGCAGCAGGCGGCCCCGTGCTTCAATGTACAGCGCCACGGCACGCAGCAATCCTGTTGCGCTGGCGCGTTCCTCAGTGGCGGGCGGCGTGCCTGAGTTCATGAAAGGTGGAGCGGAATGGAGTGTCAGCGGCGCAGAATGGCCCCGACGACAAAACCAATGCCGAACGCTGTAAGCAACGCATGAAGCGGCTTTTCACGTGTAAATTTTTCCACCTCGGCACGCAGATCGTCATACCGCACGCGTGCTTCGGTGAAGGTGTGGTCGGCGAATTCGCCGGCCTTTTCCTTGATGTCAGACGCCTTCTGCTCGGCGGTGCTGCGGAGCTGCTGCGCGCGTGATTCTGCAGCGTTGCGGAATTCGGAGGCCTTCTGCGCTGCTGCGGCACGCAGCTCTTCGGCGGCTTTCAAGGCGCTGGCTTTCGCCGCCTGAAAGGGATCATGCTGCGGACTGCTGCCAAAGGCGGATTCTGAGGTAGGATTGTCAGTCATAATGCGAAAGGGGTAGGGAATTGCCATGCAAGGCCGGAGCCTGCTTTAGACTGCTATTAAAGACGGGTCTCTAACCCTTGGCGAGAGGAAAAAACAGTTGGTCGATTTCTTCGCTCAGGCGTTGCGCGCCGTGGTTCTGGGGGCGCTTTTCCGCATGGCCGTCACGGGCAGTCTGCGCCGTGTGAGAAGCAGGGCGCGGTGCAGTGTGGCGGTCTGCTGCCTGCTGGTGGCGATTTCCGCCTTGGCCGCAGCAAGTTCAGACTCAAGGGTCTGGATGCGCAACGTGTCCACGGCGGGGAGCGCAGGGACTGGCGGAGGGGGAGGCTTGGGCAGCGCGGAAGCGACGGGTGCTGCCGGCTTGGCGCCAAGTGCGGCCTCCAGTTCGGAGATTTTGGCCAGCGCCTCTGAGAGCGACTTCTTGTGGGCCTCATCCAGTCCCTTCAGGGCATGCAGGCCGCCTTGATCAGCCTGCTGCAGGCGGTGCGAGAACTCACTGCGAAGAGCATCAAACTGGCGCTGGGTTTTGGCCCGCCATGACATGGCGTCGTGGTGGATGGAGGTGACCTCCATTTGCTGCAGCACCGTCTGCTTGGTCATTTTCGCATTTTCTAGACGCAGGCGGTGGTTTGAGCGCGAGAGCCGGTAGATGCGGATCAAGGAGATCAAAAAGAGTCCGGCGACGATGCTGAGGCCCATAAGCCAGACCTGAATGTCCTGAGACAATGCGCTGTTCATCCTCGTACAGGGAGCAAATGTTGTTCCAATTCAATCATGGTGGTGTCCTTCGATTGGGCAGATTCAATTCCACGGGCATTCTGCGCGGGAGTGATTTACGAGATGTTCAGAGCTGGAACAGGCAGAACGGCCTTCTCTTCAGGCTCCTCGGGCTTTGACACCACAAACGGTGCGGGCATCGGTGGCGCTGGAGGCGGAGGCTGCATCGCAGGCCGGGACGGTTTGCTGATGAGTTCCGCCCGCTTCTGGATGTCCTGATAACGCTGCTCGGATTCATCCAGACGTTTGGAAAACTCCGCGCGGAATGAATCAAACATGCGCTGGAGCTCTCCGCGCCAGGCATTGGAGTCTGAGCGGACCGAGAGCAGCGCCTGATGCTGGTTGAGCACCTGCTGCTCCATTTTGGCCGCGTTTTCACGCAGGCGGGCGTTCGTGCGCAGCAGAAACAGAATCCGCACCATCGAGATGAGAAGCAGGCCTCCAACGATTGCCAAACTCAATTTTAGTGTAGGGACATCGAGAGCAATTTGGGAAAGGTCCATAAGAAAGGATGGGAGCATGTTCCGTTCCAAAATCAATCTGGCATGCGCTTGTATTTAGACCGCTTGCCCTTCGCATTTTTGACAGTGTTCGGTTTTTTCCAAGCGCCGACGGGCAGCACTTGCGCGTGTGCCGCCCACGCTTCCCATGCATCGGCCATGGATTTTACGCGCTCTGGTTCTGCTGCGGCGAGGTCATGCATCTCAGCGCGGTCCTGATCGATGTTATAGAGTTCCCAGGGCTTGTTTTCCTTGGCCACGAGCTTCCATGGACCGGCGCGGTGTGCGCGGTTGCCTTCATGTTCCCAAAAGATGGAGCGGGTGGCCGGACTCTGGCCCTTGAAGGCGGGCATCAAACTGATGCCTTCCTTGGGACGGATGGCCTGGCCGTTGAATGCGGCGGGATAGGCTGCCCCGGCCACATCGGAGCAGGTCGCCATGAGATCGATGAGATGGCCTGGATGCGTTTCAATTTTGCCATGCTGTGCCTCAGGAATCCCGGCGGGCCAGTGGGCGATGAGCGGTGTGGAGATGCCGCCTTCATGCACGTAGTGCTTGTACTCGCGGTGCGGTGTGTTGGACACATTGGCCCACGCCTCGCCATAGGCGATGTAGTCGTTCGGACCGCCGGGCATGATGCCCTGGCCCTGCTTCACGGGCTGGCCGTCGCGGGTTTGTTTGGGAATGACATCCAGGCGGATCGCATCCTGCGCGATGACGGGAAAGGTCTTCTCATTGAAGGCTGGCGGCGTGGCCTGTCGGCCAATGGGTTCCTGGCAGCCGCCATTGTCCTGGAGAAAAAGAATGAGCGTGTTTTGCAGCAGGCCGCGTTTTTCCAGCGTGCCCACCACGCGGCCGATGCCCTGGTCCATGCGGTCGATCATCGCGGCATAGGTCTCCATGCAGCGAGTTTCCCACTCCTTGTCTTTGACCTGGGTCCAGTCTCCAAACGTGGGGGAGAGCTCCGCGTTCTTGGCAATGAGCCCCATCTGCTGCATGCGCAGCAGGCGTGCCTGACGCATGGATTCGTAGCCTGCGTCGTATTTGCCTTTGTATTTGGCCACGTCTTCCGGCAGCGCGTGCATGGGCCAGTGCGCGGCGGTGTAGGCCATGTACATGAAGAAAGGCTTGTCCTTCTGCGCGGTGGCATGCTCATCGATGAAGCGAATCGCGTGGTCGCTGATGGCATCGGTGTAGTAGTACTGCTTCGGCTGGTACTCCCGATCCGCGAAGGGGGAGATCATCGTGTCGTCGCGCGTCAGCGTGCCCGGATCATAGAAGCTGCCTGCGCCGGTGATGGTGCCGTAGAAGCGGTCAAAGCCGCGGTGCAGCGGCCAGTTGAGCTTGGGGCCTTCCGGCACCGCGTGCTTGGTGACGTGCCATTTGCCCACGGCGTAGGTTCGGTAGCCTGCCGGTTTGAGCACTTCGGCGATGGTCACGCAGCGGTTGTTCAGATCGCCGCGATAGCCGTCGTGACCGCGATCTTCCATCATGTGCCCGATGCCCGCCTGATGCGGATACAGCCCCGTCAGCAACGATGCCCGCGTGGGGCAGCAGCGCCCGGCATTGTAAAACTGGCTGAGCCGCACGCCGCCCTTCGCGAGGCGGTCCAGATTCGGCGTCTGGATTTCTCCGCCGTAGCAGCCGAGGTCGGAAAAGCCCATGTCATCTGACATGATGAGGATGATGTTGGGCTGGGCCGCGCACAGGGAGGCAGCCGACAACAACAGGGACGCGAGGGGAAGCAGAATGCGGCGGGTCATGGCGGAAAAAGCTGGGCGTTTCACTTCACCTCCGCCACGTCCACCACATTGAGCTGGATGAACTGGCCGTTGAAAGGCTGCGGGGCGGGGGAGATTTCGGGGACGACGAGCTTGGCGAAGTTGGTGATCATGTGGCCGTTCTGGCCGTTGCCGTGAAGGGTGAGGGTGGCGCCGCCTTCGACTTCAATGGTGGCGGTGTAGTCGATGGTGAAAATCTTGTGGCCCACCTTGTCCTGGCGGTTGAAAAAGAAATGCTGCGCCGGGGCGGAGACGGTGAGCTGGTAGATGTTGTAGGTGGCGTTGTTGGGTGCGCCGCCGATGTAGAAGTATTCGCCCACCTGCTGGCCGTCTTTGTACATCATGGGCTCCACCACGCCGCGCACGCGCAGGGTCACCTTGTAGCGCTTGCCGGGCTCGCCGCCAAACTTGCGCACGTCGGTGAATTTGTCGTTGGTGGCGGGATCGTTCGTCGCACGGGCGGAGATGCCGTCAGCGCCGGGCTTGGGGTTTTCCGGCATGGGATCCTTGCAGGCGAATTCGAAACGATACCCATCCAGACTGGCGGCGACGGCTTTCAAATCCTCCGCTTGGGAAGCTGGTGCGATGCAGAGGGTGAGGGCGAGGAGGAGGGAGGAAAGGCGGTGCATGGTTGTTGGGTTGGGTGGAAACCGACGAAACGCAGGCTGTGGATGGAATCCACCATCGTTCGTCGAAAAAGTTGAAGTTCTGGTTTATAGCGGGCGCCCCACTTCATGCCTGCCCCCACCGCGCTCCCCATTTGGAAAATTCACGCCGACATCCTGCGCACGCTGCAAGGCGGCAATCGCCTGGTGCTGGTGGCGCCGACGGGCTCGGGCAAGACGACGCAGGTGCCGCAGATGCTGCTGGATGCGGGCGTGGCGGGAGACAGGATGATCGTGGTCCTGCAACCGCGCCGCGTGGCCGCACGCACCGTGGCGGCACGTGTGGCCTCGGAGCGCGGAGGGAAGCTGGGCGCGGAGGTGGGCTATCAGATTCGATTTGATGACCACACCAGCGTGGGCACGCGCATTTGCTTTGTCACGGAAGGGATTCTGCTGCGCTGGCTGCAGGATGATCGCGCGCTATCGAAGATCGGCGCGGTGGTGTTTGATGAGTTCCATGAGCGCAATCTGCTCAGCGATGTGGCGCTGGCTTTGGTGAAGCATTTGCAGCAGAGCCAGCGGCCTGATCTGGTGATGCTGGTGATGTCTGCCACGTTGGATGCGGAGCCGGTGGCGGCGTATTTAAACTCGTGCCCCATCCTTGTTTCGGAAGGGCAGAGCTTTCCCGTGGAGGTCGGCTATCTGCCGGTGCCTGATCAGCGCCCGCTCACGGTGCAGGCGGCGGAGGCGGTGGAGCAAATCTTGTATGAAGGCGAGCCCGGCGACATCCTCGTCTTCATGCCCGGGCGCGGCGAAATCAATGGCACGCTGGACGCACTGAGAGGCATGAGAACGCAGGAGCGCGTGGCCTGCATTCCCCTGCATGGCGAGCTGGAGCCGCAGGAGCAGGACCGCGCCTTTGCTCCCAATTCACTGCGCAAAGTCATCGTGGCCACCAACGTAGCTGAAACCAGCATCACCATCGACGGCATCCGCCATGTGGTGGACAGCGGCGTGGCGCGTGTGGCTCGTTACGATGCCGAGCGCGGGATCGGCACGCTGCTGCTGGAGCCGATCAGCCGGGCGAGTGCAGACCAGCGCAAAGGCCGTGCGGGCCGTACTGCGCCGGGCACCTGCCATCGTTTGTGGACGTCCATCGGCCACCAGACCCGCGAGGAGCGCAACACGCCGGAGATTCAGCGCAGCGATCTGGCGGAGGTCGTGCTGCTGCTGCACTCGCTCGGCATTCAGGAAGCCGCCACGTTTGACTGGCTGGACAAACCCGATCCGCAGGCCGTGGTGCGCGCCGAGAAGCTGCTGACCATGCTGGGCGCCCTGCATGAGGGCAGGGCAGAACTCACTCCGGTGGGCCGCCAGATGCTGCGCCTGCCGATGCACCCGCGTTACTCGCGCATGCTGATCGAGGCCAGCCAGCGCGGCTGCGTGCCGGATGCGGCCTTGTGCGCCGCCCTTGTCAGTGGTCGTGATCTGCTCGCGAGATTGGACCGCGACGATGCGCAAATGAAGGGTTTGCGCGAGATGTTTGAGGACAGTGGAGACTCCGATTTCATCACGCTGATGCGGGCCTATGAATTCGCCAAAGAGAACGGCTTCAGCTTTGAGCGCTGCCGCAGCCACGGCATCAATGCGCAGGTGGCGCGGCAGGTGGAGCAGACCTGCCAGCAGATCCTGCACGCCGCGCAGCAGCAGCGGCTGTATGATCGCGAGGGCGGCACCACGGCCAAAGGTGACGAAGCCCTGCTGCGCTGCCTCATGGCCGGATTCGTGGATCAACTGGCGAAACGCCGCGTGCCCGGCAAACCCGAGTGCGATCTCACCGAGCAGCGCCAAGGCCAGCTTGTGCGTGAGAGCGTGGTGCAGGAGGCGACGTTTTTTGTGGCGGCGAACCTGCGTGAAGCGCCGTCGCGAGGCCCGGCGCCGCTGACGCTGCTCAGCCTTGCCACCGCCGTGCAGCCGGCGTGGATCGCAGAGATGTTTCCCCAGCATCTGAGCACCACGGTGGAGCACCTTTTTGATGCGCAAAACAAGCGTGTGGCCGCTGTGAAGGTGGTGAGCTACCGCAATCTCGTGATCGAGCAGAAGGCGCAGCAGCGCGACCTTGACCCCATCGCCAGCGGACGCTGTCTCGCTGAGGCACAGCGAGGGGGAGCCTTTGATCTGCCGCTGATGGATCATCGGCTGAAACAATTCATCGCCAGGGTGGATCTCGTCCATGCCACGCTGCCAGAGCTGGAGTTTCCGCGCTTTGATGCGGAGGCCGTCACCGCCTGCCTAGCTCGTGCGTTCAAAGGCCTCTCCTTGGTGAAGGAAGCCCAGGCCGCGCCGCTGATGGCTGCCTTCCATCAGCATCTGGCCCAGGGGCAGGTGAGCTGGCTGGATGAACTGGTGCCGCTCTCCATCCCATGGCCAGCGGGGGGAAGCCTGAAGGTCTCCTATGCAGGCGAGTCACCGGAGGTGCAGGTGAAGTTGCATGAGTGTTTCGCGCTCACGGAGCACCCGACCCTGTGTGAGGGGAGGCTGCCGGTGCAGCTCATTCTTTGCACGCCAGATGGCAAGAAGCTGGCCACCACGAAAGACTGGCCGACTTTCCAAACGCGTGAGTGGCCGAAGCATCGGCAGGCCGTGGCGAAGAAGTTTTCGGGGTTGTTGTGGCGGTAGGTGCAGCAGCGCTACCGCGAGCGCGAAGCGTCTTGGACTGCGGTGACAAGCCTAAGCGCGGCACCGCTTTCGCAGGCCGGACTGCAGGCTGCGGCCAGAGAATACTCGACACCCCACGAAAGCGGTGTCGTCGATGCAGGCTTGCGCCGTGCATCTCTGCCACCGCACTCCAAGACGCTGCCGCGTGATGGATCACCCCTCACACGCGAATGACAATCTTCCCAAAGTGCTTCCCGCTGGCGATGCGCTGGAAGGCTGCGGGGGCGTCTCTGAACTCGAAGGTAGAGTCGATGACGGGCTGGAGCTTCACGCGCTCCATCTCAGCGAGCATCTGGGCAAACATCTCGCGTGAGCCGACGTAGATGCCGTCCAAGCGGATGCCTTTGCGCAGAATCTGCACGGTCTGGACCTCGGCGCTGGTGCCGGTGAGCACGCCGATGAGGGCGATGTGTCCTCCAAATCGCGTGGCTTTGAGCGAGCGGTTGAGCGTTTCCGCGCCGCCGATTTCGATCACTTTGTCCACGCCCAGGCCGCCGGTTTGTTTCACGGCCCATTGGTCCCAGTCGGGATCGGTCTTGTAGTTGTGCACCGCATCAGCGCCGAGTTTGAGGAGGTGCTGGGCTTTGATGTCACAGCTCGTGGTGGCCAGCACGCGGGCACCGGCCAGCTTGGCAAACTGCAGGGCGAAGACCGAGACGCCGCCGGTGCCGAGGATGAGAACGGTTTCTCCGGCCTTCAAGCCGCCACGGCAGTGCAGGGCATCCCAGGCGGTGACGGCGGCGCAGGGCAGGGTGGCGGCGGATTCGGTGGAAAGGTAGCCCGGGATGGGCAGCAGGCTCTCGGTGCGGATGACTGCCAGCTCCCGCAGCAGGCCGTCCACGGCACCGCCGAGCGCCCCGGAGGCATGCGCCTGGCTGAATTCCCCGTCCAGCCAGGTGGGCATGAAGGGGCACACGACGCGGTCGCCGGGCTGGAACTGGGTCACGCCTGCGCCCACGGCCGCCACCTCGCCCGCTCCATCGGAGCAGGGAATGCGTGGGATGGGGCCGGTCACGCCACGGATGCCCATGACATTCATGTAGTCCCGATAATTGAGGCAGGTGGCGCGGATGCGGACCAGAACCTCCCCCGGGCCGGGCGTGGGGTCTGGCAGGGTCACAGCCCGCAGGGAGTCGAGGCCGGTGGTTCCGGTGATTTGATAGGCGTGCATAAGGGGGAGGGGAGTGCTTGTTTGGCGAGGCTACCGGAACTCACTGCGGCAACAAGGCAGAAGTGCGCCTTCCAAGGCTTCTCGGAATCAAAGATTTTTGAGGTTTTGCCCAGACAGAAAAAGATTCTCCACATGGGGTGTGAACAATTTGCTTGCGATTCACAGCTAGGGAGTGCCGGGGCAGTGCGAGAAAGGTCCGATTGTCAAAAATGAAAGTGTTTATGTTGCAAACGAAATAATTGCGCCATGAAATCCATAGGGGGCAAATGTCGGCTCGCCCGAAGCACAGCATCTCGGCCTGGCAGGGTCGCCTCTAGAAGGGAGTGGAGCTGCAAATGGGAGCAGTAGTGAGCGCTTTTTTTCTGTGTTGATGGTCTGTAAACATTTGAAAAACAATGAATTAAAGATGTTATTGGCTGTGTTGATGAAGGACTCCTAGAGTCGGCTGCCTAGCTAGGTGGCTGGCTTATTCAGTGTCGAATTCGTTTCACAGCGATCAATCGCTGCACGTTCCACGATTCAAACACAAGGGTTCCACGCTCAAGGTTTTCTTCCAGATCCCTGACAAACTCTTGGGGAAAATTTCTAGCTTTTGATTCTGCACGACACAGAAATGAGACTTCTCAATTGTTTGTGAATAACCTGTCAAGAAGTCCCCTTTGCGTAGGGAGAAACTGCGAACAATCAGATGACCTCCGAGGCAAATGCGATGGATGAAAGGGACCGTCCCCAGCGCGCCCAAGACTAGCGTGCCTCGGCGGCCAGTTTCTCGATCCATTTGCCCAGATCCGGTGGCCGAAAGGCCTCCATGCGGGCCAGCAGGGCGGCGGCTTGAGTCTCAACCAGGACGCAGGCGGCGTGCTCGGGCTTGAGGAAGCCGCTGCGGCTCATGTGGGAGATGAATTCGATCAGGCCGTCGAAAAAGCCGCTCACGTTGAGGATGCCCACGGGTTTGTCGTGAAAGGAGAGCTGCAACCACGTGAGGGTCTCAAACAGCTCGTCCAGCGTACCAAAGCCGCCAGGCAGGGCGATGAAGCCGTCGCTGAGGTCCACCATGAGCTGCTTGCGCTCGTGCATGCTGCCGACGACGTGAAGCTGCGTCACGCCGCCATGTCCGAGCTCCTTTTCCATGAGGGAGCGGGGGATGACGCCGACGACTTCTCCCTTTTGAGAAAGAGCCCCGTCCGCGATGGCTCCCATCAGGCCCACATTCCCACCGCCATAGACGAGCCCGATGCCGCTCTCCGCGAGAAACGCACCCAGATCATGCGCGGCGGCGCGATGGAGGGGATCGCTGCCAGCGGAGGAGCCACAGTAAACACAGATTCGGCGCAGTCGGGACATGCGGGGCATGATGAATGATTTCGCCGCAGGTGCAAAGGCTTGCGCAAAAGGGAAGTTCTTCGCTACGATTAGTAGGAACATGAAACACACCCGCCGCTCCTTCCTTGCCTCCTCTGCCGCCGCCCTCACCGGCTGCCAGCTTCTAGCACCTTCAGGCAAAGGAAGCTGGATCGACGCGCATGTGCATGTGTGGACGCCCGATGTGCAGAAGTATCCGCTGGCCCGCGGCTATGCCGTCAGCGACATGCAGCCGCCGAGCTTCACCCCGGAGCAGCTCTTTGCCCACTGCAGGCCGGAGGGCGTGAGCCGCATCGTGCTGATCCAGATGAACTACTACCAGACGGACAACAGCTACATGCTGGACATGATGCGCACGCATCCCGGTGTCTTCAGCGGCGTGGCCATCGTGGACGAGCAGGCGGCAGGTCTGGCCGGGACGATGCGCAGCCTGGTGAAGCAGGGCGTGCGCGGCTTCCGCATCTACCCGGACAAGGTGAAGAATCTCTCCGACTGGCTGGGTTCCCCCGGCATGGCCACGCTGTGGAAAACGGCGGCGGAGCTGAAGGTGAACGTCTGCCCGCTGATCAATCCCGACACGCTGCCGCTGCTGGACAAGATGTGCGAGTGGTACCCGGACACGGGCGTGGTGGTGGATCACTTCGCACGCCTCGGCATGGCTGGTCCGGCCAAGCCCGAGGAGGTGCAGAACCTGCTGCGCCTGGCACGCCATGCCAAAACGCACGTGAAGGCCTCCGCCTTCTACGCCCTGGGTGCGAAGAAGGCCCCCTATACCGACATGGGTCCACTGGTCCGGCAGGTCCGGGACGCTTTCGGTCCGCAGCGCGTGATGTGGGCCAGCGACTGCCCCTTCCAGGTGGAGCACGGGCACAACTACCACAACGCCATCGCGATCATCCGGGATCGCCTCGATTTCCTCACGGAGCAGGACAAGGCCTGGATGCTGCGCGGCACGGCTGAGAAGGTGTTCTTCTCCGCGGCGGCGGTGTGAGTCAACGAATCTTCCATCTTCCATCTTCCTCCTCCTCTTACTCTTACTCTTACTCTTCCTCCCCTTTGGATTGGAATCCGAGGTGAGCTTCCGGGAGGAGTATGAGCAAGAGGAGGCGGAAGATGGCTGAAAACAAAAAGCCCCGCCAGCAATGCTGACGGGGCTGATTGAAGTGGGGAGAGTGACTTGGCCGTGCTAAACTCAGGCGGCGGCTTCGGCGCCTTTGTGGCCGAGCTGCTTCACGGCGAGATTGAGCTGATCGTATTCGATCGGCTTCTTGATCACCGTCACCGGTCCGTGGCCGAGGATGCGGCTGAGGATTTCGCTGTCTGGATAGCCGGTGATCACCACGATGGGGAGATCCGGATACAGCGCCTTGAGCTGGGAGTACACCTCGTCCCCGGGAACGTCCGGGAGCTTGAGATCGAGGAAGACGAAATCAAACTTCTGCTTCTTCGCCATGGTGATGGCTTCAGCACCGGTGCCGACGACGAGGCGTCCGAAACCAGCCTTCTTGAGGAACTGCTTGAAGAGGGCCTGCAGGGCGGGGTCATCATCCACCACCATGACGGTGGGCTGGCCGGCTTCGTCTTCTTTGCGCAGCACATCGCGGTCAAGCAGGCTGCGCTTGATGCGCCAGCGGCCGCCGATTTGCACAGCGGGCAATTGTCCACGCTGGACGAGATAATAAACCGTCGGAAGAGGAATGCGGAGGTATTCCGCGGTCTCTTTCACGGTCATGAGTTCGGGTGCTGCTAGATCGGCCATAAAATTTGGAAGTGTGTCTTGTTGACTGCGATTAACTGTAAAAATCGAAACTGAGTCTCGTTGGGGACTTGTTAACAACGCTAATCAATAATTTCTATCATTACGGGGTAAATATCGGGGTGTGGCTAAATGCTTGGTTCCGGATAATTGGTAGATTTGCGAATTATTGCCACAATTGCAAACCAAAAGTGTGTGGTAGCTAAAAAACTTCGGAAATCCTGAAGAATTTCATACAATTGATATCAATCCAGAACAGGGAGCATTGAACGTGTGGAATAGAGCCAGTCCACAGGTCTGATTTCTTTCTCCATGGTGGCTACGATGGGTTCTTGTATTCCAATACGTTACGGCCGCCCATGAGGAGACGGTGTCTTTGCAGTGGTTCTACCCACGGCAACCCATTTGCCAAGTCGCCACCCTTGGCCTAGATCACTCCTCCCATGTCTGATTCCATTCCCAATGTCCTCGCTGAACGTTACGCCACCGCCTCCATGCGCGCCCTTTGGTCGCCTGAAGGGAAAGTCAGACTGGAGCGCGATTATTGGATCGCAGTTCTAAAAGGCCAGCGCGATCTCGGCATTCCGGTGCCGGATGGCGTGATCGAAGCCTATGAGAAGGTGAAGGATCAGGTGAACGTGGCCTCCATCATGGAGCGCGAGCGCGTGACGCGGCATGACGTGAAGGCACGCATCGAAGAATTCTGCGACCTCGCGGGCCACGAGCACCTGCACAAAGGCATGACCAGCCGCGATCTGACTGAGAACGTGGAGCAGCTTCAGGTCTTCCGCTCTCTATTAGAGGTCCGCAACAAATGCGTGGCGGCTCTCGTGGGCCTCGCACGCCGAGCCAAGGAGACGCGGGACATTCCGCTGACCGCCCGCACGCACAACGTGGCCGCGCAGGTGACCACCCTGGGCAAGCGCCTCGCGATGTTTGGCGAGGAGCTGCTCGTGGCCTTTGGCGATCTGCAGCATCTCATTTCCAGCTATCCGGCCCGTGGGCTGAAAGGTGCCGTGGGCACCCGGCTGGATCAGATCACTCTCTTTAATGGAGACGCGAAAAAAGCGGCGGAGCTGGAGGGCAGCATCCTGAAGCACCTCGGCATGCCGGCGGCCTTCAATACCGTGGGGCAGGTGTATCCGCGCAGTCTGGACATGCAGGTGGTCGCCTCGCTCTGTCAGCTTGCCAGCGGACCGTCCAGCTTTGCGCGTACACTGCGCCTCATGGCCGGGCAGGAGCTCGCCAGTGAAGGCTTTGCGAAAGGTCAGGTGGGCTCCTCCGCCATGCCGCACAAGATGAACAGCCGCTCCTGCGAGCGCATCAACGGCCTGCACGTCATCCTCAAAGGCTACCTCACCATGGCCTCCGGTCTGGCGGGGGATCAGTGGAATGAGGGAGACGTGTCCTGCTCCGTCGTGCGCCGCGTCATGCTGCCGGACGCCTTCCTCGCCATGGATGGCCTGCTGGAAACGCTGCTCACCGTGCTCAATCAGATGGAAGTCTTCGAGGCTGTCGTGGAACAGGAGCTCATGCGCTACCTGCCTTTCCTCCTCACCACCACCGTCATGATGGAAGCCGTCAAAGCGGGCGCGGGTCGCGAGACCGCCCACGAAGTGATCAAAGAGCACGCCGTGCAGGTGGCCAGGGACATGCGCACCGGCAAAGTGCGTGAGAACGACCTCCTCGCCCGCCTCGTGGAAGACGTGCGCCTCACCCTCACCGCCGAAGACATGCAGCGCCTCGTGGATGCCGGCAAAGCCAACGCCGGAGACGCCCCCCAGCAGGTGGACGCCTTCTGCGAACACGTGGCCGCCATCAAGAAGGAGTACCCGCACGCCGCGAAGTATGAGCCGGGTGTGATTCTGTAGGCTTTCAGTCGATCACCCTCACCGCGGCGGCTTGTCTCAAGCCGCCGTTTTTTTTGTGGCTCCTGCCTGCATCCTAATCCTGCAATTCTGGAATCTTGTGAATCCTGTCCAAATCAGCTTCGAGCAAAGATGAAACTGGAAGTGGCAGGTATTGCAGTGCCTGTTTGGACAGGATTAACAGGATGGCATGATTCACAGAATTATCTCAGAAGACATCCTTTCTACCACGCTCATGAAAGCCTCCTTCCACTCCATCACTCCCATGATCCCCACCGGCAGCAGCCTGGCGGAGGCTCTGAGCTTTTACGCGGACCACATGGGCTTCGCCATTCTCTGGCAGGGCGAGGGCATGGCCGGCATCGGGCGCGACGGTGTGTCCCTCAACCTCATCGTGAACGACAACCAGAACTGGGCGGACAATGCGAGCTTCAGCATCGGCGTCTCCGACCTTGAGGCTCTCTACGAGGAGTATCGGGAGCTTCTCGCCCGGGTCGGCCCGCTCGAACTCAAGCCGTGGGGCAGGCGCGAGTTTCATCTCATCGCGCCCTCAGGCGTGTGCTTCCAGTTTTACCAGCGGGAGGTCGCCTGACCCTGCGCTGCACGCGCGTATCCCCCCCGAGGTATTTGGAGAATTTGGCGAAGTTTCTCCCGCTGGCGGCGCGGGGACAGGAAAGTACTCTCGAGCTTTAGCTCGTTCTGGGAGGCTCCGCGCATTCCAGAGGGAGCTAAAGCTCCCGAGTACTTTCCCAGAGTGAACTGCTGCGCAGCCGCAAAGCCAACCTCATCAGTGCTTTATTACCCCTCGCTCTCCCCGCTCTTCGGCTCACGCACCACGCGGTCCACGGCGTGCTGCGTCGAGGTTCTCCTTGCACCACATTCCGCAGTCGTGGACTTCTCGGGAGTCGCCCCACTTTCATGCCTCGCCTTGTTCTCACTGAAGCCCAGAAGCAAGCCATCCGTCAGGCTCAATCCCCCGAAGCCGCGTGCCATCTGGTCTGTGATGTCGCCGACGATGCTTTCTTCTCTGGGAATCCTGACGACGTCGCGGGCTGGATTCGCGATGTGCTTTGCGTCGAGACTTTCTTCGGGGCCATGTGCGATGGCGGAGTGGTCACCTTGGTTTGACTGGGATCACGGTCGTTTGGCGCACCTGGTGCCAGACGCCCTGCGTGCGGTGGGTCTTCCCGAGTGTGCGCCCGGTGCGGAAAAGGCATTGGCGGTCCATTTTCAACCTCCTTACCCTGCCACCATTCAGGCGTGGGACGAGGCCATCGAGCACATTCGGGATGCTCAGCTCGAGGAGGATTTCGACGCCTCGGCTTATGACGCCATTGAGCAGGAATTCTTTGCCCTCTATCATGCCGACAAAACCTGCTTCCGCACGAAGCTGCACCGTTACGTTCTCGATCACTTCGAGACTGAGGACATCGAACTTTTACAGCACGAAATGGATGAACAACTGCGTGCGGGCTATGTCAGCCGGGATGGGTTTCGAAGGCTGTGTGATGCCGAATGCTATGGAAACGTCTCAAGTCTCGGTGCGCTGAGGAAGTGGTTGAGCTATCTGGAACAGCCATTGAATGATGGCAAATGCATCGAGATTGAGGGAGGGCGCTCTCTTTCCACCCGTCCTGAGCTGATGGCATGGATCAAAGAAAACTTCCGCGATGCCTACGCCTGCTTCTACAAAAATGATGGGACTGGGCAGGTGGATGAGCAGCACAACGCCTGATCACTCATGACCGTCCGCTTCGCCAATTCGTATGTGGAAAAGCTCTTTGCAGAGCGAGACCTGCCCGGACTGCACCACCTTATCGGCGTGGTCGGTGCGGAACGTCAGTTGTCAGAGCAGTTCTGACTTTTCTGCCGCTTGCTCGAATGGTCCGGCTCCACGAGATCGGGAGTGTGGCAGTATTATGAAGGTTTGTCGGAGGACACGTTTGTGAGGATGAGCCAGGCTTTGGGCCGGTTCGGGCTTTCTGAGATCTCTCAAAGATACCAGGCCGGCAGGGATGCATGGAACGGCCCAGATCAAGCAGCGAGTCTCGATGCGTGGATGGATGCCCATGAGCAGCAGATCCACAGCGCCGCCTTCGAGTTGATCGCGGCAAGAAAGGACGAGTTGTGTTGTGAGGCTGCTGCATAGAAGTTCGCGATTGCTTCGTTGGGCGCGGTGGCTGAGCTTGGGGGGAGACGACTCAAGCCTCCCGAAAACATGAATCCAACGAGAGCATCATCGCTTCCAACACGGATTGGCTGGGGCGTCGCAATCGCTTTCATCGTCGCCGCGCTCTTGCCGTTTGCTGTCATCGGAGGGACGTGGGGCATGGTTTGGTTCTATCTCACAGCCCCCCTGTCGCTGGCTGTTGAGGCGACATTTGGGATCGACGGCGAGTCCTGCATTCTGATTGTTCTTACGTCCGTGAGTTGTGCCACAGCATGGGCGGCAGTTGCTTATGCTCTCACCAGGACGATTCAGCGATGGAAATGAGCTGCAAATGCTAGGCCTGAATGGCACTTCGGAATGTTTCTGGTACCCAACAAGGTTGTTTGAAGTCCTCGACAGAGACGGGTCGCATCGAGTAATTTGGCCCAACAAAAATGACACGCTATCGAGTAATCGGACTGGAGATGGGTGCAAAGCGCATCTTGGAATGGTTTGAAGGAGAGTTGATCGGCGATGACGACCTCAAAGACCGGTTTCAGAGAATGTGGGAATCGGTCGATCATGGGAAGTATCGCGAAAAATTGCCCGTTCATCTGCGAGAATCCTGGACTTATTACCTGGCGAAAGAACTTCTTTCCAAGGTCTTTGAGGAAACACTGGATGTTGAAAGAGCGCACATATCCACAGAGCAAAGACTGCAGGAGTGGGCCGATGCATGGAATTCACATGGCCGCGACCATCATTATACGATTGATGAAATGCGTAAAATCGAGGAGGAGCAGAATTGGAGTGATCACCACGGTCCACCCTATAAGTGGAGAGAAATCGAGTCTGTTCTCAGCGGGAAGATCAAAATTTTTGAGGATGTCGGCCAGCCACCCGAAGATCGCCCCAAATGCCTTGAATGCCTGGCTCCCATGGAATGGATTTACTTTTCAAGCTCCCCGGCAACATGGGCAGGGGACTGTGGAAGAGCAGGCTGGACGGCGATTTGTAAAAAATGCAAAACCTGGAGAGCATGCCGCGTCTCCGTGATGAATTAACCAGACCAGTAAGCGGATGCAGGCAACCGGCGTTCCGCCAGTGCCTGATCCTTGCTGCTGGACGAATCGCTTTTACTCGGCGCTCTCCCCGCTCTTCGGCTCACGCACCACGCGGTCCACGGCGTGCTTCGTGATGATGTTCCCCTGGGACTCGCGGCCTTTGATGGCGATGGAGTTGAAGGGGAATTTGATGGAAAGGTTGCGCAGGTAGAGGGCGGGCTTGAGGTGGACGATGACGTTTTGGGCGTTGGAGTCTTCTTCGGTTTCGTGGCGGATGAAGTACAGGACGTTGCTGCCGGGCGTGCCTTTGGTGAGGACGTATTCCTTGTCGCGGGTGACGCCGCCGATGCGGAAGCGCTTGGCCAGCAGGCCGCCCTGGCGGCCGTCGCGGTAGATCATGGTATAAACGGCGCTTTCGTCCTTCTTGAAAAGGTTCACGTGGAGCGGGTTCTTGCCCACGAAGAACTTCGCCGCAGCCTTGGTCACGCTCATGTTGCCCTCGCGGGTGAAGAAGAGCACGTCGTCCAGCGGGGAGCACTTGCAGATCGGGTCGCCTTCGCGCTTGAGGCTGGTGCCGGCAAAGCCTTCCTTGGCGTTGAGATACAGCGTCTCGCCCTGCACGATGACTTCGGCGGCGGCCACGCGGTCAAAGCCGCTCACCACCGTTTTGCGCTCGCGGCCGGGGCCGTAGGTCTTTTTGAGCTCTTCAAAGTGGCGGATGGTGTACTTGGTGAGGCCCTTGAGGAACTTCTCGGCCTGATCGATCTCCTCCTCCAGCTCGCGGATGTGCTCGTCGGCCTCGAAGCTGTTGAACTTGGAGATGCGCTTGATCTTGATCTCGGTCAGGCGCGCCACGTCGTCATTGGTGACTTCGCGCTTGAGCACATGGAGGTGGGGCTTGAGGCCCTTCCAGATGGCCTCCATCACAGCCTCCCAGGTCTCGGCTTCTTCGATGCGGCGGTAGATGCGGTTCTCGATGAAGATCTTTTCCAGCGAGCTGAAGTGCCACTTCTCGTTGAGTTCGCCAAGCAGGATGCCCAGCTCTTCGCCGAGGATCTTTTTGGTGTTCTCCGCGCTGGCCCTGAGCAGGTCGTTCACGTTCATGAACTGCGGCTTGTCGTCCTTGATGACGACGGCGTTCGGTGAGAGTGAGATCTCGCAATCCGTGAAGGCGTAGAGCGCCTGGATGGTCTGGTCCGTGTCCGTGCCTACGGGGAGATGCACCACGACCTCCACCTTGTCTGAGGTGTTGTCCTCGACGCGGGCGATCTTGATTTTGCCCTTCTCATTTGCAGCCACGATGCTGTCCATCACGCCGCCCGTGGTGGTGCCGTAGGGGATCTCGGAAATGATGAGGATGTTCTTCTTCGGGCCTTCCTCGATCTTAGCGCGAATGCGGATGCGGCCGCCGCGCATGCCGCCATTGTAGTCGCTGGCGTCCATGATGCCGCCGGAGATGAAGTCGGGCAGCAGGTTCACCGGCTCATCCCGCAGTGCGGCGATGCTGGCATCACACAGCTCAATGAAATTGTGCGGGAGGATGCGGCAGGAAAGACCCACGGCGATGCCTTCCACGCCCTGTGCGAGCAGCAGGGGGAACTTCACCGGCAGCGTCACCGGCTCCTTGTTGCGGCCGTCATACGAGGCCGCCCATTCGGTGACCTTCGGGCTGAAGACCACATCCAGCGCGAATTTGGACAGGCGCGCTTCGATGTATCGGGGAGCAGCCGCGTTGTCGCCGGTGAGGGTGTTGCCCCAGTTCCCCTGGGTGTCGATGAGCAGGTCCTTCTGGCCGAGCTGCACCATGGCATCGCCAATGGAGGCATCGCCATGCGGGTGGTATTTCATCGTGTTACCCACCACGTTCGCCACCTTGTTGTACCGGCCGTCTTCCAGCTCGTCCATGCTGTGCAGGATGCGGCGGTGAACGGGCTTCAGACCATCATTGATGTGGGGGACGGCGCGCTCAAGGATGACGTAGCTGGCGTAATCGAGAAACCAATCTCCATAGAGCGTGTCCACCGGCTTGTGCTCCACGGGGGCGGCGGATGGCAGGATGGGGGAGAAGGCTTCTTCAGCGGATTTTTTGGAGGACTTTTTGGCCACGGCGAAAAGGGGGAAAGAACAGGGGCGGCGAGAATAGACAGTGCCGGTGGGAGTGCAAGGGCTCGCAGCGCGGATGGGTGAACTATCAAGGTCTGTGAATAGTTCGGAGAACGGTGGCTCTCTTACAATCAACTGAATTGAGGAGCGCCCAGATGGTCGCTTGTTCACAGCTTTGAAAATCTGCTCATATATGAAACGCGTAAATGCAAGCTTTCAACTGAGGGGGCGGCGTATCAGGCCCGGCCTTAGGGGTTTGTGTGTCCTGCTTCTGCTGGGTGTCGGGAATCTCGTAAAAGCGGATAGCGTCAGCCATGCCGAGGCGGATGCCCTGATGGCCGAGGCCGCACGGCTTGCGCCTGCTGCGGAGGCGGTGGTGATGAGCATCGGCGCTGTTTCCCCGGCGGAATACGTCACGAAGGGAAACTGGAGCGCTGTCATCCCCTGGACGCCGCACATTCCTACATCGGCCGCCATGCTGCCGGATGGCCGATTGCTGACGTTTGCGTCCAATCAGCGCACCACCTTTCCAGACGGGCCGCAGTTTACCTACGCAGCCGTGTGGGATCCGGCCACGGGACTCTTTACCGAGATCAACAACGGGCGGCATGACATGTTCTGCGGCGGGCTTTCGTTTTTGCAGGATGGCCGGCTGCTGGTGAATGGTGGCAACGGCATCAATGGCACGACGGCGTTTGCCAGCTTGTTTGACTGGCGCACGAATGAGTGGGTGCCCGCACAAACGATGGCGGATGGCCGCTGGTACAATACGAGCATCGCTTTGCCCAACGGCGAGGTGCTCACCGCAGGCGGCAACGGCGGCGCGAATGGCAACGGCACCATCGAGCAATGGAATGCCAGCTCCGGCTGGCGGCGCATGAGCGGCATTTCATGGCAAACGGTGGCGAATCCACCCATCGCGAATGCGATTGAAACGAACTGGCATCCCTTCTTCCTCGTGGCCCCGGATGGCCGTGTGGCGCACTTCGGCCCGCATCAGGCGCTGAACTGGATCACCGCCAGCGGCACCGGCGCGATGACTGCGGCAGGAGTCAGCATTCCCGGCACGCATTATCCGAAGCAGGGCGCATGGGCCATGTATGCACCGGGCAAGGTGGTGGTGGCTGGTGGATTGACGGCCATTGATGACGGGGTGGTGGTGAACAAAGCCTTCACCGTGGATCTCAATGGCGCCACACCCGTGGTGGCCCCCACCGCGCCGATGGCGAATGCGCGCTCCTTTTCAAACTCCGTCATGCTGCCAAACGGCGAAGTGATGGTGGTGGGTGGCAACACCTCCGGGCAGTTCTTCAGTGACCTGGGCGCCGTGTTCACTCCGGAAATCTGGAATCCCACGACGGGGCAATGGCGTGGTGTGGCGGACATGTCTGTGCCGCGCAATTACCATTCACTCGCGATGCTGCTGCCCGATGGCCGCGTGTGGTCGGGCGGCGGCGGCTTGTCGGGCGATGCGCTGACGGATCATCAGGATGCACAGGTTTTCACACCGCCGCAGTTGTTCAATGTGGACGGCACACCCGCTGTGCGTCCCGTCATTACGGCAGCACCTGATCGCATCGGTCCCGCATCCATCTTCACCGTGAACGCCAGCAACGGCGTACAGTACTTCAGTGCCGTCAGCATGTCTGCGCAGACGCATTCGGTGGACACCGGGCTGCGCCATGTGCGCTTCACGCATACGAACCCATCACCAGGCGTGTATGCGGTCACAGCACCCCCGAGCATCAATGTGCTCACTCCGGGCTATTGGATGATGTTTGCGGTGGATGCGAACGGCGTGTGGTCCGTGTCGCGCATCATTCAGGTCACGAACTCCACGCTGCCGGTGGTGACGAATCCCGGCCAGCAGAGCGTGACGCAAAACAGCGTGGTCTCGCTGCCCATCAGCGCCAGCGCCACGGGTGGTACGCTGAGCTATACCGCCAGCGGATTGCCCACGGGACTCGCCATCGATGCCAGCACCGGCTTGATCTCCGGCTCCGTGACCGCCACACCGGGAACCTACCGCAGCACCATTCTGGTGAGCGCCGCAGGGCAGGTGGCTTCCGTTTCCTTCAACTGGATCGTGCTGCTGCCCAATCTCGGCAGCGGCCAGATCATGCGTGAGTACTGGACGAACATCAACGGCGCCACGGTGGCCAGCCTGACCGGCAACACCGTCTTTCCTGCGAATCCGAATGGCCGCGATCTGCAGCCGTCCTTTGATTCACCTCAAAACTGGGATGACAGCACCGGCCAGCGACTGCGCGGCTTTCTCTACGTGCCTGTCACCGGCCAGTATCAGTTCTTCATCTCCAGCGATGATGAATCGAGTCTGAAGCTGAGCACCGATGCGAATCCCGCCAACGCCGTGGAGATCGCCAGCCAGCCCGGCTACACACCACCTCAAACCTGGACGTGGTATCCGCAGCAGACCTCCGCTCTGATCACCCTGCAGGCCGGCCAACGCTACTACATCGAAGCCTTGATGAAGGATGGTACGGGGGACGATCACCTCTCCGTCGGCTGGAAGAAACCGGGAGACGCAGCGGTCTCCATCATCGCGGGCACCTATCTCTCGCCTTATCTCCCCATCGAAAATCCGGTGGTCGCTTGGAACTTCGATGAAGCGAGCTGGAACGGCACAGCGGGCGAAGTGAAATCCACCGCCTCAGGTTTGGTGGCCATCAATGGCACGGCAAGTGGCGGAGCGAACACGACGAGCGACAATCCCGCGCTCAGCGGCAATCCTGGCACAGGCAGCAGCGCGTTGTTCAATGGCACCACTCAAAGCGTTGTGATGCCTTACAGTGCATCGCTCAATCCGAACGACTTCACCATCGCCGCCTGGGTGCGCAGTGATGCGGCTCTGGGCACAGCGCGCTGCGTCCTCACTTCGCGGGATGAATCCACCGCCACCAAGAAAGGCTACGGCCTGTGGGTGACTACGGATGGTTTTTGGCAGCTTCGCACGGGCGCGGATGCATCGGCATTGAAAGGCGGCGCCGTCACCGTGGGGCAGTGGACGCATGTGGCGGCCACCTTCCGCACGACGACTGCTGTCGGTTCATTATTGACTGGCGTGCGCCGCCTTTACATCAATGGCATTCTCGTCAACGAAGACACCGGCACCTACGTGCCAAACGCTTCCAAACCCTTCATCGTGGGCGCAGCCGACAGCCCCGGCACGGCCTTCTTTGCAGGTGCGGTGGATGAAGTCACGCTGCATCAGGCCCCCTTGTCCCAGCCCGACATCCTTGCGCTGCGCGATCTGCGCCACGCCACCAGTATCGTGCCGCAGAATCTCTCGCCACAGATCACAAACCCGGGTGCGCAAGCTTCGCTCATCGGCGCGGTGGTGTCCTTGCCCGTCACGGCGAATGATCCAGAGAACGATCCCATCACCTTCAGCGCCACGGGGTTGCCCACCGGACTTTCGATCTCGCCGGGTTCCGGAGTCATCTCGGGTTCTGTGACGGTGGCTGGCACGTTTAATGCCACCGTTATGGCCAGCGATGGCATCAGCGCACCTGCCACCGCCGCCTTCGCCTGGAACGTCTCCGCAGGGCTCACGCTGCAGCCACTGGCCGCCGCACCGAAAGCCACAGGCTCTGCGCTCACCTTCACCGCGCAATCCGCGAACGGCATCAATACGCGCTACAAATGGAACTTTGGCGATGGCACGCCTGAGACCGCATGGCTCACGACCACGAGCATCGCGCACACCTACGCCGGACCGGGCCGCTATCTGGTGACTCTCACCGCCACCGATGACACCGGCATCACGATCACCAGTACCTTCTATCAGGCGGTGTATGCCGCACTCACCACACGCAAGCCCGCCGCCTCCAGCAGCATCGTCTATGAGCATCCAGCCACCGGCAATGACCGCGTCTGGTGTGTGAATCCGGACAACAACAGCGTCACCGCCTTTGATGTGGTGACGCGTGCACGCTATGCCGAGATCACCGTGGGCACCGCTCCACGCAGCCTGGCGCTGGCACCGGACGGCAGGCTGTGGGTGACGAATGTGGAGACGGGAACGATCAGCATCATCAACACCACGACTCGTGCAGTCGCCGCCACGGTGACGCTTGCCTATGGATCACGTCCGTTCGGCATCGTCTTTGATCCTGCGGGCACGGCCGCATGGGTGACTCTGGAAAGCTCTGGGCGCGTGCTGAAGCTGAACCCCAGCACCGGAGCCCAACTCGCTTCGATCGATGCCGGCGGCCCTGTGCGGCATCTCTCCATTTCCGCCGACAGCGCACGCGTGTATGCCTCACGCTTCATCACGCCACGCGTGGCCGGTGAAAACACCGCCACACCGATGCTCACGGGCGCAGGTGGTCAGGTGGTCGTCATCGGCACGGTGGCGCTTGCAGTGGAACGCACGATTTTGCTCAATCCCAGCACCGCTGCGGACACCTCCACTTCCGCACGTGGTCTGCCAAACTATCTTGGTGCTGCCGTCATCTCCCCCGACGGTCTCTCCGCCTGGGTGCCTTCAAAGCAGGACAATATCCAGCGTGGCATGCTGCGCGATGGCCAGCCTTTGAACCATGAAAACAGCGTGCGTGCCATCGTCTCGCGCCTTGATCTCACTGCGCAGACGGAGCACCTGCCTTCACGCGTGGACATCGACAACGCGGGCATGCCCAGCGCCGCAGCGTTTGATCCGTATGGCATCTACGTCTTCACCGCGCTCGAAGCCAGCCGCGAGGTCGCGATTCTCGATGCGTGGTCACATCAAGAAATCACCCGCTTTCCCGCAGGCCGCGCACCGCAGGGCGTCGTCACCTCGCCGGATGGCAGCACGCTGTATGTGCAGAACTTCATGGATCGCACGATCACCGTGCACGATGTCAGTGGCATCACTCAGGGCGGCAACATCGCGCCAGTAACCACGGCCACGCTCAATGCCGTCACCACGGAAAAACTCACCGCCCAGGTGCTGAAGGGGAAACAGCTCTTCTACGATGCGCAGGACCCGCGCCTCGCGCTGCAGCAGTACATCAGCTGCGCCGTCTGCCACAACGATGCCGGACACGATGGCCGCGTGTGGGATCTCACCGGCTTCGGTGAAGGCCTGCGCAACACCATCACGCTGAAAGGCCACGCCACTCACGGCATGCTGCACTGGACCGGCAACTTCGATGAAGTGCAGGATTTCGAAGGGCAGATCCGTGCCCTGGCCGGCGGCACCGGACTCATGACAGACACGCAGCTCAACACCGGCACGCGCAACCAGCCGCTCGGCGATGCGAAGGCGGGAGTGAGCGCCGATCTCGATGCGCTGGCCGCGTATGTAAAATCCCTCACCGTCAACGGCAACAGCCCGAGCCGCACCAGCAGCGGCGCACTGACCACGGCAGCCACAGCGGGGCAACAGGTCTTCCGCTCGCAAAACTGCGCCTCCTGCCACAGCGGGGTGAACTTCACCAACAGCGCGCTCAATGTCTTTGCCAATATCGGCACCATCAAACCCGCCAGCGGCAAACGCCTCGGCGCGGCGCTCACCGGTCTGGATGTGCCCACGCTGCGCGGGAGCTGGGCCACGGGGCCGTATTTGCACGATGGCTCTGCGGCCACGCTTTCCGACGCCATCACCGCGCACAGCGGCGTGACGCTGACGGCCACGGACTTGTCCAACCTCGCTGCGTTTGTCGCCAGCATTGACGATGCCCCCACCACGGCACCTTTGCCATTCACCGTCGCACTCACCACCGCCGCCACGAATGTGACCACCTCATTCAACGTCACGGTGGCCTTCAGTTCCTCGGCCTCAGGTTTCACGCTCAGCGATGTCGTCGTCACGAATGGCGTTGCCTCCACCTTCAGCGGCAGCGGCGCGAGTTATACCTTCAGGGTCACCCCCACCGCTGCAGGTTTGGTCACCGTCAGTGTTCCAGCCAGTGCGGCCACAGACAGCACGAGCCTGGGCAACTCCGTCTCCAATCTGCTCAGCGTGACTTATACGGACACCACGCCGCCGACAGTCGCGCTCACCACTCCGGCCACCACCGTTGCCACGCCCTTTGTCGTCACCGCCACCTTCAGTGAAAACGTCACCGGCCTGCTCGCTGCCGAATTCGCCGTCACCAATGGCAGCGTCACCGCCTTGTCATCCGCTGGTATGGTGTGGTCTGCCACCGTCACACCCACCGCTGCAGGAGCCGTGACTGTGAGGCTTCCCGCAGGCATGGCGCAGGATGCCTCGGGCAATCCGAACACGATTTCCAACTTGCTGACGGTCACCTACGCTCCGGTCATCGTGGGGCAGACCGTGAGAATCCAGGCGGAGGATTTTGACGAAGGCGGGGAAGGGGTGGCCTATCACGATGCTGAAACCATCAACATCGGCGAGGTTGTTTCCGGCCTGCATTACCGCACCACCGGAGTCGACATCGAACCTTCCAAAGACACGGATGGCACGCCCTCCATCGGCTGGATCACGCCTGGCGAATGGCTGCGCTACACCACCATTCTCCCATCAGGGAGCTACAACTTCAGCGTGCGCGTGGCCACATCCTATGCAGGTCCGGTTCCGGTCCGCGTGCTGATCAACGGCACTCTCGCCACGACGATCAATGTCACCGATACGGGGGGCTTTTATTCCTGGAAAACCTTCTCCGCCACAGGACTCACCCTGCCTGCGTCTGCCGTCGTTCGCATCGAGTTTCCAAACGGCAATCTCAACTTCAACTGGATGGAGTTCGTCAACACCAGCAGCCCGCCCGACACCACGCCACCAGCGGTCACACTCGCCACGGGTTCCGCCAGTGTGTCTGCGCCATTCACCGTGAGCGCCGCCTTCAGTGAAGCCGTCACCGGAGTCGCGTTGACTGATTTCACAGTCACCAATGGCGTGGCTTCAGCGTTGAGCGGCAGTGGTGCAACCTACAGCGTCACCGTCACACCCACAGCCAATGGAGCTGTGACCGTGGCCATGCCCGCGGGTGCTGCTGCAGACGCCGCCAACAATGCGAGCCTCGCGTCAAACACCCTGAGCGTGACCTACACCGCGCCCGTGCCTGCGCCTACGATTCAGCTCAGCACTGCCTCGTCGAATGTAACAGGTCCCTTCACGGTGAACGCAGTCTTCAGTCAATCCGTCACCGGCGTGGCTTTGAATGATTTCATCATCACCAATGGGGCGGCCTCAGCTCTCAGCGGCAGCGGCGCCACCTACAGCATTCTTGTCACACCCACGGCGGCTGGAGCCGTCACCGTCAGTGTGCCCGCCAATGCTGCCACCAACGCCACGGGCGGAGCCAACACGGCTTCGAATCTGCTCACCGCCACTTACACACCTCTGGACACCACGCCGCCTTCAGTCGCGCTAACAACTCCGGCCAGCAGCGTCACCGCGCCGTTTGTGGTCACGGCCACTTTCAGTGAATCCGTCACCGGAGTCGCCTTGAATGACTTCACGCTCACCAATGGCGTTGCTTCCGCTTTGAGCGGCAGCGGCACGACCTACAGTGTCACCATCACACCCGCAGCCAATGGCGCTGTGACCGTGGCACTGCCTGTCGGCGCGGCCTTTGACGCCGCCAGCAATGCGAGCCTGGCTTCCAACACCCTCAGCGTGACCTACACCGCGCCCCTGCCTGCGCCCACGGTGTTGCTCAGCACCGCCTCGTCCAATGTGACGGGTGCCTTCACGGTCAATGCCGTTTTCAGTCAATCCGTCACCGGCGTCGCATTGAATGATTTCACCATCACCAATGGTGCGGCCTCCGCACTGAGCGGCAGCGGTGCCACCTACAGCATTCTGGTCACTCCTGCGGCGGCTGGAGCCGTCACTGTCAGAGTGCCTGCCAATGCGGCCACCAACGCCACGGGCGGAGCCAACACGGCTTCGAATCTGCTCACCACCACTTATACGCCTCTGGACACCACGCCGCCTTCAGTCGCGCTGACCACTCCGGTCAGCAGCGTCACCGGGCCGTTTGTCGTCAATGCCACGTTCAGCGAGAGCGTCACTGGTCTGCTCGCTTCCGAGTTCACCGTTACCAACGGCACAGTCACTGCCTTGTCCTCCGCCGGGGCTGCATGGGCAGCCACGGTCACGCCCACGGCAGCGGGCAATGTCACCGTCAGAATCCCCGCAGGCGTGGCGCAGGATGCCGCTGGCAATCCGAACACAGTGTCCAATCTCATCACTGTGAGCTACACACCTGTGGTCAACACCAACGGCCTCACCGGAGACTACTACATCGGTAAAAACTTCGAGCAGTTCAGCTTCACGCGCATGGAGTCCACGGTCAATTACACCTGGGGCACCGGCAGTCCAGATCCACGCATTCCTGCCGATGGCTACAGCGTGCGCTGGCATGGATACCTCATTCCTCGCTTCACCCGGACCTACACCATCATCCCTGTCACCGATGACGGCGTGCGTCTCTGGGTCAATGGCCAGCAGGTCGTCAATGATTGGAATAATCACGGCGACACCTGGAACAACGGCGTCATCGCTCTGCAGGCCGGCGTGGCCGTCCCTGTCGTCATGGAGTACTACGAAAGCACTGGCGGCGCCACCGCCCGGCTGCTCTGGGAATGCCCCGGCCAGACGCGCGAGGTGATCCCGCAAAGCCAGTGGCTCGTCAATGCGCCTGCGGCTCCGGCGGCCTCGCCGAACACCATCGTGCTTGCCTCCATCATTCCCGGCACCATCGGTCTCCCTAACAACCTCGCCACGACCAACAGCGATGAAGACAGCGCTTCGGACCTTCTTGAAGTCGCGCTCGGCACCGCGCTCACCAGCGGCATCACCCGCCCCGGTGAAGGCTTGCAGTTGGTCACGCGCGGCAACAGCAGCGTCGATGCCACCCTGCTGCGCCCGTCAGGTCAGGGCACCTTCACCTTCAGGCTCGAAAGCAGTGGCGATTTGATCAACTGGTCCCCGCTGGTGGCGGCACCGGCAGTCTTCGCTGAAGGCAATGGATGGGAGCGGGTGACGTGGCCGGATCTCCAGTCTCTCCCCGGGCAGAGCATTGAGCGTGGCATCATCCGTCTGCGCATCACTCAAACCAACGGCGGCAGCGCCACCAGTTTGCCGTTGGGCTGGCAGCAGACCACGCTCAATTCGGGCACCCAGACCTATGGCCTCAATCTCAACCATGAGGCGCTCTTCACCGGTTCGGTCAGCAGCGCCACCGCCGCCAGCGTCACGCTCAGCGAGCAGGCGTCCGTGGCCTCCGCCATGGATCCCGCGCAGCATTACTATCTTGAAATCATCAGCGGTCCTCAGGCCGGGCATCGCCTGGATCTGCAGAGCATCACCGGCGTCGCGTGCCTCGTGGCGGATGACTCCCTCCATACCACGCTCCCGGCTTCCGCAGTGGCCGGCTTGTCCGGCGCGCGTGTGATCCTGCGCCCGCACCGCACGCTGGGCGAGATTTTTAATCCCGCATTCTTTCAGGGTTCCTCCACTGCCACGGGCGCAGATCAGATCTTGTTTCACACCGCATCGGATTACATCACTTACTGGCTCTATGAGCTTGGAGGCACCCGCAACTGGGTCTTGAACGGAGGCACCGCGGCCAGCATGAATGACACCCTCATTCCACCTGGCACAGGCGTGATGCTTCAAATCGCCAGCGCCAGCCCCTCCGCATTGCTCAGCACCGGCAGTGTGCGCACCACTCCCTTCGCCCGCCCGCTGCAGGCTGGCTACAATCTCTTCGCCAATCCCTGGCCGCTCGACGCCACGCCTGCCCAGGCCGGGATGATCTCTTCCGCCTTTGTTGCCAGCACTTCGATTTCCGCTTCCTCTCAATTGCAGCTTTGGAAAGGTGATGCCACGGGGGGGCTGAGCGGATATCTGGCCCACTGGCTCTTGCAGAGGTCAGGGCAGCCCGTTCCCGTCTGGATCTCTGCGAGCTCTGCCTCCATCATTTCTCAGAACAATGTCCCGCTGCTGCGCGCGGGTCGCGCCACCTTCATCAAAATGCCGCCTGCGGGCAGCCCGGTTGTATGGATCATTCCTCCGCCGTGAAACGGGGCGGGATCAGATGCTTGAGCACAGCAATCACTGACCTGCCGGTGGCCTCCGTATAGATGCTGATGGCGGTCCGTTGATGCGCGTGTTTTCGCGAATGAGGCGAATGCGTTTGAAGAGTGGCTCCGCTTCAGTGTCGCGCTTCTGGGCTCTGAGCATGGAGCCCAGACTGGTGAGCCGGGGGATCAGGACCGGGTGATCTGCACCATGGATTTTTTCTTCGATCGCCAAGGCGCGGCGGTAGAGCTGCTCTGCTTCCTGGCTTGTGTCATCGGTATTGAGTTGAAAGGCCAGCCGTCCCACACTGAGCGCCACTTCTCGATCCATGGGGCCCAGAAGTTTCTCGCGGATGGCCAGCGACCGGCGGAGCAACGGAGTCGCCTCCCTGCCGTTTTTCGTCGGAGCCAGAGCCAGGGCAACGCGATCAAGGCAGTCGGCGGTTTTCAGACTCTCCGGCCCGTGTTCTTTTTCGCACAGCTCCAGCGAGCGCCGGTAGAGCGCCGCAGCGTCCTCATCGCGGTGGGTGCGGTGAAGCACAGCCGCGAGGGCGTCCAGGGCTGCGATGAGATCGGCCTGCTGAGGGCCGGGATTTTCCTCCGCCAGTTTCACCACGCGCAGCAGCAGTTGCTCCGCCTGGTCGAACAGGGGCGCGGCCTTGGAGTAGAGCGCCTTGTATTGCAAAAACTCGGCGCAGTCATTGAGCAGGCTGCGTGTGACCTGCGCGTCTCCGGCCTTGTCATGGAACTGACGCTGAAACTCCAGCACCCTGGACACATGGGGAAGGGCAGGCTCCCAAACCTCCCGCGGCCGCACGCGCTGTGTGGCCGGATCTTTGGCCATAAGGGCATGCATCAGTGAGGTGGCACGGCCAAGAAACCCAGCTCCACCCTGAAAGCGCAAGACCGCCTGCAACTGCGGAGGACAACTGATGCTCATCGGCTCCTGCGTGATGAGGGCATGGCGCTCCAGTTCATCGAACGCTGCTTCCACCTGGGTGCCGGGTGATTTCTCATTTGCGGCATCCGCCACAAGCCTCGCCTGCTCGGTGAAAAAAGGCAGGGGCACAGCTTCCTCGGCGAGCCATGGCAGCAGGGCCATGAGCGCACGCGCCGTGGGTGTCAGGCGCTTCGCTGAAAGCTGCCATGTCGTGACCAAGATCTTGTCCGGGGAAGTCTCGTTCGGTGCCGTCGTTCCCTTGAGTCCGGCTGACGCCTGATCCCATCGCTTCACATACTCGGTCAATGTCAGTTTTTGCTCCGTGATGCATGCCGCCGCCATGGCAAGCGAGAGAGAGTTTCCTTTCATCTGCTGCACCACCTTTGCCGCATCAGGCTCCGTGAACTTGGCCGCAGGGAGATGGGACAACTGCTCTTTGAGAAACGCGACAGCCGTGCGCTCATCCCAGATCTTGCCATTCAGTTTCAGGACGGCGCGCAGGCCTTCGTCCTCAGCCTCTTTCTTTTTCAAGGTCTGCCGCAGGGCCTCGTAACTCTCGAAGGTGTCCTTGGTAAAAGGATGTCCTGCTCCCAGCGTCTTTTTGCTGATCGTGATCGCACGCAGATACAGCTTTTTCGCTTCCTCCGGCCGCTGTTCATTCACGAGGAAACGGGCGTAGTGACTCAAGGTGACAGCCACCTGGACATCTTCCGGACCTTTGCGCTTTTCCAGAATGGCCAGGGAGCGGAGCAGCAGCTGCTCAGGCTCCTGGTGCTCTCCTGCTTCGACCAGGTAACCTGCCAGCCCTCTGAGATCCACCGCCACCGTTTCATGCTCTTTTCCCAGATGTTTCTCATGGATCGCCAGTTCACGGCGCAGCAGAGGCACGGCCTCCTCCCAGCGGTTCATGTCACTCAGGCACTGGGCGATCATGGCCAGTGAGCCGGTGAGGATGCGGGCGTCCATGCCGTAGTTCTTTTCCGCCACATGCAGCTCTTTGCGGTAGGCTGCTTCTGCCTCAGGATAACGGCTGAGCGATCTCAGTGCGTTGGCAAGGTTGCTCAAAGGCACGAAAAGACTCTGGTCATCAGGTCCCTTGGTCCGCTCGATGGTGGCGATGCACTTCTCCAAAACATCCAGGGATCGGATCAGCAGTTGCTTTCGCTCCTTGGAGTCTCCTGCTTCTCCCACAAAATCCGCCAGCCTGGCGAGATCGGCAGCCACGGTTTCACGATCCTCTCCCAGAAGTTTCTCATGAATCGCCAGCTCACGACGCAGCAGAGGCACGGCCTCCTTCACGCGCTTCAACGTACGCAAAGTCTGGGCGAGGCGGATCAGAGGATCGACAAGGCTGAGGTCTTCCGGGCCTTTCGTTCTCTCAATGTTTTCGACGATGCGCTGCTGCAAGGGCTCTGCCTCTTGATGCAGGTTTTGCTCGCTGAGCAGTTGCGCCAGTTGAACACGGCATGCGCAGGTGGTGGCAGCATCGGGCCCCAATGCTTTCTCCTGCACGGGCAAAGATAGGCGGTAGAGTGGCAGGGCTTCCTTCCTGCGCTGGGTTCGCTCCAGCACCTCCGCCAAAGTGTAGGCCACCTGGGCGGTGAGCGGATGCTTCGGCCCCATGATTGCGGTGCGAATTTCCAGCGCGCGGCGGAGCACGGGCTCTGCTTCGGTATTGCGCGCTTGGGAGAGCAGCAGACCCGCGATGATCGCGTGGCAGGTGGCAAGGTCGCCATGCTCGGCGCCGACGGCCTCCTCGTGAATCTGAAGCGCCTGCTGGTAGAGCAGTATGTTGCCACGACCTGTCAGAATGATTTCCCGCAGGTCTTGCGCTTTGTTGAGCTTGGAACTGACCGCAAGATGCCTGAGTCCTGAGAGACTTTCATGAAGCTTCAGCAGTTCGACGTACTCGACAAACGCGGAGTGAGATTGGTGCATGCTCAACAGCAGCTCCGCTTTGCTTCCCAGAAAGGTGGCCGCTTCCAGGGAGGCTGCTCCAGCCGGGCGCTGTTCAAGGCATGTCAGCAGCCGCTCATAGAGCTCCAGCGCCTCTTTCTCCCGGCCTGTTTGCCGCAGCAGGTCGGCGAGATTGTTCAGACTCGATTCAAGCTCGGCAGAAGTCACGCCTCCGGCTTTCTCCCGAATCGCCAGCGCTAGCCGGTAGAGCGCCTCGGCCTCCTGAAAGCTGTCTGCCGCTTCGAGGTGGCTCGCCAGTTCGCTGAGGCGTGCCGCCACCTCGGGTGCGGCCTTTCCATGTTCCTGCTCAGCCTTCGCCAATGCCTCACGCAGCCGCGACATGCCGGCTGATTCCGCCGCATGCGCAGCGCAGAGTGCACTGAGGAGAAAAAAGACGATGAATCTCACCCCGGCATTCCGTCAGAAATCGGATGCCGTGGAAAGTAAAAAATGGCGAGCTCATGAAACGAGCTCGGCATCTCAGTCCTCAAGGCTCCTTCAAAGCCGGTGGCCGATGACTCTGGATCTGCGCCTTAAAGTCTCCGAGGCTGTTCCAATGCGTGGGCGCATTGAGGTCGACCTCAGCGATGGCCAGCGTGCCACCTTCATCAAGATGCCGCAGAGGGCCAGCCCTTCCATCTGGATCATTCCAGCGCCGTGAGTATCTGAATCCAGCTTTCGGGCCTGCGGTGGGCAGAGTTTTATCTTGCGACATGACGCATGATTTTTTAGTCTGCGTGAGGTCATGCAGCTCACGCTCCATCGTACGCTATTGATTCACACCCTGCTCTTGGTTGGCATCGGTGGATATCTGGTGTCGCATCGTCGAGTTCCAGACAAGACGGTTCCTGTCAAACACGTGCGCATGCCCACCCAGGCGGAGCTTCTGGAGATCGAGCGTTTGGGAGCAGAACTGAGAGGACAAAGCGCCGAGCACTTGGGAGGCCTTAGCAGAGATCCTGAGGATTTGGATCGGCGCTACCGTCATTTGATCGATCTTCAGTTGGGCTATATGCTGCCGGAACATCCAGAGGTCGTAAACAACCGCAAAGATCTTGCTCGTGTATTGAAGCGCAAAGGTGCGTATGCGGAAGCGGCGGAGCAGTATCGTATTTTGTTGAAAGTCTATCAGCGTGTCATGGGGACGGATGATCCAGATACATTGAGCTGTCAGAAAGATTTGAAGGAGGCGATGTGGCATGTGACCCAGGCTGAGGAGGCTGAGCAGAGACTTCGTGAAGAGTACAAGCGGCAGTCGGTTGCCCGAGGAAAAGAGGATGGCCGGGTATTGATGATTCAGGCGAAGATTGCGGATCAACTGATGAATCAATCGAAGTGCTCTGAGGCTGAGGGGGAATTGCGTGCTATGGTGAATATTCTGCTCAAGAAGCAGGAAAACACTTTTCCGCCAGTTCTCTTGTACATGGTCAAATTGATCATGTGTCTCGAAGTCCAGGGCAAACGGAAAGAGGCTTTGGAATTTGTCCAGGAGATGGAGTGGCTGCAGGCCGATACTCCTGGGCTAGAGCTTTTACGGACGGACGGTGCGACCAGGCTGCGTGCAGAAATCAATTCCGGACGGCTCAAGCCCCGCATGAAGTAAGTGGGTATGCTGAAGCGAAGTGCGGACTTCGCCTCACTCCTTCAGCGCAGGAGGCCGGTGGCTCTGGATTTGCGCCTTAAAGTCTCCGAGGCTGTTCCAATGCGTGGGCGCATTGAGATCGACTTCCGCGATGGCCAGCGTGCCAAACACATCCGCCTTTGCCAGCACATCGCCATAGTGATCAAAGATGCCTGAGATCATCCACTGGTTCTTGGTGGCGTCCGTGTAGGTGCTGCTGACGATGTAGACGTGATTTTCGCAAGCGCGTGCAGCGGCGAGCATGGGATTGCAGCCCCACACCGGCCAGGCGATGACTTCGGCTCCCTTGATCGTGAGCGCGCGGGCGACTTCAGGGAAGAAGCCGTCGTAGCAGACCATCATGCCCACTTTGCCAAAGCGCGTGTCGAAAACCGGGTAGTCATGGCCGGGCGTGATGCCAGACTCGATCTCGCCACGCGGCAGGGTCACCTTCCGATACTTGCCCACCAGCGTGCCATCCGGGCCCAGCAGCGCAGAGGTATTGTACAGCGTCTTGCCCTCACGCTCCACGAGGCCGGCGACGATGTAGAGATTGTGCTCCTTCGCCAGCTTGCCGAAGTACTCCGTGCTGGGCCCGGGCACCGTCTCGGCACAATCGGCCATCGTCTTGCCTGTGCCGTAGTAGGTGAGCGTCTCGCCGAGCACCACAAGATCAGCCTTCTGCCTGGCGGCCTCGGCAATGAGCGGCGCATACTGCGGCGGCTTGTCAGCAGGGTTCTTACCGTCTTTGGGCTGAAGGTGAATCGTGGCCAGTTTGACCTTGCGTGGCGCAGGGGCTGGCACGGCGGCGAGTGAGACATCACTCCACTCCACCCGAGCATTCGCCGCCCATTGCAGGTAGAGCTCGATCTTCGCCTGCCTGGCCTTTACCGGCGCACGCAGGGTGCTTCCGCAATGAATCCACTGGTTCGCTTCGCCCTCAGGCACATGCGGGTACTCAGGCTCGGCGCGTGGGATGCTGCCCTTCGCGTAGCCTTGCTTCGCAGGTTCCTCCCAGCTCACGGGCTTGCCGTTCTCATCCTGCCACAAAATGCGGGCATACACGCTGCGACGCGCCGTGGGCATGGCGCTGGCTTTTTTCCATCCGCTGAACTGGTAGTGCTGACCGCCTTCCACCGGCAGCGTGCGCGTCCAGCAGCCGATCCATTGCTCACCCTCGCCCGTCTCCAAAATGAGCGCGCCTTTGCCCGCATGGCCGCCGTCCTGGCTTTGCACTGCGGAGGGCTTTGCTTCATCGCGTGGAGACCAAAGCGACCAGCCTTCGGAGACAGCCGCATGGGAAGCGGCGGCGAGGAGACAGAGGACAAGAGTCTGAAGTTTCATGCGGGAGGGTACGGTGGCTGGTGCCACAGTCTTGTGCAGCACCAGCACGCTCCCTCTGAATATTTGACCCGGCTTCGAGCCAGTCACTTCTCATCCAGCCCGCGCCGGATGCGGTACTTGATCGCAAGCTGATGCGCCGGGGAATTGGCAAACGTCAGGCCTTTGATGCGTTCGAGCTGCAGCAGGGCCTCGCTCTGCACGGCGGGGTAGTAGCTGTTGCTGTGGGAGACGTACAGCAGGCGGGTGATGTAATCGAGCTGCAGGTTCTGGCGCATGATGCTCACGGGCTTGGTGGGATCATCGCCGGTGCAGATGGCGGTGGTGAGGGTGTCCATGACTTCATTCAGGCTCACCTCATTGCCATAGAGGGCTGTGTCCTCGATGCGCTTCAACGTATGGGAATGCATGAGCTGGTCGAGCAGGGCATGGTGGACCTGAAAGAGGCGATCGTGGAGCTTGGGGTCTTCGCCTTCGTCACGATGGTCAAAGCCACGGCGCTGAAGCTGGAGGTGCGCGTAGAGTTCCGGCGGTCCGGCGAGGGCATCCGGGGCAAAGGCATACTTGGCCAGCGCGGCGAGGGCCTGGCGCTGCTTGGCAGCCTCCACGGGTCTGAACGGCACCACGCCTGGGGCCTGGCCCTGCACGGCGCGTTCGACATACACTCCGCCAACGTAGCGTGAAATCGCGTTCAGCGAGCCGCTGGCCTCCTTGGTCAAAGAGGCGAAGGCCTGCGCGACCTCCTGCCAGCTCCTGCCAGGATCGGACACATCCTTGAAGATGTTGGCGATCTCTCCTCGCACGATTTCACAACGCTGCTCGCCGTACTGGATGGCATCGCTGCTCATGTCATAGAGCATGGCGCGGGGATCAATAGCCTTGCCGGGATAGCGCATGTCATCGGCGTCGTTGGCAAAGGCGAGCTCAGGCTTGTGCGAAAGCGCAGCGATGGCTTCCAGGCGCTTCGTTTCTTCAACCGGGTCTTCCAGCGCTTCGCTGTAGCCATATTTGATCACCCAGTGGTCATACGGGCCCGGCTTGGTGGTGAAGTACTGGCCCTGCTTCACGCCCTTGGGCGCGATGTTGACGGGCGGATAGTCCATCACAGAACCGGTCAGTCCGGTCTTCTCCGTGAGCTCGGCATTGTGGATGTCCTTGAGGCTGTGAAGCTGGCTGCCACGGAAGTTGTGGTTCAAGCCGAGCGTGTGGCCGACTTCATGCAGGCAGAGGTAGTAGAGGGACTCCTTGATGAGGCGGTCCACTTCCACGCGGTCGCTCTTCTGCAGGCGCAGCATGGTCTGGCCAAACATGAGACCGTTGCGGGCGGAGCCGCAGGCATCGCAAGCGTGCGGGTTGAAGGCCTTGGCCGTGTCCGCCGTTTCAGCCGCCCCCGTGCCGAGATCGGCAAAGAGCTTCTTGGTGAGGAGGCGCTTGGTGATGAAGCTGTACTCCAGCATGATGTCCGCGCCGAGGATCTCGCCGGTGCGTGGATTGGCAAAGCTGGGGCCGTAGCCGCCGAAAGGCGGATTCACGCTGCTGGTCCAGCGCAGCACGTTGTGCTCGATGTCACCGGCGTCCCACTTGGCATCCTCGGGCTGCTGCTTGACGACGACGGCGTCTTTGAACCCGGCCGTCTCGAAGGCTTCATTCCACTTGAGGACGGCGCTGCGGATGGTGTCGCGGAATTCAATGGGGGTGGTGTTTTCGATCCAGAAGACGATCGGTGTCACAGGCTCGCTGAGGGCGGTGCCGGGTTTCTGCTTCACCAGGCGCCAGCGGTGGATGACATCGCGGTAGGGGGCGACATCGGTGCTGGTCATGTCGGTGATCTGATGGGTGAAATAGCCAATGCGCGGGTCGTCAGCGCGCGGCTTGTAATCACTCTCTGGCATGGCGATGAGGGTATGCTGCACCTGGACGGTGATGTAGCGGGGGTTGGCCACATCGGCCTCCGTTTGCCAGGTCGGCGAGGGGTTTTCAAAGACATACTCGGCCGTGATGGCGGTGTTCTTCGGGTAGCCCATCACGCGCAGGACTTTGGACTTCGGTTCAGAGAGGCGGCCGAGCACGGCCTTGTCGCCGCCCAGATTGCTGAATTTCACTGGCGTCAGGTTTTCCCGCAGAAACAGGTTGGTGCAGGAGATGAGATAGGCGTCGGGATCCTCCGCCACGATGATCTCGCTGTTGAGAATGGCGCTGCTGGTGTTGGCCGTGTGGGCTTTCGACAGGGCGTTTTGCGGGTCGAAGTAGAGCTTGGTGTTTTGCTCGATCAGTTCGATGCGGTCGAACATCTTGCGGATCGTGAAGACGAGCGAGTCGCCGTATCGGCCGCGGTTGTGACCGGAGGCCACCGGGCCGTCCACACTGTGGTTGAAATAGATGAATTCAGGTCCGCACTGGTTCTTGGCAACGACCAGCCAGGGGTTGCCACGTTCAACATCCAGATAGACGCGGAACAGACCGTCGATGCGTTTGAAGCCCTTGGTGAACTCGTCGATGGACTTGCGCTTGGGCTTGTTGTCGTCGCTGCTCTTGGTCAGGGAGGTGGTCCGGGCAGGCTGCGTCGGCGGCGGACTGGAGGGCGCGGGTGGTGTGGGGGCAGGCGCGGGTTTGACGGGCTCAGGCTTTGTGGGCTCTGGCTTGGGTTCAGGCTGCGGCTCAGGTTTTGGCTGTGGCTTTGGCTCGGGTTTTGCTGGATCAGGCTTGGCAGGGTTCGGCTCGGGCAGCGGTCTGACAGGAGCCGGCTGAGGCTCTGGTTTAGAGGGCGCTGCCGGTGCTGCGGGCGCGGGAGCCAGGGGCAGGAGCAAGGCTGAGCAGACTATCAGGATGCGGCGCGACATGATCAGGGTGAAGACTGGTGAAAGGGTCAGGGCGATGATACCTGATAGAACGTGCGACCGGAGAGATCATTGTATTTAAATTTTGGGCTTTTTGGCGGACGGGCGTGGGATCGGTGTCGCGGTAGCCGCCATGTTGTTTTCACATTTAATGGTAAGAATCCGGAAAGCCCCTCGTTTTCGCGGCTGGTAGCCCCCCTTTCCCCTATGAACGCCCCCCGCCTCATCCTCATGTGCCTGCTTGCCTCGGCCACTCTGCAAGCCGCCCCGCTGCCGGAAAGTCAGAAAATCGACCAGCTTCTTGGCAAGGACTGGGAAAAAGCAGGGCTGAAGCCCAACCCGCCCGCCAGTGACGAGGTGCTGGTGCGCAGGCTGTACCTCGACATCGCCGGACGCATCCCCACCCTGGAGGAGTCGCAGTCCTACATCAGCTCCAAGGACCCGCAAAAGCGCGCGAAGCTTATCGACACCCTGCTCGCCTCCGACGGCTACACCAGCCACATGTTCAACTACTGGGCCGATGTCCTGCGCCTGACGGACAACGTGAAGGGCCGCATCACTGCCGAGGCCTACGAGGAATGGCTCAAGCAGCAGGTCAAAGCCAACGTGCCCTATGACAAGTTCGTGAAAAACCTCCTCACCACCGACGGCGGCGTGTGGGACAGCGGCAGCATCGGCTTCTGGCAGCGGGACGAGAACAAGCTCGACCACCTGGCCTACACCGTGCAGGTCTTTCTGGGCACCAGCATCGTCTGCGCCCAGTGTCACAACCACCCCTTCGACAAGTGGTCGCAGATGGACTACTACCACATGGCCGCCTTCACCTACGGCATGGACACCAAGAGCCGGGGCGTGGATTTCAAAGCCAAAGCCGGCAGCAAATCTATGCAGCTCGACAAGAAAGCGCTGCAGGCCATGAGCGCCGCAGAAAAGAAAGCCTACCGTGCCAAGATGCAGGCGGAGAAGAAGGCGGAAGAGTCCAAGATCAGCAAGGAAGACATGGCGCAGGTCAAACGTGCGATGCAGGATGTGATGAAGCCGCTGCGCTACACCAGCGCCGAGTGGCAGGAAGGCAAACAGCCCTCTCTTCCTGCGGACTACAAATACCCCGATGCCAAGCCCGGCGCGAAGGTCGAGCCCAAGACCATGTTTGGCCAGGATGCCGTGGTCAAACCCGGTGAGACCCAGTTGCAAGCCTTCGCCGACTGGATGACCAGCCCGGAGAATCCGCGCTTCACCACGGTCATCGCCAATCGCATGTGGAAGAAGGCCTTCGGCGTCGGCTTGATCGAGCCCGTCGATGAAATGACCGACAGCACCGTGGCCAGCAATCCGGCACTGATGGACTACCTCGGCCAGCTCATGATCGAGAAACAATACTCGCTCAAGTCCTTCCTGCGGGTGCTTTACAATACCGACACCTACCAGCGCGCCACCACCACTGAGGAGGTGCCGCTGGGAGAGACCTATCACTTCACCGGCCCCATCCTCCGCCGCATGAGCGCGGAGCAGATCTGGGACTCTTTTGTCACGCTCTCCAAGGGCAACGTGGACGACACCGTCGATGATGAAAACTCCCGCCTGCACCAGTATCTCGACGATCTCTCCATGTTCCTCGGCACGATCAAATCCAAGGGCGCTGAAGGCCTGGTGCAGGTCGCCAAGGAAGGCCGCGCCAAACTGGATGCCAATCAGAAACAGATCGACGCCATGAAAGCCAAGCTCGAAGCGGACAAGGCGAAAGGCATTGATGTCACCGCCGAGTCCAAGGCGCTCGCCCGACAGGCCGCCACGCTGCGCAAAGCTTCTGAAAAGGACATCCTTGTCGCCCTGCTGGGCAAAGATCGCGCGGACGACCTGCGCCAGGGCTACCGCCCGGAGAAGCCTGAAAAACGCCCGCAGATTGATCCCAAGACGCTGGAATCCATGACCAAGCAGCAGCGCAAGGAGTTCCTGAAGGCCTATCAGCGCAACGGCGGTGGCAAGGACGGCATGGGCCTCACCTCCCGCGCCTCCGAGCAGCCCAGCCCCGCACGCCCCGGCACCTTCCTGCGCACCTTTGGCCAGAGCGACCGCGAGCTGATCCAGAACGCCAGCGACGACGCCTCCGTGCCGCAGGCGCTCACCCTGCTCAACGGACCTGCCGCAGACGTCATCAACAACCCGGCCTCCAAGCTGAATCAGGCCATCGCCCAGGCCGGCACACCCGCCCAGAAGATCGCCACCCTCTACCATTCGCTGCTGAGCCGCGCGCCCACGGCGAATGAGCAGGCCATCCTCGACACCGTCATCAAGGAACGCGGAGACAAGGCTGTGGCGGATGTCACGCACGCGCTCATCACCGGTTCCCAGTTTCTCTTCGTCCAATAATCCTCCTCACGCTGCATCTTCATGAAAACTCTGCTCAACTCCTGTGACGATGTCACCCGCCGTGACTTTGCCAAAACCATCGCCAAGACCTGTCTCGGCGTCACCGTAATGAGCGCTCTGGCGCCACGCGGCTATGCGGCGTTTGAAGGCTCCAGCAAGGCGAAGCAGGCGGCCACCGCCAAGCGCGTCATCTATCTTTACATGTCCGGCGGCATGACGCATCTCGACACCTTTGGCTGCGTTCCCGGCGCAGACACCATGGGCGGCACCAAGACCATCGCCACCAGCGCGGACGGTGTGCAGATCGGCGAACTCCTGCCGCATACAGCGAAGATGATGCATCGCGGGGCCATCATCAATTCACTCTCCTCCACCCAGGGCGCACATGCGCAGGGCAATTACTTCCAGCACACCAGCTACACCATGCGCGGTGCCACTAGGCATCCCACGCTGGGCGCATGGATGCAGAAATTCCAAGGCAAGGGCAATGCCGACCTGCCCGGCTCCGTCATCATCACAGGAGACAGCAAGCATCCCGGCGGCGGTTTCTTCGAGGCCGCCTGCCAGCCGCTCATTCTCAACGACCCCGCCAAAGGTTTGCAAAACAGCCATCGCCCCGGCTCGCTGAGCGAGGGCGATTTCGATTACCGCCTCGGCCTCTCCGCCAAGCTCGATCAGGGCTTTCAGCAGGCCTACAACTACAAGAACGTCAAAGCTTACGCTGATGTCTATAAAGACGCCATCCAGGTGATGAAGAGCGAAGACCTTGAAGCCTTCGACCTCAGCAAAGAATCCGCCGAAACCCACGCGGAATACGGCTCAGGCAACTTCGCCCAGGGCTGCCTTCTGGCGCGTCGCCTCGTTGAGCATGGCGTGCGCTTTGTGGAGGTGAACCTCGGTGGCTGGGATATGCATCAGGACATCGGGGCCCGCCTGCCGGAACGCTGCGGCGATCTCGACCAGGCTCTCGGCACACTGCTCCCCGATCTCGAACGCCGTGGCCTGCTTGACGACACCCTCGTTGTCCTCACTTCCGAGTTCGGACGCACGCCGAAGATCAATCAGAACGAAGGCCGCGACCACTACCCCAAAGCCTTCAGCTCCGTCCTCTGGGGCGGCGGCATCGCCGGTGGTCAGGTCTATGGCAAGACGGACAAAGGCATCGAAGTCACCGAAAACAAAGTCAGCGTCCCCGACTTCAACGCCACCATCGCCTACGCCCTCGGTCTTCCGCTGGACCTGGTGCTGTATTCCAGCACCAAGCGCCCCTTCACGGTGACGGACAAGGGGCAGCCGATTACGAGCTTGTTTGCGTGACGTAGTCCAGTTGCGCCGCAACTGGCTCAGGCCTTTCTTCACAGGGTGTCTTTAAAAAGATGCTGTCGTAGCGCGCTGATCTTCAGGACTCACTTCAGGGCTGCAGCGGGTTGATCCAGCGGAGGCCGGGGAATTTGGCAAAGTCAGTGTCGCAGGAGGCGAGTTCGAGATCGTGCTCGATGGCAAGTGCGGCGAGGTGGGCATCGGTAACGAGGTTGCCATGTGCTTTGGTGGCGTGGCAGATCGCTTCAAAATGATGCGCATGACCGGTGCCCGGTTCAATGAGCCGGACAGCGGGCAGGGTCAGCCACGCATTCACCAACTGCAGAGCCTCGTCCAGCGAACGAGGTGCGACAATGATTCGGGAATTCGTGATGATGCGGACAAAAGCGACCAAGGAAAACCAGCTCAGCGCCACAGGGCCCCGGTGGCCGTTTAAAGTTTCTTGAACCCATGTCTTCGCCTGGAGGTGCAGTGGAGCGTCGGCGTTGACAGCGTAAATGAGGAGATTGGCGTCAATGAAGATCATGGCCGGTTACTCGGGCAGGTCGTCTTCATCTGCATGGGCCAGCTTGGTCAGATCCAAGCCTGAACGCACCCCTAGGTTCCAACTAGGCAGTGTGTAGGGGGCACCTTTTGGCATGACTGATCTGTCCGATTTTTTGCGCGCCAGCTTCAGCATCTCCAGCAGCGCACGCTGAATGCTCTGCGCGTCCTCCGGTTCAAGGGCTTCTATCTCCTTTTCGAAGTTCAGGGTGACGGTGCTCATGACAGCAAAATAGACTGACTCGGCGACTAAAGCAATGCAGGGAAAGGACGGCAATCAGGGCGGACAGGCTGTCCTCGGGACACATGCGCGTCTTTCATCTTTCCTTTCCACGCAGGCACAACTCGTGCGAGAATCGGGTGTTCGGCCACGATTTGAATCCATGCGCCTGCTTTCCTTTCTTCTGATCCTTCTGAGCATCTCGATCTCGGATGCGCAGCAGATCGACCTCGAAAAGATCTTTGAGGAGAAGAACCTGGGGCCGGTGGGGGAGCTGCTGGCACGCGGGGATTATGAGCTGGTGGCCCGCATTGGCGAGGCGGCGGCGGAGAAGGGACTGAAGTCCCCCGAGTGGCGGATTCTACGGTTCAAGGCGCTGCGGGAGATGGGGCAGATCGACACGGCGCTGGAGGAAATCCAGAAGGCGCTGGTGCTGTATCCCGGTCATTTCGAAATGCTCATGCTGCGGCATGATCTGGCAAAACTGCTGGGCAGAGACGAGATCGCGTCGGCGGCGCTGAAGGGCATCAATGAAGCGGCCAAAGCGAAGGCGGCGAAGGATCGTTCGGCGCTCGAGTCGGTGATTCTGGGGCGGGCCGCCGTGGTGCTCGGCGCCGATGCGCAGAAGGTCATCGCACAGTATTTCAAGGTGGCGCAAGGCAAGGATGCGAAGCTGGAGGCGGCATATCTGGCCGAAGGAAATCTGGCGCTGGAGAAAGACGACGCCAAACGCGCGGCGGATGTGTTTCGTGCCGGCCTGAAGGCGCATGGTGAGACGGCGGACCTGCGGCTGGGGCTGGCGCGGGCGTTTCAATCCGGTGATCGTGAAAAGGCGACGGAGAGCCTGAAGAAGGCGCTGGAACTCAACCCCCACCATCACGCCGCCCACCTTCTGCGCGCGGAGCAGTTGATTGGAGGGGAGAAATTTGTCGAGGCCGAGGCGGCCATCCAGCAGGTGCTGGATCTGGATGAGCAGCACCCGGTCGCCTGGTCGCTGCGGGCGGTGGTGGCGTATCTCTTCCAGGCGGATGCGTCCAAGATGGAGGCTGCGCGGCAGCAGGCCTTGCAGCGCTGGGACAGAAACCCCGAGGTGGATCACACCATCGGGCGATGCTTGTCGCGGGCGTATCGGTTTGCGGAGAGCGCGGCGCATCAACGCAAGTCGCTGGAGTTTGATCCCAAATATCTGCCCGCCAAAGTGCAGCTCTGCCACGATCTGCTCCGCCTTGGGGAGGAAGAGGAGGCCTGGAAGCTGGCGGATGCCATCCGCAAAGAAGACGGCTACAACATCCAGGCGCACAATCTGGGCCTGCTGGAAAAAGAGATGGGCAGGTACACCACCCAGGCCTTTCCTGATTTCGTGCTGAAGATGCCGAAGCGCGACTGGCCCATCTACGGCGCGCGTGCACTGGCCCTGCTGCGGGATGCGAAGGCTGTGCTCGGCGTGAAGTACGGTCTGGATCTTCAGCGCCCCGTGCTGGTGGAGTTCTTCGGTGCGCAGCAGGACTTTGCCATCCGCACCTTCGGGGCACTGGGCGGGCAGGGGATGCTGGGCGTGTGTTTTGGCACCGTGGTCACAATGAACAGTCCCGGCAGTCTCGCCCATGGCCGCAACAACTGGGAGAGCACGCTGTGGCACGAGTTCTGCCACGTCATCACGCTGACGGTGACGCACAACCGCATGCCGCGCTGGCTGAGCGAGGGCATCAGCGTGTATGAAGAACGGCAGCGCGATCCGGCCTGGGGCATGTCGATGGATGCGAAACATCGTGAGATGGTGCTGGACGAGGAGACGCTCACACCGATGTCGCGTCTCAGCGGGGCCTTCATGAATCCCAAGACACAGGAGCATCTGATGTTTGCCTATTATGAGTCGAGTCAGGCGGTGGAGTTTCTGCTCACGACCTTCGGCAAGGACAAGTTCCAGGGCATTCTGCATGACCTCGCGGCGGGAAAACGGATCAACGATGCCATCGCAGCGAACGCGGGCGACATCGACAAGGTTGAAAAGGATTTCGCGCACTACATCACGGCGAAGGCCAGGGCATTTGGGGCATTGGCGGAATGGGAGGAGCCCAAGGCGGAACAGTTGAATCCCTTCGAGCCCGGTTCATTCACGGAGTTTTTGAAGCAGCATCCGAACAACCTGTGGGCGCTGCGCAAGGAGGCTGAAACCCTGTCCCAGGCCAAAAAATGGGCCGAGGTGCTGCCGCTGGCGGACAAGCTGATCAAACTGCTGCCGGAAAGCTATGACGCGGACAGCGGCTACGCTTTGAAAGTTCAGGCACTGCGGCAGTTGAAGCGCACGGAAGAGGAGGTTGCCGTGCTGCGGCAGATCGCGGCGAAGTCCTCCAGCGCACAAAGTGCCTTCCTGCGCTTGATCGAACTCGATGTGCCCGCCAGGCGCTGGGCAGAAGTGAAGGCCAATGCCCTGCGTTCAATGGCCTTGAATCCATTTCTGGTCACACCGCAAAGAGCGCTCGCAGATGCCTGCGCAGCGCTGAACGAAGTGCCCGAAGCAGTCGCGGCATACGAGCGCGTGCTGGTGCTCGATCCCAGCGGAGGCGCGCAGACGCATTTCAAGCTGGCTGGATTGCTCCGGGCTTCCGATGCCCCGAAGGCGAAGCGGCATCTGCTGGATTCACTGGCGCTCGCACCGAGGAATCGTGAAGGACTGGTGATGCTGCAGGAGTGGAAGTGAGAGATGCTGCGGGGGCTGAGCTCTGGCCTACATCATGAAGCGCAGTTTTTCGGCGGCTCGCTGCTCACGAGGGGCGTCTTCGACGGCCTCCAGCAGCTCTTCGAAGCCATACATGGTTTTCACGCGGTGGGTGAGCAGAGCGTGGTCGTAGGACACCTTGCCGGATGTCCAGTAGGCGGCGGTGTAGGGGCTGTGTTCAGCAAAAGGAGCCGGTCCGAGTTCATCAACCAAGTTCGGCAGGTTCCGCCACAGGCGCATGTGGTGGCGGTGAGACTGGACCGCCCTGGGAACGAGGGCATCATATCCATATTTGGCGAGATCTGAGATCGCGGCGGCGTGGTTGTTCACATGGACGAGGCCGCCGTAGCCCTCACGGTTGATTTGCGGATCCTGCTTGATGACCTCATCAAGCACGGCTTTGGCCATCCCCTCCACGTCCGTGTAGGGCGGTGTGTCATCCTCCTCGGGAAGCGTGATCTTGTCCCCATGAATGCGCCCCTTGGCCTTGCTGTAGTTGCCGCTCCCGGGGTGGGCGTTGTTGAAGAGGGCGATCAGCTTGCGAATGCCATCGACGATGGCAGGTGTGGCAAATTCAGGGTGCTCTTTGAGCGCGCGAATGGCGAGCGAGGCAAAAATCACATTGTGGCCGGATTCGCGCGGCTTGCTGATGTTCTTCTCCAGGGCCTCGGCAATGCCGTCGATCAGGATTTCATTCGGCAGTTGTTTGGGAAAGGCGGCAAACAGTTCCGAGTCCGTGATCTTCGCGTTCTTCATCATCTTCTTGCCGAAGACCGACTCGCCACGCATGACCCGTTCCAGGTCGCCTTCGATCCCCTGGCAGACTTCAGGGTCGAGATCCGGACGTTGTTCCCCGACGAAGTAGCCGGCCACCACGGAAGCCCCCAGATGCCCGGACATGGCGCTCATCTGGTGGGCGCGCGCCAGCGCATTGAGCCCTTTGGACAGGTAATCAAAGTTGATCATAGCTGCATTCTAAGACGTCTGCCCAGTGGGAGTCCTAACGGGAATGTCATCTATCAAGCTGGCCAGCTTTTCACTTCCTGGCAACAAGCTCGGGGTTCCCGTGTGCATCTCTCGAAATTCGATAACGCACTCCTTTCTCAATCGTTGTTCGAAACTCGACCAGCTCTCCCTTCTCGGACGGACGCGGTCTAACGGATAGTTTAATGACCCGCTCGCCTGGCTCCAGGAGAGCGAAGGGAACCCTTGAAATCACCGATCCATGTTGAATTCGATCTGTGGGTTTCCCATCAACTGCTACTATCCAAAAATCGGCTCCAACCACTCCATCCTCAACAATGGATCGTGAATCAAATGCTCGCTGAAGGATGCCAAGCTCAATTCCGACAACGGTCACCAGCCACGCTCCAAGAAGCGCCATGAATATCAAGTGCCAGCGCGTATTGGGATTTCCTTGCATTTTTGTCACCGCACTTTTAGACGCCGTTGCGCTACATCTCCAGCTCCAGCGCCTCCACTCCCTCATACCTCGCGCAGAGCGCATCGATCTCGCTTGGCTCCATCACCATGAATGCGGTCGAGAGCGCATCTGACAAAGCCGCTGTCGGCGCGAGCGCATAGGTGCGGCGGTTGCGGAGGGGGACGGGCATGAAGAGGCGCGGGTTCATGATGTGCGAGCCTTTGACGGCAAAGCCGGAGCCGCTGACGGCTCGATTGAGAAGAGGGGTGCGTTTTTCACCACCACCCAGCGTGATGGACCACGCTTCTTTGCCGCCCGGGGCACCGATGGCGAGGATGGTGCTGTCTCCTGCGTTGAGGACGAAGTTGCTGATCTTCCAGTCCTGCAGCACGTCGGCGGCTTGATCCAGAGCGTAGCCTTTGCCCATGGCGCCGAGGTCGAAGATCATACCGGTGGCATGCACGGTGGCGCTCATGGTTTCTTCATCAAGGTCGAAGCGGTGGCTGCCGATGATCTGGCGCGCCTGCTCCAGCACGTCTTTGTTCACCTGGCGTGGCTCGCCTTCGGACGTGATGAAGAGATTCATGAGCGGCCCGATGGTGATGTCAAAAGCTCCTGCTGTCTCCTGATGCATGGCCTTCGCCAGCGAGAGGCAGTCCCACGCCGCCATGCCGACGCGGATGCTCTCGCCTGCTTTGAGCTGCCCGAGGCGGTAGATGTCGCTGGTGGCGCGGAAGCGGCTCAGCTCGTCTTCGAGGCGGGCGATCTCCTGAAACACCGCCTGCGCGGCCTGGGCGGCGTAAGTTTCATCCGCATCCTCATGATTGATGATGACGTCGAAGGTGGTGGCCATCGCATTGCAGGTGAAGCGATGGTGCTGCGGGGCGGGGGTGCTCACGGTTTGGCAGATTCCTGCTGCTTGCGCAGGCTGTGGCGTTCCCAGAGGGATTGTTCAATCCAGAGGTTCAGCATCACGCCGGGGCGGAGGCCGAAAAGATCTGGCGAGGTGTAGGTTTTGCCTGAGAATTTCGCCTCCAGAGAGGTCTTCATTTCGGGCTCGGCAATGATGACGCGGGCATCGAGAGTTTCAGGAATGGTGGTGGCGTAATGGACGCTTTTGATGTCGCGCCAGTACCAGGGCAGCGGCCAGCCTGCGTCACGATTGATGACGAGAACATTGAAGGCATCATCCGGCGCCGTCTTCTGCAGATCCCGTACCAGCGGCAGCAGCCGCATGAGATTGGGGGACGTATGCGAGTAAACGTAGGGATTGCGCGAGTCGGCAGCGTAGAGGTGGATGGCGTGGTTGGTCTGCGCAATGAGATGGTACATGCCGAGGGCGAAGGCGACTCTGAAAATGATCCGCGAGAAGCTGCCCGTGAGCGCGCCCGCTATCGCCGCAGCACCCACTCCGGCCAGCAGCGTCAGCGCATGCTGGGCGCTGAGAATGGACCACGGGGTCTTGTAGGCGAGGAAGGAGTAGATGAAGAAAAGGGCGAGGGTGTAAACGGAGAGAAAAACGAGAAAGGCCTGCCGTGCGGGCTGCTTGGCGTGATTTCCCAGAAACGCATACAGCATGCCGACGATGCCGAGCCCGCCGATCATCGCCTCACTCCACACGAGGCCGTCTTTGCGCCAGAAGATGAGCGTGAGGTAGTAGTGCCAGGGCTTCTCGTGGCCGCTGCCGCCGGAGCGCTCGAAGTAGTTCAGATAGGTCAGGGCGCTGTCCTTCACGGCCTGCCAGTCTTTGAAGCCACCGGAATAGATCGTGACGCTGGTCACGATGGCGGCGATGATGACCCACAGCCACGGAGATCCCGCACGGCGCTTGCCTGCGCCGATGTCATAGCCGCTGCGCCGAGGTGCGAAGTCCCCGATCATCATTTTAGTCACGACGAATCCGGCCAGCCCTGCGACGACATTGATCACGAAGGTCTCCTTCGTGGCGTGCTGCATGCCGAAGGCAAACCCCGCCACCACCAGCCACCAGCGCCCACCCCCCTGGGAGTAGTGCCAGAGCGCGGCAATGCTGAGGGTGATGAGAAGCACAAACGGCACCTCCATGATGAAGTACCGTGAGTAATAGACCTCCATCGGCGAGATGGAGATGAGCAGCATCGCGAACCCCGTGGCCAGACGGCCGATCGCATTGCGCAGCAGCAGCGTGGCAAGCAGGAGCAGCAGTCCGCAGACCACGGGCACCGTGCGCAACTGGGCCTCCGTCCACGTGGACGAGTCCCCCCAGCCGGCGAGCCTGGACCAGATGCGCGTCAGGTAATGGAGGCCTGGACCGTGGAAATCTTTGGGATCGTACTGGAAATGACCGGTGGCTTGAAATTCAGCGGACTTCATCGCGAGGATGGCCTCATCGGTGTGCATGGGGCGTTCGCCGAGTGTGGGAAAGCGGTAATAGCCACCGAGGAAAAGAGAGACTAGGGCGAAGATGATCAGGCCGATGTGGCTGAGGGACTTTTTCTGGGGAGGAGGCATTGGAAAAAACGAATGTCGAATGGGCTAGATGAGTTCGCGACGTTCGACCTGGAGACTTTGCTGGCGGGTGCGGCGCAGATGGAAGCGCTCGCGCGTGGGCCCCAGGGTTTCACTGCCGCCATGCTCGACGAGCACAGTGACATACTGAGGATGCACGGACATTTCGAGAAAGCGCAGCACGGGGGTGCCGCGCGTGCGGAAGAAGCAGTAAAGCGGCACATGCGGATGCGCGGCGTTCCACAGCCAGCGCGCCGGGGCAAAACGTTCCTCATCCATCAGGGCGCAGAGGATTTCACGCATCACCATCTCGCCGTGCTTGCGCGACCACTTCCAGGCCTCGCGGCGGTTCATGAGCTCATTGAACTTGGCGACGAGCGGATTGGCATGCGCCTGCTCCATCTCCTGGATGAGCTCGCCCGTGTGCACGGCCATGGCCTTGCGGAATTCCTCCCGCGAGATGTGGCCGCTGTCCAGCCAGCGAAACAGCTGCTGCGGAGTAGGGACTGGGTCGGGCGAAAGCATGGCGAATCGCCCAAGTTTGGCGCGTTCGCGGACGTTCGCAAATTCGCTGTTGCCCGGCCTGATTATTCTTCGCCGGCCTTGATGTTCTGCGGGATGTTGAGAATGCGGAGCAGATTGTGATAGCGGTCGGTCCACAGCCGGACGTCATGCTTCAGCTCGGTCTCGTTGCCCAGAACGTCCGGCGGGGTGGCTTTGAGGAATCCTTCGTTGCGGGTCACCAGGATGTAGTCGGTCGAATCATGGTCGCCTTCGGCATCAGTGGCGATTCGGGTGGTTTTGAAGCCGGTAGCCGCAGCGATCTTTTCGATGACCGGCGCGAGCACGAGATAACTGTTGGTGATGTGCACGGCGATGATGCCGTCCGGCTTCATGTGACGATCATAGATGTCAAAGGCCTCCTTGGTCAGCAGGTGCACGGGCACGGAGTCACCACTGAAGGCATCGAGCAGCAGCACATCAAACTGCTGCGACTGCTCACGATCAAGAGCCAGACGTGCGTCGGAGATGACGATCTCCACCTTGGCACCGCGTTTTTTCGCATCCTCAAGGTAGAAAAACCACTTCTCCGCTATGCGCATCACATCGGGATTGATGTCATAAAAGCGGAAGGTCTGGCCGCTTTTGGCGTAGCAGGCCACCGTGCCCGCGCCCATGCCCACCACGCCGACACGCGCGTCCGGCCGGTCCTTGATGCTGTCGAGCGCTTTGCCAATGCCTGTCGGGTGGCCATAGTAGCTGGTGGGCTCCTCGCGCAGTCCCGCTGCCAGGTTTTGCATGCCGTGGACGATGCCTCCATTGGTGAGCTCGCGGTATTGCAGGGTCTCGCCGCCGCTCTCGTAATCATCTTCCGAGACGGAGAGCATGCCGTAGAAATTGCGCACGCGTTCAATGAGCTTGTCGTTCTTCTTGACGCCGTAGTCTTTCATCATCAGCAGGATCAAGGTGAAGTACATGCCCAGCAGGGTGATGGAAACCAAGCCGGGCCGCATGCGCCCACGCCGGCTCAGTCGGAAAATGAGCACACCCAGGCAGAGGCCGATGGTACCTAGGGCGCCGTAGATCGCCGCAGCCGGTGGCATGTCTTTTTGCTTCATCAATTCCCGCAACTTCTCAAGGGTCAGGATGCCTCTTTGATGGAGCTCCCAGCCAATCCAGCAAGTCACCCCTGTGATGACGAGTGCCAGCAGCCATTCCCAAACATGCTTCACTCTCAGCACAGAGCGCAGCAAGATGTAGCAGGCCAGGGCGGCCACCACGATGAGGCTGATCGGCCATTCGGCAAAGGAGGTGAACAGGTGAGGTGCCCCCAGGCTGACGAACAATCCGCCCAGCGCACCGCCGAAGGACATAAGGAGATAAAACTCCGTGAGCCGACGCGGGGAGGGTTTCAGCCGTGTGAGTTCGCCATGGCAGAGCATGCAGGCGATGAACATGGCGCTGAAGGACCAGCCCAGCTCCCAGATGAAATTCGGGGTGAGGTCGATGTTGCTCAGGTGGAAAGTGTGCCCCGTCAGCCGGTTAAGAGTCGGCTCCACTTGGTTGTGCAGCATCGTTTCAAACTCCGTCCAGAAGCTCTGCTCCTGCAGGAGCTTTTCCGTGCAGGTGAGAAACAGCACGGGCAGCGCCAGCAGCGCCCACAGCGCGCAGATGCGCGAATACCAGCGCTCATGCTCAAAGCAGATGATGAAGGTGAGCAGATAGAGGCTCAGCGGCACGACCCACAGAAAGGGGATCACCGCCACGTCCTGGCAGACGTGGTTCGTCGCGGAAAGCAGCACGCAGCTTGCCAGCGCAGGCAGCAGCACCCACTGAATTCTCTTCAGCCAGCCGGGGTGGTCTGCCGCCCTGTCGATCACCTCGACGGGCTTGGACTCTGCCGCGATGGCGTGGCTGCGGTCGAGCCAGATGCCCGCCAGAGAGAGCACCACAAAGGCGCCAAAGCCCACCGCCCATAGCGTCGTCTGCTCCACCACATCCCAGTGCACTTCAAAGAACAGCGGATAGCTCAGCAGCGCCGCCAGCGAGCCGATGTTGGACAGCGCATACAACCGCCACGGACTGGCTCCGTTGGTGGTGCGGGTGAACCACACCTGCACCAGCGGGCTGGTGCTGGAGAGCACGAAGTAAGGCAGGCCCACGCTGACAAACAGCAGCAGCAAAATGCGCAGTGCCGGATCTTCCGCCCCTGTGGGCTTCCACATCTCACTCGGCGCGATGGGCAGCATGGCGATCGCCGCTCCGAGCAGCATGCCATGCAGGATGCCCTGCCAGCGCCGGGGCAGCAGCGTCAGCGTGTGCGCATAGGCATACCCCGCAAACAGCACCACCTGGAAAAAAAGCATGCACGTCGTCCACACGCCCGGGCTGCCACCAAACCACGGCAGGATGAATTTGCTGATGATCGGCTGCACCTGAAACAGCAGAAAAGCGCTCAGCAGGCTCAGTGCCGCGAGGATGATACCTGGGACGACACGGGAAGGGGAGGTGGACATGGGAGAAAGGGCGTGAGGCTGGCATATCACCCGGACCGAGGGAAGATAAAAGTAAGGACATTGTGCAGAGCCGCTGGCAATTTACGCCCGCCGCGACATCATGCCGCATGCCACAGCCGCCCCGCCGCCCGTTCCGTCCACGCCCCTCACCGACCCGTGAGCCGGGCAGTCGTGAGCAGGAGGATCGTCAGCAAGCCAGCCCGAAGCAAGGGGCGCGCCCGCAGGGGCATAATGCGCAAGGCGCTCGTCCGCTGGGCAATCGTGAACAGTTCAAGCGTGATCCGGGCAACCGCGCCCAGCGCAAGCTCAATCGTGCGCAGGGCGGCCACACCCATGGCACCTCATGGGAAAAATCCGCCGACTGGTACGATGGCATCATCGGAGAGCGCGGCTCCGAATTGTATCAAGCCGTCGTCATTCCCGGCGCGCTCAATCTGCTGGCACCGAAGCGCGGTGAACGCGTGCTCGACCTCGGCTGCGGGCAGGGTGTGTTTTCACGCGCTCTCGCGCAGGCTGGCTGCCAGGTCACAGGGGTGGATGCTGCGCCGACGCTGATCCAAAAAGCACGCACTTATCCCGTCAAGCCGCCGGTGCGTTACCTCGCCCGCGATGCCGCGCAGATCGAAGACCTCGGCGAGTTCGATGCCGCCTCCGCCATCCTTTGCGTGCAAAACATGGAGCACCTCGATGTCGTCAGCGCCGCCGCCGCGAAAGTGCTCAAGCCCGGCGGCCGCATGCTCTGGGTGGTCAATCACCCCGCCTTTCGCATCCCGCGTCAGACGAGCTGGGGCAATGATGAAGCCACCAAGATTCAGTACCGCCGCATCGATGCCTACAGCAGCACCCTGAGCATCCCCATCATCATGCACCCCGGCAGGCCCGACAGCGAGACCACCACGTCCTTCCACCGCAGCCTGCAAACCCTCACCGGCACCGGCTTCAGCGCGGGCCTGCGGCTCGCTGGCATGGAAGAATGGTACTCCCACAAGGAGAGCCAGCCGGGGCCGAGAGCGGGAGCAGAGAACCGTGCCCGCAAAGAATTTCCCCTCTTCCTGGCGCTGCTGTGGGAGAAGCGGTGACTTCCGTTGAGTGAAGTCTTTATCATTGCCATGAACAATCCGCTGATCCAGGAAGTTTGTGCGGCCAGAGAGATATAGGCAGCCCAATTCGATTTTGATCTGCACCGAATCTTCGCAGACGCCATTCAGCGGCAGGGCAAAGATACGGTCAATCGCCAGTCAGCGACACGTAAAGAGCCCCTTGCAGTCGAGGCGATGGCTTCAGCGCAGGCGAGCTTTTGATGTCCAGGCTCCGCGGCGCGGGACATTCATTCTTTGCTCCAGCTTGGGCTGTAGGAGCAATCACCGTCTTTGTTGGAAGTGAGGGGGCGCTGCTGGGTTCCATCACTTTTCATGATCCAGATGTCCATCGCATTGGAATCCTTGGGGGTGCGGGTGAAGGCGATCCATTGGCCGTCCGGGGACCACGCGGGTTCTGAATCACGGACTTTACCCTGGCTGACATTCTTCTTGGCAGAGCCGTCGCGATTCATGGTGAAGATGGCGCCGTGGTCCATGTAGGCGATGTGTTTTCCATCGGGAGACAGAGCCGGATGATGGCCGTAGGAGTTCTTGGTCAGATTGGTTTGATTCTGGCCGTCGGCATCCATCACGTAGATGTCGCGGTGGCCGCCGCCGCCTGAAGTGCCCGGAGTTTCATTGCGGGTGGTTTCAAACAGAAGCTGCTTGCCGTCAGGCGACCAGCTTGGAGTCCAGTTGTAGTATTCGCCCGAGGTCAGTTCTTTGAAATTTTTCCCATCGATGTCTGCCGTCATGATGTGTGAACTGGTTGGATGGTAGATGACAAAGGCGATCCGCTTGCCGTCCGGAGAGATGGAAGGTGCATCCACTCGTTCACCAGGCGTGAGGATCGGAGTATTGGTGTGCTGAGTCAGATCGTAGAGGTGGATGCCGCTGGCCCTAAGATCATTGGCTGCATAGATGATTTGTCTGCCATCGGGTGAAAATTCAGAATCCCGTGTTTTATACGCCAGCGTCATGCTACGGAAGTCATCCGTCATGACAAAAACGTCTCCAGAACTGCCGAAGCCCGCGCTGGTCACAAAGGCGAGCTTACCGACAGGAATCGTGACGGGAGATTCAGCCCCGGCTTTCTCCTGGGCGGAAAGAGGTTGGTTGGTGAGAGCTAAAACAGCAGTCAGAAAAAGGAGAGGCGTTCTCATGGTCAACAAAATGTCTCGAGTGCCAATGAATTGCTGGAGTCAGGGATAGTTCTCAGTTCTCACTGCGACCGGGCGATGGAAAGATCCAAAAAAGCCGCAGGGTCCAATGCGAAGTGGGCGGCGAGCGCTTTGGCTTGCGGGACCGTGAAGGGACGGGTGCCATTGAGCAGGCGGGTGATGACGGAGCGGTCTGCCCCAATCGCACGAGCCACGGCGGCGGCGGTCTGACCGGACTCTTCCAGCAGAAGCCGCAGCAATGCCGCAGGCGCAAGGTCAGCAGCGGCGGGAGAGTGGGCCTCATCCCAGAGGGTGAGTACTTCGTTGAGCATTTCCAAGTAATCACGTTGATCGGCGGAGAGACGGCGTTCATCTACCGCGAGCGCGTCGATCATGGCTTCGACCTCGGCGGCCTGAGCGCGGGAATGAATGGGACGGGGAAGCAGCAACTGGCAGAGGCTGAGGTAATCCTTGGGCAGTTGTGCAAAAGGCGGCGGAGTGAAGCTGGTGCGCGAGGTGGTTTTCATAGCTCTTGTTTCCAGGTGTCCTTCGAGTAGCTGGCATGAGTCAGCAGTCGCAGAATGAAGATGTTTTGAGTGCGGTAATGAATGGCGGTGATCAAACGGAAGGCATTGCCGCCGAGATTGAACACGGTGACGGTGTTGCCGCTGGCGACTGCCACGGCATCTGCATGCGGGAAGACGCGCCGAACATCAGCAAGGTGCTGCCAGCGCGCGTGCCTGACAAGCAGCAGCCATTTTTCCATGGCTGGCTGCGAGGTCGGATGTTTCGATGCCAGCTTGCGAAGATGGGACTGCTTGATGACACGCACGCATCATCTGTGCCGTGTGTTGACAAATTGTCAACGATCAAACCAGCCTCACATACCTCCGCCCCGGCAGCGCACGTATCAGCCGCTTCATCTCCAGCCGCATCAAGGTGGATGACACCGTCGCCAGCGTCAGACCTGAAGTCGAGGTGATGTCATTGATGTGGGCTTCGTCGGTGCTGATGGCCTTGTAGAGGATCTCCTCCTCCAGCGTGAGCGTCACGGACGGGCGGGATTCCTGTAGCACGGGCGCCTTGGGCGCGGTGGGAAAGAGGGTCATCAAATCATCCAGCACGTCGGCTCCATCCATGATGAGCTTGGCACCCTGCTGGATGAGGCGGTTGCAACCGGCGGAGGTGGGTTTGTCGATGGGGCCGGGCACGGCATAGACCGTGCGGCCCTGCTCGGTGGCCTGCTGTGCGGTGATGAGGGAGCCGCTGCGCAAAGGGGCCTCCACGACGATCAAGCCGCAGGTCCAGCCCGCGACGATGCGGTTGCGGTAGGGAAAGGTCTGTTTGTCCGCCATGCGGTCCACGGGGTACTCGCTGATCACTGCACCGTTTTGCGCGATGCGCTCGGCCAGCGCCATGTTCTCCGGCGGGTACAATTTGCCGATGCCTGAGCCGATGACGGCGACCGTGCGGCCCTTCGCTGCGAGTGCCGCCTCATGCGCGGCGGTGTCGATGCCACGGGCGAGCCCGCTCACGACTGTGTAACCGGCATAGGCGATCTGAAAGCTGAGCTTCTTCGCCGTGCTGAGGCCATAGTGCGTGGCGTGGCGGCTGCCCACGACGCCAAGGGCGTTGTGATCCCTCTTGGTGAGTTCTCCCCAAACGGTGAGGACCAGTGGCGGGTTGTAGATCTCACGCAGCAGCGGCGGGTAGAGTTCATCCTCCTGCGTGAGCAGGGTGAGATCGCGCTCCTGGATCTTCTTGAGCTCGCCTGCGAGATCGACCTGAGACTCCCACGCGGCGATGCTCTCCGCCTGCGTCAGTCCGAAGCCTTCGATCTGGAGAATGTCGCTGCTTTTCGCGCTGAGGATGCGCTCAGGACTCCCGAAGTGCTGCAGCAGTTTGCGCACTCGAACGGGGCCGACCTGGGGAAGCAGGTTCAGCACAAGCCAGGCCTCGGTGCGGGTCATTGCACGCTGAGGCTCAGGCGATGGAAGCAGCGGCTTCGCCGTTTTTCGCGGCAGCGGCGGCGGATTCGGGCAGCGCGACATTGGTCTGCACGGAGCCGGAGCCGATCAGTTTGCGGAAGATTTTCGAAGGGAAGGACTGGCCCTTCTCCTCGTTTTCAAGCTGGCCCAGGGCCGCCGATTTGGCCATTTCCCACGCAGGGGCAAACCCCGGTGCGCTGATGATCATCTGCTTCTCGGCGCGGGCCAGGATTTCCAGTTCGCGCTGCATCTTGTTGTCCGGGCGCTCGTTGAGGCGGGCGATCTGCATGCGCAGGTTTTCGTTCTCCTGCTTCAGCGCCGCGCGCTCTTTGTTGATGTCCTGGCTCTGCTTGGAGTCGAGATCCAGTTTGTCACTCAACATGCCCTTGTAGCGCTTGAGCTCGCGTTTGGTCTTCCAGTGGCCCCACAGGGACTGGACGAGGAAAATGCCGCAGAGCACGACGCCGTAGATGAAGGTGTTCTGGGGGGAGAGGAGGTCTTTGAACATAGCTGAAGAAAACTAACTCATGCCCCGCTGTGTGCAACCGGGCAAAGCGCTGGCGCGATGGGCATTCCACCCCGCGACTCCCTCAGTTTACGAGCCTCCGGCTGAAAAGGAGCTCTTTTGGGCATGGTTTATTATTACCCGGATAATATTCGTGTTGATTTTTATCCGGGTAATATTATGAGTCGAATCTATGACCGAACCAACACCGCTCCTTACTTTTACCACCTTTGATGGCCACCGGCGGATCGCCACGGGGGCATGGCGCGAAAACGCACTGGTACTTAAAAGAGCGCTCGAAAGCGGCTCCCTCAGCCCTGTTTTCATGTTTGACGATTCCACGGGCCGCACCGTCGAAGTGGATACCCGAGGCACCGACGAAGAGTGCTGCGCCCGCCTGGAAGCGCGCTTCCCATCCGATGAGGCCGTTCTGATGGACATGCCAGCGGAGGAGGCCACCCAGCCTCGGGGCAGGGGAAGGCCTAGGCTTGGCGTGGTGGCCCGTGAGATCACCCTGCTTCCCCGGCACTGGGACTGGCTGGACGCACAGTCTGGAGGCTCCTCCGTGGCGCTGCGGAAGCTCGTCGAGGAAGCCCGGCGCCAGAGTTCGGAGAAAGACAAAGTGCGAAAAGCCCACGAACGGGCCTACCAATTCATGGTCACCCTTGCCGGCGACCTTCCCGGTTTTGAGGAAGCCTCGCGCGCGCTCTTCGCCAACGATGCGGAGAGGCTGCGCGGCATCCTTGCCGGCTGGCCGCGTGATGTCGGCGACCATGTGATGCGCCTTGCGTGGGGAGACGCGGCACCTGGCCTTCTCTGACACCGGGCGGCTGCTGTCGAGGTCTCCCGCCTTCTGCCCCTGAGCCGGATCTGCGGCGCGTGGTCCGTATAAATCCGCCATTTCGGCTGAGCCTGCCGCGATATTTGCGGAGGGCAGGGGAATGGAACTGCGGACTGCGTGGATGTCTGGTTGCATCCCGCTGCGGCTTCGCCTAGATGCGGGTTCGTTTCCCATGCCCCACGCCCTTCTTCTCAAATTTCCTGGAACCAATTGCGATGCCGAAACCGCTCGTGCCTTGGAGGCGGCGGGTTTTACTGCGGAGGTGCTGCCAGTGGCTTTGCTGGAGGCCAGCTCGCTCGACAAGGCGCAGATGATCGTGTTCTCCGGCGGCTTCAGCTACGGTGACTACGTGATGTCCGGCCGCATCGCCCAGCTCATCACGAAATCCAAGCTTGGCGATCAGTTGAAAACCTTCGTGGACAAAGGCGGCTACGCCCTTGGCATCTGCAACGGCTTCCAAATCCTGACTCAGCTTGATCTTCTGCCGAAGGGCAGCCTGATCCACAACACCAGCGGCAAATTCATCTGCCGCTGGGTGGGACTCAAGAAAACCAAGGGCAAGGCCAGCCCCTACCTCAGCAAGCTGCCTGAGAACTTCGAGCTTCCCGTCGCCCATGCGGAAGGGCGCCTCGTGACCGAGGGGGACGCCGCTGCGGGCTATGTGAAGTCCGGCCATGCCGCCCTGCTTTACGCCACCAATGTGAACGGCTCCACCAACGCCATTGCCGGACTGCAGGACGACACGGGCCGTGTGTTTGGCCTGATGCCGCACCCGGAGCGCTTCATCTTCAAGAGCCAGCATTACGATCCAGATTGGAACGGAGACACCCAGTTCGGCTGGGGCCATTACCTCTTCCAGTCGGCCCGTGAAGCGCTGAATTGATCAGCCTCTTCGGCAGGACTGATCCCCCCAGGCCGGGATGTGATTTTCTGTGGCGGTGAGATCGTGGCAATTTCATGCGGTTGCGACCGTATGTTTCAATCCCCCTGAATGTCTTTCCTCGCCTCGCACCCCGTACTCCGTCTCATCGCCTCGCCCCAGCACCTGTGGCGCACCCTTTCGCTGGGCATCAAGACCATCTGGCTGCACAAGCTGCGCTCGTTCCTGACCGCACTTGGCGTGGTGTTTGGCGTGGCCTCCGTGGTGGCCATGCTCGCCATTGGCGAAGGTGCCAGCCACGAAGCGCAGGAGCAGATCCGAAAACTGGGCAGCCAGAACATCATCCTGCACAGCGTCAAACCGCCTGATGGGCAGGGTTCCAGCGGGGAGTCGCGCAGCATGATCAGTGAATACGGCATCACTCTGCGCGACATCGAGCAGATCCGCCAGACTGTGCCCGGCATCCGCATCGTCGTCCCCAGTCGCTACATTTCGGAAAACATCTGGAACCTGGACCGCAGCGTGGACGGCCACGTCATGGGCGTGCTGCCCGTGTACCCCGAGATGCGCAACCGCCGCATCCTGATGGGGCGCTTTTTCAACGACATGGAAATGAAGGACAACCTCGCCGTCTGTGTCATCAATGAATCCGTCGCCGCTCGCCTCTTCCAGCTCTCCACTCCCGTCGGCAAATCCGTGCGCGTGAAAGGCTTTTACTACAAGGTCATTGGCATCATTCAGGATGAGGGAGCCTCCGTCGGCACGGACGCTTCCGGGGGCGATCACTCCGCTCAGGCGCAGGCGCAGATCATGATCCCGTTCACCACCTTGATGGATCAATACGGCGAGGTGTTCTACCGCTTCCGCACCGGCAGCTTTGAGGCCGAGAAGGTGCAGTTTCATGAGGCCGTGATGCGCGTCGATGACGTGAACATGGTGGAAAGCCGCGCCGAGGCCATCCGCCATCTCATGACCAGCAACCACAAAAAGGAAGACTGGCGCATCGTTGTCCCCGTCGAGCTGCTGAAGCAGGCGGAGCGCACCAAGCAAATCTTCAGCATCGTGCTCGGCAGCATCGCCGCCATCTCCCTCCTCGTGGGCGGCATCGGCATCATGAACATCATGCTCGCCAGCGTCACCGAACGCACCCGCGAGATCGGCATCCGCCGTGCCCTCGGCGCACGCCAGAACGACATCGTCGTGCAGTTCCTCATTGAGACCGTTCTGCTTGCGGGTGTGGGCGGCGTGCTGGGCGTGGTGCTGGGCCTCAGCATCCCCATGGCCGTGACCAAATTCGCCGGCGTCACCACCGTCATCAAGATGTGGTCACCCATCCTCGCCTTCTCCATCTCCGTCCTCACCGGAATAGCCTTTGGGATTTACCCGGCGCGACGTGCGGCCATGATGAATCCGGTGGAGGCGCTGAGGCATAATTAACGAGGTTAACACACTTCAAGAGCGTGCCAGAAGCCCACACTCATTACTGAGCAAGTGTATTCTACATGGCACGCATTTACTGGGCAGTGGATTGAATTATGACAACCTATGCAAAAACAGCACTGCAAGCTGTGGAGTTCTATCACAGCAAAGCCGCGGGCAATCCCTCAGTAGCATGGAAAATGGCTGCCGAGATATGTGTGCCAACATTGGAGGGGCGCAAAAAAGGATGTCCCAAGGGTGCTTTTCTAGGACTCTGTGAAGAAGGCAGGGGGATGGGTGTGCCCTCCGGCAGTTACACGAAGTCCAAGTTCAATAAGAACTACGCAGTTCGAGCCGTGAGATTGCTTTGTTCCAAACCGCATTTGGCAAATGATGTCGCGAAACTATGGAGTGAAGTCATGAGCAGTGGCGAGGATGAAAACAAACGCCACAACCAGCAAATGGATGTGGTTGTAGCGCTTTGGAATGCGCAATTGATTGCACAGCCTGATTGAACAAGTCGTTGCGGCTGAGATGCAATGCTTGCGGCCTGGGGCCGTTATTGCAGGAATCGGTCACTCTCAATTCTGGCAGCCCTTGCCGTCGGCGGCAGTTGGTAAGTATTGCTTAACAACTGAAGCTTCCTCCAGTTCGTTTGCACTGAAACTACAGTTCAGGTGCTGATTGATGGCAGGGACAGAGATATCGTAAAGTGCTGCCATCATCTTCTGCGTCAGCCAGATGTTTTCATCTTAAAGCTGCGTCATTTTTTTCGGTGGGTGTCCTATTCATCGACATCTTCTTGTTCCGGCCAGTCGAGGATGTGGCGGCGATCGAGTTCGGCTTTCAGCTCTTCTTCGCTGGGGAGAACGAGGCGGTATTTGGATGCGAAGAGCTGCTGGCTTTCGCTGAGGACAGAGTAGCGGACGAGGGTTTCATCTTTGTCGGCGCAGAGAATGATGCCGAGCGTGGGGTTGTCGTCCCCAGCACGTTTCAGGTCATCAAAGATCCGCACGTACATGTCCATCTGGCCGATGTCGGCGTGGGTGAGTTTTTTCGTCTTCAGGTCAATAAGGACGAAGCATTTGAGCAGGTAGTTGTAAAAGACGAGATCGACGTAGAAGTGGGAGGTCTCGGTGCTGACGCGGAACTGACGACCGACGAAAGAGAAGCCTTTGCCCAGCTCCATGAGGAAGTCGCGCAGCCGGACGGTGAGGGCGTCTTCGAGTTTTCGCTCGCCGGGCTCAGTATGCTCCGGAAGACCGAGAAATTCGAGGACATAGGGATCTTTGATGAACTCCAGCGGGTGCGGAGCCGTAGTGAGGCTGTCCCCCTGCGCAGGCGCGGCAAGAAGGCGGTCAAAACTGCGGGTGGCGATGGCTCGCTCCAAGGTGCGGGTGCTCCAGTTTTGCTCCGCGCACTCGCGGATGTAGTATTCGCGTGCGGCGGGTTGCTCCACCCGCATGACGAGCCGCCAGTGCGTCCAGCTCAATTGGCTACGCAGCGCGTAGCCTTTTTCCGGCATCGGGGAAAGTGAGGTAGAACTGCCTGAAATTCTTCAGGTTGGCCACGGAGACGCCCGCGCCGAACTCGTCACCCAATCTACGGGCAAGATTGCGGATGAGCTGGCTGCCGTAGCCTGCCCGTTCCCTGCCGTCCTGCTCCTCCTCGACGATGCGCCTACCAATGTTCCAGTAGGCATCAACCATGATCAGGTTGGCAGCGGCATAGGCTTTGCCTCGCGACTTTTGCAGGAGGTCGCGGACATCGTCCAGCAAGCGGGAATCGATGCTGGTGGGATCAATAGCCATAACCGATTCCTTTAAGCCCCAGGTTGTTTTGGAACTTGTTTGCCGCGCGCCACAATTTGGCCTTAAAACCGAGGGTGGCGGATGATTGGGGCATGCCGTAGCCGGGGCTGCTGGTTGCTTTTCGTGCCATTCGGGGATTCTGCCGATGAAAGCGTGGGGGGAAATCCGTGGCAAGATTTTACTGTGCAGGAAATGACGGTTGTCCTCACTCCCGCTCCGCCTTGTGCTTCGCAAAGAGGGCGAGGCAGCGGTCGCGCTCCTCGTGGTGATCGACCATGGGAAGGGGATAGCCTTTGGCCAGAGGCAGGCCTGGGGCGGGGGGCTTGTGGAGGAGTTCGGCGGGGACGTGCTTGAGCTCGGGCACCCATTGCTTGATGTAGGTGCCTTCGGGATCAAAGCGGACGCTTTGCAGCCATGGATTTTGAATGCGGAAGTAGGGGACGGCGTCTGCGCCGGTGCCGGCGGACCACTGCCAGCCGCCGTTGTTGCTGGCGTTGTCGCCATCCACGAGCTGCTGCATGAAGAAGGCTTCGCCCATACGCCAGTCGCAGTGCAGGTCTTTGGTGAGGAACATGGCGGTGATCATGCGGAGGCGGTTGTGCATGAGGCCCGTCTTGAGGAGCTGGCGCATCCCCGCATCGACGATGGGAAAACCGGTGGCGCCGGTGGCCCAGCGCTGGAAATCAGCCTCGGTGCCGGGCCAGGGGAGGCCCTGCCAGTCGGGGGCAAATTCCTGCTCAAAGACGTGCGGGTAATGCCAGAGGATGGCGAAGTAGAACTCACGCCAGGCGAGCTCTTTGACATAGGTTTGCACGGAGGGCTGCGCGGCGGTGGTGCAGGCCATGCAGCGCTGGTAGATCTCGCGGATGCTGAGGAGGCCAAAGCGCAGATCCTGGCTGAGCAGGGAGGTGGTCTGCCCGGCGGGAATGTTACGCTGCTGGCCGTAGCCGTTGAGGATGCCGGTGTCGATGAAGTGCTTCAGGCGATCACGTGCGGCGCGTTCACCCGGGGCAGGGATCTGCGCGGTGCAGGGGGGAAGCTGCCAGTGGGCAAGCGTGGGCAGGGAAAGGCTGGTGATCGAGTCCGCCGCTGGTGGCCCGAGTGAGGTGATGCGGCCCTGCGGCTCTGCCTTGGGCAGATTGAGCCAGTTTTTCGAGTAAGGGGTGAACACGCGGTAGGGCTGTCCGCCGCCGGTGAGGACGGCCCCGGGCTCATGCAGGACGCTGTCTTGGTATGCCTGGCACTCGATGCCAAGGCGGGTGCAGAGCGCCTGGACTTTGGCCTCCATGGCGCGGCCAAAGATGTCGTAATCGCGATTAAAATACACGGCTTCAGCGCCGGTCTCGCGGATGAGGCGCTCCAGCTCGGCGTCAGCCCTGCCACAGCGCAGGATGAGGCGGCTGCCGAGGGTGGTGAGATTTTTGGCCAGGGACTCCAGGCAGCCGCAGAGGAACTGCTGGCGGTTTGGCCCGGTCCAGCCGTGCTGCTGTTTCCAGTCGCTGAGGATGTAAACGGGTATGACCTGAGTCGCGGACTGGGCGGCGAGATGCAGCGCGGAGTTGTCAGTGAGGCGGAGATCGCGGCGGAACCAGTGGAGAACGGTGCGGGGCATGCAAAAAGCGGAAGGGAGCACAAGATACGGTCAGGATCGAACAAAGGGTGGGGTGAATGTTTGCTGTATCGACCATCAGGTTCCTGATGAATAATTCTCTGGGCTGCCGTTACTAGAAGTGCCATATCACACATCCCCCCAACCCTGAACTTGATCTCATGTCTTCGAATTCGCCTGACACCGACGAACCGAAATCTTTAACCGCCGCCTGGATCACCGCGATTTTGCTGATCGTGGTGTATGTGATCGGTCTGCTGATTTTTCCGCCGTTGTATGACGCCCCCAAAGGGGATGTCTCCAGCACCGTGCTCTTCATCGGACGCTTCCATCCCATCTTTTTGCATCTGCCGGTGGGCATTTTGGGCGTGCTCTGCCTGTTTGAGCTCATCTGCTCCACCCGGCGTGGCGAGCGGAAATTTGGCGAGGCCTCCCTGCTGATGCTGATCATCGGCGCGGCGGGTGCCGTTTTCGCGGTGTTTGCCGGCATCATGCTCTCGCGGGAAGGCGGCTATGTGGGGGGCAATTTCAGCCTGCATCAGACGATGGGCCTGCTCGGCACCGCAGGTGTTTTGATCGCGCTGGTGATCCGGCTCATGGGGATGGGCCGTGGCAGCATGGAGCTGCTGAATGCCTACCGCGCGGTGTACTTCCTCAGCTTTGGCATCATGGGCCTCGGCGCCCACTTTGGTGGCAACATGAGCCACGGCAACAAATTCCTCACCGAGCATGCGCCGGCAGCGGTCAAGGGGCCGATGGTGACGATGGAAAAATGGATGCTGAGTTTTGTGGAAAAACCCAAGGTGGAAAAAGCCGTGCCTCCTGCCGGCATCAAGCCAGATGTCCCGGCCGAAGTGAAGATTGAGGTTAAAACCGAGGTCAAACCCGTGGTGATGGACAATGTACCCACGCCTCCGCCGCCCGCCCCAGGCGGTGCTGAAAAACTCGTCTTCCAGCACGTCATCCTGCCCATCCTCACCGCCAAGTGCAACAAGTGCCACAGCGAGGAGAAGTCCAAAGGCGACCTGCGCATGGACACTTACGAACTGGCGATGAAGGGCGGCGAGAATGGCAAAAATTTCGTGGCCGGCAATTTGAAGGAAAGCCTCAGCATTACTCGCGTCATGCTTCCCCTTGATGACGATGATGGAGAACACATGCCGCCGGACGGCAAGGACCAGCTCACGCCGGAGGAAATCGCCCTCCTGAAATGGTGGGTGGAGCAGGGGGCCAGCGGCACGCAGAAGGTCAAGGAAGCGAAATTCCCTGCCGAGCTTCAGGCCACTGTTGATGGAATTCTGAAAGGCTAGTCCAATTCACGCCTTTTGTTGCCTGTACCATTTCTGCTGAAAATCTGTCTCATTCATGAAACCAACCTCCCTCCTCTTCGCCCTGGCACTCGCCTTCACCGCGCATGCCGCCGATGACAAAGCCGCCGCTGATCCCGCCGTCGCCGCTGCGATGCAGAAAGTGAACGCCAGCGGTGCTTCGCTGATGCCCATCGCGGCCGATGCCAAGACCTTCCGCTTCACCGCGCTCAATGTCGCCAAGGAATTCGGGGATGCCGGTCTCGAACCGCTCGTGCCCATCGCCGACAAGATCGCCTCGCTCGACATCGCCCGCAGCAAGGTCACGGATGCCGGCCTCAAGGCGCTGGCCGGCATGAAGCACCTCAAGGAGCTGCACCTCGAAGGCACAGGCATCACGGATGCGGGGCTGGATCAGCTAAAAGGCCTGACAGAACTTGAATACCTGAACCTGTACAACACCAAGGTCACTGACGCCGGGATGGGCAAGCTCGCGGGTCTCAGCAAGCTCAACGCCATCTACCTCTGGCAAAGCGGTGTGACGAAGGCCGGCGTGGCCGCCTTGCGGGCCAAGCTTCCCAAGGCCCACATCAACACCGGCTGGAGCGCCGAGGACGATGCCAAGCCCACCGCCGTCGTCGCTGCCGCACCTGCTGCCGCGCCCGCGAAACCTGCCGCAACTCCCGCGCCTGCCCCCGCCAAGCCCGCTGCGCCCGCAGCAGCGCCTGCACCCGCGCCTGCCGCCGGTGGCAAGCTGGACCCCGCCATCGCCGCAAAGGCGGTGATCTACAAAGATGTCGTCGCTTCCATCATGAGCGCGAAGTGCACCGCCTGCCACGGCGTGGAAAAGAAAAAGGGCAAGCTCCAGCTCCATGACTACGCCGCCATTTTGAAAGGCGGCAGCGATGGCGCGACAACCGTCATCCCGAAGAACACCAAGGACAGCCTCCTGCTCGTCCGCGCCAATCTGCCGAAGGACGATGACGACCACATGCCGCCGAGCGATGAGCCGCAGCTCACGAAGGAAGAGCTCGCCGTGCTGACCTGGTGGATCGAAAACGGAGCCTCCGAAACCGCCACTGTGGCCTCCGTCAAAGCTCCTGCCGAAGTCGAAGGCGCGCTGGCCGTGCTCCTTGCCAAAGGTCTGCCGAAAGCCGGTGCCATTGCCAAAGTTTCCAAGCCCAAGCCCAAGCCGCTCACCGATGCGGAGAAAAAGCAGATCGCGGAAATCGCCGCCAAGATGCAGGCGCTCAACGCCTCGCTCATGCCGCTGGCGCAGGACACCGAGCAGCTCCGCCTTGGCGTCATCAATGCCGCTGACAAATTTGGCGACAAGGAACTCGCGCTGCTGGCCCCCATCGCCACGCAGATTCTCTGGGTGGATCTCTCCCGCAGCCAGATCACCGATGCCGCCGCCGACACGCTGGCGAAGATGACCAACCTCGAACGCCTGCATCTGGAAAACACCAAGATCACGGACGCCAGCCTCGCGAAACTCGGCGCGCTGCCGAACCTCGAATACCTCAATCTCTACGGCACCAAGACCACGGACGGCGGCATCGCCCAGCTCGCTTCGGCCAAGGGCTTGAAAAAACTCTACGTCTGGGAAACCGGCGTGACGCAGGCCGGAGCCAAGGCGCTGGAAGGCAAGGTGCCCGGCCTCAAGGTCAACGTCGGCCTCACGGCGGAAGAGATCGCCAAGCTCACCGCCCCGCCTCCTGCGCCTCCCGCACCCGCCAAGCCTGCCGCTGCACCGGCAAAGCCGGTCGCCGCTCCGGCGAAACCCGCCGCAACTCCCGCAAAGCCTGCCACTGCGCCAGCCACACCTGCTCCCGCACCCGCCAAGCCCGCCGCCGCCGCCGGCAGCGACGTCATCAAGAACGTCATGAAGCAGTACCACAAAGGCGATAATGCCCTCTGCAAAAAAGTGGGCACCACCGCCACGGATGCGGAGCTGGCCTCACTGCTCAAAGCCTATCAGGACATGTGCGCCGCCACGCCACCGAAAGGTGAAAAGGCCGCCTGGGTCACCAAATGTCAGGCGCTCATCGGCGCGGTGAAAAAAGTGCAGGCCAAAGATCCCGCCGGTGCCGCTGCCTACAAGGCCGCGGTGAACTGCAAAGCCTGCCACACCGATCACAAGGGCGCGTGAGCCGTGTCTCATGGAGCGCGGAATTGATTCCGCAGCACTCCGCGTGCGCCTTCAGCACCGCGCTGTTCCTGCCGCGTATCGAGAACGCCTGGACCACCGCTTACGCATACGCGAAGCGTCTTGGAGTGCGGCGGCAAGCCTCGGCGCGACGCCGCTTTCGCGGGCCGGACGGTGTGCTCAAGACTAAGATCGTGCTTCACCCCGCGAAAGCGGTGTCGCCGATGCAGGCTTGCGCCGTGCATCTCTGCCACCGCACTCCACGACGCTGGCGCGCGGTCGCAGGTTCCAAAACTCACGCACGGCTCGTATGACTTCAGACTTCCAAATCTGCGGGCAACGCCCTCCATCAAACACCACCGTACATCCCCGCCAGTTTATCTCCGCACTGCTGTGCATCTTCGTGGCATTCACAGAGGATGCTGCTAATCATTCCGCCCCCTCATGCGTTTCCTGTCGATGACATTCCTCCAACCATCCTGCGCGCTGCTTGCGTGCAGCCTTCTCATGACTTCCTGCGATCGTCTGCAGGAGCGTGAAGCCATCACCGAATCGCGTGAGGTTTCCGAATATGCCGCGAAGCCGCATGTCGATATTCCCAGTTCCACGCGCTTTTACGATGACGCGAAAGAGCAGCCGCAGCAACGTCCCAATTTCCGCGATCTGCTCACCTGGACCGTGCCTGAAGGCTGGACGGAATCCACCAAGCCCGATCCCATGGGCATGCGTCTGCTCGACTTGAGATTCGGCCCGAATCAGGAAGGGGAATGCTACATCTCCCTCATGCCCGGACCGGCGGGTGGTCTGGAAGCCAACGTGAACCGCTGGCGCACGCAGATGGGGCAGACGCCCTACACGGCGGATGAGATCGCCAAGCTGCCCAAGAAGCCTTTCTTCAACCGTGACGCGACGTTTGTGGCCTTCGATGGCGACTTCAAAGGCTTCGGTGCTGAGGCGGCCAAGACCGGCTACCGCATGCTCGGCCTCATTCATTCCGCTGATCAGGCCACCATCTTCGTCAAGCTCACCGGCCCCAAGGCGCTCGTTGAGCAAAACGCCGCCGCCTTTGACGCCTTCTGCCAGTCGATCAAACCGAACCTGCCCAAGCAAGAATAGTCTCGGCTGCAGCGCCTGTGCTCGTCGTTCCTTGTTTTTGATTTCGTCTTTTCCCCAGCCCCCGCATCTCCGTCGTGTCCGACTCCTCCAAATCTCTCCCGGCGAAAGTTTTCGCCTTCCTCTCCAGCTTCGGCCTGGCCACCTCGGTGCTGGTCATGCTGCTGCTGCTCACCTTCCTCGGCACGCTGGAGCAGGCAGAGCACGGCCTCGTGGCCAGTCAGGCGCGCTATTTTGAATCCGCCTTCATTGACCGCATCGACATCGGTGCCTGCTGGCGCGCGCTGGCCTTTGATGGGTATTGGGACATCGGCAATGTGTCCCTCCCGCTCTACATCGTCCCGGGCGGTTACACGCTCATGGCGGTGCTCTTCGTGAATCTGCTTTTCGGCGGCATCATGCGCATCCGCAAGTCGCCCAAGACCATCGGCGTCATCATTTCACACTTCGCCATTTTGTTCATGATCGCCGCCGGTGCCGTGACGCACCACTTTGCCAAGGAGGGCAACCTGAACCTGCGTGAAGGCCAGACGGCGGACGAGTTCCTCAGCTTCCATGACCGGGTGATCGAGATCGAAAAAGTGCAGAAGGGTGACAAAGGTAAACGAACCGTGTTGGTGATCGACGAGTCGAAGTATCGGGATCTCACCGCAGGCAAAGGACGCACCTTCACCAGCGAGAGCCTGCCCTTTGATCTCATGATCACGGGTTGGAAAAAGAACGCCCAGCCCAAGCGCGATAAGGAAGGCAGCCGCACGGATTCCGTGGACGGCTACTTCATTCAGGAAATGCCGCAACTGGACGAATCCGGCGCGGCAATGGCGGATGAGCAGCTTGCCAGCGCTTGCGTGGCCATCGCGAAAATGAAGAAAGGCGATGAAAAGCAGACGGGCATCCTGTGGGAGTTCGCCGCTGCGCCGTGGACCGTCACCGTCGGTGAAGACAAGTACCTCATCTCGCTCGTGCACCGTTCCTACAAGCTGCCCTTTGCTGTACGGCTGGACCAGACCGAGGAGGAAAAGCATCCTGGCACCCAGCGTGCGCGCCGCTTCACCAGCAAGGTCACCAAGCTCGAAGACGGCCGCGAAGAGAAGCGCGTCATCACCATGAACGAGCCTGTGCGCAGCGAAGGCTACGCCGTGTTTCAGAGCACCTTCAGCTCGGGCGAGCAGGAAGGCTCAGGGGTGAAAAGCTCCGGCTTCATGATCGTGGAAAATCCCGCCGACCACTGGCCCCTCATCTCCTGCATCATCGTCGCGGAAGGTCTGCTGCTGCACTTCCTCATGATGCTGGCCCGTTTCCTCAAGGTGAACCCATGGTCTTTCTCCCTCAGTCTCATTGCCGCCTTCAATGCAGCCTTCGCCCTGGCGATGTACAAGCTGCTCTAAACGCCCTCCGGCCCACGTATTTCTCTGCATGAAAACTTTTCGTTTTGTCCTTCTCACCCTGCTCGCGTTCAGCGGATTTGCCGCTGCTGCTGAGCTGCCGCCGCTCGATCTCTTCCGCGACAAGGAAGTCGTGGACACCTTCGCCTCCATCCCGGTGCAGGAATCGGGACGCATCAAGCCGCTCGAAAACGTCGCCAGCTATCGTCTGCTGCGATTCCGTGCCCGCCGCAGCATCTGGCTCACCGACAGCGGCGAGATGGATGGCAAGCCGCTCATCGACCCCGCCACGCAGAAACCCATCACCAAGGAAGGCGACAAGCCCGTGAAGCTCGGCGCCGTGGAGTGGCTGCTCATGAGCTGGTTCCGCCCGGACATTGGCAGGACGGTGCCGCTGTTCAAAGTGGACAACTCCTCCGCCATCACCGAGCTCGGACTGAAAGCCAAGGCCAAGCGCGACCAGTACACCTTCGCCGAGATCGAGCCCGCGCGGCAGATCCTGATGGAGAAGATGGACGAGTATCGCAAGATTCCCTCCCGGAAACAAACGCCAGAGCAGCGCATGATCGTGCAGCTTGCGTCCAACTTCCTCGACTACGAGATGATCATGGGGCATTTTGATTTCATCCGCGAGCCCCTTGGTGAAAAACCTGAAGGAGTGCCTGCCGGTGTGGTCCAGCCGGTGCGTCTGTCGAAGAGTCTCAACACCCTGATTGCAGCCATTCGGGCCAACAACGGACCACCCATGCAGATCCCATGGTTCAGGGCTTTCGCGCAGGGTGCCCTGGGTGCCATGATGAGCGGCAATCCGGAGCAGCAGTACCGCATCTTCCCGCCCGCCCCCGGCGCAGGAAATGTCTGGAATGGTCCCGGCGAGATGATCTTCTCTGCCGTCAACAGCGGCAAAGACGTGGCCGCAGATCAGCTCGCCTGGCTGGCGCTGTATGAGGACGTTTATCTGGCGCTGCCTGATGCGGCGAAGTTCAAGGCGGCCTCCAAGACGCTGCTGAGCAAAATTCAGGAAGCTGCCAAAGTGCGTGGCGAAGGCCAGTCCATCGCCTTGGAGCGCCACGCGATGCGTGCGGACTACTTCTTCTATGCGCAGTGGATTTTTCTCGTGGGATTCATCGCTGTGGCGCTCACCTGGGTTTCACCGGGGTCGCGCTTTGAAAAAGCGGCCCGGCTCAGCGCATGGCTGCTGCTGGGTGCAGCGACTGCGCTGGCGGTGACGGGTGTGGTGATCCGCTGCATCATCATGCAGCGTCCTCCGATCACGACCTTGTATGAAACGATTCTCTTCATCGGTGCCTCCTGCGCGCTGCTCGGCTTGATTGCGGAATGGATCACCAAGCGTGGCCTGGGCCTGCTGGTCACGGCCATCGGCGGCACGGCATGCATGTTCCTTTCCATCCAGTTTGAAGCCTCCGAAGCCACTGACACCTTGCAGCAGTTGCAGGCCGTGCTGATCACCAACTTCTGGCTCTCCACCCATGTGCCGATGATCAATCTCGGCTATGCGGCCTGCATGGTGGCCGCGTTGATTTCGATGATCTATTTCATCCAGCGCCTCTTTGGCGTGTTTAAAACCGGGGAAGGGGATGCGCGCCTGATGACCCGTGTCGCCTATGGCTTCATCGCCACCGGCCTGTTCCTCTCGCTGGTGGGCACCGTGCTGGGCGGCATCTGGGCGAACTACAGCTGGGGCCGCTTCTGGGGCTGGGACCCGAAAGAAAACGGCGCGCTCATGATCGTGCTGATGTGCCTGGTCATTCTGCATGCCCGCCTCGGTGGCTACATCCGCGAGATCGGCCTGCATTGCTGCAATCTCATCCTCGGCTGCATCGTGATCTTCTCCTGGTTCGGCGTGAACCAGCTCGGCGTCGGCCTGCATGCCTACGGCTTCACGGACGGCATCTGGCCAAAGATTTACGCCTACTGGCTCAGCCAGTTCGTGCTGCTCGGCTACGGCGTGTTTCTGTCTTTGCGGGAGCGCCGCGTCAGGACGCTCAAGGTGGATCCAGTGACGGAGCCTACCTTGAACGAATCCCCGGCGCATTGAGCGAGACCGGGAAGCTTGTGAGGCGCGGCGCATCAATCCGTGCTGGGAGCGCCGGTTTGTAACCGGCTCCGGAAAGCCCCGCCGCAGAAGTCAGCGCCGGTCTTCCAGTAAGCCCCGTACAGTAAAGATAGCGAAGAGACGCACGCCCAGAGCCGATAAAATATCGGCGCTCCAGCAATGAGGCTCCGGGTAGCGCTCCGCCGTGATAAAAGGCACCGCTCTCAATCACGGCTCCAATTCCGTCCTGGCAGGCCGCTTACTTCGACTTCCTGAAAGCGATGATCCCCTGGGCGATGCCTTCGGCGATCTTGGCGCGATACTCGCCAGTGAGCATGCGGGCGCGTTCGGTGGAGTTGCTTACAAAGCCGCACTCGACGAGCACGGCGGGGTTTTTGGTGGTGGCTCGGATGACGTGAAAGCCGGCGCTTTTCACGCCGCGATTGATCATGCTGGTGCGCTGCACCAAGTAGGCCTGGATGTAGGCCGCCAGCATGTAGCTGGAGGAAAAGTGGTAGTAGGTCTCCGCGCCTGCACCGCTGCCGCCACGGTTGTAGTTGTAATGGATGCTGACGAAGATGGCGTTGCCCCTGCTGTTGCCCAGCGCGGAGCGGTCCTGCAGGGGGATGAACACGTCCCGGCTGCGCGACATGATGACCTTGAGCCCTTCCTTTTTGAGCAGCTGCTCCACCCGGCGTGCGGTGTCCAGCGCCAGATGCTTTTCATAGACGTAGCCGATGGCCGCGCCTCGGTCGTGCGCGCCGTGGCCGGGATCGAGAATGACGGTGTCAAAGGCGTGAGCCTGACTCATCAGCATCAAAACCGCCAGCGCAACCCAGCAGGAGCCTTTGAGCAGGCGGTTCAAACCATGGCGAGAGGAGGGGAAAGTCGGCATGTGAAGGGGGTGGTGGAAGCTGGCAGGTTTCGCATGAACAAGCCTGCAAGCTCATCTGGGTACAGTAATCGAAGATGGCGGGAAAGGGTCAAGTGGTTTGCCTGCAAACCTTTGCCACAAGGCAGAAAAAAACCGCCGGATGGGGCACATCCGGCGGCGTGGATTCTAACACCAGGGCAGATTACTGGCCCAGGGGGGAAGGGGGCAGGCCACCAGGGGCGCCACCAGGAGCACCAAGCGGAGCCGGAGGGGCGCCGCCGGGCATTCCACCACCGAGGGGGGAGCCAAGGCCGGTCGGCGGAAGGCCGCCGGGCATGCCCTGCCCGCCCATGCCGGAATTGGTGTTCATGCTGTTGTTGCCATAGACGACCTGCAGGATGCGCTGCGGGATGCCTTGTGAGGCCTGGGTGAAGAGGTTGAGGCCGCCTGCCATGATTTTAGGACCGATGGAACCTCTTTTGCCTGCCAGTGCTTCAACGGCCACGCTGCCGTCGTTGCGACCGATGATGATCTTGCCACCAGGCCAGGTGCGGCCGGGGGCGATCTGACCTGCCACGTCGGCGTTCCAAAGGGGAGGCCAGCTGATGGAAGTGGGGTTTTCAAAGACGATGGGCATGTTGCCCACGGTGGTGTCCGTCTGGTTGCCGGTCATGGCCCAGTGGTTTTCACCGGGCATCAGCGCATTGCCGTAGTTGGGGGCCTGGCCGATGTTGTTGTCCGGATTGTAGCCGGCAGGGCAGCCGAAGATGCGCTCGTCAGTCACGATCTGCTCCTGGATCATGTAGCGGTAGGCGTCGTTGGCGCTCTGGGCCATGCTGCCTGTCAGCGGATTGGCCACGGAGTCAGGATACTGGCTGTTGTTGTCTTTGGAGAACTGCTTGAGCGCGAGAATGATCTGCTTGCAGTTGTTGACGCCTTTCATCTGATTGCCCTGGGTCTGAACCATCGTGAAGGCAGGCACGGCAAGGCTCGCGAGAATCGCGATAATCGTGATCACCACCAGCAGCTCGATGAGCGTGAAGGCTTGGTTTCGTTTCGTTTTCATTTTCATTGTCTGGGTATGTTTTGGGTTGGGTATGATGTTATTAGGACACCGGAATTAATTCGGCACCCGTGGATTAGACCCAACCGGGAGGGGAAATGCGAGAAAAAAATCATGCGATCCGAAGCACGCGCACAGAGTGGCTGAAAATGCTACAAAAGGGGCAGGGGTTGCCTGCAAACAAAGGCACAAAAAAGCCGCCGGATGGCGTGCATCCGGCGGCGTGGAGTATCTCTAGATTTTATGGCTGATCACAGTCCGGTTGGCGGCAGGCTCGCGGGAACCTGCGGAACGCCGGGCGCTCCACCGGGAGGGAGGGGCACAGAAGCGAGAGGCGGGACGGGGATGGGCGTTATTACCGGAGGAACAGGTCCGACATTGCCATAGACCACCGGCAGGACCTTCTGGGGAATGCCGTCTGAAGCCTGCGTAAACAGGTTCAAGTTACCAGCCATGACTTTGGGGCCGACCATGCCTTTGGTGTCTGCCAGCGCTTCGAGAGCGACGCTGCCGTCGTTGCGACCGATGATTATCTTGCCATCGGCCCAGGTGCGGCCCGGAGCGATCTTGCCTGCCATGTCGGCATTCCAGAGCGGAGGCCAGCTTGGGGAGGCTGGGTTTTCAAACACGAGGGGCATGTTGCCCACCGTGGTGTCCGTCTGGCCGGCCGTCATCGCCCAGTGATTTTCACCGGGCATCAAGGCATTCCCATAGTTGGGGCTCAGGCCGATGGTGCCGTCCGGATTGTAACCGGCGGGGCAGCCAAAGATGCGCTCATCCGGGGCGCACTTTTCCTGGATCATGTAACGGAACGCGTCATTCGCGTTCTGGGCCAGGCCCCCGGTCACCGGATTGGGCACGGAGTCGGGATACTGGCTGCTGTGGTCCTTTGCGAACAGTTTCATCGCGAGGATGACCTGTCTGGCGTTGTTGACGCCTTTGTTCTGATTGGCGATCCTCTGAACGATGGTGTAGGCAGGAACCGCCAATCCCGCGAGAATCGCGATGATTGTGATCACCACCAACAACTCGATCAGAGTGAAGGCATGGTTTCGTTTCGTTTTCATTGTATGCGTATGTTTACCTATCGTTTGTTTTATTATGTTATGTGAATAACGGAATATTCCGCTATCCACCGCCATTAGACCCAAACGCGGGTTGAAATACGAGACAAGAATTGTGCCGTCCGCGACGTGGCGGCAGGCGTAGGGAAATCCAGGCCTGAACCGCTGTGGATGTACTGGCCGGGGACAAAAGCATAAAAAAGCCGCCGGATGAGGTGCATCCGGCGGCGTCGATGGTCTGCAGGCTCAATGAGGGGTCGCCTACTTTTTATAAACCACCTGCAGGACGCGCTGGGGGATGCCTCGGGAAGCCTGCGTGAAGAGGTCGTTGCCATCGGCCAGGATTTTGGGGCGGACCTTGCCTTTGTCGCCAGCCAGAGTTTCGACAGCGACGCTGCCATCGTTGCGACCGATGATGATCTGGCCACCCGGCCAGGTGCGGCCGGGTTGGATCTGGCCTGCGACGTCGGCATTCCAAACCGGCGGCCAGCTGTTTGTGGAGGGGTTTTCAAACACGAGGGGTATGCTGCCCACCGTGGTGTCCGTCTGTCCGGCCGTCATCGCCCAGTGATTTTCACCGGCCATCAGCGCATTGTCGTATCCAGGGGCCTTGCCGATGTTGTTGTCCGGATTGTAGCCGGCGGGGCAGCCAAAGATGCGCTCATCGGTCACGATCTGTTCCAGGATCAAGTAGCGGAAGGCGTCATTGGCGTTCTGCGCCATGGCATCTGTCAGCGGGTTCTGCACCGAGTCAGAATATTGGCTGCGGTTGTCCGCGGCGAACATCTTCAGCGCGAGGATGATCTGCTTGCAGTTGGTGACCCCTTTCATCTGGTTTTCCTGAACCTGCGCCATGCGGGTGAAGGCGGGCACGGCCAGGCTCGCGAGAATGGCGGTGATCGTGATCACCACCAGCAATTCGATCAGAGTAAAAGCGCGGTTGCGTTTCGTTTTCATGGGATGCGTAGGTTGATGGGGTGGGGATGAGGTGATTTGAAAAACGGAATATTCCGCTATCCGCCCCACTTAGACCTAAACGCAGTTGAAATACGAGACAAGAATTGTGCCGGTCGCCACATGGCAGCAGGCGTAGGAAAAACTTACGCCAGCGCCAGCAGAGTCACTTTTAGCTCCTGGCAAAGTCTGAAAACTTCCTCGCGCCCGAGCAGCAAGGTCATGCCTGCTTCGACCGCGATCAGATCCACCCCGGCTGCCGCCGCCGTGCGGATCGTCTCCGGGCCCACCACGGGGACATCAAAGCGCATGTCCTGCTTCGGCTTCGAAACCTTCACCATCGTCGCACCGCCACGGCCCAGGGAGCCGCCGCGTTTGACGGCTTCATTGGTGCCCTCAAACGCCTCCACCGCCAGCACCGTACCGTTCTTCACCACCACCGTCTGGCCGATGTCCAGCCGGCTGCTTTCCTTGGCAATTTTGTAGCCGTACTCCGCATCCTCCTGCCGCCGCTTCTTGATCTGCGGCCCCGCCACGTGGCCCGCCTTCGGCATGAGGTCTTCGAGAAACGTCGTCGCTGGCAGCAGCGTGATGCCGTCCTTCGCCAGCTCATTGGCGATGCCGCCAAACAGCGTCTCCGCATTCCGCTGCTTCAGCTTCGCCATCATGATCAGCGTGCGGAAGTCCGGGCGCAGATCGAAAAGGTTCTTCGGCGCGATCTGCCCCACCATCACCGTCTGCGTCACGCCCTGCTTTTTGAAAAAGGAAATCATCTTGCCGAGCTGCCCCACGCGAAACCACTCGATGGCATCCACCATGCCCGCCAGCTCCGGCTTCGTCTCATTCGTGAACGCCGCCGCCACCAGTTTCTTCACCCCGGCCTTTCGCGCTGCAGCCACAAAGGTTTCCGGATAGATGCCGTTTCCGGCAATGAGGGCGATGGTGTCGAGGCTGGGCGTGGTCATTCAGTCAGGGCGCTGACTTTGGACGCAGGCGGGCAGATGTTCAACGGTTATGAGCCCCGAGGTGAAGTGGAGACCGTGCGGACTTCCTTCACCTGATGGCCTGCGGCCAGTGTGTCTGCAATGAACTGCAGGAAGCCACCTCCGGGGCGGCAGGGGATGACGTCGAAGGGGATCAGAGTGTCTTCGAATCGCACGAGGTTCTTCGCATGCGCGTCAAACACGCCGAGGTTGTCTCCGGCGCGATAGTAGCCGCAGCGGGTCACCTTTTCGAAGCCTTGGGTTTCAAACCAAGCGTCGATTTCAAGCTGGGATACTGGCTCCAGTTCAAACCGTGGCTGTGAGGATACGACTGCCACATCCTCTCCCTGCACAATGATTCCCTCCAATCGATTCAGACCGGGCACGAGTTCATTCTGTAGCAACAGCCGCTCCAGATATTCAATCGGTGACGCCTCCCACAGGTGAAAACGCCGTGCATCCATGTCTGAGGACACGAGGGCAAGATCAATGCCGGGGGAGAGGCCAAAGATGCCATCACGAGTCATCTTGATGATGCGTTGCCCGTCACGGTAAAAATCATGTTCTTGTCCTCCTCTTTGAAAGCGTGGGATGACAAGTGCAGCGTTTAACAGCAGACCCAGATTTCCTGCCCATTCACGCAGACCTTCTTTCTGGCGGGCAAGGGAGGGCGACCCAGAAACGCCACCATCTGCCGGTCGAATTCCTCGGAGGTGACCGAGCGCCGCGAGGATAAGATCCTCTCCATCTGCTCTTTCGTGAGCAGTGGGATCACTGGCGGCTGGCTGGCGGTTGTCTGGAGCATCGGCGAACATGATAGAATAGACGCAGAACCGATAATCGCAACAGCCGTCCATGCGTCATGCGCATTCCAGCATTGGCCGTACTCGCGGCTTGGGCAAGCGGCGTCCCGCTTTGGCTAGATCGCTGATGACTTCGTCCACGACTTCGCAAAGCTCTTCATAAAGTTTCACGGGATTATCACCATGAATTCCAGTGATCAAATCAGGGCAATGACCGATGTATACGCCGTCTTTGGCGCTCCAATCGACCCACTTGTGGTATTTGTCGGAGGCTTTCATTGTCCTCACAGCTTAAACTTCTCACACTGCCCCATAAACCTGCGCGGATTATCCCACGCCACTCTTTGAATCATCTCCGGGCTCCACCCGCGCTGGCGCATCGCCTGCATGGTCTTCGGCACGGCCAGCGGATCACTGATGCCCCAGTCGCAGGCGCTGTTCATCCAGATTTGTTCGGCGTGGCGCTGCTCCAGCATGTCGATGGCACGGTTCGGCGTGCACTTGCTCTCCGGATACAGCGTGATGCCCGCCCAGAAGCCGTGATCCAGCACATGGTCAATCGTGTGCTCCTCCACGTGGTCGATGATCACACGCTCCGGCTTGATCTTCGGAAAGTTTTTCAGCGCCTCCACGATCAGCCGCGTGCCCTTGAGCTTGTCTTCAAGATGGGGCGTGTGGATCAGCACCAGCGCATCGTAGTCCTGCGCCACCTGCACATGCTGCTCGAAGATTTTCAGCTCGTTGCGGCTGTTCTTGTTCAGGCCGATCTCGCCTATGCCCAGCACGCCCGGCTTGTCGATGAACTGCGGGATCAGCGCGATTACATCATCCGCCAGCGCCAGATCCTCCGCTTCCTTCGGATTGATGCACAGCCAGCAGTAGTGCTGGATGCCAAACTTCGCCGCACGCTTCGGCTCATAGTCGGTGATCTGGCGGAAGTAATCATAGAATCCCTCCGCACTGGCGCGGTCGTAGCCCGCCCAGAACGCAGGCTCGCAGATCGCCTGGCAGCCTGCGATGGCCATGCGCTCATAGTCATCCGTGGTACGGCTGACCATGTGGCCGTGGGGCTCGATGTAATTCATGAGGGGAAGTTGACGGTGGTTGACAGTTGTTTACGATTGTTGACGGTGGATGGCGATGGAGAGGCTTGGCGGTCTGGAGAGGATTGGGAAAACAATCGTCAACCACCGTCAACCACTGTAATCAATCGTCAACGTCTACCCCTTATACGCTCCGATCGCGCCCTGCATTGCCGCTTTCTCCACGGGCTCCACACTCGGATCGCTGAAACTCAGCAGCACATCGCGCGCGCGCTGGGGCTGGTCCTGGGAGAGCAGGCCGATGGCGTTTTTCAGCGCCTGTACGCGGAAGTCGCCCTCCTGCCCGGCACGCTGCACGCGGTCCAGAAAGGCGGCGAGGTCGATGAGCTTCGAACGCGAGTCCATGAAGCCCAGATCGACCAGATTGACTTGGGTTGGGGGTGTCCAATCAGGCATGACAAGAATGTAGGCACGCCAGGCCCCATCGCAACCGCTGGATCGTTGCGCTGTCGATTCTGCATGCCATGGTGGGAGGCTCATGCCCGACCTCACCCCCGACGAACTGAGCCGCTACGCGCGGCATCTGGCCATCCCCGAATTCGGGATCGAAGGCCAGCGCAAGCTGCGTGCGGCACGCGTGCTCTGCATCGGGGCAGGGGGCCTGGGCTCGCCCATCTCCCTCTATCTGGCGGCGGCAGGCATCGGCGGACTCGGCCTGGTGGACCCGGATGCGGTGGAGATCACCAACCTGCAGCGGCAGATCCTCTTTGGGCAGAAGGACCTCGGACGCAAAAAGCTTGACGCCGCGCGCGACCGTCTGGCGGATGTGAATCCGCACGTGGACATCCAGATTTACCCGGAGCTTTTCACCGCGGCGAATGCCATGAAGATCGCGGCGGACTACGATGTCATCATCGACGGCACGGACAATTTTCCCACGCGCTACCTCAGCAACGATGTGGCCGTTTGGCTGCGCAAACCGAATGTGTATGGCAGCATCCTGCGCTTTGACGGGCAGGTGGGCGTCTTTGCCCCGCACCTCGGCGCGCCCTGCTACCGCTGCATGTGCCCGCAGCCCCCGCCTCCGGGCATGGTGCCCTCCTGTGCGGAAGGCGGCGTGCTGGGCGTGCTGCCGGGTCTCATTGGTACAATGCAGGCGCTGGAGGCCATCAAGCTCATCACGGGCATCGGCCAGCCGCTCCTTGGAAAACTGATGCATGTGGACACGCTGAGCATGCGCTTCCGCACGCTGACCCTGCGCCGGGATCCGGGCTGCCCCGTGTGCGGCGATAATCCGACTATCACCGAACCCATCGACTACCAGGGCTTCTGCGGCATCGCCGCCGCCGCCCCTCCAGATGTTCCCACCATGACCGTTCACGAACTCAAAGAACTCCGCGATACCGGAGACAACCATTTCCTGCTGGATGTGCGCGAGCCGCACGAGCAAAGCATCTCACGCATTGCAGGCGCGGTGCTCATTCCCCTGGGCGAACTCGGCACCCGCACCGCCGAGCTGCCGCGCGACAGGCGCATCCTCGTCCACTGCAAAAGCGGCGGCCGCAGCGCGCGTGCCGTCAGCCTGCTGCGCGATCAGGGCTTTGAAAACGTCTGGAACATCTCCGGCGGCATCATCGCCTGGGCGCGTGAAATTGACCCCACCATGGCTGAATACTGATGCAAAACGAAACCTCATGGCTTGAAGACTTCCTCCCCCTGCTGCGCTGCCCGGACACGCACCAGCCCCTGCGCCGCGCCACCCCCGAGGAGTGTGCCGCGAACAAAGTGGACGCCGCCCTGGCCACGGAGGATGGCACGCGGATCTTTGTGATCGACAACGGGATTCCGATTTTGCTGCCGAGGTAGGTCTGAGTGCGCAGCATTCTGTACTGGGAGCGCTGGTTTTTAACCGGCTCTGGGAATCCCCGCCGCAGGAACACGCGCCGCATTTCCAGTGAGCTTCATTTCTTGTCGCAGGCACAGGGACATTCGCCCAGAGCCGATGCTGCGAAGCCGCGAAGCGAAACATCGGCGCTCCCAGCTACGAGTTCGAAAGCGCGGTGCGCTTTTGGCCTGCTTTCCGTAAGGATCGCCACTCATTTCCTGCTTGAGCTGCTCCACCGCCACTCCTTGGCCTCAGAACAAAGGCCTGCCTTCACGGGGTTTTGTTCAATGTAACGGGTCACGTTCGCCAGATGCTCGCCATCCCGGATGTAGCGGTCGTGATAGTCGCGCTGCCAGACCGTGCCAGTGCGTCCGAGATGCGCATTGATCTTCTTGGCTGTCCACGTCTTCCATGAATGCACGAGGCCTCCCAGCGGCCAGTCTTCCTGCGTCTCGATCAGGACATGCACATGATTTGGCATGATGGCCCACGCGAGCAGCCGGTAGCGTGCCGGGTCGAAATGCAGAAGGGCGTTTTCGACGATATGAGCCATCGCCTCCTCGCGCAGCCAGCACGCGCCGTGGCCTGCATCGATCCAGGCCTCCATGCGGCGCTTCTTTTCCACGTCGCGCACGAGATCGGTTTCATGCGCCAGTTCATGGTCCCAGCGCTGAAGTTTCTCGGCAGGAAGCGCATCGGCAAGACGAAAGGTGATCGCCTGGATCAAGCCGGGCTGGTCAAAGTGAGGCAGGTAATCGCGTGAGTGCCAGCCACGATGAGATCCATGAAGCATCTGCCATGGATGCCGCTGGAGAAAGGATTTTCAACCGGCTTTGGTGACAGCTCTGTACTGGGAGCGCCGGTTTTTAACCGGCTCCGGAAAACTCCGCAGCTAAGCCAGCGCCGCTCTTCCACCGAACCTCATGCCATGGCGAAAGCAAAGGGACGCTCGCCCGGAGCCGATGAAACATCAGCGCTCCCAGCAATGAGCTGCCGCACGGCGCGGCGCGGGATTCTGTGCTGGGAGCGCTGGTTTTTAACCGGCTCCGGAAAGCCCCGCAGCTAAGCCAGCGCCGCTCTTCCAGCGAACCTCATGCCATGGCGAAAGCAAAGGGACGCTCGCCCGGAGCCGATGCTGCGAAGCCGCGAAGCGAAACATCAGCGCTCCCAGCAAAGAGCTGCGCGCAGCGCGGCGCGGGATTCTGTACTGGGAGCGCTGGTTTTTAACCGGCTCTGGAAAAGCTCCGCAGCGGGAATACGCGCCGCGTTTCCAACGCGCTTCATGGCCCCTGGTCCTACCCTGCCTTCACCACCGGCACATCCCTCTGCAGCGCCGCCGTGATGATCTGCTCCGCATGCGTGATCGGCAGGGAGTAATGCCCGTCGATCTCAGACCAGTGCGTCTCCGCCTGCGGGATGAGCTGGGCGATCTGCTGGGTGTACGTCCAGGCGATGTTGCGGTCCTGTTTGCCGTGCCAGAAGCGGATGGGGAAATTGATCTGGCTGACTTCAAAGCCCCATTCGCTGAGGTAGATGTCGGCATCGGCGATGACGCTGCGGGGGCCGCGATCCAGCGCGCCGAGGGTGGCATCCCGCACCACGTCATAGATGCCGGGCAGCAGCAGCACGCGGCGGTCTTCCACGCCCAGCAGTTTCATGAGCCAGCGCAGCGGGGCCTTGTGCGGGCGGCCCTTCGCCGCCAGACCGCCCAGGCGCAGCACCGCGCCGAGGATCGTCGGGAAATAATGCCGCAACTGGATCATGAAGCGGTACAGCCAGAACATCTGCCGGTCGCCCAGAAACGTGAGCGGCGGCGCACCGCAGATGATGGAGGCGGAGAGCAGCCGTCGGTGCAGCTTCAGCGCGGTGACGAGCACATACGGCCCGCCACCAGACCATCCGATGACGTGGTAGTTGTCCGCACCCACATGCTTCGCGAGCTGCTCCAGCGTGTTCGGCCAGTCGAGCAGGGTGCGGCCCTGCTGGAAATCCGAGAGGCCGATGCCGGGGCGGTCCGGGCAGATGAGGCGCATGCCGTGCTTTTTGGCATGCTCATGGAAGAGACAGCCCTGCACGCGTGAGGAGGGCCAGCCGTGGAAGTAGAAGGCCACTTCGCCCCGGGGATCACCGTACTCGCAATACCCCAGCTTGAGGCCGTTGGAGAGGGTGAAGGTGTGGTCTGACATGCGGGGGGGGATGGGGGGCGTGAGTGTGGTGTTTCAATGCACGCCTTCAAGCGCCTTTTCTCCCAGCAGCGAACTGCTTTGCGGGATGTGATGACGGCGCAGACCGAACTGTTTCACGGCCTTGTCCTGCAGGTGCGCCACCGCCTCGTCCACGGAATCCGTCCACTTGATCAGGTCCAGGTCTTCCGGGCTGATCGTGGCGCCTTTGAGCATGTGCTCCATGAACTGGCGCATCTCCGGCCAGAAATCCGTGCCCATGATGACGATGGGAAAGCTCTTGAGCTTGCGCGTCTGAATCAGCGTGAGCGCCTCAAACATCTCGTCCATCGTGCCAAAGCCGCCGGGCATGATGATGAAGCCGTAGCTGTACTTGATGAGCAGCGTCTTGCGCACGAAGAAATGCTCCATGGTCACCCAGCGGTCGAGGTAAGGATTGTGGCTTTGTTCAAAAGGCAGCCGGATGTTGCAGCCGACGCTGCGTCCTCCAGCATCTTTTGCGCCACGATTCGCCGCTTCCATGATCCCGGGGCCGCCGCCGGTGAGAACGGTGAAGCCCATTTTGGCGATCGCCGCGCCCATGTCCCGGGCCAGTTGGTAATAAGGGTGGTCCTCCGCGAAACGGGCGGAGCCAAACACCGTGATGCACGGACCCACGAAATGCAGCGATCGGAATCCGGTGAGGAAGTCCTTCGCCACGCTGTAGAGCAGTTGCAGATCCCGCAGTCGCCGGTTCGGGCCGCCGAGCAGCGCGCGGTCCTCCAGCTGGCTGCAGAATTTTTCGTCGGCATGGATTTCTGCCGGAGAGACTGGCGTGACGGAGGGCTTGGCAGCAGGGGCTCCGGTCGTCACCGTTCCGGGTTCAGGTTCCCGGTCAAGAAGGTTTGGGGCAGGCATGGTTGGTTTGATATTCTTGGAAGGCAGAAGCGGTGCTTTTGTTCACCACGATGTGGGATTATTTGACGAATTCCTAAACTCATTTCCAGAAAGTACGTGCGGAGATGCTCTCTGGCATGGGTTGAAAGCCATGGGGACCTTCGATTCTGCCGCAAAGGGGCGGAGAGGCAGAGGGGGCGGAGAAGAGTTGGAAATCTCTGCCGCCTCTGCTCCTTGGCCCCTCTGCGGCAAACCGGGCGTCTCCAAGCAGTTCACACGGAAAATGAGTTTCGCTGCAAAAGCCCCTGCCAAAAGGAGGCTGCCAAAAGGAGGCTGCCAAAAGGAGGCTGCCAAAAGGAGGCTGCCAAAAGGAGGCTGCCAAGAAAAAGCCCGCAGGCTCCGTGTGAGAACCTGCGGGCGCGATGAAATCAAGAGAGGCGGCCTATCAGGCGGCGTTCGCTTCTTCGTGGGAAGGGGAGTCGGAGTCTTCCCCGCGGGTGTTCGGCTTGGCGCCGCTGAGCTGCAGCGGGCGGCCCATGAAATCCTTGCCGCTGAGTTCTGCCACGGCGCGGCGGGCTTCTTCCACGCTGCCCATGGTCACAAAGGCAAAGCCCTTGGAGCGCTGGGTGCGGCTGTTGACCACGACTTCGGCGTTCTTCACAGCACCGACGCCGTTGAAGAGCTCAAAGAGATCGCTCTCGGAGGCGTCGTAGGACAGATTGCCCACGTAGAGGCGGTCGGTGGTGATGTCCGCCGGGTTCACGGCAGGAGGGGCCTCACGGCGCACGCGGGGCTCGCGCTGCGGGCGGGGATTGTCATTCGTGGAGCGCGGGTCGGTGCTGCTGCGATCCGCCTGGGGGCGGCTCTTGGGCTTGGACTTGCCGAGGCCGAAGAAGCCCAGGATCTTCTGAAAGAGAGAAGGGGGGGCATTGCGGCTTTCGCGGCCACCTTCACGGGTGGGGCGGGGGCCTTCAGGACGGGGTCCACGTGGACGGTTGCGATTGCGGTTGCGGCGGGGGCCATTGCCATTGCCGGAGGAGCTGCCTCCGCCATTGCGGTTGGGGTAATCGGACATGAGTTATATTTAGGTCGGGGTGGGTTGCGTGTACTGGCAGGGCCGGGGTGCTGGTAGGGGCGGCGGGCGGGAACGGGCGGCTTGCCTCTTC
>JAFLEI010000017.1 GCA_017301975.1 Verrucomicrobiota bacterium
GAGGCTCTTGTTTGTCGCGATGCTCTTGGTAGTTTGCTTGGCCATGTGGGTGGTGTGTTCAGGGTTCTTTCAACACTCCCTTCTTATCACCGATCCGCTTCGGTGACTCCGCCCACATGGTATCTACGACCGGGCATGCAAGCATTGCCTGCCATTGACTGCCCTACCAGGCCTGCGGCATGCGCTGCTCTTGGGTGATGCCTGCGGTTTCTATACGCGCACGGTTTCCGAAGGCTGCGTCGTGGTCAGGAGTGGGTGGCGGGTGCTTGCGAATGGTGTTTTCTGGTGGTCATCCGTCAGAGGGGGGGACGGAGCTGCGAGTGTTTGCGAGCCTGCTGCGGGATAAATCCCGCGCTCCTTGGGGCGTTTTCTTGTTCGGGAGGGATGAGAGAATGGGAGGGCGCTGGCCGACAGACAAGAGTGTCTGTCGGACTTCAGAGGAGTCACTTCTTGGGCTCTTCTTTCTTCACCTCCTCGGGCTTCACGGGGACGCGGACTTGGAACTGGGTTTCTTTGCCAAGGTTTTTGGTGAGAGTGGCGGGGTAGTCCCAGGCGGCTTTGTCGGCGGAGTAGACGACGACTTTGCTGCGCATGGCGGCCATGGCGGTGGCCTGGGGGATGTCGAGGTATTTGAGGACGTTGAGCAGCGCGGGGCCGGGCGGGTTTTGGGGATCGCCGGTGACGGTGCCGTTGTGGGTGAGGGGCATGTCGTGGAGGTCGAGGCGCTTGATGTTGTCTTCAAAGAGGGAGGCGTAGAGGGCATCGACGGCCATGTCGCGGTGGGCCTGGATCCAGAGCGGGGTTTCGCCGAAGCCGGGGATGGCGCGGATGGTTTGCAGGGTGCGGCGGATGTCCCAGACGCGCATGCCATCGAGGGTCTGGCCGAGGAGGTAGAAGCGGCGGAGGCGCTGGGTCTGGGCTTTGGCGCTGCCGGTCCAGGCAGTGGGGCCGACGCCGCGTGGGCAGATGTAGGCCATGCCCCATTTGAAGTTCGTAAACATCTTCTTTTCCTGCTCAAAGGCGGCGTCGTCTTTGGGGGCACCGGGGAAGACTTCGATGAGCTTGCCAAAGCGGCTGTGGTAGGTGGCGCAGAATTCATCCCAGCCGGCTTCGTCGAGGACATTCAGCGCGACGAGCTGGAGGTCTTCGGCGCGGAGGCCGTCGCGATGGACGATGTAGAGGCGCAGGCGGAAGGGTGACTGGCTTTCGAAATCGTAGGCGGTCATGCGGATGCCATCGACTTCGGCGCTGTTTTCCTTCTGCGGATTGACGGAGGCGATTTCTTTGGGCCAGCCGTTGAAGACCTTTTCTTTGAGGTCGTTCATCCAGGTGTCGCTTTGCTTGGACCAATCGGCGGCATTGGTGGCGGGTGCGGGGGCCTTGGCCATGGGGACGAAGGTTTCATCGGCCTTGGTGTTGATCTCGTCCTTGGGGATGCCGTCAGTGAAGACGCGGAGGGAGGCGGGCTCGATGGATTTCTTCGCGCCGTCGATCACGGCCATGGTGTCGGCACCTTTGAGGAAGCGCTCGAACCAGTGGAAGGCGCCCATGTTCAGGGGCTGCAGGTCTTTGTGCGGACCTTCGGCGACCTGGAGGCCGATGTTGCCCTCTTTGCCGAGGAGGGAGTAGATCTTGCGCACGTTCTGGTAGATGCGGAAGACGCCGTCGATGGGGAAGATGGGGTCTTTGTCGGTGTTGACGATGAGGAGCGGGCGTGGTGCGGCGAGGGCGACCATGCGCTCGAAATTCCAGCGGTAGGTGTTCACGAAGAACATGCAGTCGCAGTGGCCTTCGACGCAGCCGTCGATGACCTGATTTTGCATGTCGGTGACGCCGGCGGTGGGGGCGCTGGCTTTGATGCGCTCATCCAGCGCGGTGATCCACCAGGAGTAGGCGCCGCCGCCGCTGCGGCCGGTGACTCCGAAGCGGGTCTTGTCCACTTCCTTGCGGGTTTCGAGGTAGTCGAGCGCGCGGATGCAGCTCCATGCCTCAAGGCCTGCGGGCGTGTAGCCGCGGGAGAACCACCACCAGCGGCCTTTGCTGTAGGTGCCGTGGTGCTCGCCGCGGATCTCGCCGAGCTGGACGGTGTCGATGATCATGCAGGCGTAGCCGTGGCGTGCGTACCAGACGCCGTGGTGCTCGTAGCCGGTCTTGTTGCCCATGCTGATGCCTTCCTTGACCACATTGGCATGGCCGCAGACGTAGAGGATGGTGGGCAGGGGTTTATCAATTTTCTCCGGCAGGTAGAGATTGGCCGTGACGTAGAGTCCGGGCATGGACTGGAAGTGCATTTTTTCCACGACGTAGCCGTCGCCTTTGAGCTCTCCGGTCTTGGTGGGCTGGAGGGGCGTTTTTTCCGGCAGGGGATCGAGGCCGAGCATCTCGAAGAGCTGGCGGCGGTACTCGGGGGCTTTGGCCTCCCAGTCTGCGGCGGTGGTGATCTGCGCGAGGCCGTTGTCTGCGGTGATCTCGCGTGTCTGCTCAAAAAAGTAGCGGTCGATGAGCCGGTTTCCGGGAGTGTCCGGGGTCTTTTCAGGGTAGGGCGAGGCTGCGAGCAGGAGGGACGGCAGCAGGCAGAGGAGGAGGGGAGAGCGCATGAGAAAGGATGACAGCCAAAACGCTTCGGGAAGGCAAGAGTGATCGTCTTTTGCATCGGTGCATAAAAGTGCACGAAAATGCAAAACAGTGGTTGCATAAAAACTGAAGCGTCTATATTCGCGGCCCCTGTTTTTCACACCTGCTCGGGTGGCGGAATTGGTATACGCGCAAGACTAAGGATCTTGTGCCGAAAGGCTTAAGGGTTCGAGTCCCTTCCCGAGCACCACTCTTTGAAGTACAAAGAGTCATCAAAGGACAGGAGGTGATCGATGAGGCACCAATCAAAATGATGATGTCAGTCTGATGGCATTTTTTTTGGCACGTGAAGAATCGGCCGTCTAAAGCCCACGGTCATCAGTGTTCGGCCCACGAGTGGTCACGTTGCTGAGGTGGATGGGACAGGCTGTTCATTCGCCTGCAAATGCCATCCAGGGTTTGGGCGAGATTCGATTCATCATCAACCATGCCCCGCCCAATGATGCAGTCATTGCCGAACATGCTTCGATTGCCGAGGCGGCGACGATTACTTTCCATTCACAGCTTTGGTTAGGCTTTCCATGATCCAGACTCTCAAAAAGCAGTGGCACTTGTTTCTCCGGAGCCCTCCTGGGCACCGGTTTCAGGAGGTCCACAAACGACGGAAGGCCAAACAAGGTGACTCCAGCGAGGGCAGAAAGCATGGGCTGGTGATCGGGGGCATCGCCATCTGCCTGCTGGGTGTGGTGGCGCTGCCTTTGCCGGGGCCGGGCACTCTCGTGCTGGCCGGTGGGCTGATGATGCTGGCGGCGGAATCCATCGTGGTCGCCCGGGCGCTGGATCGTGCTGATCAAGTCCGGGCCAGGCTGATGTCCAAAATGCGGCAGATCTGCAAAAAGCTGGGCACCGCCAAGTGCGTGCTCCTTGCTGCCTGCGCCGCCGCGCTGTTGATTGGGGCGGCGGTGGGTTTGTGGGTTTGGCTCACCTGAAACTGACCTTTTTTTAAAAGGCGCACATCGCCGGGAGGGGCGAACTGGCAGGGAAGTTTTGTATTCTGTACATGGAAAGGGGCAGGTGGATCAGGCCTGCCCCCGTCAATGATGCGCGTGAGTTCAACGCGGCTGTCTGAGCTGGATCAGCGGTACCTTGGGAGGACCTGGAGGTTTGAGCGCTGCTGGACGAGCGGGGAGTTGACGTGGACGTTCGTATTGTATCCATTACCGCGCTGAGGCGTGTAATGCTGGTGGCTGCCGCCGTAGTAGTACTGGCCGTTGTGTGAATAGCGGCTGGTGTAGGGCCTGCCCTGGTAGCTGTAGTTGCCGGTTTGATAGGCGCCGCCGGTGTAGTAGCGGCCGTTGTGATTGTAGGCGCCGCCGTTGTAGTTGGCGGGGAGGGTGGAGTAGGTGTTGTAGGCGCCGCCGTAACCGCTGCTGTAACCGACGCCCGCACCGTAACCGGGGCCGACACAGGAGGAGACGCTGAGGCTGAGAGCAAGGGGGAGGACGAGGAGGAATGCAGTGTGTTTCATGAGATTGTGGATTGGATTGTGGATTGTAGTTTGTGGTATGCGGTGGTGGTGCGTTAAATCCGCCCGGTGGCGAGAAGGACGATGAGAATGATGACGATGAGGCCGGCTCCGCCGCCCAGGAGATGATTGCCGGAGCTGAAGCCGTAGCCGCCGCCCCCGAGGAGAAGAAGGATGAGCAGGATGACGATGATATTCATGCAGGGAGCAGTGGTGGGTGTGTTACAAGAGCAAGCTGGGACAGTGGCGGCTGTCAAGCCATGGGGTGTTCACCCCGTTCTTCATCCGGCGAGCGAGAGGAACCGGAGACTCATGTCTGAACGGCGTGAGTCTCGGGTGAAGATGCCGGCTGTGCCCTTGAGCAGGGTGGAGGTGTGGCTATGGCCTTGCGGCCGAGCTTGCCGTAAAAGGCATGGAATGGGCAAGAGCGGTGACCTGCCGGATGCAAGACCGCCTTGCTTTCAAACCCTGACCCCATTCCGATGATGGGAATGACGGCCGGGAAAGTGATGTCTCCGCAGGACGGCGGCCGGAGCTAATCCTGAATCTCGAAGCCGGCCTTGAGGGTGACCTGCCATTGGTGCACCTGGCCTTTGTCGATGCTGCCGCGAGTCTCGGTCACCTGAAACCAGCGGAGGCCTTTGATGGTTTTGTGGGCGCGCTTGAGGGCTTTGTTGACGGCGTCCTCAATGGTGGTGGTGGAGGTGCCGGTGAGTTCGACGGTTTTGTAAACGGGGTCTTTCATGGTGCGCACAATCAGGCGCTGGAGGCGGTGCGGCGCGATGGGGTGTACACCTGCTCTGCGCGTCAGGGAAGATGGCCGTGCCAGAGGCCAAGTCTGGAGAAGATGCCGAGCACGGGCTGGGACTGGTTCAGGGTGTAGAGATGGATGCCGTCTGCGTGGTGATCGAGGAGGTCGGCGCATTGCTCGGTGGCGTGGTGCAGGGCGATGCGGCGGAAGGCTTCGGGATCATCGCCAGCGCGGTTGAGGGCACGGATGAGGCGGGCGGGGTAGCGCATGCCGCCGGCGAGTGCGGCCATGCGTTTCATGCCGGTGGCGGTGGTGAGTGGCAGGACGCCGGCGAGGATGGGCGCGGTGATGCCTGCGAGTGAGCAGCGGGCGCGGAAGTCGTGGAAGACATGGTTGTCAAAGAAGGACTGCGTGCAGAGCCAGTCGGCCCCGGCGTCGACCTTGGCTTTGAGGTGATCCATCTCGGTCATGCGATTGGGCGTGGCGGGATGGCCTTCGGGAAAGCAGGCAACGCCGATGCCGAAGCCGCGTGGGCGAGGGTGCAGGCCGCGTTCGTTGAACTGCTTGATGAAGCGCACGAGCTGAGCGGCGTGGGTGAAGACACCGCTGTCTGATTTGCCCGCAGGAATGTCGCCGCGCAGAGCCAGGATGTTGCTGACTCCGGCGGCGGCGTAGCGGGTGAGCAGGGTCATGATTTCAGACTCGCTGTGGCCCACGCAGGTGAGGTGGGGGATGGGATCGAAGACATCGCTCTGTGTCAGCTCCGCGACGAGGCTCTGCGTGAGATCGCGCGTGCTGCCGCCTGCGCCATACGTCACGCTGGCGAAGGCGGGACGCAGCGGCGCGAGGAGATCGAGGGTGCTTTGCAGCGTCTTCACGGCCACGGGAGTGCGGGGCGGGAAGAACTCGAAGGAGAACGTGGTGGTGCCACGTGCGGCGGAGAGGATGTCTTGGATGTGCATACCCGTTATGCGGTGGGTTGCAGGGTTGCTGCGCGCAGTTTTTGCGCGGTCTGCACCATGTGGATGAGGGAGGTTTTCACCTCGGCCCAGCCGCGTGTTTTGAGGCCGCAGTCGGGATTCACCCAGAGATTGCGACGTGGAATGACGGCCTCGGCTTTGCGCATGAGGTTTTCCATTTCGCTGACGGAAGGGACGCGCGGAGAGTGGATGTCATAGACGCCGGGGCCGATCTCGTTGGGGTACTTGAAGTCCACGAAGGCACCGAGGAGTTCCATGTTGGAGCGGGAGGTTTCGATGGTGATGACATCGGCATCCATGTCTGCGATGGCGGCGATGATGTCGTTGAACTCGGAGTAGCACATGTGGGTGTGGATCTGCGTGTCATCCCGCACGCCGCTGGCGCTGAGGCGGAAGGCGGTGACGGCCCAGTCGAGGTACCAGGACCAGTCGATGCGGCGCAGTGGCAGGCCTTCGCGGATGGCGGGTTCGTCGATCTGAATGGCGGCGATGCCTGCGGCTTCGAGGTCCACGACTTCATCGCGGATGGCGAGGGCGACCTGACGAGTGGTCTCGGAGCGCGGCTGGTCATCGCGGACAAAGCTCCACTGCAGGATGGTGACGGGTCCGGTGAGCATGCCTTTCATGGGGTGCGTGGTGAGGCTCTGCGCGAACTTGGACCAGCGGACGGTCATGGGCGCAGGGCGGCTGACATCGCCGTAGATGATGGGGGGCTTCACGCAGCGGGTGCCGTAGCTCTGCACCCAGCCGTTGGCGGTGAAGAGGAAGCCATCGAGCTGCTCGCCGAAATATTCGACCATGTCATTGCGCTCGAACTCACCGTGCACGGGCATGTCGAGGCCGATCTCATCCTGAAAGGCGACGCAGGCGCGCGTTTCGTTTTCCAGATAGACTTCGTATTCGGCGGTGGTGAGCTCTCCTTTCTTCCAGCGGGCGCGCATGGAGCGGACTTCAGCGGTTTGCGGGAAGGAGCCGATGGTGGTGGTGGGGAACTCGGGCAGGGCCAGCCGGGCATGCTGCAAGAGCTGCCGCTGCGGGAAGGGGGAGCGGCGGCGTGCATCCTGCTCTGTGATGAGAGCGAGGCGTGCGCGGACTTCGGGATTGTGCGTGCGGCGGCTGGTGGCGCGGCTGTGGATGGCGTCTTGATTGGCCTCCAGAACGCCGCTGCGGGAGACGTTCCGCAGCAGGGCGCTGAGGGTGACGACCTCGGTGAGTTTTTCATCGGCAAAGGCCAGCCAGTTTTCGATCTGCGCATCGAGCGCGGGCTCGGAGGCAAGTGTGACGGGCGAGTGCAGCAGCGAGCATGAAGGAGCGACCCAGAGGCGCTGCGTGCCGAGCTTTGCCTTCGCAGAGGTGAGCAGTTTCAGGGATTTGGTGAAGTCGTTCTTCCAGATGTTGCGGCCATCGACGACGCCGAGGGAGAGGATTTTATCCTGCGGGAGATTTTCGAGCACTTCATCCAGCTCTGCGGGAGCACGAACGCAATCAAAGTGGAAGGCGTGCGCGGGGAGCGAGAGGAAGAGCGGCAAATTTTCGCGCAGGGCACCGAAATAGGTGGCGACGATGATCTTCAAACCGGGCGCGGCAGCGGCGAGCCGACGCCAGGCGTCCACGATGGCATCGCGTTGCTGAGGGGAGAGATCGAGAGCGAAGATGGGCTCGTCGATCTGCACCCACTCGGCGCCTTGCTCGGCGAGGCGTTGGAGGATTTTTTCATAGACTGACACCAGTCCGTCGAGCAGCGTCCAGCGGTCGAAGTTGGGATGTTGGGAGTCTTGTACTTTACCGAGAGAAAGGTAGGTCACGGGGCCGGGCAGCACGGGCTTGGCGCGCAGGCCGAGGGCTTTGAGTTCGGCGAATTCGCGGAAGACTTTGCTGCCGACGAGCTGGAACTGGGTGTCTGCACGGAACTCGGGGACGATGTAGTGGTAGTTGGTGTCGAACCACTTGGTCATCTCGCAGGCAAAGGCCGCCTCATGCGTGCTGCAGCCATGGGTGCAGCCTTCGTGGCCTTCGCCGCGTGAACCGCGCGCCATGAGGAAGAGGGTGTCGAGGTCGACGTCTTCACCTTTCCAGCCAAAGCGCGGGGGGACGTTGCCGATGAGGCAGGAGAAATCGAGCATCTGATCGTAGAACGAGAAGTCGTTGCAGGGGATGAGGTCGATGCCTGCGGTGCTTTGTTTGGCCCAGTTGTCCCGGCGCAGACGGCGGCCCGTGGCCTCCAGCTCCTCGCGTGAGAGTTTGCCGTGCCAGAAGGCTTCGGTGGCTTTCTTGAGTTCGCGCTGCCCGCCGATGCGCGGGTAGCCCAGATTGTGTGTGTGAATGATGTTGTCGCTCATAGCGACAAATAACTATCGCCGAATTGAGCATTAACAATCCAGAGAGTTTTGTGGATCATCATCGAAAATGGTTATGATGGTGGCATGATCGAAATCCGCCATCTGCATGCCCTCATCGCCCTCGCTGAGACGGGGAACCTTTCCAAAGCGGGGCGTCGTTTGCACCTGTCGCAGCCGGCGCTGTCGCATCAGGTGAAGAGCATCGAGACGCATCTGGGGGTGGCGTTGTTTGAGCGGAAGAGCAGCCCGCTGCGGCTGAGCCCGGCGGGTGAGCGGCTGCTGGGGACGGCGCATGAGATCGTGAAGCAGATGCGGCAGTGCGAGCGGGATGTGGCGCGCATCGCGGAAGGGAAGGCGGGGCAGCTCCGCATCGCGGTGGAGTGCCATTCGTGCTTTGACTGGCTGATGCCGGCGATGGATGAATTTAGAATCGCGTGGCCGGAGGTGGAGATGGATCTTGTTTCCGGGTTTCAGCCTGATCCCACGGGGCTGCTTATTGAGGACCAGGCGGATCTGGTGATTGTGTCCAAGGCACCACCGCGCAAGGACGTGGTATATCATCCGCTGTTTCGGTATGAGGTGCTGGCGCTGCTGGCGCATCAGCATCCGCTGACGAAGAAGAAATTCCTCACAGCGCAGGATTTTGCCAAGGAGACTCTCATCACGTATCCGATTCCGGATGACCGCATCGATGTGGTGCGGGAGGTGCTGGGGCCGCTGGGGGTGAATCCGGTGCGGCGCACGGCGATGCTGACGGTGGCGATCTTGCAACTGGTGGCGAGCCAGCGTGGCATCGCCGCGATGCCGGGGTGGGCGGTACAGCCGTATCTGGAGCGGCGCTATGTGGCGCAGAGGCCGGTGCGCAAGAGCGGGCTGTTTTCCAATCTCAATGCGGCGACGACGCGCGCGCTGGCGGGGACGGCGTACATGCGGGAATTCATCGCCACGATGAAGAAGGTGAGCTTTGACAGTCTGAAGGGGATCGCGCCGGTGGATGAGGCGTGAGGAGCGTCACTGACGGCGTCCCAGCCGTGCTTCGGCCAGATCAATGTCGCGCTGGATGCGGCGGAGGACTTCATCGCTGATCACGTTTTCATTGCGCAGGTGGATGATGGTGTGGCGCTCCTGCTGCAGTGCGGCGAGAGAAAGGCGTTCGTATTCCGTGGAGAACAGGCGAAGCGGGGTGCCGACACTGGCGGAGGCGGCGCCTTCCGCCTGACGAATGTGGTCTTCGTATTCGAGACGGAGACGCCGCAGCGCATCGGCTTTGGCGGGATCGTTTTCCTCGATCTCGTTGAGGCTGGCAAACGCCTCCTGATTGGCTTTCAGGCGTGCTTTGCGCTCTTCGCTCGCTGACAAGACATCCTCCTTGATGCCGAGCCAGCGAATGAGCAGGGGCAGGCTGAGGCCCTGCAGGACGAGGGTGCCGAGGATCACGGTGAAGGTGAGGAAGAGAATCAGATCGCGGCCCGGAAACGGGGAGCCATCCCGCAGAGTCAGCGGCAGGGCCAGCGCGGCGGCGAGGGAGATGACGCCGCGCATGCCGGTCCAGGCGATGATGGTGACGTGACGCCAGCGGGGCAGGGGATTGCTCTTGGGGTGGCGCCGCGAGATCCAATGCGGGAGATAGATGGCGGGGAAGACCCAGAGAATGCGCACGAGGATGAGGGCAAGGGTGGTCATGAGGGCGTAGGAGACGAGCCGGTGAACGGGGATGGCCTGGGTGGAGAGGGCATCGATCACTTTGGGCAACTGCAGGCCGATGAGGATGAAGACGAAGCCATTGAGAAGGAACTCGACCATCTCCCAGACGGGGCCGCCGTGAAGGCGGGTTTTGAAGTCGAGCAGCTCGGGCATGCGCCAGCCGAGATAGAGGCCGGCGGTGACGACGGCGAGCACGCCGGAAACGTGAAGCTGCTCCGCAAGGAGATAAGCCACAAAGGGGGTGAGCAGCGAGACGGTGACTTCGATGGGGGCGTCTTCGACGCGCTGATGAAAATGCTCCGCGAGCCAGCCGATGATGAAGCCGATGAGGAGGCCTCCGAGACTGATGATGACGAAATTACCGGCAGCCTGGGGCAGCGAGAATGAACCGGTTACGACGGCGAGCACCGCGAAGCGATAGGCGACGAGGGCGGTGGCGTCGTTGACGAGGCTTTCGCCTTCCAGAATGGTGACGATGCGGCGGGGGACCTTCAGGCTGTCTGCGATGGCGGACGCGGCAATGGCATCCGGTGGTGAGACGATGGCACCGAGAACAAAGCCCACCGCCAGAGGCAGGCCCATGACATAGTGGGCGAGCAAGGCGACCGCCAGCGTGGTGAGCAGAACGAGGCCGACGGCGAGGAGGGAGATGGGACGGAGGCTGGCGCGGAAGTCCCGCCATGAGGTAAACAGCGCGGCGGGGAACAGCAGCGGGGGCAGGAAAAACTGGAACACAAGCTGGGGATCAAGCTGCACCTCGGGCAGTTTGGGTATCAGGCTGAGAGCAAGGCCGCCGAGCACAAAGAGGATGGGCTTGGGCACCGATAGCTTTTGCGCGAGGAGCGCGAGCATGACGACGGCCAGCAGCAGACCGACGAAAATATCAACAATGCTGGTCATAAAGAATGGAGGCGGCGACCGCCCCCTCTGCAGCGGGGGAGGCCATGCCTGTTCCATCGTCTCTTCACCCTCATGCGGCCTTCTTGAATCCTCAGTCAGCGTGGGCGGCGCTTTTCCCGGCGAAGTCCAGGGTTGCATTGAGGGTCTCCATGAATTCGTTCACTTTGATGGGCTTGGTGAGGTAGCGGAAGAAACCGGCTTCGAGGCCTTTATCGATGTCGCTGGGAATGGCATTGGCGCTGACGGCGACGATGGGTATGTGGGCGGTGGCGGGTTCCTGGCGGATGATCTTCATGGCCTCAATGCCGCTGATGCCGGGCAGATTGATGTCCATGAGAATGACGTCCGGCATGTAGCCACGGGCGAGGCTGATGCCATCTGCACCGTTCTGTGCGGTGAGGAGGCGGAGATCTGAACGGCGGGCGATGAGCTGCTCGATGAGCTTCAGGTTGGCGGGATTGTCCTCGATGTAGAGGATGAGGCGCGTGCGCTTGCCCGTGCCTTCGGGGATGGCTGTGAGCGTGGTGCTGACGGATTTGATGAAGTCGATGTGGGGATCGGTATCCGAGCCGAGTTCGATCCAGAAGACGCTGCCGGTGCCGACGGTGCTGTGCGCGCCGATGCTGCCTTCCATGAGCTCCACCAAGCGTTTGCTGACGACGAGGCCGATGCCGGTGCCTTCCTCTCCGGTGGCTTCTTTGCCGAGGCGGTTGAAGGCCTGAAAGAGCTGGGAGAGGAGCTCTGGAGACAATCCTGCGCCGGTGTCTCTGACGCTGATGCGGAGGCGGCCGGGGATGGTGAGATCACAGTCCACCACGACGGTGCCGCCGAGGCGGTTGTATTTGATGGCGTTGGAAAGGAGATTGATGAGCACCTGCTTGAGGCGGGTGCGGTCGGCCTTGATGAAGCAGGCGTCCTTGAATTTGGGGAACGACATGCTGATGCCGCGCTTCTGCGCCTGGGGCTCGATCATGGCCTGGCATTCGATGAGGACCTCCGGCAGCGAGACGGCCTCCAGCGAGAGGGAGAGGCGGCCGGACTCGACGACGGCGAGATCCAGGATGTCATTGATGAGTTCGAGGAGAAACCAGCCTGCATGGAGAATCTGGTCGATGCTGGCCTTCTGTGAGGCGGTGGGCGGAGGAGTGTCCGACTCGATGAGCTGGGTGAAGCCGAGGATGGCATTGAGCGGTGAACGCAGCTCATGGCTCATGCTGGAGAGGAAGTCGGACTTGGCGAGATTGGCCTTCTCGGCGACGGCCTTGGCCTTCTGCAGCTCGACGGTTTTTTCCTGAAGCACCTTGTCCCAGCGTTTGCGTTCGGTGATGTCACGCGCAGCGGCGAAGACGCCCTGCAGGACGCCGTCGCGATTATGGAAGGTGGTGGCGTTGTAGGAGACATCGGTTTCGGTGCCGTCCCTGGCACGGGCGGTGAGCTCGTAGTCGGTGACCTTGCTTTCGCTGAGCACGCGCTTGATGGCGGCCTCCGCGTGTGCGGGATCGGTGAAGTAGTTTTTGAACGCCGCGCCGATGAGCTCTTCGCGCGAGCGTCCGGTGAGGGCCTCCATCTGGTTGTTCACGTCGGTGATGATGCCGGAGGGGTCGGTGGTCATCAGGGCATCGATGTTGGATTCGATGAGGGAGCGGGTGTAGAACTGCTGGTCGCGGAGGAGCTGGTCGAGCTTTTCCTGCTTGGCCTCGGCCTGTTTGCGGACGGTGTTGTCCGTGCCAATGAGGAGGTAGCCAATGATGCTGCCGTGGTCATGCACATCGCGCAAGGCTGTGACGGAGACGACGGCGGGAAAGCGGCTGCCGTCCTTGCGGATGTAGGTGAGCTCATAGATGTCCTCGATGCCGCGAGAGGCCTTGAAGACGAGGGCCTCGAAACCGGGGGCGATGGTGGTGCCCAGCTCCAGGCTCAGCTCTGCGGCGCGTGTGACGACCTCCTGAGGGTCGGAAATTTCGGCCGGAGTGATTTTGTTGAGCACATCGGCGGCGGCGTAGCCGAGCATGCGCTCCGCACCGACATTGAAGATCTGAATGACGCCTTTTTCGTCTGTGGCGATGCTGGAAAAGTTGGCGCTGTTGAGGATGGCGTCCTGCAGGGCTCCGGTTTTGAGGAAGGCGTCGTTGTGCAGCCGTTCGGTGGGGCTGTCCGTGGGCGTGGCGGCAGGGGTGGCATTGGCAGAGATGAGCCTTGAGGATGTTGTCATGGTGATACCGTGCGCACATCCCCGCTGGGGCGGATGTGGCGATGCATCCTCGTTGCAATGCCGTGAAGATGTTATGGGGTCTTCACCCCATGGCGCCGGGGATGCACCCGCATGGGGGTCAGACGATCGTGACCTGAACGCTGTTTTCGATGATGCCCATGGAGATGGCGTAGCGGGTGAGGCCGGCGGTGTCGTGGATGTTGAGCTTGTCCATAAGGCTCTGGCGATGCTTTTCGACGGTCTTGATGCTGATGTGGAGTTCGTCGGCTGTTTCCTTGTTGGCCTTGCCTTCCGCGATGAGCTGCAGGACTTCCATCTCGCGTGCGCTGAGGGCGGGGGCGGCCCTGCCGGGGAGCTCGCCTTTGTCATGCTCCTTCTGCTTGTGATGGTTGCGGCGTTTGGCGATGATGGGGCTGAAGAAGGTCTTTCCCTGATGGACGGCGCGGATCGCCTCCGGCAGGACGTGTGCGGCGGTCTGCTTGATGAGATAACCGGAAGCGCCGATGGCCATGACCATGGCGACGTAGGCGTCATCGCTGTGGGCGGAGAGGATGAGAATCTTGGTGCCGGGCAGGGCGAGGAGAATCTGGCGTGTGGCCTCCATGCCATTGAGGAGGGGCATGGCGATGTCCATGACGACGACGTCGGGGCGCAACTTGGTGACGAGCTCGACGGCGTGGCGACCGTTGTCAGCCTCGCTGATGACCTTGATGTCGGTTTCCAAATTTAGCATGGCGCGCAGACCTTCGCGGACGATCTGGTGGTCTTCAGCGAGCAGGACGGTGATGGTATTCATGGGCATGAGAGGGAGGCGGGTTTGCCGGGGCAGATGAAAGGGGCGCCGTGGCAGGCGCTGCGAATGGCGTCTGGCAGCAGGAGGGTGTCGGTTTGCTTGAGGAGGTAGCCGGCGGCACCGGCGGCCATGGCCTGCTCGATGTAAACAACGTCCCGGTGGGATGAAAACACGAGGACCTTGGTGCTGCCGGTGGGCTGCATGATCTGACGTGTGGCCTCGATGCCATTGAGGAGGGGCATGGAGATGTCCATGATGACCACATCGGGATGGAGCTGGCAGGTCAGCTCCACGGCCTGGCGGCCGTTTTCGGCTTCGCCAATGACCTGCATGTCCGCCTCCGCCTGCAGGATGGCCTGCAGACCTTCGCGTATGAGGGCGTGGTCTTCCGCCAGGAGGATGGTGATGGGGCTCATGGGCATTGCAGGGAGGTGGTGTCTGAGGAGAGCTGCGGGGGCGGGGCCGGGGCCGGGTCTCCGGTTTTGGAGGGGATCTCCACGCGGATGGTGGTGCCCTGTCCGGGAGCGGAACTCACGCAGAAGGTGCCGCCGATCATTTCGACGCGCTCCCGCATGCCGAGGAGGCCGAGGCGGTTGTTTTTCCTGGCACTGCCTTTGCCCTCCACGGCAAAGCCGCAGCCGTTGTCTGTGATCTCCATGCAGATGCCGGTGTGAAGATTCTGGATGCTGAGGTGCGCCTTGCTGGCCTGCGCGTGGCGCGCCACATTGGTGAGGGCCTCCTGGGCGATGCGGTAGAGGACGGTGCGTGTGGTGCCGTCTGCCTGCTCAATGCCGGCGAAGGCCTGCAAAGCGACGCGGATGCCGGTGTCCTGCATGTAGCCGGTCATGTAGGACTGCAGGGCGGGGATGAGGCCCAGATCATCGAGCACGGAGGGACGCAGCTCACGCGCGAAGCGGTGGACGATGTCCACCGACTTTTCCACGAGCTGCTGCGTGCTGGTGATCTTGCTCTGAAGCTCCTTGCTGCCGACGGTGGAGTCTGTCTTCAGAGCGGCGAGGCGCACGTTGATGCCGGTGAGGGTCTGGGCGATGACGTCGTGCAGTTCGCGGCTGATTTTCTTGCGCTCCTCCTCCTGCGCGGAGAGGAGCTGGCGTGAGAGCAGGCGGAGATCCTCCTGCAGTTCGCGCGACTTTTTGAGGAGATCGCTGGAGGTCTGCTGGCTGATGCGGAGGGACTCCTCCATGGCGGTGCGCTGCACGACTTCCAGCTTGAGATCCTGCACCGAGGTGGCGAGCTCCTCCGTGCGCTGGCTGAGCGCCTGCACCATTTGATTGAGCTGGATGTTGGCCTCACGAGCGCCGCGGTGGGTTTCTTCAAGGGGGGTGATGGCCTCGGCAAAGAACAGGCCTGCGCGGCTCATCAAGCCAGCACTGGCGCTGGAGGAGCTGCCGGGCAGCACGAGGGAGATGAGGGCCACCTCATGCATGCGCGCGAGATCGAGGGTCTCCATGCCGAGGGCGATGGCCTGATGGCCGAGCTCATGGGCCGGGGCCATGCTCGCGGAAGGGCCCTCCTGCAAGAAGTGGTGCAGGGCCGCGTGATAGAGCCGCGAGAGACTGGTGCGCTTATATTTCATGAGGAATGCCCAGCTCGTGGGTGAACTGGCTGATGGTGTTCACCGCGGACTCGACCAGTTTTTGGGTGGTGGCGATTTCGTGATTGAGGCCTTCGTATTTGGAGGCCACCTCCGCTTTCAGGGCCAGCAGCCGCACGTGGATGCCGAGCAAGGCCTGGCCGATGTCGTCATGAAGCCGGAGGCTCATCCTCTTCCGCTCCTGCTCATCGGTCGCGAGGATCTGGTGCGTGATCTCCTTGAGCTGCTGCTCCAGCACGCGGGACTCCTTGAGCAACTGGCTGGAGATGCGCTGGCTGTGCTCCAGGGCGGCCTCGGCGGTGAGGCGCTGAGAGATGCCGTGGCTGAGTTCGCGATTGCAGTCCGCCAGGGCCAGGGTGCGGCGGTCCAGGCGCTCATGCAGCGCCTTCAAACCAGCGCCGGCATCGAGTGCGAGGCGGTGTGTTTTTTCAATGGGGACGAGGGCTTCGGTGAAGAAGACGCCGGCGCGCAGGGTGATCTCATCGCGCGTGGCGGGAGGGCAGCCGGGGAGGATGAGGGAATCCAGGGCCTGGTGATGCACCTTGGCGAGATCCAGCGTTTCCATGCCGTGATTCAGCGCCTCGATGCCAAGATCATGCGCTGGCAGCAGGCTTGCCTGACGGCCTTGTTCCAAATGGTTGCGCAAGGCAGCCAGGTAATGGGCTGGCAGGTGGCTCAAGAGGGATTCACTCATGCAGGTTCAGAATGGCAGCAACGGACGCACGAGGATTGAGTCTGGCTGGGGCTGTTCAAGGTGAAGCATCGGCCAGCAATGGCCGGGAAGCGATGGGGTAAAACCCTACCTTGGTGGTTTTTCCGTGATGTTGCGGGAAAAGGTGGTGTGTTGGTGCCTCAATAAACCGGTGGAAAAATAAGTCTTCTCTCGTCGCAGATGCGAAGCAACCTCTGAACAACCAAGCAAACCTATGCTGATCCAACTAACCACGGACAAGACGGTGAAAGAGACTGCGGAGGCATTGCACGCCGCCGTGCCGGCCCACAAGTTTGGCGTGATGCAGGTGCATGACCTCAAGGAGACGATGTGGAAAAAGGGGGTGGAGTTTGAGCATGAGTGCCTGATTTTCGAAGTCTGCCAGCCGGAGCAGGCGAAGAAGGTGCTGGAGGAAGACATGAGCATTTCCACGGCGCTGCCCTGCCGCATTTCCGTCTATGAGAAAGGCGGCAAGACCACGCTGGCCACGCTGAAACCCACGAAGCTGCTGGGGCTGTTTAACGCGCCGCAACTGAACGACACGGCGGCGGAGGTGGAGGCGGTGCTGGTGAAGATCATGACGGAGGCCGCGTCGGCCCCAGCCTGAATTTTTCCCCACGAAGCAGAAGGCAGACACGGAAGGCGCAACGGCGTCAGACTTCAGACAAAGAAAACGCCATGAACGAAACCTATCCCCCAGAGACCCCGGTGCAGACACAGCCCGCAGGCGCGCAGCCGGTCCCCGTGACTGTCAGCCCCGCGGTGGTGGCTGCGCCGCAGGTTTCACGCGGTCCGTCCAGCATCCGCATCTACAGCCACTCCTCGCTGCTGTTCTGGTGGCCGGTGTGGTTGGTGGGATATGTCATGGCCGCGCTGACCTACGCGCAGGGCCGGGAGCTGCACGCCGAGACGTCGTGGGCGGTGCTGGACTGGGTGCACCCGAGCAACAACCTTGGCGTGATCTACTTCCTGACGCTGTTTGTGATCATCATGATCACGAATTTTTCCGTGCGCGGGCTGGCCTCGGGAATGGTGATCCTGGGCGGTGCGCTGGTGGCGGTGGTGCTGGCGTATGCGGGCCTGTGGGACGAGATTTTCCGGTGGTTTGAAAACCTCACGATTCATCTTTCGATGGGGGCGTATTTCTGGTTCTCCACGTTGATGTTCATCGCCTGGTTTTTGACGGTGTTTGTGCTGGATCGCCTGAGCTATTGGGAGGTGACGCCGGGGCAGCTCACGCACAAGGTGCTCTTCGGGGGCGGCTCCAACAGCTACAACACTCAGGGCATGGGGCTGGAGAAGCACCGGGATGACATCTTCCGGCACTGGCTGCTTGGCTTTGGCTCCGGCGACCTGAAGATCCGAACCTCGGGGGCGACGCATGAACAGATCGAGCTGCTGAATGTGCTGTTCATCGGCTCCAAGGTGGCTGAGATGCAGCGGCTGATCGCCGAGGTGCCCGAAGGGCCGGAAGACACGTGATGGGGAATGGAGAGGAAGCCCGGCCTGCAACGGCCACCCAAGGGCGTGGTTTTAATACGTCCAAAAGAGTCTTCAAATCCGACCCTCTTGTCGGGGCGGCGACCTATGGGCGCGGCTTCATCTCCAGACGAAGTTTTGCAATCAACACTCCTTCCGAGGCAGCGCCATGAACCTATCCTTTCACCCTGTCATCCCTGTGCGCTTTCATCGCATTCTCCTGCTTCTTGGCCTGGCTGCGGCTGGCGCCGCCCCGGCTGCGGCGGAGATTGTGGAATACCACCTCACGATCGACGAGAAGGCGGTGAACTTCACGGGCAGGCCCCGGACGGCGATGGCGGTGAATGGCAGCATCCCGGCCCCGACGCTGACTTTCCGGGAGGGGGATGTGGCGCGCATCCACGTCACGAACCGGATGAAGGTGGAGGCTTCCATCCACTGGCATGGCATGCTGCTGCCGAACCGGATGGACGGCGTGCCGTTCATCACGTATCCGCCCATCAAGCCGGGGGCGACCTTTGACTACGAGTTCCGGCTGCGGCAGCATGGCACCTACTGGTATCATTCCCACACGGGATTGCAGGAACAGAAGGGGCTGTACGGGGCGCTGGTCATTCTTCCCCGGCAGGGCGGTGTCCGGGGAAAGACCGTGGTGCTTTCTGACTGGACGGACCAGAGCCCGCACGATGTGCTGCGCTGGCTGAAGCGTGGCAGCGAGTGGCCTGCGCTGCAACGCGGGAACGCGCAATCCCTCATCGGCGCCCTGCGGGCGGGGAAGTTCGGAGCCTACTGGAAGCGTGAGCTGCTGCGCATGCCACCGATGGATCTGGCGGATGTGGCTTATGACCGCTTTCTGGCGAATGGGGAGCCGGAGCACTCCATTGCCGCGAAGCCCGGAGAGACGGTGCGGCTCCGCATTGTGGACGGGTCTTCGTCCACGTTCTTCCATCTCCAGTTTGCCGGCGGGCCCATGACGATTGTCTCTGCCGACGGGCAGGAGGTGCGCCCGCTGGTGAAGGAGCGCATGCTCATCAGCGTGGCGGAGACTTATGACGTGCTGGTGCGCACACCGGGGCCGGGGAGCTATGAATTGCGCGCCACGGCGCATGACGGGTCGGCGTGGGCGTCCATCTGGATCGGTCAGGGGGAGCGGCATCCTGCGCCCAAGGTGCCCCGCGCGAACCTCTACAACACGATGGGCAAACTCAAGGCCTCCACCATTTTCGCCCTGACCCCGGGCGGCACGATGGGCATGTCGGACAGCAAGGTCAATGCAGGCAAGTTTGACCATCCGGGCCTGATGGGAGGCATGATGACGATGGCGGAAATGATGGGCGGGAGCAGCAGCCAGATGAAGCAGGGAATGGCCATGGGAACGATGGCCATGGACCACGACATGCCATCACGTGGTGGGAAAATGAAGCATGACATGCCGATGGGCGGCATGGCCATGGAGCATGGCATGGCGACGGACAGCCCCCGGCGCGGCAGCCCCCACTCGGGGAAGGTTTATACCTGGGACTACAGCCCGCTGGGACCGGATGTGTCCTCCCGCAAGCCGCTGGCGATGGATGGCATGGGGCCGCGTCCCTGGCCGCCGTACAAAGAGCTGCGCTCGGTCAAAAACACGGCGCTTCCTCCGCAGCGGCCTGTGCGGCAGGTGCGCCTGACCCTGGACGGGGACATGGAGCGCTATGTGTGGTCGTTGAACAACACGACGCTCTTTGCCAGCGACTCCATCAAGATCAACCGGGGGGACACGGTGCGCTTCATCATGATCAACCGCACGATGATGCACCACCCCATGCACCTGCATGGGCACTTCTTCCGCGTGATCAACGGCCAGGGCGACCACGCGCCGCTGAAGCATACGGTGGACGTGCCGCCGATGCAGACCACGGTGATTGAATTCGCCGCCGAGGAAGTGGGGGACTGGTTCTTCCACTGCCATCTTCTCTACCACATGGAGAGCGGCATGGCGCGCGTGGTGCATTATGACGGCTTTTCCCCTGCGGCGGACACCGCGCCGCTGCGTCACAAGCTCTACCGGGATCCGTTCTTCTTCTGGGGCGTGGCGGACGGCTTGAGCAACATGACGCAGGGCTACCTCCAGTACTCCAACACGCGGCACATCTTCAATCTGGAATGGGAGGCAGGCTGGGCCCATGTGCCCGGCACGGAGTGGGAGGTCACGGCGCTTTACCAGCGATACTTCAACCGCTTCTTCCGCGCCATCGCCGGCTTCAACAGCCAGGGCACGGTGATGGACTCCTTTGACACGCATGCCGAGTCGAATCGCGGCGTGCTGGGAGTGATGTACCGCCTGCCTCTCAATCTGGGCCTGACCGCGTGGGCGGATACAGACGGCGGGGGACGATTCAAGATCGGCCGCAGCCTTCCGCTCACACCGCGCCTCATCCTGGGGGGAGAGGTTTACTATGACATCCGCGACCTGTGGCAGGGGCGGGTGAATCTGGCCTACACGCTGAGCCGCAGCACCTCCGTCATCAGCCAATGGCATTCCGACTACGGCTGGGGCGTGGGTCTGCGCATCCGTTTTTAGCTGACATGAAGGAGCCGATCCAAGACAACAAGCAGAGCGCGGCCGAGATCGGAAACCGGAGGCGAGCGGTGCTGCCTGCCCTGGAGGTGATCCGACGAAAGGGCGAATGGATGAACAGGCTGAAGAGGCTCTGGAGCAAGCTGCGCGACAGCTTCTGGTTTTTCCCGTCGCTGATGGTGGGGGTGAGCATGGTGATTTCGGTTTCGCTGATCGAGCTGGATTCGGGCGGAATGGAAAGGTGGGTCAAGCTGTGGCCGCGTGTCTTTGGAGCGAGCGCGGAGGGCGCGCGGGGAATGCTCTCCACCATTGCGGGCTCGATGATGACGGTGGTGGGTGTCACGTTTTCGATGATTCTGGTGACGCTGACGCTGGCCTCCAGCCAGTACACCTCGCGCATTCTGCGGAATTTTGTGAGGGATCGTGTCACGCAGGTGGTGCTGGGTTTGTTTGCCGGGATTTTTGCGTATTGCCTGGTGGTGCTGCGGACGATTCGCGGGGGCGATCTGGATGAGTTTGTGCCGAGCGTCGCGGTGACGGTGGCGGTGATCATCGCGATCGGTGGCATCGGGATTTTGATCTTCTTCATCCATCACATCGCCACCTCGATCCAGGCATCGAGCATCATTGCCTCGGTGGCGGGAGAGACGCTCGGGGCGATCGACCGGATGTTTCCTGAAAAGCTGGGAGAGGGGGCGGGTGAAGCCGCGCCGGGGGAACCGGGCGCCGGGCCGGAGCGGAAGTGGCAGGCGGTGCCCGCACCGAGGAGCGGCTACATTCAGAGCCTGGACAGCGACACGCTGCTGCGGGTGGCGCGGGAGAGAAAGGCCATCGTCCGCATGGAGCGCGGGATTGGCTCGTTTGTGGTGGCGGAGACGCCGCTGGTGTCGATCTCCCTGGACGAAGCGCCTCATGACGGGCTCATGGCCGAGCTGCAGAATGCGTATGGCATTGACCGGCACCGCACGGTGGAGCAGGACGCGGGCTTTGGCATCCGGCAACTGGTGGACATGGCGCTGAGGGCGCTATCACCTGGCATCAATGACACGACCACGGCGGTGATGTGCGTGGACTACCTGACGGCGGTTTTGTCACGACTGGCGACGCGGGACATCCCCTCGTCCCTGCGGTATGAGGAGGGGGAACTGCGGGTGATGGCCCTGGGGCCGAGCTTTGACAGCCTGGTGGCAGAGTCGTTTGACCAGATCCGCAACAGTGCGGAGGGCAATCTGGCGATCATGCTGCGGATGCTCGGCGCGCTGCAAACGATTGGAAGCATGACGGGAAACGCGGAGCGGATGAAGGTGGTGAGCCAGCATGCGCAGCGCGTGGCGGAGCTGGCCGATGAGAGCCTGAAATACCAGCATGACCGCGAGACCTTTGACGAGCGCTATGCGGCCTGCGGCTTCAACAGCGTACGGACGAAGCGCTCCAGGCTGAGCCCCTGAACGAGGATGGAAAAGATGACGATGACGTAGGTCACGGCCAGGATGATCTCGCGCTCATGCGTCGGCGGAAGGGAAAGGGCGAGGGCGACGGAGATGCCGCCGCGCAGGCCTCCCCAGGTCATGATGCGGACGGTGCCCGGGGTGAAGCTGCGGCAGCGGCGGATGAGGCTGACAGGGAGGGAGACGCTGATGAAGCGTGAGAGGAGGATGGCTGGAATGGCGAGGAGTCCGGCGAAGAAGAGATCGCGCGTGAAGGCGAGCACGAGAACCTCCAGGCCGATGAGCACGAAGAGGAGCGCATTGAGAATCTCATCGATCAAATCCCAGAAGGCGTCGATGTTTTCACGCGTGGTGTCGCTCATGGCAAAGCGCCGCCCGTGATTGCCAATGAACAGCCCAGCGACGACGATGGCGATGGGGCCGCTGACGTGGATGGCCATGGCGAGGGCATAGCCGCCCATGACGAGGGCGAGGGTGAGCATGACCTCCACGCGGTAGTTGTTCACGCTTTTGAGGAGGCGGTAGGCCACCCAGCCGATGGAGAAACCGAAGGCCGCGCCGCCCACGGCTTCCGTGAGAAACAAACGGCCGATGTGCGCGACGGAGGCGTCCTTGCCGCTCACGGCGATCTCGCTCATGACAATGAAGGCCACCACGCCGATGCCGTCATTGAAGAGGGATTCGCCGGTGATCTGAACCTCCAGGCTGCGCGGTACTTTGGCCTCCTTTAAAATGCCGATGACCGCCACGGGATCGGTGGGGGAAATGAGGGCGCCGAAGAGCAGGCACCAGATGTAGTTCAGCTCCAGGCCGAAACAGCCGATCACCGCATAAATCAGGGTGCCGAAGACCAACAGGGAGATGAGCACGCCGACGACCGCGAGCGTGGCGATGACGCCTTTGTGATCCTTCAGCTCGCTGAGATCAATGTGCAGCGTACCGGCAAAGAGAAGGAAGCTCAGCATGCCCTGCATCAGCGCATCGTCGAAGTCGATCTGCTCGATGAGTTTCACGGCTGCATCGTGGACTCCCGGCGCAAACCAGCCCGCAGCGATCAGGGCGAGCGACATCAGCAGGGCGATGAGCATCACGCCGATGGTGGCGGGGAGCTTGAAGAAGCGGAAATTCAAATAGCTAAAGACCGCGGTGAGCGAGATGAGGGCGGCTATGATCTGGAAGGCAGTCATGGAGTGTGGGTTTATAAACCACGGACTCCTGCGGGTCAGGTGTTTCTGAAGCGGGAAAGAGAGGCGGTTCCACTCAGGGTTTCCCTGATCCTCAGCATGGCGAGCCGTGCCTGGATTGTGGCGTTTTTAAAACGCGCCAAGAACCATGCGACATGGAGGGGATGAAGCTGGCCTTCCACACGTAACCTTCTGTGGGACGAGAAGCCCGTTTGCCGGCAGGGAGACTCCATGCCGCTGCGGCGGGCACGCCCGCAGACTGTCACGCCGCGAAGAGCGAAATGACATGAGAAAGCATGAACCACCAACCCCCATGAGGCCATGAACTCACCTGCCATCACCTATTCTCATTCTGCCGACGGCCGCAGAAAGAAAACAATCACCGCATGCACAGCCGCCATGTGGCTGGGATTTGCATCCCTGGCGATCTGCGAGGCGCCGAACAAGGCCCAACCGCCGACCGATGAGAGGATCAACTACGTCGTCGATTACAAGCTGCTGACGGACGCCGCGCTGGTGAACTGCCAGGTGCATGGGAAGACAACGGAGGGGATCGTGACGCTGGCAGGCACGGTGAACAACCTTCTTGCCAAAGAGCGTGCGGTGAAGATCGCGCAGACGGTGCGCGGTGTTCGCGGGGTGGTGAACACCATCAAGCTGCAGGTGCCGGCGGTGCCAGACGGGGACCTGCGCAAGGATGTCATTTCCGCGCTGCGCTTTGACGCCGCGACCGCACCTTACAAGATCGAACCGGAGGTGAAGGACGGCGTGGTCACGCTCAGCGGCACGCTGCACCACTACTGCGAGATGCAGCTCGCGGAACATGTGGTGAAGGGTGTCAGAGGGGTGAGTGAACTGAAAAACAAAATCACGATCGATGCCAAGAACGACCGGACGGACGCCGAAATTCAGGCCGAGCTGAACCGCATACTCGACAACGATGTGTGGCTGGAACCGAACTTCATCAACGTGGCGGTGAAAGACGGCGTGGTGACGCTGAGCGGGGCTGTGGGCAGCGCGGCGCAGTTTGACAGAGCCAGGATAGTCGTGCTGGACGCGGGTGTGAAGTCCGTGAATGTGGACAAGCTGCAGATCGAGCCCTGGGCGAGGTCAAGCGGTCAGCGCAGGGAGACGGTGGTGCTGAGAACCGACGAGCAGATCCTGCAGGCGGTGCGGGACAGCTTCAAAACGGATCCGCGCGTCTATGCATTCAACCCCGACGTGACAGTCACGCATGCCATGGTCACGCTGACAGGTGAGGTGGACAATCTCAAAGCGCTGCGTGCCGCAGGGCAGGATGCCAAAAACACGTCCGGTGTGTGGCGTGTGAAGAACCTGCTGAAGGTGCGCCCGGCCACGCCCACAGCGGACGAGAGCGTGACTCAGAGCGTAAACGCCGCGCTGAAGCTGAGCCCTGTTTTGGACGAGGATGAAATCAGGGCCGAGGTGAGACGTGGGGTGGTGACACTCAACGGCACGGTGAACACCTACTTTGAAAAATCGGAGGCGGAAGACATCGCCTCCCGCGCCAGTGGTGCGGTGGATGTGAAGAACCTGCTGAGTGTGAGCTCCCCGGAGGTGGTTCATTACGACACTGATTTTTCCCAGAACGGGGATCATGCGCCCTATTATCTCAATCGTCTGAACAACGGCCTTTCCGGACCCTATCCGGGAGATCGTGAGGTGAAGTATGACATTGAAGACGCGCTCTACTGGAGCCCGTGGGTGGAGCGCAAGGACATCACGGTGAAAGTGGAGAACGGCACTGTGACACTCACTGGCAAAGCGGAGAGCTGGTGGGCCAGCCGCAAGGTCACTGAGATCGCCTATGACAACGGGGCGCTCCAGGTTTTCAACAATATCACGGTCGAATGACCCGCCTGCCACGTTTTGATGATGGAGTCTGCGAAGGAAGGCTTCTGGCCCGTGCTTCGCTTTTCAACCCTCAAGCCAACCCAACGCCATGTTTTTCAAAGCCAACACACTCAGAGGATACAAGCTGTTCAGCCTCGATGGCGAGATCGGCACGGTCAGTGAATTTTATTTCGATGACCAGCACTGGGCGGTCCGTTACCTGGTGGCAGACACCGGTGGCTGGCTGACGGGCAGGCAGGTTTTGCTCTCGCCATATTCGCTGGTGGGCGTGCTCAAGGAAGACAAGGCGATCGCGATCAACCTGACGAAGGAGCAGATTCAAGACAGCCCGTCTTTGGAAAGCGAGAAGCCGGTCTCGCGGCAGTTTGAGGTGGACTACCATGGCTACTACGGCTGGCCGATGTACTGGGGCGGGCCGCTGATGTGGGGCGCGTACCCCTATCTGGTGCGTGATCCCAATGAATGGAGCGCGCAGGATGATCCGGAGAAATCCTGGGACCCGCACCTGCGCAGCACGGACGCGGTGACGGGGCACCACATTCAGGCGACGGACGGGGAGATCGGCCACGTGGAGGACTTCATCCTCGATGACGATGCCTGGGCGATCCGCTATCTGGTGGTGGACACGCGGAACTGGTGGCCGGGCAAGAAGGTGCTGGTGTCGCCAAGGTGGATCGAGCGTGTGAGCTGGAGCGAACAGAAAGTCTTCGTGAAGCTGACGCGTGAGGCCATCCAGGCCTCGCCGGAATACAAGGACGAGGAGAAGATCACGCGCGATTATGAAAGCGGCCTGTTCCGGCACTACGGTCGGGATGGCTACTGGGCGCATGAGACTGAAACCGAAGATTCATGAATGCGAGCCCCCAATCTCTGGAGAAGCGGACTCCGAGCGCTGGCGGCGGAGAGCTGGAGAGGTGTAGAAGAAAGCGCGACATGCGTTTCATGCCGCCGCCGCGCGGCATTTGCGATCCCGCCGAGGCGGAGAGGCGTATCAGTCCATAACAAGCGAAGGAGCCCCACCATGCCTATTCAACTCAAAGAGGAAAACGCCGGGAGGACCGTGGCTGTGTATGTCAGCGGCAAGCTGGTCAAAGAGGACTACGAACAGTTTGTGCCTGAGTTTGACCGGCTCGTGGGTCTCTACGGCAAGCTGCGTGTGCTTTTTGACATGACCGACTTCCACGGGTGGACCCTGGGCGGCGTGTGGGAGGACACCAAGTTTGCCCTGCACCACTTCAGCAACATCGAGAAGCTGGCGATGGTGGGAAACACGAAATGGGAGGAGGGCATGGCGACCTTTTGCAAACCCTTCACCAAGGCGGCCATCAAATACTTTGATCACAGCGCGGAGGCGGAAGCGCGGAAATGGCTGGAAGAGCCTTAGCTCGTGCCTTTGGCGGCCGCTTTTGGCCGCTGTAGGACAAGGACCTATCGAGTGAGGCTCGACGGCACAACAACGAATCTGATATTGACTCACATGAACATGATCACCACCAAGGAGCATCATCTACGGCACGGGGGAGTGCAGGATGGAGACAAACCGCGCGCAAGCGGAGGAGCGGGGCTTACGGGTGGCGCGCGCGCGATGGGAATGGCTGCTGTGTGGGTGCTGCTGACGCTGGCGGGAGGCGTGGTGTCCGCTGAGCCAGGGGCCGAGGCGGCGAAGGCGAAGCGGAGCGGCGACCGGGTGGTGGCAAAGGTGAATGGAATGCCGATCCATGCCTCCGATCTGGAGGCGATGATGAGCGCCCAGGTGCGGATGCTGAGCTACCGATATGCCAATGATCCGGTGCGCCTGAAGAAGGAGATGGCGGATGTGAAACGCGCCGCGCTGGATGGCCTGATCGACTGCCAGCTGCTGGAGGATGAGTTCTTCAGGCTGGGCGGCTTCATCGAGAAGGAGGACATCGAGAACGATGTGAGGCAGGTCGTGCAGGAGTCATTTCAGGGGGACCGCAGCGCCTTGATGGCGGAGATCAGCGCGATGGGGATGACCTTTGACAAGTACCGCGAAATGAGGGAGCGGATGATCATCATGAGCGCGGTGCGGGCACGGATCGCAAACAGCGTGCAGGTGACAGACGAAATGGTGAGGGAGCACTACGAGAAGAATCTGCACAACTGGCGCGGGCGTGAGTCGATGAAGTTTCACACGCTGACGGTGCGCAACATGGGGGCCGATGACCGAAAGCTGGCGGAGGGGCTGCGCAAGCGGCTGGTGAAGGGGGAGGACTTTGAGGAGATGGCACGTGAGAACAGCATCGACAGCCGCGCGGACGGTGGCGGCGCGTGGCCGTGGACGCGGCTTTCGGACATCAACGACAGCGTTAGCGAGGTGCTGGCGAAGATGAAAAAGGGGCAGGTGAGTCCGGTGCTGGATCAGCCGGGCACGCTGGTGATTCTGCGCGTGGATGACATCCGGGAGACTGAGCCGAAGCCCTTAGAAAGCGTGAAAGAGGACGTGAGGAAGTCCCTGCTGGAGGAGCTGGGCCGGGAGAAGGTGCTGAACCGCCTGAGCCACCTGCGCGAGGCGGCGGACATCCAGAAGATGGGGCCGGTGTATGGGGCGGTGGAATGAGGGCGGCTGCGCGTATTCGCGGCGGTGTGAAATGTCGCGCCTTTGACGAAGCGCATTGGTTGAATGCTTGAGCGCTTGAGGCGGGGCGTTTGCTGCGGAGAGTCGCGGTGATGACAGACCCCCATGCGCTCTACACCACGCTCATCAAACCTGCTCTGCCGCTTTTTGTGCTGGTGGGGGTGATTTATGGGGTGCGGTTTTTTTATCATCGATTCAGGTCGTCGTTCAAAGGATCGCTGGGGGAGGCGCTGGTGACGCAGGGGACGTTTCGGCTGCTGGACCCGGAGCGTTACCGGGGCTTCAGCGATCTATATTTGCCGCGCCCGGACGGGGATGGGCTGACGCAGGTGGACCATGTGGTGGTGTCGTCCTTCGGGATCTTTGTGATCGAGACGAAGAACTACACGGGCTGGATCTACGGCGCTGAGCATCAGGCGAAGTGGACGCAGACGTTTGGCTCCGGAGGGAAGTTTTCGTTTCAGAATCCGATCTGGCAAAACCGGCTGCACCTGCGGGCGCTGGCGAAGCTCTTGAAGCTGCCGGAGAGCAAATTTCGGCCCGTGATTTTTTTCATGGGCGGGAGCGCCTTCAAGACGGAGCTGCCGGGGTATGTGATCGACACAAGCCTGACGGGCTACATCAACGGCATCGAGGGGGTGCTGCTGCAGCCGGAGGAAGTGGTGGCGGCGAATGCGGCGCTGGCGGAGCTGGTGGCGCGGACGAACAAGCGGGCGGCGAAGCGTGAACTGCTGGCGGGGATCAAGAGGAGAAAGAGCGCGATGGCCTAAGCCGAGAAAGGGGCGCCTTTATGCGAGACATGAAAAACCCGCAGAAGATGACCGGATGCATCCGTCTGCGGGTGGTGGGATCTGAGGTGGGCTGCGGTGCGCAGAGGCCTCAGGCTGGTATTATTTATTTGGCAGCGAGGTTTTTCGTGGGCGTGTTCATCGCGGCGGTCTTTCGGGAGGCTGCCTGCGCCTTGCTGCGGCGAGCCTGAGCGACCTCGGCTTTGGCGCGGGCAGCGGGGGCATTTGGACCTGTGGCGATCCCGCGCCCCGCATTCATGACCAGAGCGGTATGGCGGGCATTGTAGGCGACTGATCCGACGGGGATGATGTGGTTGCCGTTGCCATCCATGGACTTGGTGTCCACCACGAGCTGGCTGACCATGCCCGCGGGCAGATCCATGAAGACGTGGTCCACTTTGCCGAGGTATTCGCCCTGCGGATTTTTGACCCGCAGATGCTCGATGTCCCGGGACTTCATGACATAACCCAGGCCGGATGACGCATACCAGGCCGGCACACCGAAGTAATGGCTGGAAATGGCCGCGCGTGTGGTCTGGGCATAGGCGGTTTCGTTCAGCTCGGGCAGTTTTGGGGCGGCATCAAAGCGTGCCTTGCTGACATGGAGACATGCGACCTCACGACCTGTATCGAGCTTGAGCGCCCTGGGTGGCACGGGGGTGATGGTCTCATTCAGCCCGAGGAAGCCGCTGCGTGTGGAAACGAGAACCTCCACCATCCGTGAGCGTTTGAGATCGACCGTGATGGCCTTGATACGGCCGAGCTTTTCACCTTGGAGGCTGCGCACTTCGAGGCCGCGGAGCTCGGGGAAGCGTCCTTTTTGCCCGTCGCTCTCGTTCGGCTGCGGTGTTTCTGGAGCACGACCGGTGACGAGGATGGGAGCCAGGGCCCGGCTGGGGGGCGGGGCGCCCATCGCCTGGGGGAGGGAAGAGGTAACAGCCAGGACGCTGACGAGGAGTTGCAGGGATTGGAGTTTCATTGTGGGGTGCTTTCTGGAGGATGGCTGCCCCATTGACCAAGCGCCCCCTGAGCCTGGGCTGACACTCGTGCCGCTGAAGCTGGTTTTTTTAGAGTGAAGGAAGCGCGGCCAACCGAGATGGAGGCGCTTTTTTTCATCTCCGACGCGTGTGCTTCGCATGGGGGTGGATGCCCGGGCTTGTCAAAAACGCGATGGGTGCGGCGGCAAATGGGGGTGACATGCCGCGGGGCATCTCCACGAAGGTGTGAAGAAGAAGCAGGAAATACCACGAATGCGGGATGTTTACGAAGGGAGGAGCCGGTTTGCAGGCGATGAACCGGTGGTGCGCAAGCTTCCGCGAAGCGGCGTGAGGCACGGTTCCCTTACCGGAGGGTGGATGCATGGCTCAGGTCTGAACCTGATGCGGCCAGGCGCGGACGCGGCGCAGGACGTGGGGGAGAGTCCGCCAATGAGGGATGCCGGGGGAAAGCGGCGTGAGAGGGAGTGGGAACGAAGACAGGAGGGGAGAATCCTTGAAAAGCCCGACGTGGCTGCGTGATGAATGGGGGATTGCCTGATGGGGTGTTCGGGTCGCGCAAATGAAGAACCGATGCGATAACATGGCGCATGAAACCTTCATCTGATCCCCTCGTCTTGAAGTCCCATCCCTACGTCGGCGACACCCATCCCAAGGCTCCTGAATGGCGCGCGGTCAATGTGCGCCTGATGGACAACGCCGACATCGAAGGAAAAGTGGTGTACAAAGGCCCGAAAAACCTGCAGGTGGTGGAAGCCTTTGTGTTGAGAGCCGCAGCGTAAGCGCGGTACGCGCTGGGCAGTGAATTTCGAACCGCCGAGACGGCGCGGCTCTCCGGCCATGTGAGCTGCGCGGCAGTCGGTGAGGTTCGAACTCCGGCCTCTGCGGCGTTCCAGATTCTGTGAGGCGAAGATTGTGCTGTTTCTTCGACCGTCAGGGGTTTGGGACGCCGCAGAGAGGGAGAAGGGGGGCGGAAGTGGGGAGCGCAGGCCTGGCAAATGGACTGCAGGCTGGCTGAGGGGGCGGAGATCGCAGGGGGCGGGAGTGAGATGGCACTCCATCAAGCGGGGTTCTTATTCGTATCACGGGGCTGCTGCGTGGTTGGTCGCAGTGCCCTCCATGTCTTGACGGAGTGCCATTCATGCCCGGGCTTCTGCCTAGCGCGAGAGGGGCTCTCGTCCGGCGGCGGTCTTGCTGTGGTTGGAGACCTCCTTGCCGGCCAGAGCATCCTTGGGGGCGATGGCATGACTCATTTCCCGGTGTGCTTTGGCGTCGTCCCTGGACATTTTGGCGAGGAAGGCTTCGAGGGTGGAGTTGCGGCTTGATCTCATGTTCGTTACTGGGGTTTGAATGAATGTGAGCTGACTCAAGGAACAGGAGCATGATGCATGGGGCGCGGGGATCGGGTATCGGCCCTGGTGCCGTTTGCCGGTAGGCGTGGCTCCTAGCTGCGCGCAGGAGGCCAGCTGGCTTGAGGTGCTGGGATGCGGGTCGGATCGGAAAGTGTCAACGGTCAGACGCGGGTGCCCGTGGTGGACGTCAGGACCGGAGGGAGGGCGGGCTTTTGAGCGTGCTTTGCAGAAGGCGCTGGCGCAGAATGGCGGGGCTGTGTTTGATGCGACCATGAACCGGATGCTGAAGAGACTGATGATGTGCGGCCTGCTGCTGCTGGGCTTTGTGCCGGGCCGCAGCCTGGGAGCCAGGCCGTATGCCAAGACCTACCACGAGTGGCATATGGAATGCGGCAGAGCCTGGGTGAGGATCACCGAAAGCGACCGGCTCGAGGACGGGATGTTTCAGCAAAAGGTCGTGCCGGGCCGGCAGGTGAACTTTCGTGCGGGTCCGGTGTATTTTTCGATCCCGTGCAGTCTGTCACAGATGGGCGCAGGGCTGCTGCTGCTGGTGGGCCTGGGGATCGTGGGAGAGGAGTGGTGGAGGAGAGGGAGGAAGGGGGAAGAGACTTGAAGAATCGCGAGCTGCCGCCGGTCCTAGGAAAAGAAATTCTGCTTTTTACAACTGGCGGGACTGCCTGTTCACATTTGCATTGCCTCTCACCGGGCTGGTGTGATAAATCCGAGTTCGTTTGGTGAATGCCAGACGTGGCAGTATTCCGCCCTGCACCGGCAGACATAAAATGAGAACATTCTCCGCCCTTTTTTTCTGTGCATTCACGGCTGTTCTGTCTGCGGCGGATCCTGTGCCTGTCCCTGATGCGGGCTCTCCCCAAGGGCACTTTGCCGTGCGGCTGACGTGTGACCGCGTTTCGGAAAGCGAATTTCTCACGGAGGAATCGCCTGCGGTCCAGATTGTCTCAACAGCCAGCAACAGGGTGCTCGTCCAATTTCCTTATGCAGGGGATCCTGACGATGACGCGCAGCCGCTGCGAAAACACATCCGCGTGCATTGGAACGCAGATGGCACGGCTGTGGCCCTTTCGTTTCACAATCGTTTTTATACGCAGATGCTGGTCTATCAACTGAAGGGAAGCCTGGCTGAGCCGGAGTCGTTCATGCCTGTGACCCTGCCTGACACCGTGCCGGTGGTGAAGGCGATGATTCCGCGGTTCAAGGAATTTCGATCTCGGTGGCATGTTGGCTTCCAAGGCTGGCCCGGAAACCACATGATCCAGTTTTCAGCGGGCACGGGCGCGCTGCTGAAAGTGTTGGGGGACGAAGACCCCAACTTTATGGCGCGGTATTCCTTTACGGTGGACATCCGGGATCCGAAAACGCCTGTCATCAAGCGCGTGGAACGGTTGGAGGAGGATTGACGGCACTTTTCAAACCGGGCATGGATGAAAGTGGAGGGTGCCGGGGCAAGCCGTGAACCTGGCCGGGCTCATGGCGTTTTGCGTAGGGAGGGGGCTGGGGCGGAGAAGGAGATAAAAAGAGGGGCGGGCAGAAAACTCTGAGCAAGTTCTTGCCACAAATTTGCGACTTGCTAAAGTGCGCGGCTTTACCCGCCACGGACCAACCACCCGACCCCTCCTCTTACTCATGCCTCCATCCTTTCTGCTGACTCACGGCATCGCCCTTGCCATTGGCCTCTCCATCGTGGGACTTGTCTTCGCTTTGATCCTGATCCGAAAGGTCGTGGGGGCGGATCCTGGGAACGCACGGATGACGGAAATCGCGCTTGCGATCCAGCAGGGGGCGAAGGCGTACCTGAACCGGCAGGTGATGGCGGTGAGCCTGATCGCCGTGGTGGTTTTTGCGGCCGTATGGTGGCTGCGCGGCGGCCTGACGGCGGCCGGCTTTGTGGTGGGAGCGGTGTGCTCCCTCGCGGCGGGCTACATCGGGATGATGATCGCGGTGAGGGCGAATGTGCGGACGGCGCAGGCGGCTTCGGTGAGCAGTCATTCGGCGCTGAAGGTGGCTTTCAATGGCGGTGCGGTGACGGGTTTGCTCGTCGTGGCGCTGGGCCTGCTCTCGGTGGGTGTGTTCTATTTGGTGGTGCGCGGCTCGGTGGATCATGCGAAGCATGCGATCGATTCGCTGGTGGGGCTGGCGCTGGGCAGCTCGCTGATCAGCGTGTTTGCACGTCTGGGCGGCGGTATTTATACCAAGGCGGCGGACGTGGGCGCGGACCTGGTGGGCAAGAACGAACAGAATCTGAACGAGGATGATCCGCGCAATCCGGCGACCATCGCGGACAACGTGGGCGACAACGTGGGCGACTGCGCCGGCATGGCGGCGGACGTTTTCGAAACGTATGCGGTGAGCCTGATCGGCGGCGTGCTGGTGGGCCACCTGACGGTGGGCACGGAGGCGGCGGTGGTGTATCCGTTTGTGCTGTGCGGTCTGGCGATCATTGCTTCGCTGATCGGCATCGGCTGGGTGAACTTCGTCAAGCAGGAGGCGACGGCGTCTCTGGTGTGCGGGGTGGCGGTGTCTGGCGTGGTGGCTTCGGCGCTGTTCTGGTGGTCCACGGCGGCGATCTTTCCTACAGGGATCAAGATCGGTGAGATGGCGGTTTCGAGCGCGAACCTGTTTTACTGCGCGGCGGTGGGTCTGGTGATGACGCTGCTGGTGGTGTGGATCACGAACTACTACACGAGCACGCACCACAAGCCGGTGCGCATGATTGCGAAGGCTTCGGAAACGGGTCCGGCGACGAACATCATCGCGGGGATCAGCATCGGGAACCAGGCGACGCTGCTGCCGGTGCTGGCGATCGCGGCGGCGATCTGGGGCTGCTATGATCTGGCGGGGCTGTATGGGATTGCGATTGCGGTGGTGTCCATGCTGTCGCTGTCGGGGATCATCATTTCTTTGGATGCGTTTGGGCCGATCACGGACAACGCGGGCGGCATCGCGGTGATGTCCGGGCTGCCGGAAGGCGTGCGCAAGATCACCGATGAGCTGGATGCGGTGGGCAACACCATGAAAGCGGTGACGAAGGGCTATGCAATCGCGAGCGCAGGGCTGGCGGCGATGGTGCTGTTTGGCTCGTATGTGGAAGACTTGCAGGATTTTGTGGGGCACAAGGTGAGCTTTGACCTGATGGACCACCGGGTGGTGATCGGCATGTTCATCGGCGGGCTGCTGCCGTTCCTGTTCACGTCTTTCTGCATGAGCGCGGTGGGCAATGCGGCAGGTGCGGTGGTGCGCGAGGTGCGCCGGCAGATCACGGCGAAGCCGGGCATCCTGACGGGCTCCGACATTCCAGACTATGCGCAGTGCGTGGACATCGTGACGAAGGCGGCGCTGGGCCAGATGATCGTGCCGGCGCTGCTGCCGCTGATCTTTGTGATCGTGGTGTCATTCCTGGGCATGGAGGCGCTGGGCGGGGTGCTGATCGGCACAATCGTGACGGGTCTGTTTGTGGGCATCTCGATGACAAGCGCCGGTGGCGCGTGGGACAATGCGAAGAAGTTCATCGAAGAAGGCAACCACGGCGGCAAGGGCAGCTTTGCGCATCAGGCGGCGGTGACGGGCGACACAGTGGGTGATCCCTACAAGGACACCGCTGGTCCGGCTGTGAACCCCATGATCAAGGTGGTGAACATTTTGGCGATTCTGATCATCCCGATCGCGTTCAAGGCGGTGGTGAAGTGATGCGCCGCTGAGCGAGGAAGAGTTTTAATGAGGAAGGAGGACTGAAAGGTCCTCCTTCTTTGTTTTTATGTTGCGGTGATGGCCCGGGAACTGAGGGGGGGGACGAGAGAGTCATGGGCCGGGAGAGGGGACGTGCTGAGCGACGTGGATCCCGCCCGGCGGTGGTGCAGGGGTGTAGCGACGCCCAAGAGGGGATGCCTGGGCGTGAATTATTGGGAGAGCGGGGGCTCGGGCGGCTCCTGGGCGAGGACGCTCATCCAGTCGAGCATGGGGTTGTCCGAGGCAGGGGTGTCACTGCCGGCCTGTTCCTCGATGCGGGTGACCATGCGTCGGGGAAACACGGCGGTGAGGGACTCACCGCGATAGAGGCAAACCAAAGCGCCGTCGAGGGTGCAGCGGTCGGCTTCTTTGAAGGATGAGCCGCCCACTCTGAAGTGTATTTTGTAGCGATGCATAAAACATACGCCTTTCTGTGTGAAAGATCAGGGGCGTGGTGATTTTTGTCCATCGGGTTTCGATGGCTGAGGCTTCGCTCAGGTGCGGGGATGTGAGAGGCGGTTGGGGTGCCTTTGACGTGGTCCTCTTTGGCATGCTGAGGGATGCTAATGAGCATTTGATTCTGAAAGCCGGGAGAGCACTATTAAAGGGAATGGGCTGGCACGTTTGCGCCCTGCTTTGTGACTGACTTTTATCCCATCGATCATCGACGCAGCAGCAATCTGCGCATTGCCATCACCGGCACAGTGGTGGTGCATGCGCTTTTGCTGGTGCTTTTGGCGTGGATGTTTGCCAGCGAGGCTGCGCACCGGCTGTGGCTGGAGGCGCACCAGCCGCCGAAGGTGGAGAAAAAAGAGGAGGAGGTGCTGCTGTTTCCAGACCAGTTCCTGACGCCACCTCCGCCGAAGGTGCAGAAGCCGCAGGTGTACATCCGCACCTCGCAGAATCAGGGATCGGACACGGCGCCAAAGAATCCGGCGTTCATCGCGGACCGGAACACGCATGCGTCCACCACCAAGGCGCCCTCTCCCGACGCGACGGAGCCGATGCCCTCGATGGACGGGCTGAAGCTGCCCGGGCGCGAGCTGGCGGATCGTGACTTTAAAGATGGTGATCTGAAGGATGATGCGCGGCCCATGACGCAGCCCTCTGCCGTGGCGATGCTGGCCCCGCAGCCGCAGACCCCGCCCAGCCCGCCGGCACCGCCTTCCATCCTGAAACCCAAGGATGCCGCACCGCCGCCACCGCCCAAGCCGATGGAGCTGACGCCGGAGACGAAGCCGCAGCCGGCCAAGACCGAGGCGGAGAAGGCCGAGGAGACGCAGAAGATGGCGAAGGTGGAGGCTGACAAGACGCCGCTGACGAAGATGATGGAGGAGGCTGACAAGGAACTGGCGAAGGTGGACATGAACCGGCTGCCGCTGGAACTGCTGAAACCGGAGGTGATGACGAAGACGCCTGACACGCCGCCGAAGGCGGAGCCGGTGCCGAAGAAACCGGAGATCGCGCAGGACATGCCGCCGCCGACACCGCAGGAGAAGCCGATCCCGAAGGCGCTGCCGGTGGTGGAAGACACGGCGGTGACGCGCACGACGAACAACCAAGACCCGAACGCCTACACGCCTTTCACACGCAGGCAGGAGACGAAGGGAAGCATCGCCAATCGCGGCAAGGAAGCCTCCGTGGATGCGGCGGACACGCCGCTGGGCCGCTACTACCGGCAGGTGACAGGCCAGGTGGAAAAGAAGTGGCACGTGTACCTGCACCTGCGGCGGGATGGCGCGACGGCGGGGTACCTGCAGATCGTTTTTTACGTGAACAAAAAAGGCAAGGTGGAGGGCCTGCGGGTGGTGAACGACAAGGAGTCCAACCCGGTCCTCACGGAGCTGACCGTGCGGGCGATCCAGGATGCGGAGATCCCGCCAATGCCGCCTGAGGTGGTGCCGTCACTGCCGATGAATGATCAGGACCGGCTGAAAGTGGAATACGATGCGCTCATTTACTGAACCGGAGGAGGCCAATGCAAGTGTGATGAAGCTCAGCGTGCTGGGGGCTGTGTGGCGACTGGCGAGGTTGACGCCGGGGGCGCTGGGCGTGGTGATGCTGTGTCTGATGTCCGCCGCCGCCGCTGAGACGCCGGAGCAGCCCATCCCCAAAAAAACGCCCGTGTCGGATGATGTGTTTGTAAGGCCCGCCTCGCGTAATCTGAACAAGGAGGAAACACCTCTGGGGCGCTACTACCGGCAGGTCACCCAGGCGGTGGAAAAGAAATGGCGCATTTACATGCACATTCGACCCGGCACCCGGAGCGAAGGCTGTCTGGAGGTGGTTTTTTATGTCAACGCCAAAGGCAAGGTGGAGGATATGAGCATTGCCAACGACAAGGATTCTAATTTGGATCTCACCGCAGCGACCTTGCAGGCCATCAAAGATGCGGAGATACCGCCCATGCCTGCGGACGTGATTCCCTTGCTTCCGATGAATGATCCGAAGCGCCTGAGAATCGAATACTCTGCCCTCATTTACACGGCGCCGGAAAGCGGCAAGGGTGGGGCGAAGGCGGCGATGAAGGACGAAAAGACGGCAAGGGGGCGCTACTACCGGCAGGTGCTCGCGCAGGTGGAGAAGAAGTGGAAAGACTACCGCCAGCAAAGGATCAAGGATGTGAGTGCTGGCAGTCTGAAGGCGGAATTTTACGTGAACAAGAACGGCAAGGTGGAGGGCCTGCGCGTCATCGACGACAAGAAGTCCAACAAGGTCCTTACCGAATTCACTTTGCAGGCGATCAAGGATGCGGACATACCGCGGATGCCTGTTGATGTGTTGCCTTTGCTCCCGATGAATGATCCTGAGCGCCTGAAAATCGAATACAATGTCCTCATTTACTGAACTCCTCGTCTCTGCCACGCCCATGCTTGCGGCTGCCGCCACGGCTGCTGCTGAGGCCACTGAAAAGGCTGCGCCTTCGGGGCTGCAGCTTGTTTATGAGTTTCTTTCGACGGGGGGATTTGTGATGGCGCTGATTGTCATCTGTTCGATGTCGGCCATCGGGGCTTCGATCCTGGCGTGGCTGCAACTGCGGGAGCAGGTGATCATGCCGAGCGCGGTGGTGAGCCAGCTGCGGGCGATCCCGAACTATGCGCTGAAGGGCGACATCCGGCCGCTGCAGGAGTTTCTGGTGCATGATGGCTCGATGCTCTCGCGGCTGGGCAGCATGGCGATCAGCGGGGCCTTCACGAGCAAGCAGGAGTGCCATGATGCGTGCGCGATCAAGGCGCGCGAGGAGATCCACCGGCTGGAGAGCGGGATCCCGCTGCTGGAGGTGATGGTGTCTGTGGCGCCGCTGCTGGGGCTGCTGGGCACGACGGTGGGCCTGGTGGGGATGTTCTCGGCGTTTGGCGCGGGGGGCGGGCCGGACACGACGGTGATCGCCCAGGAGATCGGCGTGGCGCTGCGGTGTACCATCGCGGGCTTGTTTGTAGCGGTGCCGTCGGTGCTGGCGCACACGTATTTTTCACGGCGGCTGGATGCGCTGGCGGTGAAGGTGGAGTCGATCATGCAGGAGACGATCCAGCATTTTTACCAGCACTTTGAAGTGCAGCGCCCGACGCATTGAGCGTGTGAGCGAGCGAGAACTTTTCCCCACTCCACCTGCTGCACGCCATGGCCATGAATCTGCGCCCCAAACGCCGCCCGGTACCGACGATCCCCATCGTGTCGCTGATCGACATCATGGTGATTTTGCTGATCTTCTTTGTGGCGACGACGACGTTTGAAAAGGACCGGACGCACGTGAAGATCACGCTGCCGGAATCCAAATCTCTGGGCGGTGCGGCGGCGACGCCGGAGGTGCGCGTGGCGATCAGCATCGACGAGAAGCAGAATGTGTTTCTGGATGGAAAGCCGGTGGAGCTGGAGATGCTGGCGGCGGCGATTTCGTCGATGAAGGAGACGACGCCGGGGCTGAAGCTGGAGCTGCAGGCGGACACGACGGCGGCGCTGGGAAAGCTGGTGAAGGTGTGGGACGCGCTGCGTGAGGCGGGGTACAGCATCAATGATGTGCCGGCGCGGATTCAGCGGGCGGGGAAGTGAGACTGGGGCGGGTGCGAAGCGAACCTCGCACGAGAAAGCCGCAGACCGGAGCGAGCTGCTGCGCAGCCGCGAAGCGAACCCCGAACTACGAACGAAGAAGGCTGAGCGGCTGCCGCCTTTACTCTTCGAGCTGCGATCAATGCTTTCTGAATCGGAGATCCGGGGCTTTGCTATGTGCTGCGCAGCTGCGGTGGTTGATTTGTTCCGTGCAGTCTTCGTTGTACCGGATGATGATCGGCGCAACTCATCGAGGCACCTTTGGAACACGGGGAACCTTAGGCAAAGAGGGGACTTTAGGTAAAGAAGGCACCTTTGGGACGCGAGGAAGTTTGGGGACGCCGGGAGGGTTGTATTTTTTGCCCTGTGTGGTGGGGGCGAGCTCGCTGAATTGGATCCAACTGCCGCCGTTGTTTTCCAAGGCGAAGGTTTGGCCGGCATTGAATGTGTGGCTGGTGCTCGTGCGTACGTGGGGGCGGCCATTCACCAGCCATGGTTCCGCCTGAGCGGCTGAGGTGAGTAGCAGCAGGGTGAGGAGGAGGAGGGGCTTCATTCGGGGAATGTGTGCGGGTATTGGCGGGGGGCAAGTGGGTAATGAGACTAGGTGAGGAATTGGGGTGGGGAATGTGCAGGTTTTAGATTTTGGATGCGCCATGTCACCCAAGGCGTGAGGCTGGTCGTGTGAAGGACGCTGCTGGAGGGCGCGGTGTGCGGAGGGTGCGCGGCCTTTGCTTCCCCGACGGATTCCTGGCCAAGGCTCGGCAACCCTTCGCGATGATGCGGAAGACCGCTGGCCTTCACGATGAAGAAGTCAGTCTATTATGCAGATCGCGATAGAAAGCCGCAGACCAGAACGGGCTGCTGCGCCGCCGCGAAGCGAACCCCGAACTACGTAAGAAGAAGGCGGGCCGACTTCCTCCTTTGCTCTTTGAGCTCCGGAGGACACGAAAGCCGGGAAAGGCGGAACGGTGTGGGAGGTGCCGTGAGGTGATAAGTGAGGACCGGGTTAACGGCTCTTCACCTGGGTGTAGTTCACGTAGGGTTCGAACTTGTAAACGGTGGGCATGATGATGCCTTTTTTGCCGAGGATGGAGGTCTTGTTTTCACGCACTTCAAAGCCGGGGTGGCCGATCCAGGCCCACTCCCAGCCTTCTTTGGCGATGAAGAGGCCGCCGCGCTCGCGGCCATTGCGGATGAGGCCGGAGGTTTTCAGGGGCTCCGGGGCGACGTAGTAGGTGCCTTTGGAGGACTGGGCCTCGGGCTGATAGATGCCGGCGGGGAGGGTGAACTTGCCGTCTTTATGGGTGCATTCGACGGCCTGGGCGACTTGGATGGCGGGGGTGCCGGGGGCGCAATCCTCAAGATCTTTGGTGGCGCAGGAGATGAGGAGGGTGGATGCGAGGAGGCCGGTGAGGAGATGTTTCATGAGGTGGTTGGAAGGGAGAATTGAAGCAGTGCGGGCCGCGGGCGTATGATGCCGGGGGGACGCGACCGGCATTTAACAGAGAATGCGCGCGGTGTGGTAGTGGAATGTGTGACGATGTGGTTTGAGGTGCAGGGCAGGCGGAGGAACGCGGGGCTGGGGCTGCAGGCAAGGGGCGCCCTTACTGGAGGCGCACGCGTGGCCATCCTGAGGCGCGGCACGGGCTGCTGCCCTTGCATTCTCCCTTCTTCCAGCAGCTCCCTCCTTCAACTCCACCGCAGCCACACCGCAGCCACACCGGCATCTTCCCTTCGGAGGCGTGTATTTGCGAAGACACCGCCTAGTTGACACGGATGAGGATGGGCCGTGGCACGACTACGCAGGGCACCCGGGGGACCACCACATGGGGAACCGTCACGCGCGAGCCATGACCACTGATGTGGCTGTGGTGGTGTTGATGGGTGCCGCTCCGTGCATAACCGTAGCCGTAGCTGCTCTGCGGATGCCTGTAGGTGGTGCCGTAACCGTATGATGAAGTGCTCGCCTGCCGGGGGCGTGGGGCGACGTAGGGTTGAGGGGTGGGCTGGGCGAGGCTGCGAGCCGCCAGCATGCGCTGGTAGGCGAGCCTTTGCTGTTCATTGTAAACAGCGGACTGGGCGGCGGCCAAGGTGGAGGCCTGAAGCTGCTGCTCGCGCAAGGCCTTATAGTGTGCATCCTCCTGCGGGGCGGCGACTTGGAGACGAACGCGGGTGGAGCTGTCAAGGGAGCTGACCTTGATCCAACTGCCGCCGTAGTTGTCCCAGTCCGAGGTGACATAGACGAGGGTGCGGTCGGCATTGAGCCTGTGGATGGTGCCCTTGTAGAGCTTTCCGTCCACAAGCCATTGGTCGGCCTGGGCTGCGGTGGTGATGAGCAGCAGGGAGAGAAGGAAGGTCTTCATGTGGTGGTGGAGGATGCGCCGAATGTGCGGGGGCTGGGCCGATCAGTAGGTGCGAATGATGATGGGCTGCGGCACGGAGGGCACCTGCGGCATGCGGACGACTGGCACGTTCACCCTTGGTGCCTGGAGTTGTGGGTACGTGCCGTTAGTAGTGCCGCTCTGCGGGTAACCGTAGCCGTAGCCATAACCATAACCATAACCATAACCGGTCTGCGGATAACTGTAGCCGTAGCCGTAACCATAACCGTTCTGCGGGCAGCCGTAGCCAGTCTGCGGGTAGCCTGGGACGATGTAGATCTGGGTGGTGGAGGGCTGGCTGCGCTGGGCGGCGCGGCGGGCCTCCTGCTGACGCTGAAGAGCAAGCTTTTCGCGCTCAAGGGCGAGCTTTTGCTCTTCGAGCCGGGCGGCGCGGTCTGCGGCGGCGCGTGCCTCGGCCTGAGCGGCGGCTTTGGCCTGCTGCTCCTGCGCGGCCTTCACGTATTCCACCTCCTCCGGGGTGGCGACCTGAAGGCGGACGCGGGTGGCGGAATCGAGCGCGGTGACCTTGATCCAACTGCCGCGGTAGTTGTCCCAGTCAGAGGTGACATAGACCAGGGTGCGGTCGGCATTGAGCCTGTGGAGGGTGCCTTTGTAGAGACTTCCGTTCACAAGCCACTGGTCGGCCTGGGCTGCGGTGGTGAGGAGCAGCAGGGTGAGAAGGAAGGTCTTCATAAGGAGAGTGTGGGCGGGAAAATGCGTGGTGCAAGTGGGGAATGGGACTAGGGCTGGATGGGGGCGAGGGGGGGCAGACACGCTTCCTTCATTGGGTGGGCGGAGGTTACCGTCGGGTGACGCGGCTTTCGAATTCGTCATGAAGCGTCTTGAGGAGGCGCAGATAGAGTTCGGCATTGAATGCCTCATGGGCGGGGGATTCACCTTCGAGGAGGACGCGCTCATCGTGCTCTCCGATGCCGACGATTCGCAGGCGGAGGGGTTTCAGACGGTCTTCGAACTTACCCCAGGGGATTTTGGCGGGAGGTTCTTTGCCGGCGTCTTTTCCGAGCACGAAGGCGAGGAGGGTCGGGCTGGTGTAATACTCCCTGGTTTCAAACTCGCCCTTGCCTTCATTGATGGTCTCAATGTGGAGGCGGCCTTCATGAAGGTGCTGCTTGCAGATGTAGAGCTCAAGCAGATGCTGGAGGGAGACGGCGAGCGGGTTGTTTTTGGAGGTCACCAGGGGCACCTCCGAGGAGGTCAGCGCTTTTTTGGCGGCCTCGGTGAAAACGATCTTTGATTGGATGAAGGCCAGGTCTGCTCCGGGATGCTTGCCCAGGAGCAAGGAGACTTCGGATTCAAGGTCTCCCTTCATTGTTAGTTTGAGATCTGGTGACGGGGACAGGAGGAAGCTTTCCAGGCTGGTGGTGGTGCCTGCGTGGCAGGGAGGCGTGGCCGCCTGAAGCAGCAGGCAGAGCAGGGCTGAAAGGGCGGGTGTTTTCATGGCTGCATGATGGGTGGATTTTCCGCCGGCGCACCTGTTTTGGCGGGCGGCCTGGGTGGGCTTCAAGGGGCGGCCGAGGTTGGAATAGGATGTGGTATGATATAAACTAAATGTGGTATGAGATAACAAACCGCTTGAGATCTGAAATCCGGGCCCAAGTCTTTCATTCACCCAATATGAATGATGCTGATTTTCATCTGGTGGCGCATTCGCCGCTGGTTCATTTCGAGACTTGCACGAAGGTGCAGAACGCCACGACGAAGAAGCTGGAGACGCCGCGGGCGAATGTGCTGCAGCGACGCATGGCGGAGGCGGTGGAGGTGCTGTCGGCGCTGGGGGTGCCGGCCATACGCGTGATCGTGACGAAGATCCGCCAGTGCGGGGGGACGACTTTCAGCGTGGAGGTGATTTATCACCTGTGCCAGCAGCGCAACACGGATGCGCTTATCCTCGCGAACATCAGCGCGAACAGCCAGGGCATCCTGGAGCGGATCCGGACCTTCAGCGAGAATGACCGCTTCCCATGGCACAATGCGCTGGTGCCACGTGAGCGGCGGATGAAGTGGGCAAATGGGAGCACGGCGACGATCACGAGCGCGGAGTCGATGAACCCTGGGATCTCGAAGCCGCGGCAGGCGGTGCTGTTCAGCGAGAGCGCGAAGTATCCGCGCGGCGGGGTGAAGGATGACCGGAAGATCATGGCTTCGATTTTGCCGTCGCTGAATGATGCGGGGCTGGCGATCGCGGAGAGCACGCCGGACGGGGCGAGCGGGTGGCACTATGAGACGTGGCAGGGGGCGCTGAGCCTGGATGATTTTCTCAAGGCGTGGCGCGCAGGAGATGCGGCGCCGGGGAACGGGTGGGTGAAGGTGTTTGCGGCGTGGTTTGAGTTTGCGGAGAATGCCAAGCCGGTGACGGAGGCGATGCGGGCGAAGATCGATGCGACGCTGACGCCGCGCGAGGCGAACGGGCGGCGGCGATATGGCTGGACGTATGAGCAGATGGCGTGGCGGCGCGCGATCATGGAAGCGGAGTGCTCGGGCTCGGAGGACACGTTTGACGAGTATTATCCGGAAGATGAGGTGAGCTGCTTTCTTTCTTCCGGCAGGCCGCGCTTCAATGTGGCGGCGCTGCGGCGGCTGGAGCTGGCTTCGCAGTTGCATGAGCCGGAGGTGGGATCGCTGGTGGCGGTGGGGGACGCGGTGGAGTTTCAGATGGATGCGAGCGGCTTTGGCAGTTTTCACCTCTGGGAACGGCCGCAGCCGGGGTGCAGCTACATCGTGTGGTGTGACCCGATGACGGGAGAGGACCAGGCGGCGAGCGGGGACCCGGACCGGCACTCGATCGGGGTGCTGCGCACGGAGTACCAGCAGGCGGGCGGTGCGTGCTACAAGGATGCGGTGGTGGCGCGGGTGCGGCCACCTTTCACGGGGACGACGCTGCTGACGGCGGACTACATCGCGCTGCTGTCAGAGTATTACGGCGGGGCGCTGGTGGTGCTGGAGGTGAACATGGGCCTGCATGTGCTGGAGCGGCTGAAGGATGCCGGCGTGCCGCTGTACAAGCGGCAGGTGGTGGACCCGTATGACCGCGAGAAGCAGAACTTCATGCTGGGCTGGAAGCTGAAGGACCGGGATCAGCGGCGGGATGTGATCGACAGTCTGGCGCTGGCGTTTCACAACGAGACGCTGGATGTGTTCTGCCCGCACATTTTAGCGGAGTGCAAGAACTTCATGTGGAGCAAGAACGGGCGCGAGGAGGCGCGCAGCGGCTGCCACGATGATGATGTGCTGGGCCTGGCGATGGCCTACCGCTGCCGGGGGAGCGCGACGCTGTACAAGATGGCGACGCGGCGGAGACGGAGGCCGGTGGATTACAAGCGGGTGCGGTGAGGCGAATGCCGAATGCCGAATGCCGAATGCCGAATGCCGAATGCCGAATGCCGAATGCCGAATGACGAATGACGAATGACGAATGACGAATGACGAATGACGAATGACGAATGACGAATGACGAATGACGAATGACGAATGACGAATGACGAATGACGAATGACGAATGACGAATGCGGACGCTACTTGGCTGGTGCGTTGGCGGCTGGCGAGGGCGGGGCAGGTGTGCTTGCAGCGGGGGCGTCGGTGGCTGCGGAGGAAGCTTTTGCGGCGGGTGCGTCTTTGGAGGCCGGGGTGTTTGTGACGGGCGGGTAGTCCCAGGTGCGGGTGAAGGCGGGGAGGTGGGAGATTTCGCTGCGGATCTGGATGGACCGCACGGCATCGCCTTGGGGAGTTTTGGCGAAGCGGACGAGGACGGTCCAGTTTCCGGTGCGGTGGCGCATGTTCCAGGTCTCGGTGGTGATGTCTCCGCTGGGTTTGATGGACTCGATGACGGCGCCGCTTTTGGAGAGGACGGTGTTGGTGTCGGCCAGGGAATGGGCGTGCGGGTCCTGCAGGGGCTGCCACGCGGCGGGCGGCGAAGGATAGAGGGCGGCCTTGAAGGTGGCGGCCATGAGGCCAATGAGAATGAGGATGAGCACCGCCATGGTCCGGGGAGAAGTGGGCGGCAGTGAGTCGGGGTCGGCTAATTTCATGGAGATCGAAGGGGCGGGGTGAGTATTGAACTGCGGAGCGGTTTGTCGAGGAGGGGATGGCGTGAAAAGTGAATAGGCCCGGAGCTTATCGCTGCGGTGCATTTGATGGAGGGTGATCGTCCGGGAGGCGACAGATGACGGGGGCATGGGCGGAAGGCAGGAACGCAGATGGTGGAAAACCGATGCAAAGGGGTGAAGTAATACCGAAAGATACCACAAAAAAATACCAAAGTGCTTGAAGTCTGAAATCCGGGCCCAAGGGTATGTCATGGCCTCTCAAAACACGCAATCCGACGACGAAGAAGAACAGAACCAGGACGAAGAGCAGCAGCCGCAAACGCGGATCAACGCCCGCCCGAGCAACAACGAGTATGATCCTGACACAGGGCCGGGCACGGGGACGGCGGCGATCCGCACCGGCACGATCAACCGTGACGGCAGCACCTCGCCGGTGTCTGCGATGGGCTCGGCGACGGGTCCGCTGAGCCAGCCGGTGAAGCAGTTCACCTCGGAGGAGCTGGATGGCATGAAGGAAACGAATGCTGCGGGCTTCGGCAGGCGGCCAGGGCGCATCGACGCGAGGCCGCGCAACAACATCTACATGCCGGGCACGGGACCGGGAACGGGGCGCACGGCCATCCGCGTGGGCACGATCAATCGTGACGGCAGCACCTCGCCGGTGTCTGCGATGGGCTCGGCGACAGGACCGCTGAGCCAGCCGGTGAAGCAGTACACTTCGGAGGAGCTGGATGGGATGAAGGAGGCGAATGCCGCCGGCTTCGGCAGGCGGCCAGGGCGCATCGACGCGAGGCCGCGCAACAACATCTACATGCCGGGCACGGGGCCGGGGACGGGGCGCACGGCGATCCGCGTGGGAACCATCAACCGCGATGGCAGCACTTCTCCGGTGTCGGGGCTGGGATCGGCCACAAGGCCGTCGAGCCTGCCGCCGCCCCGAATCATGACACCGCGCCCGACGCCGGCAAATGCGTTTGCGCAGCCGAAGCCCGTGACCGCGACGCCGGGGATGCAGGGCACGATCAAGACGGGCGCGGAGCCGTTTGGGAGCAACCCCATGAAAGGCATGGAAACGCCGAAGCCGATGGTGCCGCCGGTGATCGGACCTGCGGTTCCGGCGCTCGGTCCGGTGACGGGAACCAACCCGAGCCTGACGTCCTCAACTTTGTCCACCGCACAGACGTCTCCTGTTTCAGCCACGGGGGCGGCTTCGCCACCGAGCAGTCTTGGCATGCCGAACACAGGCACGATCCAGGCCAGCACGGGGCTGTCTGCCAGTCTTGGCGGACCCCAAGCGCAGGGCGGGCAACCGGCGCAGCCTGAGGATAAGAAGGCCGCTAAATCGGCGGTGCCGGGCCTCGCGAAAGGCGGGCCGGTGAAGGCTGGGAAGCCCTACCTGGTGGGTGAGGAGGGGCCGGAGATCATCGTGCCAAAACACAGCGGCACGGTGGTGCCCAATCATGCCATCTCCACTGCTGCGCTGATGGAGATGAAGCGCGCCGGCAAGAACGTGGTGCTGCCCAAAGGGGCGGTGGGAGCGAAGTTCTTTGAGAACCGGTCAGGTCCGCAGAGGAAGGCCTGCGGGGGCGTGAAACGGGGACGCTGCTGATGCCGCTCCGGGCATTCGTTTTCGCACGGGGGCATGTTGCGCGCTGGCGGCCTGGCTGGTCGCCAGACGCGCTGGTCTCCGGCCAAAGATTGGGGGGCGCCCGGGCAACCAGGAACACGTGAAGCGTGCGGTTCAGTGGAAAGAGGCTCGTTGCAAAAAGGGGTTGAGTTTCAGGAAAATTTTCAGATGGTCTGCGAAATCATGCGGGATGGTCTGGATGCTTTTACCCTAACCTTTCCCCGAATCTGAGATCTAGTGACCATGAAAAAAACCCTCCTCACGCTCCTCATGCTTTGTGCCGGTTCCTCGCTGCGGGCGGCCGCGCCGACGGTGGTCAGCCCAGCGTCGCCGTTGCTGGAAACCAAGGGCATGGTGGAAATCCTCATGGCGGATGGCTCTGCGCAGCAGGTGCGCAAGCTGCTGAGCATGTCTCCGGACACGCTGCGTGTCATGACGGACGCAGGCATTGGCAAAATCCCGCTCGATACGCTGCATCCGCAAACCGTCACGGTGCTGTATTCGATGATGGAAACACCGGAGCAAACGGAGGCGCGGAAGCAGCGGGAGGCCGCCGCCGCGCAGAGCTACCGTGAGAATCAAGCCATCAAGGAACGGCTGGCCGCTGAGGAAAACGCCATGGTCGCCGCGAACCAGCGTGCCGAAGCCGCGCGCCAGGAGGCGGCCCGGCAGGCGGCCGCTGAGGCCTATGCGAAGCAGCAGCAGGCTTTTCAGGAGATGCGGCAGCAGCAGGCTGAGGACAGGGCGGAGCGCAAGGCCGCACGGGACGCGGCACGGGCTGCGGAAGAGAGGGAGCAGGCGCTGGCCATGGAACGCCAGAGACAGTACGAGGTGGCCATGGCCCAGGCGGCGGCGATGCAGGCGGCAGCCAATGCCAATGCCGCCGCCAACCAGAGGAGCATGGAGACGGGCGTGCTGGCCGCGATGATGACGCCCCAGCAACGCGCAGCATCCGGCGTGGACAAGCTGGACGTGCATGAGCAGGAAGCCCTGAGGCAGTGGGTGACGGTGCCCAGCGTGGGCGAGCCGAGGATCAACACATGGAGGCAGAAGCTGAATGACAATGAACGGCAGGTGCTGGTGGCGTGGCTGAATCAGAAGCGATTCAACAACCTGCCTCCGGCCATGCAGGAGCAGGTGCCCGGACCGCCGGTCAACAGGGGCATGCAGATGCCCGTGACCACCTATCTAGCGGGCAATTTTGATGGCTTCTCCCCGGGCAAAATCTACCGCCTCCAAAATGGCCAGTCCTGGCAGCAGACGAGCGGCAAGACGCAGAGTTTTTACCCTTTCAGCAATGGGACGAAAGTCTTCATTCGTGAGGGAGGGCAGGGCACCTACATCCTGACCATTCAAGGAGCAGGAGACATCAACGTCAAATACTTGGGGCATTAGCGAGAGGGGGCCTTCGCGCGATACCCGGCGCGAGGATGCGCGGCCCGCCACGTCGCGCCTTCCGGCAGGCAGGCTGGCCGGGCTGTTCTCAGCGCGCCGCCATCGTCCTCTCCTTCGTAGCGTGAGTAAAGAAGGAAGCCCATGATCTTCGATCGAGAAACGGATGGCTGAACGGAGATGCGTTTTGCGAACCGACATGGCAGTTTGCGAAAGCGATTTTCGATACGATTTTCGAAATGCCCCTGCGGCTAGGGTGCTCCATGGCTGGCATGGGACGCGCACTCCCGGCGTCTGTGAAGGTTTCCGGTGTCGGAGGAGGTCGGGCAGCCTCCTTTTCGAGCGCCTGTGTGCCGTGGGCAAGCCTTCGGGGCTGTTTGCCGGCTGTATGCGGCAGACGTTTTTTGGTGAAAAGGGGGGGCGGGAGTGTCGAGGAAAAATTGTCAAGAATTTGCACACTGACCCCATTTCGAGGGCGGCGGCGGTTTTTTTTGGGGGGTTATTTGTCGGAGGCGATGGCGGCGCGGTAGTTGGCGTGGGCGCGGAAGTATTCGGACTGGGCTTCGACTTCGAGGACTTTGGCGTCAAAGCTGGCCTGCTCGCGGATCTGGAGGGCGAGGAGGTCGGTGGCGCCCTGCTTGAGGCGCTCGGCTTCGGCGGTGGCGAGCTGCTGGGCGAGATCGACGTTGCGCCGGGTCTGGAGGAGGACTTCGTGCGCGGCGAGGAGGGCGCTGTGGGAGTCGCGCACGTCGGCGGTGATGCGCTGGCGGGCGAAGAGCATTTCCTGATTGAGGCGGTCGATCTGGGCGTTGGCGACATCGACGCGGCCTTTGGCTTCGCGGCGCTGGAGGGGGACTTTGAACTCGACCTTCGCCTCGATCTCGGTGCGCTCCAAGGCGGAAGGGAGTCTTCCTCCTGAGCTTTGGGCGGCCTGCACGCCGACTTCGAGGCTGGGGAGGAGGTTGTTTTTGGCGAGGCGGAGGTCGATGCCGGTTTTTTCGAGGGTGAGCTCGATGCGGCGCATCTCGGGGCGGAAGATGAGGGCCTTGGCGATGTCCACGGTGAGCTGGGATTCCGCAGGGTGGTTGTGTGCGGGGAAGGCGGAGGGGAGGCGGTTGCGCGGGGCGAGGATGGGCTCTGCGCTGCGGAGATCGCGGTAGAAGAGGGAGAGCTCAATGGTGGCGGCCTGCAGGCGGCGGCGGGCCTGGACGACGGCGATCTCACGGCTGACGACGAGGCGTTGGTTGTCCACCTGCACGATGGGGGCTGAGGCGCCGTTTTTCACCTGCTGGGCGATGGCGGAGTCGCGCTCTTTGGCGACGCGGAGGAGCTCCTCCGTGAGGACGAGGCGCTGGCCGGCGGAGAGCCAGCCATAGTAGGAGATGGTAGCGGCGCGAATGAAGTCGAGGTACTGGCGGAAGATGATGGGATCGGCGAGCTCCTGATCAATCTGCGCCTGCCAGAGGGTGGCGCGGCGGCGGTCGATGGTGCCGTCCCGGAGGAGGGGGATGCGGAAGCCGAGGATGCCTTCGCCATCGGTGCTGGTGCGGTCTTTGTTGTAGTTGGGCAGGAAGCCGCTGCTGAGACGGTAGCCGCCGTAGACGCCGCCGCCCCAGTTGGTGAGGGGCTGCTCCAGCATGGTGTAGGCGGTCTGACCGTCGTAGTAACCTGCAGGGGCGAAGGCGGCGCCGGTGTTGAGATTGAGGTCAAAGGCGCCCATGGCCTGGCGTGCGCGGCCGTTGGCGATGTCCTGCTCGATCATGGCGGCGAGGTAGGGCGGGTACTGAGTCCGGACGCTTTGCAGGACTTCGGGCAGAACCAGCGGGCGGGTCTTCTCCTTTTCTTTCTCCTCGGGAGCGGCTTCGAGTCCGGCGAAGGGGAGCATGAGTGCGACCATGGCGGTGCGGACGCGGTTGCGCCGGCGGCGGTGGAGTGGCGGGGCGGTGTACATGTTCAGTGTGGTAGAAAATATCACTTCTTGGTGGGGTCGAGCTTGCCGTCGGCGTTGGAGTTCACGGCGGGGAAGCCGTTGATCTGGCGCCAGAGTTCAAACCAGAGCGGCACCTGATCGAGGAGGAACCAGGCGTTGGCGCGGGTGCCCTGGCGCAGCCAGCGCTCGCGATCCGGCCAGGGGACGGTGACGGGGCCTTTGCCATCGCCACGATCCACGACGTCATCGGCGGGACCGATGAGGACGCGGAAGCGGCCCTGGCCGTCGTCGCTGGCGTCCACAAAGACGACCTCGCCGCCGAAGGTGCCGATGGCGAGCTGCGGCCAGCCGATGGCCTGCACGGCGGGCCAGCCTTCAAAGGCGAGGCGCACGGGGCTGCCGGGCGTGACGACGCCGTTTACTTCTTTGCGGGCGTGGATGAGGGGCATGTCGTTGCCGTCCACCCAGATTTCGACGTTGCGGCTGTCGCTCTCTGGAATGATGACGCAGATGAGGGAGCCGGGGCGGAGGTAGGTGCCGTCTGTGACGGCGACCTGGAGGACGACGCCATCGCGCGGGGCCTCGACGATCTGGCGGAGGTTTTGATTGATCTGCACATCGATGACGGAGAGGTCGCGCTCTGCGGTGGCGACTTCGCCGAGGGCGCTGCCTTTGGAGGCGTGGATGGAGGCGATGAGGGCGTCCATGTCATTGCCGGTGCGCTTGAGGGCGGCCTCGGCGGACTTGAGATCGGCGGCGGTGGCATCTCGCTGGAGGGTGGCCAGCTCCATGCTGCGCTGGGATTCAAGCTGCTTGCTGAAGAGCTCCTGGGTGCGTGCGTGATTGAGCTGCGCGGTTTCGGCGGCGATCTTGGCCCCGGCGACACGCTGGTGCGCGCCATCGATGGCCTGGGCTTTGGCGAGCTCCTGCTGGGTGATCTGCGCGGTGAGGGACTCGACGCGGCCCTGGGCGAAGTCGCGGCGGCTTTCGATGGCTTCGCGCTGGGCGCGGAGGTTGTTGATGAGGTTGGGGTCGTTGTCCTGGATCTCGATGATGAGCTCGCCTTTCTTCACGCGCTGGCCTTCGGTGATGTGGAGATTGCGCACGCGGCCGGAGACCTGGGCCTCCACATTCACACGGCGGTCCAGCGGATTGAAGGCGATGACGCGGCCGGTGCCGGCGACGAACTGACGCCAGGGGAGGAACAGGAGCGCGATGGCGAGCACGACGAAGCTGACGAGCAGCAGGCGGCTGAAGATGCGGGTGAAACGCGCGGGGCTGGCGAGGCTGAGCGCGGGCAGCGGCGGCGCGGAGGAAGCGAGAGGGGGAGATGGGTGGGTCGTCGTCATGGCAGTTAGGCGGCGGAGGGAGCTGAGAAAAATGGGGTCAGGGATGAACTCGGGGGCTGGATGTCAGGCGGCGCGGCAGGGTGGTGCGTATGCACTGGTTGTTGCGGGGCGCTTGGATCGAGGACGAGTTCGAGTAGGAGGACGAGGACGAAGAAGGTCACGCCGTGGGGGCGGCGGAGGCGGACGATTTCGGGGTGGTGCCGTCGCTGAGGCGGCAGGGGGCGAGCTCGATGATGTGATCGCAATGGGCGATGACCTGGGAGTCGCGCGTGGTGACGATGACGGTCCAGGGGTTTGATTTGTCGAGGATGGCGGCGGAGAGCTGGGCAAAGGAGGCGTCGTCCATGTTGTCGAGCAGTTCGTCGATGAGCAGGAGGCGCGGGCGCTGGGCGAGGGCGCGGGCGAGGAGAAGGCGCATGCGCTGGTTTCCGGAGAGCGGAGCGCCGCCGATCTTGAGGCGCAGATTCAGCCCTTCGGGGCGGGCGAGGAGCTCATCGAGCAGGCCGACTTGCTTCAGCGCGGCGCGGATTTCGTCCATGCCGATGTCGCTGCGGCCGAGGCGGAGATTTTCCACGACGGTGGCGTCCATGATCTCATCGCGACGGAGGAGCTGGGTGCTTTCGCGCAGTGCTTCGAGGTCCCAACTGCGGAGGTCCACGCCATCGACGGTGACGAAGCCTGCGGTGGGCTGGCGGAGGCCGAAGAGGATGTCGAGCAAGGAGCTGGCCCCGGCGCCATGCGGGCCCACGATGGCGGCGCTGGCCCCTGCGGGGATGGTGAAGCTGCGCCCGCTGAAGAGGGGCAGGGTGGGGATGTGGGCAAAGGAGATCTCGCTGGCCACGACCTCGGCGCCGAGGCCGTGGGTGGCGGGCTTTTCGCCGCCTTCGCGCTCGGTTTCGAGATCGAAGACGTGGCCGAGCTTGTCCATGGCGGCCATGGCGTCATACCAGGCTTCGAGTTTTTTGCCGAGCTTGGCGAGGGAGGCGACGATGCCGCTCATGATGATCTCACTGGCGACGAGCTGGCCGAGGGTGATCTGCTGGCTGATGACGAGGTAGCCGCCGACGACGAGCAACGCGGCGGAGGCGACGACCTGCAGCGTGAGCAGTGCGGCGATCTGGCGCATGAGGACGCGGAAGTGCCTGCCGCGCGCCATGACGTAGCCGGTGCTGAGCTCATTGGCGCGTTCATGCGCCATGCGGCTGCCGCCGGGGCCTTTGAAGAGGAAGGGGAAGTGGGCGACTTCTTCAAACCAGTTCACCATGTCGTATTTCAGGCGTGATTCCTCGATGCTGGTGTCCACCGCGCCGCGCCCGAGCACCCAGAGGCTGAGGATGATGAGGAGGAGCAGGATGGCGACAAAGAGCAGGAGCAGCGGGTGGTAAACGGAGAGCAGGAGCATGCCGATGAGGCCGCCAAAGACGAGGTTCACGCCATCGAGCAGGAGCATGGCGGTGGATTTTTGCGCGGTGACGACATCGAGGAAGCGGTTCACCATTTCCGGTGCGTGCACTTCATCATGCACCTGGGCCTTCACGCGGGGCAGGCGGTAGGCGAGGTCTGAGGCGGCGCGCACAAAGATGCGGCGCTGGATCATGTCTGACACATAGTACTGAAAGCCGCTGACGACGGCCTGCAAACCGAGGCAGCCAAAGAGGGCGAGGGAGACGATCACCAACGCCTGGAGGTAGGGGCGCGCCTGGCCGCCGAAGGCGAGATTGCTGACGATGGCCTCCACCGCCATGGGGACGGCGAGGTAAAGCAGCGCGGAGATGACCGAGAACATGAGCAGGGTGCGGACTTCCTGCTTTTCTGCGAGCAGCATGCCGATGAAGCGGCGTGCGGGGCTGAGGCCGGCGTGGTCATGGTGCGCGGCGTGGCCGTGCTGCGGCGGCGCGGCGCTGAGCTCCTGCGCGGCGCGGTCGAGGTGAACGATGCCGGCCTCCACCACGGCGTGCACGTTTTCCACACCGAGGCGGCGTGCGAGCTCCTGCCGTTTGATGGAGAGGCGGTGGGTGGGGTGCTCCCCGTCTGCGAGGCGGAGGCTGTACCAGCCGGCGTAGGTGATGACGAGCCAGCGGCTCTCCACGCTGCTCCAGATGACCACGGGGGTGTCTGCATGGGCCTGCCAGGCGGCCTCGCTGAGGGGGAGGCGCACAGGGGAGACCTGCATGCCTGCACCTGCGACGGCGGCGCTGAGATGGGCGAGGGGATCTCCCTGCGCCTGCGAGGCGTGGTGGATGGCTGAACGGGCACGCTCCGGGGTGAGATCACTGCCAAGGATGGCGGAGAGCTGAAGGAGAGTCGTGGGAGAAAGGATGGGCGGGGGAGTGGATGGAGGTGTCAAAATTGAAGGAAAATTCGCGTCTTATACGTGTTGCTAGCACAGGTGGACTCACCTGTGTGGCTGCAAAAAAAAGCGATGAATGTAATAGGGCGGAAGAGCAGGGGAATGTGTCTCAGGAAAGGGGTGTTTGAAAGTTAAAGGAGTGGCGGGGCGAGAGGCGTGGATGATGGCGGTGGGGCTCAGGGGGATGGGGTGTGTGGAGGAGATCGCAGCTGGGCACCGAGGGATCAGCGGGCATGGTCGTGCTCCTCTTCGCCGGGAGTCCAGGCGGGGAAGGGATCAGGAAACTGCGCCCAGGCTTCAGGCCCGCCGGCCAGTTCCTCAGGGGTGAGCTGGCAGGCGCGGAACCGGGCCACCAAGGCATCACGGTCCATGTTTCTGCCGATGACCACGATTTCGCTGCGGCGGTCGCCGTAGGGCTCCTGCAGGTTGGCGCGGATCTCCGCCAGCGTCTCCTCATCTTGCGGCCATTCAGCCTCCGGCACTGCGCTCCAGAAAATGCCCATCGCCCGGGTGGAGCGCATCACGCCCGCCTGGCTGACGAAGCCCGCCAGCTCCATGCGCGTGGCCAGCCAGAACATGCCCTTGGCACGCACCACGCCGGGCCACGTGCTCTGCACCCAGTCTGAAAAGCGCTGCGGATGCAGCGGCGCGTGGGAGCGGAAGACGAAGCTGCTGATGCCATACTCCTCGGTCTCCGGTGTGTGACCCTGGAGGGAGTCGAGCCAGCCCTGGCTCTGCTCCGAAGTGCTGAGGTCATAGAGCCCGGTGCCGAGCACCTCGCTGAGGGAGATCTGGGAGCGGTGGGTCTCGTGCAGGCGGGCCTGCGGGTTCAGCGCCTTGAGGATGCCGCGCACCTCATCCAGCTCCGCAGGGCTCACGGCATCAGTTTTGTTGAGCAGGATGACATTGGCAAACTCCACCTGGTCTGTCAGCAGGTCCACGATGGAGCGGCCGTCCTGCTCTCCCACGCCCAGATTGCGATCCTGCAGCTCCTGCGTGCTGTGGTAGTCTTGGAGGAAATTCCGCGCATCCACCACGGTGACCATGGTGTCCAGTTGAGCGATGTCCGAGAGCGAGTGCCCCTCCTGATCGGTGAAGGTGAAAGTCTCGGCCACGGGCATGGGCTCGGAAACACCGGTGGACTCGATGACGAGGTGATCAAAGCGCCCCTCGCGTGCGAGCTTGGAAACCTCCTGCAGCAGGTCCTCGCGCAGGGTGCAGCAGATGCAGCCGTTGCTCATCTCCACCATCTTTTCCTCGGTGCGGGAGAGCTGCGCCTGGCCCGCTTTGACGAGCTGGGCGTCCACATTGACCTCGCTCATGTCATTGACGATGACGGCGACCCGGCGCGATTCGCGGTTGGACAGGATGTGATTGAGCAGGGTGGTTTTTCCAGCGCCTAAAAAGCCGGAGATGACCGTGACGGGGAGTTTGGGGGCGTTCATGACTGGGGGGAGCAGGGGGGATGCCGGCTTGAGGCTGATCGGCTCTGGAGGGGGCTGATTGTGGGGCGTCAGCGGGCATCTGGATGGGAGGCTATAATGGTGCCCTTTAATAATGCAACACTTTTGCAATAGATGAATGTGGTGGAGGAATTTTGGGCGCGAGCGGCAGGGAGGTGCGCGTGGGGCTCGTGCGCGGTGCGGCTGATGCCGGAGGGAGGGGTGAGGTGGGAGGGGGGGCAATACCCCGCGAAAAGCGGTAGCTGCGATGCAGGCTTGCGCCTTGCATCTGCGCGACCGCACTCCAAAAATGGCGCGAGGCTTGAGGGGCGGCGTTTCGAGGATGATGCTCGGACTGCAGGCACTGGGCCTGCGCTGAATTACTCGATGAATTCGAGGGTGCCGTCGGTGAGGCGGTAGAAGGCGCCGACGATCTTGATCTCGCCCTCTTCCTCAAGGTCCCGGAGAATGGGGCTGCGGCTGCGGATGTTGGAGAGGGAGAGGCGCACGTTGTTTTCGGCCACGTATTTGACGTAGAGGGGATTGGCGGAGGTCTTCTCGCCCTTGAAGTCTTGGCTGAGGGCCACGGCGGGTTTGATCTTGTCAAGGAGGGTGGTGAGGTTGCCGAGCTTTACATCGTCGATGGCGCCGCGGATGGCACCGCAGTGCTGGTGGCCCATGACGAGGATCATCTTGGCCCCGGCGAGCTTGCAGGCGAACTCCATGCTGCCGAGGAGGTCGTCATTGACGAGGTTTCCCGCGACACGGCCCACGAAGACATCGCCGATGCCTTGATCGAAAACGTCCTCCACGGGGACGCGGCTGTCGAGGCAGCTCAGGACCATGGCCTTGGGGAACTGGCCGGGGGCGGATTTGCGGACCTGCTCGCGGTGATTGCGGCGGGTGACGCGGCCGGTGCGGAAGCGCTTGTTGCCGTCTTTGAACTGCTGCAGCACTTCATCCGGGGTGAGGCGGGCCTGTTCTTCCGCAGTGGTGACGTGGCTGATGATGGGAGACTGATCGTGCAGAAGCGAGGAGTCAAAAGCGGAGCCCTGGGATGTGGGCTGATGGGAATCGGTGGCGGAGGAGTGGGAAGTGCTGGTTTTTCGTGCGGGCATCGCCGGAGACTAGAAGGCCTCCCCCCATTGTCAAACCTGCCTGCGTCCGGACGCGCTGCATGCATGCGGCCGCGTCCCCACATCCCTGTGAGAGCGATGGTTTTTCATGCGGCTTCCTTGGTGCCCCAGACTACGCCGCTGCTGCCGCATGGGCCTCCCAGCCGCCACCGGCGATGTAGCGATGGATGGTGCGACCTTCGCCGGTGATGGCGTGGAGGTGGAGCCAGCCGTTGTCCACGAGCTGGCGCACGCTTGCGTGTTTGGCGATCACCGCGTCGATGTCGGGGCATGGGGCCTCGATGAAGACGTTCAGGCGCATGGGCTCGTGCATCCACTTGCTGCCATCGTGGACGCTTTGCAGCGGCAGACCGGCCTGGAGGTCGCCGCCGTTGCCCTGCTGGATGCCGAAGGTGCCGACGACGTTGTGCGTGACCTTGCTGCCACTGCCCCAGAGGCGGTTGTTCACCGTGCTGGCGTAGTATTGCATGTTGATCCAGTTTGCGACGACCATGGGAGCGATCATGATCAATTCGAGCGTGGACTTCTGCGTGTCGGCGGCATGGTGGTAGTTATGGAGGAAGACACGGCCCTGCAGATCGAGGCTCCGAGTGCGCTCACGCGGTGCGGCGATGAAGGCGGCATTTCCGGCCAGGCCCCACTCCGGCCGGACCTGCGCCCAGTCGAGGCTGCGCTGGATGACGCTGGCGTCGAGCTGCTCTCCGGTGACTCCGCCGAGGCCGAGCGTGGGGGAGCGGAGACTCCGGGTGCCATGAGTGGCCGCATGGAGCCAGGCCTGCACCTGCTTGAGATCGGCCTGATGCGTGGCGGGCACCTGCGGCAGACCGAACAGGGTGATGCGATCCGTGGTGGTGTCATGCAGGGCGGCCAGGAAGTGGGTGTCTGCGGGGATGTGAACGCCATGCTCCGCAAGCCCTGCGCGGACGGCGGGCTGATTGAGGATGGCGGCGGCGACGCGGGCATTGGAGTCACCGGCATGACCGCCGCAGGCACCGCAGTCGAGACCGGCGGCGTAAGGGTTGTTGGTGGTGCTGCTGCCGTGGCCGCAGACCATGACGAGCCGTGCGAAGTTGCTGGTGAGCCCCATGTTTTTCAGCGCTGCCAGGGCGATCTGCACCTGGTCGTCCTGCGGGATGCCGGACTCGATGCGGGCTGCATCGGGCGCGTCCTGCGGGGCGTGTGGATGGTGCTGCAAATTCGGTGTGGCACAGGTGCTGCACGAGTGGCTGTGGGATTTTGTGTCGAGCTGGAAGCTGTCCTTCACGAGTTTCCAGGCGAAGCCGACGCCGGCGGTTTCGACGAAGGAGAAGCAACTGACGGCGGAGGTCTTGAAGGCGTTCCAGGAGTGGTTGAGCCGCCTGCCGAGCTGCAGCTTCCGCAGCGCGGTTTTTTCCTGAACCGGGGTGGCGTGCGGGAGGTGCTCGCGGATGCGGTATTTCGGTGAGAAGAGCACCGGCACCTGCGAAATGCCATGGCGCTGGCCGAAGGGCACGTGCTCGATGAACATGCCGAAAAAGCCCGCGAAGCCGAGTGTCTCGATCTCGGGCGCGGTGGCCTCCAGTGCGCGGCGCATGACCTCGGAGCGCACATCGATGCAGAAGATGGCCTGCAAGGCTGGCCGGGCTTTCGCCGTGGCAGAGGACGTGCGAGCGGCATCAAGCAGCCTGTCGCAAAGATCGCGCTGGAAGCCGATTTCGAGCGCCGAGTGCCAGAGGAGAAGCTTTGCCGTGGCCGCAGACATTGGGGCGTGTGTGGCACCCTCATTGGCGGCCCAGAGCTGATGCAAATCCGAAGGCGCGATCTTGTCCAGCAAGGCGACTTCGAAGACCAGCCGCACGGCGAGCAGATCGAGCAATGATTCGTCCTGCTGTCCATGCATGGCTTTGTCCCGCACCCGATACTGCACATAGCTGCTCCAGCCGGGCAGGGTCATGAGCAGGCGGTGGAGGTAGTCTTCCGCGCCCTGCGCGCTGAGTTGCAGCTTTTCGAGAAGCGCCGGGATGGCCGCCGCCGCCGTGTCTGGCAAGGCGGCGACCCTGTCGCGAAAGCCGGTGAGGCCGAGCAGTTCGGGCGTGACATCCATGCTGGCGGCCTGCTGCCATGCTGCGTAGAGCGGGAGCTTCTTCCAGGGCATGCGCCAGGCGGACTGGCCTTCGTCAAAATAGGCCGCGCACCACTTGGAAATCTCCTCGGTGATGAGCGTGCGCCAAGGGTCCAGAGCAGAACCGGTGGCGACATCGGCGACAGACCGCACGAGGGCCGGCTCTTCCAGCGGGGGGCTTTTCACCCACTCGATGAGCTCGGCGGGGGTGATCGCAGAACCGGCCCGAGCCACCGCCGTGCTGAGGTCTGCCGGGGTGATGCGCCGGCTGTCATATTGCTGACGGAAGTAGTCGCTGGACATCAGCATGCTTTCGTGGGTGACGCGCGCCATGAGAGCGCAGACTTCCGCGAAGGGTTTGCCGGCGAGCCCGACAAAGGGATTCACGGCGACGAAGCTATGCAAGGGCCACAGGGGCGGCACGCGGAGGCAGGCATTGCGGGCGATGTTCAGCCAGGGGGGAGGGGGTGGGGTGTTGATCATTTTTTGGGTGTGGACGGTCGAAGGTGAGAGGGCGTGGAGGGTGCTCATGGCTGTGAGGTGATGGTATAAAAGGTCAGGCGGAAATTTTACGGGTGAGCCGGCCAAAGAGCGTGCCGAGGTAGAAGCCGTTGCTGGCATGCACGTAGAGCCGTGCGAAGGCCGGCCGCGATGCCCACAGGGGGAGCTGTGACTGAAAGACGAGCACGGCGAGGAAGAGCAGGCCGATGAAAGCCAGCACCGCGTGCTCAAATCCGCTGCGCAGCGGCGCGTATTGCGGCAGCGCTGAGGCCAGCAGGTGCTCAAACCCGCTGTGCAGTGCGAAGCAAGCAGCGGTGGCAGCGGTGATGATCAGCAGGCCCCAGAACAGCAGGCCCGTCCGCAGCGAACTGCTCCAGAGCGTCCAGAGCAGGTGCGCCAGGGCCATGATGAAGACCGCCACGAGCAGGAGGTGCCCCGGGTCGGAATCGATTCTCAACCCAAAGACCGCCGCGATGCCGCAACCGACCGCCAGCGCCGCAACCACTGAGCTCAGCACGACGACCGGGTGAGCGGCGGGCCTGCCCGAGGGTGTCCAGGCGGACTTGCTGATGTTCACGATGCTGCCACTGCTGAGGAAGGCATGCGCTTTGTAGAGCGAATGCGCGACCAGGTGGAGCATCGCGAGAGCAAAGGCACCCAGGCCGCATTGCAGCATCATGAAGCCCATCTGCGCGACGGTGGACCAGGCCAGCGAGCGCTTGATGCTGGTCTGCGTCATCATGGTGACGGAGGCGAAGAGGGCGGTGAAGGCCCCGACGAGAGCCAGCGCATTGAGCGCACCCGGTGACTGGGTGAGCAGCGGACTGAGCCGCACCACCAGAAAGCCGCCCGCATTGATGATGCCAGCGTGCATGAGCGCGGAAACGGGCGTGGGTGTTTCCATCGTCTCCGGCAGCCAGGAGTGAAAAGGAAACTGCGCGGACTTCATCAGGGCACCGGCCACCAGCAGGCCGCAGATCCAGGAGATGGCAGATCCTGTGGCACTCTTGGCGGCGGTGAAGATTTCGCGAAACTCGAAGCTGCCAAACTCATGCCACACCAGCGCGATGGCCACCAGGAGGCAGAGGTCACCCAGCCGGCTGATGAGGAATTTTTTCTTTGCCGCCAGCATGGCGCCCGGCCGCTCCGGGTAGAAGGTCAGCAGCTTGTGCAGGCTCATGCTCGTGGCCACCCAGGCGATGGCAAACATGAGCAAATTTCCCGACACGACCAGCATGGCAACCGCGAAGATCGTGAGGCAGAGCCAGCGGGAGAACCGCGCCTGACCGGGATCGCCGTCAAGGTAGTTCACCGAGTAGCGCGTGACCACCATGCCGAGGAAGGTCACCAGGACGAGCATGAGAACGGAGAGCGCGTCCAGGCACAGCCCCAGCTTCACCGCACCCAGATCCAGCAGCAGGAATTCCACCGGACCGGTGAGGAGCACGGTGAGCGCGGCGAGCACCGCCGCCAGCAAACCGGCCGCCGCAGCCTTTGCGGCATTCACCGCCGCCTGCCGCCCGGGTGCCAGTGTGCCATAGATAAAAGCGACGAGGACGAGCACCAGCGGGGCGAGCAGTCCGGGGGAGGTGATGATCTGCGGAGGAATGTGGGCGAGGACAGGAGGCATTGGGGGGATGGGGGATGGGGGTGAGGATTTGCAGCGCGTGCCATTCATCCCGAAAAAGTTCCGTTCTTTCCAATTCAAGAATTGGCATTCATCGTTCGCTTTGATAAATGTGAGATCATGGCCTTTCTGAACTACCACCACCTCCGCTACTTCCGCGCCATCGCCATGGAGGGCAGCCTGACGAAGGCGGCGGCGCATCTGAAGCTGTCGCAGTCGGCGCTGAGCGTGCAGCTTCGCAGCCTGGAGGAAAGCCTGGGCCAGCCGCTGTTTGAGCGGAAGCACAAGGCGCTGGTGCTGACGGAGGCGGGACGCATCGCGCTGGAGTATGCGCAGGCGATTTTTCGCAGCGGTGAGGAGCTGACGGACCTGCTGAAGAGCAGTGCCGGGCGCAGCCGCGGGCTGCTGCGCGTGGGGGCGGCGTCGAACCTGTCGCGGAATTTCCAACTGGGCTTTTTGCGCCCGCTGATTTCCAGGGATGACGTGGAGCTGATCATCCACTCGGGCAGCCTGCGCGAGCTGCTCGCGCAACTGCAGGCGCACACGCTGGATGTGGTGCTTTCAAATACTGCGGTGCGGCGTGATGCAGAGACGGGCTGGCACAGCCACCTGCTGGATGAACAGGCGGTGAGCCTGGTGGGGCACAAGAAGCGCGGGATGAAGCCGTTTCGTTTTCCGGAGGATCTGCGCAAAGTGCCCATCGTGCTGCCGAGCCTGGAGAGCAGCATTCGCACGGCGTTTGATGTGCTGATGGATCAGACGGGGATCCGGCCGATCATCGCGGCGGAGGTGGATGACATGGCGATGCTGCGACTCATGGCACGCGAGACGCATGGGGTGACGCTGGTGCCTCCCGTGGTGGTGAAGGACGAACTGGAGAGCGGGGAGCTGGTGGAGCGACACAAGCTGCCGCAGATCAAGGAGAGCTTCTATGCGATCACGCCGAGTAGAAGGTTTCCGAATTTGATTTTGAGGGAGCTGATGAAGCCGAAGATCGAGCGGAGGCGGGTGGGTGGGATGCGTTGAAGACGGACTCATCGCGCTTGCGGACTTGCATTTGACATTCCAGCCCACGCGTCAACCATCGCTGCTTATGGCATTTCCTCGTTACCCATCTTTATTTCTCTCCTGCCTCCTCAGTGTACTGCTGATGTCTGCGGCCCGTGCGGCGGATGCAGTGTCGCTGGGCCCGGATGTACAGCGCCGGCTGGAGGTGCTGAAGGCAGGCTTTGAAGCCTTTGCGCAAAAAACCGTGGAGGCCCCGTACGCGGAAGGGGTGCAGCGGCTCAATGACAAGGCGCGCCCAGCTCTGGAGCGCGAAAGCCTCGCTGCAGCGCAGCGCAAGGATCTGGACGGGCTGGTGCGGATCAAGGCCGACCTGGAACGCATGGAAAAAGGCGGGCTGCTGACGATCACGGACGCCCCGCCGCCTGACGCGATCAAAGGCATATACACGAGTTACCGGCTGGAAATGGAGCGGCTGACGGCGGCGAGGAAACTGAGCCTGGCCGACGCGAAGCAACGTTACGACAAAGGCCTGGCGCAGGTGCAGGATGAGCTGACCTCTGCGCAGGATGTGAATGCCGCCCTGCGCGTGAAGAAGATGCGCGAAGATCTGGCCGCGGTGGAGAGTGTCGTTCCAGCCTCCGCTCCGGCTCCCGCTCCTGCCGCAGACGCGGTGGCAGCGGGCGCACCGGCGACGAAGCCTGCGCTATCTGCCGCCGCCAGCAGCAAGCAGGCGCGAGAAGTGGTGGAGAAACTGGGAGGCACCTTCACCCAAGGCAGCGAGGGGGAGAGTGTTTCTTTGGAAAAAACGCAGATTTCGACGGATGATCTGCTGAAGATCGGCGCTGCGAAGCGCATGTGGAAATTCATTTGGAGAAGCGGCAAAGGCCTGCAGGACGAGGGCATGGCGGCCTTTGCAGGGATGAAAAACCTGGAGGAACTGTGGCTGTGGGATTCGGGCAGCATTTCAGATGAGGGCCTGAAGCACCTCAGGGACTGTGAGAAGCTGCAAGTTCTGAATCTTGGCTGCGATGGCGATGGCATCACCGGCTCCGGCCTGGAGAATCTCAGCCAGTGCAAGGTCCTGAGGAAGGCGAACCTCAGCTACCTCCCCAAGCTTGAGGGCAAAAACCTGCGCCATTTGAGCGAGCTGAAATCCTTCGAGATTCTGCTGCTGGGCTCATGCAAAGGAATCGTGGATGCCGATCTGGACTGGGTGGCGAAGATGAAAAGCCTCAAGACACTGGACCTGGGAAGAACCGGTGTGACGGATGCGGGCCTCATGAAACTGGCGACCCTCGGCAAACTGGAAGAGCTCATCGTGTCCGAGCCCGGAGTGACGCCCGCAGGGGGCAAAGCGCTCGCCAAGGAGCTGCCGGGACTGGAGGTGAAGTTTGTGAAGTGAGGGGCTGGAGAAGCGGGGCGTGCGGATGGCGGGTGAAAGGAGGCTGTGGGTGGTTTGGTGCTGTTTTTTGACAGGATTCACAAGATGACATTTTTTCCGGGGTGTACGGGATGACAAGGCGGTGGGCCTTGGCATGGTGGGGCGATGGACTCTTTTCGCCGACAGATGCTGTGCCTGCGCTTTTGGGGCATCGTGGTGGTCATCGTGGTGTCGCTGGTGATGCGAGTGTGGGAGGGCTGGCGGAGGACGCATGAGGAAGGCGTGGAGCAGGAGCGCGCGGAGATGCAGGCAATGCGGGAGCGGGTGACGGGAGGAATGGTGCGGGGCATGCCGGAGGTGTTTGGGCGCTTTGCGCTGTGGTATGGCGCGGAGTCGGACCCGGGACGGATCCGGTGGATGGTGGTGTCGCCGGAGGGGCGCATCGAGAAGTCTGTGAAGTCGCCGCAGGAGGTGCTGGCTTATTTCCAGAGCCTGCCGGCGGAGCGGCGGGCGGAGGGGATGTTTGTGACGTCGGACCTGAACCATCTGGCGGAGCCGGAAAAGGCACGGGGGATGATGACGCAACACATGCTCAAGCTCTTTGATGATGTGGCGTGGATGCGCGCGCACGAACAGCAGGTGCAGGCGCTGGTGGAGGTGTGCGAGGGCGCGGGGATACCGCTGTGGGCAAACATGGACATCGATCGCGGGGGCGAGCAGTCGAGGTTTCGGCGGCTGACGCGATGAGTGGGGGCGGGGCGGAGTGTGAGTGACGAGAAATGTGCGATGCACACGCGTTCGTCACTTCTCCGGAGTCATCCTGGAATCATGGAATTCTGTGATGCCACGTGCCATTGAAAACCGGGTCTGAGCAGGCGTGTGCAAGGGGGCGTAGAGCTCCGGACGTAGGTTGGATGTGTTTGGCGTCGGGCGCGTCTCATGCTCCACGGCGCACTCCGCCAAACCGCCCGACTGCGAGGACGTTCGCACGCCTCGATGTTTGCGGAACGCTGATGGACGGGCGGGCTGTCGCCACACCCATCCTACGTAGGGCGGGCATGCAAGCCTTGGCTGCTATTGGCTTGCCCGATTTGTCTTGAAGTCTCCCACGGAGCACCAAGTCTCTTCTTGAGGACTGAACTTTTATCGGCTCCGAAATAGAGACGTTTTCCATGATTCGTGGTATTAATCTGGCCAAAGATGGTATCGCATGATCAGTGCGTGAGCGAACTGGAAAATTCGTTTTACGGTCCAGGCCTTACCATCCACCACCCATGGCTTTGACGAGTTTGACGGTGGCGATGAAGCGCTGGGCGGTGACGGAATTGGCCTGGCGTTCGGTTTGGAGGCGGGTGCGTTCGGCGTCGAGGAATTCGAGGTAGCCGACGGTGCCGCTGTCGTAGCGGGCGCGGGTCAGGTCTGCGGCCTGGGAGGCGGCGGCGAGGGCTTCGTTTTGGGCGGCGGACTGCTCGGCGCGGTAGCGGGTTTGCGCGAGGGTGGTCTCGACGTCTTTGAGGGCGGCGAGGACGGCCTGACGATAATTGGCGATGGCTTCCTCACGGGCTTCGCGCTTTTTGCGCACGTTGGCCTTGATGAGGGCGAAGCCGGTGACGGGCAGGCTGAGGCTGGGGCCGATGGACCAGACGCGGCTGTCTGCGCTGAAGAGGCTGCCGGTGTCTTTGCTCAAATAACCGCCCTGGCCGGTGAGGCTGATGGCGGGGAAATACGCGGCGGTGGCGACGCCGATATCGGCATTGCGGGAGGCGACGATGCGCTCTGCGGCGGCGACATCGGGACGGCGCTCGAGGATACTGGCGGGAAGCCCTGCGGGAATGGAGGGCGGGGAGCCGTGCAGGGGGCGCTCGGCAAGCTTGAAGTTGGTGGCGGGGACGCCGCAGAGAAGGGAGAGATTGTCTGAGGCTTCCTGACGCTGGCGTTTGATGTCGGCGAGCTCGGCCCGGGCGGTGGCGACTTCGGTCTTGGAGCGGGCGACATCCGTCTCTTGAATGGTGCCGGCGGTGAAGCGCTGCTGGATGAGGCCGAGGCTTTTTTCACGCAGGGAGATGGTGCGGCGAAGGGAGGCGAGATCGGCATCGAGCGCGCGAAGCTGGAAGTAGGTGGCGGCGACGTCTCCGGTGAGGGTGAGGAGGACGTTGTTAAAATCGGCGGCGGTGGATTCGGACTGGGCGCGGGCGGATTCAAAGGAACGGCGCACCTTGCCCCAGAGATCGAGCTCGTAGCTGAGGTCGAGCGTTTGGCTGAAGGTGTTGATCTGCGCGGAGGGGATGGTGACGGGGACGGGCGTGGGCAGATGCGCGGAGGTGCGCTCGCGTTTGTTGCGGGAGTTGAGTTCGAGATTGGGGAACCAGTCGGTGGCGGCGGCGCGGGCGTTGGCGCGTGACTGCTGGATGCGGGCGAAGGCGGCGCGGAGGTTTTGATTGTCGGCGAGCGCGAGGGCTTCGAGGCGGTTGAGCTCGCTGTCGTGGAAGACTTTCCACCATTCGCCTTTGGGTGAGTCGTCGCGCGGGGCGCTGGGTTGCCAGCGCCAGGTGGCGGGGGTGATGTCGGTGGTGTCCGGCTTTTTGTAATCGGGCCCGACAGTGCAGGCCGCGAGCCCCGTGAGGAGGATGGGGACGAGGCAGAGGCGGGGAGGGGAGAGGGGCATGGGGCGGAATGGGAAATGCTGGATGCTGGATGCTGGATGCTGGATCAGCGCGCGAAATGTGAATGAGGAATGGGGGAGGATTACTTTTCAGTAGAAGTGTTGCGTGGGTTAGGCGCAGTCGATGAGGGAACGTAGGATGGGTGTGGCGACAGCCCGCCCGTCTGTGAGCGTGTGGCAATGTGCCATGGCGTACGAACGCGCTCGAAGTCGGGCGGTTTGGCGAAGGGGGCGGTGGAGTGTGGGGTGACGTGGCGCGCCAAACACGCCCAACCTACGTCCGGAGTGGCTCCTCTGCGGATCGAGTGAGCGGCTGCTGCGAAAGATGTGTTTTTTTGTGATTGGGGCTGGGTGAGTCATTCGCGGGATTTTGAAGGCATGCGCGGAGTGCGGAGTGCCTTGGTATCTCGTGGCAGATTATGCGATGGAGCGAGCGGGCTCGGGAGGGAGGGCGTCTTCGCGGGCGGCGCGGCGGGCGGCACGTTTTTCGGCACGGCGGCGGCGCCATTCGACGATGTCGTCGAAGTAGGAATAGATGACGGGGGTGGCGAGGAGGGTGAGGAGGAGGGACAGGGTCTGGCCGCCGAGGATGACGCCTGCGGTGGCGTTGTTGAACGCGGCACCGACGCCGCGTGCGAACATCATGGGCACCATGCCGGCGACGAAGGCGAGCGTGGTCATGAGGATGGGGCGGAGACGGTCTTTGTTGGCTTTGAGGATGGCTTCGAGGCGATCCAGTCCTTTGGCACGAAGCTGGATGGTGTGGTCAATTTGCAGGATGCCGTTTTTCTTCACCATGCCGAAGAGGACGAGCACGCCGAGCATGGAGAAGAGATTGAGCGACTGACCAAAGATGATGAGGGAGAGGATGGCGAAGGGCAGCGTGAGCGGCAGTGCGAGCAGGATGGTGAGCGGATGAATCCAGCTCTCAAACTGCGCGGCGAGGATGAGATACATGAAGACGAAGGCCATGAGGAAGGCCATGCCGAAGGCCTTGCCAGTGCGGGCCATTTCTTTGGAGCGGCCTGCGACGCCGCTGCTGTAGTCGGCGGGGAGGTTTTGCTTTTTCACGATGGCATCGATGGCATCGACGATCTTGCTTTCGCCCACGTCGGGCGCGTTGTTCGCGCTGATGGTGACCTGACGACGGCGATTGAGGCGGTCGATTTGTGAAGGGCCGGAGGTGGGCTCGAGTTTGAGCACGTTGTCGAGCGCGACGGGCACGCCGCTGGCGCTGGGGACGGAGAGCTGGGCCATGGCTTCGCGGTTGTTGCGGTAGCCGGCTTCGGCGCGGAGGTGGATGTCGTACTGCTCACCGGCTTCGTCGTAGGTGGAGACATCGAGACCGCCGACGAGGAGGCGCAGGGTGGTGGAGAGATCGGCGATATTGACGCCAAGCTGGCCGGCCTTGCTGCGATCCACACTGGCGGTGATCTCGGGTTTGCCGCTGATGAGGGTGGAGTCCAGATCGCGGATGCCGGGGATGTTTTTGGCCTCCTTCATGATGACATCGGTGGCGGCGGTGAGGCGATCGAGATCGGGGCCGGCGACGTAGAACTGGATGTTGGCGCTGGACTGGCCGGTGTTGAAGGGCGGCACAGCGAGGACGGTCATGCGCCACTCGGCGGGGTATTTGGGCAGGATCTCTTTGCGCACCTGATCCATGATGTCCTGCTGCGTTGTTTGGCGTGTGTCGGGATCAGTGAGGCGGACGTAGATGCCGGCGAGATTGGGCACGCGCTGGTCGTTGTCGCCAATGGTGAGGAGGGTGGACTCGACGCCGGGGATGGCGCGGATGCTGCGTGCGACGCGCTCGCCGAGGAGATCGGTGGAGGCGAGGGTGGTGCCTTCGGGGACGCGGATGTTGACGATGAACTCGGCCTCCTCGGTGGGGGGCATGAAGCTTTTTTGCACGATGCCCATGAGCGTGGGCAGGGAGGCGAGCGCGCCGAAGCAGGCGAGCACGATGACCCAGCGGTGGCGCATGGAGAAGCGCAGCATGACCATGTAGACGGCCTCGATGGGGCGGTAGAAGAGATTCACCACGCGGTCGAGTGCGCGCTCGATCCAGCTTCTGCGGCGGCGGTTGAGCATGCGTGCGGCGAGGGAGGGCACGAGGGTGAAACTGATGAGCAATGACACGGCGATGGCGAAGGCCATGGTGAGGCCGAAGCTTTTCAAGAACATGCCGACGATGCCGCTGAGGAAGGCGACGGGAACGAAGACGGCGAGGAGCGAGAGCGTGGTGGCCATGACGGCGAGGCCGATCTCGCGCGTGCCATTGATGGCGGCGTCATGCGCGTCTTCGCCTTTTTCCTCCATGTGATGGACGATGTTTTCCACGACGATGATGGCGTCATCGATGACGATGCCGACGGCGAGCGCGAGGGCGACGAGGCTGATCTGATTGAGCGTGACATCCTGCGCCCACATGACGCCGAAGGCGGCGATGATGGAGGTGGGAATGGACAGCGCGGCGATGACGGTGGCGCGGGTGTTGCCAAGGAAGAGCAGCACGATGAGCGCGGCAAACACGGCACCGAGGATGAGATGCTCCTGCACGGCGTGGGTGCTGGTGCGGATGACGAGGGAATTGTCCCGCACGACATTGATCTCGTAGCCAGCGGGGAGGATTTTCTTCACTTCGTCCAGGCGCTCCTGCACGGCATCAACCACCTTGATGGTGTTTTCGCCGGACTGCTTGCGCAGGGAAATGACGACGCTGGGAATGCCATTGCGGCGTGCGGCGGTTTGTGGCTCTTCTTCGCCATCGTCCACGCGGGCCACGTCTCCGAGGCGCACGAGGCCGCCGTCTTTTTCGCGCACGACCATCTGGCGGAGCTCGGCCACGGAGGCGGCTTTGCCGAGAACGCGCAGGCCTTCCTGGCTGGCGGCGTCCTTCACGGTGCCTGCGGGGATTTGAACGTTCTGCGACTTCAGCGCCTTCTGCACATCGATGGCGGTGAGATTGAAGGAGCGGAGGCGCACGGGGTCCATCCACACATTGATCTGGCGTTTGCGGCCGCCGAGCAGCGTGGCCTGACCGACGCCGGGCACACTTTCAAGCTGGCGGCGCAGGACTTTGTCTGCGTATTCGGTGATCTCGCGCGCAGGGCGATCAGCGGTGAGGGCGACATTGAGGATGGGCGAGGCATCGGGGTCGAGCTTTTCCACGATGGGGGGATCGGCATCGTCGGGGAGATCGACGATGATGCGGTTCACGCGGTCGCGGATTTCCTGTGCGGCGACGTCCACGTTCTTTTCCAGCAGGAAGACGACGATGACCTGGGAGATGCCTTCGCTGGAGACGGAGCGCAGTTCATCGATGCCGCTGACGGTGTTCACCGCTTCTTCGATCTTGTCGGTGATCTGGGTTTCGACTTCCTTCGGCGTGGCGCCGTTAAGGCGCGTGGTGATGGCGACGGTGGGGAAGTCCACCTTTGGAAAGCGGTCCACCGGCAGGCGGGTGTAACCGATGAGGCCGACGACGACGAACACCAGCACGATGACGCTGGCGAGGACGGGGCGCTGAACACAGATGCGGGCGAGCCATTGCATGAGAGGAAAGGGGGAGGGGGATTAGGCCGGTGTGGGCTTGAGCGCGGTGGGAAAGGCTCATGGGCGGCACGGCTGGGTTGGGGACGTTCGGTTTGCCGCAGAGGGGCAAAGAGGCAGAGGGAGCAGGGATTGAGGAGAGTCGAGGTGCGGACAGATAAGCGACGATGGTATTACGTGGTCATTCATGCTGTTCGCTTGGGGGCTTTTGATGCGTTAAGATTGAGGCGCGTTCTGCACGGGGACGCCGTCGGCGGCATCGGGGCCGGGGGAGAGGACGACGTTTTCGCCCGGCTTCACGCCGCGGCGGATTTCGATGCGGTCTTTGTCGGTCTCTCCGACTTCGACGAGGCGCTCGGTGAGCTGGCCGGACTCGACGACCCAGACTTTTTGATTGGCACCGTCCGCACGCACGGCATTGGCGGGAACGGTGACGGCGGTCTGCGGCGGGAGTGCGAGGCGGGCTTCGGCGAAGAGGCCGGGGCGGAGGCGGCCGTCGGTGTTGAGGACTTCGGCCTCCACCTGGAGGTCGCGGGTTTCAGCGCGCACGGCGGCGCCGATGAATTTGACGGTGCCGGTGAAGACTTCGCCAGGAAACGGGGACACGCTGAACTCCACGGTCTGCCCCACGCGGATGAGTCCGACGGAAGGCTCCGCGACATTCACGAGGAGGCGCAGATGCTGAAGATCGACGACCTGCGCGACCTTGGAGTTTGCCATGACGTATTCGCCTGCGGTGACAAAGCGCTCTGACACGGTGCCGGCAAACGGGGCGCGGATGGTGGCGTCTTCCAGGGTCTTCTTGCTCATGTCACGGCGTGCTTCAGCGGCGGAGAGGCTGGCGGCGGCACCCTCGCGATCGGCTTTGATGCGGGCGAAGTCGGTTTCGGCGACGGCTTTCATCTGCGCCAGCGGGGCGTTGCGCTTCACTTCGCTTTCGGCGAGATCGAGCTTGGATTTTGCCTGCACGACATTGGCTTCGGCTTCGGCGAGATTGAGCTCGGCGGTGCGGCTGTCGAGCTGCACGAGGACATCGCCCGCTTTGACGACGGTGCCGCGTTCGACGGGGGTTTCGATGACCTTGCCGGTGGTGTCTGCAGCCACGGCGGCGTTTTGTGCGGCGGTGATCTCACCGGTGAGGCGTAGGTAGCGGGGCATGGGGCCCTGCTGTGCGGCGGCGGTTTTCACGGAGATGGCGGCCACAGGTTTTTGCGCGGCGGCAGGTGCGGCCGCAGGGGCCTTGCCGCAGCCGGTGAAGGCGAGGCCCAGCGCGCCGAGGGCGAGCGCGGGGGCGTGTTTGAGGAGAGAGGAAGTCATGACTTTTTTTTCGGGCGTGGGGCGGGTTTCGGCTGGGCGGTGCGGCGTGAGATAAGCGCGCCGAGAACGAAGTCGGCGATGTTGTCTGCGAGGCGCTGCACTTCGGGCGCGGTCTTGGGGACGGGCGGGCCGAGGCGATCCACGAAGACGCGGCAGTGATCGTAATGGATGCAGAGGCCGATGATGTGATGGCAGTAGAGGATGCAGTCTTCATCCACCTTCTTTCTGCCCAGCACGGCGGCGATGATGTGCTGAAGCTCCTCATGAAAGGGGCCCACGACGAGCTTGATGAATTCGTTGAGGCAGGGGGTGGGCTCGCGCATTTCGTGGGCCATGATCTGACTTTTCACGGGGTTCCTGGTGCGCTTGAGCAGCACGTGATCGAGGAGGTGATGAATCCAGCGGCGCAGGGTGTCTTCAGGTGAAGCGCCGTCTGCGAGGGTGACGGGGGCGTCCTCCTTCATGCTGTCCTGGCAGGAGGAGAGGAAGACCTCGCGGTAAAGTCCTCCCTTGCTGCCAAAGTAGTACTTCACGGCGGCCACATTGGCCTTGGCCTTCAGGCAGATGGCGCGGAGGCTGGCCTTCTCAAAGCCGTCTTTGGCGAAGACGGCGGCGGCGGCCTTCAGCAGGCGCTCGCGGCGCGCCCCGGCATCATGTTCGCGGGATGGAGCAGAGTTAAACATGCGTTTATAAACGGCTGTTTAACTTGTGAGGGGCGAACCGTCAAATGCTTTTGGGCCGTGGGAGATTTGGCGAAATCGAAAAAAGGAGGGCGTGCCGCCTTTGCAGACTCACGCCCTTGGTCAGCTCTTCGGCTCTGCGGTGCGGTTGAACTTCAGCGCCGACCACTTGACTTATCGCCGTGGGTGGAAAATGCGGATGTCTGGGGTGATTACTTTTGTTTCAAAGTAAGGAGCGGTGGCCTAAGGGGGCGCGGCCAATGCCTCACTTTTGCCGCGCTTTCTGAAACGCCTCGGCGCGGACTTCGGCCGTGATGCGCTGCTCCGCCGTGAGGAGCGGCTTCAAGGACTTGAGCCGGTCGGCTGCCTCCTGACTGTTCTGGGCGGAGGCGAGAAGATACCACTTCATGGCATTGATGAGATCCTTGTCCACGCCTGTGCCGTTCTCATAGCATGCCGCGAGATTCAACTGGGCCTCCATCAGGCCCTGCTCGGCGGCCTTGATGTACCAATCCGCCGCGAGAAGGGGCGACAGCGCCATGCCGGTTCCGTATGCGCGGCAGATGCCCAGCTCATTCTGCGCCTCGGCGACCCCCTGGTCCGCCGCCTTCTGAATCCACTCCACCCCGCGTGCCTCATCCCTGGGCACGCCGGTGCCGTTTTTATAGCATGCTCCCAGCCAGTACTGTGCCAGGGCATGGCCCTGCGCGGCGGCTTTGGCATACCATGACATGGCATGAGTCTCGTCCTTCGCCACGCCGATGCCCAGGTAAAGGCAGTTTGCGAGATTGTACTGTGCGGGGGGAAGATTCTGCTCCGCAGCCTTGGTGAACCATTGGACGGCGAGCTTGTCATCCTTGGGCACGCCGGTGCCGTTCTGGTGGCAGCGGCCCAGGTTGTTCTGCGCATTGGCGGTGCCCTGCTCAGCCGCCTTGCGCAGCCACTCGACGGAGAGGGCGTCATTCTTCGGCACGCCTGCGCCGTTCTGGTAGCAGAGGGCCAGGCTGTTCTGCGCCTCCCCATGCCCCTGGTCAGCGGCCTTGTGATACCACTCTGCGGCGAGTGCTTCATCCTTGGGCACGCCGGTGCCGTTCTCGTAGCAGAGGGCCAGACTGTTCTGCGCCTCGGCGTGTCCTTTGTCCGCGGCCTTGCGAAACCACTCTGCGGCGAGAGCATCATCCTTGGGCAGGCCGAGGCCGTGTTGGTAGCAGACTGCCAGTCTGTGCTGCGCTGTCGCGCTCCCTTGCTTCGCGGCTTTGCGGTAATGTTCCGCAGACTGGGCGTCGTCCCGAGTGACTCCCTCGCCCCTGGAATGGAGGTAGCCGAGCATTTCCTGGGCATCGCTGTTGTTTTGTTCGGCGGATTTGCGGAACCACTCGACGGCGGCCGGGAGGTCTTTGGCCACTCCCTCGCCATAGTAAAAGGCATAGCCGAGTTCGTACTGTGATACGGCATCCCCGGCGTCCGCCGCGAGGCGGTACCAGCGCACGGCCTCGGCGGCATCCTTTGGGACGCCATTGCCATGACGGCTGGCATCGCCGAGACGAGACATGGCCATGGGAAAGCCCTGATCTGCGGCTTTGCGCAGCCACTTCAAAGCCTCCGGCACATCACGCGTCACGCCCTCGCCGGCCATGAGGCTGCTTCCGAGCCATGCCTGGCATTCGGGCTCGCCCATTTCCGCGCCTTTGCGGAACCATTTCACTGCTTCTGGTATGTCCACCGGCACGCCCCTGCCGATGAAGAGATCCATGGCTTTTTCCAGCATTGCATGCTGCCTTTCCTTTTCGGCCGCGGCCGGAGTGAGGGGGGCGGGGGCCGGGATGGGGGCCAGCGGCGGCATGGAGGCTGGCGCATTGGCCTCTGCCGGCAGGGAGAGATTGGTGCTCTGGAGACGCCAGACATTCAGCAAGAGGGCAAGGGCGCCCACCAGGCCCAAACCGACGGCGTTGACGGCCAGCGGCCTCCCCGCGGACGGGGACTTGCGCAGGACGATGGACCCGGCGGCGAAATCGTGCAGGCACTGGCGCCTGCGGGTCCACAGGCACATCAGCAGGCCGATGCCGAGCGTGAGAACGGAAAACGGCCGGACCACAAAACGGAGGAGGGCCTGGATACGACTGATGCGCCTGCCGCTGAGGTCTGCGACAACGATTCTGCAGGCCACTTTTCCGAGAGTGCCCTGTGTGGCGGAGCTCTCCATGAGCAGGAAATACACCAGGGAGCCGATGAATAGAACGGCCTGGAGCAGATGGAGTCCGGAGGTGTTCCCAGTCTCTGGCGCGCTGTATTTTAAGAAGAGCTGATTGAACCCGCAGGCGACGGCAACCACGGCGATCACAAGGAAGTCGATGACTCCGGCTGCGATGCGGTAAAAGAGTGGAGCGGGCGCGTCCTCCAACTGCGCGGGATCGTCCGGCAGCGTGGAGATGATGGGAGGCTGCTGAGATGGGCGCGGCTGCGGTGCTGCATACGCATGCTGCGGTGGCGGAGGGGGCTGCTGGGATGGAGGCTGGGATTCAGGCTGAGGCTGCTCGGGGCGCGGCTGCTGCCACGTCATGCCACTCGCTGCTTCCGCCTGATAGGGAAACTCATGGTCCTGAAGATCAAACAGGTGCGAGTAGGCCTCGTACATCTGCTGAACCACGGAGCCCTCGCGGCCTTGGATGCCCGCCACGTAGGCCTGGTTCAGTGATTCCCGTGAGATGGGGGCCTGGAGCGAAAGGGTGCGCAGAGCTTCTTCGGTGGTCATAATCCGTGGCTGCCACCGAAGCATCAATGAAAACATGTGCCAAGGCGGTTTTTTCATTACAGAAAATTTCCAATTCTTGGTGGCGAGCGGGAGCCCATGTGAGCCGCACAGAGCGGTGCGGTTGAACTTCAGCGCTGACAACAAACAGAACGCCGCATGGGGAAAGCGCGAATGTATGCACGGATTTTTTGTTTCGAAATGCACCGTCCTCCTCCGCACCATTCGGATCATGAGGCACTGATCTTCCTGCAAGCTGCATTGAATGTTATTTTTAGTCTTGTGTTGCAGGTCTGTTTTGTCTCTTGGATAAGGTAAAGACGCATGAGGAATCTTCTCCGATCTATTTTTACTGTCAGTCTCTTTTCCCTGTCCCTGAGCTCTGGTCATGGGCAGACAACCGCCATCGCTGCGCAAGTGGCCCGGTATGAGACGGCTCTGGCACCGCTGGTTGCAGACTATGAAGGCAGGGCCAATCCCCTGTTTGCATCTTATGGGAAGGTGCTGCAGACACATTTGGGGAGCGCGGGGCTGACACAGGATGAAAAGAACCTGCTGGCCAGGGAGGTGTCCGCAGTGAGCCAAAAACGACTGACTCTGGTGGCCGTGTCAGGGATGCCAAAGGTCATCCAGCCTTTGAGAACCAAGATGGAGGCGGCCTTTTTCCCCATCTGGGACTCTTTCATGACGAAAGCTCTCGCGTTGCGAAAATCTCACCTGGATCAGCTAACCGTGTTTGAAAACAACATGGAAAAAGCAGGGCAGGCCGATGCGGTGGCGGCGGCGCAGGCGGCTCAGAAAAAAGCGCTGCTGGGCCCTCCGGACAGTTTCCGAACTCCGCCGCGAGAAACCAAGACCGGACTTGTGCTGAGAGAAGATTTTTCCTCCATTCCCGATGGGCCGATGGAGAACAACTTCCTGGCGCTTGTGGGACAGTGGTCCGTGGGGCCCGCCATGCGATCCATGAAGGAGCCACCGACGGTGATAACGTCAGAAGGAACGTCCTTCATGCGCCTGGTCAAACGTGATGGAGCGGGCCCCGAAGCCAATGTGGATGTGAACTGGCTGCCATGGATGGGGCCTCTGCCCATGGGCAAGTACACGAAGTGCCGCTATGGTATGCGGGTCCGCTGCCGTGAAGTGATCGGCAAGAGCACCATCGTGGTCTTTGCGCGAGGTCTGCACCTGCCTTTTGAGCAGAAGAGACATCTGCCCGAGGAAGATCTGGTGCTAAAACCGACGGACCGCTGGCAGGAAGTCGCGAGCGGCTGGCTGTCGTTCGATCAGCGCGCCCAAGAACTCATAGATTTCCAATTTACCCTGGCCTGGCAGACAACGAAGAATGGCATCTTCGAAGTGGACGATGTTTTCGTCGAGTTTCGGTGAACAGTCCTCCGATGCTGAAGCCTCCCTTGAATTCTTTGACTCAGGGGAGGCGGTGATGCGGTGGAAAAAATCACCGCAGCAGGTGGAGGAGCTGCAGGAGGCGGTAGCCGCCCCAGAGGAGTGCGGGAAAGGTGACGACGAAGACTGAGAAGAGCAGCCCGAGGCGGAAGAGGCGCGGGGTGAAGCGGGGGCTGAGCTGCGGACGAATGATGCGCAGGGGGCAGTCGAGGAGCCAGCCGCCGGTGTAGGCGGCATTGGCGATGAGAGGAACGACGACGATGGCGACGGGCTCCACGGCGTCTTCGCCGGGCTGAAGCACGCCGGCGTTTTCAATGCTGGTGGTGAAGAGGAGGAGGGCGATGAAGCCGATGATGCCGAGGATGGCATTGAAGGCTATGCGCCGCCGCTCCCACCAGCCGATGATGCTGCGCGGGGTGATGGGCTTTCCGGGTGCCGTGAACAACCAGTGAATGGTATGACGGATTCGCTTCATGGCGTGCAGCAGAAATTGTGGCGGGGGTGAGCCGGTGATTGAGGATCAGCGTTTGCGGGAGGGGCCGAGCTCGATGAGCTGGAGGTCATCGAACCAGGCGGTGCCCATGGCCATGCTGGAGTAGTGGCCGAGGCGGGGGCCGATCTTGATGGTGTTCATGCCGCCGGTGTCGAATTCGAAGGAGACTTTCTTCCAGTTTTGCTTGCCGGAGAAGGCCTCCGTGCGGTCGAAGCCGCCAGCGAGGGAGATGTTCGCGCCGGTGCTTTTGACGACGACGTCCTTGGTCTTGAGGTAGCCGGTGAGGCGGTAGCGGGTCTTGGGCTTTACGGTGACGGTCTGCTGCAGGAAGCTGTCATCTCCGGCGGGGTTGTCGATGCGGATGCTGTTATCCGCACCCAGGACGACTCGCTGTATGTGAACGGCCTCGGCATCCGCCGCTGTGTGCTGTGGAATGATGCGAACGGCTCCTCCTTGGTGCTGAGCAGCATCCCTGAGCGCAAGCTCATCGTCGAGGACTGCGACGTGATCTACTCCCGCGCCAAATGGCACCACTGGAGCGGCGGGCGCGTCTTCAATGCGCGCGGCGAAAACGACAAACCCGGCGGCCCGGGCGTGATTTTTCGCAACATCCGCATCTCAGACCCGCGCCCCACGCTGCAGCAGTTCTTCCTCTGCATGGCCGTGCCAGAGCCGTATGGAGACGGCAGCCACGGAAAGGGTGACCTCTCGGGCGTGCTTTTCCAAAACATCTCCATCGCCGCGCCCAGCGTGCTGGGCGAGCCGCAGATGCTCTGGGGAAACAAGGATGCGCGCATACGGAATCTGACCTTTGAGAACCTGACCGTCGCGGGCAGGCCGGTGACCGGCGCGGAGTTCTTCAAGACGAATGAGTTTGTGAGCGGGCTGCGCTTTACGACGCAGGACGGCTCGCGGTGAGGCGTGCAGAGGCCGGCTCACCACGGTGCCTCCATCTGGCTCCAGAGACCGAGCCGGGCCAGTGTGATCGGGCGCACTGCGGAGATGGCCAGATTGCTCAGCACGGCGGCAAATTTTCCAAGTCTTGATAAAACCGGGAAGCCCGCCTGCGATGGGTTCCTTCTCCACCTTTTTCATCACCGTCGTTTTTTCCGATGCGCCGCTCGGCTGTGGTGACCGAGCTCTGAGATTCAAGGGTGACCCAAAGGATGCGGATCAGCTGATCTCGACTGATGACTGCCTTTATGGCAATAGTCTGGTACGACTGGAGTGTGGCGAAGACACAGGCTCCGCGTAGCGGAATGGCAGGGAGACGCTGCTGGAAGACGGGACGCGCGAAGAAGGTGATGGGGTTGCTGCCCGGAGGGCTGGTTTCCTTGGATGAAAAATGCCATGCAGCCGCAGGTGCCGTAGGACGGTCGTGGCGAAAGCCGGTGCATCCTTCGAAGCACGCAGCGCGAAGAATGGACCCGTCTGTGAGCGTACGGCAGACACCCCGGCATGCGAATGTCCTCGCAGTCGGGCGGTTTGGCGGAGGACGGGACAGAGCATCGGAAAGCCTTGGCCGCCAAACACGACCGACCTACGGCCGGAGCGCGGCGTTGTTCGCCTGCGTGAGAACCTGTCTGCTGCAGCGGGAATACAGACCTGTTTTCAAAAACGCTTGGTATAAGAGCATGCGTCCAATTGAACGTCTGTTAAATCGAACGTATGTTTTTGAGGCTTGAGCCTGGTGGAAGTTCACCTGTTGCGCTGCGGCCGGAACTGATCGGCCAGACGCTGGGCCTCAGCCGCTTCAGCCGGAGACAGCTTCTGGCGGATGATGGCGGCCTTTTCAGCGGAGCTCCTGTTGCCATTGGCGGCTGCGATGAGCAGCCACTTCAGCCCCTGCACATAGTCCTGCGTCAGGCCACTGCCATCCAGAAAGCAGACGCCCACGTTGTTCTGCGCTTTGGCGTGCCCCTGCATGGCGGCCAAGGTGTAATTGGCCACGGCCAGGCTGTCATCCTTCCGGACTCCGGTGCCAAAGCTGTAGCAGACGCCGAGCTGAAACTGGCCTTCCGAGTTGCCTTGAGCAGCGGACAGACGGTAAAGCACCACGGCTTGGGCGGGGTCTGCCGGCACGCCTCGCCCGGTCGCGTAGGAATAGCCGAGCGCGGCCTGCGCCGAGGCTTCGCCCTGGTCTGCAGCCTTGCGCAGCCAGACCACAGACTCGGCCAGATCCACTGGCACGCCCTTGCCTTCGGCGTAGCTCAGACCGATGAGATGCTGCGCCTCGGCGTAGCCTTGGTCGGCGGCCTTGCGCAGCCAGATGATGGCGGTGGCATCGTCCTGCGGCAGCTTCTTGCCGAGGGTGTAGTGCAGGCCCAGGAGGAACTGCGCCCTGGCATCACCCTGCTCCGCCAGGGAGCGGATCTCCGGCATCGGTGAGTTGAAGTTGAGCTGTGAAGGCGCTACGGCGGCTGGCGCAGGCGCAGCAGGCGGGGCCGCAGACGGTGCAGGGGAGGGGGCCGCGACGGGGCCGCTGGGGCGAAAGTCAATCGACCGCTGATAGGCCTCTGCGCGTTGCTCGGGCGTGGCCTGCTCCCGCACTGTGACGTACAACGAGCTGCCTTTCTTGTCGTCATTGCTCTGGGAGATGAGCAGCCACTTCATGGCCTCCACGATGTCTCTGGGTACGCCATCACCCGTGAAATACGCGGCAGCCAGGAGCGTCTGGGCCACGGTATCGCCCTGCTCCGCGGCACGGCGATACCACTCTGCCGCCACTGCCAGGTCTATCGGCAGCCCTTCTTTACCGAGGGCATAGCTGGCCCCCATGTGGACCTGAGCCGCCGCATTGCCCGCCTCCGCCAGCCGGCGGTGCTCTGGCAGCGGCAGGTCGTGACGCCACTGGGAATTTCCGGGGACGGCAGCAGGTGCAGCCGGGGTGGGCGCAGGCGGTGGCGGGCTCGCGGTCACCGAGTCGCTGGGGCGGAAGGTCGCGGCTCTCTGCTCCGCCTCATCACGCTGCTCCGGCCTTAGCTGCGCGGCCACGTCTTTGGCCTTGTCGGCGGCCCCTTCCTTGGCCTGCGCGGCGGCAAGGAGGAACCATTTCAGCGCTTCGACGAGGTCCACTGTCACTCCATTGCCGGACTGGAAGCGTTTGCCCAAGGTGTACTGAGCCATCGCGTCTCCCTTCGCGGCAGCCTGGTGGTACCAGCGCACGGCTTCGACGGGATCCTTCGCCACGCCGTAACCGGACGCGTAGCAGAGTCCCACGCCGTATTGCCCCGGCGCGTAGCCCTGATCGGCTGCTTTGCGGTACCAGCTCAGTGCTGCGGCGGGATCTTTCGGCACGCCAATGCCCTGCAGGCAGCAGGTGCCCAGGTAGTTCTGCGCCCGTGCAAATCCCTGGTCAGCGGCTTTGGTGTACCATTGCACCGCAGTGGCGGCATCCTGCGCCACGTCTTTTCCGTCTTCGTAGCGTGTGCCGAGTTCAAACTGCGCTTCAGGCTGCCCCTGCTCAGCCCGTGTGCGCAGTTCTGCCAGCGCCATGTCAGCCGGCGACGGCGGCGGTGCCGCTGGAGCTGGCGCTGCCGGGGTGGGGGCAGGCGGCGGCGGCGGCGGCGACGGGGCCCCAGCGAGTGGCAGCGTCACGCCATGTGTCCTGGCCCAATCGGAAACCTTGAGCCGCGCCGCAGCCAGTTCTGCTTCGGTCATCTTGTTCAGCAGCAAATCATAAACTTTCTTCACGTCATCCGCCCGGTGGGGGTGGCACAGCGCGAGCCAGTAATACGACTCCACATTGTCCCGTTCCGTCCCATCGCCAAAGAAGAGATCCATCCCCAGATTGAATCTTCCTGCCAGATTGCCAGCCTCCGCTGCACGCCGATGCCAGCGGAGCGCCTCCACCAGATTTTTTTGAATATGATGGCACTCGCCCAGATCATTCTGTGCCTGCGCATGTCCCTGCTCGGCCGCCTTCAGCAGCCACCGCATGCCTTCGTCCATGTCCTGCGGGAGGCCCGCGCCCCGCCCATACGCCAGCCCGAGCTGATGCTGCGCCTCCGCAAAGCCATGCTCAGCCGCCTTGCGGTACCACTCTGCAGCGGCCACCAGGTCCTTCGCCACTCCCTCCCCAAGGCGCAGAGCATTGGCATAAATGAGCTGCGCCTGCGGATGCCCGCCCTTCGCCGCTTTGCCAAACCAGATCACGGCCTCAATCGGGTCTTTGGGCGTGCCCGCACCATCCAGGTAACGCAAGCCCACATTGAACTGCGCCGTCGCCTCGCCCGCGATCGCCTTGGCGCGCAGCTCAGCCAGCGGCGTCGTCTTATCCTCCACCATCGTCACCGCCCCGGCATCCGCAGGTGTGACATCCGACGCTGCTGCCTCCACGGGCGCGACAGCCGCGGCCTCGGCACCCGCAGGCGCGGCATTCGCAGGCGCGGCATTCGCAGGCGCGGCATTCGCAGGCGCGGCATTCGCAGGCGCGGCATCCGCCGTGGCGTCTTTCTTGGAAGGGGTGAGCAGCAGGGCAAACATCGCCAGAAGCGCCACCACGCCCACGCCCGCCACTCCCCAGGCCACCATCGTCATCGGGCTCGTCTTCTGCTGCTTCGGGGCCAGCCGGAGCGGTGGCAGCGGCTGGGCCTGGCTGTTTGGCAGCGGCGCCTTTTCCTGCGGTGGCGGCGGCGGCGTGGCGTGCGTCTCCGGCTGCTCATTTGCCCCCACCTGCGGCGTCTGCGGGCGTGGTCTGCTCGCACGCGGCAGCGCTGGCGGCGCGGTCAGTGGCTCGCCCGCCGCAGCCGCTTGATAGGGAAACTCCGTGTCCGGCACGTTATACAGCCACAGATAGGCCGCATAGAGCCGGTCCAGCTTTGCCGCCGCCTTGGCCTGCAGCTCGGCATTTCCCTCGAACCGGTCCGGCTGCCACACCACGGCCCCTTGTTCATACGCCGTCGTCAAAGCCTCCCGGCTGATGGGTGCGGCAAGATCGAGAATCTCCAAGGCTTCATGAGTTGTCATAGGGCTGAGGTCGGATCGAAGCATCAAAGCAAACCTCTGTCATGCCCAGAATTTCTTGGAGGAAGGGCTCTGCTTCCCCGCCTGTTCTCTCCCCGGGCTTGGATTCTCATTCCGATGCTTATCCCCAACCCTGCGCGACCCTTGCCGAGCCCCCGCTTTTCCCCACGTCATGCCCCACGCGCTCGTGGAGGATGACGCGGGTGAGGGCATCGTGCGGTGTCTCGCCGGGGCGCAGCTCCACATAATAAAATAAGATGCCAGGCATGAATGGCACTCGGTTAAGGGCCTTCATCGTGGATTCTGAGAGGTTTTGATCGCCTCAATGTGAAGCATCATTTTTGAGCCTGCGGCATGCTGCTTTCGTACAACGCGGTGATGGTTTGCGGGTTGGATGTGCATGGCACTTCTCACCTGTTTCCTCCCTCACTTTCCCCGCACGCTCCAAGGTCGTGCGAAGTCTTCACCTGCCAGCCGGATCGCCAGCGGTCTGCAGCAGCTGCGTGACCTGGCGCTGCCCGATCTGGCCGCTCTGCTCGGCGGATTGCTGCCCGCTGATTTCTTTGCCAAAGCCCCCGATGCTCAGGCCAAACGTGAGCGCATCTACCCGCCCATCACTCTGTTCTGGGCCTTCCTCTTCCAAGTGCTCAACCCCGCCATGCCCTGTCAGGAAGTGGTCGGCAAAGTGCGCGCCTGGCTCATCACACGCCACCGCAACAAACGGCGCCCGACAATGGGCGCCTCCTCCTATTGTGAAGCGCGCAGCGGCCTGAGCAAAAGCCCCTCGATGATCGAGAAGGAGCTGCTCATGCACGCCATCGCCTACAATGCCATTCGAGCCCTGATTCTACAGAGCGCCACGAGCCACCAGCAGGAGCTTGGCCGCATCAGTTTTAAAGGCGCAGTGGACCTGCTGCGCCAATGGCTGCCGCAAGCTGCGGCCTGTCATGACCGGCCACGCAAACTAGCCCGCTGGCACGCGGAACTGCTGGAGGCCATCGCCAGCGTGCAGAACTCGCTGCGCCCTGACAGGCGTGAACCCAGGGCTGTTAAACGACGACCCAAAACGTTCCAGATGCTCACCAAACCGCGTCACAAATTCCATGAAATCCCCCATCGTGACCGCTACCGTCTCGTCGCTTAACCGAGTGCCATTCCTGCCTGGCATCTTTTCCTTTACTGGGGGAAGACGAGCGATTAATGAGCAGCATGCCCCGGAACTGTGCGGCTCTGTCGCTATTGAAGTCCACTGTTCCCATGCTTGGCAGTACGCGGCCTCAGTCTTTCATGCCCGGCGGCAGTGTGGGGTTCTTCCACGCATCGTTTTCGCTGTGGATCTGTTTCCAGCCCCCGACGCCAAAAAAGTCGTCAAGCACTCGTTTGGCTATGTTGCTGCATGAATAATGCGTTCGAGGGAGGCGGCGGGTTGTGCGCTCCAGCATCGAAACAATCCCTTCTTCAAATCCTGGACCAGTTCCGGTCCAGTTGTCTCCGTCAAAGCAAATCGTCCAAACATCTGCTTGGGCGACGAATTTTCCAGTGCGTGGCAAGCTCATGGGTGTTGCAGGGTGTTAATGACAAATGCGAAGTATTCAGGATCGTTAACGTAAAACTCGATGGGATCGGCATGCAAGCGCTCAATGCCCATGGTCAGTAGTTCGGTGCCGTTAGGATATAGCTTGCCCATGTAATGGCTGCCTCCGCGGCTGGCAAACTCATCTTCAAAAGCAAGTTCATCGGACGTGCATGTCTTGTCTCCCTCCAATTGAGAGAGCTGTTGAGGCTTTTCATTGCCCGCCCGTTTCTTGAGGAAGCCGATGCATTTATCACGGACGTTCTTACTTTTTTCCTCCACGCCATGCGCGATTTCGTGCAGCACAGAGCTAGGATCGCTCAGGCGGTGGATGAGCAGCATACTGCGGAACTGTCCTGCCCGCTTGCTGTTAAAGTCCACCGCCCCCATTTTAGGCAGAAGGTCCGGGTGGATATATCGCTCCGCTAGAGAAGCCCCTCGAATAGCCGCTGTCCTAGTGGTGGGGGTGAGGTCCGCAAAAGTGAACGGAATGCGCATGCCACTCGGCATCTCAAGCAAGCGATGGACTTGATCCACAAGCCCTTGCCTTTGGACTTCCAGAGCATCGATGTTGGTCTTTATGCGATCCATCGCCAATGTGTCCCTCGTTCTGGCCGCCCTTTGGAAATCGTGTTTCCATTGGTGGATCTCACCGTCGATCCTGCCCCATTCTTTCAGGTGAGGTTTGATTCCGATTTCGACGGTGGTGAAGGTATTGGGGGCATTGACTCCTGGTTGCGTTCCAGATTGCGAGAATTGTTGGGGAGCAGTTTTTTGTACAGGAGAGTTATATTCTGGCGATGCCTGGAGTAGATTGTTGAAACGAGTTTCAATATGCCCAGGGATGGCGTGATCATTGTGGATGGCCATTTCCGCTGCCAAGGTAGGGAGATGGTATCCGATGGAGTAATCCTCATTGAGCCACATGCCGCTTTGAGTTACGTCACAGACGTCAGCTGACTCAATAATGGGGTTTTTGAGATCTGGGAACTGCGATGCGTGGGTTGCTGTGAGTTTTGCGAGAAGCGTCTTTGCCGTCTGGGTGATGTGCGGGATCTTCGCTTGTTGCTGCGGCGTAAGTTTCGGGGCCGAAGATGAGAGGGGAACTTTGGGTGCCACAGGCGGCTGGACTTGATGGGGCGCGTGCGATTGCTCCACCGCTTTGCCGCCTGTTTGCGATCCCTCGCCGGGCATGCTTTTGGCAATCGCTGGTGCATGGGAGGGCGTGGCATTGCTAAGGCGGGGCTTATCGGAGACAGAGCCTTTGGTGCCTTGCGGCTGCGCATCGGTTGCGAAGGGATTGGGGGGGGCGCTGTGTTATCACCGGAGCGAGTGACAGACTGAGGGGGGGCTGCGCCAGTCTGGCCTGGGCATCTGCCAGGGCCTTCGCGGTGGTGGGGTGGAGTTTTCCGCCGCGCTTTTCTATGCCGGCCTGCTGGTTGAGGATGTTTTGTTCGGTTCTCCTGGCGAAGGTTTTTTCCGCCGCATCCAGCGTCTGCTGCTGGTCCGGGCTCAGAGGGGCTTTTTGGGCCTTGAGCTTGTCGGCGGTGTTGCGTGCCTGGATTGCTTCTTCGAATGTGGGCACTCGGGAGGGGGGCGTTTGCGGTGGTTGACGGCTATCGACGGCTGCTGACGGTGGCTGGCTCGAATCCGGATCGCTCTTAGTGGTAGATAGTGGTATTGAAGGTTGTGATGTCTGGCTGTCGGTGGCCGGAGTTTGCGATGGCGAACCGGGGGTGCGTGCTGGCGCGCTGCTGGTTTCTGCGGGTGGCGACACTTCTACGGATGAGGTGCCTGCGGGCGGTGTGACGCCTTGGGTGGTGGCGGTGTCTGCGGGGGGGAGGGGGCCGCTGGAACTCGCCGTGGAGGACGTGGTTTTGCCGGGGGTGCCGACGATGTCCGTGTTTCCCTCAGGGCGGGGCCGGGCCAGGGTTGCCTGGGCATCTGCCAGGGCTTTGGCGGTGGTGGCATGGAGTTTTCCGCCGCGTTTCTCAATGCCGGCCTGCTGCTTGAGGATGTTGTCCTCGGTTCTCCTGGCGAAGGTTTTTTCCGCCGCATCCAGCGTCTGTTGCTGTTCCGGGCAGAGCGGGCTGTTCTGAGCCTTCCATCCATGAAGTATGTCAGTCTGTGAAGGCCCCGGGGCCAAGAGGCATGGCCGATGAGTGCGAGGGAGAATAGTAGGGTGCTGCCTTCATTTACGGGGTTGGCATGCAAGCTTTCAAGTCCCAGCGTCGGCAGCGTCAGTCCTTCGCGCCCGGTGGCATTTCGAAGTCCCAGGTGTCATTTTTGCTGTATGTTTTGGTCCAGCCCTCAGGAAACACTTCGTTGAGGACATCTGTGGCGACCTCGGAACGGGTGATGTGAGTGCCTTGATGCAAGGGGGGGCGTCGCTGAAAACTGGGAGAATGACTGCGTCAAACCTCGGACCTGTGCGGACGCAATGCACGAGCGCTGGCTGTGGAGGTGAGTCCCTGTCTCCGGCGTTGCGGTGGTGCCGTTGGTAGATGAAGATCAGTCAGCGACCACGCCCGTGCGGGCACGTTCTGCATCCAGCTTGTCCTGATCCAAAGTATGCCGCAAGAACCTGCGCGCGAGATCTGGATGAGAACCGCGTCGGATCAGCTCCTCCAGTGCCGCCTCTCGTGTGAGCGTGCCGGCATCCACCTGATCCACGAGCGCTAAGGCCGCCTCTAGATTGGCTGCTGCCTCCTCATAAGAGATGGTGCGTTTGAGAAATTGAGGGTCGTTATTCATAGCCATCCTATTTTCTTCAATTCTTGTTCCAAAGCCTTTTGAAGGCGAGCAAAATCAAAGGCATCCCATTGTGTGGGATTCAAAAGTGGATCTTTGAGTGTCTTGTCTAGTTCTGCCAGCATCTCAGGATCACCTGAACGTAGCGCGACAAACTGTGAATACGCACGGCAGAACACTTCCTCTGGATCAGTGAAATACTTCAAACTCTTGTTGCGCTTGATGATGCGATCCCATGCCAAGGTGTCACGCGCCACATCACGGATGCGCAGCAAAGCGTCAGGGCTGAGCACATTCTGTGCGATGTGATGACCCAGTTCATGTGCGCCGGTCATCAATGGATCAAAAATGCCAGGTTTCACAGATGCAAGACCAGGCTTTCCAAGGGCTGTGCTTGGTCTGTATTCGCCATCGTTCAATGTGTTTTGAACTGTGTCATTGACCTCCACGGGAGGCGCTTTGCCATCATCGTGTGCATGATCGCACAACAAGGCCACTTTTCGAAGAACTTGACCAAAAACCCCTTTCGTGATGGTGGAGATTTTGTCACTTAAAGGACTGCTTCGGCCGGGGCGATTAATGAGCAGATCTCTGTTCTCTGCCTGGCGTTGTTCAAAGCTCTTGATATTGGGCGATGGATCTGACCCATGCTTGGAATGTGAGGCTTTGATACTACTGTTTTCGCCGTCCGTTTTTGCAGCAACTTTCGCCACCACATCCTGCGCCTGGGCCAGATCCGCCTGCACCTGCGGATGCTGCCGGGCCTCGGGGGGCATTTCTGAAACGTTGTCGATTAGACGCTGCGACTGCGGCAGGCTGAGCGGCGGAGTGGAGGGGCTGACGGTGGGCCGAGCGGGTGCTGAGGGTGATGCCTGGCTACCGTTTGCCGTGGCTGCCGTCTGCGGGATCGTGGCGGAGATGGGGCGCGCTGCTGTGGCCTGGTGGTAGGAAGTGGTATTGTCCGCGCTGCTGGAACTTCCCCGATTCCCTTCAGGCCGGGGTCTGGCGAGGACGGCCTGGGCGTCTGCCAGGGCCTTGGTAGTGGTGGGGTGGAGTTTTCCGCCGCGCTTCTCAATGCCGGCCTGCTGATTGAGGATGTTGTATTCGGTCCTTCTGGCGAAGGTTTTTTCCGCGGCATCCAGCTCCTTTTGCTGCTCCGCGCTCAGCGGGCCCTCCTGGGCCTTTCATCCATGAGGTATGTCAGTCTGTGAATGCCCTGGGGCCAAGAGGCATGGCCGATGAGTTCGAGGGAGAATAGTAGGGTGCAGCCATCATTTACGGGGTTGGCATGCAAGCTTTCAAGTCCCAGCGCTGGCAGCGTCAGTCCTTCGCTCCCGGTGGCATTTCAAAGTCCCAGGCGTCATTTTTGCTGTAAATTTTCGTCCAGCCTTCAGGAAATATCCGATTGAGGACATCTGTGGCGACCTCGGAACATGTGATGTGAGTGCCTTGATGCCAGGGGGTTTCGTCGGTCAACATCGGGAGAATAACTGCGTCAAACCTCGGACCTGTACCGGTCCATTTGTCTCCGTCGAAGGACATTGTCCAGACGTCCGATTTTGCTTCAAATTTTCCGGTATGGGGAAGGCTCATGGTTGTTGCAGGGTTTGGACGACAAATTCAAAATATTCCGAGTCATTGACATAAAACTCAACAGGGTTGCGGTGCAGGCCCTGAATATTCATCCTAACTCCTCAGCCTTTCATCCACGATGGGGGCAATTCGTCGAGTTCGCCATGATAGCTGGAAATTTTCGTCCAGCCTTCGGGAACACTCTGTCGAGCACGCGTTTAGCTACGCTGTCCACGAAGATGTGAGTGCCTTGGTGCCACGGGGTTTCGTCGGTTAGCATTGGGAGAATGTAATCCTCAAATCCTGGTCCGGTTCCGCTCCATGTCACGCCGTCAAAGGCGATAGTCCAAACATCTGCTTTCGCCTCAAATTTTATGGTGTGCGGAGGAGTCATGGGTGTTGCAGAGATTGCATGAAAAATTCAAAGTGCTCGGGATTAGTCTTTCATGCCCGGTGGCAGTTCAAAGTCCCAAGCGTCATTTTTGCTGTAAATTTTCGTCCAGCCTTCAGGAAATATCCGATTGAGGACATCCGTGGCGACCTCGGAACATGTGATGTGAGTGCCTTGATGTCTGGGGGTTTCGTCGGCCAACATCGGGAGAATGCCGTCATCAAAACCGGGGCCGGTGCCGGTCCAGGTATCGCCGTCAAAAGACATTGTCCAAGAACGCGCTTTTGCTTCAAATTTTCCGGTGTGGGGCAGGCTCATGGTTGTTGCAGGGTTTGGATGACAAATTCAAAATATTCCGGGTCATTGATATAAAACTCAACAGGGTTGCGGTGCAGGCCCTGAATATTCATCCTAAACTCCTCAGCCTTTCATCCACGATGGGGGCAACTCGTCGAGTTCACCACGATAACTGGAAATTTTCGTCCAGCCTTCGGGAAACACTCTGTCGAGCACGCGTTTAGCTACGCTGTCCACGAAGATGTGAGTGCCTTGGTGCCACGGGGTTTCGTCGGTTAGCATTGGGAGAATGTAATCCTCAAATCCTGGTCCGGTTCCGCTCCATGTCACGCCGTCAAAGGAGACAATCCAAACATCTGCTTTTGCCTCAAATTTTGTGGTATAAGGAGGAGTCATGGGTGTGGTTGTTGAAGGGTTTTTATGACGAAATCAAAGTATTCAGGGTCATTAACGTAAAATTCGACTGGATTGCGATGGAGGCGTTCGATGCCCATGGTCAGGATCTCTGTGCCATCGCCTTGGGGGTAGATTCTACCCATGTAATGTTCGCCGCCAAGCTCTTGAAATCGATCTTTATAAACCATCATTCCTGCGTGATTGGGATCGCCAGTCAATCCTGCTAGCGATTGTGAGTTCTCATTGCCGGACCGCATCTTGAGAAAGTCCAGGCAGGCCTTCAGAACACGAGGGTTTTGATCCTCAATACCATGGGCGATCTCGTGCATCACCTGGCTTGGCGATGTCAGGCCATTGATGAGCACCATGCCATGCAAGTACCCCGCGATACTACGATTAAAATCAACCACGCCCACGGTGGGCAGCAGGCTGGCATGAGTGTACTTCTGCGCAAGTTCAGCCCCAGCCTGCGCTTTGGCCACTGTCGTCGGCGTAACATGCGTCAGCTCGACTCTTCCTCGGGCTGCCTCTGGCACCATGACATGTTCTCGAGTCTTCTCCGCGAGCTTCGCCATTTCATCTTTCAGTTGATTTCTCTTCTTCCCAATCACTTGGTTTTTCGTAGAATCACCTTGTTTACCTGCGTTTTTTATCTCTGCTTCCACCGACTCAAGATTCTTCGCCAATGTCTTCCAATGGTCCGTGTGTGAATCCAGCGCGGTCTTGATCGTGCTCAGAGCATGTGGCGCAGTCAGGCCGGGAATTCCCTGTGCCTGCTGGTTTGTGGGGGAGGGTTTCGGCTTCGGTACTTGGGTCACATATCCAGACGCCGCTTGCACATGCGCGCCGAGCAAGGCTTCAATATGCCGACCTATCGCTTGGGCATCCATTCCGACGAATTGCTTGGCGAGAGTCGGAATGTGGTACTTGATGGATTTGTCTGGGTTCAGCCACATCCCACTGCTATACCCATTGGGTCCAGCGGATTCATGGAGATTAGCCTGGAGTCCCGGAAACTTCCCGGAGAGGCCGCCGATGACAGTACGCACATGGTTTTGGAGTTGTGGTGATGGCAAGGCAGCGCCGGAAGACGACATCTGCGGCAGCCCGGGACCGGGTGAGGAGGAGCCGGGGTTTGGCGGAGGTGAGGACGGTGAGTCCTTGAATTGTGGTGACTGGTTGGGGGAGGCCTGCATCTGCGGTTCAGGTGCCTGCCCGGGAAGTCTTCCCTCCGCCGTCTTGACAGTGGTCCCAGTGGCCGCGCCGCTGAAATTGCCGGGAGAGGCTTGGGGCTGGTGGGAAGTGGTATTATCTGCGGGGCCGGGTCTGGCGAGGATGGCCTGGGCATCTGCCAGGGCCTTCGCAGTGGTGGGGTGAAGTTTTCCGCCGCGCTTCTCAATGCCGGCCTGCTGATTGAGGATGTTTTGCTCGGTTCTCCTGGCGAAGGTTTTTTCTGCGGCATCCAGCGTCTGCTGCTGGTCCGGGCTCAGAGGGCTGTTCTGGGCCTTGAGCTTGTCGGCGGTGCTGCGTGCCTGGATTGCTTCTTCGAATGTGGGCACTCGGGAGGTGGGCGTTTGCGGTGGTTGATTGTTATCGACGGCTGCTGACGGTGGCTGGCCCAAACCGGGATCGCTCTTAGTGGCAGTTTGTGGTATTGAAGGTTGTGATGGCTGGCTGTCGGTGGCCGGGGTTTTCGATGGCGAACCGGAGGTGCGTGCTGGCGCGCTGCTGGTTTCTGCGCGTGGCGACACTTCCACGGATGAGGTGCCTGCGGGCGTTGTGACGTCCTGGGTGGTGGCGGTGTCTGCGGGTGGGAGGGGGCTGCTGGAACTCGCTGTGGAGGACGTGGTTTTGTCTGGGGTGCCGACGATGTCCGTGTTTCCCTCAGGGCGGGGCCGGGCCAGGGTGGCGCGGGCGGCCTCCAGCGCCTTGGCGGTGGTGGCATGGAGTTTTCCGCCGCGTTTCTCAATGCCAGCCTGCTGCTTGAGGATGTTGTCCTCGGTTCTCCTGGCGAAGGTTTTTTCCGCCGCATCCAGCGTCTGCTGCTGCTCCGCGCTCAACGGGCTGTTGTGGGCCTTGAGCTTGTCGATGGTCTGCTTGGCCGTGCCGGCTTCCTCAAACGTGGGCACGGGGAGGGCGGAAGGCGGAGTTGACGATGGTTGACCGTTGTTGACGGTGGTTGACTGTTGTTGGCTGGAACCAGAGGGGGAAGGGGGAGTTGACGATGGTTGACCGTCCATCCTTCGCAGTTCTGCTTCGGAGGATGCATTGTTGACGGTGGTTGACTGTTGTTGGCCTGAGGGTGTCGCGGGGGTGCCTGTGGAATGGGAAGTGGTATATAGTGGTATTTGTGGCTGCGCCTGCCCGGTCTGCGCGTTGTTGTGGGCGGACTGGGCGATGTGCTGGCCGCCGGCGCCGAGGATGCCGGAGGTGGTGATGAGCTGGGGGAGGCCGGTGTAGAAGTCGGCCAGGGCCTGCTTGAGGTCCCTTTTCTCGACGAGGGCGGAGGTGAGCTGGCTGATGCCTTCGTCGAGGACTTCCTGGGGGATTTCATCGAGCATGCCGCTGGCGAGCGCCTTGGCACCTTGGACGGAGGTGGCGGCGTAGGTCCTGATGGCGTCTTTGATGCTGCCGCGCAGGGCGGTGCCGCCGGCGCCCAGAGTGCTGCGGATGGTGCCGCTGCTGAGCGCGGTGGTGCCGCCGGGGAAGTATTTGGTGAGGACGCCGGACATGACACCGGAGAAGGCGGCACCGAGGGCGGAGCGGGTGAAGGCTTCATCAGGCGGCATGCCGCTTCTGATGTTGTTGCCGTAGGTCTCTGCGTACTGGCTGCCGGCGGTCTGCAGGGCGCTCATGATGGCGGCGCCACGCGAGCCGCCGCCGGTGACCATGCTGAGGACGGTGGAGGGGAGCGCCTGGGCGAGGCTGCTGAGGATGCGGGTGCGGAAGCCGTCGGTGGTGCCGGTGAGGTCGTGGCTCTGGGTGAGGGCTTTGTTTTCCTGGTCTTTTTCTGCGGCGGCTTCGCTAAACGCCTCCCGGCCTACGTCCAGCCCGGTGGCGTACTCGATTGCGCCTGCTCCCATGGCGGCCAGCCCCATGCCTCCGGCGATGATCTGGCCGCCGCCTGAGGTGAGGGAGGTGCCGATGTTTTCCGCGAGCTTGAGCCAGCCGGGGCGGGACTTCATGGCATCGAGGTAGAGCTGGGTCTTCTCGTTGTCGGTGTAGAGGCGGACGCTGCCGTCCGGGAGTTTCTCTGAGAAATGGCCGGCGAGCTGGTTGTTGGTGAGCCACTCGTTGTAGTCCTCCACGCCGGGGAACCTTTTGCTGTTCTTGAGGGTTTCGGTGGCTGCGGAGAGCCAGCGGTCGTGGTAGGCGGGCCACATCTGGCGCGCGGCTGCTTTGGCCTCGGGGCTGGAGTAGGTTTTGTCGATGGCTTTATCAAAGGTGGCCTGGTCTTCACCGAGGGTGGGATTGACGGTGATGCGGCCATTGGGCAGGACGCGGGCGGGCTCGGCGGGGCCGCTGCCGTCCCAGTTTCTGAGGGTCGAGGCCACGATGTTTTCCCGCTGCCGGCTGGCGTGGCTGGTGCTGGGGCGGCTCCAGTCATTGAGGCGCTGCATTTCCAGGTGGTGGCGGAGGTCTTTGGGATCGACGCCGTATTTGGCGGCTTCCTGTTCGAGAACCGCGAGGTGCGTGCTGGAGAGCGGGGCGCCGGGGCTGTAGGGATCGTCTTCCTTTGGGGCCTGCCCGGTGATCCAGTTTCCGGCGACGCCTTTGCCCCACTGCTGGTAGATTTGGGCGGCGATCTCCGGAAGCTGCCGGGCCTTGGCGGCGATCTGGCCCTGCTGCTGCTGGAGGTGCTGATTGAGGGCCTGGATGCCGACCTCGTACTCGGGGCCGCGCTGGGGATATTTTTTGGCCAGCTCGGCACGGCGTGCCGCAGCCTGATCATCGAGGGTGTCAAGGCTGGTGGCGGTGCCGCCGAGGCCGGCGGATTCGAGCCTGGCGCGCCGGGTCTCACGCTGGTGGCGGACGGCAGAATCCGCCTCCACCTGGGCTCCGGCTTCCTTCAGGGCGGCGACGACTTTGGGGTCTTCTTCTTCTGCCGCGCTTTGCGCAGGCGGGGCGGTGTGCGCGCTGGGCTGTGTCTGCGAGGCTGTGTTTGCTGGCGCTGGTGCTGGCGCAGGAAGTGTGGAGGGCTGGGAAGGGCTCTGCAGTGCTGCGGGGGTGGGCTTCGCGGGGAGGGGAGCTGGAGCTGGAGCTGGAGCTGGAGCTGGAACTGGAGCTGGAGCTGGAGCTGGAGCTGGAGCTGGAGCTGGAGCTGGAGCCGGAGCCGGAGCTGGCGGGGTCGGCTGTTGAGGCTGCAGGGGTGCAATGGGCCTGGCTGCGATGGAGCCGGGCGGGGTGACGGCCTGCTGGCGCTCCCAGGGCGGGGGCATCGGCATGAGGAAGCGCGCAGTCGGCATGCCGGCTGTGGGTGGCTGCTCCGGTGGCCGGTAGGGGACGCGGACGGAGGGCTGCGGCTGCTGTGTTTGCTGCTGCGGAGAGCCTGCGGCGCGCTGCTGGCGGAGGCGCTCGTCTTCGGCGGCAGCGGCGGGATGGAGGAGGTGTGAAAGCTGGAAGGGAGGAGGCATGGCGGATGCGTGGCCGCAGGGCGGCGGTGGCACCTTTCGTGTTCTTCACAGCGTCGGGTTTCTCTGAGTGATCGGAAAAAGCATTGGGCCGTGATTTGGGAATGCAACGGGAATGTTTAGAAATGTGAGGAAGTGGTTGTATGTGGTATTCCATGGGCTGTGGCATTGCGGAAAAAGATGCCAGGTATTCTGTACAGCAGACGCTGTTCAAGGCATGGAATCACATTGCGGCTAATGGGTCCCTGCGCATTCATTGCAGGCGCGCATCGGCGGGTGGGGAGGGGATGCTGGTCTCTTGCCCAGCAGGCTCGTCCTATCCTGTCGGCTGCCCTTTCAGCTTCTCGGCCTCTGCAACCCAGGGGCGCGGATTCCATCAAGCGCGCGCCGCTGCAGCCATGCTCAATGCTGAGTCATGATGCTGAAAATGAAATGCTTATGTGGCAATACTCCACAAAATGCCTGGCATCTTTTCCGATGCCCATCTCACGTCGCAAGCGCTGGAGACGCTTGCGATTGACCGCCAGTCCATGATCTCGCTCCAGCACCGTCACCAGTCGGCGTGATCCCAGGCAGGGGTCGCGCAGGTAGATCTCATCGAGCAGGCGCTTGATCTGCACGTTCTCCGCAGCCTCCGCCACCGGCACATAATCCAGGCTGGAGCGCGACACGCCCAGCAGTTCACATTGCGTTCTCATGCTCAGCTTCGGGTGTCGAGGTTCGATGAGTTCGGCAGTCCGCTCCACACGCCGAGCTGCTTGGATTTTTTTACCACAAAGTCCAGCTTCACGGTGAGCTCGCCGATCTTGGAGTGCAGGTCCGTGCGCTCCGCGCTGAAGTCCTCCTGTTCCTGCTGCTTTCCGGTCTCAAACACGCTGCAGGCCTGCGTGCTGAGCTTCTTTTTCCAGTCACTGACCTGCACGGGATGCACGTCGAACTCCTTGGCGATTTGCTGGACTGTTTTGACGCCCTTGAGGGCCTCCAATGCCACCCGGGCTTTGAACTCGGCGTCGTGTCTTTTGCGTTTGGCTTTCATTTCGTTGGGTCGTGTTTGGGGATGTCACCCCAAGCCGCAACCACCATAATCGCATAACTTCACTACTGGCCCGAATTTCGGGGTCCACCTCATAATGAGTTGCTGAAGCTTTTCTTTGGGCAGAGAGCGATTGGTGTTCGTTTCCATCATGTCCTTAATCCCGTGAAGCTCCAGCAGTTCATGAGCAAAGATGCCGACAATAGCCTGATCACTTTTCAGAACTTCGGGATCAATTTCCACAGTGATTTTCCCATCTTTCAAAAAATCATTCCAGGTGTGTTCACCTTTGATGCCAGTTCCCAATGCGTTCGGCCTATATGCAGCCCATTTCCTTTGACCATTCTCCGCAGGGATAGTTGAATTCGGCACGAAATTGATTTGATTGATCAATTGTGGATTAATATTCACACCAAGTTTTTTCCCGTAGAGCTGCATGAACTCTTTGAAGTTATTGCGGAAGATCTCCACCGCTTCGGGCACGGTGCGCTTTTGGTCGTTGGGATTGTTATCCCAAGGGTCCATTTTTTTGCCATGACCTGCGGCACCGCCCACGTCCAGGATCGTTGGTTCGTCTGGCAAACCAGTGGTGGTGTCCGGCTGCTCCACCCTTGCCAGCGCAGCCTTCGCATCCGCCAAGGCCTTCTCCTGCGATTCATTCAGCGGCTCCTTCTGGCTTTCGAGCTTGCGTACCTGCTCCCGCACCACCCACTGTGCCTGGGCGAGGTCTGCCTGAGTGGTGGGGTGGCCGCGCTGCTCCACCGGGCGGTTCATCACATTGTGGATGAGCTTCTGCGACTGCTCCACGCTCAGCGGCGGAGTGGAGGGCCGACCGGCGGTGGTGGTTGATGATGATTGATCCGAAGCTGAACTGCTGCCGGTGTCGTCGGTCTTCTGGGATGCATCAACTTGCGTCTGCTCGGCGCCGCTGCTGCTCTCGTGGTGTGCTTTCATGGCACCGCCTGCTCCGCCCATGAGGGCGATGGCGGCGATGAGCTGGGGGGAGTTTTTGATGAAGTCAGCCGCGACCTTGCCGAGGTCGGCAATGCCCAATCCCATCTGCCTTCTCAAATGCCAGTCTGTTGGGCTGAACTGTGGTGCGCTGCGCGCTGTGCTTCGGCCCTCGGTCGCAGCCAGTTCAGCCTGGGGATAACGAGCTCCTTGACGAAAGGATCCTCTTCTCCCTTGAGCATATAAATGGCTGCCGATTCCTCCAGCCAGGGCAGGGCCTCTTCATAGCGCTGCTGATCCACGAGGCAGCGCGATAAGGTCATGGTGTACTCGGCAATGGTGCCGTCACGATCGCGATGCCATTCACCATCAAAAAGCGCTCGATTGCGCAGGTAGGTGTCCAGGGCGTTACTGGCCGCTACTTCCGCCTCTTTTGGCTTTCCCATGCGGATGTACATGCCCGCCATGCGATGCCATTCCAAGGCGGCTATTCTCAATGAGACCTTGTCTTCTTTTAGAAGTCCAAGAAGTTCCTGAATGCACTGGATGCTGCGTTCAAAGTTGCCTTTGTCCTTCTCAGCACGGCTTTCATTTTGAAGCTGATAAACTTTTTGACCGTCAGTCATAACCTTCGAGATTAGTATAGGGGTTGTCTGAATCAAACTTAAATGGTTTTTGGTCGCTGTAATCTGGCGGATGTCCTGCAGCATCTGTCTCCCCGTGGTATTCATACTCCAGCCACTTGGGATGACCTGGCACGGTATTTTGATTTGTTGTTCCGTCTTTGACTACTCCAGTCAGACGATGTTGTCCTTCTTCCACATAGATTCTCCCTTCGGGGTTGAGCAGAGCTGATGTTTTGTCAGTCTGCGAACCCGTTCCGCCTTTGACAACATTGTTAGGGCTGCGTGCCTCAGGCGCGTAAAAGCGGACCCACTTCTTGCCTCCCTGCTCAAAGATGAACCAATGCTCCGAGGACTGCAACAGTTTGGCACCTTCCGGAAGTTCGGGCCTTCCGCCGCTGACGTGTTGCTTGCTTGGAAGAGAGGGTTCTCCCCTTGCCAGTGCAGCCTTCGCATCCGCCAAGGCCCTTTGCTGCGTTTCATTCAGCGGCTCCTTCTGGCTTTCCAGCTTCCGAACCTGCTCCCGCACCACCCACTGCGCTTGGGCGAAGTCCGCCTGTGTTGTCGGGTGCCCGCGCTGCTCGGGCGGGCGGTTCATCACATTGTGGATGAGCTTCTGCGACTGCTCCACGCTCAGCGGCGGAGTGGAGGGCCGACCGACGGGTGTGGTATTTGGTGGTATTGGTGGCTGTGGCTGATCCTGGCTCGTCTTGGCAGGGGCAAGGCCGGTGGTGGTGGCTTCGGCTGCGCCGCCCAGGAGGGCTCCGCCGATGCCTGCCTGGAGGGTCTCTTCAATGATGTCTTTCCAGGGCTTGTCGGGATTGTAGGTGTAGCGCTCGAGGATGCCCTGGATGAACTGGTCCGGGGCTTCTTCGCGCAGGCCTTCCTTGACGCTGCCGGCGGCGACGGCTTTGAACCACTGGCGGAAGTTTTCCTTGAAGGCGGGCTGTCGCAGCAGGGCCTCGATGCCCTGGGTGCCGCCTGCGGCGGTGAGGAGGTAGGTGCTGGCGGCTCCGGCGAGGGCGGGGATGAAGGCTTTGTTGAGCGCTTTGGCTTCGCTGTCTCCGCCGTTCATGTAGCCCTGCACGGCGTCTCCGTACATGCCGCCGAAGGTTTGCAGTCCGGCGGTGGCTGCGGTGCCACGCAGGCCCCATGTCCGGGCGGCCTGGGCGACTTGCGCTGCGGTCCTGAGTCCGAAGGCGGCACCGCCTGCTTTGAGTGTGAGTGAGGTGAGCCCGCCTACGCCGAGGCTGGGGAGGGTGCTGACCACCATGCTGGTGCCCGTGTACACCCACTGGCCGGTGGGCAGGGCCGAGCTGTAGGCACCGATGAATGCCGCTTCATTGGACAGCTTCTTATACAAATCCATCGCACCGGGGCTGCGCGTGGCTGCCTCATACGCCCCCACGGCGCTTTTGGCGATGCCTGTGATTGCGCCGACCACGCCGACCAGTGCCTGGCGCAACCGTATTTTCCATGCGCCTGAACTGAAGATGCCGCTGTGCTCCTGGCGAAACTTTTCCAGCATTTCCACATCGCTCATGCCTTTGGGCTGCTTTGCCTCCCAATGGGCGTCATATCCCATCGTGCGCAGGACGTCGAGCTGGGCCTTGGAGGCCCGCTGCTGCAGCTCTGGAAAGCGGGCCATCGCCGCCGCCTTCTCGGCTTCGCTGCCCGAGGCCTGCTCCACGGCCTGGCGGTAGGCGCTTTCATCCAGAAAGCGGTCGGGGTTCACCCAGATGGATCCGCCCGGGCCATGGCGCACGGCTGCGTCCGTATCGCCACGGCTCCAGTCGCTGATGCGCAGCATCTCCAGGTGGTGGCGGAGGTCCTTGGGGTCGATGCCGTATTTGGCGGCCTCCTGATCGAGGTCATCGAGATGGGACTGGGAGAGAGGGGTGCCGGGACTGTCTCTGTCTTTTTCCCTCAGCGCTTGCTCGGTGATCCAGTTGCCGGCGACGCCTTTGCCCCACTGCTGGTAGATGCGAGCGGCGATCTCCGGGAGCTGCTGAGCCTTGGTTTTGATCTGGGCCTCCTGCTGCTGGATGTGCTGAAGGAGGGCCTTCATGCCGGCCTCGTACTCGGGGCCTCGCTGGGGGAATTTTTTCACCAGCTCTGCGTGGCGTGTGCGTAGCTCGTCTTCTAGAGCTTCAAGGCTGGTGGCGGTGCCGCGCTGGCCAGCGGATTCAAGCAGGGTGCGGCGTGGTTCGCGCTCCTTGCGCAAGGCCTCCTGGGCCTCGGTCTGGGCAGTGGCTTTTTTATGGGCTTCGACGGCTTTGGGGTCATACTCTGTGGCCCCAGACGCTGTGGTGGCGGCGGGGTGGGCGGCTGTGAAGGACTCTGCGAAGCGGGGTTGGTGGAATGGGTGGATGGTTGCTGATCTGGAGCGGATGACGGTGGCTGAGTGATGGTTGCGGACTGGGCTGCTTGTTTCAATGCTTCCACAACTTTGGTGTCATACTCCGTGCCTCCGGGCGCTGTAGTAGCGGTGGGTGGTGTCTGCGGGGGCTGTGCAGGAGATTGCGATGGCGCAGGTGGGGATGGCTGCTGTGCATTGCTCTGCGGAGCGGGGTCGGCGAGATTGGTGGTTGCGGGTGCGGTGGGAGGCTGATTGCGGAGAGTGGATTCTGCTTCCACCCGGGGGGCTTCTTCGGTGCTTTGTGGTGGTGTGGCGGCGACTGGTGGTGTCTGCTGCGGCTGTGCAGGAGGCTGAGATGGCGCAGGCGCGGATGTTTGCTGGGAAGTGCTCTGCGGATCAGGGGCTGCGGACTTGGCGGCGAGTTGCCGTGCGGCGGCAGCAGCGGCTGCTGCTTGCTGGCGCTGAGCAGGGGAGGGCAGAGCTCTGAAAATGAGCGGGGTGGTTTCAGCGCTCTGGCTGGAATATGCCTGTGCGAGAGGCCGATAGGGGACCTTGACCGGCTGCTGAGGCTGTGATTGCTCAGGCGGGCTGCCCATGATGGGCAGCTTCTTGCGCAGGTAGGTGGGGGGAGCGAACAGGGATGGAGTCGTGTCAAACATGGCGGATGCGTGGCCGCAGGGCGGCGGTGGCACCTTCCGTGTTCTTCACAGCGTCGGGTTTCTTTGAGGAGATCGAGAAAAAGGATTGGGCCGTGATTTGGGAATGCAACGGGAAAATGTGTGGGGATGGTAGAGTATGGTATACGGATGACGGTGGGAAGCGGCTGGATGCAGGGGCTGGTGCGGGACATCCAGCTTTCGACAGTTGGTGGATCAGAGCACCTCTGCCGCATGGTGGCAGTGCGTAGCAGGGTGGAAACATGAGCTGTCGAAATCCTCAGGGCTTGTCTTTTGGACTGTTCTGCGATAAACAGCCGCCGACATCCTCAGGACGGTCGCATGCCTACCGAAGTTGTTGCTGAAACTGACCACGACACGCGTTCGTCAGCACTTTGGCAGAGTGATCAGGGACAAACGCCGAGGGACGGAGGCGTTTGAGACAGTCCGAAGGACTGCCCCGCAGGGGTGAACCTGCGGGGAGCAGGTGAATCAACCACTCCGAGGAGGGCAAGGTGCTGGCATGTTCAGTGAGAGGTAGATTCGCTTGGCTCCGCTATCAGCGTCGCTGGTGAGTGAATGACCTGCAGCCGCAAGTGTGAGAGCGCTGGCTGAAGAGACTTCATAAAGCCGCTTCAACCAAGGAGGGTTCGGAATCGAGCAGCTGTCCTGACTTTATTATTCAAATAGGCTGGCACGTCCCGCGCTATTGGTTGGCGCGTGGGTTCATTTCGGCCACGTGGCCGAAGACGAAACATGGTTAGAGTGGTGGTATATGGTATTGAATCCTGAGAGTAAGTCGCTGCAGCAGGCTGCTGCCCGGTGGCAGCTTGTGGTTGAGGCGGGAAAGTGATTTTTTTTGGGTTGAAGGGCCTCAATTCACCGATGATAGGACAAGCCTTTGGAATTCAAGGGGGTGGATTCCACGGCCAAAACCTTATATCATGAGCGGGTTACGCTGGCTTTTCCGTGCTCTGGCGTCAGGGTTCCTGCTTCCTGTTCTTTTCTCAGTTTCAGGGTGCTGCTCCATTCCTCCAGAAGGCCTTCGCGAAGCGATTCATCTTGCAAGCCCCATACAATATTTCCGATCAACTCAGGGCCTAGATAAAATTCAATCTCCAGGCCATGCTTGATGGAGAAACGCTCCAGCAGATGAATGAGAGCTGTGACCTCCTCGAAGTGGCATTGGTCGACCTCATAGGGCAAAGGTGGCCCCTGAAGTGCGGAATACACATCCAGATAGCCTCCTAAAGGATAGTCTTCTTCAGACGCGTCATCCACATTCTTCTCTGACAAAATTTCTTTATCTGCTGATTCGAGCTCAAAGAGCGCTGGTGGTGCGATCAGCCATTGCCGCGATTGCGCCAAAAGCTGTAGCGATTCCGCCAACTCAGGCTGATATGTTTGCACATCAGTGGTCAGCACCACGAAAGAAAATTGATCTGTCGGGTGGTTGGAGTCTACATCCATGTTCGTTTGCATTTGTTTAATGAGAAGGCGGTTTGGGCGGTTGCGATGGAGGGGGAGGACTCTGCTTAGCAGGATAAATTGGAAGCTGCGAACCTACGTTTCCAGGATTGTGGCGAAATCCTCCTGGCCTATGTCCGTCCTTGTGACGCGAATATGGCAAAGGAATGTTCAGTGGCAATCCTTGAACATGATGGATGCTAATTTTCTCGCCCTTTAGGCCAGCGTCTTCGGGGTGATAGTCTATCCATGCATCATCAACAATAGGAACTAAGTTATTTTTGATTAACGCGCGATTGGCTGGACTGAGAAGATCTTGGTAACCTACGGTGTCCCATAATTTCATGGTATCTTTCCAATCTTTGGGATTGTTGCGCTTGACGCCTCTGCTCGTGGTGTTGGTCTTTTTCTTTTTCGCGTTGTTCGGCGAGGGGCTTACAGCACTTCCTAGCAGGCTTTCGTTGCCGGAGCTTGCGATGGATGAAGGAGAGTCATTGCCAGAAGCCGGTGTGCTTCCAGAGGATCCCGGAGGTGAACTTCCAGAACCAGAGCCTGATGAGGGCGAAGATGGTGGCTCACCGTCTGCGGGGGAGGGCGCTCCGGGTGGATCTCCTGGCGACGGCCTTTGGAGGACGGCACGTGCTTCCTCCAGTGCCTGCGCTTTGACAGGATCAAGCTCGCGGGGCTGGGGAAGGCTGCGGATGACCTGCTGCTCATTCTCCAGGTTCTTCACCCGGGTGTGGGCGAGGACTTTTTCGTGGTGATCTAGCTCGCGTTGCTCGTCGAGGCTGAGCGGTCCGTCTTTGGCCTTGTCTTTGAGGCGCTGGATGTTGTCGAGCACTTCGCCGACTTCCTTCAGATCGGCGGCGGGGGCTGGGAGAGTTTGCGGTTGTTGATTGTCGTTTGCGGTCTCTCTTTGCTCTTCGAGCTTCGAGGGAGACTTGATTGGCGGTTGCTGGTCGGAACTTGAACCGCTCTGTTCCTTTAAGCGCTGTGTGGCAGCACCTTGCGCATCGTCTGTTTCCTTGATGGCTTCAGCGGCCACGGCTGGATCACGGCGGCTCCATGCCTCTTGCAGCAAGGCCTGTGACTTGGCGTCATCGCCAGCCTGTGCTGCCTTGAGGATGTCTGCACGGTCATTTTCGGCGAGGCCGGCCAGCTTCAGCGTTTTGTCATTGTTTAAAATCTCCAGGACGGACTGCCGGTTTTGCAGGGTGTTGTGGCCGATCCCCAGCAGTGTCAGCGGCAAGACTCCGAGGGCCACGTCCAGACGCGATCCCCAAAATTGCTTCATTTCGCGGTCCCAGTCCACACCGTGAACATCCTGGTCGAGAGAAGCAGCGAGGCTTTGAACTGCTGGCCTTGTGAGGTCTTGCAGTCCCTCCTGGATATTCTCAAAAACGTTGGTGCCAACTGCTTGGAGGGCTGCTTTTTTCACCATCTGGCTCGTGGCCTGACCGCTAAGTACCTTGGCGACATTGGGAGCGAGCTTGCCAAGGCCGAAGAGTGAAAGCTTGTCCAGACCTGCCTTCACAGCGCCGGACACAAGAGCCACCTTGGATGCGGCCGCTTCATCCATCTCGGGATGTGCGGCCATGATTTCGTGGAAGTCTGCATTGGCGTACCCAGCACCTGCGGCGAGCATTCCCTGGGGGGTGGTGGCCAGGACCAGCGGCAATGATGAGCCCAGGCCGGCGGCCATCTTGCCCAGCACGGTGTCATTGAGCGGCTCGGCTTCATTGAGGATCGAGCGCATGGTGAGTGCGAGGCCGTTGCGCTTGCTCTCCCGCTGAAGGGCTTGCGCCATGATGGACTTTTCTTCATCACTCAGAGGTCGGAGGGGAAGCTCGCCTGCCTGCTGCACGCGTTTGTAATAATTGTGGCGGGGATCTTGCAGGTCTGCTGACAAGGCTTGGAGTGCCTGATCCACCGATGTGATGGGGCTCTTGAATGAGGTCTGTCCCTCTCCGACCTGCTGTTTCAGACTCGGCGGAATGCGTGTGACAGACGTGAACATGTCCGTGAGCGTCCGCTGTGCTGATGCGCCGACCGTGCCTGCCACGCCCAGCATGTGATTTTCTCCACGCTTTTTGGCGGCTGCCGCCGCGTAGCGCATGACCAGCTCTCTGTGCGACTCGGGAAGGTCCGCCAAGGTGTCCAGAAGAACGTCCTGCTCATGCTCGCCACCATCCAGCGCTTTGTGAACCAGGCTGCGGTAGGGATCGAGAAGTGCTGTGACCTGATCATAGGTCTTGTGCCAGGCGGCCTGTTCATCTTTTCCAGCGGTTGGATGAAGCTTCTGCCACTCGGACATGGCCTGCAGTTTCTGGCCGCTGGTCATGGCGGACGAAACACCTGCACCTGCCGCGCCATCCACCCGGCTCCGCTGCTCCATTTTCTGCCCGTTCAGATGATGGAAGGTCTTGTCATCCACACCGTCGGGCAGGTCATAATTGCGACGGACATAGTCGTCACGGTACGCATTGTAGTTCTGCCGCAGGTCTTCCACGGGTATATCGGGGTACTCCTGTTGCAGGAAATGCGTGTTGGCATCTCGCAGGCGCACCTGCTCTGCCAAATCGGGAGGCAGGTATTCATCGTAGCCGCTGCTGCCGTCCTCTTTTTTCAGACCGTGTTGCACGGGGTTTCCGATCACGCCCAGGTCGTTCAGCTTGGACGCCTCCAGCTTCTGCTCGCCTGCCGCTTGCTCGCGCGAGCTGACGCTCTGCTGCGAGGTTGCAATGGGGGCATAACCGAGCTCGCGCCGGTTGCCGTCCGGGGTCTGGGTGTAGCGTTTGCCGTCTGTGTCGATCTGAAAGAGGGGCGTGGAGCCCTCCGGTACGCGGACGGGTTTTCCGTCTACCAAGAAGTGGTAGCTTGTGATGCCGCTGGGGTCGGTGTTGCGGCGCATGTCCTGAACGGGAATCTGGTGCTGTCTGCCGTGATCGTCCCGGTAGGGGATGGAGGTGCCGGCGACCGAGTGTTCGCGGAGGGAGGCGAGGGCAAAGCCGGTGTGGTGCAGCAGGCCGCCTTGGCCATCCGGGTGCGGGGTGAGCTGGCTGCCTTCGATGACGGCCCCGGCTTTTCGTGCATTCTCCAACTGAGCCGCGGCTCGTGTCTCGATGCCTGTGTCTTTAACAGGAGTTGGAGCTGCTGCGGGTGGCAGGGGCCGCTCCGCCGTGGGGGCCGGTGCCTGGGCGGCGGCGGGTGTGGCGTTGGATTGCGGAGTGGCGGCAGAGAAGGGGCCTGGCCGTAGCTGCAGAAATTTGGAGAGTGTGCCTTGTGGCTGGCCGACTTCGGTGAGACGGCGCAGGTAGTCGGGCGGGGTGTCCTTGCGACGAAGAGGAATGGTATTAGCTGGTATTACGCTTTCCGCTGGATCCGGGAGGTCTTGCTTCTCGGGGTGGTTGGAGGGGCTCATGACCTCCGACTCATCGGGGTGGCTCGGTGGCGGGTCCTGGGGTGCGGCATTGCGCTGCTGCTGAGTTTGCACCTGCGGGGTGGACTGAGCGCGCTGCAGCAAGGCCTTCCCATAGGACTTCATCTGGCCGGGCATGGACTGGCGCTGGGGTGGCTCCGGCTGGCGGAGTTCCTCATGCCCGGCAGCTTCATCGGCCTGCGGCTGGGGCGGCTGATCCGCGGGGTAGAGCGGCTTCTTGCGCGGGTAGGTGGGTGGATCGAAGAGGGATGGCGGTGTGTAGAACATGGCGGATGCGTGGCCGCTGGGCGGCGGTGGCACCTTCCGAGTTCTTCACAGCGTCAGGTTGTTTGAGAGGGGTGGAAAAAGGATTGGGTCGTGATTTGGGAATGCAACGGGAAAGTTTAAAAATATGAATAAGTGGTAGAAAGTGGTATTATGGGGTGTTATTTTAGAATGATCTTCTGGAGGTGGTTGTGCAGGGCTGGGGGATCCCATGCAGACGTAGGGCACCTATCCCCCCTCACCCCAGCCCTTTGACTCACTGCGTTCGCCCTTCGGGCTGCCTGCGGCAGTCTATCTTCGCTGCGCTGCGGTTCCCCCGGAGAAAAATATTCGTTGTCGTCGTGTGTCAGGGGCGGGGGGAGGGAGAGCCGCTTTGGCTGCCCTAGATAAATCGGACACAGAAATTTTAAAGCGCTCTAATCAAGAAGCCACATCATACCAGAGTGTGCTGCGCGCCGGTGGTGGCGAGGTGGGCGAGGGCGGCGGGGCCGACGGGTTCCTCGGGTTGCCAGGGGAGCCAGGCGGTGCGGGGGGAGTGGTGGGCGACGACTTCCTCGATGTAGCGGTGCTCGGAGTGGGCGCGGCTTTGGAGGAGGGGATCGCAGGTGTGGCTGTGGAGGAGGCTTTGATTGATGACCCAGGCGAAGGGCTGGATGCGGGCGCGGCGGAGGTCTGCCTGCAAGGCGGCGGCCTCATGCACGGGGGTGGCCTCGGGGAGTGTGACGAGGAGGATGTGGGTGTAGGCGGGATCGCGCAGGCGCTGGAGGAGGCGGAGGACTTCTTCAGGCTGGGTGCTGCGGGCCTGGCGCTCGAGCTCGCGCTGGTAGGCTTCGCTGGCATCGAGGAGGAGAAGAGTATGGCCGGTGGGTGCGGTATCGAGCACGACGAAGCGCTGGGTGCCTTGGCCGACCTCGCGGGCGAAGGCGCGGAAGACGGCGATTTCTTCGGTGCAGGGGGAGCGCAAATCTTCCTCCAACAAGGCGCGGCCTGCGTCATCCATGGCGGCACTTTGGGCCTGCATGACTTCGCCTTGATAGAGGGCGGTCTCGGCAGCGGGATCGATGCGGCTGAGGGTGAGGCCGGGGACCTGGCCGTGCAATGTTTGCGCGAGATGCGCGGCGGGATCGGTGGTGCTGAGGTGCACGGCGTGGCCGCGCTGCGCGAGGAGGACGGCGATGGCGGCTGCGACGGTGGTCTTGCCGACGCCGCCTTTGCCCATGGTCATGATGACGCCGTGCCCCTGCTGCTCCAGGGTGGTGACGAGGCTCTCCAGGCTTTCCATCTGCGGGGGCGTCCAGCTTTGCGGCTGCGGCTTTGCGCTGAGGCTTGCATCGTTCTCAGGTGATGTGGCTGCTAGGAGGACGCGGAGGCCGGGGATGCCGAGGATATTGATGGGGCGCAGGGGGACGATGTAGCTGGGCATGCTGCGGATGAAATCATCTGCGGCGGCGAGTGCGGTGGCGCCACGCTGCTGCATGGCCTGGGCGGTGATGTCATCTGCGCAGCGGGTTTCGAAGGTGCCATTGATGACGAGGCATTGATTGGCCACACCGATGGCGCGGAGTTCTGCGGAGGTGCGCTGGGCCTCGCGCAGGGCGGAGGCCTGGGGGCGGCTGACGAGGACGAGGGTGGTGAGCGCGGCGTCTGCCAATGTTTTCACGGTGGCCTCGTAAATGACGCGCTGCTTTTCCAGACCGGCGAGGGGGCCGAGGCAGGAGGTGCCGCTGGTGTTGGTGTCGAGAAACTGATCCCAGGCCTTGGCGAGGCTCATGAGGCGGAGGGTGTGGCCGGTGGGCGCGGTGTCGAAGATGACGTGATCGTAATCACGCGTGGCGGCGGGATCGCCGATGAGGCCGGAGAATTCATCGAAGGCGGCGATCTCGACGGTGCAGGAGCCGGAGAGCTGCTCCTCCATGCTGCGGAGGGCGGACTCGGGAAGGATGCCGCGCATGGGGCCGATGAGGCGCTCACGATACGCGGCGGCGGCGGCGACGGGATTGATGTTCAGCGCGTGCAGGCCGGGTGCGCCGGGGATGGGCGTGGGGGCGCTGGTGAGGGTGGTCTCCAAGACTTCATCGAGATTCGACGCGGGATCTGTGCTGACGAGGAGCACGCGACGACCGGCCTCAGTGAGGCGGAGGGCGCAGGCGCAGGAGAGGGACGTCTTGCCCACACCGCCTTTGCCGGTGAAGAACAGGAAGCGCGTGGTGGTGGCGGCCGTGGGCTGGTAGAGGGGGAGGCTCATAATGTGGCGGCCTCCTCGTGTGGGAACGCTGCCTGGAACCACGCAGGGCGCTCGTCCTTGGTGGGGTAGCGGCCTTTGAGGTGGAGCTGGCCATCCCAGAAGATGAGGGGCAGGACCTCGGTGCCTTCGGCGATCATGAGGGCCTTCACGGCGTCATTCTGCGCGAAGTCGCCGGGCTGCTGGCCGAGATTGTAGCGCTCGATCTTGATGCCTGCCTTGTGAAACTGCGCGAGCATGGCGGCGAAGTTGACGAGGTCGGGATCGATGTCTGTGCCGCAGATGCCGGTGGAGCAGCACATGGGGGGATCGTAGACTTGGATGGATTTCATGGGTGGTGGTGCAGATGCCTGCTGCGTGAAGGAGATGCCATGGGGGGAAGACTTCCGCTGGCTAATAGAACACTATTTGGCGAAAGTGCCAAGTAAATGGCGGCGAGTGTGCGGGGATTGTCATGGGCGTGGTAGGAAGTTGCGCGAGTGTGCCGCTTGTCTGGGCGATGGCGGCAGGCGGTCTTTGCAGGCTGAGAAAGTCGCACAAACATGCCTCCCGGCTGCGTGAAAACCGAAGCGCGGCGCGTTCGTGCTGGGTGCTCTGCTTTTCCTCCCCAACCCGCCGTGTGAATCCTGTCTGCTTTGTTGTCTTGAATACCCTGCTGCTGCTGAGTGCTGCTCCGGTGCGGGCGGCGGAGGTGCCGGGATCGGTGGGGGAGCTGTGGGCGGATTTTGATCCGCGCAGGGATGCGCTGGAGACGGAGGTGATCCGGGAGTGGCAGGAGGAGGGCGGGGTCTACAGGCAGGTGCGCTACTTGATCGGCAGCTTCAAAGGGAAGCCGGCGCGCATGGCGGCGATCTATGGCTTTCCGCAGGGCGTGAAGGGCAAGGTGCCGGGGGTGATGCACATCCATGGCGGCGGACAGCGCGCCTCTCTGAGCGAGGTGAAGCTGCTGGTGGGGCGCGGGTATGCGGCGCTGTCGGTGAACTGGGGTGGCGACGGCGACGGGCAGCCGCCGTTTAACAGCATGGAGGGCGCGCAACCGGGGGACCCGAACACGGACTGGGGCGCGGTGGATCCCACGCAGCTGAATGTGCCGGGCTATGGCTCCATGCTGCCGGGACCGAAGCAGTTCTACGAGGACCGCGAGCATCCGAAAAACAACAACTGGTATCTTCTGACATTGGGCTGCAGGCGCGGGCTGACGTTTCTGGAGCAGCAGCCGGAGGTGGATGCGCAGCGGCTGGGCGTGCACGGATTCTCCATGGGTGGAAATTTGACGATGTATGTGGCGGGCAGTGATGACCGCGTGAAGGCGGCGGTGCCTGCGGTGGGCGGGCAGGGGTGGCGCTGGGAGCCGCATGCGTTTGCGGGCGGGACGGCGCAGCAGGAGAAGATCGCAGGGGATGTGGAGGTGTTTCGCAAGACGCTGAGCTTTGAGAGCTATGCGCCGTGCATTCACTGCCCGGTGCTGCACCGGAGCGGGACGAATGATTTCCATGGCTGGATGGATGATGTGTACCGCACGAATGCGCTGATCGCGGGCCAGCCGACGCGCTACAGCTGGGCGCCGCACCTGAACCACCGCTTAATTCCTGAGGTGGCGGTGGCGATGCCGCTGTGGTTTGACCATTATCTCAAAGGCGGCCCCGCGCTGCCGGAGACGCCGGGCTGCGAGCTGGTGCTGAAGACGGCCGATGGTGTGCCGCTGCTGCGTGTGACGCCGGATGCGAAGGCGATGCCGGTTTCACGCGTGGAGATCTACTACAGTGTGGATGCGGACCCGCGTGCGCGCTTCTGGCGCAGCGCGGAGGTGGTGAAGACGGGGGTGGTGAAGACGGGGGTGGAGTACACGGCGGCGCTGCCGCTGCATGCGGTGGACCTGCCGCTCCATGCGTTTGCGAATGTGTACCACACGCTGCCGCAGGCGGTGAACATGAAGGCGCTGCCGGGGAACGGGGCGGAGGTGCGGGAGGTGTGCGTGAGCAGCCTGCTGCGGCATGCGGAGCCGGAGGCGCTGCGCGCGGCGGGTGTGGTGACGACGGCGCAACGGACGACGCTGCTGGATGATTTTTCCCATGGGCGGCGGGACTGGTATGTGCTGAACGCGGGGAATCTGACGCATCAGGAAATGTGGACGCGGAAGGTGACGGACCCGCTGTATCGCGCACCGGAGGGGGCGCGGCTGAAGGTGACGCTGAAGATGCCGAGCACGAACCGGCTGACCTTGGTGGTGCGGGAGAATGACTGGCGGAGCTATCGCGGCCCACGCGCGAGCTACCTGTGCACCCGTGAGATCGCGGGCGGCGCGGAGGCGCAGAGTCTGGTGCTGGCTCCTGCTGATTTTGTCTCTGACAAAGGCGCGGTGCTGAAGGACTGGGCGCAGGTGGATGAACTGGGCATCTGCGCGCGTGTGCCGGGCAAGGCGGTGAAGGATGCGGCGCTGTGGAATGGCGGAGCGATGGAGCTTGTTTGGCTGGGCTGGGAGTGAGGGGAACGGCTTGATTCCCGCTTGGGGCGGGGCCATCAACGCAGAAAATACCACGAATGACCATTTGTGGTGCCATGGATATTATTTTTGCATAATCTTGCTTGACTCCTGAAAAACGGGCCCAAGACTTTTCTCATGCAAGCCTGACCAAAGCATGCGCCATGCGGGATCTCCGCCGGGTGCCGGGCGGGTGAATGAATGACGCAGCCAGCAGCCTCTCACGAATCCAGCCTTTTCCGTTTTCTCCTACTACCACGAACAACCACACACTGATATGCCTGACGACTGCACGCCATCCACCCCCAGCGCCGCCGAGGCGGGGGCTGTCTTTGAAAACCTTTCGGAGGCTGATGCGAGCGCGGTGCTCGACAGCCTTTCTCCTGCGGGAGGCGATGCCGCTGGGGCGACCCCGGCGGAGGTGGTGCCGGGGCTGGCTTCGCTGGACGAGGCGCTGCAGGGCGCGGACCTGTCCAAGATGACGGACGCTCAGATCAGAGATTTTGAGAGCGGCGATCCGGCGCGGGTGGAGGCGGCGCTGGCGGCGGTGCAGCCCAATGCGGAGCCACGCAGCGGCGCGGGGGATGAGGTGTCTGGCTTTGCTCCTGCGCGTGTGTCCATCAAGGCGCTGAAGCCGGAGGACCGCGCACGCACGGTGCAGGCGCTGGACATGATCCGCGGCGGGAGCACGCCCGCAGAAGCGTTTGCGGAGGCGTTTGGCATCACGGCGCAGGCGCAGGGTGCGGATGGTTTGGCGCAGGATGAAGCGCCGGGATTTGATGAATCGCAGACGCAGATGGCGGCGCCGCAGGTGGCGGAGCTGGAGCAGCACCTGACGCTGCTGCAGCACCAGTACAAGCAGGCGAAGGAATCGTATGACCCGGCGGCCACGGACCTGCTGGAGCAGATGACGGATCTCAAAATGGACCTGCGCGAGGCGCGGCGGCAGGCGGCGGTGGTGAGCGACCACTGGCAGGGCCAGCAGGCGGAAAGCCACAATCGCATGATGGATCAGTTCTCGGATTTGATCACAGATGAGGACACGGGATTTGTTTCTTACTGTGATGATGAAATTTTGCTTGCAGAGGCAAAAAGCGACCCAATCCTGAATCATCCTGACTGGCCTGAGAAGATCGGACGGCGGGTGATCGACAAGTTTTTCAAAGGACACGCGGCGAACAGCCCAGGTCACGCGAAAGGCACGTCACTGATACCGCCAGCGCCGAGACACTCGATGCGGCTGCCCGGTTCACCAGTCGGCCCCGGTTTCTCCGCCGGTGCGCTGTCTCCCCAGACGGCGATGGCGGAAATCGACAAGCTGACACCTGAGCAGCAGGACGCGTTCATCCACAGTCTGGACAGGCTGACCTCCGTCAAAGTGCGGCACTAGCCGGCCTTTTTTCGGGCTATGGATGGTATGAACTGCCGCAAGATACCACACGTTAATCTTCAATCCAAACACAACAGACAACACATCTCTTTTGAGAAACCCATATGAGCGCCTATCACGCTGAATCCGTCGTATCCACACTCGCAGCCGCCGTCGCGGCTGATCCGTCCGTCGTCGCCAAGGTCTATTCCCAGCAGCTCCGCAAGGGGGCGCGCTCGGTGGATGACTTTGCGATGTTTGAAGGCGGGGAGGGCTCCGGAAAGCCCTTCATCGTTCGCAAGGACATCGCCTCCGCCCATGCGGGAGACGAGGTCAAATTCACGGTCATGAGCCAGCCGCGCGGCCCCGGTGCGCGTGGCGAGCAGCCGCTGCGCGGGAATGAGTCCAGCGTGGACTTCAAGACCTTCGGCTGTGTGGTGGACTTCTGGCGCGATGCCTTCAAGTTCACCAAGAAGCAGCTGAAGTTCATGGCGGGAGGCGGCGGGGTGAAATCCGCCGTGCTGCTGGCCCTGCGCGAAAAGCTGGGCCGCCGCCGCATGAACGACATGAAGATGGCGCTCAAGCTGCAAGGCGTGGGCAACACCATCTACCCGAATGCGCGCAAGACGCTGGCCAGCCTGAATGCGCTGGACACACTGACGCCTTCGGGCATCACGAACGCCATCCCGCAGTGGCGCCGTCTCGGCGGCCGCAGCATCGTGGTGACGAGCAAGCATGGCAGTCCGGTTTACAAGCCGATGGTGTACATTCCTGATGCGGCGATTGCCAGCATCAAGAACTCCAGCAGCTATGAGCAGGCGGCCCTGCACGGTGGCGCACGCAGCAACGAGGAAAACCCGCTCTTCTCCGGCAAGCTGCTGGACTGGAACGGCGTGGGCCTCTTTGAGCATGCGTCCGTGGACCCTGAGAACGACCAGTGCGCTGATCCGCTGGCCCCGCGTGCGATGCTCTCCACCGGATTCGGTGTGGACTCCACCAGCGGCGCCTGCATTCTCAAGAGCCATGCGACGGACACCAAGACGCCCTACATGGCGTGGATGGGCGGCTACGCCTATGAGTGGTATGAGGGCCAGTCCACCAGCGCCGCCACCACCGCGCCCGGTGGTGTGGCGTGGACGAGCTTCTACTCGGCCATCACCTCCGCCACTTACTATGGCTGGGTGATCAATCCGGATGGCTCGGTCGGCCTGGTGAGCTGGCTGGGCACCGGCAACAACGGCAACCAGATCACGGTGAATGCGATCCTGAACCCCGACAATACGAACGACGGCTCCGGCCTGGGCGTGGCGACTCTGGGGAACTTCATCGCCACCGGAGACACCTGGGGGCTGAACACCGCCGGCACGTCCTACACGCGTGCTGCGGGCGGCGCAGGCGGCACCTCGAACTGCTCGGCGGACTTTGTCTGGACGTCTGAGTTTGACGCGGGTGCCTACATCATTCCGTGCAATGCGAATGGTGCGGTGGACATGTGCAGCCTCATCCTCGGCCAGGACACGGCCGTGCGCGCCTATGTGGGGGATGACCTCCTCGTGGGCGACAAGGACGACTACTCGTTCGTGGATGGCGGCGGCTATGAGACCATCTTTGGCCAGGCACCTTGCATCCGCACGGATGGCAAGACCAGCGGCTACTCGGTGCTGCGCCACGCCGGCCAGCATCCGGGCCTCGAGGTGCCGACGCTGAGCGCGTAAGGCGACACAGCGGCCCGCACGGTGTTTGGGAAGAGCACCGTGCGGGCTAGCACCCCCTGATTTTTCTCCTGCTCTTCCTCCCTTGGTGGAAACGACCCTGCCGAGGGAGGAAGAGCGGGAGAAGATGCCAGAAACTACCACTCCGATAACCACACTTAACCTTTTTAGATTTTTACCTCCTGCCTCCCTTGCGGGTGCGGCCACTGGCCAGAGCCCCAGGGAGGAAACAGGTGGGTAATGAAACAGAACTCCAGCGGGCAGGATTGCCCGCACTACTCCAGCCATTTTTTTACACGCCATGAAGCCCAGCACCACACCTTGTCCCTCTCTCACCACTGTTATCACCCTGCCGGGTCGCGTTGACTCGGCGCTGCTGGCGAAGCATCGCCGCGCGGATGAGCCGCTTGTCGTCCTGAAACTGGTGGGCGTGGGGAACACGGCGCCGTATGATTTCCACGACAAGGGGACGCGCTCCTACATCTTCCGCTTTGAGTCGGCGCAGGAGGGGCACATCCTGCGTGTGCCGCTGCACCTGTGGCAGGCGGGGAAGGGACGCCTTGCGCACGATCTCATGGAGCAGCGCCGGCTGCCGCACGCGATGGTGGTGACGCTGGATGCTCCGACGGAGGCGAAGCCCACGCCTTTAACAAAACTCACCGAAATGGGCGCAACGGACACGCGCACTGACACCCGAAACGTGGTTGGGCCGGGTGCTGAGCCGACCGTTGCGCCCGCCTCGCTTTCCGTGGCTGCCACGAGCGTGCAGGCGGAGGAGCCGCCGCAGATCGCGGGCACGCCGCTGCATGAGGCGGCGTATGCGCTGGTGGAGCCGCCGAAGCGGCTGAAGGCCCTGGCGGCGCTGCTGGGCGTGGCGGAGGGCGCGCTGCGTGAGGTCATCGGGCAGGCGGATTCGCGGATCGAACTGGCGAACGCAGGCTGGGTGCGGCGGAAGGCGTGAGTGATGCGCCACGATAACCATCCACAACTGACACTGACATATTACTTTGACCAAGAATACCAAGAGATAACACAAACAACCACACGACTATGAAACCACCTGGAATTCACCCCTTGAAAAATCACCTGCTGCTGGATGTGACGCCGCAGGAGCAGACCACCGCAGCCGGCATCGTGCTGCCCACCGCCGTGCAGGGCGCGAGCACGCGCATGGAGGCCGTCATCGTCGCGCGCGGGCCGGAGTGCCAGTGTGCGGCGCTGGACTGCGGCACGCAGGTCTATGTGGGCCGCTACGCCAGCGGTGAGCTCATGCGCGAAGGCCGCATTTATCGGCTGGCGCTTGAGACGGAGATCATCGCCACGCTGGACAACGTGAGCATCAGCCTTCCTGAAACCCGCACGACACCCCTCACCACTCTTTGATTATGACTGTACGTGAAACCATCGCCACGATGCTGAGCTACCTGCGGGTGGAGCAGCGCGCCATCCCCTATGCCGGGGGCTCCGACTATGAAGATCCACTGCCAGATGCGCTGGCCGCGTGCAATGCGGCGCTGCAGCAGATGGCGGCGCTGGGCCCGCTCTTTGCAGCGAAGCAGCAGCGCAGCGCCTACTTCCGCGCGCCCACTCCGGTGGCCGTCAGCGGCCTCACGCACGGCGGCATGACGGCCACGGGAAGTTTTCCCGCATGGGCGGCAGGCTGCTGGGTGGATCTGCCGGGTGACCCCGCCATGAACCGCATCCTTTCCATCACAGGCAGCACCGCCACGCTGCAGTTCCCGCATTTGTCGAGCACGACCAGCGGCACTGCGACGGTCAACGTGGACACGGTGGAGCTGGATGGCGACATCATCACGGTGCTGGAGCCGGTGCGTTTTCGCGGCAGCAAGCGCACGCTCGTCGCTGCGGGCAGCCGTGAGGAGCTTTCCCAAAGCTGCGGCGGCGATGTGCGCTACTTCATCGAGTCCGCGATTTCCAACAACGCGGTGAAACTGCGCATGATGATCTCCGGCTATGTGAGCACGGACACGGTGCTGGAGTTTCAGGCGCGCACCGCGCTGGGTGAGCTCACGCGCGCGGATGTGTACAACAACGACGCGGGCCACACCGATCCCGGCGTGGCGCTGCCGGTGCCAGCGAACTTTGTGGAGTCCATTTTCCTCCCGCTGGCGCTGGATGCCTTCTTTGCCAAACCGACGATCACGAACTACGACATCCCCAGCCTGCGCAACCAGGACGCGCCCGCCCTCATCCACCAGCAGGCGCAGACCGCCCTGGTGCTGCTGGAACGCATGCGCCCGCAGGGAAGGAAGCCCACGGGCCTGTGGCCCGCGTGGTCGGCGGGGAGGTATCAGGCTTGAGTTCTTGGTTCTTGGTTCTTGGTTTTCTCGGTCAGGGATCAAGCTCGTTGCGCCTTTGCTGACGTTGTTTGCCCTTTGGCATGACCGCACTCGATGCCCTTCACTAGCTGCCTTCGAAGGAGAAGCTCTTCGTCATGGAGGCGCTTTGGGATGACATTACGCAGGATGCGTCCGGGCTGCCGGTGCCGCAGTGCCATCAGGAGGTGCTGGCTGAACGTGAGACGAAAGTCGCCGAAGGCACGGCCAGGTACATCGACTGGGAGATCGCGAAACGAGAAATTCTGGCGGCGGTGAAATGAAGATTCAGATCCTTGATCTGGCGAAGGAGGATCTTATCGAAGGCTATCGCTTCTACGAAGATGTGGAAGCGGGCCTGGGTGGCTACTTCTTGACGAATCTCTACACGGACATCGACAGCCGAAAACGAGTCCTGATGTCAAACCGCCCTGCGCGAGAAGAGGTGGGTATGATGGCGTAGGACGGTCGTGGCGAAGCCCGCCCGTCTGTGAGCGTATGGCAACGCACCCCGGCGTAGGAACGTCCTCGCAGTCGGGCGGTTTGGCGGGGAGGGCGGCGGGGTGTGGCAGTGGTCTCGAACGCCAAACACGACCGACCTACGTCCAGAAAGTCCGGCTTGCCATGGCGGCTCATTGCTGGGAGCGCCGATGTCCACATCGGCCCCGGCGAGCGTTCCTGCATCATCGCCACGGAAACAAGCTCACAGGCCGCACAGCGCTTGCCCGTGCGGCGGAGCCCTGCCCAGAGCCGATAAAATATCGGCGCTCCCAGTACGGAATGGCTGCCATGCGTACGATGGGTGTGGCGTCAGCCCGTGGATCCTTCGAAGCACGCCGTGCGAAGAATAGATCCCCGTGCATGAGCGTTCCGCAAACGCCATGGCGTGCGAACGTCCTCGAAGTCGGGCGGTTTGGCGGAGAGAGCGGTAGTCGATGGACACGCGCTGGACGCCAAACACGACCGACCTACGGCCTGAGTTCGCTGCGCCCAGCACACAGACCTGCTTTTAAGTGCTCGTGATATTACCTCACCACCTCGATCACCTTCACTGCATCGGGAGTGTGTGGCTTGGGCCTTGGATCATGCCAGCGCTCACGCGGGGCGGGGGATTTGGAATGGAGCCAGTGGCCGAGGCGGTGGCGGAGGGTGGTGAGTGTGGGGTGGGTTTCGGGAGGGAAGGCGGCTTTGCCGGCGTCGTCTTCGTTTTTCTTCACGGTGACGGCGCGCATACCAGGTTCTGCCAGAATGGCGGCGGCGACGCTTTCGCGGGATTCGCCGGAGAGGGTGGTGTAGAGGGTAAGGTACTCGACGAGCTGCTGCCCGGCGCGGAAGGTTTTGAGCCGGAGGCTGGGCAGGGGGCCTGCGGGGGTGCGATAGAAAAGGGCGAGGTCGTCGGGCTTTTGCAGGGCGTCGGCTTTGCCGATGGTCTGCCAGGGCACGACGCCATCGGCACCAAGGGCCCAGGCCTCCACGCACCAGGCGGCATTGCTGACGCTGGGGGTGCCGAGCGCATTGGAGGTGCCGTACATGTAAACGAGATTGCCGAAGCGCTGGGCGCGGTCGCGGACGGAGGAGCCGTAGGTGCGCAGCGCGCCGCTGACGATTTCGGCATTGACGACGCCATCGAGGAGATCGCGCTGCCACTGCGGGCGGGAGATGTCGGCACGGTGCGCGAGGTGCAGGCCGGGGTGAGCGCCTGCGCCTTTCCAGAACTCGAGGCCGAAGCGGCGCAGGGCCCAGAAGTCCTGCGTGTTGGAGGGTTCATCAAAGATCCACGCCGCTGAGCAGCGGGCCCAGGCGGCTGTTTTGAAGGAGACTTTGTTGTTGAGGTAGAACTCAAACATGGGCTCGGCCCAGCCTTTGTCATGCAGGTGCTGGACGATGCGTGATGCGGCGTCGCGGAACTGCTGCCAGTAGGCCTCGTCGTAGGCGGTCTCGATCCAGTAGCCGCCTTTGAAATGCGGCTCCTGATTCACGGGCCAGTTTTCATTGAGCATGAGGTAGAAGGCCTCAATGGGGACGCCGCTGCGTGGCAGGCCGGTGAAGGCGCTGCCGTCAAAGAGCGGGCCGTATTGCGCATCCCACGCGGTCCAGTCCCACTGGCCGTCGGGTTTGATGACGGGGCCGGCATCGATCTTTCCGGTCCAGTGATAGGGCAGGACATTGAGCGTGGTGCGGTGCTCATGCGCGAGGCGGTAAAAGGCGCGCTCGTGCCCGGGGAGGCTGTAGGCGTTCATCTGCGGGATGAAGGAGAGGCGGTCTGGCAGGGTGAAATCCCACACGGTGAGCGTGCATGGGAGCGACTGCGTGCCGACCGTGAGCTGGCCGGTGATGCGGCCGGGGCGCGCGTCTTTGGGCACGTGGATCTCGATGCAGGTGGGGCCGGTGGAAGGTCCGGGAACGAGGGGATCCGAATGCTGCGCGACCTGCGGCATGGCATAGGTTTGCACCTTCACCTGCGGGAGGCTGAGGCTGGCGCTGGTGGCGACGGTGAAGTGGATGGTCTCGCCTTTGGCGGCGAAGAAGTCGAGCGAGGGGAGGGGCTCGCCAAATTCATCGCGGCAGTCGACGGGGAGCTTTGTGGTGGCGGGCACCGGGATGGCCGGAGGAAGCGTGGCGACCTTGGCAGCGGTGGGTCTGGTATATGGTGGTGGCGAGGTGGCGGGAGGGCCGTCTTCCAGCCAGAGGGTGAAGTGGGGGCGGGTGCTTTTTTTGTCGTCCTTGCTGGAGACGTAGCGGTTGAGGAAGGGGCGGTAGGTGAACTTGTTGCCCTCGCGCAGGTACTCGCTGCCCACGTCATCCATGACGGCGAAGCCGAAGCTGCGGCCATCGATGCGTGCCTGCACGACAGCGGGATCCACAGGGATGATCTGCCAGCCGCTGGCATCGCGCGGGGTGGGATCGGCAAAGCCCCAGAGCGTGCCGCTGGAGCCATTGATGACGGCGGTGATGTCCGGCTGGTCGCCGCCCCAGCGCTGCTCGCCGGTGCGCGCCCAGGTGAAGGAGCTGGCGCCGGGGATTTTCTGGTAGCTGTTGCCAGCGCCTTCGGTCCATTCCTCGGCGATGGTCGAAACCGTCATGCGCTGCAGGACCTCCGCGCCTTCGCCATGCAGATGAAGCTGCGCCTTGACGACGCGTTTGCCCTTGAGCGGAGTGACATCGATGTCCATGAGGGCGAGCTCCTGCACGCCTTTGAACTTCATCTTGGGAGAGGCACCGTTGCTGCCCTCGACCTCGGTGGGGTAGGAGGAGACCCAGGTGTCGCGGGAGATGTCGATGCGGAGGGGCTCTGCGGCGCTGGCGACTGAGGCTATGAAGGCGAAGGCCAGCGTGAGACGCAGGTGAGAGCGGCGTGTGCGGGTATAGGCGGGCATGTTGGGTATGTCGCGAGAGAGGTGCTTGTCTAAACGGTAATTGCAACGACAGAGAGAACTGTTTAGCCGCATGTTCTTTAGAAATTTATAGCGGTTAGCGGAACTGATTTTCGAAATACGCCTTTATGCAGCGCTGTCCCAGAGCTGGTGGGGATGCGTTGCGCGCGTCCCTCTTTTCGGGTCTGTGGCACCCGCAGGCCATCCCAAAAGGTGCGCCGCCTTGCAGTCTTCTGCCGCGCGATGGCATGAGATGAAAATGGAAGCGGCGGGAAATGGAGCGCTGGATGAGATGCGGTGCTCAGGGGCCGCGAGACAGCGCTGGGACGAAGAATTTTTCGGACGCGCACAACGCGTCCCTACCAGCCCTGAGGTATCATGACCCTCCATGGGACCTCGGGTATTCTAAGGACTCCCAGCCGGGAGTGAGGTTTGTGAATGGCTGTCAATCCAGACTCTGCTGCTGCTTGGCGGCAATGCGCATGACCAGGGATTCGCCCTTTCAGAACTGTTTATGCGAAGCACTCACGGTTCACCTGGCAGCGCGTAGTAGGCGCACTCGGCGAAGAAGAGTTCGGCCATGTTGAGCTTGGAGTAGTCGTAGTGGCGGAGGGCTTGATGGATGAGTTCGCGGTTTGAGCCGTCTCCGAGGAGGGAGATGATGGCGGCGGCGGCGAGAGGGTTTTTCATGTAGCGGGCCTCGTAGTCTTTGCGCTCGCCGCGCTTGGCTTTGTCGGATATTTTGGCGAGCTTGGCGGCGTCTTCCTGCGTGGGCTGGGGAAACCAGGTGGAGTAAACGGCGCGCCAGTCGGCGTTGCCGAAGACTTTGGTGTCGTTGTTGTCGAAGGTGGTGTGGCCCTTGAGGGCGGGGAGGGCGTTGGTGGCGTTGACGGTGAGGCCCTGGCGATAGAACAGGGCCTGTTCGGAGGAGAGGCGGCCTTCGCGGGATTGTGTGGCGATGGCTTCGGCGAGGGGGACTTGGCCGCTGAATCGGACAGGAGAGGGGTGGGGATCATCGGTCTCCATGGCGATGAGTTTGGCGAGGGAGGCCTGGCTGCCGACGTAGATCCAGAGCTGGGATTCATCGATGTGGGCGATGGCCACGCGATCAAAGGGGTAGCCTGCGGCGCAGATTTCCAAACGTGTCTTGCCGGCGGGGTCGGGGCGCTCGGAGAGGGCTTTGTGGTAGCGTTCCAGCCAGATGGGGTCTCCGGTGATTTCGTGGGTGGCGCGGAGGAGGTAGAGGTAGCGGACGGCATCGCGGAAGAGGTGGCCGGTGAAGCCGCCGCGGAAAGTGCCTTTGAAATCGCCTTCGCAAGGGATGCGCCACTGCGTGGCCTCCAGGGCAGTGGCGACTTCTTTGACCTTGGCGATAATCTGCTGGCGCTCTTCGGCGGTGGGGATGCCGCTTTTCAAGTAGGCGTGCAGGCCGAGGAACCACGGGTGCGTTTGATCGTCTGAGCTGAGCGGGTAATGGCACACGCCATCCGTGCCGATGCCGCGTGCGATGAAGCCGGGGACATCGGAGACGGAGGCGCATTTGATGAGGCCCTGCGCGAGACGGCGGCACTGCTCCGCATCCTCCGCTGAGCCGCTGCGGCGGGCGCGCTCGCACATGGCGGGGAGGTAGAGGCCGTTGAACATGGGGCCGTTTTCAATGGGGCTCCACCAGCCGATGGCGTTGGGCCTGCCGAGCTTGCAGTCTTCGGGTGTGGGGAGATCGCCCACGTAGTCGCGGATGATGCCGTGGGGATCGACGAAGCGGCGCCAGAGTTCGGTGTGGGCTTGATCGATGGCCTGGGGGAGCGGAGGTCGCGTGGTCTCGGCGGCGGGCAGCAGGGCATGTGTGGCGAGCAGCAGGGCGGTGAGGAGGGAGATGCGTTTATACATTGAGGTGCCTTCGTGGATCATGGTGGGGTGCTGCATTCTAAGCCTTGAGGTGGGGAGTTGAATGAGCGCGGGATTTATTTCAAGGGCTCGATTTCGATCCGGTCATTGGGGCTGGCTGAGACATTGCAGGTGATCTGCCAGCGCTGTGTGGCGGTGTCCCAATCCGTCTGCCAATGCTCGATGGCTTTGCCATTCACCCGCAGGCGCTGGCCGCGTGGCTGGGTGAGTCCGGTGAAGGTGACGGGGATGTGGCCGATGCCGCCGGTGAGGCTGAGCTGCGCGCGCTGCTCATCATCCACCGCGATGACGAGCGGATAGGGCTTCACGAGGGTGCCGTGCTTGACTTCGGGATTGAGCGCATTGCCTGCGGCCTCGCGCTGCACGGGCCGCCAGGTGTCGGCATCGTGGGAGAGTGTTTCGCGCAGCGCGGCATCCGGGCCGTAGTAGGCGGCGGCATCGGCGGGAAAGACGACGAGCTCCAGATCGGCCTCGACGAAATCGCCGGGCTGCAGGGCATCGATGCCGGGCGGTGGTGCGAGCTCGAGGCTGGTGCGGTGGTTGCCTTTGCCCCACTCGGTGCAGAAGGAGGAGAGATGCGGCGCGGCGGGCTTTCCGCCCAGCACGGCACGCCATGAGCGCAGGATGAGGCCCCGGCTTGCGGCTGCATGGCCCTTGGTCAGTAGCGCGCGCTCCACGCCATGCACCGAGATCCATGCGCCTGCACCTGTGAGGGGCAGGGCGGTGCGGTCATACTCGTCCTTGGCGCGGCGCGGCTCCCATTCTTCGCGCAGGCCGGTGGCATCGCCGATGGCGACGCGGCGCGCGGGGACGGTGTTGTAAAAATCCGCGCCGAGCTGGAAAAACGCGAGCCGTTTCCACTTCACCGGCTGGCGTACGTCGTAGCGCAGGCGGATGAAGGTGCGCAGGTGGTCGTTGGCCGCAGGCACGGAGACATCCGCCTGCGCGGCGATCTCTCCGCCGCTGGTTTCCTCGCTGTAGCTCACGTTTGTGAGGCAGGGGCCATGGGCGTGGTAGTTTGTGCGGGTGGCTTTCATCGGCTGGTAGCGGCCTGAGGGATCCATCCACATGAGGAAGTCGCCGCCGCCGCAGTTCTCCGCCCAGCCCCAGGGTTTGGCGGCGGGCTCGTGCGGCAGTGTCATGAGGGGGCGCACATCGGTGATGAAGCAGCGGCGCTGCACGCGCCCGGGTTCAAAGCAGATGCTCTCGCCAAAGCTGCCCACGGCGGCCTGATCCCAGAACTGATTGTGCCCCCAGCCGATGAGGCTGAGCTGCGCATGCGAGGCCGCGCACACGCCGCCGTAGCGCGCATGCACCATCTGGAAGACAAAGTCGCGCTTCGATTTCGGCGGCACACGCACATACGCGAAGCCATGAAACCACGGCCCCTCGTGCGGCAGCGCGCCTTTCTCCGGGCGCTGGTGCCAGTTCTTGGAAAGCTGCACAGGCAGGCCGGTGGGGGTGCCATCGGGATCGCACAGCATGGGCAGGAAGCCGGTGATGGTGAGGTGCTTCTGCTGCGTGAACATCAGGCGAGCCACCGTGGGTTTGTCGGTATCATTGCGCAGCGTCACGCGTTGGCGGTCCACGCGATCCAGGTGCTCCTCAGGATAATACGTGCGTGAGGCATTGGTCCATGGCTGCTCTGGCAGCGCGAGACGGTGGCAGCCCAGCGCCGCATCCAGCTCCACGGGAAGCTCCGACTCCACCACGGCGGTGGAGGGGGCGGCCGTGCTCACCGCCTCCAGCAGCACCGACTTGCTGCCTGTGCTTGTTTTTCCGCCATGGCGCAGCTCCAGCGTTTCACCGCCATCACACTCCAGGCGGAAGGCGAGCCGGTCCGGCCAGGTGGTGATCTCCAGCCGCGCATGGCCGCCCCATTCGCGGCCTTCCGCATCAGCGAATGTCAGATCCTCGATGATGACACGCTGGAAAAAGCGCCCGCACTCCACGAAGCGCACCGGCTGGAAAAAATCATCCTTGGGGGCGGCGTGGCCGGTGCAGGTGTAGCGCCGTCCTGCGGAAACAAGGGCGCAGTCCCAGCCGCCCGTCAGCGGGCGCACGTTCCGGGTGTCAAAGAGCAGCTTCCCTCCGCCGTATTCAAAGCACAGCGTTTCGTTTTTGGGACGCAGGCTGCTGCTCAAGACCTTGGGCGCGCCCTCCACCCACGAAAGCTGCACGCCATCGTCCGTGCGTGGCATCCAGCCGGCCGGTGGCGTGTCTGCGGCCATGGTCACGGCAGGCACCGCAAGCAGGGCGAACAGCGGGAAGGCGAAGGTGGTGCGAAGTGTCATGGCAGACACTCCTGCCGTTGTTTAATCGACTCTTCAACTCTCCGCACGAGACTTGTCGTGAAGGCCGCAAGGCAGCTACGCCCGCAGCCCGCTGAGCACTCCGGTGCTGTCGGCGAAGCGTTCCTGCGGTGCGCCGGTGCTTTGGGCGAGGGTGAGCCAGAGATTGGCGAGGGGGCGAGAGTGCGTGCTGGTAATGAGCCGCAAACTAACGCAACTTGGCATTCACCTCTGACTGTTTTTCCATCTCATGAAGCATGTACGCACACTTCTTTGCTGGCTCCGGTGGCTGGCCATCCTGCTTTGCATGTCTGGCTTCTTCGCGTGGCTGATCTCCGCCCACCTCGCGCCATGTCCCTTCGACAGCGTCTGGTGGCCATGCCTCATCGGTAGCGTGATCGCGAGTGTCCTCCTGGTGACGCTGAACCTCATCGAGGGAGGCTGTGCCGGCGTCATTTTGCTGGTGCTCGGCCTCCTTGCGGCGGGTGTTCTCTCGAAGCACCTGCCTGCAGAGGCGGCAGGATACTACTACATCCTACCAGCCGCTATCCTGACCGGCTTTGTGACGACGCGGGGTGTTTTTTATCCGAGGTTCTTTTCGTGACGAACCTCGGATGAACCGCAGAGATTGGACGAACGCAGAGAGCAGAAGCCTGAAATCAAAGGCGGGACTCTGCGGCTGGCCATCTTCTGTGGGTTAACTCCGCATCAATCCGCCCAAAGCCTCTACCTGCCGCTCCTCCTCCTCCGCACGCAAGTTCGACTATGGGGCTTTGACTGTGGCGGCTTCGAGATCGCGGCGTTTGCGCACTTCGAGGGCGGCATCGAGGTTTTTCGCGCGGGTGAGCTCGGCCTGGTAGGCATCCAGCGCCTGGAGGAATTTTTCGCGCAGGGTTTGCAGGCGCTGTTCGCGCTGGGTGGTGAGCTGGCTCAGGGTGCTGCGGTAGGTGGCGAGGAGGGGCTTGAGGGTCTCGTTCGCGGCTTTGTCATCGTCGGGCAGCGGGGCTTCGTCCTGCAGTCGCTTTTTCTCGGTGCGCAGGGCCAGCGCGGCATCGAGGTTGCCTGCCTGGGTGGCGGCATCCAGCGCACGATCCAGCGCTGCGACATACTTGTCATTGAGGGCTTTGACGGCTTCGATATGGGGGGAGAGAGGGGCGTCGCGCTCGATGGCGGCGGCATAGGCGTCCTCCAACTGGGCGATCCGTGGGTCGCTTGACCTGGGAACAAAGCCGCGCACCTGGATTTTGGAGAACCAGGCCTGATCTGCGGCGACGCCCCAGAGCCCGCCGGTAGAAATGGACTTGTCATCGATTTCAAAGGCCACTTTGCCATTGATCAGGACTTTCAGATGCTCGCCGACGGCGGAGAGCTCAAGATCGATGAAGTCTCCCAAAACAAAGGGCTTTGGCAGGGGCACGACAGCCAGCCGCTTGATCTTGCCCTTCGAGGTGAAGTTGAGGAAGAGATTGTCGATGGAGGTCTCTCCCATCTTGATGTTGAGTATGATCTCGTAGTACTCGCTGTCCTGGGCCCTGACATCGGCCGTACGCCGGATGCGAAGCTGGGGCCAGCTGGTCTTCTCGCGGAAATGGAAGAGTGCGCGGATGGCACCGTCCGGATAGGGCTGCGGGACCAGGATGCCATGGCCTGCGCGCACATGCAGCAGCCCGTCCACCAGATGGGCCTGCTCGGGTGGAAAGCCCTTGAGCTCCTCCTCAGTGGCCAGGATCGTTTTCCACTCACTGGCCTGCTGAGCGTGTGCGGAGAGGGTGATGAGCGCGAGCGCTAATGGAAGCAGGTGTTTCATAGTGTGGAGGGGCCTCTGGAGGAACGCGCTTCCGACAGGTGCGATTTCATGGTGCGGTGTGGCCACGATGCCCGGCGCATGCGGCTCTCCTCGGTGGAAGGCCGGGTATTTTTAACAGACCGCCATGGGGTGTCCAGATGAAAACTTGCGATGGGCCGGTCAAGAGGCATGTCAGGCCATTGACTTGGCCACGGGAACGGGGCGTGAGGCATTGCTTTGCATGCCCGGTGTTGTGGCGACGCGGGGTGTTTTTATGACGGGCTCCTTTCATGACGAACCTCGGATGAACCGCAGAGATCCAAGTCTGCCAAACCATAAGGACACTCATAAACACCCATATCCTGAAGGGAGCGCGGGCGGGGAGGGGGATTTTGATCCCGGTTTGGAAGTGGTGGGTGAACGTGGAGCGTTGAGGGATCAGGATGATCCCTCTCCTGTGGTGGGCTGGGTGGTTTGGAAGGAGTGGGACCATCCTGGTCCCACACGCTCCGCTTGCGCCTTCCGCTCCGCGCTGACAAAACGCGACTTGGTTCTTCGCTCACGCGGCTGTCTTCGCCGGCGTTGAGGGATCAGGATGATCCCTCTCCTGTGGTGCGCTGGGTGGTTTGGAAGGAGTGGGACCATCCTGGTCCCACACGCTCCGCTTGCGCCCTCCGCTCCGCGCTGACAAAACGCGACTTGGTTCTTCGCTCACGCGGCTGTCTTCGCCGGCGTTGAGGGATCAGGATGATCCCTCTCCTGTGGGAGGCGTGGGGTTCCGGGGGCTGAGCGTATCGTAACGAGCAACAAGCGCATCGGCCTGCGGAGCGCGGACTTCAGTCCGCAGCACCCCGCAAGCACATCCCTGCCGCGTTTCATCTGCCGGTCTCTCAAAGCCGGGGCCGAACATGTTTGAGGCATGCAACGAGTGAACCACACTTCAAGCGTGAGTCACCTGCTGCGGACTGAAGTCCGCGCTCCCATGAGCTCTCGCTGTCCTCGATCAATGTTCGTCGTGACCCGAGTCACACTACTTCTTGAACGCCGCGCCTTCGGGTTTGCCGGCGGCTTGGAAGAAGGCGAGGAGGTCGAGGATTTCTTCTTGGGTGAGGGTGTTGAGCAGGCCGGGCATCATGGGCGAGATCTTGGAGGTCTCCTTGGTCTTGATGTCGGCCTTGCTGATCTCCTTGGTGTCCGGGGCGAGCATGCTGGGACGGAGGATGATTTTGTCATCCGTGTCACCCACGATGCGGCCGGTGAGGAAGGTGCCGTTCTTGAGCGTGATGTCGGTGTTCGCATACTGCTCGGAGATGACTTTCGAGGGCTCGATGAGGGCTTCGAGAATGACCTGCGGCGAGTAGCGGCTGGCCACGGCGGTGAGATCCGGGCCGACGGAGCCGCCTTCATCGCCGATGCGGTGGCACATGAGGCAGAGGGTGCCGTTCACGGCGTCCTGCCCCTGCGCGAAGTTGCGGCCTTTGCTGAGTTTGTCGAGATCGCCGACGAGGTCGGACATCTGCCAGTTTTTCACGAAGGTGCGGTCCTTCTTGGGCTTCTTGAGCTTGGGGGCGGGCTCGATCCAGGAATCCAGCACGGGCTGCAGCGCGGCGAGTTCTTCGGGCGGCACGTTGGCCATGGCGGTGCGGCGGATCTTGACGAGGAAGTTGCTGAAGCTTGCGCCATCGCTGAAGTCGCGGCCGGCATCGGTGAACCACTGGAGTGTCTTCGCGGGATGCTGCGCAGTAGTGCGCTTCTGCGCCCACCACGCGAAATACTGGCGGCGCATCTCCGGAGTCCAGCCGTTCGTGATGGTGCGCAGGGCGACGACGTAATTCAGCTGCTCCTCCTGCGTGGGCGCGGCGGCGAGAAGCCGCAGCGTGCGGGCGATGGTGTCGGGTGCATCGAGCGCGAGGAGTGTCTGGCACAGCTCGCGATTGAGCGCGACGCTCTGCGCAGGGTAGAGCGGGCTGAGCAGCGCGATGATAGGCGCGGCGACTTCAGCGGACGGTTTGCCCATGCGGCTGATGGCGACCTCGATGACGCGGATGAGCTCAAGCTGCTGCGCTTCGCTCTTGAGCTGCGTGAGCGGAAGCTTGGCGATGGCTTTGAAGAGATCGCTCTGGGCTTCGGTGCCGCCGAGACGTGCGACTGAGAGGAGGATGGTCAGTGCTGCGGTGGGGTTTGTCTCTGCCAGGGCGCGTGCTTTCCATGAGTTGATGGGCTGGCTTTCGATGGCGATGCGTGCGGCGTAGCGGATGAAGCGGTCTTCGCTGGCGAGGTGAGGCCATGCGGTGTCTACGGCGGCGGCGTCTTCGTGGCCGTGGAAGGCTTCCAGCTTGTGGCGGAGCGTGCGGGATTCATCGCCTGCGACTTCGTGGAGGTCTGCGGGTGCGGTGGATTCGGTGCCTTCGTAGGTCACGCGAAACAGTGCGCCCTGAGTGTGACGGCCGCCGATGGTGAAGTACATCGCGCCGTCATCGCCGATGGTGAGGCCGGTCAAATTGAGAGGGGTCTTGCCGGATTTTTCGTTGAGCGATTTCGGTGCGACGAAGTTTTCCCAGGTGCCGCCGTAGCTGGCGCCCTGCGGCGTGAGATGCACGGCGATGAGGCGGCCATAGGTCCAGTCCTGGATGAAGAAGGCGCGCTGGTACTTGGCGGGGAATTTGGCACTCGTGCCGAAGCCCACGCCGGTGGGGCAGCCGATGCCGATGGTCACGGTGGCGGGCAGGCTGTCGTGGTAATACTCGGGCCACTTGCTGGCGCCTTCGCGGAAGCCATGGTCAGCGCCGCTGGTCACATGATAGACGCGCACCGGGCGATACCACGGCGTGCCCCAGTCCCACTCCATGTCGCTGTCGAAGCCGAAGAGCTCGCCATCGTGATTGAAGGCGACGCCGTAGGTGTTGCGCTCGCCGCTTGCGATGAGTTCGCAGTTTTTCCCATCGGGGTCCATGCGGACGACGAAGCCGCCCGGGGGCTTGCGGCCTGCGCCGAAGCCGTTGCCATCTTCCGCGCGCGGCAGCACGAGATCGTCCGCGTAGTTTTTGTGCGGGGAGGTGGGCAGCACATCGGCAGGCACGTCCACGAAATTTCCGCAGAGCACGTTGAGGTGCTTCTTGTCGGGATTGAGCAGGATGGTGTGCGCGCCGTGGTCGCCACCGCCGCCGCGCCATTCGCGGAGGAACTCGACCTTGTCGAAGGCCTCCTCGGCGGTGGTGGAGGTGCAGCGCCAGAGGCCATAGACACTCTTGCCATCGGGGCCATTGCCACGGCCATTGATGTAGAGGCTGTCAAAGGCGAAGAGCATGCCCATGACCTCGCTGAGCGGGATTTTGAGGATCTCGGCCTTGGTGACCTTGCCGTCTTTGAGTGTGAGGCGGGAGATGGGTTCTTTCGGTTCCGCGCCAAGGAGCAGGCGGCCTTTCGGGTCTTTCGTGATGGAGATCCACGAGCCTTCCGTGGCTGCGTCCGCCTTGCGCACGAGCTCGACCTTGAAGCCCGGCAGCGTGGCCAGCAGCTCGCCGGGATTTTCTGTGACGACGGCCACCGTCTTTGGCTTCGAGCCATCCGCAGGTCCATAGACGGCCTTGGTGATGACGAGTTTTTTGCCCGCAGGCGCTGCGATTTCCAGCTTGCGATTCTCGCCCACATCGCGCGAGACCTTCTCGTCGCCGAGGGTGTACTCGATGTGCAGTTTCTTCGGCACGCCCGAGGCGGTGTCGCCAAAGAGATCGTTGCCTGCGGTGATGGAGAGCTTGTCATCCTTCACCGCGCCCGCGACGACGGCGGTGACGTCCGTAGGATCTTTGGCGGCAAAAGCCGTTTCGTGCTGAGCCAGGCACGCAAGAGCGAGCGCGAGCAGGGCGGACTTCAATCGAAAACGAGGCAGGCTGCGTGAGGCTGGGGAGTTCATGGATGGATCAGGACGAAGGCGGAATCGAGGGGAAAACGGTGGCGCACCTGCCGCAGGAGGCGGGTGGGTTCAAATGATTTACGGAGGGAGGGTGGGGGAGCTTGCAGGGGGGGGGCACTGGTCGCATGTGGCCATGGTCTTTCCCCTGACTCATATTTCTCTGATATGAACTGCGCATGGCAGGTGATGGCGGCTGTTTTTCGACCTTCGCCGCCATGGCGCAGTGCAACGCTCCTGTTGCGCAATAATTTTATTGCGCGCCCAGTGCTTCATGCCTGGCAACTTTGCACTTTGCCTTTGTCCACTCCTCTATGCAGAGGCTGGAACCTACGGACTTGTTTCACAGCGCTGAATGCGACTGTAGTTTCAGAGATTGCTGACAAGAAGGGAGGGATTCGTCACAATGACTTCATTGTTCTCCTCCCTGGCCTTGGCCGCAAATTCTTGCAGCGAATCCCGGTCACTGTAGGAGGCTGTCAGCACGTCGAGCTTGCGAAGATCCACGCAGACTTGTTCGGCCACTTCATGCATTTGACTGCCGGGTTTTGGTGACTTCACCACCACCATGCAGTCGTCCGGAAGCTGCCCGCCATCTCTGATGCGCTTCAAGCCTCCCACCACCTGATCTCCCTTGCGCAGGATTTCGGTGGTATCGCGCAAATTGAGGTGAAGAGCTCGGATAGCTCGGACAGGCACGGAATGACTTTGGTGAACAAAGGGAAATTTCATGCGATAGATGTCGGTGCCGACCTCCAGCGGTTGATACAGTTTGGAAAGATCCCACTGCATGAGGTGATCATGGATCGCTTCACGCATGAGCTGTTCCTGATATTCTTTCGGCTGCGCGAACTGGCGGCGCACATAGTGCGCGAAAAGCGCCTTCAGCTTGTCGGAAGGACTGGGCGTCATGGCCACGCGAACGTCACTGAAGCAAAATAGGGTCTTTCTCGGCCTTACCAGGAAATTGAAGGCGGCAGACAGATTGGGAGCCCCTCCTTGGAGGGAAAGGCAGCCGTCAACTGGCGTATTGGCCTTGGGGCTCAGGCGATTAATTTCGCTTTCGATGGCTTTGATGCCCTGACGATACACGGCCCCGTCAAGTTCATCGAAAAAGCCGGTGACACGCGTAGACCGCCGCTTTTCGAGGAGAAATCCCAGGTAACCCAACTCCTCACAGAGAATCAAAATTCCGACGTTCACAAACTCCTCCGTCTCCCGGTAGGGGAGGAAGCGGACAACTGCATATTTGCACAGATGTTGGTTCATAAGACGAGGAAGAATTAAGGCAGGGGACGGGAAAGTAATATACGTACGTTTTCGACAAAATCACCTGTGTCTTTCAGCCATTCCGCAGGAAGTTTGGCAAGAATAGACTCCAATTGGCTGCGCCCACCAGCCAGCCAAGTTCGTATTTCGTCGCCTTGAGCGCCTGCCCAGCATGCCTGCCAGTCGTCTCGGAAAATATGGAATTTCTGAGCCTCTCGGATGGGAATGGCCGGCAGTGTCAAATGATGATCGATAACCCACAGTGCTTTCTGCGGTGCCTGCCATAGGAGATTCGGGTTGGCATCTTGGCGGTCGCCATTGTGGATCCAATGGTCGAATGCTAGTACCCGTTGTCTCTCCGTGATTGGGACGTCCTTGGTCGAGGCTTTTGGGAAAGTGTCTGCCAGATCTACCGCCTGCGAGCCAAATGCCCAGCCGGGAACCAGATCATAGTCCGAGTAAATGCTTGCATTCAACAAAGGCGCGGGCAGCCACGCAATGCAAACCGATGGGCACCGCAGCCCCAGTGCATGAGCAAGGCTGCTGCACACCCACTCGCATACCAGCGGCAGCATGTCCGAGCGGCGTGTCTTGATGAAGTATCGCTGCCCGTCCGAAGCCTGGCATTCCAGCGGGCGTAGGATGCTGGCGGGCTCCCGACCCAGGATTTCGGTGATGAGAAGCCGTCCATCAACAAAAGCTGAACTAGGGGGAGTGGGAATATCCGAGTTCATCGTATGAAACGATGTTTATCCGCAATGCAGCCGCTCTGTAAAGACCTATTAAAACTCGGGCGCTTTCTCGGACTGGAAGATGTCGAGGCGGGAGTCGCTGGTGAGGATGATGCGGAGGTGGTGGCACTCCTCAGCCTCACTTCCCCCCATTCAAAACCCCCAGCACCTGCGGAATGATCTTCGCGGCGAAGAGGTCGTGACCACGGTCATTGGGGTGCAGGCCGCCCAGCACGCCGTTCTTCACGGCGAGGGAGCGGGCGACGGTGGGGCCGAGGTCGATGAGGGTGAGTTTTTTGTCTGAGGGGTGGGTTTGCTGATGGGTGGCGACGGCGTGCTTGAGCTCTTTGGCGTAGTACTGGCCGAAGGGGATGAGGAGGATGATGTGGGCGTCGGGGGCGCTTTTGCGGAGGGCGGCGAGGCTTTGGATGATGCTGGCCTGGGTGTCGCTGGGGTTGGACTTGTGGAGGGCGTCGTTGGTGCCGTCATTGATGAGGATCAGAGAGGGCTCGTGGCCGGGCTGGCCATCGGCGCTGAGGTGGCCCTTGGAGTCGAGGAGGGAGCGGTTGTTGCCTTCGATTGAGGAGGAAGAGGAAGGGGCGGCGCTGAGGGATGGCGAACCTCTGTCGTGAAAGCGGGATGGAAGGAATCGAGGCCCCATTCTTCGCTGAAGCTACGAAGGGCGGGCTGAGTTCGAGTTCGAGTTCGAGTTCGAGTAGGAGGACGAAGACGAAGACGAAGACGAAGAAGGAAATTCGCCGAGGAGGGAGAGGCGCTGATGCGGCGCGGCTCAGTAGCGGTCGAATTCTTCGAGGGGGATTTCGGTGCTGGTGGCGTTGCCGTTGACGACTTTGTGGAGCGTGAGCGTGAAGACGTCGGTGTAGATATGGGTGGTGGTGCCTTCCGTCCGTCTCTGGGTGGCGTAGATCATCGGATCATCGCTGCGGGTGGCGTGGCGGCCGCGTGTGAAGTCGCAGCGGACCATGTCCCAGCCGTAGCCGGTGCAGTAGAGGATGCCGTAGGTGCCGTCGGGGATGTGGTCGAAGGTGAACTTGTCGCCGCCGCATACGTAGAAGGAGGCGACGAGCTGGCCGCCACGGATGATCTTGACCAAGGCGTCTTCGGTGAGGCCGTTGTCGATGGTGAGCTTGCCTTTGCCTTCGCCGCCTTTGAGGGTGTCTTTGATCACGACGCCGGAGGCGAGGCGCGTATCGCTGGGGAGGTGCTCCAGATCTTTTTCAGGTGGGGCGGGTGCGGGTGTGGGTGGCGGAACTGGCGGGGTGGACGTGGTGGTGGAGGGAAGGGTGGGCGTGGTGACGATGGGTTCGGCGCCGGTGGTGGAGGCAGTCGTGGGCGGCGCGGGCTGCCCGGCGGGCCGGAACTCGGCGGCGAGCTTGCGGGCGGCTTCGAGCTGAGAAGGATCCATGCTGGCTTCGAGCGCGCGGAGGATGCCCTTGGCTGCGTCATAGCCCTGTTCGGCGGCGAGGCTGTACCAGGCCCAGGCTTCGAGCTTGTTGGGCGGCTGGCTGCTCTGGCTGATGAGGCCGAGCTGGTACTGCGCCTCGGCCTGGCCCTGCGCGGCGGCCTGGCGAAACCACTCGGCTGCGGCGGCGGCATCCTTGCGGACGCCGATGCCCTGAAGGCAGGCCCTGCCCATGGCGAGCTGGGCGTAGGGATTTCCGAGGCCTGCGGCTTTGCGGAACCAGCTCACGGCTTCGGTCTCGCTTTGGAGGACGCCGTTGCCGCTGGCGTAGCACATGGCCAGATTATAACAGGCGCGGGCGATGCCCTGATCTGCCGCGAGGCGGAAGAGGCGCACGGCTTCGATGGGATTTTTGGCCACGCCGATGCCATCGAGATAGAAGACGCCGAGATTGGTCTGGGCGCTGGCATAGCCTTGCTCGGCGGCTTTTTGGTACCACTTCGCGGCTTCGGCGGTGTCCTGGGCCAGGCCGGTGCCGCTTTCAAGGAAGGTGCCCAGCTTGTACTGCGCGTCGGCCTCGCCCTGTTCAGCGGCTTTGCGCAGCCATTCCACGGCTTCGGCGAGGTCCTTTTCTGTCCCGCGCCCTTCGGCAAGGCAGAGGCCCAAAGCGGCCTGCGCCTCGGCCATGCCCTGCGCGGCGGCTTTGCGATACCAGAGCACGGCCTGGGCATCGTCCTGGGCGACGCCGTAACCTTCGGCAAAGGCGAGGCCGAGTTCATACTGGGCCTGGGGGTTGTTTTGCTCGGCTGCTTTGAGGAACCACTTGGCGGCTTCCGTGTCATCGCGGGGGACGCCATCGCCAAGGCTGAGCTGTTTGCCGAGGCAGTACTGGGCGAACACTTCGCCCTGCACGGCGGCTTTGCGAAACCACTGCACGGCTTCGGCGGCGCTTTTCTCCACGCCTTCGCCTTCGAAGTAGCAGCGGCCTATTTCGTACTGGGCTTCGGCGAGGCCCTGGTCTGCGGCCAGGCGCATCCAGCGCAGGCCTTCGCTGAAGTCCTTCACGACGCCGACGCCTCGGAGGTAGAACTCGCCGAGGTCAAACTGTGCGCCGGAGTCTCCCTGCGCGGCGGCTTTGCGGATCCACGTGAGCGCGGCGATCTCGTCTTTGGCAATGCCATTGCCCTGGAGGTAGGCGCCGCCGAGGAGGTACTGCGCCCGGCCATCGCCATGGTCTGCGGCGAGGCGGAGCCACTTGACGGCCTCTGCGGCGTCTTTCGTCACGCCTTCGCCATTGATCAGCCGCTGGCCGAGGAGGCGCTGCGCCTGCACGTTTCCCTGCCCGGCGAGGGCGCGGAGCTCGGGCAGCGGGGTGGTATCGGAAGGTATTGAGGGAGAGCTTGTGGTAGGTAGTGGTGGTGGTGGCGACGGGGGGCTCTCCGAGGTGGTGATGGAGGCCGTGGTGAGGGCGGGCGGTGTCGCGGGAGGCTGGCTGGAGGAGGATTGGGTGGTGAACTGGAGGAAGAAGGCGAGCATGAGCACGGAGGCGCCTGCGGACAGGCCGATGGCGATGCGGGTGGCCATGCTGGCGGGTTTTTTGGCACGGCGCTGCGGCGGCTCCTGGTGTGGCTGGGAGTCGCTACGGGGGCGGGCTGCGCGTGGCGGCGGGGTGGAGGGGACCTCCCAGGGCTGCTGCGGGGGCGGGGGTGGCTGTGAAAGAGCGGGTGGCTGCTGCTGCTGGGCGGCAAAGGGCCGCTTGGGCGGGGGCAGGGGCAGGGAGGAGGGCGAGTGACGAGATGAAGCGCGGCTGCTGGAGGCGGCTTTTGATTCAAAGGGGAAGGCCCCATCCGGCACGGCCTGCAGCGCGGCGTAGGCGGCTTTGACCTCGGCGCTCTTGGCATTGGCCTTGGCAATGAGCTCGGGCTGGCCTTCAAAGCGGCCGACGCACCAGACGAGGAGGGCATCCTGATAGGCGGTGGTGAGTTGCGCCCGGGAAATGGGGGCGGTGAGATCGAGAATGCGCAGGGCGTCGGTAGTCGTCATAGGGCCGAAGCTGTGAGAGAAGCGTGGAAACGCGGGGTGTCACCCTAGATTTTGTTTGAAGGGGAATTTGGCGAAGGCGGACGGAGAGGGGTGCTTGGCCGCTGCGCCGGGGGGGCTGGCTGGCGAGCGGGCGGGCCGCGTGGCCGCGTGGCCGCGTGAATGGGGCATGCTGCGGCTGCGGCTTTCTCAGCGCCTGCGCCGGGTGCCGTGCTGATTGCGACTTTCGCGGGCGCGAAGGCCGGATGGGGGTGGCTCAGCCCAGAGGCTTGAGCCGGAGCTGGCGCAGCGTGTAGAAGGGTGCGTCTGATTCCTTCATGCGCCGGGCTCCGATCTTGCGCTGTGGGCCGAACTGATCGCGCTGCGCACTGAAGATGCCTTCCACGAATTCCTTGCTGCCCAGAGCCACGCCATCGCTGAAGTAGCGCACGCGCAGCCGCACGAGCTCGGCGGGACTGAGCCTGCCTTTCTCCGCCAGCACGGCGCGTGCGGAGCCGGCGCTGATGCCACGAGATACCACCTTCTCATTCTGCGCGTCTTTGATCTCGCGGCCTTCAGCGTGGAGGAGGCAGCGGTAGGCTTCGGCAGCACCGGCGCTCTTCCAGCCGTCCACCGGTTTGCCCAGGGCTTTGCAGAGTCCGCGCTGGGCCCTGCGGCTGCCGCCGAGAGCCTCGGCGTAGCCGCACCAGCGGTAGTCCTTCGGATCTTTGACGAGGCCGGCGCGAAGGGGATTGAGATCGATGTAGGAGGCCATGGTGCGCAATGCTTCGCCTTTGCCTTCGACGAGCACGCTTTTGAAGCGATCCATCCACAGCGTGCCACGCCTGCGGCGGCGTTTGTTGAACCAGCGGCTGAAGCGCTCTTTGATTTCTTTGACGAAGAGGGAGAGATCGCAGAAGCGCTTTTTGATCGCCGCCAGCCGCTGCTCGGCGAGGACGGCCATGCCGCGCGCGCGGAAATCGGCGAGTTCATCGCGCAAAAGCCCCAGATAAGCGCGGCTGTAGAGTGTGCGCAGGTGATCGAACAGCCGCGCCTCGCCCTCGGGCCCCTCAAAGCGCTGCAGCCAGGTGGCGCGGTGGGGAACCTCCGCGAGAAGGTGGAAGTGATTTCCCATGATGCAGTAGGTCACCACCTTGATGCCGGAGAATTCGGCCATGCGCCAGATGACGCGGCGCAGCGCCTCCTTTTCCACCTCATCAAACAGCATCTCGCCGCCGCAGGTGCGTGACATGACGTGGTAGCAGTAGGACTCCAGCGGCCCTTTGCCCAGCACCCGAAACCGCCCGCCCGACCACGAACGCGCGCCGGGATAGAGCCCCGTTTTCGCATTCACACCGACAAGCTGCTCTTCGAGCGGGAGCGCCTGAGAATCAGGGGGTTGAGCAAGTTTCATGGCGCGGACAATGCAGCGAACAGCGCTGGGCGCAATGACTAAATGCCTGGCATTATGTGATGTGCTCGTCGTGGATGGGATTCATCGCTGTGGCGCTGACCTTGCCTTTCTGAATGCCACGCAGGCGGAGGTGACCGGCGGCTGGTGGCGCAGCCCGCAGAGTGCGGCGTCTTACACCTTTGAACTCAAAAAAGTCGATGGAGTCTGGGTGGTGACCGGGGAGCGCCTGAACGCGGAATCCTGAGGTGAGGGGGGCTGCCAGCGAGGCTGTGGGAGATGAGATGGAGCGTGCTTGTTGCTGAGGCGGAGAGAGGCTTGTTCATGAAATCATCGAAGATCAGGGCTGCGGCTGGCGTAGTTGCCGGCCCGGCATCATCATGCGCTCTGCCATTCCATCCATCCTGCTATTGCTGTCGTCCCTGGCGTGGGCGGCCGAGCCGGTGATGCTGGAGAATGGGAAGTCGCCGGATGGGAAGTATTTCACGCGCATCCAGCCGCCGGTGGAGCCGGGGACCGTGATCTCCATGGAGGTTTGCAAAGTGAAGGATGGTGCGGTGGTGGGGAGGACGGCGGCAGGCGGCTATGCTCCATTTCCCCTGGTGGCGGATGAGGTGAACACCGCCGTGCTGTGGTCTCCGGATTCCAAGCATCTGGCGCTGATGACGCGGGGGACCAAGCGCACGTGGGAATTGAGTTTGTTTCAAATCACGGACACGGGCATGGCAGAAATCATCCTGCCCGATGCGACGGAGCGGGCCTTGCAGGTGGTGAAGTCCACGGCGACGAACCGCAGCCTGCATCAGCGGCCGCTGAGGTGGGCGGACAACTGCACGCTGACGGTGCGTGCCAGCGGCGATGCGGTGAACCCGGACGGAAGCAGCATTCCTCTGTGGTATGAGGTGGATGTGACCTATGACATCGTGCAGAAAAAAGTGTCTGCCTCCAAGCTCATCGAAGTGAAACCGAATGAGGGATGATGCATTGTGTGGGACACTGCCGCCATGAAACTCATGCTCACCACCTGCCTTCTGATTCTTGCCACCTGCGTCGCTGGGCCGGCGGCGGAGAGGCCGGTGGCGGAGAGGCCGGTGGCGGAGAGGCCGGCGGCGGAGAGGCCGGTGGCGGAGAGGCCGGTGGCGGCGGAGATCGTGGATGTGCCTGCGGAGCGGCGGGACTGGGGGCTGCCCATCGGCAATGTGCGGGTGAGGTTTGCGGACGGGCATGCGGAAAGGTGGACGCTGCAGGGGCGCTGCATGGAGCTGCGCCAGTCGGCTTCAGGAAGGGTGGGCTGGTCACGCTACACCCGCCGCAACTCGCATGGAGAACCCGTGAACAACGTGCTGCGGGTGATGGTGACGAACTCCCACTGGCAGGATTTTCAGGCAGCACTGCCGTTTATCCGGGACTGGGACTTTGCGGAGGGGGATGAGGCTGTGGTCGTCGTGTCCGGAAGCCGCCATGGAGCGGGGGTGATGCAGTGCTTCTCGCTGAAGACAGGGAAGCTGATTGGCACCGCGAAGGAGGGCACGTCGAAGGAGGTGCAGCCCGAGTGGGCGAGGAAGTTTATGGAGGGGCGGGAGAAAAAGGCGGAGGCTGAGCAGGAACAGTGAACTGTGCACTGTTCACTGTTCACTGTTCACTGTTCACTGTTCACTGTTCACTTTGGCTGGGTGAAGGTGCTTTCAAAGTCATTCCATGAAACTGAACTCCCACGACAAACCACGAAGCAACAGCGCGATCGTGATCAGCGGCTCGGTTTCCATGTTTGTGCTGTGCTACGTGGGCTTCCGCATCCAGCACTCCCAGCCGGGCCTTGCATCGCTCATCGGTTTCGGATCGTTCAGCCTGGTCTTTGCTGCCGCTGGTCTGGCGCAGCTTCGCAGCGGCTATCTGATGAGCAATCTTTCCCCGGGCAACAGGGGGGGCTCATCGGTCCAAGGCGCCGTGGCGGTTCATGGCTTCGACGATCTTTTACTTTGCCCTCGCGCTCGCCATAGTGGGGTTCGCCTCATGGCGTTACTGGCAGGGTGGCTGACGCGGTGAATGAGCCGGGTGAAAAGGGGTTGGATGCTCTGGATGCAGTCATGCCATGATGGAGTGTGGTAGGATCTGGTGCCTGAATTCGGGGATGCGGATGCCGGGGGCTTTTGAGGAGACGCATGCTTTTGACCGGCGGCGGGGCAGGGTAGGGTTTCACCCCATGGCCGGGCGGGGCGTGATGGGGAAGGGTCTGCTCATCGATCAACCACCCGGCTGACGATGTTTGAACCCACCACCGACACCTATGAAACCCTTCCTCTTCCTCCTCCTCTTTTCTTCCGCCACCCTCCTGACCGTGAGCTGCAACAAGCAGAAGCAGGCCATCGACGCGCAAAACGACGCCACGCAGACCGCGATCGACCACCAGAAGGACGCCGTGGACGCGGCCGCCAAGGAGGCGAAGACGCAGACGGACATCGATGCGAAGATCGACAAGGCAAACATCACCGCCGGGCAGGCCGCCGATCAGGCGCAGCTGGATGCGGACAAGAAGAAGGCCGATGCCGAAGCCGAGGCCGCCAAGGCGAAGGTGGACGCCGTGCAGAAGTAAGCCCGACGCAAGCTGGAGTGCGCCCACGCCTGCTCCTCCTGATTCCCCCATGCCGCCACCTGGCCCCCCTCACTGCAATCCCGCTCAAGTTCTCCTCAACACCACCATGAAAACATCCATCACACGCATCGCATTCCTCCTCCTCGCCTCCGCAGCCTTGACTCTCACCGCCACCAGCTGCCGCACCGTGCGTGGCTTCGGCCAGGACGTGGAGCATGTGGGCGGCCACATCGAGCACGCCGCCCGCTAATCAAAGCGGAGCGCGCAAGCACTCGAAGCGTTGCTGGAAAGCCGACAAGGCATTTCAGCAGCGCTTTGTGCTTGGCAAAGCGGCCGCGTGAGGAACAGTACCTGCTTCTCAACGCTCAGTCCCCCCCCCCCCGAGCCGCTGGTACGGGTGCCTGGCGCATTCAATGCTCTATCCATTGAAGAAAAACAGCGCCGCACCGTCTACGAAAAACACATTCCCTCTGAATTCCCCAATGAAACACTTCTTTTTCGCGCTCTCCGCCACTCTGCTGCTGGCGGTGCTGGCGCCTGCCTCCGCCCGGGCCGAGGCTCCGCCCACGGGCGGCACCATGGGCATCTATGTCGAAAACGATCTCTTCGCCGGCACGGACCGCTACTACACCAGCGGCGTGAAGCTGAGCTGGACCTCGCCGGATCTCTCCCGGCTCAGCGGCACGCCGCATGCCCGCCTGATGCTGCCGCTGTTTGAGCTGATCCCCGGCATTCATGACACAAACTACCAGAAGAACGTCATCCACTCCATCGGGCAGGACATTTACACGCCTGACAACACAGAAACCTTCACCCCGTCCCCCACGGACCGCCCCTATGCCGGCTGGCTCTATGTGTCCAATGGCGTGGTGTGGAAGACCGATCGCGTGCGCAACATCCTGGTGATGGACATCGGCGTGGTGGGCTCGTACTCCTATGCGCAGGAGGCGCAGCGCTCCGTGCATGATCTGCGCGGCTTCGACCACCCAAACGGCTGGGACAACCAGCTGCACAATGAGATCGGCATCACCCTGGCGTATGAGCGCACGTGGCGCTGGCCGCACATCGTGAAACGCAGCGGTGCGGAGTGGGAATTTCTGCCGCATGCCGGTGCGACTGCGGGGAACGTGAAGGACTACGCCAATGTGGGCGGGGAATTCCGCATGGGCTTCAATCTGCCGGACGACTACGGCACGCCCTCCATCGGCCCCAGCTCCGCCGCCGCCACCCCGGTGGATGGCGCCCTGGGTGCGGAGCGCTCCTGGTTTCCGCTGGGCTTTCACCTCTTTGCACGCGCGGACGGGCGGGCCGTGGCGCACAACATCTTCCTGGACGGCAACACCTTTGGCAACAGCCCCTCCGTGGGGCACAACGTCTTCGTGGCGGACCTCAGCACCGGCTTCGTGATCAACTGGCGCAACACCAAGATGTCCTACGCACTGGTGTACCGCACCAAGGAGTTCAGCGCGCAGATCGCCCCGCAGGTCTTTGGCTCCGTGTCGCTGAACTGGACGTTTTAATGGCGCGTGAAAAGATGCCTGACATGAATGGCACTCGGTTAAGGGCCTTCATCGTTGATTCTGAGAGGTTTTGATCGCCTCAATGTGAAGCATCATTTTTGAGCCTGCGGCATGCTGCTTTCGTACAACGCGGTGATGGTTTGCGGGTTGGATGTGCATGACACTTCTCACCTGTTTCCTCCCTCACTTTCCCCGCACGCTCCAAGGTCGTGCGAAGTCTTCACCTGCCAGCCGGATCGCCAGCGGTCTGCAGCAGCTGCGTGACCTGGCGCTGCCCGATCTGGCCGCTCTGCTCGGCGGATTGCTGCCCGCTGATTTCTTTGCCAAAGCCCCCGATGCTCAGGCCAAACGTGAGCGCATCTACCCGCCCATCACTCTGTTCTGGGCCTTCCTCTTCCAAGTGCTCAACCCCGCCATGCCCTGTCAGGAAGTGGTCGGCAAAGTGCGCGCCTGGCTCATCACACGCCACCGCAACAAACGGCGCCCGGCAATGGGCGCCTCCTCCTATTGTGAAGCGCGCAGCGGCCTGAGCATCCGTCTGCTGCAGGCGGTTTTTGAGGCCTTGCGCGACCACCCCGGCCAGCGCGCCGCCGCCACCTGGCTGTGGTGCGGGCGTCAGGTCAAGGTCATCGACGGCACCAGCTTCTCCATGCCCGACACACCTGCCAACCAGAAGCGCTGGCCGCAGCACCGGGCACAGAAGAAAGGCTGCGGCTTTCCCGTGGCCAAGATGCTTGGGGTGTTCTCCCTTTCCACCGGCGGCTGGCTGGGCCATGCCCTCTCCAAATGGTGCAGCCACGACCTGAGCCTGTGGCACAAGCTGAGCCACCTGCTGGTCAAAGATGACGTGCTGGTGGGCGACGCTGGCTTTTGCGCCTATGCCTTGATGGCCGAACTCAAAGCGCGCGGTGTGGACACCGTGTTTCGCCTGCACCAGATGCGCAGCAAGGACATGCGCAAAGGCAGGGCGCTCGGCCCCAATGACCGCCTGCAAAACTGGAGCAAGCCCTTATGCCGCCCAGCGCACAGCCCTTGGAAGAAGCGTGCCTGGAACAAGCTCAGCGGAGAGCTCCAGGTCCGCGTCGTCCGGGTGCATATCGAGCGCAAAGGCTTCCGCACCCGCTGGCTGTGGATCGCCACCACTCTGACCGATGCCAGGCTCTATCCGGCTGCCCGGCTTGCAGGGATCTATTACCGGCGCTGGAGCATCGAGCTGTTTTACCGCGACGTGAAGACAACCATGCACATGGAGGTGCTGCGCACCAAAAGCCCCTCGATGATCGAGAAGGAGCTGCTCATGCACGCCATCGCCTGCAATGCCATTCGAGCCCTGATTCTACAGAGCGCCACGAGCCACCAGCAGGAGCTTGGCCGCATCAGTTTTAAAGGCGCAGTGGACCTGCTGCGCCAATGGCTGCCGCAAGCTGCGGCCTGTCATGACCGGCCACGCAAACTAGCCCGCTGGCACGCGGAACTGCTGGAGGCCATCGCCAGCGTGCAGAACTCGCTGCGCCCTGACAGGCGTGAACCCAGGGCTGTTAAACGACGACCCAAAACGTTCCAGATGCTCACCAAACCGCGTCACAAATTCCATGAAATCCCCCATCGTGACCGCTACCGTCTCGTCGCTTAACCGAGTGCCATTCATGCCTGGCATTTTTCGCCCGCCACCCACACCTCCAGTGGATGAAAAGATGTCAGGCATTTTTCGCCCGCCACCCACACCTCCAGTGGATGGAGTCAATGCAGAGCCAGCTTGTCAACAGCACGCTCCCCGTACTGAGCCTTGCAGCGGGCATTCAACACCGATGCTTTTCAGGGCGTGTACCTCGTGTAGAAGTAGTACAGCACCCCGCTTTTGCGGTCGGGATTGGGGGAGAGGATGTAGAGGCGTGTGCTATGGAGATCGGGCCGGTAGAGGAGCACGGCCTTGTCGTTCATTTCCAGCCGGCTTGTGTCCACCTTTCTTCCACGAGGGGGTGTGGAACTGTGCCAGCCTCCCTTGGGATCGCTGGTGGCACCTGTCTTGGCCTTCGGGTCTGCATCCGTCTCTTCTTCAGCATCAAGGATAAGATCAACGGTGCTTTTCCACGTCTTATAATCAATTTTGCCTGTCGTCCATGGGTTCAGCATGGGATGGCCGCCGGATTCGAGCCGGGTCCACTCTTCAGGCGTCAGTTGAATGGAGGCCTGAATCAGGTCGAAGTACCCCCGGAAGCCGTCATAGGCCCCATCGACCTGATATTCTTTAAGCGTTTTGGATTTGAGGCCCGTCAGCCCGGCATGCGCAGCCAGCTCTTCCCAGCTCAGAAGGTTCTCCGACTGCGGGCGCTGAGTGGCCTGCTGCGCCTCGGCCGCCGCAGGAAAGATTGCGCAAAAAATGACTGCAGCAGCGATGATGAAGCGCGCACCGAAACGAAGACGGGAGTTCATTCTGTGATGCTAGTCCGCGTTCCACCGAACTGCCAGTGCAAAAAGAGCATGCGCTCAAGGCGTGCGCGGGATCACTTTCCACTCAAAGGGGCCGCCGGGTTTTGCCTGATAAAACTCAAGTGTCACAGGCTCTTGAGGGGCTTCTATGTCATAATCCCTGCCATACCCTTGCTCCAGCAAGTCTTTGAAAAATGAGTCGTCTATCTGGATCTGATCACCGTTGGGAGATATCACTGGAATATCCTTCGGGATGTATTGCCGGATTTTGTCCATGGGGATCTTGGGGTCAGGCTTCAGGGGCGTTCCCTGGTCGAGGTTCCAGTCGTAGCGGTCATGAAGCCGGAAGTTAAATGTTCCCCTGAACCTGACACCGCCGTTTTTGTCCACGATGCCCCTGATTCCGCTGGATGTAGCAGTGACGGTGGCATTGCCAAAGGCGTAAAAGTAGCCTTCATTGCCCGGCTTGGCTTCGCCAAAATATTTCTTGATTTGATTGGGGTGCGAACCGTCAGCCTGGGTGTCCCAATAGGTGTCAGGCACGGCCACACCGCCCGGTTTTGTCGCATCAGGATGAGCGCGCACCCAGTCAAAGATGGTTTTATTGCCGAGCGTCCCGTCCGTGCGTGAGCCAAAGCGGTTCAGAACTTTGTCGTATGCTTCTTTAACGACCGGCCATTGCATCAATTCTTTCAATGGATGCGTGACCGCCGCCTCTTTGCCATCTTTATCAAGTGGCGGGCGGTTCTTGGCATCGAACCAATGCTGCAAGTGCTGGATGTAGAGGGGCAGCTTCTCTCCTTCGGGAGCTCTGAGTGAGAGAATGAGCTGACGAAGTCTGAGTTTTTCCTCAAGAGGCGTTCTGCTGTCATAAAAATTTTTGATGAAGAATGGATTTTTTGATTTCTTCAAATAGTCCCTCAGACTCTCATGGGGCGTCTCCACATTTTGAGCGGGCTGCAGTGGTGTCGTCTTGTCAGGACTTGCGGCGGGTGTTTGTGGGGAGGTCTGCTGGAATGTTTTCTGACTGCTGGAAGGAGGAGCTGGATTGCCTGTTGGTCGCGGACTTTCACCCTGCGGCAAGGCCGCCCCCTGAGCAGCCAGCAATGGTGGCGAGCCGTAAACGTCGGCCACATTCTGGGAGAAGCTGCGAGCGTGTTCTTTCGCCTCCTCCGGGCTGCCGTTGAAGCGGTACAAGAGATCTTGGAACTCATGCTTGGGCTGAGATTCGCCGTGGATGCGATACACGAGGTCATGGACCCCCGGCCTGCCTTTGAAAGCGGAATGGGAACCGGCGGCCTCATCATTAGCGGAGTGCTTGGAATCGAGATCCTCAGGGGTGATGGCTGGCGCATGCCATGGTCTGGTATCCTCGGACGCAGGCGAAGGGGCGCGGGGGATGCGGCTGGAATACTCATCGGCAGCGGCGGCGTGACCGGTGCCCCAAGCGGGGCGGGGTGGCGCTCCGGCGCCGAACTGCGGGCTGCGCTCGTCACGGGGGAAAGGAGAGCCCTGCTGGCGGAACTCATCACGCGGGCGGAGGTTGCCGTCCTCATCCATGTAGTGAGGGGAGTCGTCGCGGTTGAATTGCTGGCGGACGACATCGAAGACGCCGCTGGCCTTGGCGGCGGAAATGCCAGCTGCATGCGGTGTGCTTGTGTCCTGGGTTTCCGTGCGCTGGAGCTGGCGGCCGAGGGCCTGTGCGCCGCGCTGGGAGAGCGGCCCGGCGGGATCTACAGTCTCTTCCTTTGCGGGCAGGTGGCTGAAGGCGCGCACCATGCCGGCGCGGGTCGGGGGAGACATGCTTTCCTCGTCGTCCTCCTCTTCAAGGTGATCAGGGCGCTGGACTCGGGTTTCAGGAAGGTGGGAGGTGGAGAAAATGAAGGCCATGGGAGAAGTCTTGGGCCGTGATTTGGGAATGCAAGAAAAAGATACCACGATGCGGTATTAAATGACGTAAACGGGTTTTGCGGCTGATGGCTTTGGATGGCGCGGGGCGGTGGGTCTGGCGGAGCGTGAAGGGATCAGGATGATCCCTCTCCTGCCGGAGGCGCCGGGTGGCTTGGAAGGAGTGGGACCATCCTGGTCCCTCACGCTCCGCTCACACCCGCCGCTCCGCGCTGACAAAACGCGGCTTGCCTCTTGGCTCATGCCGCCACATTCGCCAGCGCTTGAGGGATCAGGATGATCCCTCTCCTGCCGGAGGCGCCGGGTGGCTTGGAAGGAGTGGGACCATCCTGGTCCCTCACGCTCCGCTCACACCCGCCGCTCCGCGCTGGCAAAACGCGGCTTGCTTCTTGGCTCATGCCGCCACATTCACCAGCGCTGAGGGATCAGGATGATCCCTCTCCTGCCGGAGGCGCGGTGCTTCAGGCCTTTTTCTCCGGCTTCGTCAGTACATCCAGCAGTTGATTGGACTTACGTGTGTCGGCGTGGTCCCTGCCGGGAGTGCGGAAAAAATGCCAGGCATGAATGGCGCTCCCAGCCATGAGCCGGCGCTGCCCGCAGGCGGATGCGAGATTGACTTCGGTCTCGCCGTCACCGCGCGCTAGGGGGGGGCGGCCGCTTCCGTGCGCTCGCCACCGCGATGGTGCCAGCGTGCCGATGTTGGATAGCGGCTGCCGGGTGCCGCGCGTGCGAAGAGGCGGCGGTCTTCAGACCCCGTTGGAACTGATTGAATCAAGGCCGTTGTGACGCGGGTTGTGACGCGGGTTGTGACGCGGGTTGTGGCCGTGTTGCCATCCGCCAGGCCTGGCCCAGCGGTCATCCGCGATGCTGTAGGAACCGCAGGAGCATGAGGAGGTGAAACACCTGGATCGACTGAAGGCGCCTGGATCGACTGCAAACGCCGAAGTTGTTCAGGCTGCAGGGCTCAGGACTTTCCCGCCAAATCCATGAAAATGAAGAGGGTTGAACGCCCGCCGCCACCCTTGGGTAGGTTTTTATTTTAGTTCTTGCCGTTCTTTCACGGATGTTCATTGGATCATCATAAAGTTTATTTCAGCTTGCAGGCATTCGCCTACGAGTATCCTCTCACTCATCAACCACGTGCTCATGAAACATCTGCCACTCGCCCTGCTTTTGCTGGTCTCCTTCGCCACCTGCTCCCTCGCCGACTCCCCCGAGGCCATCCTCAAAGACTACCGCAAGCAGGCCTCCCAGGCGGTGGAGCGCCTGAACCAGTCTCTGGAGAAAGCGGCCACGCCGTTGATCACCAAGCTTGTTTCCAGTGGAGACACTGCCGGAGCCGAGTTGCTCACCAGCCAGATGAAGGCCAAGATTGCCGGCGAGCCGGTGGCAGCCCCCCAGGCCAGCGCTGTGCAGCTTTTTTCTTTGTATGATGACGCCCGCGCAAAAGCCCTCGCGCCTGTGCAAAAATCCAGCATCGCCCGCATTGATGGTCTGCTGAAAACCGCTGGCGGAGCCAAGTTGGAAACAGTGACAGAACTGGGGAAGGTGAGAGAGGAGATTGAGGCGGGGAAGGTGTCAGCAAGCCTTGATCAGTTTTTTGTCGGTAAGTCCTTTTTTACAAAGGCCGGTTCTGAGTACCATTTCAACAAGGAAGGAACGGGATATCGACTGCAGAAGATGGATTTTGAAGACAAGGTGCCGTTTACATGGACACAGCGTTCAGATGGCATTGTGGAAGTTCTTCAACGCAAGCAACCAAAGGCTGTGCCCACTGCTACCTTTTTCCGTTTTGTTGATAAAAAAAGCGCTTATCAGGGGGATTCTGACACGAATATATCGACTCCCCTTGGCACTGTTAAGTGACGGGCATTGAAGTCTATTGAGCTTCTGCTATCAGAAGCTCAAGTTTGTGACTGGGCATAAATGTGAGCCAATGTTCTGTCATTGATCTTATCATCGGGTGATCTCTTGACTGATAAATGTCAAACCATCCACGATAATAATTTCTCACTTTGTCTTCCAGTGTTAATGGGAACATTCGTTTGGGCCAGTCGAACCGGTGATTCCAGCCAAGGCTAGGATGGCAGATTACGCGGCCTCCATTTTGTCGTACTTTTTCTGCTAAATACCATTCCTCTGCGCCAAACCCGCTAAACCCTGAGGCAAGTGTTGGAACCGTCTTCTTAAGCATGCTGAAGCATCCCATGCCCATCATGGGGATTTCGAACGGGACACCTTTGGCCATTGCGTCTGGGTCATTTCCCCAAGTTCCGAAATCATGGCCTCTCCAGCGAGGTTCCATTTTTACGCTTGTGGCCTTGAGGTCATTATAAAGCAACGGGCCAGTCAGCATTTCACGGCTGTCTGAGTTGGTCTGCCAATAGCTTAACATAGAACTGATGAAGCCTCGTTGCAAAAGCACATGGCAGTCCAAACCAAGAATGACATCGCCTCGTGCGTGGTGGAAAGCGTCATACTTTACGAAACTGCTCGTACGGTCAGTTACTGGGATGACTCGTGCATCAGGAACCCACTTGCTGAATAGCAGAAGAGCCTGTCCATGATTGCTGTTCGGATTGTTATCGAGAATGATGAATTCAGTGTTTTGTGGAAGGTCGTGATGCAGTCTCAATGACTGGATGGTGAAATAGACGCCGTCATAGTCATCATGAGTCGCCATTGAAATTGTCAGTTTCATGGAAGCATTTCTTGGGGGAAAGGGTTGAGTCCATTTGTGACGCCAGAGGCATTCAAAAGTAGAACTCCCAGCCGAGTTGAGTAGTCGCCAGCCCGTTGGAACAATTCCCGCATGTGATCATCGCCAAGTCTCATTGGGTCGGGTGTCCCATAGCCGTAAAACGAGTCAGACAGGTTGGTTTCAAAAAAGCTTTGAGGTAATTTTAGGTGATGATTTTGTGGGGATGGTTCCCCAGCAATTTTCCACTTTTTGACCTTTGCTGGATCGTAGTCATGGTCGAATCCAAGCATGTATATTTTTCGAGGCTGCAAATGATGTATAATCCAATACAAGCCTTGAAAGAAAATCGTGTAGCCGAGGTGATGTTGTGGAAATCGCTCTTCCCTGGCTATTTTTTTACATACGGCTGCCGACGATGTTTCGTAATCGAAGTGCGACACTTCTTTTTTGAAGTTCCTAGTGAGCGGAAAGTTGTCTTGAGGGAAGTCCCCTGAGTAAATCCAATAATCGAAAGGAAACGGGAAGATGCGCCACGCATTGTTGACCGCACAAATTGTGTATTTATGAGGATCTGCTTTAGCTGCTAAAAGAGCTGATCGCCCACTACCCACATAAAGGACATTCATGGTGGTTGATCTGTAAAGGTGGTGGTTGTTGTCGTTGGGGGATCGGTGAAAGTGGTGGTTGTCGTGGGAGGATCGGTGAAGGTGGTGGTTGTCGTGGGAGGATCGGTGAAGGTGGTGGTTGTCGTGGGGGGATCGGTGAAGGTGGTGGTTGTCGTGGGGGGATCG
>JAFLEI010000018.1 GCA_017301975.1 Verrucomicrobiota bacterium
ACTTGGACTTTGGTAGGGAATCCCATATCAAGATATACTAGTTACCTAACTAGACTAATGTCCACACGAAAATGATCATTTTTCATCGCTTCTCTGCGCACTTGTCTAGTCAAAGGCCAAACTCCAGCCGCCCGTCGGTATCATGATACCGGTTTGATACCAATTTGATACTTGATACCGTGGGTCGAGAGCGGCATTTTGCATGGCAACAAATGTAACGATTAATTCGTTTCTATCGCTGCTTGAACGACGCTCCACGGAGCCTTCAGGGTCACAGGGTCAAATCGGGTTCAAAATGGATTTTGACCCTCAGGGTCACAGGTTCATGGGTTCACACCCTTTATATAGGGTGTGAACCCATGACCCTGACCCACGGGTGAACCTGAAATGAACCTGGCTCCCACGCGTGGGTGGGAATGAAAACTCAGTCCCATGGCCCCACCCCAGCCACCGGGACGCTGGCTGGAAGTTGCCGAGTTGCCACCCCTAAGCGTGGAAACTTGGCAACTTGGCGCCGACGGCCTCACGGATGCGGATGGCAAAGGTGCAGCGGCCTTCTCGCGCTCCGTGCGCTTCGGGCTGGCAGAAGTCCGTGCGGCGTTGTAGAAAAGGGTCCCCTGCTCTTCCTGCCTATGAACTTCCCCGCCCTTCCCCGCGATAGCAAAACTTGGAAGGTGGCGGCAGTGGTGGCCATGGGGTTGTTTGTGGTCGTGTCCGTGGTTGCCCTGGCGGAGCGGTGGCTGCACCCGGAGCGTGCCCAGCACGAAAGGCGCAGCGGGCACCCGGAGCGCCTGCATCGAGGTGCCAAACCGTCGGAGGTGGAGCGCCAGTTTGAGGAATTTCGGCAGAAGCACTGACTGCGGCTGGGCGCGATGAGCTGGAAGGACAGGCCGGGGGCGCTGTCTCCCATGGACAGCCGGGACGGCTATCCTCCTGTCTTCGCCGTCTCCATAAGAGCTGGAAAAGTTTCCAAGTTTCCGTGCTTAGGGGTGGAAACTTGGAAACTTTTCAGGACGTGGCAGCAGGGGGCCTGAGGAGGCTGCAGCGGGGCCGCCGCCGAGCGAGGAGGTTAGGCCTCCGGCCTGACCGAGGATTGAGGCGTCCCGCCTTGGTTGGGGGGGGCTGAGGCGTTGCGGAGAGCTTGTGCATGGCGCGGTGGGCAGGAACGCAGGCACCTTGGGACACCGACGGAGTGCTGGGGTGGGAAGGACAGGCCGGAGGCGCTGTCTCCCGATGACAGCCGGGACGGCTATCCTCCTTGCTTCTGAGCCCCCTTCAGGATGAATGGGACCGGGCGCACAAAACTGAGCCGGATTGGCCATGTGCCTCCCAAGATGCCTGCATGAAGCGCCCTTCGAGAGCTTATATTTAATATGTGTTAAATAGATATACCTGCTTCACTCTTTGATGTTTAACGGCATGAGGCGGGGTCCTGCCCCGTGGTTTCGCCGTTCAACAGGGGCATCACTCGAGTGCCTGCCTCGTCCCCTTTCCCCGCCAATAGAAGTGAGGGGTTTGGCATGGAGTTTCGAGCGCCACTCACGCCGTCTGAGCGTAGCGCAGCCGGCTGTAAAGTCCGGCCATCCCTGAGAGCACGAGTCCGGCGCAAAACAGGGGCCATGCCAGCCTGGGCTCAAGGGTCGGTGGGTGCAGGACGATGATCAGGAAGCCCAGCATGCATGCCCCACGGGTGAGGCCATACAACACATGGCTGCCCGGCCTGCGGTCCAAAGACATAGCTGCCAAGCAGCATGCCCCACACCGCCAGGCTGAAGCCGACACTCCACTTCGGCCAGCCGTATTCGAGCAGGGCAAACTCGGGGTGCGCCGAGTCATACCGGACGGTGACCGGGCTGCCGGCGCTCAGGGACTCTGCGAGCTTGCCGGCACCGGACTCGTAGCCGCTGCCGCTGATCCAACCGGCCCGGACCCGGTCGGTTTCGTAGCTGCGTCCATCCACCGAGTAGCGGTACCGAATGAGAGAGCGCGTGTTGCCACGGTGACTCTTTGGCTGAGAGGAGATGACCCTGCCTTGGGCGGTCGAATCAGCCCGCCACAAGTGCCACGAGGAGACGCAGAACTCCAGCGGCATCATGAAGAGCAGCGCGAGGAACAAGGGCACAAAGATGACAGCGGCTGCTATTCCGAGGATGTATCGCATGGCGATGCCGTGAAGTGGGCGAACAGGGTGGCGGATGGTCGGCTTTGTCGGATGTCTCCCGCTGCCGTGATGGCGGAGGAATGAGAGTTATTAATGGCGCGATGCTAACCGCATTCCCTCATTTCGCGCAAGAAGCTCGTTGAATCGCCCAAGAGCCCCCCCCGGCACGGGATCTCTCAGCGAGAACTCAGCACCGTCCCACGCGGGTCGCAGTGACGTGCTGCGCTGTATTTAGGGGCTCATGTGACTAAAAAATGGATTTATAAGTCCCTGCTGTGGTGGAATTCCTGCTAGCAGTCTGAGGCTCAAACCCGGCTCTCGTTCACCCGAGGCCTGTCCATTTCCATTGGTTCGTTGAACGCCGATGCTCCCCATGAGCGATCCCTCCCTCTCTAAAAAACTTCGTGAATCCCTGAGCAAGGCGGGGCATTTCGTGTCGCGAGCCATCCTGATCACCCCCCAGAAGGTGGAAGGAACCGTCATTTTTGATCAGAAAGACGGTCAGTCCGTCAATCGCGGGGATTTCATTCCTTCCCAACCGAACGTGGTGATTGCTGAAAATGAGCGCTGCCAGCTGCTGCTGGGGAAGTCGAACGTGGTTCTCAATGTGCGGATAAGCCGAGGGCGCTCCAGGGCGCTCGAGGAAGAGCATTTCCGCTTCGAAGTCGTTGTCTGGGAATCCATGGCCTGAGCTTTGGCAGCCTCATGGTGAAGGCAGGCGGGCGGGTTTCGGGAAGGGGGCACTCGATCCAGCCAAGGCAGGCGTGGAGATATGAAGACTTGTTTAAACGAACAGTCCTCGGTTCAGGGGTAGATCAGATCCGTTCAATCCTTTCGTAAGTTTTCGTCCCCCAGCTCTCGGGTCGTGGTCCGATTTCATGGGTGTTAGGAGATAAACGACCATGAAAACCTTCAAAGTAATACTCAATATCGGAGGCGCATCCTTCATCCCGGCAGAGCGCTGGGAGAAGGTGGACCAATGGTATAAGTTCTACCGGGATGATTCCGTGATCGCCGAATTTGCAGCCGCCTGGGTGGTCAGGATCGAGGAACGCGAAATCCCGAACGGTTCCAAAGACACTACTCAGTAGCCCTGTCTCCTCCTTCGGACACGGGCCTTTCTGGCGAACTCCGTGATCCGACACTCTCCCCCCCCTTGGCCAACCCGCCCACAGACCGCCGCAAAGCCAGGCAGCCCACCTGCCCCCCCCGCTCTGCGGCGGTCCTGTTTCTGGCCTTGGCGGCTGGTTCCGCCTCCTCGCCTGCGGTGCCTCCGATTGAGCTCTTATTGTGAATTTCGCGGAGGATTCCTAGCCTTATTTCCTGCATTTTTGATGCTTGGAAAATACATGGTTAAGATGTGTTAACAATGTCTAATCATCTTATGCTGAGATTAATATGCGGGTGTCTGACGGCGGAATTCATGTGTCAGGTTAATGTTCCACGGCCGAGGGAGGGGCGAAATACTGCCTTCTCCAAAAGCCGATGGATAAACCTGTGCCACCTCGCACCGCCAGCGCGTCCCGTAACCTCTTGAAATGCCCGCCGAATGGGCGAACAAGGGCGACGTTCGGCAGCCCCAAACGTTCTTCGATCAGGAGTTGGGTGAATGTATGTTTAAGCTATGTTAATATTACATACACCCTTCTTTATCTGACCATTACGGCGTTGGGCCGTCAGGCTGAAACGGGAGCTTCGGCAGGTTTCCGCAGAGAATCGCTGGGAACCTAGCGCTACGCCACGGGGATGCCGCTTCACGCGATCTTCCACGCCTCGCGCATCGGCCGGAGGAGCATCTGATTGGCCTGCTCGTCGTTTTCAAAGCGTTCGGTCTTGGGATCGAACTTCAGAGGGCGCTTGAGCACGGCGGAGATGGCCCCCATGTGGCAGGTGGTGGCGGCACGCTGGGCGATCTCGGCTGTGGCGGCGGTGCGGCCCCGGGAGTACACGGCATCGATGAAGTTGCGGTGGTGGTTCTTGGAGGCGTAGAGCTTCACATCGCTGTCCTTGAGCTTGGCGCGCAGGATGTTGTCATCGCTGGCTTTGAGGACTTCGGACTCGGTGTAGATCCAGCCCTCGCTGCCGATGAATTTGGTGCCCCACTTGGTCTTATCGTCCGTGCTGGTCATGACCACGCGCAGGCCGTTGGCGTACTGGTATTCGATGCGGAAGCTCTCGGCGGCATCGTAGATGCCCTGGTCGCGGCGCTTCACCTCGGTGGCGCTGACTTCGGTGGGCGTGGTTTCGTCCATTCCGGCACCCCATTGGGCCACGTCCAGGAAATGGGCACCCCAGTCGGTGATGTAGCCGGGGGCGTATTCTTCGATCCAGCGGAAGTTGAAATGACAGCGCGCCGCCGTGTAGGGCTTTTCTGCCGCAGGGCCAAGCCACATGGCGTAATCGAAGTGGGCGGGCACGGGCTCGGTGGCCTCCAGGCCGGTGTGGCCGCCGCGGATGGCAAACTTCCCAGGCACGCCGATCTCGATTTCCTTGAGCTGGCCGATGTAGCCGTTGCGCACGCGCTCGCAGGCCATGCGCACCTTCAGGCCGGAGCGCCGCCAGGTGCCGCACTGCAGCACGCGCTTGTTTTCCTTCACCGCCCGGCAGATGGCGCGGCCTTCGACGATGCTGGCGCCGAGGGGCTTCTCTGAATACAGGTCCTTGCCCGCTTTCGCTGCGGCGATGGCCACATTGGAGTGCCAGTGGTCGGGCGTGGCGTTCATCACGGCGTCCACGTCCTTGCGCGCCAGCACCTCGCGGAAGTCTTTGAAGATCGCGCTCTCCGGCAGTCCGGCCAGTTTTGCGGCTGCGGCAGCGTGTTGGGAGTCCACATCGCAAATGGCGACGACCTGCACGCGTTCGTCCGCCATCAGCGCCCTCAGGTTGCTCGTCCCCTGCCCGCCCACGCCGATGCAGGCCAGCCGCACTTTCTCATTGGGCGACACCGCGCCCGCCCTGCCAAGCGTGGCGGCGGAGACGATGAAAGGGACGGCGGTGCTAAGAAATTGACGACGAGTGGGCGAGGCAGAGTCAGGCATGGGAAAGAAACGCAGATCCACTCCGATATTCATCATTCACCTGAAAACTCTGCCACACATGGATTCCACCCCCCTGCCCCGCCGCCGTGACTTTCTGCAAACCACCGGCCTGGGCCTGATGAGCCTGCCGGTGCTGCAGACCTTCTTTGGCAGCACGGGCAGTGCGTTGGCGCAGACCGCAGCCAAAGCTCCAGCGGCCACAGCATCCGCCGCTACCATTCCCGCCCTGAACCGCTTCCCGCGCATGATGCAGGAGTGGCTGGTGGCCGAGGTGCGCGCTGCCGAAAAGCGCGGCAATGCACGCCGCGAAGCTTTGCACACGAAGGCCGATGCCGAGGCTTATGTGAAATCGGTGCAGGAGCGCATTCGCGAATGCTTTGGCCCCTTGCCGGAAAAAACACCGCTGAATGCGAAGGTGACGAAGACTCTGGAGCGCGACCGCTACCGCATTGAAAACATCACCTTCGAGAGCCGCCCGGGTTATCTGGTCACGGGAAACCTCTACCTGCCCACCGGCGGCAAGGGCAAGGTGCCGGGCGTGATCGGCACCTGCGGTCACTCGCTCAATGGCAAGGCGGCGGAGGCTTACCAAAGCTTTGCGCAGGGCCTCGCACGACAGGGGCAGGCCTGCTTCCTGATCGATCCCGTGGGCCAGGGCGAGCGCTTTCAGTTTCTCAATGAGAAGCTCGGCTCCCGCCTCGGCGGTGGCACCACGGAGCACAATCAGATGGGAGCACCCCAGGCGCTGGTGGGCGAATTTCTCGGCACCTGGTTCGTGTGGGACGCGATGCGTGCGCTGGACTACCTCATCACCCGGCCGGAGATCGATACCAAGCATCTCGGAGTCACCGGCAACTCCGGCGGCGGCACCCAAACCACCTGGCTCTGCGGGCTGGAGCCCCGCTTCACCATGGGCGCACCCTCCTGCTTTGTGACCACCTTCCGCCGCGATGCTGAAAATGAACTGCCGCAGGACATGGAGCAGTGCCCGCCGCGTGTGCTGGCGCAGGATCTCGACCACTGCGATTTCCTCGCCGCCATGGCGCCGAAGCCGGTCATCATTCTGGCGCAGGAAAAGGACTTCTTCGACAATCGCGGCTCCACGGAAAGCTATGAGCGCCTGAAGAAGCTCTACACGCTGCTCGGCAAGCCGGAGAGCATCCAGCTTCACATCGGCCCCGATCCGCACGGCTACACACAGTCGAACCGCGAGGCGATGTACAAGTTCTTTGGCAAAGCCACCGGCATTCCTGCCGCAGCCGCCGAACCGGCGATCACGCTGGAAAAAGACGCGGACCTGCTCTGCACTCCCAAGGGGCAGGTGGCGGAGTCGGGCTCGCGCACGCTGATGAGCTTCACGCGGGAGAAGGCGGATGACCTGGCCGCCAAGCGCAAGCCGCTGAGTGGTGATGCTTTGCAGAAAGCCGTGCGTCAGGTGCTGAAGCTGCCCGCGCTTGCGGATTCCGCACCGGACTACCGCATCCTGCGCAGCGTCGGCGCACGCAAGTATCCCACCAAGGGCTACTGCACCTACGCCGTGGAGACGGAGCCGATGATTCACGCCCTCGTCACACGCCTGAGTGATGAAGCCCTCACCTCGCGCCTGCCGCGTGGTCAGAGCAAGGCGGTGCTGTACATCTCCCATCGGTCCGCCGATGCCGAGCTGCGCGGCGATCCTTTTGTGAAGGAGCTCATTGCCGCCGCGCCGGATGCCGCCTTTTTCGCCTGCGATGTGCGTGGCATGGGCGACTCCCAGCCGGACACCTGCGGTGCGAATCAATTCCTCGGGCTCTACGGCAGCCACTACTTTTACGCCGCCTACAGCCAGATGCTCGATCGCCCGCTGCTGGGGCAGCGCGTCTTGGATGTGCTGCGCGTCCTCCAGCTCCTCGCTGCGGCGGGGCACACGGAGATTCACCTCGCCGGGCAGGGCTGGGGAGCGCTGCCGGCCGCCTTGGCCGCGCTGCTGACCCCCGCTGTGAAACAGGTCACGCTGAAGCATGCGCTGGCCTCCTTTCACGATCTCGCGTCTCATGAGGACCAGCAGTGGCCGAATGCCTTCATGCTTCCTCATGTGCTGGCACACTTTGATCTTCCCACCTGCTACGAAGCGCTTCAAAAGCAGAACCTGCAGCTCATCGAGCCCTGGTCCGCCGCCGATGGCATGAAGTGACATTTTACCACATACCCTCCCCATGCAATCCTCCCTCAAGATCAAGCTCTCCCTCTTCATGTTCCTCCAGTACTTCATCTGGAGCAGCTGGTACATGACGCTGGGCAGCTATCTCGGCACACTGGGCTTCAGCGGCACCGAGATCGGCGCCACCTATGGCGCGTTTGCCTGGGGTGCCATCCTCTCGCCCTTCATCGTGGGCTTGATCGCCGACCGCTTCTTTGCCTCGGAGAAAATCATCGCCGTGCTCGGCATCGCCGGAGGACTGGTGATGTTCTACGTCCCGCAGTTGAAGACCTTTGGCAGCGTCTATCCCACGCTCATTCTCTACTGCACGCTCTACGCGCCGACGCTGGCCCTGGGCAATTCCATCTCCATGACCCATCTCGCGGACGCCAAGAAGGACTTTCCCTTTGTGAAGATCTTCTCCGCTGTCGGCTGGATCGCCGGGGGCGTGGTGCTCAGTCAGTTGAAGGGCGAGCAGTCATCGCTGCAATACTACCTCGCGGGTGGAACCTCGCTGGTATTTGGCCTGTTTGCCCTGACGCTGCCGCACACACCGCCGCGGAAGAAAGGCCAGGACGTGCCGCTGAGCGAAGTCCTCGGCCTGGATGCGCTGGCGCTGCTGAAAAAGCCCACCTTTGCCATCTTCATCCTGTGCATGTTCCTCATCTGCATCCCGCTGTACTTCTACTTCGTGAACATGGGCACCTACCTCACGCAGTTGAAGTGGGCGGACATGGCGCAGAAGATGACGCTGGCCCAGGTGTCCGACATTGTCTTCCTGCTGCTGCTGCCGCTGATGCTGAAAAAGCTGGGCTACAAGAAAACCATCTTCCTTGGCATCCTGTCCTGGGCCGTGCGCTACTTCATGCTCAGCGCCAGCGCGGCCAGCAGCGGCACCGTGCTCATCTTCGGGGCCATCCTGCTGCACGGCGTCTGCTATGATTTCCTCTTCATCGCCGGACAGTTGTACGTGGACAGCGAAGCGAACGAACGCATTCGCGGCGCCGCGCAGGGTCTCATCGCCATCATCCTGTGGGGTTTCGGCTCGCTCGTGGGCACCTACCTCGCCGGCTACTTCATGGATCAGCACAAACTGGCCGCGCCGAAGGGAGACATCACCCACGACTGGTCCGCCATCTGGGCCACTCCCGCATGGATCGCCGTCACCGTGCTGGTGGTGTTTGTGATTTTTTTCCGCGAGCCCCGCAAGGCGTCTGCGTCGGCATGACCTTGCCGGACTTGTGCAGCCCCATGGCCACCGGTCAGCGCCCGATCGAAAAGGAATCGACGATCCGCTGCACGGCGGGCCCGCGAGTGACGGGCATGCCGTAGTACGCAAACACGAGGCCGATCATCTGTCCGCGATCAATGAAGGTGTAGTTCAGCATGGACTGCTTGGTGTCCGGCTTCTGCATTTCGAAACGCATCGCCTCACGTCCGCCCACGGTCACCAGCTGCGGCTTGCTGAATTTGGTGAAGCCCTTCTGGCTCCAGGCGCGCTGGAAATCTTTGGCAAAATAGAGGTCTTTGACGCCTTTGTGGCTGGAGTCAGGCGCTGCGACCAGCGCAAACACGATTCCACCCGGCTGGTCGCCATTGCCATGGGCCGCGCCCATCAGCCGCCCGCCGCCTTTGGTCTTCGGCAGCGTCTTCCAGCCCTCTGGGAGAAAGAACGAGACATGCTGGGCTGGAAAGGAGACCATCTCGCCGCCCGCAACGGGCTGGCGCTGCGGCTTGGAGGACGTGGCACAGCTCATCAATGACAGGACGCTTGTAAGCAGGAGAAGCAGGGGAATTTTCTTCATGGTTGGTGATTCGCAGTTGCCGCGTACCGTGCGCGGGGTCAAGCGGGAATGGCGGCCTTCTGCGGGTGCTGAGACAGGCCAGGCGCGGGGTCAGTCCTAGGTTTCAGGGAGCGGCCATGAATTCCAAGGGCTCTCGCCGTTTGTAGTTGGCATTGGGACTTTTCCCTCGGACTCTCCCCGCCAGCAACCTTCTTTCTTATGTCCACCGCCTTTGGCTGTTTTGTTGGATTTCTCGTCTGGTTTCTCATGCGTTACCTGATCGCCGGTTTTTATACCGTGAATCAAAACGAGCGGGCGGTGAAGACCAGCTTTGGCCGTGCGCAGCGCGTGCATGATCTCAGCACGAATGATGACGCCATCTCCGACATGCTCACCCCGGCGCAGAAGCAGCGCTATGACTACCCGCAGGTGCGCGTCATTCAGCCGGGCGGGCCGTATTTCAAATGGCCGTGGGAGAAGGTGTACAAGGTGGACATCGCCACCAGCACGGTGAACATGGCCTGGGATCCGGATGATCCGACGGCGAACAATTCGGGCAGCATCCTGGATGCGGTGACGAAGGACCAGCTCAATGTGGGGCTCAACGGGCAGATCCGCTTTCGGGTCTCCGAGCGAAACCTCTACGCCTTTGTCTTTGGGGTGAAGAACGCCTACGCGCATGTGATGGGCTACTTTGTGAGCGTGCTGCGCGAGCGCATCGCCACCTTTGAAGCGCCGGCAGACCCCAATGTGGACCCCGAGCATCCGGGCGCGGCCTCCACCATCGGCATTTCCATCAACGACATCCGCAAAAACATGCGTGATCTGAACGAGCACATGGACCGCGAGTGCCAGAGCTCTTCGGCACGCTATGGCATCGCGCTGGATGCGTCGTTGATCACCGGCATCGACCCGCCGCATGAGGTGGAGTCCGCGCTGGCGGCGATCAACACCGCCTACAACCAGGTGTCGTCAGACATCAGCCTCGCGCAGGCCAGTGCGGACCAGAAGATCGTGCAGTCCCAGCGTGCAGTAGAGATCGAAACGCTGAAGGCGCAGGCCGAGGTGGAGCCGCTGAAGCGCCTCGCGCTGCAGCTCCTGGATTTGAAATCGCGTGGCAGCGCGGCTTTGCGCTCCTATGTGCGTAATGTGCGGCTGGCGCTGTTTGACAAGGCGAGCCAGGTGTTTGTGGAGACGCGCAGGGATTGAACCAGAAACTCTGAACCGATCATCAATTATGGACATGTTATCCCACTTTTTACTCGCTGCGGCGGTGACCTTCATCGGCTGCAGCATTGCGGTGCCTGTTGTGCTTTCCATTGCGCGTGTGGCCGGGCTGTATGCCATCGTGCAGGAGCGGCGCTGCCAGGTGTACATTCTCTTTGGCAAGGTCATCGGCACGCTGGATGAGCCGGGCCTGCACTTCCTGCCCGCCAAGCTGGGAGCGGCGGCTTTTCTCGTCAACTGGCTGGGCAAATGCCAGGTCGTTGATATGCGGCTGGACCAAAGCTACCTGCGCAGCCAGCCGGTGAACTCCGAGGAAGGCGCGCCCATGGGCATTGGCATCTGGTATGAAATGTTTGTCAGCGATCCGGTTTCCTTCCTCTTTAAAAACACCGATCCCAGCGGGTCGCTCTCCGCCAACGTCAGCAACTCCACGGTGCGCTGCCTGAGCAACATGCCGCTCGCGGACATGCTGGTGAACCGCCATGTGATGAGCGACACCGTGCGCGGCGAAGTCACGCCGAAGTCGCATGAATGGGGGTTCAAACTCGGCAGTGTGTACATCCGCAAAGTCCACTTCCGCGATGCCAAGATGATCAAGCAGATCGAAAGCAAGGTGGTCAACCGCCTGCGCCAGGTCACCTCCGCCATCAAGCAGGACGGCGTCAATCAGGTCAGCGTCATCACCAGCACCGCCGAGAAAACCGCCGCCATCGAACTCGCCAAAGCCGCCGCCGTGCGCCCGGAGATCGTGGGCAATGCACTCCGTGACATCTCCAACGATCCCGATGTGGCCCAGGCCGTCTTCGACGTGCTGGAGGCGCAGAAGATCATCAATGGCAAAGCCACCGTCACGCTGATGCCCGCCTCTGGAAGCGGCCTGCTGACGGACATTCTGGCGTCCCAGCCGCCCAGACGCGAGGGGGATACTCCGCCGGTGAAGCTGTGACGTGAGACCCCAAGGAGTGGCACTTGCCAAGTGCCATGGGAATCAGGTGGGGGTGCGCGGCGTTTCCCGGAGGGACTTGGCAAGTCCCGCTCCTTGCTCATCCATGCCAAAGCACTGCACGCCTCTGGAAGCCGCCTTGCTTACCGACATCCCGTTCTATGGAACCTTTCTCACAAAGGAATAATAAAAACGAACATTGCCGTCCTCATTCAGTCCAAAACGTATCACTTCTTGAAGGCAAACAGATTGCCTCGCTGATTTCGTTCAGCACTCAAGAAGGCACCACGCATCATGAATAATCAGCCCTCCGATTCCTCTCCTCAAGCGACCTTGACTCCATCCGACTCTACTTCAGCGGCACCTCTTGAACTCACGCCTTGGCGTGTACGCATCGCCACACTGGCGGTCATCATCTTTCCCTTTCTTGGCATTGTCGTGGCCCCCTTTCTAGCCTGGGGCTGGGGCTTCACCTGGACGGACTTGGGGCTCATGCTGGGCTTCTATGTGCTGACCACGCTCGGGATTACCGTCGGGTTTCATCGCCTGTTCACGCATGCTTCTTTTGAGACTCCCACCTTCGTGAAATTCGTGCTCGGGGCGCTTGGTTCCATGGCCATCCAAGGTTCCCTCTTTGACTGGGTGTCCATGCACCGCCGTCACCATCAGTTCAGCGATACCAAGGACGATCCGCATTCGCCCTGCAATGAAGGCAAAGGCATCCTGGGAGTGATCCGCGGTGCCTGGCATGCCCATATCGGCTGGTTTTTCAAAGCTGATCCACCGAACATGGCGCGCTACATCAAGGACCTCCGTGCCAGTCGTGCGTTGCAGGTGGTGAATACCCTGTTTCCCGTGTGGATTGTGCTGACCCTGCTGCTGCCCGCCCTGCTGGGTGGACTCATCAGCTGGTCCTGGCATGGCGCTCTCACCGGCCTTGTGTGGGGTGGTTTGGTGCGACTCTTCATCGTCCATCACGTCACCTGGAGTGTGAACTCCGCCTGCCATCTCTGGGGCCGTCGCCCCTTTCCCAGCGCCGACCAGAGCCGCAACAATTTCCTCTTCGGCATCCTCGCCATGGGTGAAGGCTGGCACAACACGCACCACGCCTTCCCGCGCTCCGCACGCCACGGCCTGCGCTGGTGGGAGATCGATGGAAGCTACGGCGTCATCCGCCTGCTCTCCTGGCTGGGCCTCGCCTGGGACATCCGCCTGCCCGCGCCTGAAGCGATTCAGAAACGCAACGTGCGGTAAAAGGGACCCGACGAGGTGATTAGGTGGCGCCATAGCCACACCGTTTGACGGTGCAGCCTTGACCTCTTGACGCGCAGCCCTTGACTGCCTCCGCCTCATTTCCGTCGCTTGCATTCCACCCATGCCTGCTACACTCGCCCTCCTGCCATTTTTGGCGTTGATTCCTCATTTCCCCTTTCCCCCCCTACATGTCCCACAGAGTCCTCATCATCGGAGCCGGCGGCGTTGGCCGCGTTGTCGTTCATAAATGTGCCCAGCTTCCCGACGTGTTCGGCGAGATCATGCTGGCCAGCCGCACGAAATCCAAGTGCGACAGCATCGCTGCGGAGCTGAAGCGGCCGATTCAAACGGCGGCGGTGGATGCGGACAATGTGCCGGAGCTGGTCAAGCTGCTGAAAAGCTACAAGCCGGAAGTGGTCATCAATGTGGCCCTGCCCTATCAGGACCTCACCATCATGGACGCCTGCCTTGAGGCCGGCGTGCACTACATCGACACCGCGAACTACGAGCCGCGCGATGTGGCGAAGTTTGAGTATCACTGGCAGTGGGCCTATCAGGACAAGTTCAAGAAAGCGGGTCTCACCGCCCTGCTGGGCTGCGGCTTTGACCCCGGTGTGACGAATGTGTACACCGCCTACGCGATGAAGCACCACTTCTCGAAGATCAACACGCTGGACATCCTCGACTGCAACGCGGGCGATCACGGCAAGGCCTTCGCCACGAATTTCAACCCTGAGATCAACCTGCGCGAAGTCACCGCCAACGGCCGCTACTGGCAGGATGGCAAGTGGGTGGAAACCAAGCCGCTAGAAATCAAGCGCAGCTTCCCCTTCCCCGCAGGCATCGGGCCGAAGAACATCTACTGCCTCTACCACGAGGAGCTGGAGTCTCTCACCAAGCACTTCGACATCGGCCGCGCACGCTTCTGGATGACCTTTGGCGATGCCTACATCAAGCACATGGAAGTGCTGGTGAACGTGGGCATGACGGGCATCCATCCTGTGAAGCACAAGGGCGTGGACATCATCCCCATCGAGTTCCTCAAGACCCTGCTGCCTGAACCCGGCACCCTCGGCGCAGACACCAAGGGCAAGACCTGCATCGGCAACTGGATCGAAGGCCTGGACAAAAACGGCAAGCCCCTCCGCTACTACGTTTACAACATCTGCGACCATCAGGAGTGCTACGTGGAGACGAACAGCCAGGGCGTCAGCTACACCACCGGCGTGCCCGCCATGATCGCCGCGCGTCAGCTTCTCACCAATCCTGCTGAGTATCGCCAGCCCGGCGTCTGGAACGTCGAGCAGCTTAATCCTGATCCCTTCATGGCCGATCTGAACGCCTACGGCCTCCCATGGCTGGAGACCTGGCCGACGGAGCCGCTGCCAGGAGAGTGAGACGTAGCCGTCAAGGCAGTCAACATAGTCAAGGCGATCCCGCATAGCGAGTGCATCGGCCGCTTTCGCGGGCGGGGTTGCTAACGCATCCAAGGAGCGCTGGGAGGCGGGGGCGGCGTGACAAACGTGAGGTCCGTGAGGCTGCGCATGCTGCGACAGATTGGAAAGCCTATGCCACGGACAGTTGAAAATGAGTCTGAAGGAGCAGGCCTGTTTTCCAAGCAGAGAATCAGGCATGGCGCTTCATGCTGGGACGTAGGATGGACGTGGCGACAGCCCGTCCGTCCATGAGCGTAAGGCAAGCGTCTTGAGCCTCCGAGCGTTCAGGCAGCCTTGGGGTTATCGCAGGCGCTGTGGCGTAGGAAGGTCCTCGCGGTCGGGCGGTTTGGCGAAAGTGGCGATGGAGCATGAGCAGTCCTCGACGCCAAACACGACCAACCTACGTTCCAGAAAGCCTGCATGCCCTCTCAGCGAAGAGACCTGTTTTCTATTGAGCATAGTATTAGACTTCGCGACTACATGACCACCATCTGCCCACTTTTGGACAAATCCTTGGTCGCCTGCCCACCGTCCTTCTCCCGCTTCTCCGCGCCAAGGACGCAGGCCATTTCAATGCCGAGGATGCAGACATCATCGTCAAAATCACTGCGGTGGGAGTAGGCGTGCACTTCGGCGAGCACGGACTGGAAGAGCTCATTGGTGGGGAAATGGAGGCGTTCATCGACGACTTTGAAGAGGTCGTCCTGACTGAACCAATTGCCCTCCGCGTCCTCGACTTCAAACAGGCCGTCGGTGTAGAGCATGAGGAGATCGCCGGGGGCCATGGTGGCACGGCTGGTGGTAAATACCACATCCGAGAAGAGTCCCAGGGCGCCGGCCCTGCCATTGCGTTCGAGAAACACCGTCTGGCCGGCATGACGCCTGAGATGCAGGGGCGAGGGATGCCCGGCAATGGCGTATTGAAATTCACCTTTGACGGCATCCGCGATGACCATCACCCCGGTGGCGTACATGGTGGTTCCGGCCTGCTTGAGGATGGAGTGCAGACCGTGATTGATCTGGGTGAGCAGGTGGCCAGGATCGAGATCGCTGCCGCTGTGCTGCTCCAGCAGCGCGCGCATCATGCTGGTGACCAGCGCTGCGCGCACGCCGTGGCCCATGACATCGCAGATGAAGACGCCGACACCGGTTTCTGAGACGGGAAAGACGCTGAAGAAATCACCGCTCACCACGCCTGCGGGCTGGTAGATGGAGAAAAACTGCAGGGCGCTGTCCCCGACGGAAGCGGACCTGGGTACGCTGGGGAAATGATCCGGCAGCAGCGCGAGTTGCAGCTCGCGCGCCATCGTCAGCTCCTCCTGCATCTGCTGGTTCTTGGCGCTGAGCTCCTGCGTGCGCTCGGCGATGCGCCGCTCCAGTTCGCGATTGAGAGCCTCCAGGGCGGCCTGTGCGGCATTGCGCTCGCTTTCCACCTGGTCAATCCGCCGCCCCACCAGCCGCGCCACCTGAGAGATCACGGCGGTGATGATCAGGATGTAGAGCACGGTGGAGAGCGCCGAGGTCAGCGCGGGATTCAGCGTCCAGTCGATGATGTAATGGGTGCGCAGCAGGCCCTCCGCCAGCGCCACCAGCACGACTGCCGGCAGGAACCAGCGCAGCAGCAGCGCACGGGTGGAGTCCCCCTGCCATTGCCGAAACGGCCAGCACTCTGCGCCCACCGCTGCAATGACGCTGCTGCCCAGAAGGATGAAAGCCGCCGCCGTGGGCAGCGCCACGGGGATGATGGTGCCGCCGTAGAGCAGCGGTGTGCCATGCATGTAGCCCAGCACCACGACGCCGCTGATGGCCAGAACCACCGCCGCCGCAGGCCCGGCCCAGAACTGCAGCCGCACTTTCAACAGCGCCAGGATGGAAACGCAGATGAGCAGAAAATTGAGCGCGGTGATGGGCGACATCCGGCCCGTGCGCACCTCACCAAACATCGCCGGGTCCGCCACCAGCCATTCTTCCACTCCAAGACTCCTGCCGCTGAAAAACTCCACCAGCTTGCCACCGGCGACGATCCCCACAATGCCGAGCAGAAGCAGCGCGATGGGACGGCGGAACTGCGGGCGCCCCCGCAGCAGCATGACCAATCCGAGCAGGGTGAAAGCGAGCGCGGTGCTGGGGGCCATGGGGATGTAGCTCTGGCGAACGCTGGCCAGCACCTCCAAACCAGAGACCCAGCCGATGAGCGTGAGCGCTCCCAGCACGCCCGTCAGGAGGGCGCAGGCAAAGCTGATTTGGCGATAGATCATTTTCATGACGCTACATCGGTGCCCGCAGGTGGTTGGGTTGCCAGCGGCGAGACGAAACCACCGCTGAGCCAAAAGACAATGGGAACTCTGTGTCGTGGTGGGGGCTACAGCAGGCCCCCAAGGGCCCCCGCACCGATCACTTGTCATTCCGAATTCCCATTGCCCCCATCCCCCGCCGCGCATACAAACCTCCCCCCTTTCCCCTCATGTCACTTTCCCACATCCTCACCCATCCCGGCGGCTCGCATAAAGACGAACTCCTCGCCTGCTGCCTACTTGCCGCTGTGCACCGCGTGCCCATCGTGCGCCGTGAGCCCACCCCGGAGGATCTGGCTGATCCCACCATCGCTGTGGTCGATGTCGGCGGCGAGCACGCCCCGGAACGCCACAATTTCGACCACCATCAATTCCCTGCCGATCATCCGCCTATCTGCGCCCTGAGCCTCGTGCTGCAGCATCTGGGCGTCTATGAAGACGCCCGCGCTTTCTGCGACTGGCTGGAGCCCGCCGAATGGTTCGACACCCGCGGCCCCAATGTCACCGCCAAGTGGCTCGGTGTGGATCGCGGCACCATGAACAAGCTCAATTCCCCCATCGACGTCACCGTGCTTCGCCGCTTTGCCAAAGCGAAGCGCCTGGAGCCCGGCGAGCCCCTGTGGGAAATCCTCAGCTACATCGGCACCGATCTCCTGGAATACCTTCGCGAGCTCCGCAGCCGCCTCGACTACGTCGCCCAGCACGCTGAATTCTGGACCGTGGACGATCACGAAATCCTCTTCCTTCCCCGCACCGATCCCCTGCCCGACGAGCCCTCCGCTGGCATCGATCGTTATCTCGCCAGCATCGGCAAAGACAAAACCGTCGCCGCCCTCATCTACCCCGACCGTCGAGGCAGCGGCTACGGCCTCTCCCGCCACAACGACAGCCCCCTCTACGACTTCACCCGCATCGAGAAGGAACCCGATGTCCACTTCGCGCATGCGCGAGGGTTTGTGGCGAAGACGTCTGCGACGGAGGTGGAGAGATTGAGAGAGCTGCTGGGACTGGCGCGGGTGTAATCAAGAAGGTCAAGCATCGAGCCCTGACCTCTTGGCCCGCTAATGACCAGACTCGGTGTCCTTGCCATTTGTCAGGTGAACGTTTAGGTTTGTTTTATGCTAATTCACCGCCTCAAAGTCTCTGGCCTGCTATCTTTTGGGCGCAAGGGAATCGACCTGCCCATGAGGAAGTTGAATGTCTTGATCGGCCCGAACGGATCAGGAAAAAGTAATCTCTTGGAAGTGATCGGCCTCTTTCGCGAAGCCCCTTCGCCACTGCATTCTTTCGCGGGGCCCATCCTTGATGACGGCGGCATCTCTGAGTGGTTGTGGAAGGAAGGTGCCAAGGGAGATGGGGCTCCTGTGGAGGCTGAAATTTCCTGCACTCTGGCCTCTCCCAAAAAAGGTGAGTTCCACAAGCATGAACTTCGTTTCAGCGCTGTGGGTCAGCTTCCCTACGTCGTATTGGAGCAAATTGAGATAACGACTGTCGGCAAGGCGAAGTCGCAAAACGTTTACGTGATGACTGACTTCGGGGGTTCACTTTCGCCAGGACCCGGAAAACGTGCACGCAAACTTGAAATCAATGAGGTAAATCTCAATGTATCGATCCTGGCACAGGTGCGCGACCCCGGTCGCTACAAAGTTCTGCAATACCTGCAGGACAACTATGCCAAAATTCAGATGTATCGAGACTGGAGCTTCGGGCCTCATGCCTCTCTCAGAAAGCCGGGAAAAACAGATGAGCGCAGCGATGTGCTGAGTCGCTCTGGTCAAAACCTGGCTGTCGTAGCTGCGGCGATGAGCGGCAAGGTGAAGAAACAAGTGATCAAGGCCATGCAGGTGCTCTATGCAGACATCCGGGACATCCATGTGCGCCCAGTGGCCGGGGGAAGTCTGCAACTCTATCTCGAAGAAGCGAATGAAGTGGAAATTCCTGCGAGCCGACTCTCGGACGGAACCCTGCGCTATTTATCTCTGCTGATCATCCTGCTGGATGCGAAGCCCCCACCGCTGATCGTGATTGAGGAGCCTGAAATGGGTCTGCATCCCGATGTGATTCCCCAGGTGGCGCGACTGCTCAAAGAAGCTTCTGAACGTACACAACTGGTCATCACCACACACTCGCGCATGCTGATTGATGCCCTGGGCGATGATCCTGAATCCGTCATCGTCTGCGAAAAACATGATGGCGAATCGTTCTTTGAACGTCTGGATGCCAAGCGGTTGAAGGACTGGCTGGAAAAATACACTTTGGGCGATCTCTGGAGCAAAGGCGAACTGGGAGGCAATCGCTGGTGAAGATCAAGCTCTACATCGAAGGCGGCGGTGACTCCCACCTCCAAGACACGGAGTTTCGTGCGGCATGGGCGGCTTTCTTCGAGAAAGCCGGGCTGAGGGCCTTGCGCAAGATGCCTGCAACCTTTCGTGGCGGTGGTCGCGCACAAACTTTTGATGCCTACTGCACCGCCGTGAAAAACCGCAGGCCGGATGAACTGCCGCTGCTGCTGGTGGACAGCGAGGATCTGGTGGCCACCGGACCCAGCGCATGGAAGCACCTGAAAACACGCGATGGCTGGAGCAAACCTGCGGGTGCAGGAAATCACGACGCGTTTTTGATGATCACCTGCATGGAGACTTGGTTTGTGGCGGATCGGGCATCGCTAAAGCAATTTTTTCACGGCTGCTGGCGCAACCAATCTCTTCCCCAGTGGCCGCAGCTAGAGGTCGTGGAGAAGACGAAGATCTTCCGCGCGCTGGATCAAGCAACGGCTGCGTGTGGCACACGCAGGTACTCAAAAGGCAAAGTGTCCTTTGATCTGTTGCAGAGCATTGACCCAGCCGTGGTCGAAAGGGCTTGCCCTGCGGCCAAGGTTCTTTTGGAGCGCTTGCGGACAATTTGAACAAGCGTGGAGGCATTCAAGCAAGGTCAAGTGTTGTCTAAGAGGTCAAGGATCGAGCCTTGACCTCTTGACCACTTCTTGACTGCCTCTGCCCTACAGCCTGCGCTCCTTCACCTCAGTCTGAATCTCCGCGAGGAACTCAGCAATCGGCTTCACGCCGAGATCGCCCTTCTTGCTGTGACGGACGGCGACGCTTTGGGCGGCGGCTTCCTTCTCGCCGAGGACGAGCATGTAGGGGATGCGGTCGAGCTGGGCGAGGCGGATCTTGGCGCCGATTTTGTCGGCGTCGTTGTTGAGGGAGACGCGCAGTCCGGCGTCCTTGAGCTGGGCGTAAATCTCATCCGCGAAGGCGTCCACCTTCTCGCTGATGGTCAGGATGCGCACCTGCTCAGGCGCAAGCCAAGTCGGGAAATGACCGGCGAAGTGCTCGATAAGCACGCCGCAGAAACGCTCCATGCTGCCGAAGGGGGCGCGGTGGATCATCACCGGGCGGTGCGGCTTGTTATCCGCGCCGTTGTAGGTGAGATCAAAACGCACAGGCAGGACGTAGTCCACCTGCACGGTGCCGAGCTGCCATTCGCGGCCGATGACGTCCTTGATGACGAAGTCGATCTTCGGGCCGTAGAAGGCGGCTTCGCCGGGCTCTTCGGTGAAGGGCACGCCGAGGGTGGCGGCGGCTTCGCGGCAGGCGGCTTCGGCCTTGTCCCACTGCTCGGGATTGCCGGTGAACTTGCTGCTGTCCGGATCACGCAGACCCACGCGCACGCGGTAGTCGTGCATGCCCAGGGTGTTGAGGACGATCTTCACGAGACTGAGGCAGCCGAGGACTTCCTTGGCGACTTGATCTTCCGTGCAGAAGAGATGCGCGTCGTCCTGCGTGAAACCACGCACGCGGGTCATGCCGTTGAGCTCACCGCTCTGCTCCCAGCGATACACCGTACCGAATTCGGCGAGGCGCACCGGCAGGTCGCGATAGCTGCGCGGCTGGCTGTCGTAAATTTTGATGTGGTGCGGGCAGTTCATCGGCTTCAGCAGGAAGCCGTCGAGCAACTTGTCGTCGGGAAGGACGCGGTCCTCCGTGATGACTTCCTTGCCGGCACGCTCGTTGAGCTGCTGGCGCATGCGTGAAGACACGGCACCGAGACGCTCCATGACTTCGCAGCAGCCGCAGCCTTCCTTGATCGCCTTGGCGAGATCATCGTTCTCAATGACCGGCGCGAACTGGCTGTCCTTGTAATACGGGAAGTGGCCGCTGGTCTTGTAGAGGCCCACTTTGCCGATGTGCGGCGTGAAGACCTGGCTGTAGCCCTGCTTGCGCAGTTCTTCGCTGATGAAGCTCTGCAGTTCCTGGCGCAGGATGGCACCGTTCGGCGTCCAGAGGATGAGCCCCTGCCCCACTTCTTCGTCGATGTGGAAGAGCTTCAGTTCCTTGCCCAACTTGCGGTGGTCGCGCTTCTTGGCTTCTTCCAACTGCACCAAGTGCTGGTCCAGCTCCTCCTTGCTCGGGAAGGCGGTGCCATACAGGCGCTGGAGCTGCGGCTTGGTGTCGTCACCCATGTAGAAGGCGCTCGCCACAGACATGATTTTGACGTGCTTGCACTTGCCGCTGTAGCCCACGTGAGGTCCGGCGCAGAGGTCAATGAAGTCGCCGTTCTGGAAGGTGGAGATCTGCTCGCCTTCAGGAATCTTTTCCAGCAGATCGAGTTTGAAGACGCTCGGATTTCCCGGACGCTCCGTTAGACCGCCCAGACGGCCGGATTTCGCCAGCGCGATGGCTTCCTCACGGCTCACGCCCTTCCATTCGAATTTCTGATTCTCCTTGGAGATCTTCTTCATCTCCGCCTCGATTTTCTCGAAGTCATCCGGGGTGATGCGGTGGTCCGGCAGATCAAAGTCATAGTAGAAGCCGTTTTCGACCGGCGGGCCGTAGGCAAACTGGGCGTTTGGCCACAGGCGCAGGATGGCGGTGGCCATCACGTGGGCACAGGAGTGGCGCAGGCGATCGATGTCGGACATCTGAGCGCGTTCTTCGAGGGTCTTGCGGGCTTCGGACATGGTTGTAAGTGGGGCCATGTCCATGCCGCAGGACGCGACGAGATTCAAGATGATAACGAAAGCGAAAGCAGCCGCCGGCTTCCCTAGGCTCCTGCAAATCCCTTCAGAATGCCGTTTTAGGCCGTCGTTTTATCGTCCGGCTCCGTGGCCCGCTGGTAGGTGTCCACGGGCTCGTCGCGCAGCCAGCCGGGGCGCAGGCGCACGTCTTCGGCGCCGCTGAGCTCTCCGGGGGCGCTCGGTGCGGTGGCGTCTTCCTTGCGGCGCATCTCCCACCAGCACTGGCCGCAGTGGTTGTGCTGATGGTCCACCACAAAGCCCGCGCCCTTCATCATGGGCCCGATCCAGCCCATGCAGTGGTCGCAGTAGTCCGCGTACTGCTTCAGTCCATTGCGCAGGAGGAAGCCCTTGGACGGGCACTCGTGCATGTCGATGCGAAAGACGTCGTCCGTCACCGTCCTGTGATAAACCGCCCCCTCGTCCGCGAGCGTGGGCCCCCAATATTCTTTCATGCCCTCAAAGCCCTTGGCCGTGATGAGGGTGCTGGCATGCACCTGCGAATCCTGATTGATGGATTCATCCCAGTACGCTTTGACCAGTTCATGCCCGCCCTGCTGCCGCAGCCATTCAAAGGTCCACTCGTAGTGACCGCAAAAATCGTAGCATCCGGTCATGCGGCCTCCTTGATTTGATCGAGCTGCTGCCCGGGTTGGTTGGCGGTCTGGCGGAGAAAGCGCTGCGTGCAGGCCCCGTTTCCGCCGCTGATGAGCACGGTCAGTCCGGCAGGGGCGGCCATGGCCTCGCTCACATAGTAGCAATGCTGGCAGAGGCAGGGAACGATTTCGCGCTGGTGCTCCCGCAGGTGCTTGATCATGGGGCAGGTTCGCACTTCCAGACGCACCTCCTCAGGCTCCGCGATCACCTCCACCTCGGCCCCGGGTTCCGCAGCGAAGAACGCCCGCCAATGCTCCGCCACGGCAGAGAGACCGCCCTGCCGCCAGCGTTCGCCCACGGGTTGGTGGTACTTTGCGCCCATGTCCTGCCAGTAGCGGCGCAGTGCCTCCAGGCCGAACCGTTTCAAAATGAAACGGAAGGTCGCATTGATGGCGAAGTAAAAATCCGCATGCCCATGCGGCTTGGTATCCATGTAGGGCAGAGGCGTGACGGGGGGCGTCATGAGATCAATAAACCTGGAAGGTTGGCGTGGCCGCAGGGAGGCGGTCCATTCATCAGACACCCCGGGCCTTTCGGCAAGATGTTTGTGGAGTCACCTGCTGGGGTGGGCAGCATTCTCGGGCTGGCATTCGCCGGCCTCATGCTGTCTTCTTGGCAGTGTCAATTCACCCCGCCATGTCCGCTCTCACCATCGCCGTTTACGATACCAAGCCCTATGACCGCGAATACCTCCTGCAAGCGCAGGGAGCGGAGCGCATGGAATGGCGCTTCCATGACTTCCGGCTCTGTGCGGAAACGGCGCCCGCAGCCGCTGGCGCGCAGGCCGTCTGCCTCTTTGTGAACGATCAGGCGGACCGGAGCTGCCTGAAAATTCTCGCCTCTCTCGGCGTGAAGCTGCTGGCCGTGCGGGGAGCCGGCTGCAACAACGTGGACGTCCCCGCCGCGCGTGAGCTGGGCCTCAGTGTCGTTCGCGTGCCCGCCTACTCGCCCCATGCCGTGGCGGAGCATGCCATCGCGCTGCTGCTCACGCTCAACCGAAAAATCCACCGCGCCTACAACCGCGTGCGCGAGCTGAACTTCTCGCTGAACGGCCTGACAGGCTTTGACGTTTGCGGCAAAACCGTGGGCATCATCGGCACCGGCAAGATTGGCCGCATCGCCGCGCAGATTTATCGCGGCTTTGGCGCTGAAGTGCTCGTGCATGATCGGGTGCGGGCCGAAGAATGGGCGGCTCAAAACGGAGTGCGGTATGTAGATCAAGGCCAGCTTCTGGCGGCAAGCCACATCGTCTCCCTGCACGTGCCGCTGCTGCCGGAGACTCGCCACATGATCGATGCGCAAACGCTCGCGCAAATGAAGCCCGGCGTCTTCATCGTCAACACAAGCCGCGGCAAGCTGATCGACACCACGGCTCTCATCACCGCGCTGAAATCCGGCCATGTCGGAGGCGTCGCGCTGGATGTTTATGAAGAGGAGGAAGGCATCTTCTTCGAGGACCTTTCAGGCCAGCTGCTGAATGACGACGAGCTCTCGCTCCTCCTCAATTTTCCCAATGTCCTCATCACGGCGCATCAAGGATTCCTCACCCATGAGGCGCTTGGAGAGATCGCCCGCGTGACCACAACGAATCTGCTTAGACACGCCACAGGCGCAGCTTTTCTCCCTGGGACACTTCTCGGCATGGAATAAGAGCGCGGACAGTTGAAAAGGAGTCTGAAAGAGCAGGCCTTTTTTCCAAGCAGAGAAACAGGCATGGCGCTTCATGCTGGGACGTAGGATGGACGTGGCGAAAGCCCGTCCGTCCATGATGAATGCAAGGCAAGCATCTTGAGCCTTCCGAGCGTTCAGGCAGCCTTTGGCGCACCCAAGCGCTGCGGCGTACGAACGTCCTCGCAGTCGGGCGGTTTGGCGAAGGTGGCGATGGAGCATGCGCAGCCCTCGACGCCAAACACGACCGCCCTACGTTCCAGAGGGCCTGCATGCCCTCTCAGCGAACAGGCCTGTTTTCTCGCATGGTATAAGACCGCGCCACCTGCAAGGCTGCGGCGGCTGTGCCAGGGTCATTCCATCTTCACCACCGTCCAACGCCGGGGCTGGGATGCGTCAAGACTGATACGATCACCAAGGCTGGTGCCGAGCAGTGCTTTTCCCAAGGGCGACACCCAGGCCACCTGCAGCGGCTCCTGATCCACTTCGTCCACTCCCACGATGCGGAAGCTTTTCATCTCCCCGGTATCGCTGCGCAAGGTCACGCGTACTCCGATGACAGCCGCTTCCGGACGTGCGGGAGGCGTCACGAGGGTGACGGAGTCCAGCAGGTTTTCGAGGTCTGCGATTTCCTCTTCGTCGGCTGCGCTCGCTTTCAGTTCCGCCAGCCGCTGCCTCAGCCGCCGTGCACCGGCAACCGTCATGTAGTTGAGCGCACCGGGCGGCAGGCCGGAGGCGGAGCGCCGCTGCGTGCTGCGTTCGGGCAGATCGATGTCTTCTTTGACAAAGGCGCGGCTCATGGGTGTGTGCGTCGGGTGGTTTCCAAGGAACGGGCTTCAAAGCCACGATCTTCACGGATCGCAATACGCACTGCCGTCTTCCGCCCGCGCGGGATGCAGCACGTAGTGCCCTTGGTGCGGCACGGCCAGTTTTTGAAAGTCCCATGCCAGCACCTGCAGCGCGGCCAGCATCTGCGGGCCCTGCATGGCTCTGCCATGGCCCGTGACCACCAGTTCCGGATCCAGCTCCGCCAGGGCCACCACGGACTTGTGCGCGGCCTCCCAGTCCGGGGTCAGCCAGGCGGGCGGGCCGTGCATCTCGGGCTTTTGCGTGATCACGGAATAGGCGCTCTCCATGTGTGTGGTGATGAAGGCGTCTCCTGCGATGAGGGTCCGGTCCGTCGCTCGCCAGAGCGAGACGTGGCCCGGAGAATGGCCCGGAGTGTGAATCCAGCGCCAGCCGGGCATGAAGGGCACCTCTCCCTGGCGAGGCAGCTCATTGAGCCAGGGGCTGACATCGATGGGGCCGCCTGGAAACAGCGGAGCAAAGGTGGGCATGATGCCGCCGCCCACCGAGGTGTCCGGCGGCGGATACTTGGCACGCCCGGTCAGGTAGGGATGCTCAAGTCCGTGAGCATAAACGGGCACGTCCCACTCCTGCGCCAGCGATTTCAAATTTCCCACATGGTCAAAGTGCCCGTGGGTCAGGATGATGGCGGCGGGTTGCGCGCCTTTGCCAAAGCGATCCTCCGCTGCGCTCCTGATAAGCCCGCCGAGTCCGGGCACACCGGTGTCGATCAGCACCCATCCGCGGTCTCCACAGTTGGGGCGACCGTAAAAGATCACGTTCACCATGGCCAGTCTGCGGTAGGCCAGATCCGGGGCGATCTCATGCGTGCCATCTTCGGGGTGATCCATCTCGGCGATGGCTTCGGCGGGCAATGCGACTTGAGGGTGGGACATGGCGGTCGGGAGTGAGAGGTGGGATTGCGGCAGCGGTCACGCTTTGTATGGGCTGCACGCTGTTTCCATTTGGAGATCATGCTGATTTTCCGCCCTGGACATCGTACACATGGCCCGTGACGAAGCTGGACTCCTGCGAGGCCAGAAGCACATAGGCCGGGGCCAGTTCAGCGGGCTGGCCGGCGCGTTTGAAGGCCGTCTTCTCACCAAAGGTCTGCAGCTTGTCCTGCGGCTGCCCACCGCTGACTTGCAGCGGCGTCCATACCGGCCCTGGAGCCACCGCATTGACGCGAATACCTTTGTCCGCGAACTGGCTGGACAGGGATTTGGCGAAGTTGGCGTTCACCGCCTTGGTGGAGGCGTAGTCAAAGAGATTCGGCGAAGGGTCCATCGCCTGCTCCGAGGCGGTGAAGATGATGCTGGCACCCGCTTTCAGGTGGGGCAGCGCGGCTTTGGTGATCCAAAACGGCGCGTAGCAGTTCGTCTTGTAAGTGGCGTCAAAGGCTTCCGTGGTCAGGTCTAAAATAGAATCACAGGACTGCTGCCGCGCGGCATTGTTGACCAGGATGTCCAGGCCGCCGAGCTCCTTCACGGTCTCGGCCACGAGTTTGGTACACATGGCCTCCTCACGGATGTCTCCCGGCAGGGCCACGGCCTTGCGGCCCGCTGCTTGAATGAGCTCAATCACCTCCTTCGCATCCGGCTCCTCCGTGGGATAGTAGCTGATCGCCACGTCCGCCCCCTCCCGCGCAAAAGCGATCGCCACGGCGCGGCCAATGCCGGAATCCCCGCCGGTGATCAGCGCCTTGCGTCCCAGCAGACGACCGCGCCCTTCATACGATGTTTCTCCGTGATCAGGGCGTGGGTTCATCTTGCCTGCCAGGCCGGGCCATTCCTGGAGTTGTTTCGGAAAGGGCGGCTTGGGATACTGCCCGGCGGGGTCTTGCTTCACCGTTTGGTGCGGTGGCTCTGCCTGCCCTGCGTCAGATTCCGTGCTGCGGCCCAAGGCGGTGCTGCCCATGCCCACGAGGCCGGTGGTCATGCCGCCGACGAAGCTGCGGCGGGAAGGATTCACGGGCTGCGGTGCGCCCGAGGAAGAGTCTGTGTTCTCAGAGTTCATGAGGATGGTGGAAGAAGAGTTGGGAAGCGGTGCTGCTTTCCAAAGGGTTCGCAGCGCTCTCCTGTCATGGTCGCTCAATCATGGCTGAAGCCGTTCAGTCCGCGCCCTTAGCCACGCATCATCCCGGCATGGGGCTCCGCTCGCGTTTCCACAGCGGCTCCTCAGGTCTTCTTCTTTGCTTTGCTGCGGGCTTCTCTCGCCCAACTTGAAAAGGAAATGCGCGATGATTGGCGGATGTCAGCGCGCAGATGGCTCTTCATCTGGTTCAGCGCATAATCGTTGGCCTCCTTCGTTTCAGAGGCCACGCAGTCACACGGCACCCTCAGGCCAAAGTCACGCATGTAGGCGTCATTCGCTGTGTAGAGGACGCACAGATTCCCGGCAACCCCCGTCAGGATCAAGGTCTTCACTCCCAGATACCTGAGCAATATGTCCAGCGAGGTGGAGTAGAAGCCGGAGTGCTTGGGCTTCAGCACAAAGTAATCATCGTCGTCAGGCACCAGCAGCCTCACGATGGGGCCGCCCTTCGTGTCGTTTTCCAGGCAGTGGTGCACATGGGCTTTGAAGTCGGAGCGCCAGCGCCCGAAGTTGTCATTCACATAGATGACCGGCACGCCCGCCTTGCGTGCCCGTGCTTTCAATTGCGCGATGCGCTTTGCGGCGGGCAGCGCGTAACGCAGCAGCCGCCCGCCTCTGGGGAAATCCAGGGCGTTGATCACATCAATCAACACCAGCGCCACCGGCGCGTTGTCAGGGGCGTTCCCATGCAGGTCTTGGTTGGGCGGTTTCAAGGTGATGATATTTCGCAGCGTGTTCCTCGGGCGCGAGTGATGGCGTTTAATTCAGTCCCCGTCCCACACCCTTGCCGTCCCCGGCGGGCCCAGCACACCGCCAGGCACCATCCCGGAGCTCTGGCCAGCTCCCGCCTGCTCGCTTCCTTCTGCCTCCCCATTCCGAACAATACGCAGCGTCGTCGTCTGGCTGATCGCCAGCATGTCCGCGCCGGGCCAGAGGCGCACGGCTCCGCGGAAGGCATCCTGATTGTTTCCCGCTGTGCATCCTTCGGGGATCGGGTCGAGATGCTTGGTGTTGCCGCCGCCAAGCTGGAAGTGATCCGGCCAGAAGATGTCCTTCAGCAATAGCACCGCGCGGTTCACCGCCTTCTGCCAGCGGCGCTTGCCATGGGAATCCAGCGCCTTTTTGCTCAGGCGATCCATGAACACCTCCGATTTGGACAAAGGAATGATGCCGATTTCCAGCGGGATCACCGCGTCATCCGCGATCAAGGCAGCGCCCACGCTGGTCCCTAGGCCGAGAAACAGCAGGCGGCCGCTGTCGTAGTTTGCCAGAGCCTGCATCGCCGCATCATTGATGATGCGGACCGGCCTGCCGAAACCCTTTTCAAAGTCATACTTCATCCACCCGCCGGAGAGATTGAGCGGATCGCGCGCTATCTTGCCATCCCGCACCAGGCCGGGAAACCCGAGAGACACCACCTCATACTCCCAGTCCTTGGTTTCAGCGAGGACGCCCTCCACCATCTTTGCGGCGGTCAGAGTGCGCCCGGAGGGGAAACGCCGAAAGCCCTCGTGTCCGCTGGCCATCATTTTCACATTCGTTCCACCGACATCGATCATCAGTACTTTCATGCTTGCAGGGGGCGTGGGGTTAGCAGGCAGTCGATCATTTCCACCACCCCGTCACCATGGTCTGCCGCGGTGACGTGGTGAACTTTTTCGCGAATGGCGGGCAGCGCATTGGCCACCGCCACGGACCAGCCGCAAAGCTCTAAAAACGCGTGGTCATTTTCCGCATCTCCCACGCCGGCGACCTCCACCGCCTCCAGTCCCAGAACACCCAGGGCCGCACGCAGGCCGGTCGCCTTGTTGATTCCGCCGGGCAGGATCATCACCGCGCCCTTGTTGAAGATGACCTGCAGGTCCAGCCCCAGCTCCTTGATCGTCGCGAGCACCTCCGATTCATGGGGTTCCCAGGTGGCGACGATGACCTTGCCCACCTGCACCGGCATGCCTTTTTGAATCAGCCGCGTGACGAACTCCACCGAAGGTTGCGGGGCCAGCAGATCCATCTTTCCCGTGGCCGGCTCATAAAGCACCGGGCCATTCTCCAGCACCATCAGATCAAAGAGATTCATCTGCGGAAATGTGGCGGCCAGATCATTGAGCTCGCGCCCGGTCACAAGAAGGAGCTTGTAGCCCGCCTCCTTCAAACGCTGCAGGGCATGCAGCGTTGTCTCGCTGACCGCTCCGTCATGGGCCAGCGTGCCGTCAAAATCCGTGGCCAGTGCACGCAAGGAGTTCGGTGGCAGGCATGGGTGGGTGTTTGTCATGGGAGCTGCAACGGAGTTCACAGCAGCGCCATTAAATCGCACCCGCGATGCAGCCGGTTGTGTCATTTGTCACGGCTTCATACCATGACGTCCAGAGCCTGATCCCACAGCCGATGCAGCGCTCAATCAGGCACCCTGAGGGGCTGCGCCCACCTGCCGCAGCCATTCCTCCAGATTGTAGTAGTTGGTCACGCGCCGGACTTTGCCGTCCTGAATGTCAAAAAACGCGCCGACGCGCAGCCGGTAGCGCTGGCCGGTGGCGGGAGGCAGGCCCTCATCCGTGGCCAGGTATTCCCCTTCGATGTCAAACTCCGCCGCGCCACGCGTGCCGTCTTCAGCGGCAAAGACCACCAGATCCCGCACCTGCTCCCGATAGCAACGGTCCATGCGGGCGAGAAACGTTCGGAAAGCCTCGCGTCCGTTCTCCGCGCCGCCCTGATTGATGTCATGCACCACGTCGTCCGTCAGCAGGGCCAGGAATGCCTCCCGGTCGCCGGAATTGAAGGTGCTGTAGTAGGATTGAATGAGCGCGAGAGCCTGCTGCTGGGGAGTTGCCATGGGAGTGGCGGAGCATGAATTCGACTGTGCCAGCGTCAAATCGGAAAATCATCGGGGGAAATCCACAGTTGCGATAATGGTTCAGACAGCTAAACATCACCAGTCTATGTTTTCCCCCAGCATGGCGTGGTTAAGCTCCCGCGCATTGATCCTCGGCATCTGTTTCTCGTTCGTCACCGGTGGTGCTGCCCTGCAGGCGCAGTCAGCCGTGCTGGTCGTGGATGCCTTCAATAAAAAAGTACACGTCGCCGCAGACGCGCAGGCCAAGCGTGCCGTCGGCGGCCTCGCCAAGATCGCCACCGCCATGGTCACGCTCGACTGGGCGGAGGCCTCGAAGGTCGGCGTCGGCGTGCTCGCCACCGTCCCCTCTTACGCCTTCCAGATTTCAGATCCCGGCAGCATCGGCCTCCAACCCGGAGACCAGGCCACCCTGCGTGACCTCATTTACGCCAGCATGATGACCAGCGACAACATCGCCGCCATCACCCTCGGCGACTTCGTCGGGAAGGATCACCTCGCGCGCCTGGGCCGTGCCGGGCACCCCATGGAGGAGTTCGTCAAGCAGATGAACCAGCTCGCCAAGCGTGAAGGCGCACGCGCCACCCGGTTCACCAATCCGCACGGCCTGGAAAACTCCCGCCCCCTGCCCTATTCCTGCGCGGCGGACATCGCCCGCCTGGCCATCTACGCCGTCTCGCGGCCGGCCATGCGCTTCTACACCAATCAGGCCAGCCGCAACATCACCATCTACCGCGGCGGGCAGCCGCTCACGATGGCGCTGACCAACACCAATCAGCTCCTCGGCGTGGACCGCATCGACGGCATCAAAACGGGCAACACCGCACGCTCCGGCGGCTGCGTGGTCATCTCCGCTGAGAAGCCCCCGACGGTGCAGGTCCAGGCGGACAACACCAGCCTCATCTACCGGCACCGCATGGTCGTCGTCGTGCTTGGTTCCGCCAGCCCCTTTGAAGAAGCACGCACGCTGCTGCATCAAGGCTGGGCCGCCTACGACCGCTGGCTGGGCGCAGGCCGCCCGATCACGGACAAGCGCCAGATGCTGGATCAATTCTGAATTTTCAGGGGCGTTCTTCCGTCCCTCATAACCCCACCCCCATTCCCTTTTTAATCTCATGCGCATCGGTATTCTCAACAGCGGCGGCGACTGCCCCGGACTCAATGCGGTCATTCACGGCGTCGTCGGCGCGGCCAACACCCTCGGCTGGGAGGTCGTCGGCTTCCGTGACGGCTTCGAAGGCCTGCTCCCTCCAGGTGATTACATGATGCTCAATCCGGAAAAAACCGTCGGCATCATGAAGCTCGGCGGCACCATTTTGGGCACCACCAACAAAGGTCACTTCGTGGCCAAGGTCGGCGAAGGCAATGTCTCCCAGGTGCCGGTGGAAATCGTCGAAAAAGCCAAGAACACGCTGCGCCACCTTGAAGTCGGCGCGCTGATCGTGGTGGGCGGAGACGGCAGCCTCACCACCGGTCTGCAGTTGTACCAGATGGGCGTGCCCGTCATCGGCGTGCCGAAGACCATCGACAATGACATCCAGGCCACCGCCACCTCCTTCGGCTTTGATTCCGCCGTCGCCACCGTCGTCGATGCCCTGGACCGCCTGCACACCACGGCGGAAAGTCACAAGCGCGTGATCGTGCTGGAAGTCATGGGCCGCCACGCAGGCTGGATCGCCCTTTACGGCGGCATGGCCGGCGGCGCGGATGTGATCCTGCTGCCAGAGATTCCCTTCAATTTCGAGCACGTGGCCAAGGCCATCCGCAAGCGCGATGCCGCAGGCCACCACAGCACCCTCGTGGTCGTGGCGGAAGGCGCACGCATGGAAAGCGGCGAACTTCTCACCAAGGAAAAAGTCGGCGCCAAGGGCGAAGACCGCCTCGGCGGCATCGGCGACTACGTGGCCAAGCACATCGAAAAAGACACCGGCAAAGAAACCCGCGCCTGCACGCTGGGCCATCTCCAGCGCGGCGGCGCCCCCACGGCGCTGGATCGCATCCTCGGCGTGCGCTTCGGTGCCAAGGCCGTCGAACTCATCTCTCAGGGCAGCTTTGGCCGCATGGTCAGCTACCAGCAGTATCAGGTGGGAGACGTGCCGATCGAAGAAGCCGTGCATCAGCTCCGCCTCGTCAGCAAGGACAGCGAAATCGTCCGCGCGTCCCGCGCCGTGGGCATCTCGTTTGGAGACGAGTAGTCCGCCCGTCGGGCCTCAAAGCCTTCTTGCACAAGAAAGCCGCCCTTTTAACGGGGCGGCTTTTTTGATGATTGAGGAAGGCGCGGGCCGCTGACTGCAGAACCCACGCCCGATGATTGTTTTTACACAGCGTCTCAGGCCAGCGCTGCAAGGCGCTTGGTCAGGGCATCCTTCGACTGCACGCCGACAACGGTGTCCACCGCCTTGCCGTCCTTGAAGAAGACCATCATGGGAATGGAGCGCACGCTGAACTGGGTGGCCAGATTCGGCGACTCATCCACGTTCACCTTGCCGATCTTCACCTTCTCGCCCTGCTCCTTGGCCAGATCGTCCAAGATCGGTCCCAGCATGCGGCAGGGTCCGCACCATTCAGCCCAGAAATCCACCAGCACAGGCACGGTGGAAGAAGTGACTTCGGATTCAAAATTTGCTTCGGTGAGGGTGAGGACTGCTTCGCTGGCCATGATAGAGTGAGTTGGGTTAAAAAAGGCTACGCATGCACGCTGGCATCGGAGGCAGATGAATCAACGAAAGTTTTCAGCATCTCCGCCTGTCGGGCCGGAAAAAAGCGCCGGAATCCAATGTGACGACAATCCCAGTCGCTCCACTTGCTGGAGTCATTCAGACAAATCGCAGGTTTGGCCCAGTTGTTGCCATCCCAGGCTGACGAATGTGAAAAACTCTTTCTTGCCGTGCGCCCTGATTCTCGGCTGAATACTCGCTCATGAAGCAAAACCGTGAAACGGCGGGCCTGACGGGCCGGAAGTTGAAACGTTTGCTGCATCAGCTCTGCGAGCGCGCGCAGGAGGATGTGCGGAGAATGTCCACCCATGAGGAAAGCGCCACCCACCAATTGCGCGTGCGGGTCAAGAAGATCATGGCGCTGCTCCGGCTGGCGAATCCGGGCATCGAAAAACACACGCTGCAGGCCATGCGAAAGCACCTGCGTGCCGTGAAAAACGCCTGCGCCGGCAACCGCGACCACGTGGTGCAGGGGCGGCTCATCGACAAGCTCACGCGCCGCTTCCATCTTGCCGCGAAACACCGCCCGCAGCTCATGGGCCAGACGCTCAAGGCCCCGCCCGTCTCCGGCCTGCACCACCAGCTTTACGCCTTCGGCCAGCTCATCGACAGCACCTGCATCCAGTCGCTCACCGAAGAGCAGATCCTGGAGCAGCACGCCCGCTGCTACCGCAAAGGCCGCCACCTCATGAAGCAGGCGTTTGAGACCAAGGACAAACGCACCCTGCACCGCTGGCGGCACCGCGTGAAGGATCTCTATTATCAATCTCTGGTGCTGCCCCACCTGCGCGGGTGCGCCCGGCGGATCCGGCGCGCCCGACGCCTCGGCCAGCTTCTCGGAAGGGATCACGACCTGGCCAACCTCGCCACGGAGCCCGCCTTTGCCATGCGCCGCAGCCCGTGGGTGCAGGTGATCCACGAGCACCGCGAACGGCTGCGGGAGCGCTACCTTTCCCTCGGTCACAGGCTCTATTCCCCGCCCTGCACCCGCTTCAGTGGCAAGATCCTGCACAGCGCCTGATCCCGTTGCCACCGTGATTCGGAGGCATGGGGCCATCTCTCGTTGGAATGAGGCTGTGCCCGTAAGGGGCAAAATGCTGCGGTGGCAGCGATGGGCGGCGGAATGCGCCCCCTTTGAAGCGCCTTTTCGTGGCGCTGAAACGTAAACCGTGGTCGGGCTGGCGAGATTCGAACTCACGACCTCTTGCACCCCATGCAAGCGTTCTACCAGGCTGAACTACAGCCCGACCTAGGTTTGACGTTCTCTCCAGCGGTGCCGCTTTGGGGTGGCTGCCGGTTGGCGAGAGGACGTGCATTTTGGACAGAGCTGCGGGCTTTGCAACTGCGATGTTGAGTTCTCGTGAGAATGTCTGCGAAGCTTGCCATTGCGCTGCCGCTCAAGTAGAACCTGAACTCATCCGCATGGTCACGATCACAATCCAGGAACTCACCAAACGATTCAGCGGCAGTGTTGTGCTGAGCAGCGTGGACCTGCAGATCGCCGCAGGGGAATTGTTCTTCCTGCTGGGGCCCAGCGGCTGCGGCAAGACCACACTGCTCCGCCACATTGCCGGGTTCTACACGCCGGACTCCGGCAAGATCTGGTTTGATGATGAGGACGTAACCCGCCTGCCCGCACACAAGCGCGGCACGGGCATGATGTTTCAAAGCTACGCCCTGTGGCCGCACCTGAACGTGGCGCAAAACGTGGCCTTCGGGCTGGAGGAGCGGAAGCGCCCGCGCCGGGAGATCGAGCACCGCGTCTCCGAAGCGCTGGAGCAGGTGAAGCTGAGCGGCCTCGGCACCCGCAAAATCCAGCAGCTTTCCGGCGGGCAGCAGCAGCGCGTGGCCCTGGCGCGCGCGCTGGTGATCCGCCCCAAGTGCCTGCTGCTGGATGAACCTCTCTCCAATCTGGATGCCAAGCTGCGCCTGGAAATGCGCACGGAGATTCGCACGATCGTCAAGCAGCATGGACTCACCGCCATTTACGTCACGCATGACCGCGATGAAGCCCTGAGCATGGCTGACCGCATGGCGATCATGGATGCCGGCAAGCTGGTGCAGGTGGGGGCGGCTCCTGAGATTTACCTCAATCCCTCCACACGCATGGTGGCCGAGTTCATTGGCGAGACGAACTTCGTCGAAGGCCGCACCCTGCGCGAGAGCAGTCGCGCGGGATTTTACGATGTAGAACCCCCCTTCGGCGTCCTGCGCGGTCGCACCGACGGCACCTGGCAGCCCGCCAGCGGCCAGCCCGTGATGCTGAGCGTCCGGCCTGAGGCACTGACCTTTGGCAATGTGCTCGATTCTCCGAACCGTTTCCCCGGCCACATCCTCGACACCACCTACCTCGGTGCGACGGTACAGTACCTTATCCAAGTGCACGGCGGCCCGCAGATGAAGGTCTGCGAGACCAATCCCCAGGACCTGCGTCTACCAGGCGAGGACGAAGTGCGTGTGATGGCCGCGATGGGAGATGTCGTGATTCTGCGCAAATGACCCCGCCACTTTCCAGAACCAAGCGGTGGCGTCTTCGGGCATCCTCTTCCTCCTACTCGAACCCCGCACAGCGCTGGGCATGCGACCGCCCAGCGCGAGATTGCAACACGCAGACCGTAGGTCGGTCGTGTTTGGCGCCAAAGATGCTGCAACACCCACCGCCCGCTCCGCCAAACCGCCCGACTTCGAGGACGTCCTTACGCCACAGAGCCTGCCGCACGCTCGCAGACGGGCGGGCTGTCGCCACGACCGTCCTACGTCCATGCAGCCCTCCCTTCGTAGGTCGGCCGTGTTTGGCGTCAAAGATGCTGCAACACCCACCGCCCGCTCCGCCAAACCGCCCGACTTCGAGGACGTCCTTACGCCACAGAGCCTGCCGCACGCTCGCAGACGGGCGGGCTGTCGCCACGACCGTCCTACGTCCATGCAGCCCTCCCTTCGTAGGTCGGCCGTGTTTGGCGTCAAAGATGCTGCAACACCCACCGCCCGCTCCGCCAAACCGCCCGACTTCGAGGACGTCCTTACGCCACAGAGCCTGCCGCACGCTCGCAGACGGGCGGGCTGTCGCCACGACCGTCCTACGTCCATGCAGCCCTCCGTCCGTAGGTCGGCCGTGTTTGTCGTCGAAGACGTTGCAACATTCACCGCCCGCTCCGCCAAACCGCCCGACCATGAGCGCGTCCGTACGCCCTTGCGTCACCCCTGCGCTGACAGACATGCCTGTCGTACATGCTTTTGGAAAGTGGAGGAAAAGCGGAAAAAAGAAGATTGGAGGGAGCGAGGCATGGCTATGAATGGTATTTTCCACCACCCACGCACCCAGGCTATGCTCTCCTGGGCTCAGCACTGGCGCAAGGAACTCACCGTCTTTTTCCCCATGCTGGCCACGCTGGCAGGTCCGTTTTTGCTCAAGCCCACGCAGAGCACTGCCCCCGCCCATTACGACCGGCGGCTGGTCATCATCTCGCCGCACCATGATCGCATCCGCGAGGAGTTTGGGCATGCCTTTGCCACGCATTGGAAAAACACCAAAGGGCAGACGCTGTTCATCGACTGGCGCGTGCCCGGCGGCACCTCCGAAATCGCCATGCTGATCAAGTCCGAGGCCACCGCCGCCTTTCAGCAGTACTGGCAGAAGACCCAGCAGCAGAGCTGGACACCCGCCGTCGCGCAGTCCTGCCTGAACCCGAAGGCCGCACCCGACGATGCCGCACGCAAAGCCTACCTCGCCTCGAACGTCGGCACGGGCATCGATGTCTTCTTTGGCGGCGGTGCTTATGATTTCGAGCAGCAGGCCAGGGCCGGCACGCTGGTGGCGGGTGACAGTGAAAAAAACGGCCTCAGCGGCTTGGCGAAAAAGCACCCCGAGTGGTTTAGCGATGCCGGCATTCCCGAAAAACTCAGCGGCGAGCCCTTCCGCGATCCGCAATTCCGCTGGTGCGGTGCCTGCCTTTCCAGCAGCGGCATCGTCTTCAATCGCGATGTGCTGCGGCGCATCGGCATCGCGCAGGATCCCGCCGCCTGGGCAGACCTCGCGGACCCACACTACTACGGCCAGATCGCCCTCAGTGATCCGGGCAAGAGCGGCTCCGTGACGAAGGCTTTGGAAATGCTCATCCAGCAGCAGATGCAGAGCGCGCATGATCGGCTCAAAGCCGTGCCGAAGTCAAAGCTCACCCCTGAACAGCTCGAAGCCCAGGCCGTCGCGGAAGGCTGGAATGAAGGGCTGCGCCTCATCCTGCGCCTCAGCGCCAATGCACGCTACTTCACCGATTTCTCCACCAAGATTCCGCTCGAAGTCGCCAAGGGCGATGCCGCAGCAGGTATGTGCATCGACTTCTACGGACGCTCTGCGGAAGAGGACGTGCGCCGGGCCGATGGCACCTCCCGCGTGGGCTTCATCGCCCCGCTGGGCGGCACATCTGTCAGTGTCGATCCCATCGGCATGCTGCGTGGCGCGCCCGATCCGGAACTGGCCACCGCCTTCCTGGAGTTCGTGCTCGGGGACGAAGGGCAGAAGCTGTGGAGCTACCGCGTGGGCGAGCCCGGCGGACCCCGGCATCACGCCTTGCGCCGCCTGCCCGTGCGGCATGATTTGTACACGCCGGAAAACATCGCCATGATGAGCGACGGCCACGAGGCCCCCTTTGAAAAAGCCCAGGCCTTCACCTACCACCCGGAGCGCACCGCCGCCCTGTTCAACACCATCCGCTTCCTCGTCCGCGTGATCTGCGTGGACTCCCATGAAGAGCTGCACGCCGCATGGAAGACCATCATCGATCACGGCATGCCCGAACGCGCCCTGCAGGTGCTGGAAGACCTCACCCGCGTGAAGCACGAAGCCGCCACCGGCAACATCGCCAAGATCCTCTCCGCCCGCGACAAGGTGCAGGAAACACGATTGGCACGTGAGCTGGGTGATGCTTTTAGAAACCAGTTTCTTAAAGCCGCGAGGATCGCGGAGAGAGGGATGTAATTTTACTTCTGGCTGCGCAGATGGTCACAGGTGATGAACAGGACCTGAAGCACATCCGCGTTTTCCGCCTCGCCTTTGGTGACCGGCTTCCACACGGCAAGCATTCGCGCGCTGCCATCGGGAATGCAGGTGCTGGTCGTCAGTTTCATGAGGTCAAAGTCAGTCAGCGGAAACTCAAGGCGGCGGCCTTGGAAATCGACGACCTCCTCCCGATGCACACTCGGCTGCGCCGTGTGAAATTCGGAAGAGAGGACGAGCCTAACAGGCATGCTCTCAGACCTGCCCAGGGCCTCCACTTCATTAATGAAGCCCACCAGTCGCACTTCTTGGTTCAGCTCATCGTTCAAATAGGGTTGCTGCACTCCCTGCTCGAACCTTACGTTGTTTGAACCGGCTGTGGTCTCAAAGCGCGAGAAGCCAAGGTGTTTCGCCTTCCCCTCTTTCACCGCCGCGAGGAGTTTTTCCAACGCCGGCTTGTGGTTGCTGTGGCCACCCGCGCCAGACATCAGTTCACGCACTAGCGGGCCCGAAGCCTCCAGCACTTGGGAGGTGAGTGCCACGCAGGCGGGGCTGTATTCACGCCTCATCCACTCCACATACTTTTCCACTTTGTCCAAATTCTCCTGGGTGTTTCTGACCACGATCTGAGAGACCGGGCCGCCGTGGTGTGCCGTGGCGCTCGGAGGAAATGGGACGCCTGCTTCCTCCAGGATTTCCTTGGCCGTCCGATGGTCGGGCGGTGTAGAGCTCGATGTTTGGTTAACGGCAAATGGATCGTCCGAGCTAGCCTCCTTGCCAGATGGAATTGCACTCCAGTCCGGTGGGACCCGATAGCTGCGCGTGTACTGCTCCTGATCGTCTGACTTGGGCACACTGGCCAGCATCTGCGCCAAAGTGGGTCCGCTCTCCTTTCTGCGTGCGCTGTGCGGCACCACATCGCAATGCAGGAAGGTGGCGGTGAGCTGGTCGCCTGCAGGATCTCCGGGGAGCCGCAGCAGGGAGAGCAGCCGGGTGCCGCCATTTTCCACATGCAGGCTGGTCGTTGTCTGCTGCACATGCGGGTGTTCCAGGGGAAAGCTGTGCCTCTGCTGGGTTTCCGGGTCCACCACGGTTCCCCGCGCAGCCTGCGGTGGCAGCGGATGAAACTCATGCGAAAGCATGAGATCCACGGAGTCATTAAAATAGATCATCGGTTCAAACTCCAGGATCTCCCCCACGTTTTGAGTTTCAAATCCCGGCCCCATATGCCCGTCTTCGTCTCTGCCGTATTCTGAGAGGCGGGTGTGCTCATGCACCGCCTCCAGAGTGGCACGTACTTCGGACAGGGACTCCATCCGGCTCGTGCTGACGGCCTTCATGCCATGGTTGCCGGTGCGCAGAGCCTCCTGGACCTTCGCCCATTGTCCACCATGGTCTGTTTCTGCCGCCGCCTGCGCAGCGAGGCTACGCAGAAAAGCACCGGAGCCCTGCACGGTATGCAGCGTCAGCACCGCAGTCCTTGGCAGCTTTGCGGTCAGTTGATCGACCAGCGCAATGATGCGCTCCACGTTTTCATGCGTGTTCACCACAGTCAGCACATCCTCCTCTACCACGGCCTCCGCACCGGCGGCGGGTGCCACGCCATGGGTGTCAAAGTAGGGCTGCAACCGCATCCCGGTACCCAGGCACTCGTTCTCAAGTAGACCCGACGGCACGGCCAGCGCCAGCTTGCGCATGCCTGCGGGCACCTTGAGTAGCGCAGCCCTGACCTGCGGCCTTTCCTGCGGCACTCCGCCAGCCACTTTGACGATGTGCCCGGTAAGAAACGCCGCCCACAGCACATCTGCATTTTCAGCCCCCGCTTTGCCATAGGGCCGGGCGATGCCCAGCAGGTGAGTGCTGCCGCGCTGCATCCGAAGGCTGGATGAAAACCGCTGCACTGGCACCGTGGTGAACGGTATTTCCGTCGCATTTCCCGTGGCTGGATCGGAGAGCACCACGGGGCGTCCGCTTGGCAGCGCGGGATTGATCTCCAAGGAGCAACTGGCCTCGATGTGCTGCCAGTCAGGAGCAATGACGGGTTCGATGTTCAACTGCATGCCCACCATCTGCGTTTCCCGGTCCACGGAGAGGTGGCGCTTCTCATCGCGGCTGACCAAAGGCAAAACATGCTCCTGCACTGACCTCGTCGTGGCCCTCACCCCGGATTTGGTTTCCAGAAACGCATCCTGAACCACGCGCACCTGCGTCTCCGCCTTGGTCGCCTGCTGCAGCAGGCCAGCGAGCGCCTTGGCTGCATCTCCCTGTGCCACCGCCGCATTTGCCTCGCGGATGATCTCTCCCGGCCCCTCCACCACGGTCAAAACAAAGCTCATTTGGTGGGGATAATGAACGCACATGCTCTCGATGTAGGCCTCACAGAGATCCATCTCTGCCTTCCTATTGACGACAGTGAGCGTGCCTGAGAAGGAATCAAATGAGGCGCTGGCTCCAGTGGGAAACACGATGCCAGCTTCCTCAAGGACAGTACGCGCAGTCTTGATCAGTGGCACACTCTCACCCGCCTTGCGCTTCGGAGGTGGAGATTCAGCAAAGGGATCTTCGGCGGGAATTTCGGACGGCATTCCTTGGGCTGCCGCATTCACAAAATCGCGCGGCACCTGAAAGACGCGCGTGATCATTGCGCCGGGTTTGGACTCTTCTCGGGGCTTGGCCTCAGGCGCCTCTGCCCCCATGCCTGAAATGCAGAGCACCGCCCAGCAGAGCAAAAACATGGAAAGCCGGATCATGGCGTGAGATTACTCAACCCGGAGGCGTTTCGTCGAGCGCAAAAGTGGTGCTGTGCCTGCGTGCGAGAGCTTGTGGTGTTCATGTGCATGCCCGCCTGGCTTTCGTGCTGGACGTGCGCCGCTGGCTGGCGCACAAAGAGGGGGCTTCGCCTGTCCCATGTCCAAAACCCTCTCACTGCTGATCTTTCTGGGGATGACCGCGTTTTTCGCGTGCTTCTTTGCCTACCCGATCTGGGCGGCGCTGGAGGCGGCGTTTCGCGGGCCGGATCACAAGTTCACGCTGGATTATGTGTCGGAGGTTTTCCTCAATGAGCTGTACCGCCAGGGGCTGTGGAATTCGTTTGTCATCGCGGTGTGGACGACGCTGGGCGCGCTCTGCGTGGCGCTGCCGCTGGCGGTGTGCTACGTGCGCTTTGCCTTCCCCGGCCGTGCGCTGATGAATTCGCTGGTGCTCATTCCCATGATCCTGCCGCCATTTGTGGGGGCCATCGGCATCAAGGCGATGCTGGGGCAGGCGGGCGCGCTGAACAGCCTGCTCATCCATCTCGGCCTCATGGACGCGCTGCATCCGACCGACTGGCTGGGGCAGCATCGCATGCTGGGCATCATCGTCATGGAGGTGCTGCACCTGTATCCCATCATCTACCTCAATACGGCGGCGGCGCTCTCCAATCTCGATCCGGCGCTGGAGGAAGCTGCGGCCAACATGGGCTGCAATGCCTGGAGCCGCTTCTGGCGCGTGACGCTGCCGCTCATCATGCCCGGCGTGTTTGCCGGTGGCACCATCGTTTTCGTGTGGGCTTTCACCGAGATGGGCGTGCCGCTGCTGTTTGACTATGACCGCGTCACGGCTGTGCAGATTTTCCGCAGCATCAATGACCTCAGCGGGAACCCCTTCCCCTACGCCTTGGTGGCGGTGATGCTGGTCTTCAGCACATTGTTTTACCTCACGGGCAGGCTGCTCTTTGGCAGAGCGAATTCGGGCGGTGGTGGCGGACGTGCCACCACGGGGCGTGAGACCCTCACGCTGCCTGCGGGACTTGGCTGGCTCTGCACCGCCTTCTTTGCCGGTGTCACCTTCCTGGCCGTGCTGCCGCATGTCGGCGTGGTGCTGCTGTCGTTTTCTAAGGACTGGTATGGCACCGTCATTCCGCACTCGCTGACGCTGGAGCATTACCGCGATGCGCTGGGGCATGAGCTCACGCTTTCATCCATCGCCAACAGCTTGAAGTACTCCACGCTGGCCATGCTGGTGGCGCTCGTGCTGGGCACCGGTGTGGCCTACGTCTCCGTGCGCACCCGTCTCTGGGGCCGCCAGCTTCTTGACGCCATGGCGATGCTGCCGCTGGCCGTACCGGGCATTGTGATGGCGTTTGGCTATCTGGCCATGACGCGGGAGGGCCAGCCCTTTGACTGGCTGATGCTGGGGGAAGATCCGCTGCTGCTGCTCGTCATCGCGTATGCCGTGCGCAGACTCCCCTACGTGGTGAGGTCCGCCGCCGCTGGTTTTCAGCAGGTGAGCCCCACGCTGGAAGAGGCCGCGCAAAACCTCGGCGCACGCCCGGAGAAAGCGCTGTGGCGCATCACGCTGCCGCTCGTCGCACCCAATCTCGTCGCGGGCGCCCTGCTCGCCTTTTCCTTCGCCATGCTGGAAGTGAGCGACAGCATGATCCTCGCGCAGCAGGCCACCTACTTCCCCATCACCAAGGCGATCTACTCACTGGTGCTCGCTCTCGGCAGCGGACCCAATCTCGCCTCCGCCCTCGGCGTGTGGGCGATGATCTTCCTCGCGGTGACGATCCTCGGTGCGGGTGTGATCTTGGGGAAGAAGCTCGGGGCTTTGTTTCGGGGGTAGGTGGCAAGGGTGAACATCATCCCGCCAGCGGAAAGCAGTAGCTGTGTTTCCTCCCTTCGCTCTCCGAGCTACCGAGTACGAGCTGTTCCTCCATTCGCACCGCACTCCATATTGGCTGATTGCCCGCGCAACATCGCCGCAGCGTTCCGCATTCCATCTTGCTGCTATGGCGGTTCAAGGTAGGCTCCTTGCTGTTGCTGATTTATGTCGCGTGCACGCATCACCAGACCCCTGATTTCCCTTGGCAAAGCCCTGCTTTTTACGCTCGGCTCCCTTGGCGTCCGGGCGCTGCTCGCCCCCTGGCTCGGGGATCGCCTGCCCTTTCTCGCGCTGATCGTCAGCATCGCCCTCGCGGCGCGCTACTGCCGCTGGCGGGCCACGGCCGTCGCAGCAGTGGTCGGCTTTCTTCTGACCATCTGGCTGTTTGTCCCGCCGAACCAGCCCGACCTCACGCCCTCCGCGTGGGCGGTTGGGGTCACGGGCTTTGTCTTCATGGCCACGGCCATCATCGCCCTGGGTGAAATGCTTCACCGATCCCACGCTCGGGTGGGCCGGGAGTCGCGCGAGCGTGAGACACGCGAGCGCTCCCTGCTGGAGCAGACCCGCCAGCTTCGCGAAGCCCAGACCCTCTCCCATATTGGAAGCTGGTATTGGGATGCCACCACGGACGCCTTCCTGGGTTCCGAGGAGCTCTACCGCATCTTCGGCCTGGATCCTGTCATCGATGCCCTGCCTCATATCAGCGGCCAGCGCGGCGTCTTCTACTCTGAGGAATCCTGGGAGCGGCTGAACCATGCCGTGCAGACCACCGCCAGGACGGGCATCGGCCACCGCCTGGATCTCGAAGGTCGCTGTGGAGACAAAAAAATATGGGTGACCACGCGCGGCGAACGCGTGACCAGTGCCGAGGGCAAGGTCCTCGGCCTCCGGGGCACCGTGCAGGACATCACCGAGCTCCGGGCTACGGAGGAGGCCCTGCGCCGCTCCACCCAGCGCATGGAAATCGTCAAGGATATCGCCGAGGTGGGCTTCTGGTTTTGCGATCTCCCCTTTGGCACCTTGGAGTGGGACAGCTTGGTGAAAGAGCATTTCTGGCTGCCGCCGGATGCCAGTGTGGATATCGACGTTTTCTACGCGATGATTCATCCTGACGACCGCGAAAAGACCCGCCTCGGGATCGAGCAGTCCATCGCCACCCAGCAGCGTTTCGAAATGGAATACCGCACTGTCTGCCCGCAGGATGGACGCATCAAATGGATCCGCGCCGTCGGCCACCCCTTCTATGCGGAGGATGGCAGGCCGATCCGTTTTGACGGTGCCACCTTTGACGTCACGGAAAACCGCCGGGCCGAAACTCTCCTGCGGGAAAGCGAAACGGCCGCCCGCGCCGCCTCCGCCGCCAAGGACGCCTTCATCGCCCAGCTCTCCCATGAGCTGCGCACGCCGCTGACTCCGGTGCTCATGACCGCGAGCGCGCTGAAGGAGGACGAATCTCTCCCTGAAGATGTGCGCCAGCAGCTTCGCATGATCGAGCGCAACATCGCGCTGGAGGCACGCTTGATTGACGACCTTCTGGACATCACACGCATCACCCACGGCAAGCTCTCCCTGCGCTCAGAGCCCTGCAATGCGCACTCCCTGCTGCGGCATGTGGTGGAAATGGTTCAGGACGAGGCCCGCGAAAAAGGCGTCCGGTTCTCTCTGGATCTGCACGCGGCGAAGCCCCAGCTCCACGGGGACCCCACCCGGCTGCAGCAGGTGTATTGGAACATCCTGCGTAATGCCGTAAAGTTCTCCCCGGCGGGCTCATGTGTCACCATTCGTTCGCGCAACATCCCCTGCCCCGATTCTGTGCATGAGCTTTGCATTGAGATCGAAGACCAGGGCATGGGCTTTGACGAGGCCATGAAGGACCGCATCTTTGAGCCCTTTGAGCAGGGGGCCACCAACCGCGACTCCCGCGCCCCGGGTCTCGGTCTCGGACTTGCCATCACCCGTGCCATCGTGATCTTGCATGGTGGCAGGGTGGAGGCCCATAGCGAAGGTCCCGGCAAAGGGGCACGCTTCACCATCTGCCTGCCCGGTGCCACTCAGGAAACTCCCGGCGCCGAACCCGATGCCGCAGGCGGTGGAGTGCATGCCTCAGAGACCCAGCCGCCGCTGCGGCTGCTCGTGGTGGAAGACCATGAGCAGAGCCTGCAGGTGCTCTCCCGCCTGCTCACAGGTGGCGGTCATTCCGTGGTCGGGGCCGGCACCAAGGCGGAGGCCCTGGCTCAGGCGAGCCAGCGAGAGTTTGACGCCGTCATCTCCGACCTTGGCCTTCCGGACGGCACCGGCCACGAGCTCATGAGAATCCTGCATGTGCAGCATGGCCTGCGAGGCATCGCCCTCAGCGGCTACGGCACAGATGAAGACATCCAGGCCTCCCGCGAAGCCGGCTTCGTCGCGCATCTCATCAAGCCCATCCGTTTCGCCGAACTCCGCCACGCGCTGCATGCCCTGGGCCATGCCGAGCATCGGTCGAATTGAGGAGGCTGGGCGCAGGCCTCTTTTGGCAAAGAAACTCGGGGCGCGGTTTCGGGGATCAGTGTATGGCGCATCTGAACTGCAGCCCCTCATGAAGCCGAAGCGCTCCGCCAAAATCAAAACCTTCGCGCAAGCCTACGCCTTCGTCTTGAAAGCGAAGACCTGCCTCATCTTTGGCTCCAAGACCTCCGATCTCCCCAGCCTCTGGGATGTGGTGGACCTGCCGGGAAGGCAGCCGGGACAACCGGGCTGGGGCGAAAAAGTGGAGGCCGTCTGGGGATGGAAAAATGAACTGCCCGCTCAGTTTCCTGATGAGATCTTTTACGGCAAGCTGCCCGGAGGACTCGCGATGCTGATGAGCATCGAGCACCTGCGCCAGGTCCACTATCCGGCGCATCATCGCCCGGTTTCCACCTGCAGCCCGCTCGCGCGACGCGCCTTTGAGCTGATCCGCAGCGAGCCGCACACCACGGCGGAGCTGCGCAAGGCGCTCTCGCCTTCCGGAGCGATCACCAAGAGCAAGGTGGACAGCGCCTTGGTGGAGCTGCAGGTGACGCTGAACATCACGCGCTCGAACGCACCAAAACTGAAGCGCGACACCTGGCTGCCCTTTGCGGAGCAGTATCCGGACATTGGAGGAGGAGGCGAAGCATGAACCGCACGGACCGGCTCGTCTCCATGGTCATGCTGCTGCAGTCGCGCCGGGTCATCACCGCCGCGCAACTGGCCGAGCATTTTGAAATCACGGAGCGCACGGTGTACCGCGATCTCGCGGCCCTTGGCGAGGGCGGCGTGCCTATCGTGGGAGAGCCCGGCGTGGGTTACAGTCTCATGAGCGGCTACTGCCTGCCGCCCGTCATGTTTTCACCGGAGGAGGCCTTTGCCTTCGTCACCGGCGGGCTGCTGGTGGAGCGCATGACGGACGCCTCCATGCGCGATGCCATCCGCTCGGCCATGGGCAAGGTCACCGCCGTGCTGCCCTCCGGCCTGCAGGGGCGCGTGGACCGCCTGCGCAAGACCACGGTCATCGGCACACGCTCGCCAACGAAAGGCAGCGTGCCGCTCAGCACCGTGCAGCGCGTCATGGCAGAGGGCTGTGTGCTGCGGCTCCACTACCACGGCGCGGCCCGTGGCGAGCCCACCGAGCGCTTGGTGGAGCCGCGAGGGCTGGTGTTTTACATGGACCACTGGCACCTCATTGCCTGGTGCCGACTGCGCGGCGACATGCGGGACTTTCGCGTGGACCGCATCGTCCGCTGCGAGACCCTGCCGGAGCCGATTTCACCACACCCGGGCTTCAATCTCCACGAGCACCTCGCCAAATGCGTCGTGTCTGAGCGCAGCGAATTCGCCGTCATCGAAGTCCCTGATTACCTCCTCGAAACCGTGCGCCGCTTCTGGGGCCCGACCATCGTGGAGGAGGAGCCCGTCGCCAGCAAGCGCGCCCGCGTGCGCTTTGCCTACCGCGCTGAAGGGCTCGATTACGTCTCTCGCTGGCTGCTGAGCTTGGGCACGGAGGCTGAGATTGTCTCGCCCGAAGTTCTGCGGGAAAAGGTGGCCGATTTGGCGCAGGCCACTGCGGAGCATCATCGGCGAGGGGCGAAATGAGGTGACATCATGCGGCGGAGCCAAAAGCGCTCCAACGCGAATGCTCACTAACGGCGCTGGGTGGGATTGGAATTCGCGGCTAGTCGCGGTCATTCCTCTACACTCGCGTTGAAAAGCGCGCCAATCGTAGGTCGGTCGTGTTTGGTGCCGAGGGCGTTTCATGCTCTACTGCCCCCTCCGCCAAACCGCCCGACTGCGAGGACGTCCATACGCCCAAGTGCTTGCCGTACGCTCGCAGACGGGCGGGCTTCGCCACGGACGTCCTACGTTCACTCGCGTCGGCCCGTGAGCTTGCGCAGCCTTGTTTCCAGCTGCCTCCTCAAAAAAAGCGCCTCCCCAAAAATCACCCCTGACATAAGGCTGTCAGTGGCAGGTGCGAATGCTGGACGGTGATCGCAACTGACTGCGGTCCATCTCAACCAACACTAAGCCAAGACCCACCCATGAGCCAGCCCCCCACACCCACCGTCTCCTTTTCCCTCACCTGCAAAAGCGCCGCCGATGCGCTCGACTTCTACGCCCGGGCCTTCGGAGCGGTGGAGCTTTACCGCCTCTCCCCGGCCCCGGGCGTGGTGCCGCATGCCGAGTTCATGATCGGGAACACCCACATCTACATCTCGGACGAGGCTCCCTCGGCCAATGCCCACGCCATCCCGGCGGGTGGTCTGGCCCCCTGCGGCTTCACCATCCAGGTGGCGGACTGCGACAAAGCCTTTGAGCGCGCCCTTGCTGCGGGTGGCTCCCCGCTGAGCCCCTCCCGCGATCAGTTCTGGGGCAGCCGCACCGCCATGATCCGCGATCCCTTCGGTTATCGCTGGAGCTTCAGCCAGCACCTCGAAGACGTGCCGCCGGACGAACTCATGAAGCGGGCCCAAGCCTTTATGAGCGAAGGTGCCAAGTAGCCCGAGCGTTCTCCAGCCTCTGCCGTGAGGGGTGCGTCCATCCGGCAGAGGCAAACTCGAAAGTGCAAGCTTCTCGATGAAGTTATTCACAATAACTTCAATGTAACGTTAATAAGGTTTCCTTGACCTCCGGGCGCTCTACCGCTGAAATAGCGTGTTATGAGACGCCCTTGGATCAAGATCGAAACCTGCACCCCGGACAAGCCGGAGATTTGCAGCATCGCCACCCACTTAAAACTGGATGAAGACACAGTGGTGGGCAAACTGGTACGGCTGTGGTCTTGGGCGGAACTGAACCGGATCGAGCCTAACGACCTAGGCGTTACCAAGGAGTTTCTCGACAAGCTGGTTGGTCGCAAAGGGTTCGCAGCAGCAATGATGCTGGCTGGGTGGTTGATTGAAACCCAGGGCAAGCTCAGCTTTCCCAATTTCAAACGGCACAACAGCCCGGTGGCGCAGAACAAAGCGCTAACCGCCAAGCGGGTGGCGAGGCACCGACTGAGGAAAGCCAAGACTAACGAAAAGATAACGAATGAGCCGTTGCCTAAAGCAGTCCCAGAACCCGTCCCTGAAGCGTCTGTGGTGGCAGAAACCCCTGCCTATGAGGTTGATGTTCCACGCGTAATTACGGAGACTGTAATGCTGGAATCCAGTGAAGTAGAGCTTATTGAGACAGCTCCAGAGCCTACTCCTGACGTAGAGCCTGAAGTGACGCCACAAGTGGAAGCTTCGAGTGTCAGCATCGCGCCCGAGATTACCCCCGCTGAAGCGGTTGAGATCCTCGCAGAGACCGTGGCCACCGAAGAGCCCGCACCCCGCAAGAGGCGCTCTAAAGCAGCGACAGAGGAAGCGGATCAGCCGTTACTTTTTTGAGAGCTACGTAACGATTGACGGTTACATGGAAAGGGTTCCAGAGAGATGTTCACCACTTATCCGCATGTTGATAGTTAACACATATGAAGTAATAAGTAGAGTCCCGGCACTGAGCCTCAGGTGGAGAGATTTCCCCGCATCCAGGCGGCATCTCCTGGTCCTGAATGGAATATTCACATCTTGTTCTGAAACCAAGACTGCGTTACTTGCGGCCTGATCAATTCTGGGTGTCGCTGCCTTTCCCTCTTGTAGACATGCTGGTTACGAATCAGTCGTTAGAAACACCCATGAGAGGCATTTCCTGTAGCGATCCACAGTTACAAAATAGATTGCCACTCAGTTATTCACCGCCTGCTCAGACTGCTGTATAGTTAACTTGGCTGAAGTAATATGCTGCAATGAGCGCCTGAATTTCAATGCCGCAAAACGGACAAAGGAACATGGAGTTCTCCTGCTATAGCGTCGTTTTTCTTACACTGGCATGAAACCTTCGAACCGTTATTCAAGCGCCCTCGCTCCGTCCGAGCTTGCAGCTGTCTTCTCGCGCCAGATGTAGCGTTGAGCCCATGCGTTCGGCTTCTGCTCCACAACGTCGGCAATAATCCCGCCCATGACGGGGGTGAACTTGAAGGCGTGGCCGGAGTCGCCCGCCGCAACAATGAGGCCGGGGTGGGCTGGGTCGTGGTCGATCCAGAAGGCCCCGTCGAAGGTGTCGCAGTACAAACAAACGCGGCTGGAGTGCAGCGGGGCGGTGGCCAGGGCTGGAAAGGTCTCGCGCAGAAAGGTGCGGTAGCGCTCCTCTTCCCCGGCGGGCAGGCTGCGTGGGGCATTTGCGTTCACGCGGCGGCCGGGGCCGTGGTTCGCCACTTTGACGAGACCCGCCGCATTGGCCGGAAAGCCATACCAGCCGGTCCTGCCGATGTCCGCTCCCCAGACAGGAAACTCGGGCGGGGTGAAAGGGCACGGATCCTCCGGCTGAAAATGGAAGACGGTCTGGGCGGTGGACCACATGACGTCCTGCAGGTGCGGCAGCAGCGCGGGCGTCCAAGCTCCGGCAGCTACCAGGACGGCGTCGGCGTGCCACGTCTGCCCGTTGGAGGAGGCGATGCCGGTGCAGCGGTCGCCCTCATAGAGTGGGCGCGGCTGCGGGATGTTCTCGTGGATTACCACTCCGGCCTGCCGGGCCTCGGCGGCCAAACGGGCAATGACGCGCCCGCTTTCCACCCAGCCGCCGACGGGGTTGAGGTAGCCGTCCCGGTAGAGGTCGGAGTTCCAGGCCGGGTGCAGCTCCCGAAGCATTTCGGCGGAGGTGCGGCGCAACTCATGGCCCCGGGCGGTCAGAAACTGGCGGCTGTCGTGCTCAAAGCCACCGGGCTGCATCATGCCACGGGACATGACGAGGAATCCCACCTCATGGTACAGCTCCTCGCCCCAGCGGACGTTCCATTCGCGCCAGCGCCGCAGGCTCAGCTCTCCCATGGCGGTGTGCTGCTCGTCGGCGGCGTAGTCCATGCGCACCACCTTGCTGATGTCCGTGGAGGCGGCATCCGGATGCGGGAGCTGGCCTTGATCGATCAAGGTGACCCGCCAGCCCCGGGCCCGAAGCTCCAGCGCTGCCGTGAGGCCAAAACAACCGCCGCCAAGAATGAGGATGGTGGAGGACTCAGAAGCATTCATGGGCTCCAACAAGAGCCGGGCACGCCGGGCCGGCAAGAAAGTACTTACGGGCTTCAGCCCGCTCGGGGCGAAACGTCGCGCTCGTCCCAGAGCGGGCTAAAGCCCACGAGTACTTTGTCATTCATGCTGCACGGCCTCAAACACCGCGCCGCCGAGCAGGCGCTCTCCATAATACAAGGCGCAGATCTGCCCCGGCGTGAGCGCTCGCTGCGGCTCCTTGTATTCCAGCTCCGCGCGGCCATCGCCTATCGGGCGAAAGACCGCGTCCCCCGCCGGGCAACGGTAGCGCGGCTGGGCCTGAAGCAGGCGCTCGTCATTCAAAGCCAGGCCGGTGCTGGAAATGGAATGCAGCGTGGCCTTGCGTGCCCAGAGCAGCGGGGTGTCCGCATTCTCGATGGCGACGACGAGTTCATTGGTTTGCGGGCGCTTGGCCACCACGACGTAAGCCTGCTTGTGGATGGGGCTGGCCACGCCGTGGCCCTTGCGCTGGCCCAAGGTGTAAAGGTGCAGGCCGCGATGCTCGCCCAGCACCTTCCCTTCCAGATTCACAATCGGGCCGGGTTTGTCCTCCACAAAGGTGCGCAGAAAGTCCTCCATCTTCACCTGCCCGATGAAGCAGATGCCCTGGCTGTCCTTTTTCTCCGCTGTCTTGAGGCCGAACTCACGCGCCCGCTCCCGCAGCTCCGGCTTGAGCAGATGCCCGATGGGAAACTGCGCGATCCGCACCTGCTGCGGCTGCATCATGGCAAGGAAGTAGGTCTGGTCCTTGTTCGGGTCCGCACCGCGCAGGATGTGCCCATCTAGTTTTCTAGCATAGTGCCCGGTGGCGATGGCTTCAAAGCCGTGCTCCTGCGCCCAGTCCCAGAGCACGCCGAATTTCATCTCGCGGTTGCACATCACATCCGGGTTTGGGGTGATGCCGGCCTGGTAGCCTTGAATCAGATACTTCACCACCTTCTCGCGGTATTCGGTCATCAGATTGACCACCCGAAACGGGATGCCGAGCTGCTTGGCGACGGCTTCGGCATCGGTGATGTCCTCCTCCCAGGGGCAGTGGCCGATGATGTTCTCCTCGTTGATCCAGTTCTTCATGTAAACGCCGGACACATCATGCCCTGCGCGGACGAGCTCGGCCGCAGCCACGCTGCTGTCCACGCCACCGGACATGGCCATCAAAATTTTCAATTTGGGTTCGGAGTTCAAGAGTTGAGGTGCAATGATCAAACAGTGGCTATCTATGGCATACGCCAGAAACACCGACTACGGAAGGATTCAACTCATGACCGCCGAAGAGAAAGACGAACTTTTTTATCGCGACACCGAAAGCATCGCATTTCCGCATTTGGATGATCATCAGCTCGCGCAACTGGAGCCGCTGGGAGTGAGGCAAAAAATCCGGGCTGGCGAAATCATCGTCAAGGCAGGTGAGCGGGAATACCCGATGGCGCTGGTGATCAGCGGCGAACTGGAGGTCTTTGAGAACCGCGATGGCGTGGAGCAGATCCTCGCCAGTCCCAAGCCGAGGGATTTCGTCGGGGAGGTCTCCATGCTCACCGGCACCTCCTCCCTCGCCAGCTACCGGGGCAAGGCGGAAGAGTCCGAGGTGCTGCTCATCCCTGCGGCCAAGCTGCGCTGGGCGCTCGCGGAGCTGCCAGGAGTGGGGGAGCCGTTGGTGCAGGCTTTCATGATGAGGCGCGAGCGTCTGCTGCGGGACAAGGAAGTGGCGGGCCTGCGAATCCTCGCCAGCCCGCGATGCAGCGCCGGTCACCGCATGGACGATTTCCTGGATAAAAATCACGTGATGCATCGCCTCATCGATGCCACCAGCGTTGAAGGTCTGGCGATTTGCGACCGGCATGGACTCACGCCTGAGCGACTGCCCGTGCTGATCGCCAGCGACGGCACGATTTCGCATGATCCCACCATTTTGGAAGTGGCACGCGTGGCCGGGCTGCTGCGCCCACTTTCGACCGGTCAGGACCTCGAGCTGCTGTGCGATCTGGCCATCGTGGGTGCCGGCCCCGCTGGACTGGCGGCTGCGGTGAATGCAGCCTCAGAGGGGCTGGAAACCGTGGTGCTGGAAAGCTTCGCACCGGGAGGCCAGGCCGGGTCGTCTTCCTTGATCGAAAACTTCTTCAGCTACCCGACCGGGATCAGCGGCGGTGCTTTGACAAGCCGTGCGCAGCTTCAGGCGCATCGGTTCGGCGCGAAGTTCTCCACGCCATCCCGCGCACTGACGCTCTCATTTGCGGAGGGAGATCATGGTGCGGAGATCCGCATTGAGGGCAGCGCCACCGTCCTGCGGGCGAAGTGCGTGATCCTCTCCACCGGCGCGCAGTACAACCTGATCGAAGCCGAGGGCCGCGAGAAATTCGAAAGCATGGGCGTGTATTACGCGGCGACGAAGATGGAGGCCAAGTTCTGCAAAGACCAGACCATCATCGTCGTCGGTGCCGGCAACTCCGCCGGGCAGGCGGCGATGTTCATGTCTGAAGTGGCCAGGAAGGTCATCATGGTGATCCGTGGGGGAGACCTGACGAAGAGCATGTCCAGCTACCTTTCCAACCGTGTCACTGCACGGGCCAACATCGAGATATGGTATCATACTCAGGTGCAGAAAATGATGGGAGATGACCGGCTCAAGTCAGTTGAAATCTGCCATTCCAAAACCGGCGAAGTCCGCACGGTGGAGACTGCAGCGGTGTTTTCCATGATCGGCGCCAAGCCCTGCACCGAATGGCTTCCGCCCGAAATCCTGCGCGATGAAAAGGGCTTCATCAAAACCGGACAGGCCGTCGCAGATGCGCCTGCCTGGAAAAACGCCGCGCGTCCGCCCTATCCCTTTGAGACAAGCCACCCCGGTGTGTTCGCCGCAGGGGATGTGCGCTCGGGGTCCGTCAAGCGTTGCAGTGCCGCCGTGGGCGAAGGCAGCATGGCCATCGAAAACGTGCATCAGGTGCTTGGGACGTATAGCTGAGGAAAGTATACTACCGAGCTTCAGCTCGTTCAGGAAAAGCCGGGCGATCACCCACCGCCTGGAATGAGCTAAAGCTCTGGACTCCCGCGCCAGAACACCGCTTAATCGTGGCGAATGAATTCCCCTTCACTTCCCCGTCTTTCCTGGGCATTGGGACTGGCCTTGCTGCTGTCCAGTTGTGCCCTCAATCATAAGAACTCTCACCTCCCTGCCCTGATCGTGGAGCGGCTGAGCTGGATGGATGATGTGGCTGAGGCGAAACGGGCCAAGGGACTGCCGATCTATGACCCCGTACGCGAAGCGGAACTGCTGCGTACGATGACCCAGCGCGGGGTCGCCGCCGGATTGAAGGAGGAGAACGTGCGGCGCTTTTTCACCGGACAGATGCAGGCGGCCAAAGTGGTGCAGGAGGAGTGGCTGCAGCAGCATCCGCAGGGGGTGATTTCCAATGAGAAAGTGCCTGATCTCAAGCAGACCGTGCGCCCCGCATTGGATGCGATTGGTCAGAAGATGATCACCAGCCTCGCCACGCAACGCAGTCCTGCGGAATCCGCAGCCGCTCTTGTGGAGGCATGCGAACGACTTGCACGTGCCGGTTATTCGAAAGCCGCCAGTCAGCGGGCCCTGAAAGGGCTTGAGGCGGGACTTGCTCCGTGAGCCTCTGTTCGCACAAACGAACCCCGGCTTGATCTTTGCCACCGCCGCATTCACATGAGGCATGGCAAAGATCCAAAAAGTCCCCACAGGTGAGTTCCACTCCGGCTACGGCTGCATCATCATGGCCGCCGTCATCGGAGTCTTCGGCTTCATCGTGTGGTGGAGCTACTATACGCTGACCACGATGGATGCCGCCATCGCCGCCATCACGCAGACGGCTCCGGCCACCCTCCCGCCCCTGGCCGCGGTGCCTGACCTGCAGCAGAAGCTCACCGATTTCGCCACAGCGGCCACCGAAGGCAAGCCAGCCACGCTGAAGCTCACCGTGGCGGATCTCAATGCCCTGCTCCTCCTCGCCCCGGATGGCGGCAACGGCAGCTACAAGGACATGCTGCGGGTGAAATCGCTCGATGCCGCCAAGCAGGTGATCGTCACGGAAGCCAGTCTCCCCATGAACACTGCCAAGTTCTGGGAAGATACGAAACGCTATCTCGTGGGCGAAGTGGACTTCACCTTGGTGACAACCGAGCTGGGCCCGGATGCCAAGCCTAGCGGGGTGCGTGTGCCAGGCAAGACCGTGCCGGAGGAAATGGTCAAGGGCATGGCGATGTATGGCTACATGGGCCCCTACCAAAATGATCCCAAGCTGGGCCCCGTGCTGAAAGCTATCCAGAAATATCAGGTGGAGGCAGATGGAGTGGTTCTTTCGACCGTGAAGTGATTCTACATTCTTAAACCATGAATCTCCCTCAGCACCCCAACCCTTGGCAGACCCTTTCGACCCGGGAGACCTATGCCAATCCCTGGATCCGTGTGCGTGAGGATCAGGTGCTCAAACCCACCGGCGGCCCCGGCATTTACGGCGTGGTGGAGTACAAGAACATCGCCGTCGGCGTCATTCCCATTGATGAGGAAGGACACACCTGGCTCGTCGGCCAGTGGCGCTACTGCCACGGGCGCTATGAGTGGGAGATTCCCGAGGGCGGATGCCCGGCAGGCGAAGCCCCCGCCGACACGGCAAAGCGCGAACTGCACGAGGAAACCGGCATCGTCGCCACCACGATCCAGCCCCTGCTTTCCGGCATCCAGCTTTCTAATTCCACCAGCAACGAAGTCTGCAACATCTTCATCGCCACCGGCCTGACCCACGCCGAGGCCCAGCCCGAAGACACCGAAGAACTGACCGTCCTGCGCCTGCCGCTGACTGAGGCCATTCAAATGGCCCGCGACGGGCGCATCCGCGACAGCATCAGTGTGCTCGCTTTGCTGGCGGTGGATGGACGGAAATTTTGACGCCCCCATCGCCACCCTTTTTTTAATCCTCCTCGGACGGAAAGAGCAGCCAGCGGTCTGCCAGCAGGTTGGCGATCTGGACGCAGCCGTCCGATTGAGCGTGAATGGGATAGCGCAGGCGCAGGGTGACGAGTGATTTGGAACCGGGCGGCTTGATGGCGGGCAGCGGCGTGTCATCGGGCAGCTTGTGCGGGAGAGGCACGCCGATGAGATTGGCCATGGCGATGCCGAGGGCGCTGTTCCGCTGGACGTAGCCTGTCACGGAGTGCTGGCCATCTGCGCTGCGCAGCTTGACGGCCAGCCAGTTCCAATGGTCGCTGAACTCGTAGTTGTAGTAGCTGCTCTCACTCGCGATGGCGCGCATGACCACTTCCCGGGGCGAGCGCTGCTTTTTAAAATCGGACCAGTCCACCTCGCACCAGGCGTTCAGCGACTCCCAATCCAGCAGCAGCTTGCCACCGCGGGTCTGGTGAAAGTTGGCGCGCAGGCCGGCATCCGGGCGGGAGGGACAGGCAAACTGAAGATTAAGCACACGGGATTTTTCGGCGATGAGGTAGCCGGCTGCCAATAGCGGGCCCGGGTCCAGATCGTGGTCGCCACGTTTTTCGTAGTACTCCCGCATGCGCTCCTCCGTGCGCTCGGGATGAAACACCATGAGCCGTCGGTCCTTGTTGGAGGAGGCTTTCAAAAAGGCCCCGAACAGCGCCTGCGCCTCGCTGACCTCCGGTGCGTCCAGCTTCACCCTGTCAAAATGCATCGCCATCGGCTTGTCGCTGTTTTCATACAACTGCCCAGGGGGCTGCCCCTGGCGCACGGCGTCTGCTTTGGCAATCGTCTGCAGTGTCACCCCAGGTTGTTCTGGCTTGGCGGGAGCTGCGGGGGGCTTTGCGGCTGAGGCCGGTGCAACCACCGTCGGGGTGAGACCCATCACCGAGGATCCTGCAGGCAGCGGCCGTGGGGGGAGTTCTGCACGACGCTGAGGCGGTGGCGCTGGCGGAGCAAAGAGCTTGATCCCATACCAGCCGAATGCGCCCAGTGCGCCAACGAGACCCAGGCTCATGAGCAGCAGCCGGTAGTCTGTGTGGCCTCGTTGAAGGCGGGGGTGTTTCGAGGAAGGGAACGGGGCGGAAATGAAGGTCATCGGGATAGACGAGAGAATGGCATGGCCGTTTGGCCGAGAATCCAGCCGGTCCATGGCTTGTCAAATGCCCAGACCATGGCGGTGAGCGGAAAGTTCAGAGAGAAAGAGGACCCGAAGTATTTGCCGCATCTGCAACTCCGGACTGCGCCAATTCCGAAGGCCACTGGGAGCGGGAAGACATCAAAAACATGCCCAAGCGCCCGCTGCACATCGAGCAAGCCAATGGCAAACTAGCACGCAGCCACCTGAGCGACCACCAGCCCGCAATCTCTCATCATGGGAGCAAGCCAGCCCCGGCGACGCCTCCTGGTGGCGTTCACAGGAGGTGCCGCCTCCTGAGCCGGGTGCGGTTTCTTTTCTTCGTTGGGATGGCTGGCCGTTCTGGAGACAGGCTAAGGGTGATTTTAATGGCGTAGCTGAAAGGTCATTCAAATGAGACCTAGCCGCCATCATTATAAATGGCGATGCCCCTGCCGGGTCAAATTTCCCGTCAGAGAAGAGTGAAGAAGCGCTCATGCCACACTGAGGCTTGGCTTAGTAGCCGCCACTTAATGCAAATTATATTATTCGCATTAATTATGAAAACAACTATCTCTCCGGTTTCGCCCGCTTCACGTCATTCGGCATCCTTAGCGGCTTATGTCACCGGAGTCGTCGGCGGCACCCTTCTCTTCAGCGCCCCACAGGCTGAGGCCGCCGTCACCGCCGTTAGCTTTGGTTTTGGTTCCGTTTTGGACATCACGGATGGCAGCAGCTACACCACGCCCACGACGCCGAATTTTGGCACGATTCCCAGATGGGTTTCGTATTCCAGCGGGTTCATGGACATGCCTGGTCAACACACCTTTCGCGTCGGAGAGAGCTTTTCCCAGTATGGTCACCTCTATCAGCAGGAGGTGGTCGCAAGCGGTTCATTTGGCACGGGCCTGGTGTCCTTCCTGGCCGATGGTGCTGTCGTCGGTGGCGGGGGCAACGGGAGCCTGGGCATGGCGTATTTTGCCAACACCAACAATCCCTCACGTGACCTCCCCACCGATCAGCTCAACCAGAACATCGGCTTCCAGACCACCACCGGCAACTGGGGCTGGGCCAATGTGAGCTGGGACGCGACCGCGAAAGCCCTGACCTTCAACTCCGCCTACGTCGAGTCTGTCGCAGGCAACACAATCACTGTCGGAGACACCGGCATCTCCGCCGCCCCCGAGCCAAGCCGTGCACTGCTGGCGCTGGCAGGTCTGGGTGGCGTGGCGCTGCGCCGCCGCAGGAAGCAGGTTGCTTGATTCTTGAAACGAAGTTATTCGAAGGCGCGGGCGGGATGTGCCCGCGCCTTTTATTTTTGACGCATGAGCCAATCGAAGAAACGCCTCCTCCTCGTCGGTTGGGACAGTGCGGACTGGAAGATCATCCAGCCGCTGGTGGATGCCGGGCAGATGCCCGCCGTGAAGCACCTGCTGGAGCAGGGCGTCTCGGGAAACCTGACCACGCTGGAGCCGCAGCTTTCCCCCATGCTGTGGACGAGCATCGCCACCGGGAAGCATGCCTACCATCACGGCGTGCCGGGATTTACCGAGGTGAATGAAGCGGGGCAGGTCGTGCCGGTTTCTGCGGCCACGCGGCGCTGCAAAACGGTATGGGAGATGCTGGGAGAGCGCGGCCTGAAATCGCATGTCGTGAGCTGGTTTGCCACGCAGGGGGAGCAGCATCCGCAGGGCTGCATCGTCTCGAACCTGTACAACAGCTTCAAGCACAAGGAAGAGGACGCGCCGGAGGACTGGCCGAAGCCCGCGCCGGGCACCTACTGGCCGGAAGAGCTGGCCGAACATCTCAACGAGCGCCGTGTGAGCCCCTGGGACATCGACCCCGATGAAGTGCTGCGTTTGTTTGTGCCAAATGCGCCCGACATTGACCAGAAGAAGGACAAGCGTCTGTGGCATCTGGCCGAACGCCTCGCCGAGGCCTCCAGCGTCCACTCCGCCGCGTGCTGGCTGATGGAGAACCGGACGGACTGGGATTTCACGGCGATCTATTACCGCGCCATCGACGAAATCTGCCACGAGTTCATGCCGTTCCATCCGCCACAGATGTCGGGCGCACCGCAGGCGGACTTTGAGATGTACAAGGACGTGGTGAACAGCGCCTACCGCTTCCACGATCTGATGCTGCTACGCCTGATTCAGCTCGCGGGGCCGGACACGGCCATCATGCTGGTGAGCGATCACGGCTTCCACAGTGACCACCTGCGCCCGACCTTCACGCCGCGAGTGCCCGCAGGCATCACCGTGTGGCATCGCCCCCAGGGTGTGTTTGCCGCGATGGGTCCCGGCTTCAAACAAGACGCACTGATCTTCGGTGCACGACTGCTGGACGTGACGCCAACCGTGCTGACGTTCTTCGATCTCCCCGTGGGGCAGGACATGGAGGGCCGAGTGCTGCGTGAGGCGTTTGAGACTGCGCCAGAAGTGAAGACGATTCCAACGTGGGAGGATGGCACCAAGCAGCACCGTGCCGTGCGTGCCGCCACTCTCAGCGAGGCCGACAACAAAGCGCTGCTGCAGCAGTTCGTCGATCTCGGTTACATCAATGAGATCTCCTCTGATCCCGGTGAAGCCGCCGAGGAGACGAACCGGGAGAACACCTGGAACATGGCACGCGCCTGCATGGACACCGGCCGCCATGAGCAGGCCCTGCCCATGCTGGAAGACATCTACCATCGCTATCCCGAACGGCATGATTACGCGCAGGTGCTGGCACGCTGCTACCTGAGACTGGGCCTGCTGAATGAAGCCGAAAAAACCGTGGCCGCCTGTCTCGGAAGCTTTGGCGATACCAGTGGTGCGCACATGATCCGCGCGAACATTGCCATCGAGCGCAAAGAGCACGCCGCCGCGCTGGAGCAGCTCGACATCATCGCGGAGCAGCGTCCACGAGATTTGCAATTTCTCAGCCTGCGGATTGAGGCGCTGCTCAAGCTGCACCGCTGGGAAGACTGCCAGCAGACCTGCCACACCACGCTGGAGGTCGATCCCCACAACGCTCTGGCTCACATCGGCCTCGCCCGCAGTGCGCTGCATCTGGATCAGCCGGAGGAGGCCGTCGGGCACGCTCTGGCCGCCACTGGCTTCCAATACGGCAATCCGCGCGGCCACTTCCTGCTCGGGGCCGCTTTGGTCACGCTGAAGCAATGGGGGACCGCCGCACAGGCTCTCGGCATCGCCACGCAGCTCGCACCGCATTTTTTCCCCGCCTGGCGCTATCTCGCCATGGCGCTGCGTGGCCAAGGAAAAACCGAGGAGGCCGAGGGTGCGGTGCTGAAGTTGAAACTCCTGCGTGCCGAGCATGGAAAACAGGAGCGCGAGCGCACCGTGCGCGTCCGCCAGGAAAGCACCTCCCGCGTGCCCGCCCTGGCTGCGGAAGGTCGGCGCCGCTTGCATGAAAAGAAGGAGCGCGAGGCTGCCAGCAGGAGCGATATGCCGCCTGACCAGGAGTTTGTGCTGGTCTCCGGCCTGCCACGCAGCGGCACCAGCCTGATGATGCAGATGCTGCGCGCCGGAGGCATGGAGCTCATGACTGACGGCCAGCGCAGCGCCGATGCGGACAACCCCGAAGGCTACTGGGAGTGGGAGGAAATCAAGAACCTGCCGAAGCGCCCGCTGCTGATCGAGCAGGCGCATGGCAAAGCCACCAAGGTGGTGAGCGCCCTGCTCCCCGCCCTGCCGGTGAAGCACAAGTTCAAGATCATCTTCATGCGCCGCCCGGTGCAGGAGATTGTGGCCAGCCAGTGGCAGATGCTGGCACATCGGGGGACCGATCCCAAAACAGAACGCACACACCTGGAGGAGGCGCAGCAGAAGCACGCGCTGCAGATGCTGAAGGCGCTGGGCAAACACCCACGCATGAGCCTGCTCGAGGTGGACTACCCTTCACTGGTGCGCGATCCGCAGACATGGGCGGGGCTCATTGCGGACTTCCTCGGCACCGAGCGTCTGCCCACTCATGAGGCCATGCCCGGCGTGGTGAAACCGCGGCTTCACCGCCAGCGCAGCGCGTCATGAATCCTGTGCTCTGGCTTTTCGGCCTGCCTTCCTCCGGCAAAACCACGCTGGCCCGCGCGCTACGCGACCACTGGCAGGACCAGGGGCGCCAAGTGGTGCTGCTGGACGGTGATGAACTCCGCGCCGGACTCTGTGCGGATCTCGGATTCAGCGATGCGGACCGCAGCGAAAACCTGCGCCGTGCAGCCCACCTGGCCCGGCTTCTAAGCAGCCAGGGGCGACTCGTCATCGCTGCCTTTGTGACACCGAAGGAGCACCACCGCGAGCTGGTGCACGGGATTCTGGGAGAAAGCGTGCGGCTGATCCACATCGACTGCCCGCTGCAGGTATGCATCTCCCGTGATGTGAAAGGCCTCTACGCCAAAGCAGCCGCCCGGCAGATGACCGGAATGACGGGGGTGCAGGATGAGTTTGACCCGCCGACGAATGCTGATGCCGTGGTTCCCACGCATGAGATGACCGTGGCGGAGGCGGTGGAAAGCCTGCGGCACATGCTGATGGCGTGACAAAGGCGCAAGATAACAAAAGGTGAGGTGCAAACGGCCTTGTCTGAACGACGACGCGATGACAGAGTGAGAGACCCATGAACACAGAGCAACTGGAACAACTCAAGACACTGGTGGCAGAAGCGGACGATCTGCCAGAAGCCGCGAAGACCAAGCTGCTTGAGCTGCTGGCACAGACCGAGACAACAGCGAACTCTTCCGAGCCGGTGAGCAGCGAAGGGCAGCTCCTTTCTTCGGTGGAAGAATTTGAAGCCGCGCACCCGGAAGCGACGGGTTTTATGAGCCGTCTGGCCACGGTTCTGGCCAACATGGGGATCTGAAGTGGAACCCACACTTTCAAAAGAACCTAGAATCCGCCTTTGACAGAACTTAGGAGGCGTGTAGTTTCGCGCCCCTTTTTCCCCGAGGGAATGTCGCCATGCCAAACACACAAGTTATTCTCAAAGAACAAATCAAAGGCCTCGGAGCCGAAGCTGATGTCGTCAGCGTGAAGCGCGGTTTTGCGCGCAATTTCCTGCTTCCCCAGGGCAAGGCTTATGAAGCCACCAAGGGCAACCTCCGCTACACCGAACGCCTCAAGGCCGTGCGCGCTGAGCGTGAAGCCAAGGAAGTCGCTGAGGCTGAAAAGATTGCCTCCAAGCTGAAGAAGGTGAAGCTCAAGCTCACCCTTTCCACCGGTCAGGGCGGCAAAGCTTTTGGTTCCATCACCACCATCGACATCGCCAAGGCTCTTTCCGAAGAGTCCAAGATCGAAGTGGACCGCCACATGATCGTGCTGGAAAAGCCGATCAAGAGCACCGGCAACTTCGAAATCGTCGTCAAACTCGGCCACGAAATCACAGCCACCGTCAAGCTGAACGTCTCCGCCGCCGGCGAAGCCGCTCCTGCTGAAGAAGACGCTGAATAAGCGGACTCTCTCTTTTAAAACCCTTCTGCAAAGCCGCGTGAACAACGCGGCTTTGTTGTTTTCCGGAAAGTACTCATGAGCTTTAGCTCGTTCTGAACGACGCTCCCTCCACGCACGGCGGGTCCACTTCGCCCATCGGTCCTGTTCTTGGGCCAACAGCGCTCAGGACAGGCTCAAGGCTCCCAGAACGAGCTGAAGCTCGGTACTACTTTTATTGTGCGCCGCCTAACGCGTGCTCGCTGGTGCAAAAAGACTCGAAAGAGACACTTCTGTACCGGGTATTGATATTGACAATCATGCCTCCGATTTGGAGCATGCCCCCACTCACCATGAAGAAATACAACGTCGGAATCATCGGATACGGCTGGGCCGCCAGCGCTCACATTGACGCCATCAACAAAACCAAGCAGGGCCAGGTCACCGCGATCTATTCCTCCCGCAAGCTGGACGATGCGGAACTGACCGCGAAGCACGGCACCCCCATCAAGAGCTACCAGAACCTCGACGAGATGCTGGCCAATCCAGACATCCACGTGGTGGACATCTCCAGCTACCCCAGCCAGCACCGGGATCAGGCCATCAAGGCGGCCAATGCCAAGAAGCACATCATCCTCGAAAAGCCGATGGCCAATTCGCTGCAGGAAGTGCGCGAGATCGTCGCGGCGGCAAAGGCCAATGGCGTGAAGGGCTGCGTGTGCTTTGAGTGCCGCTTCTCGAATCAATTCCAGGTCACCAAGGCGCTCATTGATGAAGGCCTGCTGGGCAGCATCCATTACGGCGAAGTCGATTACTACCACGGCATCGGTCCTTGGTACGGTCAGTTCCGCTGGAACACGGGCAAGAAGGACGGCGGCAGCGCCCTGCTCACCGCCGGCTGTCACGCGCTGGATGCCCTGCTCATGGTCATGGGCGGCGAAATCGAGAGCGTCACCAGTTTCTCCACCAAGACGCAGAGCGAGATCTTCAAGCCCTACGAGTACGACACCACCAGCGTCACGCTGATCCACTTCAAGAACGGTGCCGTCGGCAAAGCCGCCGCCGTGGTGGACTGCCTGCAGCCCTACTACTTCCACACCCACCTCTGCGGCAGCCAGGGCAGCCTGCTGGACGACAAGTTCCACTCCATGAAGCTGCACACCGACAAGCACGCCTGGAGCAAGCTCTCCATGAAGATGCTCGATTCCGGCGACGTGAGCGACCACCCCTACGAAACGCAGTTCCAGGCCTTCTTTGATGCCTTGGATGAAGGCAAGGACATGCCACTCACCAGCTTCCCCGAAGCACTGCGCAGCTTCGAAGTCATCTTCGCCTCCGACAAGAGCGCCGAACAAGGCGGCAAGCCGGTGCGTATTGCTGATCTCGACTGAGGTTGATCCTTCAGCTCGATCCTTCACAACCGCGTGGCGCTTCTGCGTCACGCGGTTTTTTGCGCCTGCGCCCGTCGCGCCACCGCCGCACTCAGTCCCCTACCACACCAGCACTTCCTCCTCCTCCTGAGGAGCAGCCGCGAAGGCTCGGCCGGGTTTGACGAAGTCGTAGATGATCGGGATGCTCATCAGCCCGGTCTTGCGGTCGTCAAACCAGTCGGAGTAAAACGGCCTGCCAAAGACGCGAAATCCCATGGACTGATACAGCGGCAGCAGGCGCTTCCCAGATTTGGTGACCACATGTGCGGCCTTCTGCTTCCTGGCGTACTCCTGCATGGCCATGGCCAGTTGCATCAGCGGCATGCCGGTGATGCTCTTCCGCGCACAGCCCCGTGAGACTTCCATGATGAGCCCGCCCTTGGGAAACACCAGGTCCTGCGCATCGGATTCACTTTGCAGTTCCAGCTTCGGCACCTCATCATTTCGCAGCATGCGGATCACGCCGGTGATTTCTTTGGCCGAGTTGAAGAGGGCAAAATGATGGGCGGATTCATCAAACTCATCAATCTCATGAACCAAGCCTGTCGTGTAAACCTCGCGCCGAATCTGCGCGATGATGGATCGATGTTCGTGAAAAGGAATCTCCTGGACCATGACTTGAAAAACTGCCTCTCTTGATGATAAAGAGAGTGCCTGAACCAAAACTAAATACGTCTAAATAAAGATTAAAATTTAGCTCGCCGAAGGAATGTTCTTCGCGTCAGTCGAGATCATTGATGCCCCCCGCTCCGGCCTCTTCCGCTGCGGCCATCTCGATCAGCCGTGCCTCGGGCGGGCAGACAAAACCGGCGGGCGCCTTGGCCGGGAGCAGAATACGGAAACGGCGGAGGTCTTTTAGCCTCAGCATCTCGTACTGCTTTCTGAGATTCTCAGCGGTCAGCGGCAGATGACTTGGAAATGCCCAGAGCGCGGAATAGCCGGACTGATCGTAATGAACAAGCCCTGCACTGCTCAAAAACTCCGCCACCGGCCCTGCCAGCCGGTTCCACCTCAGCAGCAGAACGTGGTTGGCGGTGATGTGGCCATCGTCCCGGGTGAAGCCATCCATCCACTTGCCCTTGTAACGCGTGAGACCATCACGCAAAAAAGCTCTGCTGCTGCCCAGCAGGATGCGGGTGCAGCCCAGCTCCCGGGCATGCTCCAGCGAATGAACGTACAAGGCGGCCAGAGCCCCCAGACGCAGGAGGTCCTGCCGCCCCTCGCGCACTCCTGTCACCACCAGGTTGTAGGCCCTGCCCTGCTTCATCACCAGATCCGCGGCCACCCGCTCTCCCCCCAGTGTCAGCCACTGGATGGCCCCAAAGCGAAAGACCAGCCGCAGCATCCAGCGGGGTGTCAGGCGGGCGTTCGTCGTGTGCCTGCCCAGAATGTACGGCTTGTAGAATTGCTCGTAAAACAGATCAAAATCACCCGCTGCTTTGGATAGATGACTCCCAAAGGCATGCTTTTTGACCCGTCGTAAATCCGAGGCCACGCTGTCGCGAACATGAGACCGACCCGGCTGTTTCTCAGAATCCGCTTGCCAGGTGGAGATCAAGGGCGGCATTGCCAGATAGCCTTTCCCCAAAAACAGCCAGGCTGAAACGCGATCGATCCCCACGAGGGTCAGGTCGGCTGCAACCTGCCGCTGGTTCAAATGTCGCCGCAGGCGCCACACGGGCACCAGCGTGGTATTTTCCACCACCGGTGATCCTGCGAAAAAATACGTGCCGACCTGCTCGGCCCAGCGTGGCAGCCCTGCCGCCAGCAGGCGGACCTCCTGGCCGGACACGTGCGCGGTGCCCCTGAGCTCCTGCACGGATACACGCCAGCTCGTGAAGGGCAGGCGCAGCGCCATCCAGCAGCGCAGCAGTGAATGTAGAAAGGCAATCATCAGGACCGGGAGAGGCTTTGGCGTGATGAGTTCACATCGGGAAAGATGGTTTCACGGGTCAATTCAGATGCTGCAAGTTCGCAACACTTCAACTGTTCCGGCCCTCCCTCACGCACCGCAGTCAGGGGGATGAGGCTCACATTGGCCGGGCAGACGAATCCCGCAGGCGCCTCTCCCGGCAGAAGGATGTCAAACCGCCGCAGGCCGGCGGTGTCCAGCTTGTCATACTCCTGCTGCAGAATCTCTGCCGTAAGCGGCTGGTCATGGGGAAAGACCCAGAGGGCCGAGTAACCGTCCTGATCATGATGAATGAGGGAGGTCTGGCTCAAAAACTCAGCCACGGGCCCTGCCAGGCGATTCCAGCCAATCAGCGTGACGCAATTGGCGGACAGGAATCCCTCATGGCTGCGCAGTCCTGAGGACCACTTGCTCTTGTAACGAAAAACCCCGTCATGCAGGGAGGGCATGCTCCCCCCCATGTTGAGTTCCGTGCAGCCCAGCCGTCTGGCTTCCTGCATTGCGTGTACGTAGAGCGCACTCAGCGCCCCCTCTTTGAGCAGATCCGCCCGCCCATCCAGCACGCCGTTCACCCGCTTGGTCAGCTCCTTTCCCTTGATCGTGAGAATCCCACCGGCCAGCTTTTCCCCCTTGCGAGACACCCATTGGATCATTCCCTGGCGGAACACATACCGCATCATCCAGCGGGGAGAGACCATCGTCAGGTCACCATGCCGCGCCGAGATGTGAGGACGGTGAAACTTTTCACAAAAAAGGTCGAAGTCCTTCTTCTCCCTGCTGAGGTGGCACTCAAATTGTTTCGTTCGTATGCGGCGCAGGTCGGTCCTGGCATTGCGGTGCGTGCGCCCGAATTCCCGCAGATCCTCCGGGACATTCATCCAACTGGTGATCCACCGTGGCACCGCAAGGTAGCACGTCGTGTTCAGAAACAGACCGGCGGACACCCGGTCAATCTCGATGTCCACCAAGTCGGCTTCAGCGCGCCACTCTTCGACAAGGCGCTGCAGCCGCCAGACAGGCACCCGCGTTCGACGCACCTCGGCAGGCTCCTGGGCAAAGAAGCGTCCGATGATGAATGCGGACCGCGGGCCCACGCTGAGCAGCACCACCTCCCCGCCTGAAGCGCGCGCACGCCCGCGCAGCAGCGTCACCGGCACACGCCAGTGGACGAACGGCAGCACGATTCGCACGCACCTGCGCAGCAAGGTTTGCAGCTTCATTGAAAGGGCGGCCCTAGGTGTACTCCAGCAGCGCCTTGATCACCTTGCGCTCGGCCACGGCCTTGAACGCCGCGGTGATCTCATCGACCCGGAAGCGGTGCGTGATAAAATCCGCCGAGGTGAGCCTGCCCTCACGAATCCACTGGCAGAGCACAGCCTGCGATTCCTTCTCATAGCGACGCGTGGGCCACTGATGGACGAAGAGGTTGAAATTAAAATCGGCCTTCGCTTTGTCGATGTGCAGGACGCCATGCGTGAGCACGCCATAGATGCAGTGCGAGCCCCCACGGCGCAGCAGCGGCAGCCCCTGCTGCACGATGTCTGGATGACCCACGGCATCGATGACGGCATCCAGCTTTTTGCCGCGAATCTTGGAAAGATCGCCGATCTCCAGGTCGCCCGGCGCAAAGGCCGCATCCGCACCAAAGGCCCGCGCCTTCGCCTGCTTGTCCGCGTGCCGGTCCACGATGCCGATCCAGCCGAGGCCGAACAAGCGGCCAAGTTTCACAAAGCTCAGGCCCACCGGACCTGCGCCATAGATCAGCACATCATCTCCGGGCTGGAGATGGAAATCGCGAAAGGCACCCAGAACCTCGCGCCAGGTGCACAGCAGCACGGCCTCCTCCGGGGGAATGTCGGCATCCACACGGGTCTGGATCTCAAACACCTCCACCCAGCCATGCGCCTCATCGGCCACACCATCCGCCACCATCGCGTCATGGTCATTCGCCAGCGTGAACTCCCCAAAGCCACCCCAGCCGGAATCCACGCCCTCGGTTTGCAGATCGAAGACCAGACCGCCAACGGCCCGATCCCCCACCTTGAAGTTCTTCACCTTCTCTCCCACTTCCACCACGATACCCACGCTCTCATGGCCGAGGGCAAAGGGAAACTTGTCCTCCATGCCGGGAAATTTGCCGGCCAGCAGTTCGGAATCCGTGCGATTGCACAGGCAGGCGCATTCCGTGCGCACCAGCGCCTGATACGGCCCCGGCTTGGGCTGCGGCGTGTCGAGGATGGCGAGTTCTCCGGGTGCGATGGCGATGACGGACTTCATGGGGCGCTGAGAGTAAAAAGGGATGAAGAGGTGAAAAGTGGAATCCCCCGCGGCAGGCCCTTTTCACTTCTTCATGCCGTCTCATCCGGCAGCGGTACATTTTGCTCCACCTTGCCTGTGCGCGGGTCCGGGCTGAGTTGCGCCACCGTGCGTGCCGCACACTTCACCCTGGCGCATCCGCCTTCATCCAGGCAGCGGCGCATCAGGACTTCCAGGCGTTGTTGCAGCACAGCGGCATCGACACCCGGCTGCGGGACAAACAGACACTCCACGGCATCCGGCCCGGTCTGGCGAAACTGATAGATGGTCACCTCCGGCTGCTCATCCATGAAGAACAGAAAATTGGTGCCGATGAACACGCTCCGGTCCGGAGTCTTGAACACGTAGCACATCGTGCTGCGGCCAATGATCTGCTCGATGCGCTTGAACGGCCAGCGGGTGTCCACCGGTCCGAGTTTGACACGGTCATTGATCCGGTAGCGCAGCAGCGGCAGCGCCTTGTTGATGAGCGGCGTCACCAGCGCATGGTCAGAAAGAACGCCATCGGCCACAGGCTGGTCGGCCGCGTCCACCGCCTCAAACACCAGCATGTCATCGTGGCAGTGCAGGTGCTCCATGCCCCGCCATTGCCGGGCGATGCCGAGCGTCTCGCCGCAGCCATACATGTTGAAAGGTTCGATGCCAAAAGCCCTGCGGCAGAGATCGCGGATGCCAGGAGTCACCGCATCACCTCCCGCCCAGATGTAGCCCCTCTCTTTGGGCATGCGGATGTCCAGTTCGCCATTGAGCTGTGCTTGTGCCAGCCGCCCAAACAGAGAGGCATAGCCCATCATCGCATCCGGTTGAATGCGCTGCACCTCGGCCAGGATTTCATTCCAAGGCGCGGGGATGTTGATGCTGTGGTAGGTGCAAAACAAGGAGCCCACCCAGGGCCGCGTCGCGTACAGGGCTGCAGAGACGGAAGGTGCCGTGGCAGTGACGAAGGCCAGGACCTTCAACCGCCTGCGAAACAATGGCAGCGGCGGCTGGCTGGCGCTGTGCGGGGAGGCGGAGTTGCGCAGGTTCTGGCAGGCGTGCCCCCAGTCCACGGAGGCGATGTCATGTGGAACCGCAAAGCCCGGGCCGGTGGTGCCGGAAGTGGTGCTGACCATCCAGCGGCCATGCAGCAGTGTCCCCCAGTTTTTCGGATAATGTAGAAACTTCTCCAGCTCAGCGCGCCGCAAACGCTTGTCTGGCACGATCTCATCCCAGTTCTCCACCATTAGTTCCTTCGTCATGGGCGGGATGTCCGTGATCTGGCAGCGCTCCACATCGATGCCCGCGAGGTGCTTGCGGTAAAAGGGGCTCACCTCCAGCGCATAGCGCGCCATGGTACGCCAGCGGCGCTCCTGTAGCTTCAGCAGGTCCGCACGGCACATGAAATGGGCTTCCTTCACGGCTCTGCGCGCGCGCAGAATATTGAACAATCGACTCATGGGCTCCCCCCTTTCATGCGGACGAGTGTGAGTCAAGACAGGACGGGCAGCTGGAACGCGGACACATGGATTAGGTGCCCAGAGTGTTGCAAAACTGATTTCCGAAGTTCGAGCACTGAGCCGAAGGATTCCTGAGATGTACCGCATCACGTCCTCACAGGCTAATCCACAGCAATCATGCTGTGCAGCGGGATCGTGCGCCACTTGCCGTCGTTGATGGCCCATTCCAAGGGACCGAAGATCCATTCGTTGGCAGCGATGGAGTCGCCCAGACGCAGGCGCATTTTGTCCGAGCCCGGCAAGGGCGTGACGACGACGTAGCGATGCTGGCTCCCTTCCAGCAAAAACTCGCAGGGCTTTCCATCCACGATGAATTTCAAGCGTTCGCTGCCGCTGGCCTGTGCCGTCCGCAGCTTGACGCTGCGAATCTTGCCGGACAAAAGAAGCACGCCTTCCAGCGTGACCGAAGTCTTCTTGGGCGGCAGCTTGATGGCCTTGTTATCCCAGACGCTGCGTTTGCCATCAAGGGTCAGCACCAGGCCGTTTTCGACCTTGCCTGTGATTTTGCCATCGGCCAGATCGCTTTCCAAGCCCTTGCGCACGGCGTCGATGGCATTCGCCTGCTGAAGGTCTCCGGCTTTGGTGGCTTCCCGCAGTGCGGGCTCAAGGTCGCGGAAGTACTGCCCCTTGGCTGCGGTGAGGCTGTCGCGGTACTGGTCGCGGGCTGAGATGAGGCTCACCCGCTTGAAATCCGCTGTGACCGCTGTGCCTGCGGCAGCCTGCTGTTTTGCAGCATTGATCTGGTTGGCCTCTTCCAACGCACCGGATTTCATGGCGTAGGCGAGGTTGCGGTCCAGTTCCTCAACCAAGCGCTTGGAGGCCGCTGTGACGCTCTGCTGAAAGCGTGCCTGGGCCCGGGCGGCAGTGGGAGATTTGAAGGCGGGGGCCTCCGCGCCGAATCCAAGGCTGGCACCCAGAACAAGGATCGCAACGGTGCGGAACACGGACAGCAGAAGGCGGGCGGCGAGGGAGATCATTGGGAAGGTCGGCAGTTAAAGGGGGCAATCTATCGTAATGGGCAGGAGGGTGACAATCCAAAAATCACACGCGCTCGCCCCTGGATTTTTTCCCTACCCGCACCGGCGCAGGTTGGAACACGCGAGTCCGTTCTCGGGTCTGCATCCCTTGCCCGTGCCATTGGCGAAATCGCGGTCATTTCAGCCTCTCGGGAGGCAGTACATGCGCAACCATTCACCACATCCGCACTGGAAATCCGCCCGTTTCTTGCTTTGTAAAATGACCCCATGCTCCGCAAGACATTCGAATACCTGCTCTGGCCCCTGATCCTCATCGCCGCACTGATTCCCACCGGGATTGGCATTTCCAGCGGCCACGGCCCGCTGGCCTTCAACATCACCTATTTCAGCCTTGCGGCGTTGTTGTACTTTCTGGAGCGCGTCTATCCGCATGAGAAGGTCTGGCTGCAGTCGGACGGGCAGGAGTTCCCCGATTTCGCGCACACGGCCTTCACCAAATCCTTCGTGCAGCTCCTCATCATTTCCGCCACCTGGCTCGGCCTCGCCTCCGTGGTGGGCGGGGATCTGGGCACCGGCTATTGGCCGAACCACTGGCCCATGTTCTTCCAGGTGGTGCTGGGGTTGGTGATCGCGGAGTTTGGCCTGTACTGGGCCCACCGCATCGCTCATGAATGGATGCCGCTCTGGTGGTTTCACGCGGTGCATCACAGCTCCAAAAAGCTCTGGTTCTTCAACACTGGCCGCTTTCACATCGTCGACACTCTCAAGAGCGCTCTCTTCTCCGCCCCGCTGCTGGCGCTGGCTGGCGCACCGCAGAGCGTGGTGCTGTGGTTCGGTGCCATCACCGCCTACGTCGGCTTTCTTACGCATGCCAATATTCAGATGCGCTTCGGCTGGCTGAACTACATCTTCAACACCCCTGCCCTGCACCGCTGGCACCACTCCATGGACCTGCGCGAAGGCAATAAAAACTACGGCGAAAACCTCATGCTGTGGGACATCATCTTCGGCACCTATTACGACGACACCCACCGCCGCCCCCCGGTGGAGATTGGTATCAAGTCAGCCATGCCCCGCACTTTCTGGGGCCAGGTGGTGGAGCCCTTCCGCTGGCACAAATTTCAGTCCTCCGCCAAAGAAGGCACCCACAAGCACGAGCTTCTGTAAAAAAGGAGGGCACTCTCCCCTGAAAACGACTTGCTGCAATCCGGTGCCCATGCGAAGCATCGGACCCCGAAACAACGCGCCCGTAGTTCAACGGATAGAATGGTGGTCTCCGAAGCCGCATATCCAGGTTCGATTCCTGGCGGGCGCACCAGCCGGAAAACGGCTGGAACCCTTGTAACTCAAGGCCTTCAGCCTCAAATGGCTGATTTCACCCAAGGTGCTCTAATGAACAGCTAGATGAGGCCGAAAACAGTTGCAATCAGTTACAGCCACAGCGGGTTCGAAACCAGCCCCCATGGCTAGAACCACGCGTTTCACTCTCACTATCGGCAACCATGAACATCATCGATGAAATTCAGAAAATCGCTCGGGACACAGGCGGCACGCTTTCTGAGAAGAAAGGCATCTACACGCTGAAGATCCCGGTGGCTGAACGAAAGGCGTTTCTCTCCAGGAAGAAGCTGACCTATGTGGCCAGGTTCCGGATGGACGACGCGAAGAAGGAACTGCGATTCACCGAGATGCTCAAGGAAAGCGGCTTCGGCCTGATGAGCGGGGATTCAGGCCTGTCTTCCGGCTTCGGATTCAAAAAGGAAAGCTGCCGCACCGGATTCGGCCAACCGAGAGAGGGAACGATCGAGGAACAGTCCACGCTGTTCGGCAAACAGTTCAGTTACACGTTTGATTTTGGAAAGCTGCGAGGGCAGATCGAAAAGCTGGCCGAAGCAGGCGGCCATGCCTTTAAGTATCAGGTGACGTCGATGGGACTGTAGAAGGCTTTTGATCACGCGTCCCGGCTGCGCAAAAAAGGCGCATGATTGCAAAGTGCTGATTGCAGAACACCACGCCATGCTGGTGGCATGAAACTTCTTCGACTCCTTTGGCTGACAGCGCTGATGCTCGGTTCCGTCAGAGCCGGCTCGCTCTATGAAGTCCGCTGTGAAACTTCCATGTGTGGTTTCAAGACGACCCTTGGCATCGGCGGAGGACGACTGTTTGACCAAGCTTCCGGCTACTGCTGGAAGTGCGGCAAGACGGCTTCAGTGACGTGGAAACGAGAGCAGGAAAAGAGCCCTTTGCACCTGAAGTTCTGGGATGCGCTTTGCGGCCGGATGCGGGAGGTCTTCACCTGCCCCACCTGCAAGGGGCCCTTCGTAATGATCGAACAGATCGAGGACATGAAGCACTGCCCCAAATGCGGGAAAACCTCGCTGAAAACAAAGCTGACCGTCATGTACGACTGAGAGCGCCAGCTTTCAGGAAGCGACCCCGGCATGGGGCGCAACATACGGCTCACACTCCCCAAGGCTGGCGTGGAGACAGGATGCAAAGCACTTTATCATCATCCTTATGAACATGTCTGCCTTACTTCGAACAGCACTGGCATTGGCGGGCATGGAAATGATCTGCGGCTTTTGCTACGGCGACGAATTCCCGACAGAGCCCGAGGTGCTGCGGGTGGACCTCAATGGCGATGGTGTGATGGAACAGATTTCACGGCGCAAGCTAGGATCTGACACGCAACAGGGAATCTTCTACCAGATCGTGGTGAAGAACTCACAGGCCGCCATGCTATGGAAGAGTCCGGAAGTGCTTGATGCCAGCCATCCGCTGGCCTTCGGCGAGTGGGATTTCGGTGTCAGCCTGCCGCAGTTCGCAGCGGATGTGGATCACGATGGACAGGTGGAACTGCTGGTGCCTGCACCGCAAAGCGATGTCTCTCCCACGACGTTTCGGATGCTGAAATGGACCGGTACAGCGTTCGAGCCACACCAGGCGAAGTCATTGGTGGGCAAAGGGCAGAAGGGCGCGGTGTTTCGCTGGACGGACGCGCCGTCCTCGTCGGCGTACTGGGTTGAGAAGTGGATCGGCACGAGCGCCGAAGGCAGCTGGGTGGTGAAACTGGTGATGCTTCCCAATAGCGGCAGCGTGGTGACTGCACTCGCGGTGCTGGCTGTGAAAGACGATGGTTTTGAGCTTGTACGCTGGATTGAGTCCCCTGCCCCGCTGGGCGGTGGCGATGAACCTGCAACTGCACAACCTGATTCCTACCGAGCCCGGCTCAGCGCCGGGGATCATGCAAACTCCGCCGGTGTGGTGCTCAAGAAGGTGCTGGAGGTGCTGCGCCAGGACCGGGCCAATGTACACCGAGGCACACACCGCGACACTGAAGACGATGTGGATGCCATTTTTTCCACGGCGGAAAGCCGCGAAGGCATGGCGCAAATGCAGCTGCGTGTGGTCGGCGGTGCGAAAGCGGAGGCGTCCATCCTCAACGACACTCCGGTCGTTGAGGTGAAGATCATCAATGACGGACTTCAGGTGGAGATCATCAGCCCATGAGTACACCCACACATCCGAAACATTGTTCAAAGTGTGGTGCCGCCCTCGCCGAGGGCGTGCGTTTTTGCGAACAGTGCGGCCATGCGGTGACGGCACCCGAAGCGCCGCCGGCAGCTGCAATGATGCCTCCGGTGAAAGCGGGAGGTGGCAGGCTGTGGCTGACCATCGTCGCGGCCGTCGTGGTCGGAGCCTTGGGTTTTGCAGGCTACACCCAGCGTGCGTGGTTGCTGGACTGGTTGAAACCCGGCAGCACAGCTGCTCCTCCCGTCAGCACGCCCCAGGCGGGCGCAGTCCCGGCAGCACCTGGGCTTCCGGTGGCCCCAGATGCGGGGGCGGCACAGGTCACGGCGGAAACCAGCGAGTGGTTCCTCAAGCTGCCATGGGTCGTGGAACTGCGCCGCGCCATGCCACACGGCGTGGGAATGCTGCTGACGGCGGAGCCTTACGATGATGACGGCTGGTCGGAAGTGTCGCTGCGCGAGACGCACTCCAAGGATTCAGGCTTCGAGCCGGATGTCAGTCCCATGATCGGCCTCTTCCGTGTTGCACGCGCAGACCGCCGCATCGAGTGGCTGGATCCGGTCTCCGGTGAGTTTCAATCGTTGCAGACCTTTCTCAAAGACCACGGTCTGAAATCAGGTGGCACTGTGCCAGTGGCTCCGACTGGGAACGGCATCATCGGCGGCGATTTCGAAACGGCGGTGCCAGGCGGCCCCAACAGTGACAACGTGGTCATCGTGGACGATCCGACGCAAAAAGGAAACCACGTGGCGCGCATCACAGGACCGGATGAAATGAGCTTTGACCTTCCCTTCAAGCTCCAGGCAGGAACGGCGGATGCCACCATCGCTTTGCGCATGCTGCACCCGCTGAGTTCGAAGCTGATTGCTTTCGATGACGGCCGGATGCCTGAGGGCATCCGCCTGCGCTTGCGTCTGGTCAATGACATCGGCAACTCAGCCATTCGCGATGCCGTGGTGCGCCCCACCGGCCAGTGGCGGGAGCTGGAGTTCGCCTTTTACGACCTGCCCAAGAAGATCGTGAGTGTGAGCGTGGAAGCCATCTGGATGCAGGGGCCTGTGTATTTTGACGACGTGAAACTTGTGCCGACCAAACCATGAACCGAGACTTCAAAACGGCCAGACGCGCCTGGCTCGTGGCGCTGATTTTCCTCCTTGCCTGCTTTGTGCCCGCGCTGGCTGGCTGGGACATGATGAACGGCGGCTATGCCATGATCATGCTGTCCGGTTTTGTGAGCATGGCGTCGGTGATCACGGCCCTGATGTTCCGCAGCCGTGGCAAACAGGCGGAGGCGCTGCTCAGTGGCGCGGGAGAATTTGTCGCGGAGTGGAGCATCCCCGCCGCGCTGTGGCGTGAGGTCATCCAGCGTCAGTATGAGGAGGAGAAGGAGGCCAAGAAGATCCTGCTGCGCATCGTGTGGTTTTTCTGCATCACGATCGGCATCGGCTTCATCCTTTATGATCCGGAAGCCGGTGTGTGGGTGGCTGCGATCTTGCTGCTGCTCATGATTGTCACGGGGCTTGCGGCCACTCTGTCTCCAGGCATGCGTCTGCGACGTCTCAGCACCACGGAAACACGTGTGCGAGTGGGCAGAACCTGCGTGCTGCTCGGTGACGAGCTGCATTCATGGAGGCTGGTGGGCTCGTGGTTGCAAGACGCGGAGCTGCAGGAAGAGCAGGACCGCCACTGGCTGCGGGTGCGGTATGCCTTCATCACGCGGGCGGGTGTTCAGGAGGAGCAGGTGCTCCTGCCTGTGCCGCCTGAAGAACTCGGAAAAGCCCGGCATGCGGCAGATGAATTGATGCGGCAGAAACGTGGGAAGCCGCCGCTCATCCAGATCTAGCGCTCCCACGCAAACACCCACGCACTGCGCCAAGAAGCTCCTGGCACAGCGAGCTGATACAGACCTGCACGTGGCAGAGCGTGGGAGATTTCACCATGCGGAGGCAGCACCACTTCTTCGCCGCCGCCGTGCGCGTCCCGGGTGCTGCGCATGCGCACATGCAGTTCTTTGTCGGTCTCGTTACGCAGAATGACGTCACGAGCGGAGTGGAGATGAACATCTCGAACACCGGGATAGATGGCCGCAGGGCCGAAACGGATCTCTCGGTCCGACAACTTGGGGTAAGCTGCCACCGGCTGCCAGGCCAGCAGGAACCATGCGGCGAGCACTGTGATCGCGGCACCAGACCAGCCGAGCGATCCGGAGATGCCGGAAACAGTTTTGTTCTGGCAGATGCGCCCAAGCGGATAACCGTAAAACAAATGCGCGACGAAGGCGATGACGACCGTCTGCGAAAACGCACGCAGACCAAACAACTCGCCAAACGGTGTCACCACGGCCATGGCCTCCAGGCCCAGGCCAAACAGCACCCCCCAGCCCCAGTGCCTGCCGGTCATCAAGAGGGCGTAAATGATGCCGAAGGTGACGCCATTGGAGATGTGGTAGGTGAAGCCGACGAGGTCGGTCAGCGGCGTGGCGTGGTCCATGCCGGCCACCCACATGCCATAGGCGCGAATGGGCGGAAAGGGATTCAAGCCCATGAGGTGCAGCGGCACACGCACGGCATCATAGCCCACCGTACCCCACAAGCCGCCCACCAAGCCCAGGCGCAGACGGCTGGAGAGAAACGTGTCGCCACTCTTCACACTGATGATCCAGGCGAGCGCAAGCCAGAGCGCGCAGGGCAGCGCCAGCGGCAGCAGCAGCGCATGCATGGTGGTGATTCCCGCCACCTGGGCAATGAGCATGGCGATGGAGCCAAAACAGGCGATCCATACTGAAACGGGCATGGGACGGATAAAGGTATTCATGTAGGAGGGGTGCGCAATTCTGGCTTGGTGGTGCACATTGTCAGCGGCGGCTGATGGCAGCACGTTTTGCCAGATGCAAGAACCTGCACACCATCAGGATCAGATCAAATGCAACCACTGCGCCTCTGTTGTCGCAGCAGGTGCGAAGTTTTGCCCGGCCTGTGGCAAACCTGTGGCCGCAGCGGCCCCGCCACCCGCGGCCACGCTGCGGCAGCCCCCCGAGCTGGTGGTCACAGGCAGTGGAGCGCCGCCGCCACCGTTGCCGCCCGCGGCCATGGCGGATCGCGTGAAGGCGGCTCTGATCGACGCCGCGTTCATTTTCGTCGGTGCCTGGCTGATCGGGCATCTGGTCTGGGTGTCGGCATGGACGAGCTGGCGCTTTCCGCTGCCGTTCGGCGGACAGAACACGACCTTGATCCCATGGCTGCCGCTGCTGGTGGCTGCGCTGTACTGGTTTACTGAAGTTGCGGGCGGGCGTTCGCCGGGCAAACGCATCGCGGGTGTGCGCATCGTCACGGTCGAAGGTGGCAAGCCAGGCTTCGTGATGCTGAAGAAGCGCTGGATGATCAAGATCGGCATCTTCGCCGGGGCCATGTTTCTCTGCATGGTGCTGTGGCAGATCCAGATGGGGTCGCCGGCGCGCAACGAGCCGTGGCTGCTGAACCGCCTGGTGTTTCTGTTTGGCTCAGGCATTCAGGCGGCGGTCATGCTCTCTCTGCTGGGCATGCGCGGGCTGCATGATCGTGTCTCAGGCTGCGCGGTGGCCCGGTTTGATGCCGCTGCAGCCATGCACCCCGCGTGGAATGCGGGAGAGCTGCACATCAAGCAGCTCATCCTGAAAACACCGCGCCTGCTGCTGCAGTTTGTCAAGGGTGCCACCGGCATCTTTGATGCGCAGGGCAAGTTCTCATGGAAGGCGCTGTGCCTCTATCCGGTGCGCATGATCAAGTCCAAGACACGCACCTTTCTTCAGGGCGCTGCTCTGGGCATGATCATCCACTTCTCCACCGTGGGTCTCAGCGGCGGCTACAATGACGTGGCGCAGTTTCCCACCATGCTGTTGGTGCCCACGCTGTCGCGGTCCGCGCCGTCCTCCACGTTTTTCTTTCCCGTGGCCACAGCTCTGTGGGGGGCGGTGGCTTCGATGCTGGGATTCATCATTGGCGTGTTGCGCGGCGGCAGCGAGAAGAAATCCAGCACGCCGCCCGCATTACCAGGGGCCGGCATGGTGGCGGGGGCGCTGGCGCTGTGGCTCGGAGAGGACCTGCTGGCCGACGACTCCGGTCTTCCGGAATGGGGCGCTGACCCTTCACGCTTTGCTGCGGAGGGCGGCTTGAATCTCGTCGGGCAGAGCGCCGTGGTGGGTACGGCCACCGGTGTCGGCACCGCCGTGGGCCAGACCGCTGGCGAGGTGGTGGGCCTGGACCGTCTGCCCGATGAGGGCTGGATGGTGAAGGATGACGATGGGAATCCTCACTACTTTCAGAGCCAGAGCGAGGCGAACGCCTACTGGCAGTCTCTCGTCAATGCGGAGAACACGCGCCAGACGCAGAACGATTACAAGAACACCATCGAGCAGATCGGTTTCATCCAGTCCGTGCGTGACGGCCTGAAGGCCTCCGGTCGCGACACCACAGATCAGGACCGCGAGATCGACCGCTTGAACCGCGAGCGCGACCGCCTGAACAAAACGCTCAGCGATCAGGGCGCATCCATCTCCTACACCGCTCGGGAGCGCGACATCTGGCGGCCGGATCCCGGACTGGAGGCGCTGGTGCAAAAGCAGAAGGATGAAGCCAAGCTGCTGCAGGACATTCACAAAGCCGCCAGCGGCATCCGTAATCTGGAGTCCCAGGGCAATCTCAGCTACACCGATGGCCAGGCGGAGAACATGCTCACCAAGCTCAACCAGATGTCCGACGACCTCGTGCATGGCCGCACGCCTTCACGCGATCAGCTGGATAAAATCCGCAACCTCGTGGGCAAGGAGATCGACGCTGAAAAAGCACGCGAAGACGTGCGCCAGAGCAACTGGGTCAAGGACGGAGCGCAGGCCACCTCACGCGAGATCTTCACCGGTCAGAATGCTGATGGTGAAACGTCCTACAAAGCGATGGCGCTGCGTGGCCTGATCGGTGTGGCCTCTGGCGGGCAGTCTGAGTATGGCATGGAAGTGGCCGAAAAAATGTACGGCGTGCATGATGACGTCATGGCGGGCAAGAGCGGCATGGAAGCCTTCACGAACGCAGCGGGCAAAGTGATCTTTGATGAGGGTGTCGGACGAGTGATGGAGGGGGGCATCGCCCTCGGGGGCAAGACCGCCGGAGCCGCCTACGACGCCACGCTGAAGGGAACCAAGCTCGACAAAGCCGTACGTGAAGGGCTGGAGAAGACCGGCAAGTTTGTGAACCAGGATGTGAAGGATCTCATCGGCAGCCCCAAACCGAAGAACCCCGATCTGCCGGGCGCCAAGCTTCGCGGACCTTCAGACATGGAGGTGGATGCACGCACCGAGGCCTTCAACAAAGGCCGCGAGGCCGGCGGCCAGAAGGTGGATGATCTGGAAGAGGCGATGAAGCAGCACCGCGCGGATCCATCGGCTGAAAATGCCGCCAACCTGCGCAACAAACTGGATGCGGTGCAGCAGGACAAGCACGCCATGCAGTCCATGAACACGCGCACCGGCGACAATGCGGATGAGCTGCGCAAAGGCTTCAGCGAAGATCTGGGCAAATCCTACAACCAGGCCCATGACACGGCGAAGCAGCGCATTGCCAAGGAGTATGGTGTCGATCCCGATGAGGTGAAGGTGGTGCAGCCGACGAACAAGCCCGGGGACGTGCCCGAACCTGATCCCAGCGGCTTTGCCCGAAAGCCCAAGGACACCCCGACCACGCATGGCGACGACTTTGTGCAGACGCCCGGCAAGACACCTGAAGGCGTGAACCCGAAGAAGGCCAGCTTTGACCAGGACGTGACCTACCGCGTGAAGCAACAGGGCATCGACCCGCGCACCGGCAAGGCCGTGGAGGGGCATCTGGATGTGCCCAAGGCAGATGCCAAGAGAGTTTACAACGAGGAGTTCTACAAAGCCCGCAATGACGGCAAACTGCCCTATGAAACACACCCCGACGGCAGCGTGAAGATGGACGCCAATGGCAGGCCGGTGGTGGACACCAAGGCGGTCAATGACTACAACCACAAGATGGACCAGTCCGTGACAGACCGCCTGGATGCGGAAGCCTACGGCACTGGAGACAAGGACTTGCAGACCGCGACCAACAGCAACGTGCGCGGCAGAAACTTCAGCGACGTGGAAGGCGTGGGCAAGACCATGGAGCACAAGCAGTACGAATGGCGCAACCAGGCCAAGGACCTGCAATCTGAAGCCGGCAAACTCCATCAGCAGGCCGCGCATGAAGCCGCCAGCGGCAATGCGCAGCGCGCCGCGGAGCTCAAGGGCCGGGCGGATCAGATGGCCGCCGCAGCGGAGGGCAAGATGGAGGAGGGCTTCCGCCAGACGACGAAGCAGTTCAAAAACCAGATCCAAGGCCGCGTGGATGCGCTGAACTCCAGCATGGGCAGACCCGTGGCGAAAGTGCCACCCAAGCTCACCGAAGCCGTCAACATCATGGATCAGTGCGGCAAGCCCGGCTTCTCCCCCGCGCAGGTGGAACAAAAACTCTCCCAGATGGGCTACACGCCGGAGAAGGTGGTGCAGCAGATGTCCGGCACGCTGGAAAGCCTGCAGAAATTCAAACCCAGCGGTCTGGCCAAACCGCCCACATTCGTGCAGGGCGGCGTCTTGGGACGCGTGCTGGGGCAAACCGTCTCGAAGGGCTACACCGGCAGCAACTAACCCCCACTCACGCTCATGAATTACGAAGGTAAAGATCTTGTGGCCACCGGCGCGGAACTCGTGGCGGCCTCCGCCCACATTGGCGAGGCCTATGGCAGCCTCTCGCGCCTGCCACGCATCCTGCCCACAGCGGAAGTCGAAGCCCAGGTGAAAGCGTTTTTAGAACAGCTGCCGCCCGAGCGGAGTCAGGTCACCAGCGCCATGATCGCCGCCGTCGCCAATCCGGGACGTGCAGGCACGCTGCATTACACGCTGGGAGACGTGGAGGTGCGGCGCGGCATCCTGGCCTGGCATCCCGCCATCGGCACGGCATGGACGTACATGTTCTTTGCCGGCAGCCGCTGGCACCTGCGCCTGCTCACGCCGGAGGAGATGCTCCGCGTGCTGATGGAGGTGCTGCAGGAAAGCCTCCCGCTGCGCAGCACGCCCTACCGCTGCTGTTTGAACACTTCCTCCTCCCTGCTCTTCCTCGGCATCCTGCACCTGCTGCATGCGGCGCATCTCCAGGCCTGCCTCAGCCATGTGGAGTCTCCGCTCAGCTTTGATCCCACCGTGCTGCCGGACATCCTGCATGAAGGCGGCACGGAGGACTTCCGCTGGCCGCTATACTTCTTTGACAAAGTGCTGCCGCATTCCGTCGAGGTCATGCCTTGGAATGAGGAGATGGCCGCCGCGCTCGCTGACCTCGTCAAACATGACCTCATCGCCCCCAGTGGCAGTGATTACCAACTCACCCCGAACGGCTTCGCCTTTGCCGCCGGCTTCCGCCATCACCTGACCAAGATCGGTCTGCGCTTCACCAGTCAAAACGCCGCGGCCGTGGAAGCGCACGAAGCGCTGCTGCTCGTCCGCTCTCCGCATGATCTGCATCTGCTGGATGTCGGCGGCAAGGAAAGCGCGCTCGCCTCCCTCACGCTCGCGGATGCACGCAAGCTGCTGGAAGTCCAGCTCCACGTCGGCCCTGCTGGCGCTGAGAGTGCAGAGACAGCACCGCATGCCACGACCGCCGCTGCCAAACGCACCTGCACCGTCTGTGGTGCCCGCTTTTCCATGGGGGAGAAGGTGTGCCCCACGTGCGGCACGCCAGCGCATGCAGACTCGGCGCCTGCGCCTGCCGCCACCGCACCGCCGCCCCTACCGCAGGTCCCTCGAGAATCCGCAATACCGCTGTGCAAAAAGTGTGGCAAACCACTTGCCAAGGCCACGTCCAAATTCTGCGGCAGCTGCGGTGCACCTGTTTCCTGATCATGTCCGACTCCAAACCAGCCTTCTGCTCCAACTGCGGTGCATCACTCACTCCAGGCAGCGCCTTTTGCGATCAATGCGGTCATCCTGTGTCAGCCGCAGCACCTGCGCCGCAGCCAGCGGCACCCCCGGCCGAAACACCCGCGAGGAGTCTTTCGCCGCCTGCTGCGCCTGCTATTGCGCAGCCCCGCGCGACATCCAGCTCCAGCCCCTGGGTCTTGCTGGTAGTTTTCGTCATTGTCGCTGCCGTCGTCGGAGCCGGTGGCTCCCTGTTGTGGGAGAGATTCAAGACATCCACACCTGAGGCCAAGTCGCCACCCGTCACAATCAGCGCTGATCCCGTCGGCGCTTTCCAAGACCCGGGCAAACCACCGGTCGAAGTCGCCTACATTCACTTCCTTGATGAAGCGTTTCGCCTCACCCATGGCAACATTCGCGTGGGCTCGCCCACCTCGACGCCCAAACGCATCGAAGTCCGCGTCACCGCGTCCAAGGGAAAGCCCGAGACTGTGGTGGTCATTGAAAAGTCCAACGATGGCCATCAGGCGATTGTGGTTGTCGGCCCCAAAGATGCCGGTGCCGTGCGTTCCTACACGCTGGTGCTGGGTCCCAAAGGCTGGACCATCCAATCGATCCAGGAACTGGACGGATGATGACGACAATCGCGAGGCAGATTTGCGCCTCGATTTCAAAGGCGAGCATTTCGATGGCAAAGAAATCATCCAACGCGTCACGACGACCGATGCCGATGATGTGATGCCGCCGCGCACCTCGCCCAAACCGCTCACGAGTGAGGAGGCGTCCACCCTGAAACGCGTTTTATAGCTGGTGATCGTAGCCTCTCATTTGGCTATTCCTGGCGGGCGCACCAGCTTGCATGATGGCTGGATCATCGGGACAGTGAGGCATCGGGTGACAATCGACGAGATCGGATGATCGCGCCCCTGCCTGAGCCTGAAGGCCAAAGTTACCGATTGAGCTAAATCTTTCGCTTACTTTACGAAGCTCTTACAAGCACAAATCCTAGAATGGATGTTATAGTAAATCTTGAGAATAACGCAAAATGGCGTCTCATGATTGATTTTGCAGGATTTAACCTTTTGACACAAGCTCATGACCTACGGCATATTCACTAATATGAAACTCTTCGTCGCCATGATGGTGTTTGCTCTAATCGGGCACGGCATGGCGGCTGAATCCACCGGCACTGTTTCGGTGGCTGTTGGCAAGGTGACCCTCATCCCCATGGGGGGCGGATCGGAGACTCTATTGAAGGTGGGCGATGCAGTTCCTGTGGGCTCCACGGTGAAAACCGGCGCTGCCTCACGCGCAGTGATTAAAACCACCAAGCAGTCGGCCATCCGCATAGCGGAAAATTCGCAGGCCGTCTTCGTGGAACTCGTGGACTCCGACACGGCGCCCAAGGTGCTGGTGGATCTCCAATCCGGCAGCCTCGGCGCGCTGATTCAGCCGCAGGCGCAATCGACCATGGACTTCAAAGTGAAGACCCCCAGCGGCATTGCTGCGGCACGCGGCACCATGTTTGCAGTGGCCGTGGAAGATGGGAAAGGCTTCGTCAAAGTGGAGCATGGCAAGGTGGACGTGACGCCCCTCAACGTGAAAAAACAGGCGCCGCAGAGCGGAAAGGTGACCATCGTGACCGGCCAGGTGACCGAGACTCCTCCAGGCCAGGCTGAGCATGCACTGAAGGAAGGCGACATCGTGACCGTGGGCAGCACCCTCAAAACCGGGGCCAATTCAAACGCCACGGTGACCATGACGACCACTTCCGCGATTCGCCTCGGCGCGGATTCCGAAGCGGTGGTGGCTGAGATCGTCGAATCCAAGGAAGCGCCCAAAGTGCTGCTTGACCTGAAGAACGGCACCATCGGTGCGCTGGTGAAACCTGAGACCTCCGGCAAGATGGATTTCAAGATCAAGACGCCCAGTGGTGTCGCCATCGCAAAAGGCGCCTTCTACTCCGTCTCCGTGGAGAACGGTAAAGGCTACGTGCAGACGAAGGACGGCGAAGTCGTCATCGTTCCACTGGAAACCGCCGCCACCAATCCCAAGCCTCAGGAATAAGACAGCATGGCCTGGGTCTGTCCATCATCACGGACTGTTCGCGCCCTCGTTTGGGGGGCTGTGTTATGGATTTTCCTGCATGGATCAGTGGTTCAAATTTCTGCCAATCCCACTGGCGGCGTGGTGGTGCTGGGAGACGCACAAATCCAAAGCACCTTTCCCGGCCTGACGACGATCCACCAGCAGACGGATCGCGCCGTCATTGACTGGAGCACCTTCAACATTGCCAGCGGCGAGCAGACGAACTTCATCGTGCCGGATGTCAATTCAGCCACGCTGAATCGCGTGCTGGATGGTGGCCCTTCCCTCTTGAACGGCACGCTCACCTCCAACGGCCAGCTGTTTCTCATCAATGCCAGCGGCATCATCTTCGGTCAGGGCTCGGTGGTGGATGTCGCAGGCCTCACGGCCTCCACGCTGGATCTGAGCAATCGCATGTTCATGGCCGGTGGCGAAATGGTCTATCAAGGCAGCACCACCGCAGGAGTCACCAATGCGGGCTCCATCCGCGCCTCCAGCGGCGATGTGTTTCTCATCGGTTTTCAGGTCAACAACTCCGGTGCCATCCGCGCCCCCAATGGCACCGTGGGGCTGGCCGCAGGCACGGATGTGCTCATCATGCCCGCAGGCGATGAGCGAGTGATCGTGCGCAATGCCGCAGGCCTTCAGCGCGGCACGGGCGTGACCAACAGCGGCCTCATCGAAGCGAACGTCGCGGAGCTGAAAGCCCATGGTGGCAATGTGTATGCACTGGCCATTCGCAACACCGGGCGCATCGCCGCCACCGCCGCCACGAGGCAGGGCGGCCGCATCATCCTCAGCGCCAATGGAGGCCGCATCGAGAGCACGGGCAAGCTGGTGGCGCGTGGCCCCACAGGGAACGGTGGGCAGATCAAAATCAACGCGGGCAATAAAGGCAGTGCCACTCTCGGCGGACGAGTGGATGCTGATGGCACCACGGGCCGCGGCGGCAGCATCGCGGTGACGGGCGGAGAGGTCACCATACGGCGCGCCATTGTCGTTTCCGCCGATGGCGAAGCCGCAGGAGGGCTGATCGAAATCAATGCCCGCCCGCAGTCCAACGCAGAGACTGACACAACTCCTGAGATCACCTTCATCGACGGCACCATTCGTGCAGACTCTGCCAGCGGCACCGGCGGCGTCATTCGCCTGGGCGGGACTACACTCGCCATCGGCGGCGAGGCCTTCATCAGCGCCAGCGGTGCCACCGGCGGCGGCATCTTTGCAGGCGGCGGTGCTCAGGGGCTGGACACCAGCATGGCCAATTCCACAAAAGTGGAAATCCAGCCCGGCGCTATCCTTGCGGCCAATGCCATTCAAAGCGGCAATGGTGGCACCGTGGTGGCCTTCGCCAGTGACCAGCTCACCTTCAGCGGCACTCTGCAGGCACGCGGTGGCGAGACCAGCGGTGATGGCGGGCAGGCGGAGCTTTCCGGCAAGCAGGCGCTGATCATCGAATCATTGACAGGTCGCATCGATCTCAGCGCACCCCAGGGCAGCGCGGGCACCCTGCTGCTCGATCCCAACGACATTCTCATCTCCGACTCTGTGGCAGGAAATACCATCACCAATCCCGCGCAGGCAAACACGCTCAGAGCCTCCGACATTTCTGCATGGCTCGACACCAACTGCGGCAACCTCATCATTCAAACCGACCGCACCGCCACCGGCGGCACGGGGAACATCACCCTCGCGGGTCTTATTCAGTGGAGTTCCGCCACCACGCTGACCATCAATGCAGATCGCGATTTCATCATGTCCACACAGGGCGGCATCGCGGGCGTCATCCATGCCACCGGCAGCGGTGCCGTGGTCATCAATGCCGGGCGCAGCGCGCAGATCCTGGCCGGCTCGCAGATCTTCACGCACTCAGGCAATGTCACGATCAATGGGAACCAAGGTGCTACCGCCTTGGAGGGCGACTTCCAGGGGATCTACATTGGCGGCCAGATTCTTTCAGACAGCGGCAGCATCACGCTCGTGGGCAGGACTGGCGCCACCAGCAGCGCGCTGACAGGAGCCATTCTTCTGGACAATGGCAGCGCGGTGAGCGCGGGCACCTTCGGCGTGGTGACTCTGCAAACCACCGGCGGCAGCGTGCTGAGTCATGGCTCCATCACCGCATGGGGGCTCAGGCTCGCGGGCGGCAGCGCCTTCCATCTCACCAGCGTGGACAACGCCGTCCAGACCCTGACGACCGTGGGCATCATCGGCTCCATCCAGATCGTGAACACCTTGGGGCTCACCATTGGCACCATCGGTTCGGACAGCGGGCTCAGCGCCTTGGGTGGCATCAGCATCACCACCACCAACACGGATCACATCCGCATCAATAATGACCTCACCTCCCAGGGCGGCGAGATCAGCCTGAATGCTTACGGCATCGAGGTGAATGGCAGCCGCGTTTCCAACACCGGCAATGGTGCCATCTTCATGACGGTCAATCGTGAGATCAATGTGAACTCCGGCGCGCAGATCTCCGTGGTGGATGGCCGCATGGAGCTGAATGCGAATCAGTCCCCTCATGCCACCGCAGGCAACTTCGCGGGCATTGTTCTCGACAACGCCACGCTGACCACTTCTGGCATGGGGGCCATCGCTTTGAATGGCCGCAGCGGTGACACTGGAGACGGCAACGTGGGCATCCTCATGTTGCATGGGTCCACCATTCGTTCCACCTCCGCCTTGCCCACGGCGGGCGGCATCACGCTCCTCGGCGTGGCGGGCGGTGGCGATGGCAGCGGCAATCATGGTGTTTCACTTCAGGATGCCGGTACCGCCATCGCCAGCGCAGGTGCCACGGTGGCGATCACCGGCAGCGGCACTCCCACTGGCCCTGAAAACACCGGCGTGAATCTGGGCGCAGACACTGCCATCACCAACAACGGCGCGACCATCATCAGCACCGACACCGTCAGCATTGCAGGTGCGGCGACGATTGGTGGCGCTGGCACGCTGGCCATCCGCTCAGTCTCTGCGGGCACCACCATCGGGCTGGGAGACGGCGCAGCAGGCACACTTCTGATCAATGCCGCCGGCATCGGCTCCTTCTCATCCAGTTTGAGCCATATCACCATCGGCGCTGTCAATTCGGGAGATGTCGAAATCCGCGCCTCCACATGGCGCGCACCTTTGACGATCCTGACCCTCGGCGAGATCACCGTGAGCGAGCAGATCATCGACCTCGGCGGTGCTGTCACCTTGAATGGATCAAACACCCTTCTTTGCGCAAGCATCGCCACCGCAGGCGGAGAGATAATCATAAGCAGCCCTGTCACCCTCGCCGCTAATGCCATGCTGGACACCACTCGCGGTGGTGCTTCTCCAAACGGAGCTTCCATCACCGTTACGGGAGCCATTGGCAACGGCGGCAGCACAGCCCATGATCTGACGCTGAATGCCGGTCTCGCTGGCGATGTCACCTTGCAGGGCTCGGTCGGACAGTCGGCGGCTCTGCATGCTGTGAATCTGACAGGCGGCAGACTTGCAGGTGCACCGCAGATCTTTGCACAAGCCTTCTCCGCCACATTCAATGGCCTGATCGATCTCTCGCACCTGACGGCCGACACCCTGTCAGTCACAGGGCGCGCTGGCAATGACACCGTGACTTTTGCCTCCGCCACTGGCCCGGTCAGCATCAGCGCCGCCAGCTTCACCGGCATTGAAAACCTCATCGGCTCCGCCAGTCATGCAGACACCCTCGTCGGTGCCGCAGCAGGCAATGTATTTCAGATCACCGCGAACAATGCAGGCGCGCTGGGCACTCTCCACTTCAACTCATTTGAAAACCTCACTGGCGGCAGCACGGGCGCAAACCAGTTTGTCTTCTCCAATCAGGCCACCATCGACGGTTCGGTGAACGGCGCTGGCAATCCCCTCGCGGTTCTCATCGTCAATGACAGCAACCTCCAGGCCGGACAAGGATACACCATCGGCGCGTCTCTGATCTCCGTCGGCACTCGCAGCTATGCCTTCACCGGAGTGAGCACCGTCGGCCTCAATCTCGGTGCTGGAAATGACAACACCGCCACTGACTTCTTTACCTTCACACAAAACCTGAGCGGTGGTGGCGGTGACAATCAGCTCTTTGTGGACGGCACCAAGGTGGTGACTTCACCGCTTTCCAAGCCAGGCTTTGGCACCATCATCACCACCGGTTTTTCCACGAGCACTGTCATATCTCCGGTGACCAATGTGTTTCTGCAAAATTTCAATCCTTCGGCGGGCGGATCGACCTCATCCTCGTCCTCACAGACCAACAATTTCAATTCGACCTCCGTTTCAGGTGCCACGGGTGGCGTCGGTCCGCAGGGCATCGGAGGGGCGCTTGCTGGCGCCGCTGGCATTGCCGGCACGGCCTCCACCTCCGCATTCCTCGGTCAAACCTTCGGCACTGGCAGCGGTTCCATGGGCGGTGGTGGCCCGGCAAGCCTGGGGCTGCAGTCACAGATGAACTCCAGCACATCCGCCGCGGCTGAACGCGAGCTGAACATGAGCCTCGGCGGCGATGGCACGATCCGTCTGCAAAATGGCGGCGGACTCTTCGCCATCGCACCCGAAGCAGGCACACCCAGCGCGGCTTCCGTGGCCCAGTTAAACTCAGGCATGAGCCTGCTGGCCCAGAGCGAGCTCGCCATCGGTGCGATCGGAACGGGCGAAGTCCCTCTCACCGTGCAGGCAGGTGCGCAGCCCATCACCATGGGCGATCCCCTGCCCGCGCTTACCGTTCAACAGTTCCTCAATCAGGTGTCCAACCCTGAATCATTCAGCACCCTGGTCATAGCACTGGGTGGCGATGGCACGACGCGGCTCGAATTTGTCTCTGGCAGCACCAGCGTGGAGGTCAATGGCAGGCCGGTGCCCGCCACAATCGAGACCGCCCTGCGTGCCAGCATTTCACCCGGTGCCTTTGGAGAACTCTCACTCGCTCTCGGTGGACTGGGTGACTACATCCTGACCGAAGCCAATGGCTTGGCCGTCATGGATGCCTCAGGTACAACCGCTGCGCCTGAAGTTCAGACTCATCTGCGCTCCCTGCTCTCCCCCCCAGGTGCGCAGGATCTTTCGCTGGCTCTGGGGGATGACGGTGCCGCTCTGGTTCTTTCATGGGATGGCATCGTAAACATCGCTCTGGATGGAGCCTCGCCCGGCACTTTTGTCATCTTCAAACTCGACAACGCCACCACCCCTCAAAGTCAGGAGGAACTCGATCATGCGCTCCGCTGACCACGCAGCCATTCATCTCATGCCATCGCTCTCATTCATGCAGCTCATGCTGCTTGCCCTGACCGTCTGCACGCTGCCTAGCAGCCTGCTTGCCCAGGAGTTTCCCAATGCGACAGGTGCCGGCACACTGGTGGACAGGCTGCAAATTCCACGTGCGCAGAAAGCCGCAGATGATGCCGCGGCACCCAGGAAGCCTGAGGCGGACAACGCCGAAGGAGATACAAAACCGCTCGGTGTGAATTTAAAGGGCCTGCACCTAATTTCCAAGCCCTCCAAGTCCATGCACAAGGACATGAGCAACGTTCTTGTGGTGGACCCCGCGCTGCATCTGCCAGCGGGTCTCGCCGATTCCCTGCAGAGCGAGTTCATGGGGCAGCCGCTCAGCATGGCCGTGCTCAACCGCATGGTGAAGAGCATCAACAAAGCTTATCAGGCCACAGATTTCCCACTCGTGGATGCCTATCTGCCGCAGCAGGACATCACCCGCGGGCACGTGCAGGTCATCGTGCGCGAAGGCGTCCTTGGAGAGGTGAAAGTGGAAGGAGCCAAACGTTCTAGTCCCGCTTACATGGCCCGTCAGGTGCGACTGCAGCCCGGAGAGCGCATCGACACCCGCAAAATCTCCAGCGACGTCGCCTGGCTCAATGAGAACCCCATCCGCAACGTCAACGTCATCTACGAGCGCGGCAAAAAAGACGGCACCAGCGACGTCGTTTTGAAAACTACGGAGAACAATCCCGTCAAGGCCTACGTCGGTTATGCCAATTCAGGCCTGCGCTCCACCGGACTGAATCAAATCTCAGGCGGCATCACCATGATGCAGTTGTTTGGCACTGAGCAGTCCCTGAGCTATAACTTCACCGGCAATCAGGAACTCGACCGGCTCAGGGCGCATGCACTCATCTGGGACATCCCCTTCCCCTGGCGCCATCGGCTGCAGCTTCTCGGTGTGTATGTGGATTCGGCCTCTCAGTCAGGACAGGCCGCTGGCTTGATCGGAGTCAATGGCACCAACCGCCAGCTCTCCGCCGCCTACACCATTCCCCTGGCCAGCGCCTGGAGCAAAGTCCAGCACAAGACCACCCTGGCGCTCGACTACAAGAGCACCACATCCGACATCAACTTTGGCGGTCAGACTTTTTCGAAAAACACCGCCGAAGTATTCCAGTTCCGCGCCGGGTACAATCTGTACGTCACCGACCCGCTGGGCTACACGCGCTTGGGCATCTCCGCCGTCCACAGTCCGGGCAATGTGCTTGGTCACAACAACTACGCCGCCTTCGACAGCCTGCGCGCGGGCTCCCAGGCGAAGTACTGGTATGCCAAGGCGGAACTGGATCGCCTCATCCGCCTGCCTTATGGTTTCTCCGCGCTGATGCACACGGCGGGCCAGTATTCCAATACACGTCTCCTCCCCACCGAGCAGATGCTCGCAGGCGGCTACCAGACGGTTCGCGGCTTCAATGAAAGCTCAGCGCGTGGAGATCGCGGCATCGTTGCTAATGTGGAGCTGAACCTGCCCATGATTCATTTCACCACCTGGGGCGGCAAGAAGGTGGACAACCTGAACACCTTTGTCTTTTACGACTTCGCCTATCTCGAAAGCGTGGGCACCTATGCCGCCGAGCCCAATCTCAATCTGCAAAGCTCAGGCGTGGGCCTGCGCTACAGCCTCGGCAGCAAGCTCGATCTGCGCCTCGCCTACGGCTGGAATCTGCGCAGCACCGGCCTCGTCAACGCGCCTGCCGGCCGTTTGCACTTCGGCATGAACATGAAGTATTAGCCAGCGCATGAGAAAAAGAAAAATCGGCAGCCTCCGCTTCGAATTCATCCTGCTGCCGCTCGCGTTGCTGCTGGCCTTGGGGTTCAGCATGACGCGTCTCGGAGAGGAGATGGAGAACCTCACGTTGGACTGGCGTTTTCAGGCGCGCGCAGCTTCGGATCCGCCCGCTGATCCTCAGGTGCTCGTGGTGGGCATTGATGAAGATGCCCTCGCGAAACTCGGACGCTGGCCCTGGTCGCGCGAAGTGCATGCCCAGCTCGTCACGCTGCTCGGCACGCGCCCGCCTGCGGCCGCAGCGTTCGACGTGCTCTTCACGGAGCCCAGCGCCGATCCCGCCCAGGATCAGTTGTTTGCCGACGCCCTCGTTCTATCCACGACCTACATCACCGCAGCCGCGGCGGAAACCCTGGAGAACAGCCAAAAATTTGAAGCCGAGTACGCAGGCAATACCAAGGCGGTCTCAAACATCCAGGGAGATGTCAGCCGCCTCATTGGCAATGACACCGTGCTGCTCCCGGTGCCCATCATCGCGGAGAGCTCCCATGCGGGTTTTGTGAATTCGCCGCCGGGCGCCGATGGCGTGCGCCGTCAGCTCCCGCTGCTGGTGCGATGTGGCACCCGTGTTTTTCCCAGCCTCGTGCTGCAGGCTCTGCTCACCCGCGAAGCCGTGGAAACCGATGCCGTGGAAGTGCTGCTCGGTGATTCCATCCGCATCAAAGGCACTCACCAGCAGTGGCAGATCCCCATCGACGAACGCGGCCAGATGACGATCAACTACCGCCATCCCAACACCTTCAAAGTCTTTCCCTACGCGAGGCTGATGGCCAGCCTGCTGGAGTTCAAAGACAAGGAATGGCCCAAAGATCGTCCGTCCGTCGCCGGTCAGATGCTCTTCATCGGCCAGACCGCCGCAGGGCTCGCAGATCTCGGCCCCACTCCGCATGGCCCGCAGACACCGCTGGTCCTGACGCATGCCAACGCCCTCAGCAACATCCTCACGGGTGATTTCATCAAGAAGCCTGACTTCGGCCGCCTGCTCGGTGTCTGGGCGCTGCTGGCGCTGCTCACCATCATTCCCGTGCGCTTCGGCCCCATCTGGCTCGCGTTGCTCGTTCCCACCTCGGTCATCAGTGCCTATGTCTTCACCGCTTTTTATTTCTTTCAGATCGAGAGCCTGCACATGCCGCTTGCATGGCCGGTCTTCGGTTTTGTCCTTGTGGAGGGTGGCTCCATTCTTCACCGCCTGATCATTGAGTCACGCGCCAAGGGCCGCATCACAGGCATGTTCGGCACCTTCGTATCACCTCAGGTCGTCAAGCAGATGATCTCCTCCGGTGAAGAACCCAAGCTCGGCGGACATCAGGCGGAGATCACCGCTTTCTTCAGCGACATCGCGGGCTTTTCCTCCTTCTCCGAAAAGCTGACTCCGGAAAGGCTCGTCACACTGATGAATGACTACCTCTCCGAGATGACCGACATCCTCCACGACAACGGCGGCACGCTCGACAAGTTCATCGGCGATGCCATCGTGGGCATGTTCGGCGCGCCGCTGGCCTTTGAAGGGCACGCACATGGCGCCTGCTGCGCCGCCCTGCTCATGCAAAAGCGGCAGATCGAACTGCGCGAAAAATGGCGCAAGGAAGGCGGCTGGCCGGACATCGTCTATGAAATGAAGACGCGCATCGGCCTCAATTCCGGCCAGGCCATCATCGGCAACATGGGCTCCCGCCGCCGGTTCAACTACACCATGATGGGAGACACCGTGAACCTCGCCGCCCGCAGCGAGAGCGGCGCAAAAAGCTACGGCGTGTACACCATGATCACCGGAGAAACGAAGGCGCTCGCTGAGAAGCACAAGCAGGACATCACCTATCGCTTCCTCGATCGCATTGTCGTCAAAGGCCGCAGCCAGCCTGCCGAAGTGTATGAACTCGTCGGCTTCACCAAACACATCACGCCCGAGACGTCGGAATGCCTGCATCTCTTTGAGAAAGGCATCGCCGCCTATCAATCCCAGCAGTGGGATGCTGCCAAAACCCTGTTTGAACGCTCAGCCACACGCGAAATCCATCAGGACTCCAATCCCTCCCTCATCATGATCGAACGCTGCGAGGCCATGAAACTCGATCCACCCCCACCGGATTGGGATGGCGTTTACGTGATGAAGACGAAGTAAAAACGTACTGCCGAGCTTTAGCTCGTTCTGAGGGGCGTTTGAAAAACCTCACTGCCCCCACAATCAGCGCGAGCCCAGCGCCTCGGAGCGCGGAATTTATTCCGCAGCAGGTCGCTCACGGCATACGTCAACTGCCCACGCTCCACGTCGCAAACAGAATGATCTCCGTCAGCTTTGACGCCCCAAAAGCACGCCTCAACATTCTCAAAAACTTCTGCCACCAAATCCCGTCCCATACCCGGAATACCCGGACTGGGGCGTCGCCTGCATGAGCGCCGAATTCATTCGATACGATGAGCCCTGGCTGTTCATCATCGCAGACTCATTGAGATCGTCCGCAGCGGCCTGCCGCTCGGCGAGCTGGGCTTCGGCCAGCCGCTCCTCCTGACCGCGCAGCACATTCACCAGGATCACCCGCTCTTTCTCACTGATCTTCCCCGTGGTGGCGGCCTTGTTGATCTCCATCAGGCGGGGGTGTTCCGCAGCATACTGGTTCAGAAAGTTGTCGATCTTTTGCGGACTCCATTTGCCTTCAAGCGGCCTGCCCACGGACTTCTCCGCGACCAGCGCCGCCTCGCCTCCCGCGTGGATGTAGCCCACCTCCACCGCTCTCCGCGCAAACGCCTTCGCCTCGGCCACGCTGCCCACGTGATACTCCTCGGAGGTGGTGGTCTGGCAGGAGGAAAGCAGCGCGACGCTCAGCAAAAGCAGGATGGATTTCATGTGCCGAATGTGGAGAAAGTTTTTCCCACCACAAGCCAAACTAGTTGAGTGCAAAGACTCTCTCTGGAAAGGTCGTATCCCTCCCAGCCTCCGCCCAGAGCTAAAGCTCTCGATTCCTTTCCATCCATGAAGTCCCGTCATCTGACCCTCCTCGCGCTGCTCGCCTCCGCCTCCTGCGCTGTCGCCGCTGCTCCAGTTTTCGAAAGCCCCAGGCTCACCACCGCAAGTGCATCCCGTCTGGTCAAAGTGGAAGCCTCCCTAAAAGGGGCCAAGGAGCTGTACCTCGTCGTCTCGGACGAAGGCGAAATCAGTTGTGACTGGGCCGACTGGCTGGAGCCCAAGCTCATCATGGCCGACGGCTCCACCAAAGACCTGACCAAGTTGCCATGGAAAGCCGCCAGCCAGGGCTCCGGCGGCACACGTGTCGGCAAATCGGCCATGGGCGATGCGCTGCTCGTGAACGGCCAGAAGTTTGAAAACGGCATCGGCACCCATGCGCGCTCGGTGATCGTCTATGATCTGCCGCAGGGCGTGGCGGGCTTCATCGCCCAGGGGGCTATCGATGACGGCGGCATGCAGCGCGGAGGCAAGGCCAGCAATGCATCCGTCAAATTTCAGGTCTATACCGAAACACCTCCCAATGCGCCCAAGCCCGCCCCTCCCATCGTGGACGACGGCAAGACCACGGTGCCAGCCGACATGTTCACCGTGCCCGAAGGCCTCGAAGTCACCGTCTGGGCCACCTCGCCTGCGCTCTTCAACCCCACCAACATCGACTTCGATGCCCAGGGCCGCCTATGGGTGGCGGAAGGCGTGAACTACCGCAGCAAAGGCAGCCGCAGGCCGGAGGGCGACCGCATCGTCGTGCTCGAAGACACCACCGGTTCCGGCCGTGCGGACAAGAGCACTGTCTTCGTGCAGGAGTCCGCACTCGCGGCGCCTCTGGGCGTCGCAGTCCTCGGCAACAAGATCGTCGTCTCCCAGCCGCCCGACCTGCTGGTGTACACCGACGTGAATGGCGATGGCAAATTCGACCCTGCCGTGGACAAGCGCGATGTGCTGCTCACCGGCTTCGGCGGCCGTCAGCACGATCACAGCCTGCACAGCGTCACCGCCGGGCCCGACGGCATGTGGTATTGGAATCAGGGCAACACCGGCGCAAAGTTCACCGACCAGTCCGGAAAGACCTTCCGCATGGGCAGCCCCTACATGATGCAGGACATCGCCGGGCAGAAAAGCGATGACGGCCACGTGTGGATCGGCGGATTCGCCGCACGCATGAATCCTGACGGCACGAACGTCACCATCATCGGTCACAACTACCGCAACAGCTACGAGCAAACGATCACCTCCTTTGGCGATGTCTTCCAAAGCGACAACGACGATCCACCCGCCTGCCGCGTGTCCCCTGTGATGGAAGGCGGCAATGCCGGCTTTGCCTCCGCCGATGGCCTGCGCTCCTGGGGTGCGGACAAACGCCCCGGTCAAGACACACCCACTGCCGAATGGCGTCAGGAAGATCCCGGCACCATGCCCGCTGGCGATGTCTATGGCGGCGGCTCCCCCACCGGCGTGGGCTTCTATGAAAACGGCGCGCTCGATCCGAAATGGAACGGTCTCCTCCTCGCCTGCGAAGCCGGCAAGAACGTCGTCTTTGGCTACCTGCCCAAGCTCGATGGTGCAGGCTGGAAAATGGAGCGCTTTGATTTCATGACCTCCAACAAGGAGAAGGAATTCGCGGGCTCCGACTTCCTCGGTGGCAAACCCTCGGGCGAACTCAAAACCCGCTTCCGTCCCAGCGATGTCACCGTCGGCCCTGATGGCGCGATCTACGTCGCCGATTGGTTCGACGCCCGCGTCGGTGGCCACGGCACGCTCGATGAACGCTACACCGGCACCATCTACCGCATCGCGCCGAAGGGCTTCGCATCCAACGTGCCTGCCCCCAAGCTCGACACCACGGAAGGCCAGATCGCCGCACTGAAAAGCCCTGCGCCGAATGTGCGCTACAGCGGCTTCACCGCACTGAAAGCCCAAGGCGCAAAAGCCGTTCCCGCCGTCGGCGCCTTGCTCAAGGATGACAATGCCTTCATCGCCGCACGCGCTGCATGGCTTCTCGCACAGATGGGCCCCGAAGGCGTGGCTCAGGTCACCCCATGGCTTGAATCCAAATCCGAAGACCAGCGCCTCGTCGCCTACCGCGCCCTGCGTCGTGCCAATCAAGACGTCCTCGGCATGGCCGCCAAGATGGTCGTCGATTCCTCCGCCGCCGTGCGTCGCGAAGTCGCTCTTACTTTGCGTGAAGTGCCCGCCGCACAAAGCCTTCCCCTGCTGGTGAAACTGGCGCAGCAGTTTGATGGCAAAGACCGCGCCTACCTCGAAGCCCTCGGGCTCGGCGCTGAAGGCAAGGAAGCCGAACTCTACACCGCCATCTTCACGGACAAGCCCGCCGCATGGACCGATGCGCAGGCCTGGATCGCCTGGCGTCTGCACCCTGCCGCTGCCGCAGAAGCCTTCAAGACCCGCGCCCTCGACAGCGCCCTGACCGAAGACCAGCGCAAGCTCATGCTCACCGGACTCGCCTTCGTGAAAAGCCGCGAAGCCGCAGGTGCGATGATCGAACTCGCCAACACCAAGGACTTCCCCCTGAAGGAGCTCGCCAAGTGGTGGCTCCTCAATCGCAAGGGCAACGACTGGCAGTCCTACGACGTGGAAAGCGGCATGAAGGCCCTGGGCCTGTATGATCCTGCCAAGGTCAAGCTCGTCGCCGTTGAAATGCCCCCTGAAGTCAAAGACGCACCCAAGCTCCCCACCGGCGCCGAGATCGCCCAGCTCCCGGGCGATGCGAAGCGCGGCCAGGCCGCCATCGCCGTCTGCTTTACCTGCCACAAGGTCGGCAAGATGGGCGTCGAGTTCGGCCCCGACCTCAGCACCTTCGGCAAGCAGCAGCCCAGCGAAGTCATTGCGAATGCGATTGCACATCCCTCTGCGGACATCTCGCATGGTTTCGAAGGCAGCGAGATCAAAACCAAGGACGGCCTCACCATCAGCGGCATGATCCTCTCCAGCGGAGATCCCGTCATGATCAAATGCATGGGCGGCCTTGTGCAGACCGTGCCCAAGGAGCGCATCGCCAGCGTGAAAAAGATGGAGCGCTCCCTCATGTATCAGCCCCAGCAGCTCGGCCTCACCCCACAGTCCATCAGCGACATCGTGGCCTTCTTGAAGAGCCTCTGATCTGGGAAAGTACTCGTGAGCTTTAGCTCACCCTGGGAAGAGCGCCGCGTTTCCCAGAAGCGAGCTAAAGCTCGCGAGTACTTTGTCTCTGCAACATCCCGGCACCGCCGCCTGTATGAGAAAGCATGCGCCGCTCTCTCCTGCCCATCCTCGTCCTCCTCACCAGCCTCGCCTCGGCTGAAGTCACCAACATAGGCTCACGTCGTGAGCTCTTCGTGGACAAGCTCCTCATCGACCAAATGCAGGGCGCCACGCTGCGCCTGCACCATCCCGAAGAGGCAGGCGTTGCAGTGAAATTTGACCAGCCCTGGGAGGGCCGCTTCAGCGCCTACATCACCGTAATTCACAATGACGAGGCGAACAAATTCCAGATGTACTACCGTGGCAATGCGGGTTTCAAAGACGGCACCAGCGGCGAAGTGACCTGCTACGCCGAATCCTCTGATGGCAAAAACTGGGTGAAGCCCAAGCTCGGCCTGCATGAGATCAATGGCAGCAAGGACAACAACATCATGCTGGCCAATCTGGCCCCCTACACGCACAACTTCGCGCCTTTCATCGACAAGCGCCCCGGCGTGCCCCAAGAGCAGCGCTACAAGGCGCTCGCAGGTCTTGGCGGCAAGTCCGGCGGACTCAGCGCCTTCGTCTCCGCAGATGGTCTGCACTGGCAAAAAATGCAGGAGGCGGCCGTCATCACCAAAGGCGCGTTTGATTCCCAGAACGTGTCGTTCTGGTCTGAGGCGGAGCAGTGCTACGTGGCCTATTTCCGTGTCTTCACCGCAGGCGTGATCGATGAAAAAACTTGGAAACCCAAGGGCGTACGCTGGGTCAGCCGCGCCACCAGCAAGGACTTCCTCACCTGGACCGATGCCGTGCAGATGACCTCCGACCAGCCGTTGGCCGACCACATCTACGTGAGCCAGACGAACCCCTATTTCAATGCGTCCCATCTCTACATCTCCACCGCCGCACGCTTCATGCCCGGCAAAGATGTGCTCGATGAGCAGGCCAAAAAATACCTCGTCGAAGACACGAAAGCCTACCCTGCCCTGATCAAAGACTGCTCCGAAGCCGTGCTCATGACCAGCCGCGCCGGCACCACCGCCTACAACCGCACCTTCATGGAGGGCTTCGTCCGTCCCGGCCTGCACTTCCGCAACTGGACCAGCCGCAGCAACTACCCCGCCTGTGGTGTCGTGCAGACCGGCAAATCAGAGATGTCCCTCTACGTGGAGCGCCACTACGGGCAAAGCACCGCGCTGCTGCAGCGCTGCACCCTGCGCCTCGATGGGTTTGCCTCGCTGCACGCCGATTACGCAGGCGGGGAGATGACCACCAAGCCCTTCATCTTCGCTGGCAAAGCGCTGCATCTGAATCTCTCCACCGGAGTGGCGGGTTCCGTGGCGGTCGAAATCCAGGATGCCGACCATAAACCCCTCCCCGGTTTTGCTTTGGAAGACTGCAAGGCGATCTCTTACGACGACATCGACCGCGTCATCGCCTGGAAGGCTGGCAGCGATGTGTCAGCACTGGCCGGAAAGCCCATACGCCTGCACTGGGTGCTCAAAGACGCCGACGTGTTCTCCTTCCGCTTTGAATGACCGGAACAAGCACTCAGGAGCTTCGCCTCTCGTGGAAAGATTCGTCGCACCCGGACCTCGAAAGCCTGCGTATCCTGTGCTTTCCCGCCCCTTTCAAATGATTCACTGGTGTTTGCAAACGAAACAAGGAACCATCGCCCCCATGCACGCGTATCCCCGCGTGTAACCTCATTCATGGATATCTCGTCAAAAACATTCTCTGCCAAAGGCTTCGTGCTTCCGCACAGTCTTCCAGTGATTGTGCTGGACGACTGCTACCATTTCCCTGGCTGTCATCTGCCGCTGTTCATCTTTGAAGACCGCTACCGCCGCATGCTGGATCATGCGCTTCAAACCGATCGCATGTTCTGCGTCGGCGTTTCAGACGGTGCCAATGACGTCCTCCCTGTCACCACCGCCGGCCTGGTCCGCTGCTCGGTCAAAAATCCCGACGGCACCTCGCAGGTCATGCTTTACGGCGTCTGCCGCGTGCGCATCACCGGCTGGGATCAGATGAAGCCCTTCCGCATCGCCCGTGTGGAGCCCGTGCTCACCCAGCACGCTCCATCCAAAATCCTCCGCGCACTCAAATCCCGCGCCTTGGATCTCCTGCCACCGCCCACGGATGACAGCTGTGAAAGCATGCAGCAGATGCGCCACGAACTGGAGGAGATGGACGAAGCCGAAGCCGTCTGCGACATCATCGCCTTCCACTTCGTCCGAAAAAAAGCCGCCCTGCGCATTCTCCTCGAAGAATGCTGCCCCCAGCGCCGCTACGAAAAGCTCATCAGCGAGCTCGAAAAAGCACAGAGCTAAAAAAGTACTCCCGAGCTTTAACTCGTTCAGGAAAGTACTAGCGAGCTTCAGCTCGTTCTGGAAAAGCTCCGCCAAAACCCAAAACACCCAAGCCTGCGAAGCGCAGCGCTGTGCCCTCACTCCTCATCCCTCACCGGATTCGTCAGCGTCCCAATCTCCGCAATCTCCACGCTCACCAAATCCCCATCTCTCATAAACACCGGCGGAGTGCGCGCCGCACCCACGCCATGCGGCGTACCCGTGAGGATCACCGTGCCCGGCATCAGCGTGGTGCTGCCGCTGAGAAACTCGATCAGCGTCGGCACATCAAAGATCATGTCACTCGTGTTCCAATCCTGCATTGTCTCGCCATTGAGCACCGTCTTGATCGCAAGGCTGTTCGGGTTCGGTATCTCATCCGCCGTCACCAGCACCGGGCCCAGCGGGCAGAACGTATCAAACGACTTGCCACGGCACCACTGCCCGCCGCCGCCATGCTTCTGCCAGTCGCGCGCGCTCACATCATTCCCGCAGGTGTAGCCCAGTACATAATTCAGCGCATCGGCCCTGCTCACATTCTTCGCCTTCTTGCCAATCACCACCGCCAGTTCCGCCTCGTAATCGACCTTGTCACTCTTCAGCTTCGTCGGCAGCAGGATGGGCTCTCCGGGGTGCTGCACCACATTCGGCAGTTTCATGAACACCACCGGATGCTTCGGCAGTTCCGCCTTCGTCTCCTCCGCATGCTTCTTGTAGTTGAGCCCGATGCACACAATCGCAAACGGCTGCACCGGCGCGAGCAGCTTCGCCACCTCCGCCTTCCGCTCCGTCACGTGGTGCTCCCCAAAGATGTCGCCCTCAATCACCAACGCCGAGCCATCCTCCTGCTGAGCCGCATGCGCGATGTTGCCTTGTGAATCAGAATAGCGGATGATTTTCATAAGTTGGTAGTTCGGGCTTTAGCCTGTGATAGGAAACTGAAAAGTTAAACTCTCACCGCCCATTCCACGCCACCAGCTCCTCATACCTCGCCCCGGTGCCGCCGAACAAATCCAGCGCGCTCCCCACGGTGCCATCCACGCGCCCCTGGCTCAGTTCATCAATGCGCTTCAGATCATCCAGGTGCCGGATGCCGCCCGCATACGTCATCGGGATCGGCGAGTGCTCACCGAGGAAACTCACCAGCGCTTCGTCGATCCCCTCGCACTTGCCCTCCACATCCACCGCATGGATCAAAAACTCCGCGCAATGCCCAGCGAGAAAGCGCAGCGACTCCGGTGTCACCTCCAGCGTGGTCAGCGTCTGCCAACGATTCATCGCCACCGTCCAGCCCGTGGCCGTCGTCTTGCAGCTCAGGTCAATGACGAGCCGTTCCTTGCCTGCGGCTGCGACCATGGCATCCAGCTTCGCCTGATTGAACGTGCCGTCCGCTTCAAACAGGTAGCTCGTCACGATCACATGGCTGGCTCCGGCCTGCAGATACTCAGCCGCATTCTCCGGGCGGATGCCCCCGCCCACCTGCAGCCCGCCAGGATAGGCCGCCGTCGCCGCCTTGGCTGCCGCCTCATTCCCCTTCCCAAGCAGGATCACATGCCCGCCCGTGAGACCGTCGCGCTTGTAAAGCTCCCCATACCACGCCGCATCGCGATCGCTCACAAAGTTCGTTTTCAGCGCCGTCCCATCATCCCGCAGCGAGGAGCCGACGATCTGTTTTACTCGGCCGTCGTGGAGGTCAATGCAGGGGCGGAAAAGGGTCATGGTGAGGCTGTAAATCTTTCCCTTCCTCCTACTCCGACTCTTCGTCCCTTCAAGGCAGGATCTCACCATTAGCACGCTGCTGGCTGACCGCTCCACTCTTGACTACTCTCCCTTCCCTGCTTTGATACTCATACCATGACCACGCCCGCCAAGGCACTTCTTCTTCTCTCCCTGCGACTTACGCTAGGGTAGGCGGCCCGTGTTTCCTCGTCATGCCCTTTGCCGTCACGTCGCGGCTGTTTCTCTCAGGTCAGGAAAATCCATCCTGCGCACGCCTGAAATCTCGCTAATCCTTTCCATTCTGTTTTTGTCATGTTGAAAAATCCGTCCTCCAAGTATCAGCCCTTTCCGCTGGTCTCCATCCCCAACCGTCAATGGCCCTCCCGTCATCTGACCCATGCCCCCATCTGGTGCAGCGTCGATCTGCGCGATGGCAATCAGGCGCTCGCCGTGCCGATGAACGTCTCCCAGAAACTCGAGATGTTCGATGCCCTGGTGAAATGCGGATTCAAGGAAATCGAAGTCGGCTTTCCCTCCGCCTCCAACACCGAGTTCCAGTTCAACCGCCGCCTCATCGAGGAAAAGCGCATCCCAGACGATGTCACCATCCAGTGCCTGGTGCAGGCCCGTGAGGACTTGATCGAGAAGACCGTCGAGTCCCTTTTGGGCGCGAAGAAAGTCGTCATCCACATGTACAACAGCACGTCCCCCGCCCAGCGGAAATACGTGTTTGGCAAGACCAAGGAAGAGATCATCACCGTGGCCATCAAAGGCGCGCAGATGATCAAGGACCGCCTGCATCGCCTTACTGAAGGTGGCACTCAGGTGACCCTGCAGTACTCGCCCGAAAGCTTCAGCGCCACGGAAGTCGAATTTGCCAAGGAGATCAGTGAAGCCGTCATGGATGTCTGGCAGCCGACTCCCGAGCACAAGATGATCCTCAATCTGCCCGACACCGTCGAGGTGGCCATGCCCAATGTGTATGCCGATCAAATCGAATGGATCTGCACCAACATCAAAAACCGCGAGAGCCTCATCATCAGCCTGCACACGCACAATGATCGCGGCACCGGCACCGCCGCCACGGAGCTCGGCCTGCTGGCTGGTGCCGACCGCGTCGAAGGCACCTTGTTTGGCAATGGCGAACGCACCGGTAATCTCGACATCGTTCAGGTGGCCATGAACCTCTACATGCACGGCATCGCTCCCGGCCTGGATTTCAGCGACATGAGCGGCCTCATCCACATGTATGAGCGCACCACCGGCATGACCGTCGCCCCGCGTCATCCTTACGCGGGCGAGCTCGTCTTCACCGCATTCAGCGGCAGCCACCAAGACGCCATCAAGAAGGGCCTTTCCGGCTACGAGGAGCACAAATCCATCTGGGACGTTCCCTACCTCACCATTGACCCCAACGACATCGGCCGCGAATACCGCGAGGTCATTCGCGTGAACTCGCAGAGCGGCAAAGGCGGCGTCGCCTATTTGCTCGAAAGCGAGTTCGGCATCGAACTGCCCAAGGACATGCAGCGCGAGTTCGGCCCTCTGGCCAACGACATCGTGGACAAGCTGGGCCGCGAAGTCACCGCCGCCGAACTGAAAGGCATGTTCTGGAAAGAGTACATCGAGCGCGAAACCCCCTTCGCCCTCCATCACTTCCATGCCGATGGCGTGGACGGCATCTTCACCTGCCGCAGCAGCCTCGTCATCAATGGCCAGGAACGCGGCATCACCGGCACCGGCAACGGCCCCATTGCCGCCTTTGCTCACGCCTTGATCAAAGACGCCGGAGCGCCAGCGTTCGAAGTCGCCACCTACCGCGAGCAAAGCCTCAGTTCCGGTACCGAAGCCAGCGCCCTCGCCTTCATTCAGATCAAAACCGCCAGCGGCAAAACCATCTGGGGCGCAGGCGTCGATACCAACATCGAACTCGCCTCCATCAAAGCGATCCTCAGCGCCGTGAATCGGGCATCATAAAGTAGTCGAGAGCTTTAGCTCGGTCTGGATTCTGGAGGAATCGTCAAGCCTCCCCAGAACGAGCTAAAGCACAGCACTCCCTTGTCTCATGTGCCCGCACTTGCACGAGTGGCAGCACAACAGCGATGTCCCCTCAAAAGGCGCTTTCAGACGTGTCGTAGTAAGGTTTGCTGTAAAAATCATTCCACAGCGGTCGACCAATCAGCAAACCTGCAATGAACAGCCCAATTCCAATGCCGAACTTGGTCAGTCCATAAGACAAGCTGCCGACCTGAAGCACCGCGTTGGACGGTTTGAGAGGGTCGTAGTGGACCGTAGTCGGCATGCCGACCGAATACTCGGCAATCATTTCCAAAGCCTCAGCCTTGGTGCCTGCGCTCATGCTGTCATGACGGATTCGTTGTGCTGAGTAGGGCGTGCCGTTCAGTTCGTAATAGTACCGCATCGTCGGAATGTAGTCCCCGCTATTCCCTCTGCCGGACCTCTTCCAGGCTTCCTTGGCATGCACCGTCCCCTGCACGGTCGGCCAGGATTTCGCCTTGGCTGTGAAGACCATGCCCGAGACGCCCGTCCACATGAAATAAATCCCTGAGATGAGCAGCAGCAGGACCAGGCTGATGGGTTTGAATATGAATGAGCTCGGCAGCATTGAAGCACGCTTATGCAGTATCTTGCCGCTGCGAAATACAATCCTGCCTGGCCTTTGGAAGTATCCTCATTGAACCAGTCGCTGATCCGAAGTGAAACTGTCCAGTTGCCGCCTTGGGCTGTTTGAGGTTTATGAACGTACCCCATGCCCCTCCAAATCCCCGACTACCCCTTTCAAGCCTACATCTTCGACTGCGACGGCACGCTCGTCGATTCCATGCCCCTCCACTACCATGCTTGGACAGACGCACTGAACCAGCACGACGCTCCGTTCGTGTTCACGGAGGAGGAGTTCTACGCGAGTGCCGGCATGAAGGAGCAGGACGTGGTCAGGCAGCTCAACGCCAAGCACGGCACCAACCTCGATCCCGTCAGCGTGGATGAGCTGAAAATGGAGATCTTCGCCAAACGCATACCTGAAGTACAGGCCGTCGGCCCCGTGGCCGAATTCGCCAAATCTCTCTTCGGGCACTTCCCCATCGCCGTGGCCTCCGGCAGCGAAGAGTCCACCGTGCGCGGCTGCCTGACCGCCACCGGCTTGATCGACCTCTTCCCCATCATCATCACCCCCAGGAAGGTGAAGCACGGCAAACCCGCCCCCGACATGTTCCTCCTCGCCGCCGAGCAGATGGGCATCGCCCCCAGCGAATGCCTCGTCCTCGAAGACGGCAACAGCGGCATCCAGGCTGCGAACGCAGCGGGGATGCAGTCCGTGTTTATTCCAAGGACGCTCCGGTAAACCAAAGTACTCGTGAGCTTCAGCTCACTCTGGAACTCCGCAAACACCCAGCACGTTCAAAATCCCGCTACTACCTCGTCAGTCCAAAGCGCACCAGTACTTCATCCTCGCTCAGCCCAGACTCAGCACCCACACCGAGAACAAACCCACTCTTCAATCCTGCCTTGCCAGGATTCAAAGCGATGTAACGCCTGAAGTGATCCAATTGCGCCTCACTGCGCACAATGTGGTCAAAAGCCTCGCGATGCCAGAGTCTGCCGGACGTGCCTCGCGCCAGGTTGATCTCCCGCGCACTTCCGCCCTTCCAGCGCTGTACCTTGTCACACAGCTCTCTGCCCTCCACAGGTTCAACAAGTGCGTGAAAGTGATTGGGCATGATGACCCACGCATCGAGCTGGTATTCGTTTCCATGTCCTCCTACCAGCTTGCGGATCAACACATCGGCACATGTAGAGTCAGCCAGCGGGCATGCGCCATGCCCGGCATCCAGCAACTCATGAAATCGAGCGGTAAACTCACGATGATACTCATGCCTCTGTTCTTCCATGAGCCGATCAAGCTGCAGTGCCGAGCTGAGTCCATGGGCGTCAAGCCATGCATTTCGCAGCCTGCGCCAGTGATCGAGCACATCCGCCGGCAGAGAATCCGCGAGGCGAGAGGTCACAAAGTAAGTCGTCCCCTGCTGCTGCCAATGCGGGAGATTCCCTCGATGCCGCCGCACCTTCTCATTTGGATCAAACGGCTTGAATGGCATGCTGGCAAAAATAAAGCACTCGTAAGCTTCAGCTCACTCTGAAAAGTACTCGCGAGCTTTAGCTCGCTCCGGAAACTCCGCAAGCTGACGAAGCACACTCACCACAAAAGCGCGGCGTTTGATTAGGAAAATAACCGAACATGGGGTTGAAGCGTGGACGGACCAGTTTTGGACTCCGTGTGTTTACGATGTTTCCCAGAAGCGAGCTAAAGCTCGCGAGTACTTTTTTCCTTCCACGCCTTCCAGCACGTCACAAACCCCTTCGCGAAATCCTGCGGCCGCGCCTCCACCCACGCGCTGATATCCTCCGGCTTGAACCAATCCCCCGTGGCGATCTCCTCCGGCAGGCAGCGCACCGGCCCGTCATGCCGCGCGATGCGTAGCTCCACGAATTCGTGGTCCGTATTGTCTCCCGCTGGAATCTGCGCCGCCAGTTCAGTGGCTTCCACGTGAATGCCCACTTCTTCTCCCAGTTCTCGCACCGCGGCGCTGGCGTAGCCTTCCCCGGCATCCAGATGCCCTGCGGCACTGCTGTCCCACTTGAGCGGTGACACATCCTTGAGATGCGACCGCTGCTGCAGGTAGATGAATCCGCGTTTGTTGATCACAAAGACATGCACCGCACGGTGCAGCAGTCCGCGCTTGTGCACCTCCCCGCGCGTGAGCTGCTCGATGACCTCGTTGCGCTCATTGACCACATCAAACATCTCGCTCGCCTTCTGGCCCGCATCGGCCTCGTGGCGCTGTTCATAATAACGGGCGATCTGAATCCACTGCGCCAAAGACAACGCCTCAGCACGCACCATCGCAGTCACACCCAGCGCCTCGATCAATGCCTCCCAGCCACCGGGGGCCTCAGGCAGCAGATTCTTCAATTGCTTGCGCCGCTGGGAGAATCCCATGCGCACCAGTCGGTCAAACAGCACATGGTCAAACACCGGCAGCGTGGCGGGATCTCGCGGCGTGAGGCGGATGATCGCGGAGTCCACCCGCGGCTTCGGCACAAAGACTTCCGGCGGCACCACCCGCAGCATCTCCACGTTCCAGTCCTTCTGCACCAGCAGGCTTAGCGCACCGTAGGCATCGTCCTCACAGGTGGCGGCGAGGCGGTCACACACCTCCTTTTGCAGCATGAACACCGCGCATCCGACCGGCGATGGCGGCGTGAGCCAGTGCTTCAAGATCTCGCTGCCGACCGAATACGGCAGATTCCCCACGATTCGCAGCGGCCCGTGCTTGAACCAAGCACGCAGATTGATGCGCGTGGCGTCGTTGTGAATGACCTCAACGTCGTCCCGGCCTTCAAACTGGCTCTGCAACTCCGGCGCGAGCTGGGAATCTTTTTCAATCAAAATAAGTTTCTTCGGTCTGCCCACCAAGTGCTTCGTCAAAGCCCCCATGCCGGGTCCGATTTCCACCACCATGTCAGCCCCATCCGGCTGCACCTGATCGCCGATCCACCGGGCAATCTCCTCGTCCTGCAGGAAGTTCTGCCCCATGCTCTTGCGTGGGGTGAAGTGCGGGCGGGGTGGCGGGGCTTCGGAGCGGCGTTGGTCGCGGTATCTCATTGCCGCATCTTCCACCGTTCTGCGCTTCCATCAAACCAATCCATTCAGGCAGCCAATACTTGACCCCCGGCATGAATGAAGCACTCTTGAGGGTGCTTAGAACCTGCCTTAAATCCAAACTCCACCGTGCCGCCATCACCGATGCCAACATCGCCTATGAAGGCAGCATCACCATTCCGACCGATCTCATGGAAAAAGCCGACCTCTGGGTGGGCGAAAAGGTGCTGGTGACCTCCATCACCAACGGTGCGCGCCTGGAAACCTACGTCATCCCCGCCCCTGCCGGCTCCGGGCAGATCATCGTCAACGGTGCCGCCGCCCACCTCATCAACACCGGCCACCGCGTCACCATCATGGCCTGGGGCCAGAGCGAACATCCCATCATCCCCAAGCGTCTGCTGCTCAATGAGCGCAACGAAGTGGTGAATGACTCGGTGCTGTAAGGCGGCCGCCTGAGGGTATCAGCACAAGAATACCACGTTGAGCGACTTTCGGCTGTTCATGCTGCCGCAGGATTCCGTATGATCTTGCCATGACTCCGACTGCCGCCTGCTCACTCCTGTTGCTGCTCGCCCTAAACACCACGCTTCTCGCGCAGGCGGATGGCATCAAGTCAAAGACCACTTACGCGAAGGCCTACGGCGAAACAAAGAATCCCGTCGCCGTGGATCCCGCCAAGGACCTGCCACGTTACCCCGCTGTAGAGCCAAAGGACGCCATCGGCACCTGGCAGGTGAAAGAAGGCTTCAAGCTCCAGCTCACCGCCAACGAACCTCAGGTACGCTCGCCCATCGCGGTCAGCTTCGATGAAAATGGCCGCATGTTTGCCTGCGAGATGATCGACTACAGCGAGATGCGCGATGTCACACCGCACCTGGGCCGTGTCTCGATGCTGGAGGACAAAGACGGCGACGGCCACTTTGAGACGAGCCAGGTCTTCGCTGATGACCTCGCCTGGCCAACCGGCCTCATCTGCGCGAACGGCGGCGTGTTCGTCATCGCCACGCCCGACCTCTGGTTCTTCAAAGACACCGATGGCGACGGCAAAGCCGACGTGCGCGAAAAAGTCTTCACCGGCTTCGGCACCGGCTTGAAACTCCTCAATGTGCAGGGCCTCGCCAACAGCCCCATGTGGGGTCAGGACAATCGCATCCACATCCTCGCAGGCGGCGGCAATCGCGGCGTTATGACCTGCCTGAAGCGGCCGGAACTGCCTGGCATCGAGCTCGGCGGCAAGGACTTCTGGTTTGATCCGCGCACGCTGGAGTTCGGCCTTGAAGGCGGCGGCGCGCAGTATGGCATGAGCTTTGACAACTACGGCCGCAAATTCGGCTGCTCAAACTCCGACCACCTGCAGTACTGGGTTTACGACGACAAATACGCCAACCGCAATCCTTACTACCCCATGCCACCTGCACGGCAAAGCATCGCGGTGGATGGCGGTGCGGCGGAAGTCTTTCGCCTCAGCCCCGACGAACCCTGGCGCATCATCCGCACCCGCTGGCGCATCGCCGGTGTGGTCAAAGGCGCGGTGGAAGGCGGCGGCCGCGTGAGCGGCTACTTCACCGGCGCCACCGGCACCACCATCTATCGCGGAGACGCCTACGGCTCCGATTTCGTGAACAACAGCTTCACCGGAGATGCAGGCGGCCAGCTCGTGCATCGCAAGATCATCAAGCCTAGTGCCGACGGCATCAGCCTCATCGGCGAGCGCCCCGCCGATGAGCACGGCTTTGAATTCGCCGCCAGCAAGGACACCTGGGTTCGCGTCGTGAACTTCGCCAACGCCCCCGACGGCTGCCTGCACATCTGCGACATGTATCGCGAGGTCATCGAGCACCCCTGGAGCATCCCCGACGAGATCAAAAAATACATCGACCTCAACAGCGGCAACGACCGCGGCCGCATCTACCGCATCGTTCCAGAGAAAGGCGCCCAGCGCATTGGCCAAAAAGTAGCTTTGGGCAAGATGAGCACCGAAGAACTCGTGCAAACCCTCGACCACCCCAACGGCTGGCATCGCGACACCGCCCAGCGCCTGCTCTATGAGCGGCAGGACAAAGCAGCGGTGCCGCTGCTGGAGAAAGTCTTGAATGGAGAAGATGCCCTGGCGAAGCTGCATGCGCTGGGTGCGCTGGAGGGTTTTGCAACCCTCTCAGAAGAAACCCTCCTGCGAAGCATGAATGACCAGGATGACCATGTCAGAGCGCGCGCTATTGCAGCGCTTGAACGCTCTGGCAAGCGGACCCCTCAGCTGACAGATAAACTGCTGGCCATGCTGGCGGATGAATCAGAAAGGGTGCGCTTTCAGGCCACCCTGTCATTGCCGGCGATGTTTCCGCCCAAACTCGCCGCTGGAGAAGGAATGGGTAGCTCGTGGGAGATGCGCATTGGAGACATCTGGGCAGGCTTGAAGAAGAACCTGCGCAGCCCGCAGGAGATCAGCGCCATCCTTTCTGCGCCTGGCCAATGTGATGCCCTGCTTTTGTTTCGCGTCATGGAATCGGAGGCAGACAGGTCACCCGAGATGCTCAAGTTCGTGGGCCAGCTTCTGGAGACTGTCGCCAGAGATCCCAAGAACCGCAGCGACAACCAATGGGTCAAGCATTTGACCACAGACTGGCAGGAAACCAGCCTCATTCAGTCTTATCTGGCAGGTGTTCGCCGTGCCGGTCTCAAAATCTCCGAGGTCGATCCCAAAGACCAATTTGCCGCGGTTTTCAACAAAGCGGCTGCAACTGCACTCAATGACAAAGCATCTTCCAGCTCACGCCTTGAATCCATCGAACTCCTCGGCCTAACCTCCTCGAAAGATGCGACCGACGCCTTGACTCAATGCCTGGCTAAAGACCAGCCTGACTCCATACAATCCGCTGCAATCCGCACCTTGGCCCAGAACAGTTCTCCCGTGATAACAAAATCACTCATCACTAGCTGGCCCACATATGGACCCAAGGCCAAAGAAGCCGCCCTGGACGCACTTCTCTCCCGCGAAGATCGCGCCCTCGCCCTGCTGGAATCAGGCATGGTAAAGCCCGCAGAGTTCTCCGCCTCCCAAGTCCAGGCGCTTCTCAAGCACAAGTCTCCCAAGGTCGCCGCTGCGGCCAAAACAGCTCTGGCTTCCGTCATTCCGCCATCACGTGAGGAAGTGACGGCGAAGTTCAAACCGGCTATCACAGCCCAGGGCGATGCCAAAAAAGGCCAGATGCAATACATGGCGCGCTGCATGGCCTGCCACCGCGCCGGAACCTTGGGATTGCAGGTGGGACCCGATTTTATCACAGTAAAAACTAAGGGTCGTGATGCCTTGCTTACGGCTATTTTGGAACCCCACAAGGAGGTTGCCTCTCAGTTTATCGCCTACGCCGTCAATACGAAGGATGGTCAGTCTCTCACTGGAATTATTACGAACGATACCGCGTCCGGCGTGACGCTCAAGATGATGGGCGGTATCGAAAAGACCCTGCAGCGTTCGGAGATCAAAGGCAGCAGCTCCACCGGCCAGAGCCTGATGCCGGAAGGTCTGGAGACCGGCATGAGCGTCGCAGACATGGCTGATCTTCTTAGCTTCATTGAGGGACAGTAAACCTCCCCCAAAACTGAACCGGTTTTTCTTTGCAGCCGCCGCTGTCCGCGCTCCTGTGAGTGCATCCATGAAGACCACCCCCGTTACCTTTGAAGATCTGCAATCCTCCGTCATCGCCGTGCCGCCGCTGTGCCGGAACAAGGATCTGTCTCTGGCCAAGTCGCAGAACAGCCGCCTGATCAAGCACATGCACAAAGGCGGCATCCGCACGCTGCTTTACGGAGGCAATGCCAATCTCTACAACATCGCCCCCAGTGAGTACCATTCCCTGCTCAAGATGCTGGTGGACATCTCCCCGGACGACATGTGGGTCGTCCCCTCCGTCGGCCCCATGTATGGCACCGCGATGGACCAGGCCAAAATTTTGAGCGAGTTCGCCTTCCCCACGGCGATGCTTCTTCCTACACTCTTTCCCTCCAAACCCGCCGGTGTCGCGACGGCCATTCGCCATTTCGTGGAAAAGTCCGGCATCAAGGCCGTGCTCTACATCAAGGACGGCGCCTACATCACCCCCGAACTCGCCGCCGAACTCGTCAATGACGGCCTGATCTCCTGGATCAAGTACGCCATCGTCGAACCCGATCCAAAGAAGGACCCCTATCTCAAGAAGCTCATCAAGCTGGTGGACACCAAGCTCATCGTCAGCGGCATCGGCGAGCAGCCTTCCATCATTCATCTGCGTGACTTCGGCGTCACCGGCTTCACCGCAGGCTGTGTCTGCATTGCCCCTTCCCGCTCCACTGCCCTGCTTCAGGCCATCTTGAAGAAAGACTGGGACACCGCAGAAAAAATCCGCGAGGAATTCGTCGCCCTCGAAGACCTGCGCAATGCCCACAGCCCCATCCTCGTGCTGCATCACGCCGTCGAACTCGCGGGCGTGGCCCAGACTGGCCCCGTGCTGCCTCTTCTCACCGAACTTCCAGCCAACCTGCTGCCGAAGATCGAGAAAGCTGCCAAGGCGCTGCTGGCCAAGAATGGCTGAGCCGGGAGTTTGCAATAGCAGTCTGTGGCTCCAAGCCACGGCTGACCATTGCTTCAACAAAACACTTCACTTCCCGCATTAGGCATTGCCTAATGCGGGAAGTTTGTATTGACGGTTTGTGACAATTCACGTCATGGATGTGCGTATTCTCACACCATGACTTCACGCCGTCACTTCATCCAGTCTCTTTCCACCACCGCTCTCCTCGCCGCCTCCGGTGGCATCACCGCTCAGGAAGCCGCCAAATCCGCCCGCAAGCTGCGCAAGGCCATCATGGGCGGCACGCTCGGCATCAAGGGCACGCTCGTTGAGAAATACAAATTCGCCAAAGAAGCAGGCTACGAAGGCGTCGAGCCCGCGGGCGGCCTCAATCAGCAGGAAGTCATCGATGCCCTCGGCCAGTCCGGCCTGCAGGCCGCCAGCGTCTGCTGCCACACGCATTGGAAGCAGACCCTCACCCATGACGATCCGAAGATCCGCGAGGAAGGTTTGCAGGGCGTCCTTACAACCCTGCGCGATGCCAAGGCCTACGGTGCCGATTCCATCCTCGTGGTGCCAGGCGTGGTGAATGAGACGGTGCCGTATGACGTGGCCTGGACGCGTTCCATTGCCGAAATCAAAAAAGCTGTCCCGCTGGCCAAGGAACTCGGCGTGAAGATCTCCATCGAAAACGTCTGGAACAATTTCATCCTCAGCCCCCTTGAAGCCGTGCGCTATCTTGAGGAAGTCGGCGATCCCATCGTCGGCTGGCATTTCGACATCGGCAACGTGCTCCGCTTCGGCTGGCCGGAACAGTGGATCAAGGTGCTGGGCAAGCGCATCAACCGCATCCACGTCAAAGAATACAGCACCAAGAAGATGAAGGAGGAAGGCATCTACAAAGGCTTCGACTGCGACCTCACCGAAGGCGACAACAACTGGCCCGCCATCATGAAAGCCCTCGATGACGTCGGCTACACCGGCTGGGCCATCAGCGAACAGCGCGGCGGCATCAATCCCAACGGTCTCAAGATGCTCACCGAACGCATGGACAAAATCTTCGCGATGTAATCACGCGTATCTTTCGTCATCCTGATCTTGTCATTCGTCATTTCCCCCAATGCCTTCCGCACTCGCCATCTTCGCCCATCCTGACGACATCGAATTCGTCGCCGCCGGAACCCTGCTTCTGCTCAAAGAGCGCGGCTGGGAAATCCATTACATCAATCTCTGCACCGGCAATGGCGGCTCGGTGCAGATGGACGGCCCCACCACGACCCAGAAACGTCTTGAAGAAGGAAAAGAGGCCGCACGCATTCTCGGTGCCACCTTTTACCCACCCATCTGTGATGACCTGGAGCTGACCTACTCCGTGCCCCATCTGCGCAAAGTCGCCGCCGTTGTCCGCATGGCAAAGCCCAGCATCGTTCTTACCCATGCCCCTGCGGACTACATGGAAGATCACATGCAGGCATGCCGCCTTGCTGTCACCGCAGCCTTCTCCCACTGCATCCCCAACTTCCAGACCGATCCCCATCTGCCTTCCTACTCGCATGACGTGACCGTCTATCACGCCATGCCGCATGGCCAGTGCGATCCTCTGCGCCAGAAACTCCAGGCCGGGCAGTATGTGGACACCACCAGTGTTCACGAACTCAAGCGCGAATCCCTCGCCGCTCACGAAAGTCAGAAGCACTGGCTCGATGTCAGCCAGGGCATGGACTCCTACCTCATCAGCATGGACGAGTCCTCCCGCGCCATCGGCAGGCTCTCCGGCCGGTTCGAGTACGCCGAAGGCTGGCGCAGGCACCTCCACCTCGGATTCAGCGCCAAAGAAATTGATCCCCTCAAAGACGCTCTCGGCGAACTCTGCTTCATCAATGAGGAATACGAACGGGCCAAAGCCGTGCCGATCTGAGTTGAAAGTTTACGGTTAAAAGTTCCAAGTTGGCCGCAAGTTCGCTCCCGACTTTAAACTTGTAACTTTATACCTTAAACTTTGCCCATGCCCGCTCCGCTGACCTACCTGCTAGTTGACGGTCACAGCGTCATCCACGCTTGGCCGGAATTGAAGCGCGAGCATCGCGTCGCCTCACGCCGGCATCTGGCGCGCACAGAACTGCTCAAACGCCTGCGCAATCTTCAGGACATGAGCGGCATGCAGGTCGTCGTCGTGTTTGACGGAGCCCGGCAGGGCACCAACGAAGAGCGCGAGCCCCAGGGCCTTCAGATCATCTACGCCGATCCCGGCACCACGGCGGACACCATCATCGAGCGCCTCGTCGCCAAATACATCCCGGAACGCCCCATGCGCGTCGTTTCGGCCGACGGCATGGTGCGTGAAACGATTCTGTCACTTGGAGCCGAGTGGTTCAGCCCCGAAATCCTCCGCAGCCTGTGCGACGGTGCCGAAACCAGCATGCGCGCCCGCCTTGCCTGATTCCCATTCACGTTCTAACCTTCCGCCATGAGATTGTTTCTTCCCCTTTTGTTTTTGATGCTTGGCTTCTCCGCCGCGCTGGCGCAAGCCGCCCCCGCCAAGCCTCCCGTTTCGGATGAAGTCAAAAAACTCCTGCTGGAAGCCCGCGAAATGCGCGTGAAGCAGCGCTACACCGACGCGCTCGAAAAACTGGACGCCGCCGAGAAACTCAACCCCAACGTGGCCGATATCTACGCCCTGCGCGGCGACATCTACCTGGCCCCACGCCGTCGTGATTTTGATCTCGCCCTGCCCCAGTTTGAAAAAGCCGCACAGCTCCAGCCGGACAGCCCGCTGCCCAAGTTCAATCTCGCTGAGTACTACTTCGTGAAGCACGATTTCACCACAGCGCTCCAGGCCTTCACCAAGCTGGCCACGGACTACCCCAAGCTCCCCATGGTCATCCGCCACATCGCTCATTACAAGCGCGCGCTGTGCGAGCTAAAGCTCGGTCACCGCCCCGCCGCCGATCAGATCATCGCGGAAAATTTCACCTTCATGGACGACACCCCCGCCTACTACTTCAGCAAGGCGGCCATTGCCTTTGACATGGGCGACCCCAAGAAGGGCAATGAATGGGTGAAGCGCGGCGTGGCCGTCTTCAAAGCCCCGAGTTGCGAGCCCTACTACGATGCCTTCAAGGAACTGCGCTGGGTGCCCGACCTGGACTTCGCGACTCCCCCGAATACGCCCAAAAAACAGTGAAGTGGCGCATCGCAGCCGATACCGGTGGCACATTCACAGATTGCCACGCACTCGACCCACAGGGTCGTGAGTCGCGCTGCAAAGTCCTCTCCACCGGCCATCTGCGCGCCATCTTAGCCAGCAGTACGAACATCCATGTTCGGCTTTCCGGCCAGCCTCCCCTGCCCGCCGGTTTCCTCGTTGGTTTTCAGATCAACGACGTTGGCAGCACAGAAGCCTGCACCATCACGGCCTTCAATCATGCCACGGGCGAGATCACACTCGACACCCCGACGTCCTGGCAAACCGGCACCCTGCTGGAACTCACCACTGGTGAGGAGGCTCCGGTTCTCGGCGCGCGCATCCTGACCAACACACCACCGGGCCGCGAGTTCCCTCCGCTCAATCTCCGCATCGCCACCACCCGCGCCACCAATGCGCTGCTGGAGCACAAAGGCGGCCGCATTGCTCTCTTCATCACCCGCGGATTTGGCGATCTCCTGCAAATCGGCGATCAGCGCCGCAGCGATCTCTTCGCGCTGAAGCACGAACCGCGCGTGCTCTTCCACGAAATCGCCTGCGAAGTGCCTGAACGCCTCAGCATCTCTGGCGAAGTACTCGAACCCCTCGACGAAGCCCACGTGCGCTCTGCCGCACAGAATTGCATCGCGCAGGGAATCACCACCGCCGCCATCTCCCTGCTGCACGGTCACGCCCATCCGCAGCATGAGCTGCGCGTCGCCACCATCCTGCGCGAGTGCGGATTCACCCACCTCACGCTCTCGCATCAGACCGCCGCCTTTGCCAAGCTCCTGCCACGCACCCAGAGCACCGTGGCGGATGCCTATCTGCACGCGCCCGTACAGTCATTCCTCAATGGCATCCGCCGCGTCTCGCCGGACATGCAGGTGATGACCAGCGCAGGCGGTCTCAAATCCGCCGATGACATCCGGCCCAAGGACATGCTGCTAAGCGGTCCTGCCGGAGGCGCCATCGGTGCCGCCAATGCCGCACGCCGCCTCGGCATCACCAAGATCATCACCTTCGACATGGGCGGCACCAGCACCGATGTGGCTCGCATCGACACCCGCCCCGGCTACCGCTTCTCTCAAAATGTGGCCGGCATGCAGTTGCTCGCCCCCTGCGTCGCCATCAAAACCGTCGCCGCAGGTGGCGGCTCCATCTGCCACCTCACGCATCACGGCCTCGCCGTCGGCCCCCAAAGCGCAGGCTCCAATCCCGGCCCCGCCTGTTATGGCAAAGGCGGCCCGCTGACCATCACCGATGTCAATCTCCTCCTCGGTCGCTTCGATCCCTCACGCGCTCCGATCCCGCTCCATCTCGCCGCCGCACAGCAGCGCCTGACCGAACTCCATGCACAAACCGGCGGCACCAGCACCGAGGCGGAACTCCTCCAATCCCTCCTCCGCCTCGCCATCGAGCACATGACCGATGCCATCCGCCGCATCTCCATCGGCGAAGGTTTTGATCCCGCTGATCATGCCCTCCTCGCCTTTGGCGGCGCAGGCCCCCAGCACGCCTGCGCCGTGGCGGAAGCTCTCGGCATGCAGACGATCCTCGTCCCAGAGCATGCCGGCATCCTCAGCGCCGTCGGCTTGCAGGAGGCCGTCCCGGAACGCATCATCGAAAAGGAAATCCGTCTGCCTCTGGAAGTAGCACGAGCAATCCTGCCAGCCGAACTCGCCGCTCTGCCACACGGAGAGCGCACCCAAATCGCCGAACTCCGCCTCAAAGGCCAGGACACACCACTGCAGGTGGAGTTTCAAGATCCCGCCGATCTGCCACAGCTCTACGCCGCTGTTTACGAGCGATTGTTTGGCTACAAACCACCTGCCAGTCGCGAGATCGAACTCGTCAGCCTGCGCATCATTCTGCGCGAACCCCAGAGCACAACTCACGACGCCCCCCTTCACGCCCAGCCTCTCGAACCCGCCCCCACGTTGATCCAGGATGCCTTCAGCACCATCGTCATCGCACCCGGCTGGCGCGTGGAAAAAGTCACAGGCTTTGGCCACGTGCTGCGCTGCGATCATGTGGCAGGCCCGCCTCCCACGCTGGGGCGCGATCTGCTGCGCCATCGCTTCCATTCCATCGTCAGCGACATGGGCGCCCTCCTCTGCCGCACCGCCATCTCCACCAACATCCGCGAGCGCCTCGACTTCTCTTGCGCCTTGCTCGATCCCCACGGCCGCCTCCTCTCCAGCGCCCCGCACATCCCCGTGCATCTCGGTGCCTTGGGCGTCTGCGTGCGCGCAGTCGCACAAGCCATCGCCATGCAGCCTGGCGATACCATCATCACCAATCATCCCGCTTACGGTGGCTCTCATCTTCCTGATGTGACCCTCATCACGCCCGTGCATGATTCAAACAAGTCGCTCATCGGCTACATCGCCAATCGCGCACACCATGCGGAGATCGGCGGCATCACGCCCGGCTCCATGCCTGCCAATGCCACGCGCTTGATTGAGGAAGGCGTCGTCATCGCCCCACGCCATCTCATACGCGCTGGTATTTCCTGCTTTGACGAAATCACCACCCTGCTGACCTCCGCGGTCCACCCCACACGCAATCTCGCCGACAACCTCGCCGACTTGCATGCCCAGCTCGCCGCCAATCTCCACGGCGCAGAGCGACTGCGTGCGCTGTCAGACGACTCCTTGCAGGGCCTGATGCAGAGCATCCTCGATCATTCCGCCGAAGTGATGCGCTCACAAATCGACCGCCTGCCTGCTGCCATCTCCGCCGCTGAAAAACTCGATGACGGCTCCACCATCGCCGTCTCCATGCGCAAATCAGACGGCAAGCTAATTCTCGATTTCACCGGCACCTCAGGCGTGCATCCACGCAATCTCAATGCCACCACCGCCATCGTGCGCAGTGCCGTGCTCTACGTCATGCGCCTCATGCTCCAAGAGGACCTCCCTCTGAATGAAGGCCTGATGGAGCCCGTGGAAATAATCTGCCCCGAATCCCTGCTCAATCCCACCTTCACCGGCGATGCCTCACGCGATCCCGCCGTCGTCGGTGGCAATGTCGAAGTCAGCCAGCGCCTCGTCGACACCCTCATCAAAGCCCTCGGCCTCCAGGCCTGCAGCCAGGGCACGATGAACAATTTCCTCTTCGGCGGTGCGGGCTTCGGCTACTACGAAACCATCGCAGGCGGCTCCGGTGCGGGAGATGGTTACCATGGGGCCAGCGCGCTGCACACGCACATGACCAACACCGCCATCACCGATCCCGAGATCATCGAGCAGCGCTACCCCGTGCGCCTCCGTCAGTTCGCCATCCGCCGCCACTCCGGCGGCATCGGCCAATGGCACGGCGGCGATGGCGTCATCCGCGAATTCGAATTCCTCGCCCCCCTCACCGTCAGCCTCCTCACCCAGCATCGTGTAGAGTCCCCCTTCGGCCTCCACGGCGGCTCCCCCGGAAAACCCGGCCACCAAACCCTCCTGCGCGATGGCCAATCAACAACACTCGACGGCTGCACCTCCTTTCCCGTCCAGCCCGAAGATCGCGTCCTCATCGAAACCCCCGGCGGCGGCGCCTGGGGCTCTTAAAAAAGTACTCCCGAGCTTTAGCTCGTTCTGGAATGCGCCCATGACTCCCAGCGTAAGCAACACCTCACAGCCACCTGATTCACCAGCGCCTCACGGCTTCTTCTTCCCCGCCACCACCGTCAGCCACGGATGCGTGTCCGTCATGATCAGCAAATCCCCGCGCGGCTCCGTAAACGGCACTGCATAGCTCGCCGTCACCGTCTGCACCGCATCCGGAGCGCTCGTCACAATCTCCACGGCAAACGGGGCCTGATTCGCCACCACCTCCGCAGTCGCCTTCAGCGTCAGCTTCACCTCGCCACCCTTCGCCGGCACATCTACACCCTCCGCCGTGACTCCCGACGGCAGTGGCACCGCCTGTGCTTTGATCTTCCCTGCAAAGGTGCCGTTCGTCTTCACCGTGACCTTCACCTCCACCGTCTTCCCAGCCTCCAGCCGATAAGCATGCGTATCCAGCGTGGCAGCGAGCGACGGCACAAAAGGCTTCACCGTCAGCTCATACACATGCTCCGCACTGCCATGGTGGAACCGGTCGGCAACGATCAGTTTAAACTCGCCGTCCTTCGGCGCCTTCCAGCGCAGCGTCGGGTCCAGGCTGTCCTTGTCGGCATCATCCGCCTGCTGCAAAGATTTGCCCGTCTCATCCTCGATCCGCATCGTGGCATCCAGCAGGCTGCGAATGCGCTGCGCGCGCACGCTGATCTGCAAATCATCCCCCTTCTTCGCGGCGAACGTGTAGGCATCCTCTTCGCCCGCCTTGCTGATGCAGCCATTGACCACCGCAGGCAGCGTGAGTTTCCCCGGCTCGCTCAAAGCCACTGCTGCCTTCGCTTCGTCCGTCACCATCAGCCGATACACATGAGCGGCGCTGCCCTTGAGGGAAACATCGGCCGCAGGCGGATGCGCAAACGCAAAAAGCTGCACAAACAAAGTGCCGTCAGCAGCAGGTGTGTATTCAATGCGCGGATCAAGATTGTGCGTGTCATGCCCGGCCGCGATTTCGACACCGCGATCGTTCAACAGCCGCATCGCAGGGTCCATGGGTGAACCCAGGGCGTAGCCATGCAGGTCAAACCGGATGCCTTTTCCCTTCTGTGCCCGGATGGCGAAAGTGTCCACATCGCCCGCCTTCTCCAGCACCCCGTTGAAGGTCGCATTCATCTTGCCTTCAGTCTTCCTGGCATCGGCCAGCGTGTCATTGGGCTCCTTTTCCAGCACCTCCTCAAACTTGCCCACTTCCACGATGCGCGGCGGCGAGGCATCGGCTTCGTTGTACAGCCTGATCAGGCACGGTCCCGGCACAGCATCTTTGGCGATGTTCAGAAAGAACTTCTTCGGCTTGTCGCCGCCCAGCACCACCACATGTGGATCGCTGCTCCAGACCAGCGGCGTTTCTTTCTCCAGCCCCTTGCCGCTCACCAGAGTCTCCACCCGGCCGCCAATCTGTCCGCCCGCAGGATACAGACTCTCAAATGCGAGCGGAGCTGCAAGCGCCGAACTGACCAGCATAGAATTCAGAACGACCACGGCCAGCGCACTGCGGCCATTCATCGTTCTGCATTCGTCATGATTCGACAGTTCCTGGCGCATCACGCAAACAGCTCGCGGATGGGCCTGCCGCCGTTGATCAGCTGCACCGGGCGTCCGCTGCTGGTGTGCAGTACCTGATGCGGATCAATGCCAAGCTTGTTATAAAGCGTCACGGCAAAATCTTCCGGCGAATAGATGTTGTCGCTGGCGTAGTAGCCCTTCGGATCGGTGGCACCGACAATGCCGCCGCGTGGGACTCCTGCGCCTGCGAAGAGAATGTTCATCGCGCCTGGCCAGTGGTCGCGGCCCGAGTCTTTGTTGATCTTCGGCGTGCGTCCAAATTCTCCCAGTGCAACGACCAGCGTGCTTTCCAGCAGGCCGCGGCGGTCAAGATCGGTGATCAGCCCGGCCATCCCCTGGTCAAACTTGTTCATGAACTCACCTTTGCAGGTCTTGAACAGATCGCGGTGATGATCCCAGCCACCGTAGTTCACTGTGACAAACGGCACGCCCACTTCCACAAGACGACGTGCCAGCAGCATCCGCTGCCCCACATCATTGCGGCCGTAGAGATCCCGCGTCTTCTCATCTTCCAGAGAAATATCGAAGGCTTCCTGCGCCGGTTTCGAGGCGATCAAATCCACGGCCTGGCCATAGAAGGTGTCAAAGCTCACCGCGGGATCTTCCGCCACGGCATCATTCAGACGCTTCATGCGGTCCAGCGAGTGGCGCAGATCACGGCGCGCAAGCCCGCGTGCATCAGAAATCTCAGAAGGCAGCACCACGTCGCGCACCTTGAAGCCCTTTGCGTTCGGATCACCACCGGCCACGAACGGTGCATGCTCCGCGCCGAGGAAATTCGGACCGCCGCTGCGGGTAATGCTCGGCAGTGTCATGTAGGCGGGCAGGCCATTTTTGATGCCACGCTTGTAGCTCACCACGCTGCCAAAAGACGGATGAAAGGTCACAAAAGCACCGCAACCCACCGGCACCGGTGTCGGCGCGCCCGTCATCATGTAGTGATTGCCACCACCATGGTTCGGATCCTTGTGCGTCACGCTGCGCAGCACGGTGAACTTGTCCGCCGCCTTGGCCAGATGCGGCACACTTTCAGAGAAACGCACCCCTGGAACGCTGGTCGGGATCGTGCCCAGTGAACCACGGATCTCACTCGGAGCATCCGGCTTCGGATCAAACATCTCGTAGTGAGAAGGTCCGCCATCCAGCCACACGAGAATGCAGTTCACAGGCCGTGACATCGAAGGCTGCGGAGCCTGCGCCGCCATGGCCCTTGCACGCAGCAGATCCGTAAAGCCCAAGCCTCCACCGGCAGCGGTGAGACCGAGCTTCAAAAAATCACGCCGCATGTGACCGGCGCAGTTGTGAGTGATACGTGACATGGGTGAATCGATGCGAGACACTGAAATTACGCCCCACCTAGGGGATTCTTGCGAAATCGAACAAAAGTATCGGTTTCAGTGATTAAACACAAACTCCGCCGAATTCAGCAAACTCCACAGCACATCCTCAATCGCTGCCTGGCGGTTCGCCACGCCCACATCCAGCGCCTTCCCTGCGATCGCCACCTCTTCGGCGGTGGGCAGGCGTGAGTAGCAGGCAAGGTAAAGCTCCTCCATGATCTGCTCCGGCTTGAGGTCGCTTTTGGCCAGCCGTGTCACGCGGCCTTTGCTGCTGATCAGCATTTCCTGCAGCTTCGTCGAATTCATCAGATGCAGCGCCTGCACCACGCTGGGTTTGGCATCGCGTTCGCAGGGGCATTCGGAGCTGGCATTGGGGCGGCCAAAGGCGTCCATGAACTGGCTTTCCAGCTTGTGATTCCACGTCTGCTTCGCCAGCGCATCCGATGGCATGCCGGAGAAAGTTTCATGGACTTCGGTGACTTCGCACACAGCATCCAGCAGCGTTTCCGCAGGCAGTCGGCGACGGTAGCTGCGGCTGTAGTTCTTCAAATCGGCGATGTTCGTCTCGTTCGGCAGGCTGCTGAGGCGATAAGTCTGCGACAGCATGATGTTGCGCATGAGGTGCTTCAAATCATAGCCATGCTTCACGAAATCCTGCGCCAGCCAGTCAAGCAGTGGTCCGTTGGTCGGCGGGTTCGAGGCGCGGAAGTCATCCACAGGATCAACAATGCCGCGTCCCATGAAGCTGGACCACACGCGGTTCACGACGGCAGGCGCAAAGTAAGGATTGTGCGGATTGGTCATCCAGTCCGCCAGCACGGCACGCGGATCCTGCGTTTCAGCGATGGTGATCTCCTTGTCGGCAGGCGGGCGAGGCTTCAGCGTGGCCTTGGTCACCGGATGCTCAATACCCGCGTTGCCCGGCGCAAACCACATCTGCTCCGGCTCACCGCTGATCGGCGCAGAGATTCCCTGCCCCTTGCGCTTCATCTGTGTGAAGAACGCGGCCATCTGATAATAGTCGGTCATGTCCCACTTCTCCGTCGGGTGGTGATGGCACTTCGCGCATTCAAGACGCACGCCAAGGAAAATCTGTCCCACAAACGTCGCCGCATCCACAGGCTCACGTTTGTCGCGCCAGACCGCCACAGGCCCGTCCTGATGCGTGTTGCCCTGCGCCGTGAGGAGTTCGCGCACAAAGCGGTCCCAGGGCTTGTTCTCGCGGAAACTTTGGCGGATCCACTGATCCAGCAGATAAACCGGCTTTACGCCCACACGCGAAGGATTCGGACGAATCAGGTCCCCCCACTTGATGGCCCAGTGGTCGGCCCACTCGGGGCGCTGCAGTAATGCCTCCACCCATTGCTCATGCTTCTTGGGATCCTTGTTCGCAGCAAAAGCGCGCGCCTCCTCCACCGTTGGCAGCATGCCGATGGCATCCAGCGTCGTGCGGCGCAGGAACTCCGCATCCGTGCAGGTGTCGCTGGGCAGATGGCCAAGCTTTTGCAGGCGCGCATACACAAGTTTGTCGATCTCATTGCGCACGGTCAGCTTCGCGTAGCTCTCCGGCGGCAGCAGTTTGTCCGCCGGCACCGCCACACGCGAGATGGCCACCATCCCCATGTAACGCGCCACGATGACCGTCTCACCGCTCTCATTCGTGGTCTTCATATGACCGTCTTCATCCACGGCGGCGATGGCTTTCTCGGACGAAATATAATCCGTCAGCCCCGTCACATCACGGGTCGTTCCATTGCTGTATTTAGCCGTGACCTTCAAAGCGCCCGCTTCATTCTTGCGATACGTCTTTTCAGCAGGCACCACCTCGATGCCCGTGAGCGCAGGCTGGCCGGGTGTTTCATACGGCATGCCCTGCCGAATCCATTCCGCGATGGTCTTCGCCGACTCGGAGTCCGGCTCAAATCGCTGCCCCCCTTCATGCTGCACACGCACCGTGGATTTTTGCAGCAGCAGGCTGTCTTCCGGCAAAGCCGGAAACACCCGCCGGCCACGCGAGTCCTTCACCAGCTCCATGTAGTCCCCCTTCGGATCGAAGGCGAAAATGGAAAGCTTGAATCCCGCCTGTCCAGACGACTTCGCATGGCAGCTCCCCAGATTGCACCCCGCCTTGCTGAGCACCGGCAGGATGTCCTGCGTGAACGACAGAGCCTTGGGATTCGGCGTCGCAGGCGCAGCTGCAGGGCCGTTCAGTTTCGTGACCTTCAGCTTCTCATCAATCTGGAAGACATCGCCCGCATCGGTGGCGGCATAGACATTCTTGCCATCCGCGGTCATCACAGCCGCATTCGGCACGTCTTCGAGCGTACCGATCTTCTTGTCCGTCCCCGAAGTGAAGGCAAGCCGCACCCCGTCGTGCGTCTTCAAGTCCGTCACTCCATGCACGGTGCCATTGTCATTGAAATAGGTCAGTTTGGTGGAGTCCGGCGACCACAGCAGCGCGTTCACTGGATAAGTTTTATCCCCCAGCAGCATGATCATTTCCTTGCTGGCGATGTCCCAGACTTTCAGGTCCTTGTCCGCGCTGCCGGTAGCCAGCCACTTGCCATCCGCGCTGAATCCCAGCGCCACAATGTGCCCCACATGCCCCTCGATCTTGGCCGTTTCCTTCAGCGTGGCCGCATCCCAGACCTTGGCCTGATTGTCCGCACCGCCAGTCGCGATCTGCTTGCCATCACGGCTCATGACCAGGCTCAACACATTGTCCGCATGAGCCTCGACCGTCTGCGCAGGTTTCGGATCGCCAAGTTTCCAGCGGTGCAGCACGCCCTTAAAACTCGTGGCTCCGTCCGCCAGGATCAGCGTGGCATTGTCCGGCAGAAACACCGCACCCGTGACACGCCCTTCCAGTGGTGCTGTCAAAGTGTGCGCGACTTCCCACGTCGGAGCCTTCCATACCAATACGCTCCGGTAACCACCCGCCGCCAGCAGCGAACCATCCGCATTCCACGCCAGCGACTGCACCACATCCTTGTGGCCTTCCAGCGTCGCCACCACCGGCGCATCCTTCGCGGTCAAATCACGGATCAGCACCCGGTTGCCCCGTCCCACAGCCAGGCGTTTTCCATCCGCGCTCAGCGCCATCGCCGCTGCGGGCGTGTGACTTGCTGGCAGCGCCGCCAGTTTGTCCGCAGGCGTCAGTTCACCGAATTTCTTCAGCGCCGCGTCATCCCACGGTGCCCCCGCATTCACCCAGGCCTTCAGCAAATTGATCTGCTTTTCCGGCATCTGCTTCTTCGGCGGCATGTGCGCATCGCCCGGATCATTCAGCGCCTGGATCAGCGCACTGTGGTCCGCATCCCCGGCGACCATGGCCGCACCATTTTCGCCGCCCTTCAGACTCAGTTCACGCGTCTCCAGCGACAGTCCGCCCTTCTTCTTCTCCGCATTGTGGCAGCCGAGGCACTGCGTCTTCAGCAGCCCCATCGCCTGTGCAGGATGCACCTTCGCCACCTCCGCTGTGAGAGAGGAGGTGAACAAAAGAAACATAAAGGCATGGCGGCAGTGGATCATGAGCTGCGCAAATTACGGGCAAACCAGCGCGTCTCTTACCAAAGTACTCGCGAGCTTCAGCCCGCCTCCGGAAAAGTACTCGCGAGCTTTAGCTCGCTTCCGGAAAGGGTGCGCGTGACGCCCATGCCCCCGAATGAGCGGAAGCTCACGAGCGCTTCGATCTCATCTTCCGCCACTCATTCCCCCACCCCAGCGCCAGCGACACCACAAACAGCCCCACAAAAATCCCAAACACCCCCCACAGCGGCTGAGTCGTGCCGATGAGAAACTGCAAGGATTGCCGTGGCAGCGGCACCGCATGAATCAGCAGCAAATGTACCACATACAGCAGCAGCGATTCACGACCCGCTAGCCGCAGCCAGCCCGTGCCCTGATTGAGACGATCTGCCACACACGCCACCAGCACCGCAGCCATCATCACCCAGCCAAGACGTTCCAGAAAGAACTCCGGCTGCCCGCCCGGCCAGGGCGAATACGGCTGCACAAAAGCCAGCACCGTCCCAGTCGCTGCAACCAGCACCGCATGCCGATCCGCCGTGCCGTTCCAAATGCCTCGCGTCAAAAAACCCGCCAACCCAAATCCGACCCACGGAAACAGCGCAAAGAGCGAGCCTTGGTTGCGGTTGAAATACTGATCAATGAACAGCACCCCCGTGTGCCAGCTCTCCGCCGACTTTTGCAGCCCCACAAAAAAGACCATCATCACGGCCGCCACCCCCTGCCGCCACCGGCCAAATCGCTCCGCCACCAGCATCAGCATCCCGCTGATGGCCAGACAGTGCAGCACATTGACCGTGCACGCCGCAGGCCACCCCTGTGCATGAAACAGATCCAGCCATGGAACATACATCAGATAGCCGATCAGCAGCACCATCAGCAGCCTTTTCAAGGCAGGAAGCGCAGGCTTCGGCGCCACCGCTGTCACATGCGCCCGCACAAATCCAGCGATCCAAAAAAACGCCGGAGCGATCAGTCCGTGGTAGTAAGTAAGCTCGTGATACCACCCAGTATGCTGCAGCCGGGCGTCGAGAAACGTATTAGCCGAATGCGTCCAGACCATGCCCAGCACGGCCAGACCACGGAAGAGATCGAGCCACAGGAGGCGTTTGCTAGGAAAAGACACGCGCTAATTTAACTAAATTGTTTCCGTTCACAAGATGTCACTCCGATGTCCGTTGGTTACAGCTTTCGTTCCCAACCATGAAGTCAGCCATCCTGCTCTCCCTCCTCATCGCAAGCTCCGTGCCTGCCGCCGAAGTCTTTGAAGCCGCGCTCGGCCGCGAAACCGAACTCCCCAAGGGCAAAGAAGCGGACGGCATCCTCGGCGACTTCGTTCTGCGCAGCGACAAGGTCGAGGCCGTGATCTCGCAGAACTCGCCCAATCGCAAGGCCAACATGAGCACCTTCTACGGCGAGGACGGCGTCACCCCCGGCTGCCTCTATGACATTTCCCTGCGCGGCACCAACAACGACCAGCTCGTCATTTACGCCCCCTGCGGCCACGGTCCCGTGAGCTACGTGAAAATGGTGGAAACCAAGGAGCCCGGCAGCGCCGCCGTGGAATCCGTCACCACCGCCGCGAAGAACGGCGGCGTTTTTAAACGGAATGAATACCGCGTCAAAGACGGCGTGCAGGGCATCTTCATCACCTCCACCTTGCGCAACGAAACCGACAAACCGCAGAAGTCCTTCACCAAGTCTGACTTCACCCGCTTCGAATCCACCGGCACAACGACCGACGGCATCTTCTGGACCGATGCTATCAACCCGGCCCACAAATGCGGCTATGCAGTCAGCACCCTCAACCTCACCGGCATCGAAAAACTCGAAGACACCCTGGACCTGAAACCCGGGCAGGAAGTCGTCATCTCCCGCTTCTTTGCCGTCGGCAACTCCCCTGCTCAGGCCGTGGGTGAGTTCCGCGCCGTCAAAGGCGATAAACTGGGCACCGTGAACGGTCTTGTCATCGATGGCAGCAAAAAGGGCATCACGACAGCCAAGATCCTCGTTGCTGATGGCGAGAAAAGCATTCCAGCCTATCCCGATGACGACGGAAAATTCAGCATCAAGCTGCCACAGGGATCAGCAGAACTGCAGGTGGAAGACCTGGGCCGCATGCAGTCCAAACTGCCCATGACCGTGGGCGAAGGCGCCGAACTGAACCCCAAGGTGATCCTGCCGGACGCCGCACGCATCCGCTTCGACATCACCGACGAATCCGGCAAACCCATCCCCTGCAAAGCCCACTTTGCCCCGCTCGATCAAGACGCGTCCAAACTCGATCTCGGCCCCAAACATCGCGCCCACGGCTGCGTGGACCAATACATGAGCGAAAACGGCCAGTTCACCCAGCAGCTTCCACCCGGCAAATATCGTGTCGTCGTGGTGCGTGGCCCGGAATACTCCCATCTGGAGAAAGAAGTGACCGTCGAAGATGGCAAGGAATCCGTCTTCAAAGGCACCCTCAAGCGCCTCGTCGACACCAAGGGCTGGATCAGCGCCGACTTCCACAATCACAGCACCCCCAGCGGCGACAACGTTTGCGACACCGACGGCCGCCTGATCAACATCGCCGCTGAAAATCTGGAGTTCACCCCTACCACCGAGCACAACCGCTTCTACGACTGGGAGCCCACCATCAAAGCACTCGGCCTCGAAGCCCACATCAAGACCGTCAAAGGCATCGAGCTCACCGGCAGCCGCCAGCACGTCAATGCCTTCCCGTTTGAACCCGAGCCCCTCAAGCAAAACGGCGGCGCGCCTGATTGGAATGACGACCCACGCATCACCGTCCTCACGCTGCGCCGCTGGCAGACCGAGCGCGCCGACCGCTGGATTCAGTTCAACCACCCCGACCTCTCCAACATGTTCATTGATCGCGACAGCGACGGCATCGAAGACGGCGGCTTCGTCGGCGTTGGCAGCATGATCGACGGTGCCGAATCCCAGAACGGCGCTGGCACAGACATCCTCGCAGACGCTCCTTTCCGACTCAGCCGTCCGGCTGGTTCCCTGGCCATGAAGGTCAGTGCGGTTCGCGAGTTCGTCTGGCGTCAGCTTCTCAATCAAGGCCTGCGCGTCACCGCCGTCGGCGTGGCAGATGCTCACTCCGTCTATGGCAATGGTGTCGGCTGCTGGCGCTGCTACCTCCCCAGCAGCACCGATGAACCTGCGAAGATCGACTGGGCCGAGCTCTCCCCTCACGCCAAGGCAGGCCACCTCGTGCTCAGCACCGGCCCCTTCCTCGAAGTCACCACGCAGAACGGCAAGATCGCGGGCGACGATGATCGCTCCACCGGCGGCATTGACCTGAAGGTTCGCGTCCAATGCACCGACTGGATGGACATCGATCGCGTTCAGGTTCTCGTCAACAGCCGCCCCGATCCCAAGCTCAACTTCACCCGCGCCACTCATCCGCAGATGTTCAAGGACGGCGTGATCAAGTTTGACGAAAAAATCCACGTGCCGCTCCAGCACGACGCCCATCTCATCGTCGTCGCCATCGACGAAGACGGCGATGAAAAAATCGGTTACGGCACCAGCGACTACGCCAAGATCCGCCCCTGCGCCTACAACAACCCCATCTACGTCGATGCCGACGGCCACGGCTTCACCCCCAACGGCGATACCCTCGGCTTCGAACTTCCCACCGGCGGCCTCAAAGTGGATGCCGCCAAAGAAAAGCTCATGAAAGCAGGCCTGCTCAAAGACGGCCCGCAACCTGCTGCTCCGACTCCAGCAGCTCCACCCGCTGCCGAACCGAAGAAGAAAAAGAAGAAGTGATGCCCCCTGCCTCCTCCCTGCTCGCAAGTGCCACCGCCGCCACCGCGAAAGCCTACGCGCCCTACTCGCGCTTCCAGGTCGGCTGCGCATTGCTGACAGCGCAGGGCAATCTCTTCACCGGCTGCAACGTCGAAAACGCCAGTTACGGCCTCACCATCTGTGCGGAGCGCAACACCATCTTCCATGCCGTGGCCGAAGAAGGCCCCGGCATGAAGATCGCCGAGCTGGCGGTCATCGCCCTAGGGCATGAGTTCCCTCCCTGCGGTGCTTGTCGTCAGGTGATCGCGGAGTTTGCATGGCCGGACACACCCATTTGGTTCCTCCGCGATGGAAAACCGGTGTCCATGACGATGGCGGAGTTGCTGCCAGCGAGCTTCAGGATATGAGTGCGCCCGCATGACTCTTCCTCCCTCCGTCACCCTCATTGAAGAACCCGCCGGCTACCCCATCCTCGTCATCGAGCATCCCGCAGCGTCGGGTCGCATCGCGCTGAACGGAGCCCACGTGACAGACTGGATTCCCGAAGGCCATGATCCAGTTCTCTACATGAGCGCCGAGGCACTGCTGGAGCCCGGCAAGCCCATCCGCGGCGGCATCCCCGTGTGCTGGCCTTGGTTTGGCCCCAATCCGGCGGACAGCAGCAAACCCGCCCATGGATTTGTCCGCCAGATGCCGTGGGAGGTCGATGTGGCACGCGAGACCACGGCAGGAGTGGACATCGTTCTCAAACTGTCTGATTCCGCCGCCACCAAAACCCTCTGGCCGCACGCTTTCTCAGCCCGGCTGCACGTCCACATGGGAGCTTCGCTCCAGGTCACACTGCAAGTGACCAATACCAGCGACACCGCCTGGACCATGACCGGCGCGCTGCACACCTACTTCAATGTGGAGGACGTGCGCAAAGTCGCCATCCATGGCCTGCACGGCACCCAGTACGTCGAAGGCCGCCTCTCCCCCGACAAGCGCCCTCAGCACGGCACCATCGTCATCGATCAGGAAGTGGACCGCATGTACATCTCAGACGCCACCGTCATCGTGCATGATCCCCTCTGGAAGCGCGAACTCGTCATCGAAAAAGCCGGCAGCCTCGCCACCGTGGTCTGGAATCCGTGGATCGAAAAATCCAAACGCCTCGCCGATCTCCCCGACGAAGCCTACCCCGAGTTTCTCTGCATCGAAGCCGCCAACGCAGGCGAAGACGTCATCACGGTGGCGCCAGGTCAAGAGCATCTGCTGATGCAGCGCATTGAGGTGAGGAAATTGTAGGCAGTAGCTGTGGCGCTGGCGGCCACACCCCACGCCAATAACGAATGAATGTCGAAGGTCCGGTCAGAGGGGTCACTTAAGACATGCGGATTTTCTTCATCATTCGTCATTCTGGCTTCGTCATTTCCTCATTCCACCCCGTTGCTTGACCCCGTCCCATGCCTCGCCATCTCTAACGGCATGTCCGAGGGTCCTCCATTGATCGACCGGGTTCGTTTGCGCTCCAACCAATGGCGCAAGCTCCGCTCCATCGTACTCAATCTCGCCACCACGGACAGCTTCTACGGCAAAAAAATCCGCGAATGGGAGCTCAAAGTTAGCCGCCTCAATCGCGTCGATGATTTCATCGCTCAGGTCCCCTTCACCACCAAGGCGGACATCCAGGCAGACCGCCTCGCCCACCCTCCGTTCGGCACCAATCTCACACGGGCCATCAGCCAGTACACCCGCTTCTGCCAGACCAGCGGCACCAGCACCGGCCTGCCCATGGCCTGGGTGGACACACCCGAAAGCTGGGATGCCATGCTCAAGTGCTGGCAACGCGTCTTCGATGCCGCAGGCCTCGTTAAAGGACGCGATCGCATCTTCTTCGCCTTCTCCTTCGGCCCCTTCCTCGGTTTTTGGACGGCCTATGAAGCCGCCGCCAAAGACTACCTTATCATCCCCACCGGAGGCATGTCCAGCCAGGCACGGCTGGAGGCCATGGCACGCTACGGCGCCACCGTCCTCTGCTGCACTCCCACCTATGCACTGCGCCTCGGCGAGCTCATCGGCGCCTCCTCCGGCGTGGAGCGGATGGGCCTTCGCATCAGCAAGATCATCGTCGCAGGTGAAACCGGCGGCAGCGTGCCCGAGGTGCGCAAGCGTCTGGAAGAACTCTGGGAGGCCCGCGTGTTTGATCATCACGGCATGACCGAGGTCGGCCCCGTCAGCTACGAAACGGAAGACATGCCCGGTCAGCTTGTGGTCATGGAGGAAGCCTACCTCGCCGAGATCGTCAATCCGCAAACCGGCGAGGAAGTCGCCGATGGCGAATGTGGCGAGCTGATCCTCTCCACGCTGGATCGCACCGCCTGCCCCTTGCTGCGCTACCGCACCGGCGACTGGGTGAAAAAGAAACTCCATCGCGGCAGGCTCATGCTCGATGGCGGCATCCTCAGCCGTGTGGACGACATGATCGTCGTGCGCGGCGTGAACATCTACCCCAGCGCCATCGAGGCCGTCGTCCGGCAGTTCCCCGAAGTCGTCGAATACATGGTGGAGCAGCGCAAGGTCGATGCCATGGACGAGATCGAACTTGTTGTCGAAATGGACGGCAATGTGGCGAAGCAGTTGCTCAAGCGCCTCGAAGCCAAGCTCAAAGACACCTTCTCCCTCCGCATCTCCGTGCGCCTCGCCGAGGCCAACACCCTGCCCCGCCATGAGTTCAAAGCCAAACGCTGGCGCATTGTTCAGGCAGCCTGATCCATCCGCCAGACTCCCGAATGACGAAACTGCAATGGCACGTCAGGCATGACGGATGCCTCATTTTCCCGCTGTTCAACTGCTCCGGCTTGCCTACGATCTCCCCATGCCACTCATCCAGCTCACCAACGTTTCCAAATCCTACACAGACCCTGGCAGCGGCGCGCAGGTGCCCGTGCTGCGCGGCATCAATCTCAGCATTGAAGCCGGTGAATCTGTGGCCGTCGTCGGCCCCTCGGGCTGCGGCAAGAGCACCCTGCTGAACATTCTCGGCACGCTCGATCTGCCTGACTCCGGTGACATCACGTTTGATGGCGAAGCCCTGGCCAGCCTCTCGGCAAAGCAGCTTGCCGCCGTGCGCAGCCAGAAGATCGGCTTCATCTTCCAGCTTCACCATCTCATGCCCCAGTGCTCCGTGCTGGAAAACGTGCTGCTCCCTACGCTCGCCTTGAAATCTCCTCCTGCAGATGCCTTGCAGCGCGCTGAATCCCTTCTCGAACAGGTCGGCCTCAAGGACCGCATGCACTGGAAGCCCGCCCAGCTCTCTGGCGGCGAGCGCCAGCGCGTGGCCTTCGTCCGTGCCTTGATCAATCAGCCCCGCCTCATCCTCGCCGATGAACCGACCGGCGCTCTCGATGAAGCCAGCGCGGATACCTTGACCGACCTGCTGCTCCAGCTTCAGAAAAGCAGCGATGTCACGCTCATCATGGTCACCCACCACCGCGCACAGGCAGACCGCATGGGCCGTGTGCTGACGATTCACGAAGGCGCTCTGCAATGAAACTCACGGATTACGTCTTCCAGTCCGCACGTCATTACTGGCGTGGTCATCTGGGCCTTCTCTTTGGCACCTTCCTGGCCGCCACCATTCTGACCGGCTCCATGCTCGTGGGGGATTCCGTGCGTGCCAGCCTGGAGCGCGTGGCAGCCCTCCGCCTCGGCAAAGTGGAAGGCGGCGTTCTCGGCGGAGATCACTGGTTCACCGAAACCCTCGCGCGCAAAGCCGATGCCGCCCCCGTCATCATCGCCACCGGCGCGGCAAGTGCGGCAAGTGGCAAGGTGCGTGTGAACGGAGCCCAGGTGCTCGGCGTGGACGCCAGCTTCTGGAAGCTCAGCACCAGTTCCAAAAACATCGCCTTCGATAAATCCGCCGTGGCCATCAATGAACCCCTCGCGCGCAAACTCGGCGTGAAGGCGGGTGACACCATCCTCGTCCGGCTGGAGCGCCCCAGCGCCATTTCGCGCGATGCCCCTCTCTCCGGCAGCACGAACGAAGACATCTCCCTCCGGCGCACCATCGCGGCCGTCATTCCTGCGGAAGACTTTGGCGCCTTTCAGCTCACCGCCTCGCAGGTGCCTCCAGACTCGGTGTTTGTAAATCTCGCCGATCTTCAAACCCAGCTCGAAATGGACGGGCGCGTGAATGCCCTCCTTCATCCGCAGTTCAACACCCTGCGGGCTCATTTGGAAGAACATCGCACCCTCGCAGACTTCGCCCTCCAGCTCAAACGCCTCGAAGGCGCGCAGAAGGAATGGGAGATCAGCACCAGCCGTGTGTTTCTGGAACGCGGCATCGCGGACAAGCTCATCGACTTCAAAGGTGCCTACGGTGTGCTCACTTATCTGGTCAACGGCATCACCTCCAAGCAGGGCGGCACTCCCTATTCCATGATCACCGCCACCGGCCAGGGCAAGGACGATGAAATCACCATCACCCAGTGGCTCGCGGACGATCAAAAGCTCGCGGTCGGTGATGAGCTCGAGGTCAAATACTTCGTGGTAGGTCTGGGACGCGATCTCAAGCAGCAGTCCGCGAAGTTCAAGGTCGCAAAGATTCTCCCCATGGATGATCCCATGGTCACCAAGGCATGGACTCCCGATTTTCCCGGAGTCTCAGACGTGGACAACTGCCGCGACTGGGAGCCCGGCATCCCGATGGACATGAAGGCCATCCGCGACAAAGACGAAGCCTACTGGGATGAATTCAAAGGCACCCCCAAAGGGTTCATCTCGTTGGCGGCCGGTCAAAAACTCTGGGCCAACCGCTTTGGCAAACTCACAGCGATCCGACTGCCCAATGAAGGCCAGACGGTGGAAGCAAAGTCAAACGCGCTCGCCCTGCGCTTGCAGCTTGCAGACATCGGCCTGGTGCCTCGCGATTTCAAACAGGATGCGGGAAACGCCGCCAAAGGCAGCGTGGATTTTGGAGGCCTCTTCATCGGCCTGAGCATGTTTCTCATCGCGGCGGCTCTCGTCTTCGCCGCGCTGCTGTTCCTGTTCACCTTGGAGCGTCGCGCTTCGCAGATCGGCTTGCTCCTCGCCGTCGGCTGGACTCGCCGCATGGTGCGTCGTGCCTGGCTGCTGGAGGCGGGTGTCATCGCCATCGCGGGTGTTTTGCTTGGCGTCTTTGGCGGCATCCTTTACACCCAGACCGCGCTGCACGGTCTCTCCGCCATCTGGACCGGGGCCACCCAGGGGCTGCCTCTCATTTTCAGCGCCAGCTTTGCCACCATCGCCAGCGCGGCGCTCTCCACGCTGGTCGTCGTCCTGCTCACCCTCGGGTGGGCCAGCCGGAAGCTCTTTAAAATCCATGCCCGTGACCTGCTGGCCGGTTCCTGGAGCGATGACCTCAGGCCGGTGCAGAAAAAGCGCGGCATTAAAACCATGCTCATCCTCGCTGTCGTCGCGCTGTCACTGCTCGCCGCTGGCTTCGTGATGAAAAATCCCGAAGCCGTCGCAGGCATGTTCTTCGGCTCCGGCATGCTGATGATGATCGCCGGCCTGCTCTTCCTGCGCGGCTGGATGCGCCGGGACAGCGGCTCCCTCGCCCGCTCCCTTCGTCAGATCGGTCTGCGCAATATCTCCCGCCGCCCTTCCCGCAGCCTCGCTGTCATTGGCATGATGGCAGGCGGCATCTTCCTCGTGGTCGCGGTCAATGCTTTCCGCATGAACGCAGGAGATACCACCGCGCGCGACTCCGGCACCGGCGGCTTTGCCCTCATCGGCGAATCCTCCCTCCCAGTGTATGAAGACCTCAATGGGAAGGCCGGCTGGGATGCCTTCGGTCTCGACGAAAAACTCATGCCGCAGGCCCGTGTGGTTCCCTTCCGCGTGCGCGATGGCGATGACGCAAGCTGCCTGAATCTCAACCGCGCCCAAAAGCCCGTGCTTGTGGCCGCAGATCCCGCCAAGCTCACCGGCACCTTCGCCTTTGCCTCCGGCTCCTGGGACAAACTCAGTGACACCACCTGCATCCCGGCCATCGCCGATCAAGCCACCGCTATGTGGGGTCTCGGCAAAGGCGTGGGCGATACGCTGGACTATCAGGACAGCTCCGGAAAAACCTTCCAGGTGAAAATCGTCGGCCTCCTCGCCGGTTCCATCCTTCAGGGCAAGATGATCATCAGCGAAAAAGATTATCTCTCGAAGTATCCTGATGCCGCCGGATACCGCTTCTTTTTGATCGACGCCAAACCGGAGCAGTCAGCGGAAATCGCCGCCCACCTCACCCGCCAGCTTGAGCAGCGCGGCCTCGCCTTGGAGTCCACTCGGCAGCGTCTTGAACTCTTCCTCAGCGTGCAAAACACCTACATCGGCATCTTCACCGTCCTCGGCGGCCTCGGCGTCCTTCTGGGCACCGCCGGCATCGGCGTTCTCATCGCCCGCCATGTGCTGGAGCGTCGCGGTGAGCTCGGCCTCATGCAGGCCCTCGGCTTCCGCGCCGGAGCCCTGCGCCGCATGATCATGGGAGAGCACAGCCTGCTGCTCGTCCTCGGCCTCATTCTCGGCGTCCTCACCGCCTCGCTTGCCGTGCTCCCGCAGCTCATCGAGCGCGGTGCAGGACTGCCTCTCGGCTTCCTGGTCGAGCTCATCGTCTCCGTCCTCGCCTTCGGCCTCGTCATCTGCGCCATCGCCGTCGCCACCGCCGTGCGCGGCCGCCTCACCGACTCCATCCGCCGCGAGTAGTGCCCCCCAAGGAGCGGCGCTTGCCAAGTGTCTCTGGTTGCAGGTGTTCCAAGAACAGCCATTCGCTGCATTCAATCTCAAAGACAAGCCACGCGCCACGCCTTGCACTCCGCTCCGCGCACGCTCTTATAGGAGCAGTGAATCCCACGCTCAACGAACCCGACTCTCCCTTTGATCTCGCCCTCCGCCCGGCGGATTTCTCCGAGTTCCACGGCCAGACCAAGGTCAAAGAACAGCTCCTTGTCATGGTCGAAGCCGCCAAGATGCGCGGCGAGTCGCTGGATCACGTCCTCCTCTGCGGCCCCCCCGGACTCGGAAAGACCACTCTCGCCAATCTCATCGCCAACGCCATCGGCACCAAGCTGCACACCACAAGCGGCCCCCAGATCGATCGCGCGGGAGACCTCGCTGGCATCCTCACCAATCTTCAGGAGCGCGATGTTCTCTTCATCGACGAAATCCACCGCCTCCATCCCAGCATCGAGGAATATCTCTATCCCGCCATCGAGGACTACCGCCTCGACATCATCATCGATCAAGGCCCCAAGGCGCGCACTATCCGCATCGATCTCCCGCCATTCACCCTCGTCGGCGCCACCACCCGCGCCGGCATGCTCACCTCCCCGATGCGCTCCCGCTTCGGCATTCCCAACCGCCTCGACTACTACACCGCCGAGGAGATCCAGCACATCCTCATCCGCTCCGCACGCCTGATGAATGTCGCAATCGAGCCCGAAGGCGCGCACGAAATCGCCCGCCGCTCCCGTGGCACGCCGCGCATCGCCAATCACCTCCTCCGCTGGGTGCGCGACTTCGCCCAGGTGAAAGCGCAAAACATCGTCACTGAAGACGTCGCCCGTCAGGCCCTCACCATGCGCGACATCGACGAATCCGGCCTCGATGAAATGGACACCCGCATCCTCGAAGCCATCATCGGCAAATTCGACGGCGGCCCCGTCGGCATGGGCAGCGTCGCCGTCGCCGTCGGTGAAGACACCAGCACCCTCGAAGACGTCCACGAGCCCTACCTTGTCATGCAAGGCTACCTCAAACGCACCCCCCGCGGCCGCGTCGCCATGCCCGCCGCCTACCGCAAGCTCGGCCTCATGCCGCCCGTCACCGGCCAGTCGGAGCTGTTTTAGAAAGTACTCCCGAGCTTTAGCTCGTTCTGGAAAGCGCCGCCCTCGCCCAGCCGGCACAAACAAAAGCCCGGCCCCGGCCTGCGCGATGCGCCCCCCTGTCACTTCGCCACCTTCAGCAGAACGATCCCCGCCTCATGGCGCACCCAGCGCCCATGCACCTGCTCCCACACATGCGTCTCTTTGCGCGCGGTCTGCTTGAGCACCTCGGCCATGCCAGCAGAGTCGGCCGCCAAAGTCATCTTCTGCGTCGGATGATCATATTGAGCCACCAGCCATGATCTCGTTTCCGCAGACACGGACCGTGTGCTCACCTCCACCAGAATCCGATTCCCCATCCGCTGCATCGACGAAATCTCGGTGAGTTCCTCGACAGGAAGTTTCCAAGTGCCCGCGTCATGCACCATCTGCGGATCAATGTACGTCGATGCCTCGCGAATCCTCTGCACGGCCTGCGCCACCGTTTGCAGACGCGATGACAGTTTGTCGGTCGCCTGCGTTTGGATCATATGACTCACCAAACTGCGCTCCTCCGGAGTGCTGAAGCAGGCGGCAAAATTCACATCATGATAAAATCGCGTGATTTCCCCAGGAGCACCCGAAGAAGGTGCGGGTGTAGGCCGAGCGGGCTCCGCATCAGAAAGCAATGATCCAGCGCCCAAGAACAAGAAAAGGAGACCTGTTTTCATATGAATATTGATTAATATTATGGAAATATAAGTAAAAGGAGAGCCCAGTCAATCATCGAGTTCCGAGCACTCTCTCATCCACACCTTGCACCTCGGTCATTAAGCGTTCAGCATCCCCTCACATGTGGCGCGAACTCACCACCCTCTGGCAGAGCATCTGCGACCCCGAATACCTGCACCTGCTGCTGGAGCCCCTGCCCCTATACGGCCTGGGCATCGGCCTGACGTTTCTGATCGTCTCCTTCATGTTTGGCGAGGCGAAATGCCGCATGCTGGCACTGACGGTCATCTGCGTCTCCTGCGCCAGCGTGTGGCCCTACAATGACCTCCGCGCCAAGGCTACGCCCCGCATCCTCGCCACACGCTCACCCGATTTCGCGCCTCTCATCGAGGAGCAGACCCAGCGCCGCAAAGACTGGTCATGGCCCTATTATCTGATGTCTCTGAGCAGCCTTGCGGCCTTGGCGGCGACACGTTCTCCCAAAGGCCGCCTGCTGCTGTTTTTTGTGGTCGCCATGGGTGCGCTCCTGTTCTGGTTCAGCATCTGGATGCACAAGAAGGAATGCGAGGTTTACCACCGCAACATCGTCCGGTTCGTCCCGGTCAGGTAGAACCGCCGACGCGCTCACTCATCGATGTAGGAGTCGCCCTCCGTGGGAATCACCAGCTTCTCTTTGATCGTGTCAAAGGAGCCGCCCTTGCCGGAGGCATGAATGTAGAGCCGCTGCTTCCGCCGCTTGAGATTTTCAAGCACCACAGCGATCTGCCCGGGCTCCACGGCATCCTGAAAATCGGAAAACCAGTACAGCCCGTCCGCGTTGCGCACCTCATCGCTCAGCAGCGCCAGCCAGGCATAGCCCACACCCACGTTGTGGATGAAATAAGTCTGCGGCCGTCGTGAAAGCTTGAGAAAGAGTTCCTTGTCCGGGATCGGGTCCTTGGTTTTGATCTTGTAAGCTGCCGTCTCCATGAAAGTCGCCCCGCCCAGACGCCAGAATTTTTCAAACTCGACCGCCGACGTGCGGAAGATCTTCGTGCCCACCAGCGGCTTCAGCGGCGGCTCCAGCCCGCAGCCAAAGTAGAGCACCACCACGCTGCCTTTTGCCACCTTGTCCACCTCCGTGACCACGCGCACCAGGTGCGGCATCATGGAAGAGGAAACATCAAGCACGACCGCCAGTTTCTTGGCCTTGATCGTCAGCCCAAACAGAGGGCCAAACACCACGCCGCTCTTGGCCCCGAGCCCCTTGCCGCTGCCAAATCCACCTGCGGCCCCTGCCAGCCCAAATCCACCACTCATCGCCCCACCGCCCATCGGCTTGGCGGTCGTGGCAAAGTCCAGCATGTCCGGGAGTTCAGACAGCACCATCACATCCTTGATGCGATCGGCCACCGCCAGCTTGCGGTTGGGCATCGCCTGCTTCAGCCAGGGATTCTTCTTCTGCTGAATCTTGTGCTGCAGTGCCTTCTCCGCCTGCGCGCCCTGCACCGAGCCCCCGCCAGGGATGAAATCCATCTGCCGATCCGTGACATGCCGCACCACGATCAGCGCCGCAGCGCCGAGGACCAGCCCATGGATCAAAACACTCACCGCCAGCGAGCGCCCGCCCCACCTGTCCCATCGCTGCCGCCAGCTCTCCGCCGGTCCCGCATCAGCCTCCGGCAGGACACTGCGCCGTATGGCAGGACGCGACCTCAGCTCGGGAAGCGGCGGAAGCTTCGCCCTCGCACGCAACTCCTGCACCCCGCCCGAAGTATGGGAGGAGAGCGGCACTCTCTGAGTCGCCTTTCCAGCCCGCGACTTCACCTCGGACTCTTCACCATCTCCCTTGGGGCGACGCGTGAAATCATCAGGTGGGGGGCGCATGACAGGTGACCAGTAAACCCGGCCAAGCTTCCCGAGTTTTCAGCCGACTGCGAGACGGTAATGCAAAAACTGCATCCCTGCGTGGTCCACCAAAGGCACACACAGAAAGCCACTCGTCATCGTCCTCCGCGCCTCAGGCAGGGCCAGATCAGGACTTCGGCTTCACCTGATACTTGCCCGGCGTCTTGTCGAACTTGTCCTTGCACTCCGCCGTCGCAAAAATGACCCTTTTTCCGTCCTTCGTGTTGCTGCGGAAAATCAGGCGGGCGTCCTTGTGGCACACAGGGCATTCCGTGTTCACCGGCGGCTCGGCAGCGAGACCATTCAGCGTCAAAGCGCACGTCACAGAGAGGAGGGTCAGCAGTGTTTTCATGTGAGATCAGGTTGGTTGAAAGCAGACTGGATCACCATTCAATGACATCAGACATCATCTGTCACGCACGAATTTCAGCGTGACATGCACCGGTCCGCCTGCCCTAGTGCCCCTCCCCATGGAATCCCCCTCTTCCTCCAGGTCCGCCGGCATCCTCCAGATCATCGGCGGCTTGTACATCCTCTTCGGCAGCTTCACCCTCGTCAGCATGGTTCAGAATGCCGGCGTCTGCTTTGCCCCGCTCGAAGGCCAGACCGGACTCATGGCCGAAATGATGCGCGCCCAGCCCGCCTACGCCTCCACCATGCGCGCCCTCTTTTTCCCCGGCCTCCTGTATGCCCTGGTGCAGTTCGGCTCCGGCGTCGGCCTCCTCCGCCTCAGCCCCTTCGCCCGCAGGGTCGCGCTCGGCTGCGCCATCTACGGCTTTGCCGCCGCCCTCTGCACCGCCTGGCTCACCGTCACCTACACCCTGCCCTTCACTCTGGATTACACCATGCAGCAGGTCAAAAATCCCGACATGATCGTCACCACGCGCAACGTCACCCTTGCCTCCGGCTACTTCGGCATCGCGCTCGGCCTGCTCTATCCCCTCGTCGCCTTCATTCTGCTCAAGCGCACCCCGATCCCCCGCCACGACTTCACCCAGTCATGATGACTTCCCTCACCGAACTCCCCCAGCGCAAATCCCACGGCCCCAAGCTCGCCGTCCTCACCGCCTACGACTACCCCACCGCACGCATGCTCGATGACGCCGGCGTGGACCTCCTCCTCGTCGGCGACTCCCTCGGCATGGTCGTCCTCGGCATGCCAGACACCACCGGCGTCACCATGGAAATGATGCTGCACCACACCACCGCCGTCTGCCGTGGTGCCACCCGTGCCCCCGTCATGGCAGATCTCCCCTTCGCCAGCTACCTCACCCCCGAGATGGCCGTCGCCAATGCCACCCGTCTCATGGCCTGCGGAGCCTCCTGCGTAAAGCTCGAAGGCGGCGTCAGCATGCTTCCCCAGATCCGCGCCATCATCGCCGCAGGCATCCCCTTCGTCGGCCACATCGGCATGCTCCCCCAGAGCGTCAAAGAAGAAGGCGGCTACAAAAAGAAAGGCAAGACCGCCGAATCCATCGACCACCTCCTCGCCGATGCCCAGTCCCTCAGTGACGCCGGAGCCGTCGCCATCGTCCTCGAAAGCATCGTCCCCGCCGTCGCCACCCAGATCACCCGCCTCGTCAAAGCCAGCACCATCGGCATCGGTGCCGGCCCCGACACCGACGGCCAGGTCCTCGTCACCCCGGACCTCCTCGGCAGCTACCCCTGGTTCCGCCCCCCCTTCGCCAAAGCCCGCGCCGACCTCGCCGCCGAGACCCTCCGCGCCGTCCGCGAATACATCACCGACGTCCAGGCCTGAGCCCCTCTCCCGCTTAGTGCCCTCTCCATAAGTCGCACTTCACAAACCATCCCAAGCGGATCTCCAAAGTGAAGTCTCGTGCCGTGTGCACCTCTGGAGCGCCAACGGCGCGCCCTATCGTAGCCCAGGGCAGCGCCCTGGGTGCACCGACACCATCATTCCGGAAAGCAAACCCATCGCTTTCTTGATCACACCGCGCCCCTCCAGCAGCGTCTTATCGTCACGTCGCCGCAATCACCGCGCCTTCTCAAACTGAAAGCGTGTGGCTCGCACGACCGTACATTTCCCGCTGGTCTTTTCCCTCACTCTCTGAGAACCTCCTCCCATGAACTCCCTTCTCGCGCCCTTCGACCGCAAATTCCTCAGCCGCCGCGAGATCCTCCGCACCCTCGGCACCACCGCCGTCTTCACCGCCTTCCCATCCCTCCGGGCTGCGACCACGGCACCAGCCTCCAAAGACTCCCTCCCCATCCAGTTCTACAAAAGCCTCACCGAAGAGCAGCATTCAAAAATCGTCCTCCCCCTCGATCACCCCCAGCGCGGCTACGTCAGCAACTGGTGGTACATCTGCCCCGATCAGCGCCTCCACACCTTCTACACCCCAGATCAGCAGGACCTCGTCCGCCAGATTTTTGAATCCCTCCATCATCCCGACCACCGCGAAAAAATGAACTGGCAGGTCCAGAAGGACCTCATGGGCAAGATCAAAAACACCCCCTCCGTCGGCTTCTTCGGCACCCCCGCCGATCCCGACTTCGAGTTCATTTACACCGGCCACCACGTCACCCGCCGCTGCCACGCCCACACCGATCAAGGCCTCGGCTTCGGCGGCCGCCCCATCTTCTACGGCAACTTCGCCAAAGCCTTCAACGAAACTAAGGACCACGAAGGCAACCCCTTCTGGTATCAGGGTCTGGTATTCAACGAATTCGTCCAGGCCCTCGACGGCAAACAGCAGGAAAAAATCCTCGTCGGCCGCGAGCCCCGCCCCGAAAACCCCGCCAAAGTCATCGAAAAACGCAAGGCCGACCTCCCCGGCCTCAGCGCCGCAGATCTCAGCAAAGACCAGCAGGCCAAGCTCCTCGAAACCATGCGCCGCATGCTCGTCTGCTTCCGCCCCGACGACGTCGCCGCCACTCTGAAAACCATCCAGGACAAAAACCTCGTATCCCACCTCTTCATCTCCTGCTACGGCGGCAAATACGACATCGGCGCCGACAAAGTCTGGGACACCTGGCAGATCGAAAGCCCCGACTTCGTCTGGTACTTCCGCGGCCACCCCCACATCCACGGCTACTTCCATCTTCCTGTGTAGCCGGCAGAGCTTAGAGAGCAATGCCCGTGAGTGTTTCTAGCCCAGGCCCGAACCCACAATGAATGGCCTTAGCCGGCGCCATTCATGTGAGGTATTTTGTATGCACCATGCCCGGACGCTTATTTACAATGTCTTCTAAATTACAACTCTGGTTGCTTATCGGCACGTGGTCGTTCCTGCAACAGTGCGTCGGCTGCCCCCTTGAAAGTAAGAATAGCGAGCCCCAGCAACACAACAACTGGATCAGGGCTCGATCATTTCTGTTTTTTTCTCATTAGCCATAACAGGAAGGCTATCCCTGCTACTAACAAGGTCCATCCTGTCCCTCGCATCAGGGGTGCGATGCCTTCGTCCGGCGGTGATGACTTCACCACTGGTTCGCTCTCTGCCATCCTTAATGCCGGGGGAGAGTTTTCAGCGGAATCCACGACCGCAACCGGCGAGTCCTTATGGCGCTCTGTCGGAACAAGATTAACCCCGTGGATTTTCAGAAATTCAATGAACCCTTGGTAATATGGACGAGCATGCAGTTTGTAAATGCGTCGTGCTTCGGCAATCTCAGAGGCTCCCTCGGAAACGGAACGATAAGCTTTAAAAAGCTTCTGTTCGAATCCATGGTCTGCCAAAGAGCGAATGATGGATTCCAATTCTTGCAGATCCGCAGTTTCGCCGTGTTTATAGAGATAACTTTCAATGCCTGCAATTTCCGAAAGTGAGATGGTTTCGTTGATGCGTCCTTCTGAGATCGCCTGTTTAAATGACTCCATTCGCACCCGGAGTATGGGAAGCAGCCAACGAACCAGAGTAGGATCATCACCGAGTTGGATGAGCAGTTCCTGCTTTTTTTGCCCGTTTTGAGAAACAACAAATGAAATGGCTGGAGCCAATTCAAATGTCCCCCGTTTGGCCGGAACAACGGGATCTGGCTCTTCTAGATAATCCCAAATCATTGCCTGCCCAGCAAGCTCCCCGAATTCAATGAAACGTGATACAGCTTTAAGATATGCCGACGAAACCTCGCCGGGAAAGGACGGAACATTGGTTCCCATTGTCTCGATAAGCTGCCTTATTTCGATGCGATCGGCTTCGCTCACAGGCGGCAGCAGACCCGCGGCATTGGCTGGCCAATGCGGTAAAGCGGCAGTCGATTTTTGCTCCCCGTCTAGAGCCTGTTATTAACTTTTGCCGAATAGAGAAGAGAGCATGAGGGTCGCGAAGGCCAGCCAGTGCATGCCAGTCAGAGTCGAAGCCAGACGCTCGTAGTCCCTTGAAAGACGCTTGAAGCGCGCC
>JAFLEI010000019.1 GCA_017301975.1 Verrucomicrobiota bacterium
CGCGCTTCAAGCGTCTTTCAAGGGACTACGAGCGTCTGGCTTCGACTCTGACTGGCATGCACTGGCTGGCCTTCGCGACCCTCATGCTCTCTTCTCTATTCGGCAAAAGTTAATAACAGGCTCTAAGGTCTGGACTTGCGGACTTTGGAGAAACTTATCATTTCAAAGTTCGGACAGTACTTTCGGTCAAATAGTAGCCGCGATCATCCTTCCGCAAGAATCCGTGAATGGCATAAGAGGCAAAGTCCGCAGAGGCATCACCTGTCGGAACAATCTCGATCGACAGCAAACTCTGAAAGAGCCCTGAGGAATTGTGTCTGAAAACCACCCCTCACTAAAACCTCAGTTGCTTTTCCTTTTCGATCAAGTCGCGGGCCATGAACGATCTGAGTTCCAGCTTTGTACTCAATGCCGGCCGACAGGCGGACTCCTTCCACTGCTTTTTGATCGAGAAAAGGCGTGATGACCTGATGAAGGATAAAAAGCCGCAGATCCTTGTCCGGCATGAACTCAAAAGTCGAATTGAGAGGATGCTTCATTGGTCTGTAACAAGCGCGGCTTTGGAAAAGAGCTACTCCACGCTCTTCTTCCGAGCCTCCACGTAATTCGTCATGGCATTCATGTTTTTGACGAATTCACCGGCGTCGAGCTCGTCGTTTTTGAGCCAGCGGCCTTCGCTGTCGAGGGACTCGGCGGCTTTTATGGCTTTTGACGCAGCACCTTTGGCGCGGCTGGCCCATTCCTTGGGTGTCTGGGGGCCGGCGTGGTTGGTTTGAAGTTCTTCGCGGCTTTTGGCGAGCTGCTTTTTGAAGAGGTCGAGGTTGCTCTGCTGGCTGGTCTTGAAGGAATAATGCGTGGGCATGTTGCTGTCGTCATAGGTCAGCACATAGGTGTCCTTGACGAAGAAGAGGGGCTTGTTGGTCTGCAGTTCGTAGAAGCGTGCGTGCGTGCCGTCGGCCAGTTTGGAGCGTTCGAACCAGGCGAGGGCGGGCTGGATGGGCTTGAGGTATTTGTCATCGCCCGTGAGCACCCAGAGACGGCGCAGCACTTCCATGGCACCGATGCTTTCGTTGCCGGTGACGGATGGGGGCTCGAATTTGCGCGCCCAGACCGGATGCATGTCGCGGTCATACTGCTGGGCCCAGACGGGCTGCGGTTCAGGCATTTGCGCCAGCAGGAAGAAGTCACCGAGTTTCTTCAAGGCGGCGAGGTAGCGCTCGTCTTTTTCGAGTTCATAGGCGCGGAACAGCACCTTGGCGATCTGCTCCAGGTTGTTGTCATTGAGGGTGTAGAAGCCGGTGTATTTCACGGCGGGAAAAGTGCGGCTCCAAGTTTCGGGATAGCTGGCTTTGAGAACGGGGGCGGTGGGGTCCGCAGGGCCGGTGAACTGCTGGGGCCAGGCTCCGATGGGTGCCTGGGCGGCGAGCAGGGAGTCGAAGGCAAACTTGGTGCAGCGCTTCAATTCGGCGTCGTCTTTGCAGGCGGGCTCGTGCACCATTTCCAGAAGGAAGAGCAGCGCGGACTCGGTCTTGTTGTCGTCGAGGGTGGAGGAGTTGCGGCGTTTGCCGGGTTCCTTGTCCCCGGCATCAAGGTTGCTGCGCAGGTGATATTTTTTTGCCTTCCCAGGATCAAAGTCGAAGGCGCTGTCCCAGCCGCCTGTGGCGAGCTGACACTTGAGGAGCGATGCTGCGGCGTCTTTCGCGGCGTTGAGGAAAACGTCGTCACCCGTGGCCTGATAAGCTTTCAGCATGGCCAGCCCCATCGTCGTGGTACCGTGGGGTTGGATGGAAGTGATCGTGGCGGACTTGCCGTGTTCGACCTCGCCGATCTTGCCTTCTTTATCCCAAGAGGACGCATACCCGCCCTCACGCGCGAGATGCGTGTGGGCGTAGGTGACGGCCTTCTTCATGGCCGCTGTGATGACGTCGGGGTCAGGCAGTTCGGCGAAGACGAACGAAGACGAGAGAAGGAGAGCGATGAGAGGACGCATGGTGGAGACGCCAAAACGTCGGGGTCAGCTCCACTCCTTCAATCTTTCCGGGAAGGGGCAGTTGGCGCAGGCGGAGTCGTCTTCGAGACAGAAGTCTTCATAAATTTGCAACAGACCCTGCTGATGGTGCAGTTTCTTGGTAAAGTCTCGGCCGCGTGGATCCTCGCCAAAGAGGCGGAGCACAGCGCGGCGCACCTTCTGATTGTCCAGCAGGGCGGGGAGTTCGAGATATTCGGCCCAAAGGCGTGTGCGCTCCGGCACCAGCAGCGGGTAGGCGACGTTGGCGAGCATTTCCTGGACGCGTGTTTCACCGATCAAGGCGAGAGGCTTTTCCGAAGCCTCTGCGAGCAGCGTGTAATGGGTGTCCCAAAACTCATGCGAGAGTGAGAGGAGGGACTCGCACCAGGCGGCCTGGCTCCAGCGCGTTGCATCGGCAAGCGGCGTGATGATGGAGGACCAGCAACGCAACAACGCGGAGAGCGCGCCGAGACGGCGCTGAGGGTGATTGCCCGGGCGGATGGCGCTGAGGTTCCAGCGCAGAAGCTGGCGGTCATTCAGCCAGCGCTCCATGCCGCTGCGGAGCTTCCACCATTCGCTCCAGAGCTGACGGAGGTAGGTGCGGGTGGCGGGCTCGGTGTCCTCGCTGCGCACGCTTTCGAGGAAGCCTGAGACGCCGAAGAGCCAGGCCTCGCGTTTTGCGGCATCGAGCCGGGTGATTTTTTTCAACGGCAGCCGCTGGGCCAGGATGGCAAAGGGCTGCTGATTTCTGCGGTAGCCGAGTGTCTGTGCCAGCGCCTGATAAACCGCCTGCTCGCGGCCCTGGGCGGCCACGCTGCGATGCAGGCGCTTCGATTTGAGATCGAGGCGATGCTGAGCTGCCGATTCGATGATGGACTGAATTTGAGCGGACTCCATCTCACGGAGCGGGGTGGCGCAGCGGCCCAGCCGCGCGGGTGCGAGGTGGCGTTTGGGTTTGATGCCTTCCGGCAGCATGCCGGCCTGCAGCAGCACTTGCGGCACTTCACGGTGCTCGCTGGTGCGCGTGTAAAAACGTTCTTCAGGTGCGTGCAGGAAGAGGTGCAGGACCACGCGATTGAAGTTCTCGTTGGCACCATGCGTGTGCCGTTCCCAGTCGCGGGCATCGGGGTCCAGTTCGATATCGCCGCGCAGGGTCTGTCCATCGATCACGATGGCGCAGCCGTTAAAGTCGGGGCCCGCGCCGGAATTCCACTCGCCGAAATCAGCGATGCTTATGGCTCTGCCATCCGTGGTGGTGAACTCGCTGCCAAAGGCGCCGGAGAACCACAGGCTCTGCAGTTCAAGCTCCGTCATGGGCTCGGCAAAACCAGGCAGCGTCTCGGCCACGCCAGAGAATACGGCGTCGCGGAAACGTGCATAGCGGTCGGCGAGCGGGAGCGGCGTCATGGCGAATTCCACACCAAGGCGGGTCTGGGGGCGAATGCCACCGGATTTAGACTTGTTCTCAAAAAGACTGCCCACTTGAGACCGCCGGGGCAGCGGCACCAATGGCCGCTTCTGATGCACAAGATTGCACCGGGACCGATTCTGGTTAATCTCGCCGGGTAGTTTTAGGAAAGCCGCCATGCGGTAAACCCAGGCATGGCTGTTTTCTGAATGAGATTCCCATCCAACCCAAGATCAGAAAGCGGGACAAAGCCTGGCCGTTTCTCAATCATCCAGTGACCGCGCCCGGGCCGCCCTGAGAGGTGCCGCGGGTCGGCTGAGATTTCCATTCACCCCATGAGGTCGCCGCTGTGATAGCGGCGGCCTTTTTTCGGCACGGCAGAATTTGGTCACGGCCGAGAGCGAAAAGGATCTTCCGAAATTTTGTCTGCTTTGGGGGAAAGTATCACGCGGTGTCTAAAAATGGTCAGGCGCAGACCGGACTGCCGGGCGATTTCCTCCAGCGCGTTGCGGTAGGAAATGTTTTCCGCGTTCATGGAAATGGTTGTGGTGGAGGCCTTGTCATCGGTTCGAAAGACGGAATTCACTCCTCCGACCTTACCACCTGAGGCCAATTGCACCTCCCGGCTCTTCACGCGTAGGTACTCCATGGCCTCTTCCACGTTGGCACCTTGGAAGCTGACCTTGGGAAAAACAAAGCGGTTCAAGGTCTCTTCGAGGAAGCTGCTTTGGAAATCAAGAATCCCGATCTTCCACGGAATGCTGCCATACTTCTTGGCCTTGTAGCCTTCATCATCCACGCCCTGAAAAACGAAGCGGAGATTCGCGGGATCGACTTCCAGCATCTCGTCATTGCTGCTGCGGATGAGTTCGCCGTGGCTGATGCTGGTGGCCCAGGGCTCCGTTTGCGTGACGTTGGCCGTCGAGGCGAAAGGATGATCGTGTGTGGCGGCCAGCGGCCTCCAGGGGCCTTCGAGTTTGTCCGCGAGCCAGGCTTTGTAGTAGCGCTGTCCTGGAGCCAGGGCCTCGATGAGGGTGAGGTATTGTTCGCGGCCTTTGAGCTTGTAAGTATGGGAGGCCTCAAAGAGTTCGTCTTTCGTGTCGTTGAGCAGGAGTTCGGGTTTGGACCAACCGAGAGGAAAATTGGAGAGGGTAGTTTCGCGCCGCCAGAAATGGCCGTCGTCGCTGGTGTAGAAGAGGTGGGCCTTGGTGGCGTCGCAGATGACCCAGAAGTCGATCCATCTGATTATATTGCCGCCTTCGGGCAGCGCTTCGATCATGGGCTGCGGCTTGGTCCAGGACTTCGGATCGGCGAGGGTAGATGTGGTAGAAAAAAACGGCCCCATTTTGGGCGCACGCTCTTCATCGGTCAGTTGGTAGATGAGATACCACTTTTGATGAGGCGTGAAGAAGAACACCTGCGGGGCGCAGTGGTATTGATCATGCAAATCAAGCGTGTGGCGCGTGGCTTTGCCGGCGTCGTTCCAATCGGCGAAGCTGAGGTGCTGCATGTCCACCTTGCCTGAGGCGCGTCGATGGGTGGCAAAGAGATGCCATTTTCCATCATGAAAGACCATCGACGGGTCTTTGAGCGCCACATCGGGGTCGGCCGCGTCTGCGGCGGGACCGATGAGTGGTTGCGAGCTTTGCCACTGGAATTCGCCGGTGCTCAGCCACGCTGGATCAGCCGCGTGAAGCGCGCTGATGAACCACAGGGCAAGCAAGTAGTGCAGCTTCATGACATGAGCTCCTTGAGCGAGCGATCACTCCAATTACTTGGCCTGCGGCGGGTTAAGAATGTAGGCGTGGCCATCTGTGGTGAGTTTGCACCGGCTGAGATCCGCCACGTAACCGAGGGCGTCAGAGAGAGGAATATCGCGGAGGTCGAGAGTGACTTCGGCAGCTACTCCGCCGGGTTTGATGAGAATGTTGATGCCCTTCTTGGTGCTGTCGAGCATGCGTGATTTGACGCGCAGGTATTCGACGGCCTCTTCAAGAGTGGCCCCTTCGAACTGCATGGCGGGAAAGATGATGGCCGCAGCATTGTCCAAAATAGGTGGCGAAAATTTGGGTTCAAAACTGGCGGCGATCATGACCGCACGAGCATCCACCCGGTATTTAAGACCAGCGGCTTCTACACAATAACGCAAGGCCACTCCGAGAGGTATATCCTTGAGATCAAGACTGATGGAGGTTTTGGCTGCTTTATCCTTATTGAGAATGAAGGACACACCGCCAGAAACCGGTGAGGCGGTTTTCTGGTCGAACTCACGGCTTTTTACCCGCAGGTATTCCACCGCTTCTTCGATCGTTGCATTACGGAACTGCATCGTTGGCAAAATGATCTCATCGAGCTTTTGCTGGAGCTTGGGTTCAGCCGGTGACATGGCTGACAAAAGGGGAATGCAGAACAGCGCACATGCGATAGAGAGGAGACAGTGGCGTGTTTTCATGGTGTAAGAGGAATCATGGATATGAACTTCGAGCGAATAGGAAAAGCTTCTTTTCAAGACATGAGTTCCCTCAGTGAGACCTCAGCCAAGGAATTCACGCGCTTCCATGCGCCGGTGAAGTCCAGATGCTGTGTCATGGGACCTGGCGCCACGATGCAGCGGATGCCGGCGGCCATGGCTGCGCGGAGGCCGTTGAGGGAGTCTTCGAAAATGACGGCTTCCTCGGGTGCGACACCGAGATTTTCGGCGGCATGGAGGAAAAGGCTGGGGTCGGGCTTCACCTTGCCGGTATCATCGACGGTGGAGATGTGGTGGAAATGATCGTGCAGTCCGAGCTGATCCATCCAGGAGTTGATCCACACGCGGGGGCTGCTGCTGGCGATGGCGATGCGCAGGCCAAGGGAGGAGGCTTCTTGCAGACGGTCGGCGACACCGGGGAGCAGTCGCAGGTGCTTGCGCAGTTCGTTTTCGTGGGTCTTGCGCTGCACCTCAACCGCATCCCAGTCAAACTCACGGCCTGTAAGCTGTTCGAGGTCACGTTTGGGGTCGTAGATGCCGGTGATGAAGTCGGTGCCCACGGCCTGCGCGTAGCGCTCCACGGGCAGGTCATGGCCATGCTGGTCAAAAATTTCTCTCCAGGTGTGGTAACCGGTGCTTTCAGTGTCAACGATGAGGCCGTCGAAGTCGAAGATCACGGCGCGAATGGGTGGGGGCATGCGCATGGATGGCCGAAAGTATCGAAAGATGCAAAAGATTCGAAAGCTGTGAAAACTGGCGGCGCACTTTTTGATGTTTTCCGTTTCTTTGGAGCCCAAGGAGATGGCAGGGTGCTGCCACGATGCTCAGACTACGACGACCAGCGACCGAACGACTGCGAGGACTTCTGGATTCTTGGAGAGATGAGCCTTTGAGCTACATGCCGCCACTGGCGGACGGATTCATTGCCGATGAGCATGAGGTGTGGCTGGGCAGCGGTGAAGAGATTTATAGGGCTGCGTGCGAAGCTCTGAATGAGTGGGTCATGTTCCCGCATTGGGCGGAGGTCAGCCGCCAGGAAGCCAAAGGCCAGGAGGTCGGGCAGATCGTTGCGATGGTGACACGCATCGGCGGCCTGTGGTGGGTGAATCCATGTCGCATCCTGTGGCGCTGTGATTCAAAGGACACATACGGCTTTGTCTATGGCACCTTGCCGGAGCATGCAGAGTGCGGCGAGGAACAGTTCGTCATTGAGCACCGGTCAGATGGCAGCGTGTGGTATGCGATTCGTGCGTTTTCACATCCGCGCCACTGGATGGCGTGGCTGGGGTTTCCGCTGGCGCGGTGGTGGCAGTGCCGGTTTGTGCGGGATTCGCAGGCGAGGATGAGGGAGGTGGTGAAACGATGAATCCAAATGCTTTGAAGGCCTGGGGCAGGTCGCTCATCTGGCTTGCAACATCTGCTTGGCTGCCACTGGAAGCATCATCATTCGTGGTGCTGCTTTTGGTCTTCTCAATGCTGGTGCTGATACCTTTGGCGCGGCCTGCCACCGGTCGGAGGGAAACCCTGGAACAATTTTGGAGTGCATTGCTGGCAGCGGCGAGTTTTGCCTTTGAGGCATCTGGTGGCACTGCGCTGATGGTGGCAGGATGGCTGATCAGCACTTGCCGATGCGCCTCCAAATCGCTTGTGGCATGGCAACATGATGGTGCTAAGGATGCCGGTTCCTTATGTCTGGTCGCAGCGGATGTTTTCCCTGCCATCGGAGCGGCATGGCTGATGGCTAATCGCGCCAACTGGACGCCATGGGGTTTTGATTCGCTGATCGTTCTTCTGACAGCCGCGCATTTCCATCATGCGGGGTTCACGTTACCGTTGATGGCAGGTTTGAATGCGAAGGCAAATCCGGGATGCTGGACGCGGTTTTCGTGTGTGGCGATCCTGCTTGGAGTGCCGCTGGTGGCCGCAGGGATCACTTGCACCCACTTTGGGGTGTTGAAGTTCGTGGAGCCGCTGGGCGTGGCAATTCTGGTGATGGGAGCGCTCGGCGTCGCCGTTTCTCAAATCCGACGAGGCTTGAAGAAACAGCACACGATGTGGCCGCGCCTCGGCTTTGTGATTTCAGGCGCATCGCTCTTCATTGCCATGGTCCTGGCGCTCAGTTTTGGCATCCGCTATCTGATTCCGAACTACGCGCTGACGATGCCCCAGATGTGGGCGATTCACGGCACTCTGAACGCGTTCGGTTTCGGACTGTGTGGGATTCTGGCTTGGCGCGGTGACGTCATTCCTGCCTCGTCCCCTTGAGCAGATCGAAGAGCGTGATCATGCCGAGCAGTTTTTTCTGCTCATCAACAACGACCGCCTTGCTGACGCCCGTGCGCATGAGGGTGCCGACGAGCACAGGCACGGGCGTGTCTGCGGTGATGCAGAAGGGCTTGGTGAGGGGCAGGGCCTGCAGTTTGTCCACGCAAGTGAGGCCGTGGTTTTTGAGCCACTCGTAGGCGACGGAGCGCCGCAGCAGTCCGATGACACAGCCCTCTGCGGTCACCGGATAAGTGCTGTGCGGATGGGCCTGAAACTCGGCCACGGCATCTTGCACTGTCACACTGGCCTCAAGTGAGGCGATGTTGCGGGTCATCACATCGGCGGCGCAGGCGTTCCGGGTGGTCTCGGGAATCATGTCCACCGTGTTCTGAATTTCCTCTGGCAGATGGTACTGCTGTGCGGTGCCACGGAAGAGGGCGTCCAGCGAGCCGATGCTCTTGGCCAGTGTCTTGAAAGTTTCGCCGTCGATGGCGACGAGTTCGCTGGATTCGGTGGCGGTCGCATCGAAACGCCAGATGCCATCACTGAGCAGCGCGCGTTCGCCGAAGTGCTCGCCAGGTCCGGCGGCTTTGACGATCTGGCCTTGAGCGTCGGTGATGTTCACGTTGCCTTTTTTGACGGCGTAAAGGGACTGCGCAGGCTCACCGGCATGGAAGAGTGAGTCGCCGGGTTCGAGATGCATTTCCCCGAGAGGCGACGAGAAGCTGGGCGTGAGCAGGTTGATGTCGCGCGGGAAGAAGAGTTCAAAGGTCCATTCCGCCATGACGCGCAGTTTGCGGTCGAAGCCTGGGAGCTTCATGAGGTAGATGCTGCGCCACATGAACCAGGCGATGATGCCGGAGAAGCGCATGCCAAATACCTGAGCGACAGCCTTGCGATGGCCGATGGTGGCGAGCTCGCCGAGGCCGGTGAAGCGAAACGGTTTCAAGGGACGACCCGAGAAGCTTGCGGCGATGTTATTGGCTACAAGCGCGCCCTGGCGCATGGCAAACTGTGCGGTCTCGGGGCAGTTGCCGCCGTCCGCTTTGGGAAACACGGCGCAATCTCCTGCAGACCACACGTTGCTGAGTCCTTTGACCTGTCCACTGGACTCAACGACGACCTTGCCCTTATCGACGGGGAGCCCTCCGCTGGCACCCAAGGCCTTGACCTGCGGATGCGGCGCATTGCCGACGGTGCAGACGACGAGCGTGGCGGAAAGAGAAACGCCATCGCCCAATTGCACCGTGCGTGCCGTGACGGCGCGCACGCGGCTTTTGAAGATGATCTTCACTCCCATCTCAGTGAGACATTTGCCGGTGTAGGTGCCGAGGCTGTCGCTCAGCATTCCCAGCAGGCGGTCGCCGCTGTGAATGAGCGTGACGCGGGGCTCATCCGGTTCGATGTTTTCGTAGAAGCGGCGTGCGCCCTGGATCAAATCCTGGATCTGCCCGGCAGTTTCCACCCCGGAGTAACCGCCTCCGACAATGACGAAGGAGAGCAGTTCTTTGCGCAGCTTGGGACTGGTGATGAGATTGGCCTCCTCCAGGCGGCTGATGATGGCGGCGCGCAGCTTCATCGCATCGCCGACGGTGCGCATGAGGTAGGCGTGCTCGCCCATGCCGGGAATGCGGCTGAGGTCCACCCCGGCACCGGGGGCCAGCATGATGTGCTCAAACCCCACCGTGACCTGCGGTGTAAAGTTGCCGCCGTTCAGAGTGATGATGCGGTTTTCGAGGTCAATGTGGGTGACCTCACCTTTCAGCACCTCCGCGCCACGGCAGATCATGCGAATGGGATTGACCACATGCTGCGGTGAGAGCGATCCGCCCGCGACTTCCGGCAGCATGGGCTGGAAAACCATGTGATTCTCGCTGGCGATGATGCCCATCGTCATTCCGGCCATGTCTTCAGTGAGGCGTAGCAGTTCGCGTGCGCAGTAAACTCCGGCGAACCCTCCACCGATGATGGCGACTTTGAAAATGCGGTCGGGTTGCTTGGGCATGGTCCGCAGTGCAGACGCAGGCAGCGAGCCAGCTTGACTGGAAAATGCAGCCTCCTAGCTCATCGACCGCCGCAGCACACGTTTCATCACCACCAGCGCGTCGCCCGGCATGAGCATCGCGGAGGGGTTTGGGTTCAAATCCATGGCACCTTCCTTGCGCAGGATCGCCACGGGCAGCATCCGGCCGGCGGTACCGGTTTCGACTTCAGAGATGCGTTTGTGGACCCACGGCGAATCCGCACGGATCTCGATCTCCTCCATGTCGAGGCCGAGTTCGGTGAGGTGGTGGTCAAAGTCGATGCTGGCCTTTGTCTGGCCACCGATCAGGTCGCGCGTGTTGGGGTGCAGAATCAGATGGGCGATGCGGTCTGCGCCGATGTGTGCGGGCAGCACGACGCGGTTGGCCCCGGCCTGCAGCAGCTTGCGCTCGGTGGAGGGCACCTCGCCGCGTGCAATAATCTGAATCGTGGGATTCATGTTTCTCGCGCTGAGGGTGATGAAGACGTTGGCGGCGTCATTGGGCAGCACGGTGGCCAGCACCCGGGCGCGGCTGATGCCGGCGTGTTTCAGCACGGCTTCGTCGGTGGCTTCGCCTTGCAGCGTGAGGAAGCCTGCATCCCGCACCTCGGCCACACGGTCCGTCGCTTGATCGACAATGACAAAAGGGATGCCCCCTGCCTGCAACTGGCTGGCGATCATGCGGCCGATGCGGCCGTAGCCGCAGATGATGGCGTGGTTGGTCAGTTTTTCGATTTCGTTTTCCATGCGTTTGCCTCCCAAAGCTCGTTGAATCTGTGCCTCCGTCAGCCACTGCACCAAGGTGCCGGTGACGAAAATGATGCCCGTGCAGCCAAAGAGAATCAGCATGACCGTCCACGTGCGAAGCCACGGGTCAGTGACAGGTACCACCTCTCCATAGCCGACGCTGAAGGCGGTGATGACGACCATGTAGAATGCATCACTCCATGCCCAGCCCGCCACCCGGTAGCCGACGGTGAAGACCGCCATGACCACTCCCACGAAGGCAAGGGCATAGAAAATATTGGTCTGCGGGCGGCTCTTGGGGATGGGCATTCGGTTGGGCGGATGGGAAAGAGTAGCGGAAGGCGTGCCAGAAACCGGGGTGGCCGTCGAAGTTCGTCGCTGCTGGTTGAAATGCCGCGTGCGCTTGGGCCGTTTGCATTCCACGTTCCAACCCCAATCTATGAAGCATCTGCTCACCGCCCTCTTTGCCTTTTCACTCCTCGGCTCCGCGTTTTCAGCGGACAAAAAAAACATCGTCATGATCGCGGGCAAGCCCTCCCATGGTCCGGGGCAGCATGAGCACAATGCCGGCATCCAGCTGTTGAAAAAGTGCCTGGAGCAAGGTGCGGCAGACCAGGTGGACATCAAATTTCACCTGAATGGCGAGTGGCCCTCCCAGGAGGAGCTTTCCACGGCGGACACGGTCGTCATCTACTCGGACGGCGGCGGCGGACATCCGGCCTTGCAGGGAGACCATCTGGCCCAGCTGGACAAGGAAATGAAGCGCGGCTGCGGCTTTCTGACGCTGCATTACGCGGTGGAGCCGACGATTGAAAAAGGCGGCAAGGAGTTCATCGACTGGATGGGCGGTTGCTTTGAGATCAACTGGAGCGTGAACCCCCACTGGGATGCCAACTTCAAGGAACTGCCCGCGCATCCCATCAGCGAAGGTGTGAAACCCTTCGGCACGAACGACGAGTGGTATTTCTTCATGCGCTTCCGCAAAAACATGGAAGGCGTGACTCCGATCCTGAGCGATGTGGCTCCTGAATCCACCATGAGCCGCCCGGATGGTGCGCACAGCGGCAATCCGGCCGTGCGTGAGTCCGTGAAGAACAAGGAAAAGCAGCATGTCGCCTGGGCCTGCGAGCGCGCGGATGGCGGTCGTGGCTTTGGCTTCACCGGCGGCCATTACCACAAGGGCTGGGCGAACAACGAGCAGCGCAAGCTGGTGCTGAACGCGATCCTGTGGACCGCAAAAGCCAAAATCCCCGCCGATGGCGTCGCCTCGACCGTGACGGATGAGGACATGACGGCCAATCTCGATCTCAAGCCCGGCCAGGGCCTGCCTGAGAAGCCGAAGCCAGCTCCGAAGGTGAAGTAACTCACCCTCCAGACTTTCATGAACCGTCGTCGTTTTTTGCAACAAAGCGCGGCGGGCATTCTGGCCGCCAATCTGGCCTCCGGGCAGTCAGCGGCACTGATCGCCTCCATTGATAAAATTACGCTCAAGCATGGGCGTGATGGCAGCGGGCCGTCTTGGTTTCATCCGCGGCCCTGCCTGGTGCCGTCGAAGGACGGGCCGGTGGTGTTCATGACGATGCAGGAGATTCGTGGCTCGGACTTTTTTCTGCCGGTGCATTGGATGGAGTCGCGTGATCTGGGCCGGGCGTGGTCAGAACCGCAGCCTGTGCCGTCGCTGGGCCGTGTGCCGACGACGGACGCGCGTGGCGAGGAAGGCGTGTGCGATGTGGTGCCGCAGTATCATGCGAAAACCGGCAGCGTTTTGGCGGTCGGTCACAACGTCTTTTACAAAGGTCCAAAGTTTGACCGCAACCAGCCGGCACGCTGTCCAGTATATTCGGTTTACAAGGATGGCCGCTGGTCGGAGCGCAAGCGACTGATCTGGGATGATCCGCGTGGCGCGAATATTTACACAAACAACTGCGGTCAGCGTGAGGTGCTGGAAGACGGCAGCATTGCTTTCGTCATGTCCTTTGGCGCTCAGCAGACAGGACGCTCCGCCGCCGGCGTGCGCTGCTCGTTTGATGGCGAGACGCTGGCCATTCAGAAGGTGGGCCGCGAGATCAAGCATGCGGCAGGCCGCGGATTGCTGGAGCCATCTCTTGTGCGGTATCGCGGGAAGTTTTACACGACGCTGCGTGCGGAGGACAATCGCGGTTACGTCGCCGCGAGTGATGACGGGCTCGATTTTGAAGAAAAGCAGCCGTGGCGCTGGGACGATGGCACACCGCTGGAAATGAGCACGACGCAGCAGCACTGGCTGCCGCATAGCGAGGCGCTGCATCTGGTCTACACACGCAAGGACGCCAGCAATGTGAATGTGATGCGCTGGCGCTCGCCGCTGTTCATGGCGCAGGTAGATTTAAAAACGCTGCGTCTCATCCGCGACACAGAGCGCATCGTGCTGCCCCTGGAAGGCGATGGTGTGAAAGCACCGGATGAAGTGCCGCTGATGGGCAATTTTCAGACCACCAACATCTCACCCAATGAATCATGGGTGACTGACGGTGGCATGCTGCCAAAGCACGGCTTCAAAGGCGATCTGCTTCTGGGCAAGATCCGCTGGAGCCGGCCGAACACCCTGGTGTGATGCCCTCAGGCGGAGTAGCCGCCGGAGATGTAGGCGTTGAGCTGCTCGATCGTCATGCGCTGGGTGGCGATGATCCACTTCACGAGATCGCCAATGGAAACAATGCCGAGCAGTTCATTGCCATCCAGCACGGGCAGGTGGCGGATGCGATGTTCTGTGATGATCTCCATGCAAGTGGATACGGTTTGATCTGGCCCCACGGTGACCGGCTCCCGCGTCATGATCTCACTGACGGGCGTTTCCTTGGATGATTTCCCCTTGAGCGCCACTTTGCTCATGTAGTCACGCTCTGAAATGATGCCGACCAGCCGGGTGCCTTCCACCACTGGCAAAGCGCCGATGTTTTTCTCGGACATCATCTGAATGGCCTGATAGACGGTGGCCGTTGGCGAGATGGTCCAGATGTCCCGGCCCTTGTGCTCCAAGAGGGTTTTGGCGGCGGTAGGAATTTCCATGGCATTATTTGTTAACTGATTTTCTGAAATGGGCGTCTGCTAAGCAAGCTTCGTTTTACCCGCCCTGTCTGGCCGGGGGAAAAGCGGGAATCAGCCAACCTTGGTGCTTGAGAACGACTCCGTGTGTCGTTTCATGCGGTGCCATGAGCACCCAACCCACGCCTCTCTCTCGTCGCCGCTTCGTCGGTGCTGCCGGTCTCGTCGCCGGGAGCATGATCACCCGTCCGCTGTTTGGACAGAACGCCCCCAGCAACAAGCTTAACGTCGCCCTCATCGGTGTCTGGGGTCGAGGCCTGGCGCACTACGACTCCATTGCGGAGGAAAATGTCGTCGCGCTGTGTGACATCAACGAGGCGCGTTTCCCTGATGCGCTGAAGCGTTTCCCGAATGCCACGACGTACATCGACTGGCGCAAGTGCCTTGACCACAAAGGCCTGGATGCCGTCGTCGTCTGCACGCCAGACCATACGCATGCCTTCATCGCCAACTGGGCGCTGAAGCGCAACCTGCACTGCTACTGCGAAAAGCCGCTGGCCATCACCGTCGATGAAGCACGCACCGTGCGTGCGACGTGGGAGACCAAGAAAGACAAACTGGCCACGCAGGTGGGCATGCAGCGGCATGCGAACCCGAATTTCAACCGCGTGCGCGAGCTCATCCGCGACGGGGCCATCGGAGAGCTGAAAGCCGCCTACGCCTGGGGCAATCGCCAGATTCCAAAACCCGGCTACTTCCCTGAGGAAGGCGCTCCGCCATCAACCTTCCACTACGACCTGTGGCTGGGCCCGTCGCCGTACCATCCTTACAATCCTGCTTATTTCTCCGGAGGAGCTGGTGCGAACTGCCTCTCCTGGAACATGTTCTGGGACTTTGGTGCCGGTCAGATCGGTGACATGGGCAGCCACACCATGGATCTGCTCTGGAACGCCGTGGACGGCGGCCTGCCCACTTCCGCCGAAGCCAAGGGCGATGCTTACAATTCCGACGTGACGCCGGTGAAGTGCGAATCGCATTTCGAACTGCCCGCCAATGACTGGCGCGGCCCCATCTCCGTCGCCTGGTATCAGGGCGGCGCGATGCCCAGCTCGCCGAAGAAGCACATCGATCTGACGCAGATTGGGCATGGCGCGATGTTCAAAGGCACGAAGGGCTTCCTCATCGCGGATTTTGATTCACGTCTCATCCTGCCCTACGGCAACGACGCCGACATGAGCTATTACAAACCGAACAAAAAGGAGGACATGCTGCCGGATCTCGGTCACTTCCAGAAGCAGTGGTTTGATGCCTGCCGCGATCCTAGCAAGCCCACCGCCTGCAACTTCGGCTACAGTGCCAACATGATCGAGATGATGCTCCTCGGTCTCGTCGCCTATCGCACCGGCAAGAAAATCCAATACGACGGCAAGACCGGCACCAGCCCGGACACCCCCGAAGCGAACGCCTTCATGAAGAAGGAGTATCGCGACGGCTGGAACATCGACGGCTAAACGCGCATGAATCAGTTCACGTCCATCAGCATCGTCAGCCTGGTGCTGATGGGCGGTGCACTGACCGCCCATGCGGCGGACTACTTTGATGAGACGAAGGCGACGACGGTATTCGCCTTCGACAGCGTTTCGATTCCTTACTCGCAGAATCTCCGGCTGGAGATGCGTCAGCCCACACGGTATCCGGACAACCCCGTGGTGAAGCGCGGTGCTCCTGGTACACCGGACGCGCTGGGAGTCCAGTTCTATGGTTCGATCATCAAAGAGGAAGGAAAGTACCGGATGTGGTACGTCGCCTTTGATGACGACACCGAAAACAAGGTGGCTTCATCACGCTGGCGTGCGGCCTATGCCGAAAGCGCGGATGGCCTGAACTGGACGAAGCCCGATCTCGGACTCGTCGAATACAAGGGGAGCAAGAACAACAATCTCGTGCAGATGGACGGTGGCCCCTGGGGAGTTGTGAATCTGAAAGTGCTCAAAGACGAGGCGGATACTGATCCCGCGCGTCGGTACAAAATGACATCGCATGTCTATTTTCGCGGCCAGAGGCGGCTGGGGACGCTGCTTCCATTTGTCAGTGCAAATGGCTACACCTGGAAACCAGTGACGGAGGTGAAGTCGGTGAAGGCAGAACTCAGAATAGAGGACCTGCTGCTGCCTGCCATCCACTTTGAACCCAGTGGCGGGCTTTATCAATGGGACGGCATGTTCTATGCCTGTGGTCAGAACGCGTTGAATGCGACACGTCCTTATCAAGGGCGCGTCACGCGCATGTATCGCTCGCCTGACTTTATGCACTGGCTGCCCACACAGAGCATTGGCTTCGTGCGCGAGCCGCAGCACCAGGTGCTGGGTGCGGGCCGCAGCCTGGAAGGTGAGCAGACGCACGAAGGCATCAGCGTGTGGAATCGTGGCAATCTGCTCCTCGGTGTCGTGGGCCTGTGGCATGGCGCGAAGGAGTGGCGGGACATCTCCATCGATCTCGGCTTCGTGATCAGCAACGACGGCCTCACCTTCCGCGAGCCGGCGCATGAGTGGACCTTTCTCAAACGCGGTGACGATGGCGCGTGGGATCAGGGCGGCCTGCTGCAAGGGCAGGGCTTTGAGAACATAGGCGACGAAACTTACATCTATTACGGAGCGTGGGATCCACGGCACTGGAAGGACGCACCACCACGGGGTGGCGTCGGCATCGCAAAACTGCCGCGTGATCGCTTTGGCGATCTCGTGGTCGAGACTGCAGGCAAAGGGCCGGGCAGCTACCAGCTCCCGGAGATCACAAGCGAGTTCGTAACCGCCGCGATTCCGGTGAAAAAGGGACAGCGGTTCTTCCTCAACGCGGACGGTCTTGGGCCTGAGGCAGCGTTAAAGATCGAACTTCTCAGCACCAGCGAGACACCGCTGCCGGGTTGCACCAGCACCATTCAACAGAGCGGGTTCCAAACGCCGGTGCTTTGGCAGGAAGACGCGGGCGATTTGCCTGAGCGAATCCGTGTCCGCGTGACATTCGAAGGTCGGCGCAGCACGGACATCCGCTTCAGCGCCTTGTATATGAAGCCTGCCAGGTGATTCAACTGCCCGCACGCTGAAGCAGGGCAAGAGGGCTCTGAAAACAGCGATCCTCGCGGGTCTCGAAAGAAATCAGGGGCGAGTTCGATTTATTTGGGGACCGCCTTTCAACCAAACGCCGTTCCATCATGCTCAAGATCCTCGCCCCGGCTGAAACACGCAGCGCCTTCTGTGATGGCGTGTCGCGACGTAACTTCATCAAGATCGGCGGCTTGGGCTCGGTGGGGCTTTCGCTGCCCAAGCTGCTGGCGCTGGAAAACCAGGCGGGAATTCGCAACTCACACAAGGCCGTCATTCTCATCTACCTGGTCGGCGGGCCGCCGCATCAGGACATGTTTGATTTGAAGCCGGATGCGCCGCGCGAGATCGCCGGGCCGCACAAGCCGATCGGCACCAACGTGGATGGCATCCAAATCTGCGAGCTCTTTCCGCGCATGGCGAAGATGATGGACAAGTTCACCGTCATTCGCTCGCTGGTGGGCGCACAGGCCGGGCATGACGCCATCCAGTGTTACACCGGCTATCCGACACGGGTCGGCACTGTTCCACCCGGTGGGTGGCCTCAATTCGGCAGTGTCGTGGGAAAGCTGCAGGGGGCCTTTGATCCGGCGGTGCCTCCCTTTGTCAGCATGTGTTACGAATGCACGCACGGGCCCTACAACGAGCCCGGCCCAGGCATGCTCGGCTCTGCCAGCGCGGCCTTCCGTCATATGGGGCCGAGCCGTGGCGACCTGACGCTGCAAGGCATCACTTATGACCGGCTTTCGGATCGCGCGAAGTTGCTGAGGAGTTTCGACAACTTCCGCCGCGATGTCGATTCCAGCGGAAAAATGGACGCCATGGACACCTTCACCCAGCAGGCCATGGGTGTGCTTACGTCGTCAAAGCTCGCGGACGCGCTCGATCTTTCCAAGGAAGATCCACGCATCGTCGAACGCTACGGTTCGGGTGACACGGTGAAGCGCATCGACGAAAACGGTGCGCCACGCGTGCCACAGAGCTTTCTCGCCGCGCGTCGCCTCGTCGAGGCCGGTGCGCGGGTCGTCACCGTGAACTACAGCAAGTGGGACTGGCACGGCGGCGCCAACAACGACATCTTTTCCCGCGAGCGCGAGGATTTCCCCATTTTCGACAAAGGCATTACGGCGCTGGTGGATGATCTGCATCAGCGCGGACTCGACAAGGATGTGACCGTGCTCGTGTGGGGTGAATTTGGCCGCACACCGATCATCAGCAAACAGACGGGCCGCGATCACTGGCCGCGCGTGGCCATGGCGTTGCTCGCCGGCGGCGGCATGCCGAATGGGCAGGTCATCGGCTCAACCGACCGCCTGGGTGGCGAGGCTGACAGCCGCCCGGTCACCTTCCCGGAGGTCTTTGCCACGCTCTATCGAAATCTCGGCATCGACGTAAACACCACCACCATCACCGATACCAAGGGCCGCCCCCATTACCTCGTCGAAAACGGCGCACAACCGATCCGCGAGCTGATTTGATCAAGTTTGGACGTTTCGTGGCGTACGACTCGCATGAGACTTTTATCCATCCTCTGCATCGTATCGGCTGTTTCCACGCTGCATGCCGCCGAGTTCCGTGCCGGAGCCGCCACCAGCAACATCACGCCTGAACTCGGCAGCTCGATCAATGGCGGCTTTCAGGATGGCAAGGCGGCGTTCATTCACGATGAGCTGCACGCCCGCTGTCTTGCGCTTGATGACGGACAAACGAAGCTCGTGATGGTGGTGGCGGACAGTTGTGTCATTGGGCGCGGCATCTTTGATGAAGCAAAGAAGATGGTGCATGAGGCCACAGGTCTGCCGCTGGAGAACATGCTCATGTCCGCCACGCATTCGCACTCCTGCGGCACGGCGCAGGCCGTGGGTCAGAGCGAGCCGAGCCCGATGTATCAGCGTTTCATCGCGAGGCGCATTGCCGATGGCGTGCGGCGTGCATTGAACAACCTTGCCCCGGCAAAAATCGCATGGGGCGGTGTCGATGTGCCGCAGCAGGTCTTCAACCGCCGCTGGAAGATGAAGCCCGGCGGCGTTCCGCCCACACCGCTTGGTGTCACCACTGATCAGGTGAAGACGAACCCTGGCGTCAATAATCCCAACCTTCTGGAACCTGCGGGTCCGACCGATCCGCAGGTAAGTTTCATCAGTGTGCAATCAGCGGAGGGAAAACCCATCGCGCTCTACGCGAACTACTCGCTGCATTACGTCGGCGGCGTCGGTCCCGGCCACATCTCAGCGGACTACTATGGTGTGTTCTGCCGTCAGATCGGGGAACTGCTCGGCGCGGATCAACAAGACACGCCCTTCGTGGGCATCATGTCGAACGGCACGAGCGGCGACATCAACAATGTCGATTTCCGTGGCGGTCAGGCCAAAGAGGGGCCGTATGGCCGCATCAAGATCGTGGCCAATGATGTGGCACAGGCCGTGGCAGGTGCGTGCAAAAAGCTGACTTATCAAGACTGGGTGCCGCTGGGGGTCGCACAGAAGGAGATCATGCTGGGCCTGCGGATTCCCACAAAGGAGGAGGTAGAAAAAGCAAGCGCGCTGATGAAGCAGTCGAAGCTCTTCCCCCGCATGGAAACGATGGAGCAGGTGTATGCGCGTGAAACGGTTCTGCTGGCGGATTTCCCCAAGGAAGTCTCCGCGCCGCTGCAAGTCCTCAAAATCGGAGAGCTGCGTGTCTCGGCCATCCCTGCGGAAGTCTTCGTGGAGATCGGCCTCGGAATGAAGAAGCGTCATCCGCAGACTTTCACGGTGTCGCTCGCCAACGCCTACCACGGTTATCTGCCCACGCCGGAGCAGCATCAGCTCGGCGGCTATGAAACGTGGCGTGCGCGGTCAGCCTGCCTCGAAGTTGATGCCTCGACGAAGATCGTCGCGGGCTTGGAGGAGTTGTTTGAGAAACTGAAGTGAACCTCCTCATGAAAGCACTCGCTGCTCTTGTCTTGAGCCTGCTGGCGGCCGCCCTCCATGCTCAATCGCCAGATCTGGGCGGCGTGAAGGTCGCGCCCGCTGATCCCGCCAGTCAGGCCGCCATCACCGCTGTGCTTGCCGCGCCATTCAAGCTGCAGATCAGCGTGGCTCCAAATTCGGAGGCAGCGCCGCAAACGATCCGCATCGACCTGCCCAACAGCGGCCCCAAGGCCTGGCCTGCCGCTGATGTGGAAGTGCGCGATGCCAGCGGAAAAGCGCTGCTGGTTCGTCGCAGTGGCATCGAGTGGTTCAAGCTGCTCGTCCTGCTGCCTGCTGGTGTGACGAGTTGCGTCGTTGAGGCAATCCCGCCTTCTGGCGGCTGGACGAAGCCCACAACGGAGAAAGACCGGACCATGCAAGATCCCATCAGCGGCGTGAAGATGCGCATCGCGAAATGGCACGATGGCCGGGATGCGGCCTTGAGCATCCGCTTTGACGACTCACACCCCACGCATCTCAGCAAAGCGGTGCCCATTCTCGACAGCTATGGCTTTCGCGGCACCTTCATGGTCAATCCCGGTGCCTCCGAACCGGGCAGCCGTCACGTTTCCGAATTTAATCAACAGCGTGCGGCATGGGAGGCGCTGGCAAAGCAAGGCAAGCACGAGCTCGCCAACCACTCGGCGCATCACCGGGGTGGATTGGGTGATGTGGACATGGAGGCCGAGATTGGCGAGGCAGCTCAGGCAATTTGGCAGATGACACCGGGTAGGAGCAGGCTCACCGCTTTGAACCTTGGCGGCGGCACGCGCTGGGAGACCACGCGCTCCCTGCGCTACTACCTCGACAAGTATCACCATTTCGATGCCTCAGAAAACAGCACGGGCATGGACGACAGCTATGGCAATCGCGTCGAAAATTTTCGCCGGATTCTGCAGCAGCACCTCCAGCGCGGCCTCTGGTGCCGCATTCACTACCACTACATTGGTGAGGGCCTCAGCAGCACCGAGGCGAACTTCCGTGCGGCCATGGACATCGCCAAACAGCATCATGCTGATCTCTGGATCGCAGGCATGGCAGACATCTACAAATACCTGACCGAGCGGGATGCCGCGAAGCTCACCTTGATCAAATCAGACGCGCAGCAACTCGGTTTTAAACTCACCTGTGCCACCGATGCCTCCCTCTACGATCAGCCGCTCACCGTCGAAATGGCGCTGCCGCCAGCATGGAAGCTGCCAAACGTGAGCATCAAAAATACGCAGGGCACAGTCATTCCCGCGATGCCATGCAAGCTCGAAGGTGCTGACGCGCTGCGTTTTGACGTGCCGCCGCGTGAGGCGGATTATTCGGTCACGGTGACGCCGTGAACATGTCATGACACAAATTGTTCTGCTGAATCTCATCATGCCAAAGCGTTTTTGGGATGCTCATTGATCACCATGAAATCTATCCTGCTCTGTTTCGCTCTGCTCACCTGCGTCGCGCCCGCTGCGAACATCGTCATCATGACGGTGGAAGATCCCAACAACTATGAAGCGCCGCGGACGATGCGGGAGTTCGCGGAGAAGGAGCTCCGGCCGCTGGGGCACCGCGTCACGGTCATTGATGGGGACAAGCCGCAAATGCATCACTTTGCCGGACTCGTCGAGGCGCTGAAGGACGCGGATCTGCTGGTGCTTTTCTCCCGCCGCCGCTTTCCGCCGAAGGAGCAGATGGCCGCCATTCGTGCGCACCTCGCTGCAGGCAAGCCGCTGCTGGGCATTCGCACGGCGAACCACTCCTTCCTTCCCAAGCCCAAGGAGGTCGTGGATCCGAGCCTCGCACCATGGCCGGAGTTCACGCACGAGGTTCTCGGCGGGGAAAACACCGGCTATGAAACCAAGGGCCTGCCTTACAGCGTCACAGTGCCTCATGGAGTCAAAACGCCGCTGCTGGATGGCGTGAATGTGGCGAACATCCGCGGATATCAGTCGCTGTATCAAGTGCTGCCGCTGGCCGCCGATGCCACGCCGATTCTCATCGGCACTGCGCAGGCCGGAGCCGCCACACCTCCGCAGCCGGTCGCGTGGACACGCAGCTACGGTGCAGCCAAGGCCCGCATCTTCTACACCAGCCTCGGTGCGCCCGAGGACATGCGCAGCGCTGATGTGCAGCGGCTGTTGCTCAATGCGGTGGCGTGGACTTTGGGGAAATAAATAGCCATGAAAATTCTCTGCCTTTTCCTTCTCGTCATTGTGGCCACTGCCAGGGCCGAAATGCTCGCCGGTATCGCCAAAGTCGACATCACAGACCGGACCGTTTCGCTGGTGAATGATCCGTGCTTCGCCAAGGCGCTCGTGTTGAAAAGCGGCGGCACCACGGCGGTGGTGATCACGCTGGATGCGGTGGCGGTGGGCGGCATTGGTCGCGTTGGCAATGGTTTCATGGCGACTGTCCGCAAGGGCTTGCAGGAGCTGGGCATTCCGCCCGCCAACATCGTGGTCAATGCCAGCCACTGCCATGGCATCGTGCGTGGCGATCTTGAACCACTCGTCATTCAGGCGGTGAAGGAGGCGGCAAAGAATCTCGTCCCCGTGAAAGCGGGCTGCGGCGTGGGCTCGGAGACGCGCATCAGCGAAAACCGCCGGCTCAAGATGAAGGATGGCAGCACGGTGGACATGCGCCGCGCCTACTCGATGCCGCGTGATGAAGACGTCGCGAGCGTGGGCCCTATCGATCCTCAGGTCGGGCTGCTGCGGCTTGATCGTGCCGATGGCACACCGCTGGCCGTGCTCTATCAGTTCGCCTGTCATCCCATCATGAATCCACCGAGCAAGGGCTGCTCCGCCGACTATCCCGGCTACGCCTCCAAGGTTATCGAAGAAGCACTCGGCGGCGGCGCGATGGCCTTCTTTGTGCAGGGCTGCGGTGGCGACATCAATCCGGTGCGCTACAAGGAAGTCACGCGCAACGCCGATGCCGAACCGCTTGGCACGATGCTCGGCGCGACCGTTCTGGCTGCGGCACGGAAGATCGAAACCAAAGGCGATGGCGTTCTCAAAATAAGCAATGCCACCATCGCCATCCCACGCGCAGCGGATTACAACGCACGCATCAGCAACATCGAGGCGGAGCAGAAGAAACTCATCGCGGCGCTCAAGCCCACAAACATCAACTTCAAAACCTTCCTGCCGCTGCTGCTCCAGCACAGGCTCTGGCCGGACACGCCCTCGCATTACTCACAGAGCTATCTGCATGATCAGGCCCTGGATCGGAAGGCCATCTCTCAGCTCGATGCTGACAACCGCCTGCTGGTGGAAAACTACCTCGCCAACATTGAAATCATGGAGCGGCTCACGCGGCTGAACGCGAACCTGGCGCTGCTGAAAATGCACCTCAAACAGACCCTGGCAGCCGGTGACCAAACGCTCGATGCCGAGGTCTGCGGCCTGCGAGTCGGCGATTTCAAATGGGTGACCTTTCCCGGTGAGGTCACGGTGCAGGTGGGACTGAATATCAAGAAAGCCGCGAAGGATGCGAACGCCCATGTCTCCGGCTACACCAACGGCTACATCTGGTACACCCCCACCGTGGAGCAGCGCCTCAATCCCGGCTACGCTCAGGAAGACTGCGACACGCTGGTCGCACCTGAGTGGCAGAAACTCTTTGAGACCAAGGCGCTGGAAGTCTTGACCAACCTCAGCCGATAACCATCCCCATGAAAGCCACTCTCACTCTTTTGTTATGCGCCTGGACCTGCGTTGCCTTGGCCGCTGATGAACTGCCAAAAACGCTCATGACCACGCGTGGCAAACTGCTGGTCAGCGAAGACTTCACGCCACCTCTTGCGCCGGTGGTTGGCAAACCCAAGGGCTTCGCCAGCGGCTTTACCGGCTGGCGCTACAATGCCGGGACTGCGGGTGGCAAATCGGGCTATTGGAAGCTGGCCGATGGCTGCTTTACCGGCGTCGAAAGCCCCGGTGCCAATCATCCGGCAACAGCCTCGTTTGGGTTCCAGTTCACCGACGCCATCATTCAATGCGAGGTGCGGTTGAACGACGTGCCTGATGAGGGGCGCAAGTATCGTTCGTTGTTTGTGAAGGCGACGGATGTGAAGGATTATGTGATCTCCCTCAGCGTCGGCCCGGGCGGTCTGTTTTTGACCCCGTATGATGCTGACCGCATCAATCCCGCCACCAAACAACGAGACAAAGGGCCGGTGAGCCGCGTGCTGACGCCGATCAAACTCAACGAGTGGCATACGGTCGTGCTGGAAATCAAAGGCGACGAAGTCGTGGGCACGCTTGATGGCAAGAGCACCACCTTGAGCAATCCGCTCATCAGCGTCGCCAAGCACAGCTTCATGCTGGGGGCCGGCACCGAGGCCAGCTTCCGCCATCTGCGCGTGTGGGAGGCTCTGCCAAACCAGAACTGGGCGGCGGCCAAGGCGACACTGCAGGCAGCCGCGAAACCTTGAGCAGACTCTACACCTCATGAACCTATCCTTCGTTTTTCGCACGTTGCTCTTCTTTTCAGTCGTTCTTGGATGGCAGCTGAAAGCAGCGGAGCCTCCTCACATCGTCATCATGATTGGCGAGGAGGAGTACCACACCTGGGAAACCCTGCCGGAGTTTGCGGCCAAAGAACTGAAGGCCACGCCTTATCGCGTCAGCCTCATTCAGGCGGACACGACGGATAAAAACCAGTTCCCTGGATTCGTGGCGGCCATGCGGGATGCGGATCTTCTCCTCATCAGTGTGCGGCGTCGCACTCCCCCGGCGGAAGTGATCAATGCCGTGCGCGCCCATCTGGCCGCTGGCAAGCCGCTGGTGGGCATCCGCACCGCCAGCCATTGCTTTGCCCTGCGCCCAAAGGAGCCCGCGCCCAAAGCGGGACTGGCGATTTGGCAGGATTTTGACCCCGAGGTGCTGGGCGGCAACTACACCGGCCACTATGGTAAAGACCCCGCCACCATCACTTGGGTGCCGGGTGCGGAGTCGCATCCCATTCTCAAGGGAGTCACCGTTGTCGAACTGTTCGGCCATGGCGGTCTGTACAAAAACACCCCGCTGCAGAAGGGGACCACACCTCTGCTCATGGGAACACTGCCCGGCACGGCAACGGAGCCCGTCGCGTGGACTCACAGGTATGGCGATAAGAAGGCCCGCATCTTTTACACTTCTCTGGGGCATTGGGATGATTTCAAGCTGCCCGCCTTCCGGCGCTTCTTGCTGAACGGCATCGCCTGGGCATTGGAGAAGTGAGGCACCTTTCTCCAGCTCACCTGCCCATCCGTGCAACGATGAATCCTAAAATGTTGGAGTTGCAGCCTTGAGCACCAGCTTGGGCTCGCCATAGAAAACAGCTCACCAAAATCACCCCGACGAACATGCGACTTCAAGACCAGGTCATCCTCATCACCGGCAGCACCACCGGCATCGGCGAATTCATGGCGCGGCGCTTCGTCGCCGAAGGCGCCAAAGTCATCCTCCATGGCCGCGATGCGGCACGCGGCGAGGCCTTGTGCCAGGAACTCGGCAAGGACAAGGCGGCCTTCTGCCAGGGGGATCTCGCGGATGCTGCGTATCCGGCCAAGCTGGCGGCGGACGCGATTGCCGCCTTCGGCAAGGTGGATGCTCTGGTGAACAACGCGGCGCTGACCAATCGCGCGAAAATTGGCGAGACGGATGCGGCCATGTTTGACCGCATCATCGCCGTGAATGCGCGTGCCCCCATGCTTCTCATCCGCGCGCTGCTGCCCGAATTGAAAAAGAACCGGGGCGTGGTGCTGAACATCGGCTCCGTGCTCGCCCACTGCGGTCAGGCGAATCTGCTGGCCTACTCGATGTCCAAAGGCGCGCTGATGACGATGACGCGCAATCTGGCCGATGCACTCGGCACGGACCGTGTGCGTGTGAACCAGCTCAATGTCGGCTGGACGCTCACGGAGAACGAATATCAGGTGAAACTCGGCGATGGACTCGGTGAAGGCTGGCCGGATCGCCTGCCACCTTATGCGGTTCCAATGGGCCGCCTGCTGATGCCGGAAGACATCGCTGCCGCAGCTGTTTACTGGGTCGGCCGCGAAAGCTTCCCCGTCACCGGAACCGTGGCGGAGCTGGAGCAGTATCCGCTCATCGGCCGCTACACCAATCACGAAGGCGACCCGCTGAAACAACAAGATCACACCAACTAAAACCCACCATGAAACTGATCCGATTTGGAAACCCTGGAGAAGAGAAACCCGGCCTGCAGCTTGAAGACGGCCGCCGCATTGATGCCAGCGCCTTTGGCAGCGACTACGATGAAAAATTCTTCGGGGGCGATGGTTTGGAACGTCTCGCCGCCTGGGCCAAGGCCAACGCGGCCTCTGCACCGACGGTGAGTGCTGACACCCGCCTCGGTCCCTGCATCGCACGCCCGAGCAAGATCATCTGCATCGGCCTGAACTATGTGGACCACGCCAAGGAAAGCGGCATGCCAATTCCGGCGGAGCCCATCGTGTTTTTCAAGGCGACGAGCGCCATTGTCGGCCCGAACGACAACGTGGTGATCCCCCGCAATTCGAAGAAGACCGACTGGGAAGTCGAGCTCGCCTTCGTCATCGGAAAAAAGGCCAGCTACGTTTCCGAAGAGAATGCGATGAGCCATGTGGCCGGCTACTGCGTGCACAATGACTACAGCGAGCGCGAATGGCAGCTCGAGCGCGGCGGCCAGTGGGTGAAGGGCAAGAGCTGCGACACCTTCGCGCCCCTCGGACCCTTCCTCGCCACGAGCGATGAAATCCCGGACCCGCAGAATCTGAAGCTCTGGCTCAAGCTGAATGGCAAGACCATTCAAAACAGCAGCACCGCGCAGATGATCTTTGGCGTGCAGAAGCTGGTGAGCTACCTGAGCCAGTTCATGAGCCTGCTGCCCGGAGACGTCATCACCACTGGCACCCCTCCTGGAGTCGGCCTCGGCTTCAAGCCCGATCCTGTCTTCATGAAGCCCGGCGATGTCATCGAACTCGGCGTCGAAGGCCTTGGTGTGCAGGGGCAGACCGCCGTGGCGGCATAAAGTCGTTTAGAGCTTTACCTTGTCTGGAGGCCGTTCATCTGAACGGCCTCTTTTTTTTTGCGGTTATTCCACCTTCAGCACGCCGTTCATCACCATCCAGTGGCCGGGGAAGGTGCAGAGATAGGGGTAGTCGCCCTTCTCCTTCGGAGCGGTGATGTGAATGGTGAACTGCTCCTTGGGATTGGTCATGTCCGTGTAGGCGAGGACGTCGTCGGAATCCGGCACGTAGTGTTTCGCCAGCCCCTGCGGATCGGTGATCATGAGGTTGGCAAGGTTGCCAATTTTCTGCAGCGTACCCGGCTTGGCGAGCATCCAGTTGTGCGGCACCACATCGGGGTTCTTGAAGACGATGGTGAGTTTTTCGCCCGCTTTGGCGGTGAGCTGCTTCTGCACGTATTGCAGGCCCAGGGCAGCTTCGATGATGAGTTCGCGGCCACCTTCACCTTTGGCCCATGGGTTGGGCTTGGCTGACTTCGGTGCTTCCAGGCCGATCTGTGCGGCGTGATTCGTCTTCGCGATCTTGGCGTAGCCGGGGAATTCGGTGAAGGGTTCAGCCAGGGCGTGCGCGGTGAGGAAGATGTCGTGGCCGGTGCTCAAATGGAGATGAATCTGGCTCGCGGTGACGATCTGCGGGATTTCGAGGAAGAGCGTCTTGCCGCCGTCCAGCTTTTGCACGCTGCGGACTTCCAGCGGATCATGGCCAGGGGTGTCGGCATACTTCACGGAATACTCGGGCGAGCCGTACTGCGGGCCGTACCGGTAGTTCCAGCATTGCGCGAAGCAGGTGGCGGCATCGGCATTCTTCACGGGCTGATTGAAGCGGAGCAGCACGCCATTGTCACGCGCTTCAAAGCCGATCGGCACCGGTTTCTCGCCACCGGTGAAGCGCACACGCTGGAAGCAGCCGTCCTTCGGCGTGTAGCTGCCCCAGCCCTGCATGCCGTTCACGTAGAGGTGGCCGTCATTGGGGTTGAAACGCGCACACTGCGGGCCGGAGTCGAAGTTGCCGCTGATCTTCACGGAGGCTGCCTGCCAGCGGCCTTTGACGTTCTGCCGCATGACGAGCCACGCGCTGCCACCGCCGGACGAGAGATGAACAAAATTGCCATCGCCTTTCAAGGAGGACCATTTATTGCTTGTGATGAAGGCCTGGCTGCTCGCGCTGTTGTCTTCGCCACGCGGCATGTACATCAGCACCGGTTCGGGAGGTTGGCCGTTCTTCGGACCGCCTGCACCGAAGTGGGCACCGAGATTGTGGTCCAACTCAATCTGGAAGATGGAGGAAGCGGGAGTCCAGTCGCCTTCCTGCCCGCTGGTGGTGAGGAAGCGACCATCTGATGAGATGCCGAGACCATCGGGATTGCGGAAGCCGGTGCCGAGGACTTCGAGTTTATCTCGACCCGTGATGCGGCACACACCTTGATTGCCGGAGGCGAAATACCAGCGGCCTTCCTTGTCGGTTTCGAGGCCGACGATGAAGTCGTGGCCGCCGGGAGAGGTTTGCATCGCATTCGTCACGCACTCGTAGAAATCCGCTTCGTCATCGCCATTGAGATCATGCAGGCAGGTAATCTGATCGCGCCCGAGGACGTAGAGCTTGTCCTTCACGATCTTCATGCCCAGCGGCTGATTCAGTCCGGTGGCGAAGCGCTTCCAGCGGATCTTTTCGAGTTTGTCATCAATGCCTTTCACCAGCCACACTTCGCCCGTCATCGTGGCAATTGCGGCGGTGCCATCGCTGAAGAAATCATGTGCGGTGATGAAGAAGAGGGTGCCGTAGGGATTTTCGAAAGGCAGTTCAATGGTGTCGGTGGCGAAGGGCTGCTGGGAGCCGATTTTGCCTTTGGTTTCGATCCACTTGGGCCATTGGGCGGGGCCGCCTTTGGTTAGAGAATCTAGTCCTTTCCCATCAGAGTGAAGCGATTGAAGGTATGTTTTGCCTTCATGGGATGTTGCAAAAATCACTTCTTTACCGTGGCGATAAAATCCAAGGTAATTCGGTTTTACAAAGGATCTGTGAATAGGTCTAGATATCTCTTTGCCATCCATCTGACCTCCTCCCATGAATCCATGACGTGCGTCAGAGAGTTTAATGAAGCCACCTTTCCAATATATCACGAAGTGGCCGGCTTCAGGGTCAAAACAGGCTGCATCATTAGAGGTCTTTATACACACCGCCTTCGGAATGGTGAGGCCTGCGCCTCTGAATACGCAGCTGAACATCGAGCCGAAATCGCTCGTAGCAAAGCGCCCATCCTTCCAAGTCACCTGATCGTTCTGGTTGCCCCAGTGGCCCTGCTGGCCGCCATCGAGGCCGGGGAATTGCGGGATCAGTTCGGGGAGGGGCTTTTGCTTCATGAACTGCAGCGCCTGCTTGCCGTAGTAGTCGAAGACACGCTCACGATTCACGAACTCCTGCCAGTGGACGTTGTCCTCGGGATGCAGCGGTTTGAGCTCGGGTTTGAAAGCGGCGGGCGGCGGAGCCTTGGGAGGCATGAGTGCGTCGAGATGATCGAAGTTCCAGATGCCGATCGTGTTGTCCATGCGCAGGCGCGGAGCGGTGCCTTTGCGTGGCTTCATCACGCCGCGTGCAATGCGCACATCGTCAATGAGGCCGTCACAGCCGATGCTGCCATCGACGAGGCTGCCGAAAGCAATGCCTCCCGCTTTGGGTGTGCCTTTGATCGGCTGCACAGGCTTTTCGAAGACCTGTTTGCCATCGATCCAAAACGTAATGCTTTGTTCGCTGATGCTGACGAGGAAGTCGTGCCACTGGCCGTCGCAAACGTTCACTTGCGAATCGAAGTCACCACCGCGTCCTGGCATGAAGAGCGCCAGCGTGCCGCGTTTTGCATGCGTGTAGAGCTCCCAATGTGTGGCGGATGATTTGGCGTCCGAGGCGATGAGGATGTTGAAGTGATCATTGCCCGTGAGCTTGGCGCGGCACTCGATGGTGAGCGGTAGGGTGCGGAAGGGCTCGTTGTCCTGCTCAAAGTAGCTGCCTTTCAGCGCTTCTCCGAACTCCTGGTTCAGGGAGGGCACGCCCTCGCCGGTCATGGCAGGTTTGGTGATGAAGCTGGTAGCGGCAGGCTTGTCGCTCCAGGTGCGGTACTTGGGCTTCGGGCCGGGCGGATTGTCATCGAGCTGCGGCACGAGCCAGGCGAGTCCGTCGAGGTTGTCGAGCAGGCGGCCTTCGGCGTCTTCGTTGGTGTGGTTCAGGATGCCGATGGGGCCCGAGTAACCGCTCGCACGCACGATGCGCAGCACCTTCACATCTTCGGTGCCCACTCCGAGTGGGAGGATCTTGCGGCCCTTGGCCTCGCCGTTGATGTCCATGCCATTGAGATTGAAGCAGAGCAGGTAGGGCAGCATGCGCGGCAGCACTTTGGCGAGACGATCCAGATGGCCATGGCCATGATGCAGGTTGTACACGATGCCCACGTTCTTGATGTCTTTGGCTTTCAGTGCCTCCACGATGGCGATGGCGTTTTCCGGCTCGCCATACCAGGCACCGTGATTGTAGAGCGCCACCTTGCAGCCCAAGGGTGCGGCGGCTTCGCAGATCGGCTTCAAGCGTTCGATCTCTTTGGCCACACGTGCTTGCTGATCCGCTTCATCTTTGGCCTGGATCGCTCCGCCGTTGCCATTTACCCAAAGCTGCGGATGCACGCCATGGCGTTTGAAGAGCTCCAGCGTCTGCTTTGCTTCATCATTGAGGACGGTCGGGAACCACCAGCCCATGAGCTCGATGTGGTGCTTTTTGAGCGCGTTCAGCTCGTCGTCCCACTGCGGGATGTGCTCCTTGCGGTAGTCATAGACGAATTTCTTCACGCCCATTTTCTCCAACATTGCCGCGCGCTCTTCCGGGCCGCGCTTGCCAGCATCAAACGGCACGATGCACCACGCGGCGAGGTTGGATTTGTCGAAGAGTCCGTCGGCTGCTTGAGATTGACCGATGGTAGAGGTGAGAAGTGCGAAAGCGAGGAGGCGGGAAAGCATGGGAAAAAATTACTTGGTGTTGGAATAGGTGGTCCACTGGGCCTCGATCCACTTCGCATCGGGTACGCCGTCGAACGCGATGATGCGGTATTTGGAGATGTAGGGTTTGCCGGGTTCGATGGACCAGTCTCCCTCTTGCGATGGAGCGATGCAGAGCTGTGGGTTCTTGGGGTTCAGGCGCAGAGGCTGCGGGAAGCGGAAGTTTGAGGGATGAATCAGGATCACCATGCCGGTGGGTGTGCCATCGACCTGCCCGCCGATGTGAACCCACTTGCCCTTGGTGGAATCACCTTTGGCGCGGTCATGACCTTCGCTGGTGAGCATCGTCACGGCATCGACTGGATTCCAGGTGAGGTTGCCGCGCACGCCGAGACCGCCGTAGTGGTACTTCGGCAGCTTGAGCGGCAGCGCGCCCGCACAGGTTTGAGTGCTGGTGAGGTCGATGATATTGGCGGGCGTGCCGTCGAGATCCTTCTGCGCCACCGCGACCTCCCACGTTTCATTGAGCACTTTTTGATCGGGCGCATGCCTGTGATCGAGAAACAGATGCTGGCTGATGAAGCCGCCGCCGTCAGCGCCGCCCCAGCTTTTGTCGAGTTTCGCGAAACGCACCTCGGCAAGGATTTGATCGCCGCTCTTGTTCTTGCTGTCGCCTTTGCCCTGATTCCAGAAATCGGGATGTGAATCGCCAAATTCGGTCTTCGTCCACGCCATCCAGATCCCGCGATGCCAGCGGTGATCTTCGGGATGATTGCCGGTGACGAGCTTGCCGCTCGGCGAATACACCGGATGCAGATGAGCACCGTGTTTGAAGACGGCGGACACGCCTGCGGGTACATCGCCGGCCTCCATCTGGTAATCACAGATCGTCTTTCCACCGCTGCTGAAGTGCAGCACGGAGCCGAGTTTTTCCACCTGGATATCGGCGGAGAAAGTATGAGTGGCCAGAAGGGCGGCGAGGAGAAGGGCTGGCTTCATGACGATGGAACGAAACGCTGCATCAGAAACTCGCAGGCTTTACCAGCGTTCCTGCTTTCACCACACCGCCCTGCATGACGGCAAGAAGGTTGTCACGGTTTTCGAGAATCGAGATGTCCTTGAGCACGTCGCCTTTGACCACGAGGACATCGGCCAGCTTGCCTGCTTCGAGGGTGCCGATCTCCTTGTCGCGCCCCATCATCTTCGCGCCGCCGAGCGTGGCGCACTTGAGGGTGTCGAGCGCGGAGAAGCCCACGTAATTCACAAAGAAGGTCAGCTCCTGGGCATAGGTGCCGTGCGGCGTCCAGGCAAAGCCGTAGTCACCACCCAGGCCCAGGGTGCCACCAGCCTTGAGGACTTTGCGGCAGCTTTCGGCACCGGCTTCGAGAGTCTCCTGATGACCGTCCAGCACCCGCTGAGACAGGCCGAATTCTTTGCCACGCTGCACGCTGAAAAGCTCAAAGCCAAGGCCGGGGCACATGGGCACGTTGCGCTTGAGCAGGAGGTCGAGGCATTCGTCATCCATGAAAGTGCCGTGCTCGACGGCGTCGTATCCGGCCTTGAGCGCATTGCGGATGCCCTCGGTGGCGCGGCAGTGGCCGGTGACTTTGAGGCCGTGATTGTGCGCCGTGGCCACGACGGCGTGCATCTCTTCAAAGGTCATGCACAACGTGTGATGGTCGTTGATGTCGGGAGAGGCCGCATCGCCCGTGGGATAAGTTTTGACCCACTCGATCCCGTCTTTGACGAGTTTGCGCACGGCAGTGCGTGCCTGCTCAGGACCGTTCACGATAAAGACAATGCCTTCCATGCCAATGCGGCGGTAGTCCGGATTCCAGTCCATCAAGCCGCCAGCCCCGCAGATTTCGCGACCGCTGGTGCTCAGGCGCGGGCCGGGGATCATGTCCTCTTCGATGGCCTTGTTCATCCACACATCGATGTTGTGCAGACAGCCGCCGCTGCGCGCCGCCGTGTAGCCACATTCCAGCGCGGTCTTGGCATTCACGGCGGATTGCAGCGTGACGTACTCGACGGGAAATTTGATGTCGAGGTCCTGCAGCTCCGAGACATTGAAGTAGGTCAGGTGGATGTGCGCCTCGATGAGCCCCGGCATGATTGTGCCGCCTTGGGCGTCGATGACACGCGCGTCAGGAGCAGGCGGGGCATCTGCGGCAGGCCCGGCGTAAGTGATGATGCCTTCGGTGATGATCACCGCTGCATTGGGAACGGCTGGCCTGCCCGTGCCATCGACGAGCTGACCGTTTTTGATGACGGTGGTGCTTGGTTGGAGCTTCATGGTGCGGCAGATGCTATCGCTTCGTCAGGCGGCGGGATAGAACAGAAGCGGCAGGGCGTGGAATATTCGCGGCGGCATATTTGTCACGATACGCGCCCGGCGTGAGGCCCGTGACACGGCGGAATTCACGCGTGAGGTGGCTCTGATCCGCAAAGCCGCAGCGCAGGGCGATTCCAGCGATGGACTCGCGGGTATCAACCAGCAGGCGGCAGGCCGTCTGAATGCGCAGGCGTTTCAGGTACTGCTGCGGTGGCAGCCCATACTCGCGGACAAAGCTTCGCTCAAACGCGCGTGTCGACATGCCGCCCGCATGCGCCATGTCCGCATTGGTCACGGATTCCCCAAGACGGCGGGTCATGAGCGCGATGACGACTCCGAGTCGGATGTCGCTGCGCTGATCGATCTGCGCGGCATCCAGTGCGCGCGTGATGCCTGCGGTGCCGACGATGCGGCCCCGGTCATTGCAGACAGGCCGCTTGGTGGTGAAGCACCAGGCCGCCGTGTGGTCAAAGCGTCCGACGAGTTCCAGTCGGCCCTGCACCGTCTGCCCGGCCAGCACCGCTTCATCCCCGGCGCGAAAATGCGCGGCCAGGTGCGCGGGAGAAAGATCATCATCCGTTTTGCCGAGCACCTCATCCAACTCATGCATGCCGTAGTTCAGCAGAAAGGTGCGGTTCACCCAGAGATAGCGGCGTCTCGCGTCCTTAATCCACGCCTGCACATCCGGCAGCACATCAAAGAGATCGCGCAGGGCATCGACGGGAGATGTGGCGGCGGCTTTGGCTTTCACTCGTGGAAGACTAGCGGGAACCGCTCTCAATGACACGCCCAATCAAACAGGCATGAAAAAAGCGGAGCCGCATGCAGCAGCTCCGCTTGAGGGGGGAAATGCGGGCTTTCGGTTACTGGCGCACCTCCTTGATGTGCTTGTCCGGCGCGGCGTCAAAGGCGGCCTTGCTGGCGGCATCGGCGAACGCGACCTGACGGGTGTAGGTCACGGTCTTGGAGGCATCGGATTTCTTTTTGCTCAGCGGGCACTGGCCGGAGACGGCGGCGATGATGTTGCTGAGGTAGCCCTTAGGGGCGGCGTTGAACTGGGCTTTGCACTTGTCGCAGCAGACGGCGACCGTCTTGGTGTAAGTGCTCGTGATGGCCGGGCTCGCAGGCTTGCCGGAGATGGGGCAGACGGTGTTCAGCGGCTCGGCGGCGGAGGAAACGCCTGCCAGCAGGCTGAGGGCGGCGATGAGGGTGAGAATGTGTTTCATTGTGCGCGTGGTGGTGTGGGACGTCAGACTCGGATACCGAATTCATGGATTTTCCGCAACCGAAACTTTTCGGTCCGCAATGGGGGCATGTAGCGGAGACCGCTTCTCACCCACGGTTTGACACCTCCGCTCCATGCTGGCACCTTCACGCCCGTGTGCCTCCCAGACGGATGCAGACACAGAAAATCAGGTTCACGCCATGACCTGTTCTCTGCGACACATGCTCCATGGCTCAGCTTCAAGACTTGATGCGATGAACCTCTATGTGAGCAACCTTCCCTACTCCCTGACGGATGAGGATCTGCAGAGTGAATTTGCCATCTTCGGCACTGTCACCAGCGCCCGTCTGGTCAAAGACCGCGAGACCGGTCGTTCACGCGGCTTTGGTTTCGTGGACATGCCCGTAGAAGCTGAAGCGCTGACGGCCATCAATGCGTTGAATGGCAAAGATGTTGGCGGGCGCCCGCTGCGAGTGATCGAGGCACGTCCGAAGGAGGAGCGCCCACCCCGTCCCTCGGGTGCCGGGGGTCCAGGAGGCGGTGGAAATCGTGGCCATGGAGATGGAGGCGGCAGACGCGATCCGCGCGATGGCTGGGATCGTGACAAGCGGTCGTGACCCAAAGCATTGTCCCTCCTCGGGAGCACGGTCCCACGCATGTGCCACTTCAATGAGGGTAGGGCGGGAGTATGCCCCCCCGCATCCTCACTTCGGCTGATACTTCGGATAACGCTGCTGGAGCTGCTGCAGCATCTGCTTGGATTTCGCTGTGTCCCCGGCCTTTTGCAGCACCTGGGCGGCTTTGTACAGCGCATCAGGGGTCACATCGGGATCATCGAAGAACTGGCTCGGCACGGCATATTTGGCCGCCGCGTCCTTCCATTTGGCGATGGCGGCATCCTTCTGCCCTTCAGCGGCCTGCTTGTCACCCTGCGCTGCGTAGATGTCGCCTTCGAGGATCAGCAGCTCGGCCTGAAGCCTGCCGTCTTTGACGACTTGCAGGGCGTCCTGGGCCACCTGATCGGCTTCTTCAAAGAGGCCTTTGCCAAGCTGCGCACGGCCCTTGGTCAGCAGCGCGCGTGATCGCGTGGCGCTGTCGGGTTCTGATTTGAGAAAGTTGTCCGTCGCCTGAATGCTGGAGTCGTACTGCTTGTTGTGCAGCTGCGCCATGCCGAGGTAGTTCCACACCACCGGCTCGGTGTTCTCCGGGTTTTGCGGCGTCACGGCGAGTTCGAGAAAGCGTGCGGCGCGTTTGTAGTCGTCGCTGCTGTAAAGCTTGAGTCCCAGCCATTTCAGAATGTTCGGCGGCACCAGGCCGTCGGGTTTGGACTGCAGGTAGTTCTCGATGGTCTTGGCCAGATTGTCGGCATTCTGGCGGGCGTAGTCGCAGAGGATGATGAGCTGGCTGGATTTTTCGAGGTAGTCCTTGCTGTCGATCTCAATGGAACGGCGCAGGGCGGGCACGGCCTTGTCATAGATCTTCAGGTCGAAATTGCCCCGACCGATGCCGTAGTAGGCCTGCGCGGCGGCGGTGGTGTTGGGGAATTTTTTCAGCAGCGTTTCAAAGGCGGTGATCATCGCCTTCGGATCCTTCTGCTCCATCGCGATGAAGCCCAACTGCAGCCAGGAAAGTTCGCAGGCGTCGGAGGTGGGGAATTCCTTGGTGACGTGTTCAAAGTCAGCCTTCGCCTTGGGCAGATCACGCGCCTCTCGGTTTGCGAGACCTCGTCTCGCGTAGGCCTTGGGGAGGAACTCGTGGGCAGGATTTTCGTTGATGAACCGGGTGAAGGTCCCGACGGCCTCCTGGTTGCGGCCGGCCTCACCCTGCGCCCAGCCCATGTTGAAGAGCGTGCCCGGGCGCAGCTTTTCGGGCAGTTTGTCGAGGCTGACTTCATTGTAGCTCAGCGCGGCCTGCTGGTAGTCGCCTTTGTTGAAGTAAAAGTCGGCGCGGATCAGGCGTGCCAGCGCCAGGTATTCATGCTCGGGGTGCTTCGGTGCCTGACGGGTGATGAAGGCGGTGGCAAATTCGCCGAGGTCCTTGTCATTGAGCAGGTAAAAGCAGTACAGCTTCCAGTATCCCGCGCTGAAGGCCTCTTCGGTGTCGGCATGGTACTGCTCGATGAGCAGGTAAACTTCAACGGCGCGGGCGTAGCTCTTCCGCATGCGGTAAGCGTGGCCGACGAGCAGGAGCATCTTGGCTCGTGAGGCTCCCTGCGGCAGGACCTCGGAGTTTTTGTTGTAGTAGTCGATGACGCCGTCGTAGTCGCCCTTGGCATACAGCGCCTGAATGATGCCCACGAGGGAGATGCCCCGGTTTTGCTCGCTCGTTTCGGGCATGCGCAGCGCCTTTTCAAACATCGCGATGGACTCTTCCGGCTTCTTGAGCTCGGCATAGAGCACCGCTGCACGAATGCTCGCCTCGGCGACGATCGCACGGTCGGCGCTGGTCTTGACGAGTTCGTCAAAGATAGGCAGGGCCTCGGCCTTTTTGTCCTGGCCGAGGTAGAGGCTGCCGAGGGTCAGCAACGCAGTTTCGCGGTAAGGGTTGTCCGTTTTCACCGCGATCACGCTGGCCAGGGCGGCGGCCTGTTTCTCCTTGTCGCCCAGCATTTCATAGGCCCGGCTTTTGTTGTAGGCGGCAGCCAGCCGCACGGCGGGGATCTTGGTTTTCGTTTCGGCAAAGCTGAAAAATTTGGCCGAATCAGCAAACTTGGAGTCATTGAACATCATTGCTCCGAGGCGATAGCCGCAGGAGGGGGCGCCCTCGCTGTCCGGGTAGCGGTTCACGACTTCTTCATAATAGCCCGCAGCCTGCTTGAGCTGGTTTTGCTTAATGTAGCACTCACCGATGCGGTAGAGGGCTTCAGGCACCTGCCTGCCGCTGGGATACTGCTGCAGGTACTTCGCATACGACTGCGCCGCCATGCCCCACTCCTGGCGGTCATAGGCCAGGGTGGCGAAGTCGAACATGTCGTCATCAGGTCCTTTGGTCTTGGGCGGCGTCGCACCCGGCACCGGCAGCGCCTTCGGGGGCGGGCTCACAGGAATGGCCTTGGGCACATCATCTTCCACCGGCAGGGCACGCGGCGGGGCGGGCTGCTGGGCCATGGATGAAAATGCCACCAGGCAGAAAAGCGCTGGCATGAAACGGGGCGCATGACTGCGCGAGGTGGTTGGGAACTTCGCGGCGGTCATCTCACTTGGTCGTGGCGGCAGGTTGGTCGGCGTCAGGTTTGCGCGTTGCAAAGGCGATGTTCCAGATGCCAGCCTTCTGGCAGGTGTCCAGCACCCGGATCACATTCTGGTAGGGGGTGCCTTCATCTCCCCGCAGGATCACGGCCTGGTCTTTGTAAAGGGCGACGATGTTCTTCAGCTTCACCAGCAGCTCGTCCGTGTTGAACTTCTGCCCGTTGACGAGGATCTCACCGTCTTTTTTGATGTTGATGATGATCTCGCCCACGTTGCGGGTTTCCTTCTCCTTGCCCTCATCGGCGGCAGGCACGCTGACGTCCATGACCTGCTCCTCCTTGGCATACTGGAAGGTCACGGCAAAGAAAATGACGAGCAGGAACAGCACGTCCACCAGCGGCGCGAGCTGCATGGGCGAGGGTTCGATGGAATGCTGTTTGCGGAAGTTCATCGCGGAGAGTGATCTGCCTGTTTACTGACCGGCGACGGCACGTGCGGCACGCTTGTACTGCACCGCGAGCAGGGCCATCAGGTGGGTCGTCGCGGCTTCCATTTCGGAGATCAGACGGTTCACTTTGCCACGGAAGATGGCGTAGAACATCAGGGAAGGAATGCCGATGACGAGTCCGGAGGCCGTGCAAAGCAGCGCTTCGGACACCCCTTGGGCAAGGCCAAGCTGGTTTGAACCGCCAACGCCCTTGCCGGAAATCTCATGGAAAGTCGTGATCATCCCCAGCGTCGTGCCAAGCAGGCCGAGCATCGGGGCGATGGCTCCGACGTCTCCCAGATACGCGATGCGGGCCAGCAGCAGGCTGGACTGGCGGTTGCCTTCCGCTTCGGTGACTTCCTTGACCTCTTCAAAGCTCGCAGTCGGGTTGCGCGTGGCGAAATCGAGCGTCTTCGAGGTGATGCGTGCGATGCACTCGTTGCGGCGGTTGCACACCGCCAGCAGCCCCAGGTAGTCCTGCTTGCGGATCAGCGCGTCCGCCGAATTCATGAAGGCATCGCTCACCACGGTGCCTTGCCTGACCGTGAAGCCGAACAGCACGATCATGAAGAAGGCGATCATGGAGAGGATGATCAGCGGGTAGGCCATGACGCCCGTGCGCTTCACGAAGCCCTGAAAGGTCAGCACATCGGCATAGGGATTGTCTTCGGCGGGAGCCTGCGTGACCACGGCGGCTCCTGGAACGGCGACGGGCGCAGGCTGCTGAGCCTGGGCTTTGAGGGTCATCGTGAAGACGAGTGCCACCAGCACAGCCAGGGCGAAGAAGATTTTTCGATGCATGAGGTGGCGACTGTAAACGTGTGCGCCAGCCTTGCAAGGGGCCGGTGGCTGGCTTTCCCGGCCCGGTCAGGCCAGCAATTCCCGCACCACTTTGCACTCGTTGACGCCCGTGAGGCGGAAATCCAGCCCGGCGTATTTGTACGTGAACTTTTCGTGATCAAAACCCAGGATGCGCAGAATCGTGGCGTGCAGATCATGCACATGCACCGGGTTTTCCTGCGCGGCGAAGCCAAATTCATCGGTGGAGCCATGCGTGTAGCCACCCCGCACCCCGCCGCCAGCCAGCCACATCGTGAAGCCGTAGTGGTTGTGGTCGCGGCCGTGCTGCTTGCCCGCATTGGCACCAGGCGTCGGCAGTTCCACCGCCGGCGTGCGGCCAAATTCGCCACCCCACATCATCAGGGTGTCATCCCAGAGTCCGCGCTGCTTCAGATCGCTCATGAACGCGGCAATCGCCCCGTCCGTCTGCTGACCAAGCTTGCGATGCTCCAGAATCTCGTCGTGATTGTCCCACGGCTGGCCCGCGCCCGTCCAGAGCTGGATGAAACGCACCCCGCGCTCGAGCAAACGCCGCGCGATCAGGCACTGGCGCCCAAAAGCGTGGTCGCCGTACATCTTCCGCATCGATTCCGGCTCCTTCATGATGTCGAAGGCGTCCGTGGCCTCCATCTGCATGCGGTAGGCCAGTTCATAGCTCTGCACGCGGGCTTCCAGCTGCTGGTCACGGTCCTGCTGCACCAGATTGCGCTGGTTCAGCTCCTGCAGCAGGTCCAGCTGGCGGCGCTGCTGCTTGAGGTCAAGCGAGCCGTTTTTGATGAATTCCACCAGCTTTTCCACCCGGGTGTCCTCGGTGTTGATATAAGCCCCCTGGTAGGCGCTCGGCAGGAAGGCAGACTGCCAGTTCTTCGTGCGCCGCGTCGGCATGCCGCCGGGGCACATGGCGATGTAGCCGGGCAGATTGTGATTTTCACTGCCCAGACCGTAGGTCACCCAGGAACCCATCGTCGGGCGGTTCAGCCGGCCTTCACCGCTGTTCATCAGGCCCAGGGAGGGCTCATGGTTCGGCACATCGGCGTGCATCGAACGGATCACGCACATGTCATCCGCAAAGGCGCCAGTCTTCTCAAACACCTCGCTCACTTCGAGACCGCACTCACCACGTTTCGTGAATTTGAAGGGGGATTTGAAGCCGGCACCGGTCGGGCGCTCCGTTTTGAGCACGTTTGGCAGGGGTTTGCCGTCATACTTGTCCAGCATCGGCTTCGGGTCGAAGGTGTCCACGTGAGACGGCCCGCCGTTCATGAAGAAATGCACCACCCGCTTGGCCTTCGGCTCAAAGTGCGGCCGTTTCACCGCCATCGGGTCCAGCGTGGCTGCGGAAGCCTGCGGAGTGAACAGCGAGCCGGCGGCCATCGTGCCAAAGCCCATGCCGACACGTTGCAGCAGTTCGCGGCGCGTCAAAAATGCATGCTCCAGATTCGGGGCATGATGTGAAAAAAGGGAACTCATGGGGGGTGGGAATGATACGTCTGGGGCAGGGGATGCTTTCGCGTGATTCTTGGAGCGGGATTTATAGCACAGGAAAGCGCAAAAAAGGAGCGGAAGCTGCTGATTAAATGCCGTCTGTTGTTCGTATCATTTGTCCCCCCCCAATGCCCCTGAATTCACGCCATCTTGCTTTGGCCGCCTTTGTCGTCGGCTCGTTTTCACTTTCCGCTGCTCCCGCGTGGAAGGACGCGGAGGTCGTTTTGAAGGCCAAATGCTACGAGTGCCACAACCCTAAAAAGACCAAAGGTGACGTCGATTTGCAGCAGTTCGCGGCGGATCCGCAGCTCACCAAGCATTTTGAAGTGTGGCTGAAGGTCAAGGACACGATCGAAAACGGCGACATGCCGCCCCCGAAGGCGCATCAGATGAGCGATCAGGAGCACTCGGCCCTCCTCGGCTGGGTCAATGGCGAACTCGACGCCCTTGCCGCCGCGCAGTCCGGCGATCCCGGCCCCGTGACCATGCGCCGTCTCACCAATGCGGAGTATGACTACACCATCCGCGATCTGACCCGTCACGACTACGGCTTCGCCAAGGAATTCCAGACCGATGGCGGTGGCGGTGAAGGTTTCAGCAACACGGGCGATGTGCTCTTCATGAGCCCGGCAGCGCTGGACAAATACTTCGGTGCCGCCCGCAAGGTGGCCGACCACGCCACCATCATGCCGGGCACAGGCATCGTTTTCAATCCGCAGCGCATTGGCCTGCGCGGGCCTGAGCAGGTCAAAGCCCAGGCGCAGCAGGCTTTGTACGTCTGGTATCAGCAGAAGTCGGCGCCTCACCTGCCTCAGGATGGCGAGGACATGCGTGAGGCGGACTACATGGTCGCCTGCTGGAAGCACAAGCATTTCCAGACGCCGCTCGAACAACTCGCCAAAGAAGGCGGTTTGAAACTGCCCTTCCTGCAAAACTGGAACACACTCGTCAACGCCACAGAGCCCAAATCACGCTTCCTCGATCTCACCCGCGTGGCCTGGCGTGAGCTGCCCGGCCCGGATGCTGCGAAGCCCGGCCAGGTGCCGCAGGCGGTGACCGATGGTGCCAAGGCGATCCAGACGCAGTTGCTCTCCTGGAACAACCCGAAGAAGGCAGGAAGCGGCGTGCAGCGCCGTCAGCAGGACGCCGATGGCATTCGCCCCTATCAGATGAACACCGAGGTTAAGGGCAAAAAGCAGGCCTTCCTCTGCATCGGCGACGACGGCGACGGCAACAAAGGCGACATCGCGCTCATCACCAAGCTGGACCTGCGCACCACCAAAGGACCGGTGCTTTATCTCAACTGGCTCAACAAGCAGCTCGATGAGGATCGCAAAGCCGTTGCAGTGAATCCGCCTCCTGCCAACGCCGATGCGCTCAAGCAACGCATCGCCGAGCTCGAACGTGTGAAAAACGCCTTCGGCAAACATCCACAGGGCCGCAAAATCGAGCCCGCTGTGCTCGCCATCGCCGCACCGCTTGTGGTCAAGCTGCCGCTGCCGGAAAACGTCACCTGGATCCACGCCGAGGCCCGGCTGGATCTGGAAAATCCCGAAATCAATGACGGCACCATCCAGTGGGATCTCATGGCGGACAAACCACGGGATGTCACCAAAATCATGCCTGGCATCCTGACCGTGTGGAAAACGCAGACCGATGCGGCTCGCAACACCATGCGGGATTTTGGTGTCATGAAGCAGGCTTTCCCCGACATGTTTGAGCGCCGCCTCGAAGAAGTCGCCAGCAATCTCTACCGCCGCAAGCCCGGCATCACCGTTTACTACTTCAGCGACGATCAGCTCGGTCAGCTCCTCGGCCCCAAGGACCGCGACTATCTCGCGGCCATGAAGAAGGACTTTGGCTACACCGCCCCTTCGCAGCTCAACCCGCAGCAGCAGAAGGAATTCGATGCTGCCATGCTTGGGCACCTGCGCTCTTTCGCCGGTCGCGCTTGGCGTCGGCCCATCTCGGGTGAAGAAACCCAGAAGCTCGACGCACTCTATTTTGAAGGCCGCAAAAAGGAGCTCGACCGCGAATCCGCCGCTCGCGAGGTCATCGTGCGCGTGCTCGTCTCGCCCTACTTCCTCTTCAAAGCCGAGACGTTGCCGATTGCCAGCACTGCGCCCGGAGATGCAAAGCTCAACGCCTTCGAACTCGCCTCCCGCCTCAGCTATTTCCTCTGGGCTTCACAACCCGACTGGGAACTGCGCAAGACCGCAGACGACGGCAGCCTTTTGAAGCCCGAAGTCCTCGCCGCACAGACAAAGCGCATGCTGCGCGATCCCAAGGCAAATGCCCTCGCCAAGGAGTTCGCCGGCCAGTGGCTCAAGTTCAACGGCTTCGATGAGAAGAGCACGGTCGATGAGAAAAAGTACCCTGAGTTCACCGCAGACATTCGCAATGACATGCAGCGCGAAACCACCGAGTTCTTCGCGCATCTGGTGCGCGATGACCGCAGCGTCGGCGACATCATCGGCGGCGATTACTCCTTCCTCAACGAGCGCCTCGCCAAATTCTACGGCGTTCCCGGTGTCACAGGCGGAGAGTTCCGCGAAGTCAAAGTCGGGCAGCAGCATCGCGGCGGACTGCTCGGCATGGGAGCCATTTTGACCAAGACCTCGCGCCCAAATCGCACCAGCCCCGTGGTCCGCGGCGACTATCTCTACCAGGTCGTTCTCGGCTTCAGTTCACCACCGCCACCACCGAATGTGCCCAAGCTTCCCGACAGTGCCGTGAAACCCGCCTCCCTGCGCGAAGCTCTCATGATTCACCGCACCGATGCCGCCTGCGCCGTCTGCCATGAACGCATCGATCCCCTCGGCTTCGCCCTCGAAAGCTTCGACCCCATCGGCCGCTTCCGCGTCGCTGATGAAACCGGCGGCAAGATCGATGACACCGGCGAGCTCAAAGACGGCACCAAATTCCAAGGCCTCGCCGGTCTGCGCGACTACCTCAAAAAGAACGAAACCAACTTCAACGCGCAGTTCTGCCGCAAGCTCCTCGGCTACGCCTTGGGCCGTCAGACGATGCCCAGCGACAAAGCGCTGCTCCGGCAGATGCAGGCCGCGCTCAAGCAGAACAACGGCAAGTTCTCCGCCGCCGTGCTCGACGTCGTCAACAGCCGCCAGTTCCTCAACCGCCGCAGCGAACCCGCCGTGGCCGGAAACCAGTAATGGCAATGGTCTTTCTAATAATCGCGTGACTGGAGCCATTCATGAAACTCTTCAAGAATAGCGGGGTCACCTAACGCACGTGGATCGTCACCATACTTTTTCAGGACGTATGTTTCATAAGCGGCATCGTATCTCTTCTCCTCGTTGCGGCGTTGTGTCTCTTTTGCACGCTCGATGTCAGCAGATGGATGGCATGTAGAGCAAACTAACTCAATGTCGGAAGACAACTCACGTCCCAGGCGCTCGTAGGTTAGGTGATGGGCATCTAATGACCAAGATGCCTTGCCACAGCGAGCGCAGACATATCCGCGCAGTTCCTTGATTGCCTTCGCAGTTGCCAACCACTTCTTGGATTTAATGTATTCGGTATACTCTTTTGAGTGGTTCATCGTCCAGATAATCAATTCTATTTTGCCATTAGTCTTCACGGTTTGAACGGATTCACAACGGTCACTCCGCCATAGTCCTGTCCGTCATTCATGTCCTCGGAAAGAACTTCAGTGCAGTTAGCGGTCTTCGCGGCGGCGATGATGGCGGAGTCCCAGTAAGAAAGCTGGTAACGAGCCTTGATGGCAAGCGCATGGTCCAGCACGGCAAGAGTGATGTCCTGGATGACAAATCGACGCCAAGTTCGAATAAAGGCCAGTGCCTCGTCATGGGTGAGCGGATCGGGTCGTGAGAGCCGCGTGGACTGCACATAAAATTCTTGCAGCACCTGCACTGACAAGGCGAGGTTGGAGTTCGAAAGCACCGCCTGAGCTTTGGCTGCTTTGACGGCTTCAGCCGTTTGTGTGCTGATGGAGTAAAGCAGGATGTTCGTATCAACGAAGCGCATGACGGTCGTGGAGTTCGTCACGGTTCAGGCGGTCACCGCCGGAGAAATGCCTGCCTTTCTGATGCAGTTTGACACGCAGGGCTTCTTCTTCCCGAACAAGACGTTCGAAATCAGAATCTCCGACAGCCGAGAAATGCCCGAGAAATTCCAGCAACAAGGAAGATAAAGACTTGCCCGTCTTCTGTGCTTGAAGTTCGGCAGCATGAAAGGTGGAGTCATCCACCGTGAGCGTCAGATGTTTCATGGAACAAAGATAACCTTTTTCAGGTGCAAAGGCAATCTCATTACTATTCATGGCGAATATGCGTCCAGTGTTGGTCGTCTCTTTACTCTGAATGGGGATGTTGCAAAATTACCCTCTTTCGCAGCGTATAATAAGTACCCCAAATATGAACCTTTCCCGTCGCAAATTTCTCCGTGGCACCGGTGTTGCCCTTGGGCTGCCGTGGTTTGAATCCATCAGCTCCTTCGGAGCCGAAGCCGTCAAAAACAACACCGCCCCCCGCCGTCTCGCCGTGTGCTTCACCGGCAACGGCGTCAATCCACATCACTGGGGCGCCACACAGGGTCCTGCTGGCATGGAGTTCATGAAATCGCTCTCGCCGTTGGAGCCGCTGAAGAAGCACATCAGCGTGTTCAAGGGCCTGTGGAATCCGACCACCGTCGAAGGTGAAGGAGGTCACTACCCGAAGATGAACGTGCTCTGCGGCCTCAAGGTGAAGAAGACCACCACGGACGTCGAAGTCGGCACCACGATGGACCAGCTTGTCGCGGCACAAACGGGCAAGTTCACACCCATGCCGAGCGTCGTGCTCGGCACCGAGCGCCCAAGCTACAGCACGGATTCCGGCTTCACCTCCATCTACTCCGCCTACATCTCCTGGAGCACCCCCACGACACCCGCGCCGAAGGAAATCTTCCCGCAGCAGGCCTTTGACCAGCTCTTTGACGACGGTAGCAAGCGCAAGCGCGACAAGAGCATCCTCGACCTCGTGCTCGAAGACGCTGGTGCGCTGAAGCCCAAGCTCAGTCAGCGCGACAAGCAGAAGCTCGACGAATACCTCACCTCCGTGCGCGAGATCGAGCAGCGCGTGGCGTTGGCCGAAAAAATCAGCCAGGCCGAAACCAAAGGCACCGGCTGGCAGCCCACCGTGAAGGTGCCCACCATGCAGCGCCCCGGCGCCGGCATTCCCACCAGCGCGGAAGATCATCTGCGCCTCATGTTCGACATCATGCTCCTCGCCTTCCAGATGGATCGCACCCGCGTGGCCACGTTCATGATGAACAACGACCTCTCCAACATGCGCTTCCCCAGCCTGGACGGCATCAGCGGCGGCATTCATGAGCTGTCACATCACGCCAATGACGAGCACCGCCTCGACATGTATCAGCGTGTGAACCAGCACCAGGTGAAGCTCTGGGGCGAGTTCCTCGGCAAGATGCAGGCCACCAACGAAGGCGAGCGCACCTTGCTGGAAAACAGCATGATCATGCTCACCAGCAGTCTCTTTGATGGCAACGCCCACGACTCCCGCCAGCTCCCCGTCGTCCTCGCCGGCGGCGGTGGCGGCACCATTCAGGGCGGTCGCCTCCACGATCACAGCGCCGATCCGAACCGCAAACTCTGCCGCCTCCACATCGCCCTCATGGACCGCATGGGCCTCCATGTCGGCCACTTTGGTGATGCCGAAAATGCGTTGGCGATTTAGCGGCTGGACAGCAAAGGGATCGCCTGACTGAGGTGGATTCCGCCACATTTCATTATAGTAATTTTATGAAGTGATTGGTTGTTTCTGTATCGAAAATACTCAGAATGCTCTCTAGCCATGAGTGCTTCTGTGTCTGCTGAGGAAGCCCTTTTTAAGGCCGTTTTAAAACGACCTATGGCTCAGCGTAATTCTTATTTGAAGCGGAGCTGTGGCGATGACTCCGATATGAGGCGTCGTATTGAAGAGCGCCTCGCGGCCCGCGACATGTGCGGTGGCTCAGCGAGCCACAATCCTGAGGGGGTGGAGGAGGACGAAGAAACCCTGCATTTGGAACATGACGCCCAACCTGTTCTTCATGAGCAGATCGATCGTTACCGGCTGTTGAATGTGATCGGCTCCGGGGGGTTTGGCAGTGTGTGGCATGCGGAGCAGAAAGGACCCGTCCCCCGGCGTGTGGCGCTGAAGGTCGTCAAGCCCGGCATGGATACCCGTGAGGTCATCGCTCAGTTCGAGGCGGAGAGACAGTTGCTGGCGTTGATGGACCACCCCTGCATTGCCAAGGTGTATGATGCAGGGGCGACCCGCGAGGGGCTGCCCTATTTTGTGATGGAACTGGTGGGCGGGATTCCGATCACGAAGTTTTGTGATGAGCACCGCCTGTCCACCGCCGAACGTCTGCGGTTGTTCGTGGAGGTTTGCAAGGCCCTGCAGCATGCGCATCAGAAAGGCGTCAGTCATCGTGACATCAAGCCCAGCAACATCCTCGTCTGCAAGAATGATGGCAAACCTCTCCCCAAGGTCATTGATTTTGGCATCGCCAGAGCCACACGACCGATGCCAAACGGCGTCAAGACACCCCCGAACGAGCAGTTGATAGGCACGCCGGTTTATATGAGTCCGGAACAGACGGCCGGGAACATCGACATCGATACTCGCTGCGATGTCTATGCACTGGGAGTTCTGCTGTATGAACTGCTCACCGGCAGCACTCCCTTTGATCAGAAAAAAATTCAGCAGGCTGGCGAGCACGAGATCCGCCGGGTGATAGTCGAGGAGACGCCGGCAAAGCCTTCGGAATTGCTTGCTGCGATGCCCGGAGACGAAGCCGCAAAGCTTGCGGCACGCCAGCAAACCTCTCCAGCCCTGCTGGCGGCAGCCATGCGGGAGGATCTTGACTGGATTGTGGTGAAGGCCATGCAAAAGGATCGCAACCAGCGCTACGAGACCGCAAACGGCCTCGCCATGGATGTGGAAAGGTACCTCCTTAGCGAGCCGATTGTGGCGCGTCCTAACACCAATCGCTATCGCCTGAACAAACTGGTGAATCGCAACCGCCTGGTCTTCACCATGGGCACGCTGGTAGGCGTGGCGTTGCTCAGCGGCATCAGCATCAGTGGCATGCAAACTTATCGGATCACACAGGTGGAGCATGAGCATGACCGGCTGCGCGCCCTGGCAGAACAGAGTGAGCGCAGAGCCCACGAAGACAAGGAAGCTGCGAGGAGATCTCTGGCCAGGGCCCAGATCACTCTGGCAGACGCCGCGTATCGCGATCAGGACGGTTGCACGATGCAGGCCGCACTGCTGGCCGTACCGGCCGAACTGCGCGACTCAAACTGGCGCTACCTGACGGAAAAATCAGACACATCCTTCGCCAGCATTCAGGTGCCCAGTGGCGCCGCCGTGGAGCGTGTGCTGCCGCATCCCGTTCAGGAGGGAGTGTTCATCACGGTGTCCTCCGACTACTGGGTGTCGATCACGAAAGTCGGATCTGCGGCCCCTCAGCTGAGTTTCAAGCTCGGTTTTGAAGATCGCTCCACCCCGGATTTTTGCCTGACGATCTCACCGGATGGTGCGCACCTTGCGGCGGCCAAAATCAGCGGCGGAGGCATCGTCATTCACAATCTCAAGGACGGCAAAGTGATCACTCATTGGGAAGATGATGGCACCGATGCGCTGATCTACAGCCCGGATGGAAAACGTCTGCTGGACATCGCTCACAACGGGCCTGCTCACATGCGGCTGGCCCAAACGGGCGCGGTTCTTTGGACTGCGGAAGGAGCCGAATCCATGGTTCTCGCCGCTTTCGATCCAACTGGTCGGCAGCTGGTATGCAACAAAGCCACGGGCGGCCAGCGGCTGCAGATCATCAATGCTTTCAATGGAGCCATGCTGCGTGAACTCAGCGCACCCCGCACGCGCCTCACGGCGCTCTCCGTCAGCCCGAATGGTCGTCAGGTTTTGACGGGTGATCAACGCGGCTTCGTGCGCTCCACCGAGCTCGGCACCGGAAACATCCGTTACGAATTTCGTGCCAATGATCGTGCTGTTTCCTCCCTGGCTTTTGCACAGGATGGCAGGCAGTTCATCACCCTCTCCAACCTCTCCGGCGGGCGTCAGTCCATCAAGGTGTGGGATGCTTCCACCGGCATTTTTCTTCAGCCATTGCTCAACGCAGGCAGCATCGGAAGAGAACTATGCGTGCATCCGGTCTCAGGAGAGATACTTGCCACGGGCGCCACTGCCAAAGCCTGGCGCCTGAAAGGCCTGAACGAAGAGTTTCGCCTGCCAGCTCGTGACTTTGCCAACACCTGCTTCTGGAGCAGCGACGACCTGGTCTTCGCTCATGGCATGAACACCGGCATTGCTCTCATTGACCTCAATGACAACGACTCCCAGAGTCATCCGCTTTGGCGATCAGCAGACAAAAACGCCCGCATCGTTACCGCCAGCATCGACGGTTCGATGGCTGCCGTTGCATCTTCCAGCAAGGCGGGCTCTGAAATCCAGCTGCTTCGCCGCGATATGAACCGCGTCGAGGAACTGCGGCATCTCACCGCCCCCGGAGGGCTGCTCTTCATGCACTTCGATCCCTCGGGTAAACGCCTCCTCGTCCGCGCGGCCAGTGCCTTTTATGTGATTGATGCCGGGTCCGGCCACAGCACCCCCATTCCCTGGGACAAAGCATTTGCCGTTCGTGAGGCGGAGTGGGTTGGGGCTTCGCCGCGCATCATCGCACTCCTTGCCGCCAAGACCTCACGCAGTCTCCCGGGCTCGGAGGACCGGCTGCTGTTGTTTGATGCCATGTCGGGCGAATGTCTGCAAACCATCCTCAATAGCAGTGTCATCAATGCCATGGCGGTCTCTCCCGCCGGCACCCTCTTCGCCGAAGGCGGGGCTGATCGCATGGTGCGCCTCCGCGACACCCAAACGCTCGCCATCAAACAAGAGCTGCGCGTGCATGACAGCCCCATCATGGCGCTCGCATTTCATCCCTCACGGCACATTCTCGCCACGGCTTCCGAAGATCTCACGATCAAGCTTTGGAATCTCGCTGATGGCAGGCTCATCCAAGAGCTGAGTGGTCCCGTCGGCCCGCCTCGTCAGCTCGTGTTCAGTCTCAATGGCCGCCGCCTCGCATGTCTCTCGGGAGATCGCTCCATGCGCATCTGGAATCTGGAAACCATCACAGATTCAAAGAAGTCGGAGTGACCATCGCTTCAGATGGGAGGCTCTAAAAAAGCATCCGATGATAAATAAAATCACACAGCCCGTGCGTCGTTTGCCAACCTGATCACGGATGCCGCCAGATGAAGCCACCCTCACCCGACTCCAGGCTGACTACGCCGTCAGTGCGTATCGCTTCACATGGTCGGTGACGAAGGATGAATCCCTCGCCCAGGAGGTGGTGCAGGAGCTGTTTCTAAAGCTCGCCCGTGACGCCGGAGTCATCTCCACCGCACAGTCCGAGCGCGCCGTCATCTTCACGCTCACACGGAATCTCGCGCTCGATGCTCTGCGTCGTCGTTCCTCGCGCGAGGAGGCGATGCAGCGCTTTGCCGACGAGCTGCCCGGCTGGTTTTTGCCTTCCGCAGATGCCGAGGCCGAGGAAACTCGAACGCAGATCACCGCCGCGCTCGCCGCTCTGCCGGAGGAGCAGCGCAGTGTCATCCATCTGCATGTGTGGGAGCAGATGAGCTTTCGTGAGATCGGCGAGATGCTGGGTCTTCCCACTCAAACCATCGCCAGTCGCTATCGCTATGGCCTGGAAAAACTGCGCGCTCAAAAGCACACCCTTGTATGAAAGAAGACCTCGAATCCACTCTCCGCGCCCAGCGCTGGCGCGATCCTCCTCAGGAGTTTCTTGAGCGTACATTGGCCGCAGCGGTGGAAGCACGAGCTGTCGCTGCGAAACGCCGCAGCCTCCTCGCTTTCATCCCTCGCCCTCTTCGCCTGCCTCTCGCAGCCTGCTGGGTGCTGGCTTTCTTCTTCCGAGTCACCACCCCCGAAGCCATTCCGCAGTCCACGCTGGACAGCTGCGCCAAACTGCCGCCGCTGAAGCCTGCGCAGCTTCTGGCCAACCTCAAACAAATCGAACAGCTCGCCGATGAACTCCTCCACTCCAGACACAACGGGCCCCAGCCGCCTCTATAGTGTGCGTCTTGCACGCTGGCTGTTACGGCTCCTGTGCAATCGACGCACGGGCTGGACGCTCGTCTGCATCATCTCACTGCTCACGCTTTACTACCAGTGGGAGAACAGGCGCAGCGCACTTGAGTTGAAAGCAGCGCATCAACGAATGGTTGAGCGCATTGGCACCGATGACTGGGTCGCATTCGCGGCACCCAGCGTGCCGGATGAGCAAAACATATTCGCGCTGCCAGTCGTCGAACAATGGTTGCATCGCGATGGAAAGCAGATTCGCTACATCATTCCGGAAAACGTTTTTTTGCCTCCTGGCTTCTTAAAGCCTGAGATCATCGAAAACGCTTTGGACAAAACCTCCCGCATCGACTTCAGCGCCTGGGCAGCGGCCCGTGATTTGAAAGGAGAAAAGCCTGCCATCGCCATGAACCGCGAACTTGGTGACGGCAACGGCTTGCTGCCCCGGCTCACCGCAGGCCTTTCGAGGCCGTTCTCTGCATGGAAACCAGCTCAACGCGATGAATTCGCCGCTGCAGGTCCCAACCCATATTCAGCGACCTTGCCAAATGTGGGCAATGTGAATGACACAATGCGTGACCTCGGTCTTCATCTGCGCGTGGCAGCGGCGGCAGGCGATGTGGAGAAGACACGCAGCACCGCGCTCATCCTGCTGCGGCTGTTTCCAGAGGCCTCCACTTCGTATCACTGGATGATTGGCTCCCTGGTTAGTATCGCCGCACACGAGCTCGCCTTTTATGCGCTTCAGGACGCTCTCAGCCACCCGGTTTGGGACGAGGGCGGCTTGCGAATGCTGCACTTGCAGCTCGGCAAGATCAACGATCTTGAAGTCATGGAGCGCGGCTGGAGCATGGAAATTCTCACTGGCTTTGCGACGGGCATCCACATCCGCGAAAGCTGCCGCACTGGTTGGGCTGCCACCGAAGAACTCCGCTTCGGCAACGAAGATGACTCATGGAGTACTCGTGCGACACGGTTTGCTTACCTTTACGGACCCACCGGCTGGCACGATGCGAACACCGCCTTCTTTGCGGAGACCTACCTCGACATGCTCGGCCCGAAGGGCGAGTCTGCGTGGATGGACGGCAGAGCACGCGGCGAAGCGCTCAAAAAGCGGCGCGATGAGGAATATCGCCACCTCGACTGGAACATGCGTCGCAAGATCGGTGCGCTCTCTCTGCCCAACGTCGGAAATCTTTTCAATGCCGCCGCCGATGCGCTCTTCCACCGCCGCTGCCTCATCATCGCCTGCGCCTTGGAGAAGCACCGCATGAAGCATGGCGTCTTCCCACCCTCGCTCGATGAGGTGATGGACGACCTCAAACCCTTTCCCGTCAACGATCCTGCAAGACCCCGGCAGATGCCCGGCTATCGTCTTGAACCCGGTGGCTACCTGCTCTGGTCCGCCGGGCCGGATGCGAAAGATGATGGTGGAGCCAAAGACAAAGACTTGCTGTGGCGCATGAAGCGCGAGCCTTGAGCATCATTCCTTCGTGATCGTCTCATCCAGATTCAGCAGCACGCGGGCCACCAGCGTATGCGAGTCGATCTCACCGGCCTTCGGCTGGTGGCGTTTGAGCATGTCCACCAGCACCGCAGTTTCTTTCGCCGTCGGCTGCCTTCCGGTGCAAAGCTGGAAGCCGTAGGCGATGTGCGCGGCATCATCGCTGCCACCTTCCTTCCACATGCGTTCCCCCAGCGCCTTGGCCGCCGCCATGCTCATGGTTTCGTTCAGCGTCATCAGGGCCTGCAGAGGCGTGTTGCTCTTCGAGCGGCGGATGCACGCGCTCTCGCCATTCGGCACATCAAAGGTGCTCAAAAATGGATACGGCGTGCTGCGGCGGCGGAAGACATACACGCTCCGGCGGAACTGGTTCGCATCCTCATCCACCTTCCACGGGAAGGGCGCATAACTCGCAGGCTTTTCAAAGAGATACGCCGGAGCAGGCGGCATGACCGGTCGCCCACCAATGGCAGGATTGAGCAGGCCGCTCGCGGCAAGCTGGATGTCTCGCACCACCTCGCCCTCCACGCGAAAGCGCGGACCGCGTCCCAGCAGGCGGTTGTAGGGGTCACGCTCCAAAAGCTGGGGTGTCACCTTGCTGGACTGCTGATAAGTCTCGCTGCTGGTGATCAGGCGCAGCAGATGCTTCGTGCTCCAGCCATGCTCCATAAAATCAACCGCAAGCCAGTCGAGCAGCGCAGGGTGGCTGGGCGGCGCGCCCTGCGTCCCGAAGTCCTCCGCCGTCTCCACCAATCCCGTGCCAAAGCAGGCCTGCCACACGCGGTTCACATAAGCCCGCGCGGCGGTGGGAGATTTTTTGTCCACCAGCCATTTGGCAAAAGTAAGACGCGAGCCATCCGCATCCTTGGGCAGCGGATTCAGCACCGCAGGTACACCGGCGGTCACGCGGTTGTCTGGCTTGAGGAAGTCACCTCGCTTCAGCACCGCGGTCATGCGCGGCTCCGCACGCGCGTCCAGCGTCAGAGTGGTGGTTCCTTCAGGGTGCTGCTTCCAGAGCGATTCAATCTCGTCATTCTCCGGCTGCCATTCCGCCACCGTGGTGCGGAAGGCGCTGAACTCCGCTTTCTTGCCATACAGCGGATCAGCCTCGGCGTTCGGCGCATCCGTCACACTGATGCGATACCGCCCCAGGTTCATCGTCTGCAGGTCGTCGCTGTTCCAGCCGCCATGCTTCATGCTCAGCGTCACGCTCAGTTCGCTGTCGGCTTTCAGGTTCACGGGCTTCTCCAAAACAAACACTGCGTTGCGCGGCACATTACGCCGTCCAGGTCCGGCATTGATGCCCCAGGCGGTCTCCGCTTTGCCATCAATGGCATACGCGATGGGGCCCGTGACACGCTTGTCCTTCGTCTCTTCCTTGTCGCGGGCAAAGGGGGCCAGCGGCGTGTTTTCCGCCTCGCCAAAATCGGCCGTGGCTTTGACAAATTTCAGCTTCGTCATCTTGCCGTCGATCTTCATCTCCGCGCTGAACTCCGTCAGCGCCGCCGTCCCCTTCTGCGAACGTCCCGGACCATACGCCGGCAGATTGGGGTCATTCATCAACTCCAGTCGAAAGGCCGAGATCGTGCCGAGCGGAGCGCGGACACTCCTGTCCGCATCTGGGGCGCTTGCCTCATGAAATCCCTTCACCGCAAACTTCACGTCACTCTTCGTCGGCGCATAACCTTGCGCGAGGATGCTCCCATCTGGCTGACGCAGCGCCTTCTCTCCTCCTGAAGGATCATCCTCAAAAGCTAGCGTATGCCACTGCGGCTGCGCGGCTTTCACACCTGCCACCCACGCCTTCATTCGCTCCTGCCAGTCAGGGTGGTCATGCTTCAGCTTGGCTTCCAGTTCAGCCGTGCGCTTCAGCACCTGCGCACGCTGCATCTGCTCGCTGGCCGTGTACACCACCCGCCACGGCTCGTTGTCGTTGTTCAGGTAGGCAAACATGCGGTAGTACTCCTCCTGCGAGATGGGGTCGTACTTGTGGTTGTGGCACTGCGTGCAGCCGATTGTGAGGCCGAGGACGCTTTTGCCGATCGTGTCCATGCGGTCAAACATCGACTCCATGCGGAACTGCTCCGGGTCCACGCCACCCTCCTCGTTAACCATCGTGTTGCGCAGAAATCCCGTGGCCACGATCTGATCCTGCGTGGCCAGGGGCAGCTCATCGCCCGCAAGCTGCTGAATGACAAACTGATCATACGGCAGATCACGATTGTAGGCGCTGATCACCCAGTCGCGGTAAAACCAGATGAACCGCATCGGGTCCTTCTCATAGCCGTTGCTGTCTGCGTAATGCGCCGCATCCAGCCAGTGTCGCGCCCAGCGCTCGCCAAAGTGCTGGCTGGCCAGCAAGTTGGAGGTCAGCCGTTGCACACTGCCTGCGGGATCTTTTTTGTAAGCGATGGCAAAGCCGGCGCTCTCCTGCGGCGTCGGCGGCAGCCCGGTGAGATCCAGGTGCAGGCGGCGCAGCAGCGTTTCAGGAGCTGCGGCGGGAGATGGCTGCAGCCCTTCCTTCGCCAGACGCTCACGGATGAAAGCATCGATGGGATGCTTTGCCCCCGCAGGCACCGGTGGCGTCACCGGCGGCTTGAAGGCCCAGTGGTCCGTTTTTCGCTCGATGCTCACGCTCGCGCTATCGGGCCAGACGGCACCGGCATCGATCCACTCCTTGAGCTTGCCGATCTCCTCAACACTCAGCGGATCACCCTTGCGCGGCATGCGCATTTTCGGGTTCGTGCCCAGCACCGCGTGCATCAGGCGGCTGTCATCCGCCTTGCCGGGCACAATCGCCACACCAAAGTCACCGCCCTTCAGCGCGCTCGGTTTGTTGTCGAGCCGAAAAGCCGCCTCCTGCTTGTGCCCGCCATGGCACTTGTAGCAGTGCTCGCTGAAAATGGGCTGGATGTCCCGAACGAAATCCACCGCCGCGGAGGCAGGTGCGGTGAGGAGCAGCAGGAGAAGGGCAGGGGAGCTTTTCACGAGTTGGATGCAGAGTAGAACGCACATCCTGCATGCGAAATCAGCGCTCATCGCATGGAGAATGCTGTCGGGCGGGAGGCAGCTGCCACGCATTCAGCGGACTTTGGCATCGGTCACCACCGGGGCTGGCGTTGGTGCGGGCGTTGGCTCTCCTGCAGCCTTCGCGCTGTCAGCCGGGTGCAGAGGGGTGGCCATGGCGGGTGTCTTCTCGCTGCTCACAGCTGTGGAAACCTCCCCGCTCGGGATGGATTTCTGAATGAACGGCCACACAAAAAATCCAATCACGATGAGCGCCACCAGGTTCAGCACCACCGCGATCATGACACGGCTGCCGGAGGATTTTTTCAACGCGGCTGCGGGTGGGGCGTCAGCCACAGCGGTGGATTTCGCAGCGACAGAGGCCGCAGCCGGAGCGGTCGCGGACTTTGGTGCCACAGGCTTCGGCTTCGACGCACCAGCAGGTGTCGGGATCGACACAACGGAAGCCAAAGCCACAGGCTCATCCAAATGAACGGCCACAGCCTCAACCACCTCAACCACCTCAGGCTTCACAGCAAGAACTGCCCTCTGCATCCCTGGCTGGACCGCGGCCATCAGCGGTGTCGTCTGCGCGCCCGGTGCCATCACCGGCGCCTGCTGCGGCAGGTAGGCAAAGCCGGTGTGCATGCTCAGCATCAGCATATCCAGCGCCTGCGCCACTGACTGCGGGCGCTGCTGTGGCGCCAGATTCAGCAGCCACGCCAGCCAGTCACGCAGCGGCGGGTCCAGGTCCGGCCGCAGGTGGCTCAGCACATGGCCGGCGTTGAAGCCATGCCAGTCCCTCATCGTCTCCTCCACCGTCGTGCCTTGGGCCGGTGCAGTGTTGGTCGCCATGCAAAACAAACTGCCCGCCGCTGTAAAGAGATCGCTCTGCGTCGTCGGCGTGCCGCCCGTGTGCAGCTCCGGCGCACGAAACCACAGCGTCTCCGGCGGTTGCGTCTGCCGCGCCAGCGTGAGGCCCCAGTCCTGCACCTGCAGAAACAAACCGCCGCCAGGATGATCGGCGATGATCAGGTTGCTCGGTTTCGGGTCGCCATGCGGCTGGCGCAGGTGCTCACCCACCAGCAGCGCATGCATCAGCTGCACCGCCAGCGCACGCAGATCCGCAGGCGAGGGCCTGCGCTCAGCGGCAAAGTTCCGCCCGTTCATCCCCGGCATGAACTCAGACACCAGGGCAAACTCTTCCTCCGTCGGCAGCAGCGTGATCAGCCCCGCGATCTGCGGATGCCTCATCTGCATCAGCGAAGGAGCCAGTTGCTGCAGGCGCTCCCGGTCCAGCGGATTCACGGTTTCGTGGTCCTCCAGGAGCACTTTGATCAGCACCTTCCGCCCTGTCATCGTCTCCACTCCGCGATACACCTTGGCCGAGGGCCCGGCGGCGATGATCTTTTCGGGTTGGAAGTGGTCGGCGTACATGGATTACGGCGATTTCCACCAGCATGTCAAAAATCCGGGGGGCAGCGCAAGACAAGATTGGCGTACTTGCACGCCGCCGCATCCGCCCCACAGTCGTCCCATGATGAAACTCGGACTCATTGGCTGCGGAAAAATGGGCGGCGCACTCCTGCGCGGCGTGGAGCAGGCGCTTGGCAAAGCCAGCCTGAATGTGGCCCTCAGCGATGTCATGCCCGAGGCCGTGAACTCCCTGCGCAAATGCCTCACCTGCAAAACCATCACAGGCACCCCGGCGGAAGTCGCCGCAGCCTCAGACGTCATCATCCTCGCCGTGAAGCCCGGTGACATGAAGTCCCTCTGCGAATCCCTCGCGCAGGTCAAAGGCTCCCGCCTCTACCTCAGCATCGCCGCCGGAGTCTCCCTGGCCAATCTCGAAACCTGGCTCGGTGAAAAGCAGCGCGTCATTCGCAGCATGCCCAACACCCCGGCACTCGTCGGCAAAGGCGCAGCCGCTTTCTCACGCGGCAGCAAGGCAAACGCCAAAGACGCTGCCCTCGCCTCTAAGATCCTCGGCGCCGTCGGCACTGCCGATGAAGTCTCCGAAAAGCTCCTCGATGCCGTCACCGGCCTCTCCGGCAGCGGCCCCGCCTACGTTTACACCGTCATCGAAGCCCTCGCCGACGGCGGCGTCCTCATGGGCCTGCCCCGCGCAGCCTCCTTGCGCCTCGCCGCCCAAACCGTCGCCGGCGCCGCCGAAATGGTCCTCACCACCGGCAAACACCCCGCCTCCCTCCGCGATGAAGTCACCAGCCCCGGCGGCACCACCATCGCCGGCCTCGAAAAACTTGAGCAGCACGGCCTCCGCAACGCCATGATCCAAGCCGTCCGCGCCGCCACCGAAAAAAGCAAAGCCCTCGGCTCTTAATCGGAGGATAGGCCTCCGGCCTGTCAACGGATCGAGGCGTCTCGCCTTCGTCTGAAATCTGAAGGCCTCAGCAGTACGATGGGCACTCCTGCCCGTCGATCAGCGCCCCCTCAATCACCCTCGCCCACGCCCAGTCTCAAACCAATCGTCTGTAGCATCAGACCAATGCTCCACGGCGTTCAGAAACCTGTGCTGACCGACCCTGATAACACAGGCAGTTGAAAATGGGTCTGAGTGACTTGCCCCGGACACCGGGAGCACTGGAGGAGTGGGACCATCCTGGTCCCACAACACTCCGCAAGGTCTGGCGTTCCTACCAGCCGTTGCAGTCTCTTTCCGAAGGACAGACCTGCTTTCAACGGAGCATGGTATCAATTCATGCCACTTGAGGCAGACTCTTCGCCGCAGGCATTCTCCCCCTCCGAAAGCCCGGAGCGCTGCCACAAAAGTGAGCCGTGGGTGCCAACCCACGGAATCGCATCATCCATGTCTCCCGAATGTCGTGGAACCGCGTAGCGGTGGCACAAAACGCCGCCGTGCCCAGGGTCTTGGCAAAAGCTTGGCCCGGCAGACAAGAGAGCCCGAGGCTTGGCAAATCCCGCCGCACCGCACTCCTGGCCCACCGCCTGCGCTGAAATCAAAACGTCGGCTTGAAATACCCCAGATACGCAAGCCCGGCTCCCGCAATCGCCGCGATCAGCACCACCAGCGGTGCCGTGATCACCCGGCGCTTCGCCAGCACCGGCAGGAATCCCAGCACCAGCCAAAGGCCGATCTTGATCCAGGCCCACACCGGCATCGTGCCCATGATGCCCAGCTTCGCCAGCATCCCGAATCCGGAGACAAGGCTGATCACCAGACCGATGCCATGCCACATCATGGCCTTCTTGGCGCCTTCACTGGAGAACAGACCGCCGAAGCCAATAAAAACAAGGATCAGGCCGATGACATGCAGGTAATGATAAAACGGGAGAGACATAGCCGAGTCTGTGGCCCAAAGAAACGCCTCACACAAGTACGGGGATGTTCAGATTTCCAGATCTCTGAACACAAAAAAAGGCGGTCCGCTCATCACGGACCGCCTCAGAAACAACGTTTTTTGGAGGATCAACCCTCTTCCGCAGCCTTGGCACCCGCCAGCTTCGCAGCGCGCTCAGCCAGCTCAATGTGGAACTGCTCCGGCGTCGGCGCCTCACCCGTGGTGCGGGTGCGGGCAAACCAGTCGGCGAAGATTTCGCCGTCCTTGCGCTCGGCCTTGAAGGCTTCCAGGAAGGCGCGGACCTTGCCCGGAACTTCTTCACCCAGCACAGTCTTGTACTCCAGACCGGCGAGGCGGTTGCCGCGGATGCTGCCACCCACAAACATCGCATACTTGTTCGGGGAGCGACCCACAAAGCCGAAGTCGGCGTTGTAGGGGCGGCCGCAGCCGTTCGGGCAGCCCGTCATGCGGAACAGGATCGGCTCGTCTTCGAGGCCCAGTTCACGCAGCGCTTCGTCGATCTTGTCCATGAATCCCGGCAGCACACGCTCAGACTCGCTCAGCGCCAGGCCGCAGGTCGGCAGGGCCACGCAGGCGTGGGCCACCTTGCGGGCGCGGGTCATGCCATCGGCATGCACGACACCATGCTTGGCCAAAATCGCATCCACAGCGGCCTTCTGCTCAGGCGCCACGTCGGCAATGATCATGTTCGTGTTCGGCGTCACGATCAGCGGCAGGTCCAGCGTCTTGCACAGGTCCACGAAAGCACTGCGATAGTGCGGGCCGTTTTCACGGTCCACAATGCGGCCCATGCTCACATGCACGGCGCAGTAGAGCTTGCCGTCGCCCTGCTCATGCCAGCCGAGCTTGTCCTCGACGCTGTCAAAGTTGAGCTCTTTCGGCGGGAACGTCTCGATGCCCGGCAGGCGGCGCACCACTTCGGCGCGGAAGCCGTCCAGACCCATCGTCTGCACGGTGTACTTCAGGCGGGCGTTCTTGCGCTCCGTGCGGTTGCCATGGTCACGCTGGGTGGTCACGATGGCTTCGATCACATCGACCACATTCGCACGCTTCGCATAAAGCAGCGGCTGGCCCAGGAAGGGGCGCGTGGTCAGCTGGCCGTGGCTCATGCCAAAGCCGCCGCCCACCGTGATCGTGTAGCCTTCCACAGCACCGTCCACCACGTGCGGCACCAATCCCACGTCCTGGGAGAAGATGTCCGCATCGTTGCAGGGCTGGATGGCCACGCCGATCTTGAATTTACGCGGCAGATAGACCTTGCCGTAGATCGGGTCGTCGCCTTCCGGGGCCTTCGTCGCCTCACGCACGGCAGGATTCACCTCCGGGTCCTGAGTCCACTCGGGCTCCAGCTTTTCGCCATCCAGCCAGATGTCGGCATAGGCCTGGCTGCGCCACAGGAAGCGCTGGCTGATTTCTTCCGTAAGTGTCTGAGTATCAGCATGCACCGCGTCCTTGATCGGTGCCGCCGGGCCCATGGTGTTGCGCACCACGTCGCCGCAGGCACCCATGGTGCTGAGGCCGCTGTGGCAGACGTTGGAAATCACCTCTTTCAGGCCGCCTTTCAGCACGCCATGGAGCTGGATGCCCTGGCGGTTGGTCAGGCGCATGTTGCCGAAAGCCTTGGTGCACAGGTCGTCATGGATCATCCACTGCTTCGCCGTGATACGGCCGCCAGGCATCTTGCTGCGGATCATGAAGCTCCAGGCTTTGTCCAGCTTCGCCTTGGTGCGTTCGGCGCGCACATCGCGATCATCCTGCTGGTAGGAGCCGTGGTGCTTGAGCAGGATGTTGGAGTCCTCCGGGATGTTCGGGGTGCTGGTATCAGCGAACTGCTCGGCCAGCTGGCCACGCAGGCCGGCTGAGGCGAGTTTGATGTCTTCGACGGAGGCTTTGCTCATAAAGGTGGTTTAGGGGGCCGACAGTCTCGGCTAGGATGGCTTGAATGCAAGTGGTTGAGGCCAGGGCGTCATTCTGAAAATCTTGGCATGGGATGCGTGACAATCTTGCACCGGCAGGGTTACACTCTCTTTGGAATGAGCAGGCACCCCATACGCACCCTTTCAGCGACAGCCGCCGCGCTGCTGCTGCTGGGTGGCTGTGTCAAAAAAAGCGAGTATGATGTCCTGCAGATTGAGAATCAGGCCCTGCAGACGCGTGTGGATGAGACCAACCATCTCCTCGTGCAATCACAAGCAGATTTGTCCGCCCTGCAGGTACAGATGCAGCAATTTGCGGCGGTACAGACCCAGTTGCAAAAGACCCAGCAGGAGCTCACCCAGTCGCAGGATCAGTTCAAGGCCTTGAAATCCCAGTTCGACCATTTCCGCACCCAGCGCCGCAGCGCCATGGTGGGAAAGAAATTTCCCGTGCTGAATCTGGACGATGGCAAAGTCCTGCGCGAGGCCGAAATCACTGCCGTAAGCGCCGAAGATCTTTCAATCCGGCACGCCGATGGCCAGCTCAGAGTCGCCTTCGCGAAAACCACCCCGGATCTGCGCTGGGAGGCCTGCTACGATCCCCTGGAGGCCCAGGAAAAATCCCGCGAGAAGATCCTTCTCAAAGCCCGCGAAACAGATTCACGGCTGGCCCTGGATCAAGGCGTTCCATCCCAGCCCCCCGCTTCGGCGGCAGCCATGCCGGCCAGCAACGTGGTTGACGTCCTGCGCACGCAGCTTGCCTCCCAGCGACAGGTCTTAAACACAGAGTACCAAGCTTTGATCGCGAAAAATCCCGCCGCCCTACGCGGTGTGGAGTGGAATTCCGCCCAGCCCGAGGTCAGCCCCCTGCTCAACACGCTCTCCGGCAGCCGCGCTGTGCTGGGTATCAGCCGGCTGCAATCCCATCGCGATGCTATCCTGTCCACCCTCCAGCAACTCCGCCAGCTCGATCCTGCCGCCCGCTGATCGCACGGAATCCATAAAATAATCTAGGCAAACCGCCCTTTTGATCGTTCCATGTCGCATTCAACCATGAAATCCCTTCTTTACGCCCTTGTCCTGACCGCCACCACCGCTTCTGCCGTCGATTTCAAAACGCAGATCGCCCCAATCTTCCGCACCAAGTGCTATGCCTGCCACAGCGTCACCAAAAAAGTCAAAGGCAAGCTGGCCCTCGATGATGACAAGCTGCCTGAACAAATAGGTGCCGGTAAAAACATCATTCCCGGTGAAGCGATGAAGAGCACGATGTTCGTCAACTGCACACTCGCGGATGATGACTCAGATGTGATGCCCCCTGAAGGCAAGAACAAGCTCACCGCTGCAGAGCTCGACCTCTTTAAAAACTGGATCAATGAAGGCGCCAGCCTCACCGGGGGTGGCGCAGCTCCTGCCGCCGCACCCGCTGCCGCCATGCCCGCCGCAGCAGCCGGTGGTGTCCTGAAATGGACCAACACCGAAGGCAAAACCATCGAGGCCGAATTCATGGGACTGCAAGGCGACAGCGTCCTTCTCAAAATTCCCTCCACCGGAACCACCCACATCCTGGCCCTCAGCAAGCTCTCTCCCGAAAGCCAGGCCCAGGCCAAAGCCGCGGTGAAATGACCATGAAGCGCGCACGTGCCATCGCAGCGTTCAGCCTGTTGCTGTTCAGCAGCGCCGCGGTGGCGGAGATGCGTGTCTGGACAAATACCAGCGGCCAGCTCATCGAGGCCGAGCTCATTGGCGTGAACGCTGCCAACCGTTCCCTCAATGTTCGTCTAAAAAACGGCGCGGAATTCGAGATCGCCATCGACACTCTCAGTCCGCCAGACAAGGCCTACGCCAAAGAGCATTGGCAGGCGCTGCAGAATGCTCCGGCGAGCGCCGCCCCAGGGCGAGTCTCAGAAGCCTCTCTCAAAACCCTTCCTGAATCATTCCGTTCCCGTTTCACTCCCGCAGCTCGTCTTGAGGCCATCCGCCGGGGCGGCGGCACTCCAGAGATCGAGGCCGCCGTCGCAGCTTCCCTGAATCTGTTTAAAACCAGCCAGAACCCCGAAGGCTCCTGGGGCCGCGCCAACAAAGGCGCAATGACTGGCTTCGTACTTCAGTGTTTTCTTGGCCATGGCGAAACACCGGATTCTCCCGAGTATGGAGACGCCATCGTGAAGGGGCTTCTTTACTTGATCGAGCTCGGCAGGAAGAACCCGCATGGCATTTTTTCCGAAAGGTGGGTGGGAAACGGCGGCGGTGCTGGAACTTATGAGCATGCCATTGCCACCACCGCAGTCTGCGAGGCTTATCTCTTGGCCCGCCTAAACTCCAGGAGTCTTCCGGGGCTCCGTGAGAGCTTTGAAACCGCCATCAAGACAATCATCAGCCAGCAGACGAGCAAGGGGTCCTGGACTTATGGCGGCGAGACGATTGTTTACAATCCTGGCAGCGGTTCCGATCTATCCCTGGCCAACTGGCATTTCCAGGCGCTCAACGTCGCCAGGGCAACCGGCTTGAAAATCGACGGCCTCGAGTCCTGCATCAAAAAAGCGCTGTCTTACATCGACTCCGTTCAAACTAAGGACGGCGGATTCGGCGGCGCCAGCCGCGAATCACACTATAACCAATGGAGCCTCAGCGGTGGTGCCACGGCAGGCCATCTCATGCTGGCTGGGAAAAGCTCGCCTGCGGCTAAAAAGGGCGTCAAATTCATCTCCGGCTTCCTCCAGGCCGAGCCACCGGAGTGGGAGAAAAACTGCAACCTTTACTGCTGGCATGGCTACAGCAATGCGCTCTTTCTCAACGGCGGGGCCGAGTGGACGACCTTCGCCACCCAGGTCATGCCGCAAATCCTCGCCGCCCAGCAGCCGGACGGCTCTTTCAAACGCGGCCGTCCCAACTGGCCTGCCGGCGATGCCGCAGACGCCACCTATCGTCAGGCCCTCTGCACCTTGATCCTCGAAACGTTTTATCGCTGAGCCCGTGGCACGGCTCACGCCAGGACAAACATCGTCTCCGCCACCCGCTGGCCGTTCACCTGCAATTCCACACGGTGCCTGCCTGAGTAATGTTTGCGCGTCGTGAAATCGCGCACCACCTGCGATTTGACGAGTTCGATTTCAGCATGCGCAGGCAGATCAATCTCCGTCCACTTAAAGACCTTCTCCGCGCTCCCGCCGCTCGCCTTGATGTAATGCACCACGTAGTCAATCGCCAGCCGCTGCGCACGGCCTGAGGTGGAAGTCAGCGCCGCCGTCAGCGTAAGCCGCTGCCCCAGTTCCAGGCGTGATGGAGAAGCTTCCAGCTTCGCCGAGACCTCCGCCTGTTTGCCAAAGCCAAACAGCTTCAACGCCCCCGGATGCCCGCGCTTGATCAGCGTGCGGCACGCATGCTTGGCGATCCACCGCAGGTGCTCCCGTTGCAGATCCCAGCCTTCGAGGCGTTGCAAAACAAAGTCATGATGATCCTTCGTGATGTCGTTGAGATGATTCGCCACCGACCGTCGTACAAACAGGGAGTCATCATCCTTCAGCGCTTCCAAAATCTTCGCCGTCGGCTCGGGGTCGCGCACCAGCGCCTGCAAACGCATGCCCCAGGGAAGGCGCGGCCGCGAACCCTCGCTCGCCAGTCGTCTCACCTTCTCATCCGGGTCAGCAGTCCACGCGTGCATCATTTGCAACGCGCGCTTTTGATCCGCCAGAATGAACGGTCGCACCGCAAACTCCGCCGAGCCAAACACCGTGAAAAACCTCAGCGCCTCCATCGAGAAATCGAAATCATCCAGGCCGTACGTCGCCACGAAATCACCCAGGAAAATGGTCACAAATTCATGCCCGATGCGCGGCGCCAGCTTTTGCAGCGCCCGCACCTTTTGCTGATACGTTCCCGGCAGCGCCGCATCCACCGCCACCGCGCACTGATGCACACGCTGCATCAGGCTGCGCTCTTCCAGCCCATCCAGCACGGACTTCATGAAATCATCGATGCGAAACCTCGGCGCGATGCTGGCAAGTTCCTTGGCGATGGCCCGATAGCGGGCGGCATCAAACCATTCTTTGAGCTGTGGCGGAGGGGAGGGTTCAGGAGGCATGATCAGCGGCGCAGCATGTGGGGCAGATTGGTTGGTTGCACGTTGGCGGCTTCTCGCCCAAATCGCAAGGATGCCCGCAACTTCCCGCCGCCTCCACGCCTTCACCGAATCCGTCATTCGTGCGATGACGCGTCTCTCCAATCAGCATGGCGCGATCAATCTTTCCCAAGGCTTTCCCGACTTCAATCCGCCGGAGGAACTGCTCACCGCTCTCGAGCGCGCCACCCGGGGCCCGTTCCATCAGTACGCCGTCACCTGGGGCGCGCCGCGCTTCCGTCAGGCCCTCGCCAAAAAGATCTCTCATTTCTCCGGCACCCCCGTTGATCCAGATCAAAACCTCGTCGTCACCTGTGGCAGCACCGAGGCCATGATGTGCGCCATGATGACCTGCTGCGAGCCCGGTGACAAAGTCATCGTCTTCTCCCCCTTCTACGAAAACTACGCCGCAGACGCCATCCTCTCCGGAGCCGAACCCATCTACGTCCCCCTGCGCCCGCCCCAGTTCGGCTTTGATCCCGATGAACTCGCGCGCGCCTTTGCGCAGGGAGCGAAGGCCATCATTGTCTGCAATCCCTCCAACCCCACCGGCAAAGTCTTCACCCGCGCCGAGCTGCAATTGATCCTCGATCTCGCCGAAAAACACGATGCCTTTGTCATCACCGACGAGCCCTACGAGCACATCGTCTACGCCCCGCATGAGCACGTATACATGCACGGGCTCCCCGGCGCTTCTGAACGCGTCATCGTGTGCAATTCACTCTCCAAGACCTACTCCATCACCGGCTGGCGCCTCGGCTACGTGCAGGCCGCTCCGCACATCATCGCGCAGGCGCGCAAAGTGCACGACTTCCTCACCGTCGGTGCCGCCGCTCCTCTTCAGGAGGCCGCCGTCGCCGGCCTCGAACTCTCTGACAGCTACTACCACGGCCTGCGCGATCTCTACACCGAGAAGCGCGATGTCTTCCTCAATCACCTCCGCGCCACCGGCCTCCCATTCACCGAACCCCACGGCGCCTACTACGTCCTCATGGACATCTCCTCCCTCGGCTTCCCCACCGACACCGAAGCCGCCGAATGGTTCGTCCGCGAAGTCGGCGTCGCCGGCGTCCCCGGCTCCAGCTTCTTCCGCGAACCCGAACACCGCTTCATCCGCTTCCACTATGCCAAGCAGCTCGAAACGCTGAACGCGGCAGGAGAGAAATTGCTGCGGGTGAAGCAGGGAAGGTGAGTGCAGCTCAAATCATCACGCAGTCGAGAAAATCCGCCACAAACTCATTCTTCGGATGCTCGCGCAATTGCTGCGGTGAGCCGACCTGCTGGATGCTGCCCTCGTGCAGAACGACGACGCGATCTGCGAGTTCAAAGGCTTCGTCCTGATCGTGGGTGACGAACAGCGTCGTCACGCGGGTCTCGTCGTGAAACTGCCGGAGCCATTTCCGCAGCGTCTTCCGCACCTTGGCATCCAGGGCGCCGAAAGGTTCGTCGAGCAGGAGCACCTGCGGCCCCACGGCAAGCGCACGTGCCAGCGCCACACGCTGTTTCTGCCCGCCGCTGAGCTGTGACGGATAGCGGTCACCATAACCTTCGAGGGCGATGCGGTGCAGGAGGTGAGTAACTGACTTGTCGATGTCCTTCCGGTCAGGCCGCTCTGGCCGTTTCATCACCCGCAGACCAAAGGCAATGTTCTCCGCCACAGTCATATGATTGAAGAGCGCATAGTTCTGGAAGACGAAGCCCGCCTTGCGCTCGTAGGCGCTGCGGTGGGTCACATCGGAGCCATGAAACTGGATGCTGCCATCGCCCACGTCGGCGAATTCAAGTCCGGCGATGATGCGCAGCAGCGTGGTCTTGCCGCTGCCGCTGGGTCCCAGCAGGGCGACGAGTTCTCCGGTTTTGACTTCGAGATCGACGTTCTTCAGCGCATTGAAGCTGCCGAAGGTTTTGGAGATTTGGTGGATGTGGATGCTCATGCTGCTCCTCGTTGAGTGGTCGTCAGAGTTTTCAAAATCAGGGTCACCAGCGCCAGGAGGGCTAGCACGGAGGCCACGGCAAAAGCCGGGACAAACTGGTATTCATTGTACAAAACTTCGATATGCAGCGGCACCGTATTGGTCTTGTTGCGGATGTGCCCGCTGACCACGGACACTGCGCCAAACTCGCCCATGCTGCGGGCGTTGCAGAGGATGATTCCATAGAGCAGGCCCCATTTGATCTTTGGCAGTGTTACGCGCCAGAACATCTGGAAGCCGTTCGCACCCAGCGTCATCGCAGCCTCCTCCTCAGCCTGGCCCTGCGCCTCCATCTGCGGTGCCAGAATGCGGGCCACAAACGTGAAGGTGACAAAGATCGTGCTCAGCACGATGCCGGGCAGCGCGAAGATGATCTTGATGCCATGCTCCTTCAGCGTCGGGCCAAACAATCCCTGCGCCCCAAACAGCAGCACATAGACCATGCCCGCGATGACAGGGGACACCCACAACGGCAGCTCAATCAGCGAGGTCAGAAAGCGTTTGCCACGAAACCGAAAGCGCGAAACGCACCACGCCGCCGCGAGACCAAACAGGGTGTTCAGCGGCACGGTGATCGCCGCCACCTTCAGCGTGAGCCAGACCGCATGCAGGGTGGCGCGGTCATCAAAAGCTTCGACAAAGCCCTCCCACCCTTTTCGAAATGCCTCCTGAAAAATGACGACCAGAGGCAGCACAAACATGAGCCCCATGAAACCCACCGCCGTGCCAATGATGAGCACTCGGGATGCGAGAGAGTCGGAGGTCGCTTTTCGCGGACGCGTGCGGCGGGCAGGGGAGATGTCAATGATGGCGGCCATGGGGAAATTCAATTCTTCAGTTCATCTTCCGGTGCGCTTTCGGCTCCATTGCGCCAGCGCGTTGGACAGCAGCAGGATCGCAAAAGATGCAGCCAGCATCACCACCCCGATGGTGGCGGCACCGGAGTAGTCATATTCTTCCAGTCGCATCGTGATGAGCAGGGGCGCGATCTCCGTCTTGAAAGGCAGATTGCCGGAGATGAAAACGACGCTGCCGTATTCCCCCACCGCGCGGCCAAACGCCAGCGTCATGCCCGCGAGCGTCGATGGCAGCAGCGCAGGAAACACCACGCGCGTGAGCGTCTGCCAGCGGTTTGCGCCCAGGCAGGCGGCGGCCTCCTCGACATCCATGGAAAGATCCGCAATGACGGGCTGCAAGGTGCGCACCACGAATGGAAAGCCCACGAAAGTCAGCGCAATCGTGATGCCCAGCGGTGCATACGCGGCCTTGATGTCATGCTGCGCCAGCCAGGCACCAATCCAGCCGTTCGGCGCATACAAGGTGACCAGCGCGATGCCCGCCACCGCCGTCGGAAGCGCAAAGGGCAGGTCCACCATCGCATCCAGCAGTCGGCGGCCCGGGAACGAGTAGCGCTCCAACGCCCAGGCGGTGATCAGCCCGAAGACCGCATTCACCAGCGCAGCCGCGAAGGCCGTGCCAAAGCTGAGCTTGAGAGATGAAATCACACGCGCTTGCGTCAGCGTGTTCAGCATGTGCTCCCAGCCGCCGCCCGTGGCCTTCCACACGAGCATGGACAGCGGGAAGAGCACAATGAGGCTCAAATAAGTGATGGTGAAGCCGAGCGAAAGCCTGAAGCCCGGCAGCACGTGGCGTGAATAGGCCATGAGCGCTGATTACAGGTTGGCGGCGTAAGCTTGAAGTTCGCGGTATTCCGCGAGGATGCGTTTCACCGCGGCGACGGTCGCTTTGACCTGCGCATCCATCGGCGCAAGCGCAGGAGTCTCAAACACGATTTCCAGCGCATGTGGACGCTGCTCCGGCGGAGCACTCAGGATGCCGAGGTAGCCTTCCTTGATGATGCCGCGCGAGGCGAGGAACCCATCGATGATATGCTGCTCATTGCGTGGCAGAAAGTCCGCCGCCGCCTGCAGGGCCGGCTCCAGCAAATGCTCGCTCAGCAGCGCTCCGCTGACGAAGCCATAGCAGCCGTCGGAGGTGTCATCCGAGTGCAGCGAGATGATGCCTTCGTAGCTTTCGCGACGCAGCTCGCTTTCAAGATAGACGACTTCGGGCTCGGTGGAGCCAAACCAGAACTCGCGGTTCAGGTCCAGACCGCTGTGGCTGTGCCGTGTGCCGAGATTGCGGCCCGTGGGATTGCAGATCGGGAAAAAGTGCAGCTCATAGTCGTGCAACTCCTCCGGCTTCTCCGCAGCCCAGTGGATGAGCTCCTGCGTGGCCAGGGTCCCCGCCTCCTCATCCCCATGGATGCCCGCAAAGATGCCGATCTTGATGCCATGACCCGTTTTCACGGGCTTGCTGACAATCTTCGGGATGAAGATGCCTTGGTCTGGCGGATCCGTTTCAATCATCAGTCGTCTGTCCGGCAGCGGGATGCTGCCACGCTGAGGTGCGTGCCTGCCGGTGAACTGCAAATGGGATGGAAGTGTCATGGTTTCAAGCGCTGACTTTTCGGATGCTGCTGGGGCGGGGCGTTATTTGCCCTGGTAGATCTGATCAAAGATGCCGCCGTCATCGAAGTGCTTCTTCTGCGCCTTTCCCCAGCCGCCGAAGTCACCATCGATGGTCACAAGGTTCAGCTTCGGAAAGCGGGTGCCGTACTTCGCAGCGGCGGCGGCATCATGCGGGCGGTAGTAGTTTTTGCCGATGATGTCCTGTGCCTCCGGTGTGTAGAGGTATTCCAGGTAGGCTTTCGCCACTTCGGTGGTGCCTTTTTTCTCAGCATTCTTGTCCACCACGGCCACGGTGGGCTCTGCCAGGATGCTGATGGAGGGAACGATGATCTTCGTCTGGCCGGGGAACTCACGCTGGATCAGCCAGGCTTCGTTTTCCCAGGAAAGAAGCACATCGCCGATGCCACGCTGCGCAAAGGTGGTGGTGGCGCCACGTGCGCCAGTGTCCAGCACGGGAACATTTTTGAAGAGCGCTGCGATGAACTCTCTCGCCTTGTCTTCGCTGCCATATTTTTTCAGTGCATAGGCCCACGCGGCGAGGTAGTTCCAGCGCGCACCACCGGAGGTCTTCGGATTCGGTGTAATGACGTTCACACCCGGCTTCACCAGGTCATCCCAGTCCTGGATGTTCTTCGGGTTTCCCTTCCGAACCACAAACACAATTGTGCTCGTGTAAGGTGCGCTGTTGTTCGGCAGTCGCTTCTGCCAGTCAGAAGCAATCAAACCGGCCTGCCTGCCTATCACGTCAATGTCTCCGGCAAGCGCCAGCGTCACCACATCAGCCTCCAGTCCATCGATCACCGCACGCGCCTGCTTGCCAGAGCCCCCATGCGACTGGTCAATGCTGACCTTCTTGCCGGTGGTTTCTTTGTAATGTCTGGCGAAGGCTTTGTTGAATTCCGCATAAAGCTCGCGGGTGGGGTCATAAGAAACGTTCAGCAGCTCAAAGTCGGCTGCGTGCGCGGTGAAGCCGAAGAGGACGGCGGAGAGGATGGAGATAGAAGTTTTCATGAAGTTTGAATGGGTGAGTGGGTCTTTTTTTTGCGAGGATTGAGAAGATCAAAAGAAGCGATGGCTGAATTCGAAGTAGGCGAAGTTGGTGCTGGGGCGCTGCAACTGCCGCTCGACAAAACCGCCCGCTGCAAAGTAAGAGTAACCGATGGTTATTTCCGTTTTGGGGCTCCAGGTGTACCGGGCACGGATGTCGAATTCCTGGCCGAGGAAGTTTCCGCTGGCACCTGTGCGGTCACGGGCGTTGTTGGCGGAGGAAAAGCGGTCGCTGCCGCTGGCGAGCCAGTAGTAGCTGTAGCCAAAGTCCACGCGCAGATCGTGGCGCGGTTTCAGCTCCACCCGAACTTTCGGTGTGTTGATGTTTTCAAAGACAATGTAATCATTCGCCGACCAGGGACGGCCGAAGCCGAAGAATCGTTCGAATCGGTTGTCCTGACTGTCGTTCGGATTGCGGTCGCCGCTTGCATAGCCATAGAACAAGCTGATGCGCGGTTTCCATGGATTTGAACTGAGAGTGTAGCCCACCTCCACCGTGCCGGCATAGGCACGTACTTTATTCGCTCCATTCTGACCAAACTGATAGTTCACGCTCGCATCGTAGTCGAAGCCGCTGGCACCGACGACGCCATAGCCGCGCAGACCGGGATTATGCACCGTGCGCTCCGCCACTCCGGCATAGGCGGACTGATGCAGCGCGAGATAGTAGGGCTCCAGCGTGACGATGTCCGACCACTTCCGCCAGTGGCCGATGGCGGCATACATCCACTGCTGCTCCACCGGGCGGTCCATGTCATATTTCAGACGGTTCATCGGCTGCACGGCGAGCAGGTCGAGCTGCCAGTCGTTGCTTTCCTGGCCAATGCTGGCGTGGAAGCCTTGGAAACTGTTCGCGGTGTTGCGCCACTGGTTGTTGCCGATGAGGCGACGGTCGAGGAACTCGAAGTTGTGAATGCCGTAGCGGATGCTAAAAGGCCGGCTGTTGCCGATGGCGTCCTGCCCGAAGAGGTCTTTGAAGTAGAGCTCAACATAGGCGCGGATGAGATCAAACTCATTCACGTCGCGGTTGTCACGAACGTACCGGCTGTTTTCGCGGCGTGAGTCCTGCAGCTCAACCGCAAAGCGAAAGGGGTCAAGGATCTCCTTGATGCCGATATAGGCGCGTGTGCGATGGAGCAAGGGCTGATCCACTCCACCTTGGGCACGCCGCAGGTCATTGTCTCGGTATTCGTAGCGGAAGCGGTAGTCGAGGCCCACATCCAGCCACTTCACATTGAGCAGCGAATCGACGCCGAGTTCGCTGGCATTGCGCACATACTTGGGCGGATCAGGATCACGCGTGGTGCTGTAGCTGAGAGGGTTTTGATAATAGGTGCCACGGGTGAGCTTGGCGGCTTCATGGTCTGCAGCGTTCGCTGGGCTGCTGGCAATGAGCAGCAGGCCAAGCACCCTGGCTTGGAGGAATCGGTTTCCGGTGGTTCGTTGGGGCGTGGGGTTCATGTTGGAGCATCTGCGGTAGCGTCGGCGTCCGGTGTTCCGGTCGGCGTCAGCAGGTGTCGTTTTTGGTGAGCCTCCGTTTTCAGGCGGTGGGCGGAAATGGCAAGAGACTGATCGAAGCATGAAACGAACGTGAATGAGTGGCGAATCCAGAACAGGTCTGGGAATGGCGGCTCATATCTCGAACACTTCCGGTGGTCCGGTCAGTCTCTTGAGTGTTGCGTCGCAGCGGGTGAGGGCTGCGTTTGGCGATGTGGAGACATAAATATCCGGTTAAACTACATTAGGCAAGTAGGAATTAAAAAAGTTTCATGAAATGATTGCTCCGGCCTCAAAACCTCGCGCCCATGAGGATCTTCATCACATCATCCATCGTGATCCACCCATGGATCGTACAGTCGGCGGAGTCCACGATGGCGGCGACTTCCTGCTTTTCGAGAAAGAGCGCCAGCAACTGCGTCAGCGAGGCTTTGCCATCAATGCGCAGAGCGGGCCTGATGAGCTGCTTCCAGTCAGCGCTGTCAGGCGTGGTGAGGTTCTGCACGAACAACTCACGCACGCGGATGTAGCCGCTCACATGTTCCAATGTTCCATCCGGACTGACGGGATAGCTGCGGTGCAGCTTGCCGCCGGAGGCTTTCACGTTTTCCAGCAACGAGAGGCGGGCGTCGAAAACCTTCACCGCTTCATGCGGCACCATGGCGGTTTTCACCCGGCGTGCGCTGAGCGTGGCGGCGTGAATGATGATGATTTCCTCACGTGTATGGATGAGCTGTTCCGCCTTCGCGGCCTGGACAAGCGTGATGATGTCCATGATTTGATCACTCTGCGTGCGCATGTCTGCGCTGCGCTTCAGCCGCTTGCAGAATTGTTCCATCAAGACCACCAGCGGATGACAGAGCCAGAGCATCCAGGTAAGCGGCCCGATGAGATGCGGGGCAAAACGCTCAGTGTGATGAACGCCGAGTATTTTCGGTGCCATCTCACCAACGAAGAGCACCAGACCGCAGATGAGGATGGAAAACAGCCACAGCCAGTCGCTGCCGAACAACCTGGCCGAAAGGGCCCCTGCCAGAGTCGCGAGGCCCGTGTTTGCCAGGGTGTTAAAAACCAGGATGGCCGAGATGGGCCGCTCGATGTTGTTCTTGAGCCTTAGCCACCGTCCGGACATCAAGCTGCCTTTTTTCTCCTGCAGCTTGAGTGCGAGGGGATTCAGACTGAGCAGCACGGCCTCCGTCACCGAACAAAGGAAGGAGATGGCGACTACCGCCAGAACCGTAAGGAGCAGTGCGAGGAACATGGGTGATGAAGTGGGTCAGGCCGCATGCATGGGACTCAGGGCAAGCCAGAACCGTTTTTGCAGGGAGGGCTTGAGCCCCAGCAATGCGGCATAGATGCCGCCACGGCGATGTCGCAGCAGGATTGAGACCACGGTGCGGTGGTCCATCGCAATCCGTTTCGACACATCGCTGATGTCCGTGCCCTCATCCAGCAGCAGCAGAGCGTGGGCACGCCGGCGGATGCTCATGATGGCGCACGGGCTGTGGCTGACTTGCTCGACCAGCACGCGTTGCTCCTCGGATAGGCGGGCGAGCGCGGGTGTGCCGCTGCGGTAGCTGTGAAGTCGTGTATTCATGGCAGGGGTGGTTGAGGTTGAAAATCAGTCATTCCGACGGCGGCGCTGCAGGACGAACATCATTCCCAGCAGCACAAACAAAGTGCGGGCAGGTTCCGGTACGAGAGCGGTGACAGAGAGTGTCCCGTCCGTGTAAAGCTGGCTCCAGTCCCAGCCAAGGCCGAGAGGGCTGAGGTCCGGCAGACCGCTCAGGTTTCCCTGCTGAGATCCGAAATCCTGCAGATTGTCAAACCCGCCAGTCACACCCGCCCAGTCAAACAACTTCCAGGAAGTCCCTGCTGTCCAGGTGCCGCTGTTGAGCGGGAGAAAGGTGTGAAGACTGAGCGTTGCCCCGCTGAGAGTCACCGGACCTCCGCTGAAGACAATGCGGTCGTTGTTGCCAGACTGGAGGTTAAGCAGGCCGCTCGCGGCTCCGCCGGTGATGTCGAGTTCAATGCTGCCGCTCAGAGAAAAGCCAGCCCCGGCCAGCAGAGTGAGCGTCTGCGCATCAAACACACCCGAGTGGCCTGCAAAGATCACTCCGCCGCTCTCCTGCGTTATGGATGTTGATGCGCTGAGAGACCCCGCCGTGCCACTGCCACCCAGTCGTGCGGCAGTGCCGATGAAGACGGAGCCGCTGCCCGTGGCCGAGCCCGTGATGTTGTTCACGAGCAAGGTGCCGCCATTCACCACGGTTTCCCCGCTGTAGGTGCTGGTTCCGGCGAGAATCCAAAGCCCCGGATCTTGTTTCGTCAGCGCGAGGGCATTCGTTCCGCTGGTGCCTGCGCCGACGTTGTTCACAATGGCCCCCAGCACGGTGTTGTCATTCGTGTTTGAGCCTCCCAGAGTCAGCACCCGTGCCGTGCCCGGCCCGGTGGCGCTGACATTGGCCGCGTTGTTGAGCGTGGCGGCCGTGAAGACAAGCGCACCGCTCCCATTGCTCAAAATCGTCGCGCCACCTGAGGCTGTCGCTCCATTGCTGCTGCCGGCTTGAATGCGGCGGTTCGTCTGTTCCCCCGTGCCGAGATAGTTCAATGTGCCGGTCGTGGCTCCATTGCCCATACGAATGATGCCCGAGCTGGCATCCTTGTCAGCCGTGCCCAGTGAGCCTGCGGCACCAAGGTAGCCAATTGAAAAAACCTCGATGACCCCGTTGTTGATCTGCGTCTGACCGCTGAAGGTGTTGAGACCACTCAGACGCATCGTGCCCGAGCCACTTTTGACAATGCCGAAACCACCGCTGATAACACCCGAGACCAGGACATCCACCGCTGCGTTTGGACTGTCGTTCACCGCCAGCGTGCGGTCAGCATTGAGCACAAGGCTGGCTGAGATCGTGGCCTGCCCGTTTTCAAAGCCGGCGCTGCCCACGTTGTAAGTCACATTTCCTCCCAGCGTAAAACTGCCTCCTGGCACACTGCTGCTGACGGTCGCATTCAGTCCCGCAACGCTGGTCGCCGCAGTGCCCAGGGTGAGCGTTCCGTTGACGGTGGCCGCAGTGTCGCCCACATCAAACGTTCCCGAACTGATGGTGAGGCCGGAGGATGTGGCGATGCTGCCACTCCCGCTCATTTTCAAAGTGCCTCCATTCACCAGGGTGGTGCCCGTGTAGCCGTTCACATCGGACAGGGTCAGCGTGCCGCTGCCTGCATAAATAAGGCCGTTGCTGAAGGCATTTCCATTCAAGACTGCTCCGCTGATTTCGACATCGCCTGTGCCGCTGATGGTGCGGTTTCGCGCAGCGGTGTCCGCGTTGATGTTGAGCCTGAAGCCCCCCAGAATGAGCTTTGCGCTCCCCTCGGTTCCTTGATTCACAGTGAGCACGCGCGTACCGGCCACGGAGTTCCACTGCAGCTCGCCCAGCGTCAGCGTGCTGCTGCCATTAAGTGTGATGTCGCGGTTCGCATTGCCCAGCGTGACCACGCCGGATCCCAGACTCAGACTGCTCGTGCCGCCGAAGGTGATGCTGCCATTGAGTGAGACGGCGTTGTTCGTGCTCAGCGTGAGAGCGGCACCGCTGGTATTGTCAAGCGTGCCTCCCACGAGGATCAGAGTGCCCGTGCCAATCGCAGTCGCCGAATTCAGCGCAAGCGTTCCCGCGCTTAGTGATACGGTTCCCGAAAAAGTATTATCTCCGGAAAGCGCCCAGGTTCCGGCATCCACCTTGGCAATGGCGAGGGTGCCATTGCCATCGGAGAGCACGCTTTGGATCTTGTTGCCACCCGTGTAGGTGCCGCCAAGTGTGAGTGTCTTCGTGCCGCTGCCAGCGTTGGAAAACACTCCCGCAAAGATCAGCCCCCCGCTGCCGCTGCTGCTGATCGTCGCACCACCGCTCGTCGTGGCCGCGAGATTGATGGCGCGGTTGGTGACTGCACCGGAACCGGTGTAAATCAGCGTGCCCGCCGTGGTCGTGCCGCTGCCGAGATTGATCGTGTCGCCCGCCCCGGCAGCACTGTTGACACCGCTGTCTGCAAGGGAGGTGATTGTCAGCGCACCCTGGTTCACCGAAACCGCGCCGGTGAAACTGCTGCTGCCTGACAATGTCCATGCTCCCAGTCCAGACTTCACGAATGACAGGGCGCTGCCGTTGCTGTCCACCAGCGCGGCCTGAAACTCATTCGCACTGGTATTGCTGCCGCTCAGGGTGAATGTTTTCGAAGCCGCTCCTGAATTGGCAAACGTGCCGGTGAAGATGAGCCCGCCGCTGCCATTGTTCGTGACAGTCCCGCCTCCAGTGCCGGTGGATGCCAGCACGACGGAGCGGTTCGTGGAAGCTCCGGTGCCCGTATAAATCAGCATGCCAGTCTGGCCCGCAGTGCCGAAACGGATCGTTGTCCCTGCACCCAGCGCGCTCGCTGCTCCACCATCGGCAATACTGTTCGCTGTCAGCGATCCTTGATTCACGGAGACCGCTCCCGTGAAGGTGTTGATGCCGCTCAGGGTCGCCGCTCCTGCGCCGGTCTTTGTGAAGCCGAATGAACCGCCGCTTTCGCTGAGGGTTCCGTCAATCACGATGGTTGTTCCCGTCCCTGTGTTCACGGCGCGTGTCCCGCTGAGAATCAGGTCCAGGCTCAGGGTATGTGTATGAGTTCCCGTGATCCCGCTGGAGATGATGTTGCCGCCGAGTGTGACCTCATTGCCCGTCAGTGTGAAGCCGGTGCCCGTGAGGCTGTCATTCGTGAAGGTGATCGCATTGGTGCCGCCAAGCTTGAGGCCGGTGAGGTCGTTGCTGCTGGTCGGATTTCCGATGCCTGACGTGGTTAAATCGAAGACAAGGCTGTCGCCATTGGCCGGCAGCGTGTCGCCGACCCAGTTGGTGTCGATTCCATTCGTGCCACTTAGCCAGGCACTGTCCACATCACCCGACCACGTCAGCGTGGCGGCCGTTGTCGAATGAGAAATGATCGCAAAGTGGAGGCACAGGGTGAGTCTGCGCAGCAGGCTGCCGCCAGGGCTGGTTTGAACTGGGAGGAGGGATGTGGAAGAAGAGGGGAGGCTGGTTTGTTTCGGAAGCATGGACGGCATCTGCTGAGCGTCAGCGTCCGGAGGTCCGGTCGGCGTTCGCAGGTGCTATGTGAGATCAAGCCTCCGTCATGCGAGGGGATGACGGTCGGCGGTGGAAGAATAGACCAGTTCTCGAAAAGATTGTCATTTTGACCGGCGAGCGCAGAGGCCCCAGTGGCAAGGCGGGAGCGCCGTCTGCTATTTGAAAATAACAGGCAAGCGACTAACGCAGCCACTGGGGCCGCTCCGCCGTCCGGGCAATGTGACAAGATTTTTGAGAGTTGGTCTAAATGCCGAGAGGCTGGCCGGAACGGGGGTCATCAGGGGTGGCGGAAAGTTCCGCTGCTCTGTGATGACCTCTGGTGTTCCAGTCAGCCTCTCGACAAATGTGGGCGCGTGGTTTCAGGACCGCGCTATGGAGGGGGAATCGCTACTTTTTCTTCGCAACGGGCGCAGGGATAGCCACGTCGGGCAGACGTGTCTTCTCGGTGCTTTCCACCTGGGTGACGCGACCTTCGTGAACGATGATCTGTACCGAGCCGAAGCGCATGGCATCGACTTTTTGGCGCACGATCTCGATCCACGCTTCAGCGTCGGATTCGGCAATGTTCTGGCTCATGGGGAAAATCAGGTGACGGGTTCAAGGAGCGCTGCCAGGAATCCGTCCGCCGGATCTGCATGGCGGGATTTGGCGGCTTTTTTTCTCACGGCCTTTTTGGCAATGGCAGCCTGCTGCTCCTGCTTGCGCAGGGTGACTTCGACCACATGCTCCAGCGTGTAGCGGTCCAGGATGTTGGCGATGGCGTTGCGCACGTCGATCATGAGCATGCGCAGGCCGCAGTGCTCTTCGTCGGGGCAGGTGCATTTCTCATACTCCGTCTCACTCGCGCAGCCGATGGGGGCCAGCTTGCCGTCGATGAGACGCACCACGTCGCCCATCTTGATGGACTTCGCGGGTTTGGCCAGACGTGCGCCTCCATGCTTGCCGCGCAGACTTTCCACATAGCCGGCCTGGCGGAGCTCGAAGAGAATGGCCTCCAGAAACTTGAACGGCAGCTTCTCCTGGTCCGCCAGCATGGACACGGAGATGACGCCTTCTCCATGCCGGTCGGCAATGCCGAGACGGATCAGGGTGCGAAGGGCGTATTCGCCGCGTTTGGTGAGCTTCATGGCACAAACTTATGCGGATTAATATACACTGATCAAGTAGGAATAAAAAGAATTTGAAAATACCGCCTTTGACTGCGTTTCATTTCTTCCGTTTTTTATCCACCCATGAGACTCCTCTCGCTCCCCATCCTCCTCGCCGCGTTCGCGCTTTCTGCGCGCGCCGAACTGAAACTCCCCGCCATCATTGGCGACAACATGGTGCTTCAGCAAAAGCAGACCAATCCCCTCTGGGGCTGGGATGCACCCGGCACGGAAGTGACCGTGAAATTCGGAGACCAAACCAAGACTGCCAAGGCCGGTGCCGATGGCAAATGGACCGTGAAGCTGGATCCCGTCCCCGCCAACGCGAACCCCGCGACTCTGTCCATCAAAGGCACCACCGCCAGGGAGCTCAAAAACGTGCTCGTCGGCGAGGTCTGGATCTGTTCCGGCCAGTCCAACATGCAGTGGAACGTCGGATCCAGCTGGGACGCCGATCTGGAGATCGCCACCGCGAAATATCCCAACATCCGCCTCATCACGGTACCAAACGTGGGCACTCAGGAGCCGCAGCAGGATTTCAAAGGTGACTGGAAAGAGTGCTCGCCGGCCACGGTCGGCGGCTTCAGCGCCGTCGGCTTTTTCTACGGTCGCGTCCTGCACAAAATGCTGGATGTCCCTGTGGGCCTGATCAACAACGCCTGGGGCGGCAGCGCCTGCGAAGCCTGGGTGAACCGCGGTGAACTGGAAAAAGACCCCCGCTTCAAGCTGCTGATGGAAAACACGAAAAAGAACGAGGCCTTCCTCACTTCCCCCGCAGCCAAGACCAAGTATGACGCCGATCTCGCCAGCTGGCAGAAGCAGGCGGATGAAGCCAAAAAAGCCGGCAAACCCTTCACCGCCCGCGCACCTGCCCCACCTGCCGCCTGGCTCAACGGCAATGCCCGCCCCGGCAACATCTACAACGGCGCCCTGCTCCCCACCATCGGCTACGGCATCAAAGGTGCCATCTGGTATCAGGGCGAAAGCAATGCGGGACGCGCCTACGAGTACGCCAGCCTCTTCCCCTTCATGATCCAGAACTGGCGCAATGAATGGAAGCAGGGAGATTTCCCCTTCTACTGGGTCCAGCTCGCCGACTTCATGGCTGAAAAAACCGACGCCGAGCAGGCCACCGCCAGCTCCTGGGCCGAACTGCGCGAGAGCCAGACCAAGACCGCATCCGCCATCAAAAACGGCGGCCAGGCCGTCATCATCGACCTCGGTGATGCCAACGACATCCATCCGAAAAACAAGCGCGACGTGGCCGAGCGCCTCGCCCGCTGGGCCTTGGTGAAAGACTACGGCATGAAGCTCCCCTATCGCAGCCCCGAGTTCAAATCCGCCGAGTTCGCCGGAGACAAGGCCATCGTCACGCTCGACACCTTCGGCAGCAATCTGCGCACCGTCGATATCAGCGAGGTGAAAGGCTTCGTCGTCTGCGGCGAAGACAAGAAGTGGGCCTGGGCCGAGGCGAAAATCATTGGCAAGGACAAGCTCGAAGTCAGCGCCAAGGGCGTCACCAAGCCTGTGGCCGTTCGCTACGCCTGGTCTGACAATCCGGTCTGCAACCTCTACAGCACCGACGGCCTTCCCGTGACACCGTTCCGCAGCGACGACTTCGAAATGCTCACGAAGCCGAAGCAGTAATCGTCACGCAGCCATCTGCCTGGCCCATGGCCTCCTCCACATCCCCCGGCCCAACAGCCGGGGGGATTCTTATTTCCGGGTCACAGCGGCCCATGCGGCGCGAAACGGCCAGCTGATCAAACCAAAGACCGCCCCCGCCAGTGTGGCGACCACCCGCGCAGGCAGCAGCAAAACATGGAGAAGCGGACGCAGCAGGGCTTTGACTGCGCCGTTCTTTTCATAGGCCAGGTGTAGCAGAATGATGCCGAGGATGCCGGCGAACTTGACGGCCTTGGCGATGTGGTAGTGCCCCCCCGCCTCGCCAATCAGACTGAAGCCGCCGAATTCGACGACATGTTTGACGGTCTGGTCCCAGAGGAGCTCCAGCCCCAGCAGCAGGCCCACAAATCCCACAAGCAGAAACGCAGTGTGCTCCAGCCAGGGCTGCCGTTCGAGCAGCTTGATGCAGTAGCCCGCCACCAGCCGCAGCGTGATGATGCCCAGTGTCACGCCAATATAGACCAGCACCTTGCTGTCACGCGCAAAGGCCACTGCCGCCACCACGTTGTCAAAGCTCAGGCTCAGGTCGAGAAAAGCGATCATCGCGATCGTGCTCGCAAAGCTCTGAGGCACCTTTTTCGCTTTGCCGTCCCCATCGTTCTCATCATCTCCCTGCTCGGCAAAATGAGAGCACATCAGCCAGACCAGATAGAGAGACCCCAGCAGCATCAGCCAGTGGCTTTCCATGATGAAGCTGGCGGTGAGCAGCGCCACGATTCGGAATCCATACGCCCCCAGGTAGCCGATGTTCATCGCCGTCTTGCGCTGCTTCTCATCCAGATGGGAGGCCATCGCTGCAATCGCCAGCGCATTGTCCACCGAGAGCAGCCCCTCGATCACGATCAAGGCCAGCACGACGGGAATCCCCTCTTTGACAGTGGTCCAGAGGTCGGCGGCGGCGAAAAATTCGAATATCATCAGCCCGCAAGATGGCGGACGTCCCCCGGCTTTCCAGTACCATTTGGTCGCGAACAAAAAACACCCCGTTTCGGAACGCGAAACGGGGTGTCGGCAGGGAAGCCCTGAAAAAGTCGGTTACGAGTAGGAGGACTCCACCCGCTTCGCCACGTCACGGTAGCCGTAGTCGGCATTGTAGATTTCCTTGAGCGCGTCCAGGCTTCCCGCCTTGTCGCCCATTTTTTCCAGCACGTTGGCCAGTTCGTACAGCACTTCCTTCTTGGTCGCGTCCATGACCAGCAGCTCCTTCGAGGCTTCCATCAGGGAGGTCTTGGCCAGGTCGTTCATGTTTTTGCGCTCGAAGCAGCGGCCCAGCATCAGGATCGCCTTGATGCGCAGGTTCGGGCTCGACTTCGCCTGCTGCAGTTCGGGGAGCGCCTCGCCGTACATGCCGGCGTTGAAGTAGGCCTGGCCCAGCTCGTAGCGCAGCGCTTTGTCGGTCGGGTTGCGGTCCACCCGGGTCTTGGCTTCACTGATGACCACACTGGCACGCTGGCGGCGGATTTCCGCCAGTTGAGCGCGCTTGTCATCAATGTCAGGCGCATCGGGATCAGTTTCGATTTCGCGCTCGTAGTCTGCGATCTTCTGTTCCTGCACCTTGTCACGCAAAATCTCCACCTTGCGCTGCAGTGCCACATCTCCCGCATTCAGCGTCAGGGCATAATCGTAGAACATCAGCGCTGTTTCAAGCTGGCCCAGACGCTCATAGAGATCCGACATGCGTTTGACGATGACGATGTTCCCTTGGTCGGCGTTGTACTGTTCGATGGTTTCCGCAAGGAACTGCTCCATCTGGTCCTGCGTCATGCCCTGGCGTTCCAGCATTGCCAGCTTCGCGGCCTCGCCGGAATCCTTCATGGCATCCTTGAAGTTGGCGGATCCCCAGCCCTGATTCTTGATCGAGCTCTGCGCGGCGGCGTTCTTTTCCCCCTGCATGGCTTCCATGTCACGCGGATTGACCTTCAACAGCGCGTGGTAGGTGTCGGCGGCTTTTTCCGGCTGCTGGTTCGCAAGGTAGTGCTGCGCCAGCTTGTGCATGTTCTTGGTGTTTTCCGGGTGGCCCGCACGGATGGTCTCCAGCGCAAACGCGGCGAGATCCGGGAAGCCCATCTTGACCGCGATGTCAAAGAGCTGCTCGTTCGCGTTGAGGTTGAAGGGGTCCTTGCGGAACACGTTCTCCTCCAGGTCGGCGATCGCCTCCGCCGGTTCCTTTTTGGAGCTGGGCTTCAAGCCGCCCAGGCCAAAGCTGAATTTCTTGCCAGCGCTGCCGCCGGTCGCTTCGCCTTCCGCGCTGCGCAGCAGCTTCCGGCCGTCCAGAAATCCGACGTTGGCCGTCACGATCGGCATCATCTGGTCGATCACATAATCCCAGTTCTTCCGCTCGGCGGAAATGAGGGCTTTTTTCCAAAGGGCTTGGTACTTGGGGTCGAGTTCGGCTTCCTGAACGATCATAATGCTGGGGGTTCTTGGCGTGTTTGAATGAAAGGTGGCGGGGCTATTTTTTTCCTCCGCCAAACCATGCGGCAATGCCACGCAGTTCTTCTCCGGTTCCTTCGGTCAGACCTTTCATGCTGAATCCGTGCTCAAAGAGCACCATCCAGACAAAGGTGGCGACGAGGAAAGCGAGGGTCCAGAGGACTTTGGAGAGAATGCGCATGCCGTATTTTCACCTACTCTATGAAGAAAAGGGGGGGGGCGTCCAGCACGGAGTTGCGCAGATGAAAAATGGCTGCCGCCTTACTCCTTCTCAAACAGCAGCCGCAGGCTGTTCAAACACACCACCACCGTGCTCCCCTCATGCGTCAAAACTCCCAGGGTCAGCGGCACGATCCCGAACAGCGAAGCCACCGCCATCACGATCACACTTCCCAGTGAAATGACCAGGTTCTGCTTGATGATCCGCCTCGCACGCTGGCTGATGCGCCGTGCGGAGAGCAGTTTTTCGATCTTGTCCTGCATCAGCACCACGTCGCTCTGCTCCAGCGCGGCGTCGCTGCCTCGCGCTCCCATCGCCACGGACACATACGCGGCCGCCAGGCTTGGCGCGTCGTTCACGCCGTCCCCGATCATCGCCACCTTGCGGCCCGCCAGCGTCAGTTCCCGAATCGCCGCCACCTTGTCCTCCGGGTGCAGCCCGGCGCGCACTTCGGAAATGCCGAGCTTCTCCCCCACTTCGATCGCCGCCGCACGGCGGTCCCCGGTCAGCATGATCGTGCGCACGCCTTCTGCGGCCAGTTTTTCCAGCACGCCCCGGCTTCCTGCCCGGATCTCATCCTTCAGCAGCACCCGGCCCACGATCTGCTCATGCAGCACCCACACCTCGCTGAATCCCAGCGGTGCGTCTGGCACCCCGGCCAGCACCTCCCCCAGTGCGCTGTCTTTCACCAGCTCCCGCCTTCCCACATAGCTCAGCCCCGCCTCCGTCCGCCCTCGCAGCCCCTGCCCGGTGATCGACTGAAACTCTGCCAGCTTGTCCACCACGATGCCCTGCGCTTGGGCAAATTGCGTGATCGCCCGTGCGATGGGGTGGTTCGAATTCGCCTCCAGGCTCGCCGCGATCCGCAGCACATCCTGCTCCCGGCCCGCGGGAAAGCTTTCGATCCTCGTCACCTTCAGTTCCCCTTCCGTCAGCGTCCCCGTCTTGTCCATGGCGATGACGTCCACCTCCGCCAGCTTTTCAATCGCAGCACCGCCCCGGAACAGCACGCCACGCCGCGCACCCCAGGCGATCGCTGCCAGAATGGCCGAAGGGATCGAAAGCACCAGCGCGCAGGGGCTCATCACCACCAGCAGCGTCATGGCCCGGTAAAACGAGGACTTCGATGCAGCGGTGTTTTCCAGCGGCGGAATCCCAAAACCCAGCCACCACACGAAAAACATCAGTGCCACCACTCCCAGCGTCAGAATCGTGTACCGCGTGCCAAAGCGGTCCGTGAACCTCTGGCTCGGCGCCCGCAGATGCTGCGCTGTTTGGATCATCGTGATGATTTTCGCCAGCGCGCTCTGCGTGGCCGGGCGGTCCACGCGCACCTGCACCAGCCCCCATTGGTTCAAGGTGCCGCCGTAGATGGAGGCCCCTTTTTCCTTCGCAATCGGCACCGCCTCGCCCGTCAGCGTCGATTCATCCGCTGCTGTCGTTCCCTCGATCACCGTCCCATCCACGGCGAAGAGTTCATCCGGCTTCACCACGATCACCTCCCCCACCTGCAGCGTCTGCACTCCCCGGTCTGCCGTCGTCCCGTCAGGCTGCAGCACATGCGCAAATTTGGGCGCCGCCTTCGTCAGCGCGTTGATCTCCCGGTGCGTGCGAAACATCACAAAATGCTCCAGCGCGCCCGAGGTCGAAAACAAAAACAGCAGCAGCGCCCCCTCCTCCCATGCGCCGATCGACACCGCCCCCGTGGCCACGGCCAGCATCAGGAAATGAACATCGAGCCGCCCTTCGCGCATATTTTCCCACGTGTCCTTCGCCGCGTCCCAGCCGCCGGAAATCAGCGACACAGCAAACAAGCTTTTCGGCAGCCACGCCGGCGCGGAGAAAAAACGCTCGGTGATGTAGCCCGCCACCAGCGTCACGGCACACAGTCCCGCCTGCAGCGCCAGCACTCGCCACTCATTCTCACTCTCCTGCTCCATCTCATCCGGTTCCGGCCAGGCAAAGTCGCGCCATTTCCAGAACTTCGGTGCCGTCGGGCAGGACGGTTTTTCCAGCACCAGCGCGCCGTCCTCCTTCTGCTGCACCTCCAGCATGCCGCTGCTCGGCGGCACCTGCCCGTTTTGCTTCAGCCATTGGGCATCCACCGCCCGCAGCACCTCGGAGAGCTTCGCCTGCAGCAGGTCACCATCCACCCGTCCCAGCGTTGCCATTTCGACGCGCTTCGAGTCTGGATTCAACCGGATCGACTCAATGGCCGGCTCCTCCATCAGGAAATCCGCCAGCGCTGTCATCCAGGTCGAGGCGTCGGGAGGTGCTGGCGTGGAATCAGGCATGCGTGGGGAATGTGCAGCATTACGGACAAGCAAGCCGCGTGACAACCTCTTCTTCTTCGCACATTATTTGCACATGATTCGCAGTCTCATCGCCGGAACCCTGCGTGTGGTTACCGGCTCCGTCGCCCGCTGGCAGGGTTGTGCGCCAGACTTGGTGCAGCGCGTGTACTTTGCCAATCACACCAGCAATCTCGACGGGCCCGTGCTCTGGGCCTCGTTGCCAGCGTCAGTGCGTGCAGTCACCCGCATGGTCGGGGCCAAAGACTACTGGTCGGTGGGCCGCGTGCGTCCCTTCCTCGCCTGCCACGTCTTCAACGCCGTTCTCATCGAGCGCAAAAAACCCACGCCCGAGGCGAATCCGCTCGTTGAAATGGTCCAGGCCATGGGAGACCGCCACTCCCTCATCCTCTTTCCCGAAGGCGGTCGCCAGACCAGCCCCGAGCCTCAGCCCTTCAAGCCCGGCCTCTACCATCTCGCCAAAAAACGGCCCGATGTGCAGCTCGTTCCCGTGTGGATGGAAAACCTCAACCGCATCCTCCCCAAAGGCGAAATCTTCCCCGTGCCCATGCTGGGAAGCGTCTCCTTCGGCGAACCCATTCAACTCGGCGACGACGAATCAAAAGTGGATTTCCTCATCCGCGCCCGCGAGGCAGTGCTGAAACTCCGCCAGCATTGAGGCATGGAAGTAGGTCGGCCGTGTTTGGCGTCGAGCGCATCCCCATCTCCCACCACCCCCTCCGCCAAACCGCCCGACTCCGAGGACACACATACGCCCCACAGCTTCCCGCACGCTGACAACCGGCCGCGCTCAAGCCACACCGTCCCAAGACCACCTGCGCTGGGCATGCGAGCGCCCCGCGAGGTAGACAGCTTGTCCTCAAGACGCCGCCGAGCTTCTCCACGCTCTTTCCGGAAATCAGTTTCGCGAACGCAATTACCAGCCGTCCGCTTCGCACAGCCCTGAAGGTGCGGCGGAGTCAGCCTAGGGCGCAGCGAGGCACGAGCAAGCCCTGTGTATCGCATCCAATTCCGGGTAAGCAAACCCAGCACTGCTCCATGCCACGCCCGGTTCCAGCAGCGTGCGCAGCGTGCCCCGCCGCAGACCTGTGCCGTGAGCTCCATGCCCCCAAAGCCCGCCACCGCAGTCGTTAACGGGTTGCCTTTGATAGAGACTCGTTTTCAATGGGGCATGGCATTAGCGATGCTCGGCAGCTTCGCCGCCAGCCGCCCACGCAGATCCTTCAGCACCTCCGCATGCTGCGGGTCACTCGCCAGATTCCGGTACTCCATCGGATCGCTCTCGTGATCGTACAATTCCACGCCGTTCCTTCCCTCATCCCACTCCGTGCAGCGCCAGCGCGCCGTCCGAATCGTGCGCCCCCAAAATTCAGCATTCGCACCCCGCCGCGCCTGCGTGAAAGCCTCCGCATGCACAGACGCAGCCGGGTCATTCAAGACCGGGCGCAGGCTCAGCCCCTGCACCTGCTTGGGCGCAGGCACCCCGCAGAGATCACAAAGCGTGGGATACACATCCAGCAGTTCCACAAGGCCCTGGCTCTGCTGCCCGCCCGTCTTCATGCCGGGCGTGTGCAGGATGAAAGGCACGCGCGCGCATTCTTCAAACAAGCTGCGCTTGTGCCACAGCCCATGTTCACCCAGGTGCCAGCCATGGTCGCTGGTGAAAAGGATGATCGTGTTGTCATCCAGCCCCATCTCCTTGATCGCCGCCAGCAGCCGCCCGGCCTGCGCATCCACGTAGCTCACGCAGGCCAGGTACGCCCGGATCGCCGCACGCCGTTGCTCCGGCGTGGCGCTCAGCGCATACCCCGGCACCGCGCCATTGCGTGCTGGCGCGGGAATGTCCGCCTCATCATCAGCAGGCGCTTCAGGCAGCGTGATGCTCTCCATGGGATGCAGATCAAAATACTTCGCCGGAGCCACCAGTGGCAGGTGCGGCCGGTGAAATCCCACTGCCAGAAAGAACGGCTTGCTCTTGTCCCGCTTCCCCAGCCATTCGATGGCCGTCTTGGCAAAATTGCCATCCACCAGCTGATCGTCATCCCCAGGTATCTCTTGCCACCCCAGCCCCTGCTTCTTGCCAGTCTTCACCTTCACGCTGCTTTCCCGCTTGGGCGGGTACGGCAGCTCGCTTTTAAATGGCGTCCCAAAGTCCCACGCCTGCGGATCGTCCATGCTTTCCAGCCCGGTGGGCACCCCGAGATGGAAGATCTTGCCGCAGCGCGCCGTCACGTAGCCATGGTTGCGAAAGTGGTGCGGCAGCGTCAGCACCTCGGGAATGTTCGTGTACAGATTGTCATCGTTGTTGGTCACCCGCGTCGTGTTCGGCCGCAGCCCGCTCATCATCGAGGCGCGTGAGGGGTTGCAGTGCGGAAACTGGCAGTAGGCGCGGCTGAACAGCACGCTGCGCTTCGCCAGCGCATCGAGATTCGGCGTCTTCGCCTGCGGATGCCCATAGCAGCTCAGCGTCGCTGCCAGATCATCCGCCATTAGCAGCAGGACGTTCGGTCGCTTCGTTTCCGCGGAAAATGCCCACGATACGCAAACAAAGCAGGGCAGGAGGAGCAGGAGAGTCTTCATGACGGGTTGGAACTGGCGGTGAACGATTCAGCGAATACCGATCCTTCGCCCATCTGCACTCATTCCAGCCGCATGATGGCTCAAGCATTCAGGGAGGGCAGCACGGCGTAGCCTTCATTGGCGAGAAACGTGACGATCTCCTGGCAGTTTTCTGGGTGCAACGAGACACCTGCTATGGGATGGGCTTCGCCGTTTTGAGAATGCCACAGGGCATAACGGGTAAAACCAAAGCGCTCATAGTAGCCAATCGAATCTTCCACGGCACAAAGATTCACACTGACCGCAGGACCATGAATTCTCGCCAGTCGCGCCAGCAGGAGCAACCGGCCAATGCCCTTCTTCTGACACTCAGAGTGAATCAAGCCATAGATCAACGTCCCCTTGGTTCCCTCCAAAGTCATGCCTCCACAGGCGACGATGCGGCCATGGTCCTCAATGACCAGCATGGCACCGTCGTCCCTCTTCAGCACTTCTTCAAACTCCTGCTCCACTTCGGTAGGAAACCGTCCTGGCGCGTTCATCCGGTAAATCTCCAGGCATGCCTGAGTGTCCTCCGGCTTCCAAAGGCGGACTTTGTACTCTTTGGGCAGCGGCTTCTCCGTGAGCTTTTTGAGGTCGATGTTTGGCAGGATGATGGGAGGCACCAGTCTTAGAGTCGCCAGCAGGGTGAACAACTTGCCCCGAACTCTTGCCACCTCTCCCTGCCTCAGAAAGCCCTGTTGCAGCCATCGCCCCAAAGGGTGTTTGAGAAACACAAAGTAGAACAGCGCACTATAAAGGACACCAAGTGTGTTCAGGTCTTTCATGCTTCAATAAGGCGGAGGGAAGCCGCTACTTCAGCTCCTTGATCCGCACATTCCGATACCACACCGGCAACGCTTCATCCTGAAAAGCGATGTGCCCCACGTTCGGACGGTCCGCCATCTTGATGTTGTCCAGGCTGGCATCGATGACCTGCTCGCCATTGAACACCACCTTCACACTCCGCCCTTTGACCGTGATCGTGTACCGGTTCCACTCCCCGGCGGGTTTGACCATGTTCTTGGAAGGGCCCGTGCCACCCACGATTCCGCCGCAGTCATGATGCCCCGGTTTTTCGAGCCCATAGGTGTCCAAAATCTGCACCTCAAATCCCGTCTTCACCGGCTCCTTCATGTCGCCCACCCGCATGAACACCCCGCTGTTGCCCTTCGCGTTGATCTTGAATTCCAGGTCCAGCACAAAGTCGCCATAAAGCTTCTCCGTGGCAATGTAGGCATCATACCGCTGCCAGCCCTTCTCGCCCTCGCGTGGGTGCAGCGAGACACTGCCATCAGCCTCCACGACCCAGTTCCCCGTCGTTTTCCATCCCGTAAGGTCCTTGCCATTGAAGAGCGGCACGAAACCCGCCGCGTCAGCAGCGGGGTGCAGATCTTCAGCGGAAACGGAGGCAGCAAGGCAAAGGCAGGCAAAGAGGGAGGCAAGTTTCATGGTGGTCACCATCAAACGGCCCATCGCAGCCGGATAAATCCCCGTTTGACAGCAAGGCATCCATTTGGAACATATCAACGTATCCTGATACGTTGATCCGTTCCATTTCACCCTAACCCGAACCCACGACACCCACACCTCATGTCCGACTATAAAGTAAAAGACATCGCCCTCGCCGACTTCGGCCGCAAAGAACTCGACATCGCCGAAAGCGAAATGCCCGGCCTCATGGCCACCCGCGAGAAGTACGGCCCCAAGAAGCCCCTCGCTGGCGTCCGCATCACCGGCTCTCTGCACATGACCATCCAGACCGGCGTGCTCATCGAGACGCTCAAGGAACTCGGTGCTGATGTCCGCTGGGCCTCCTGCAACATCTTCTCCACCCAGGACCACGCCGCCGCTGGCATCGCCGCCACCGGCACCCCTGTCTTCGCCTGGAAGGGCGAGACCCTCGAAGAATACTGGTGGTGCACCTGGAAGGCCATCATCTTCCCAGGAGACAAAGGCCCGCAGCTCATCGTCGATGACGGTGGCGACGTCACCCTCCTCATCCACAAAGGCTATGAGATGGAAAACGGCGACAAGTGGGTCGATTCCCCTTCCGACAACCACGAAGTGAAGGTCATCAAGGACCTCCTCAAGGACATCGCCAAGAACCAGCCCGGCATTTTCCACACGATCGTCAAAGATCTGAAGGGCGTCTCCGAAGAGACCACCACCGGCGTGCATCGCCTCTATGAAATGGCCAAGGCAGGCAAGCTGCTCTTCCCCGCCATCAACGTGAACGACAGCGTCACCAAGTCCAAGTTCGACAACCTCTACGGCTGCCGCGAATCCCTCCTCGACGGCATCAAGCGTGCCACCGACGTCATGATCGCCGGCAAAGTCGGCGTCGTCTGCGGCTACGGCGACGTGGGCAAAGGCTGCGCCGCCGCTCTTCGCGGCATGGGCGCCCAGGTCATCGTCACCGAAATCGACCCTGTGTGTGCCCTTCAGGCCGCCATGGAAGGTCATCGCGTCATGCCGATCGAAGACACCCTCGGCTACGGCGACATCTACGTCACCACCACCGGCAACAAAGACATCATCACCCTTGAGCACATGGAGAAGATGAAGGACCAGGCCATCGTCTGCAACATCGGCCACTTCGACAACGAGATCCAGGTCGACAAGCTCAACGCACGTTCCGACGTCAAGCGCCTCAACATCAAGCCTCAGGTGGACAAGTACACCTTCCCGGCTGGCAACAGCATCTTCATGCTGGCAGAAGGCCGTCTTGTGAACCTCGGCTGCGCCACCGGCCATCCAAGCTTCGTGATGAGCAACAGCTTCACCAACCAGACCCTCGCTCAGATCGAACTCTGGGAAACCAAGGACACCCGCCCAGTCGGCGTCACCGTGCTTCCAAAGAAGCTCGACGAAGAAGTCGCCCGCCTCCACCTCGCCAAGATCGGTGTGAAGCTCACCGTCCTCTCCAAGGACCAGGCCGACTACATCGGCGTCCCCGTCGAAGGCCCCTACAAGACCGATCACTACCGCTACTAATCGCGGCAGAACCACTCACAACCCCCAAAACCACGAGGGCGGCCAGCAATGGCCGCTCTTTTTTTGTCGTCATACTCTGATCAGTCGAAAACAGGCCTGTATCTCAGCGGAACAGCTTACCCCGCTTGAGTTTGCATACAGCCTCTTTTTGGAGTGCGGTCGCGTAGTGAGGCACGAACGCAGCTACCGCTTTCGCCGTGAAGGACGGCACGCGCATGCCAAGCAACATCCGAAAGCGGGAGCCCGCGGGTTCTCGCCAGCCGGTGAACCCTCGCGCACCAAGAACACCGGGAAATTCACACAGCATGTTTGTGGCATGACATAAGTGCTTTTAGTCGAAGCCAGTCAGCGTCGATGCATATATCTCCATGCCTGTGCTGGCGACGGAACGCAGCACAGGTCTTCATTCAGCAGCTCGGTCACGGTGAGTCCACCGCCCAGTCATGAATCAGCCGTGGGTCTTGCGGCTCGCTGGAAGGGGCTTGGGCTTTTCCTTCTTCGGCTTTTTGACTTCCTTTTTGTGAGCGTTGTTGCCTTTGGCCATAATCGTGTGCGTGTAGTTGGGGTGCATTGGGAATGTGGCTGAGGTGCCGCCAGCATGCAAGACAGGAGTCTCTGCATTGTGCATACAGGATCGAATGCCTAAGCGAGCATCACGGTGGGCGCGACATGCATGGGTTCATCAGTGAGCATCAGCTCAACTCTTTGGTGGCCATTTTAATTTCACCTAAGACGCCTGCGGGCGTACTTGCGCATTGCTTGTTGGAATGACTGGCTAAGAATAGATGTATCTGCCATGATTCAATAATCATCCAGCTCGGTCATGAAGACATCTCACCTCTCGCAAGCTCAAGCCAATATCTTTGCCTGCGGGGTAGATTGGCTCGGGCTGCGGTATGCGGAAAAAAAGAAGGGGTATCGCCATGAACTTGAATGAGCAGTTGCGGCTGCGTCTTGGCGGCATTGTGGACTCCCTTCGGGATGCCATTGTCAGCGTCGATTCGCAGCAGAAGATCATTCTTTTCAATCCCGCCGCCGAAGCCATGTTTGGCTGCCCTGAAAAAGACGCGCTGGGCAGGCCTCTGGACTCTTTCATCGTTGGGTTCAAACTGGACCAGCATCACTCTGCGAAACCCGCTTCAAAAACGGCGCATGAGGCTCCGGCATTTGACACACTCCGCGGCCGCCGCGCGCACGGCCAGGAGTTTCCCATCGAAGCCTCCATTTCTCAATCCCAGGTGGCGGGTCAAAATGTCTGCACCCTGATCCTGCGTGACATCACCGGACGCAGAAAAAGTGAAGAGGCCACTGCGATGCTCGCCGCCATTGTGGACTCATCTGAGGATGCCATCGTCAGCAAGGATCTGAACAGCATCGTGACAAGTTGGAATGCCGGTGCGGAAAGGCTGTTCGGTTATACGGCTGCTGAAATGATCGGTCGCTCGATCACGCAGATCATCCCCCCTGAACGCCAGCATGAAGAGGTCGAAATCCAGGCGCAGATCAGGCGTGGCGAACATGTCGGGCATTTCGAAACTCTCCGTCTGACCAAAGGCCGAAACACCATCGCCGTCTCTCTTTCAGTGTCTCCCATACTCAACAGGGAAGGGCGGATCGTGGGCGCTTCCAAGGTGGCGCGTGACATCACCAGGCTCAGGCAGCGGGAGGCCGCGCTGCGTCAGAGCGAGGCCCGGTTTGTAAAGGCCTTCCAGGCCAACCCTGCGGCCATGTGCATCACCACGATCCAGGAGGGCCGCTTCATTGAGGTGAATGAGCGCTACTGCCAGTTGTTCAATCTCTCCCGCGAAGAGCTGATCGGCCGCACCTCCGTGGAACTGGAATTGTGGGATGATCCGCCCACTCGCACCGCCGTGATGGAGCAGTTGCAGGCCGAAGGCGCGGTGCGTGATCGTGAGGCGCGGTTCCGCCCCAGAAACCGGGGGTGGGTGGATGCCCTCGTTTCCATGGAACTCATCGAGTTCCCCGGAGAAAATGACTCTGTGGTGATTTCCATGTTTGCCGACATCACCGAGCACAAGCGCGCCAAGGCCGCGCTGCAGGACAGCGAAGAGCGTTTCCGGACCATGGCAAACTCCATCCCCCAGCTTGCCTGGATCGCCCAGCCAGATGGTCATATTTTCTGGTATAACCAACGTTGGTATGAATACACCGGCACCACCCCGGAGGAGATGGAGGGCTGGGGCTGGCAGGCCGTGCATGACCCCGGAGTCCTTCCGCGCGTCCTTGGAGAGTGGAAAGCCGCTCTCGCCGCCGGAAGAACCTTCGAAATGGAATTCCCTCTGCGTGGGGCTGATGGCCGTTTCCGCAGATTCCTGACCCGCGTGCAACCATTGAAGGACGCCTCCGGCCGCCTCATCCAGTGGTTTGGCACCAACACCGATGTGGAGTCGATGAAGCAGGCGGAGGAAAGAATTCAGCATTTGAATGCAGACCTGGAGCAGCGGGTGATCGAGCGCACCGCCCAGTTTGAAACCGCCAATCATGAGCTGAGCCAGAGCCGCGCGGAGCTCAAAAGCCTCTTCGAGTCCCTGCCGGGTCTCTACCTCGTCCTCACTCCGGAGTTCAAAATCGTCGCCGCAAGTGACGCTTATCTCGCGGCCACGATGACCACCCGCGAAGGCATCGTGGGACGTGGGCTTTTTGAGGTGTTCCCGGACAACCCGGAGGATCCCGCTGCCGACGGAGTTTACAATCTGCGGGCTTCTCTAGATCGCGTGCTCGCGAACGGTGTCGCCGACACCATGGCCATCCAAAAGTACGATGTCCGGCGTCCCGATGGCGTGTTTGAAGAACGCTACTGGAGTCCCATCAACTCGCCCGTCGTCGGAGCGGATCGGAAGATCCAGTACATCATTCATCGGGTGGAGGAAGTGACCGATTTCGTTCGAAGGCGGTCACAAGCCGCCGGCAGAGATGCGGAGCTCAGCGCCCGCATGGAACAGATGGAGGCGGAAGTTTTCACCAGCTCGCAGAAGGTGCAGGCGGTCAATCTGCAGCTTGAGGCCGCCAACAAGGAGCTGGAGTCCTTCTCCTATTCAGTTTCCCACGATCTCCGCGCGCCCCTTCGCGCCATGGATGGCTTCTCCCGTGCGGTGTTGGAAGACTATGGCAAGCAGTTGCCGCCCGATGGCCTGCGCTATCTCCAGGTCATCCGCACCAGCGCTCAGCGCATGGGCCATCTGATCGATGACTTGCTGAGCTTCTCGCGGCTGAGCCGCGCCGCCCTGTCCAAACGGACCGTCGATGTCCGACGCCTTGTGCAGGACGCCTTGGAGGAACTGCAAACGATGCGCGAGGGACGCCAGATTGACCTGCGCATCGGCGACCTTCCCCCGTGTGAGGGAGATCCCACCCTGCTGAAACAAGTGTGGATCAACCTCCTGTCCAATGCGCTCAAGTACACGCAGAAACGCGAGTGCGCCGTGGTCGAGATCGGCTGCAATCCAGATCGCGGGCGCAACGTTTATCACGTTCGTGACAACGGCACCGGCTTTGACATGCGCTACGCCCACAAGCTCTTTGGGGTGTTTCAGCGCCTCCATCGTGCGGAGGATTACGATGGCACCGGCGTGGGGCTCGCCATCGTCCAGCGGGTCATCAACCGTCATGGCGGCAGGGTCTGGGCGGAAGCCTCCGTGGATCAGGGCGCCACTTTTTACTTCACCCTTGAAGGAGACCAACCACCATGAATGCAGAACACATCGTCGAAATTTTGCTGGTCGAGGACAGCCTCGAAGATCTTGAACTCACGCAGCGCGCCCTGCGCAACGCCAACCTCGGCAATCACATCCACATCGCCAGGGATGGCGCCGAGGCGCTCGACTTCATTTTCTGCGAAGGCATTCACTTTGAGCGGAGGATTGAGGACACCCCCAAGGTGATCCTCCTCGATCTCAAACTGCCCAAAGTGGACGGGCTGGAGGTTTTGGAGCGCATCAAAGGCGATCCCCGCACCAAGCACATTCCCGTTGTCGTCCTCACCTCTTCCAAGGAGCAGGTCGATGTCGTCAAAAGCTATCAGCTCGGCGTCAACAGCTACATCGTCAAGCCGGTGAACTTCGAGGGTTTCACCGCCGCTGTTCAGGAGCTCGGCATGTACTGGCTCCTCATCAATCAACCTCCCAAACTCGACAAATAGCATGACCCAGCCGTTGCGCGTTCTGTTGGCGGAAGACAATCTCAATGACGCCGAACTGGTGCTGCGTGCGCTGCGCCAGGCGGGCTTTGAGCCTGACTGGCATCGCGTGGAGACGGAGCAGGACTTTCGCGAACGGCTCACGCCCGACCTCGACATCATCCTTTCTGACTACGACATGCCGGCCTTCAACGGCCCGCATGCGCTGGAGCTGCTGAAGCGCAGCAGCATGGACATTCCCTTCATCATCATCTCCGGCACCATCGGGGAGGATGTGGCGGTGGAGATGATGCGTCTGGGCGCCTCCGATTATCTCCTCAAAGACCGCCTTGCCAGACTGGGCATTTCAATCCGTCTCGCCCTGGAGCAGGGGCAGCTCCGGAAAGAGCGCGCCAGGGCCGCCGAGGCGCTGAAGCAAAACGAGCAGGAATTGCGGAAGTTGACTTCGGAGTTGGAAATCGAACGTGCCCACCTCACCGCCGCGCAGGCCGTGGCCAAAATGGGCAGCTGGGACACCGACCTGTCCACACTGTCCGTGGTCTGGTCCGCCGAGACCTACCGCATCTTCGAAGTCACTCCCGGGCAGTTCCAGCCGACGCATCAAAACTTTTTGGACCTCATTCATCCTGAAGACCGTGAGGCCGTGGACCTGGCTTTTAATCAGTCGCTCGACCGGCAATCAGTGAACTCACTGGAGCACCGGCTCCTCCTGACCGGAGGCCGGATCAAGTTTGTCGAAGAGCACTGGCAGGTTTTTCACGATGAGCAGGGCACGGCGCAGCGCGCTCTCGGCACCTGCCGGGACATCACCGAGCGCAAGCAGGCCGAGGCGGAGCTCCGCTGGAAGACGGCTTTCTTGGAAGCTCAGGTCAGCGCCTCCATCGATGGCATCCTCGTGGTGGACCAGCAGGGCCGGAAGCTCCTGCAAAATCAGCGGATGGCCGAGCTCTTTCATATTCCCGCGAATATTGCAGACGACCCCGATGACAGCGCCCAGTTGCAGTGGGTCACCTCCGTGACGGCCGATCCCGAGGCCTTCGCTGCTCGCGTGCATCACCTCATCACTCATCCGGACGAGATCGGCCGTGATGAGGTGGAGCTCAAGGACGGCACCGTCCTCGATCGCTACTCCTCTCCCGTCGTCGGTAAAGATGACCAGTACTATGGCCGGATCTGGGCCTTCCATGACATCACGGCCCGCAAGAAAAACGCCACCGCATTGCTGGAATCCAAGCGCTTCCTCCAGTCCACGCTCAATGCCCTGACCTCCCATATCGCCATCCTCGACGAACATGGCACCATCATCGAGGTCAATGAAGCATGGAATCGTTTTGCCTCTGAAAACGACTTCAGGGGCGCTCACCGTGGGGTCGGGGACAACTACCTGCATCTCTGCGATGCCTCTTCCGGCAGGTTCTCTGAAGAAGCCGCGCGCGTCGCCGCCGGCATCCGCGCCGTCATGGCCGGCCGGCAGGCGGAGTTCCACCTCGAATATCCCTGCCACAGCTCGCGGGAGCAGCGCTGGTTTCTCGTGCGCGTCACCCAGTTCGGTGGCGAAGGCCCCGTGCGGGTCGTCGTAGCCCACGAAAACGTCACCGAACGCAAGCTCGCCGAGGACGCCCTGCGCGAGAGCGAAGAACGCTTCCGCCAGATCGCCGAAACCATTCAGGAAGTCTTCTGGATCTCAGACGTCGCGAAACATCAGGTGCTTTACGTCAGCCCGGCCTATGAGCGCATCTGGGGTCGCTCTTGCGCCAGCCTGCAAAACACTCCGCGAAACTGGCTCGAATCCATTCACTCCGATGACCGGGACCGTGTGCTGCACGCTGCCACCACCCGGCAAACCGATGGCACCTACGACGAGGAGTACCGCATCCGCCGTCCTGACGGCTCCCTTCGGTGGATTCGTGACCGCGCCTTTCCTGTGGCCAATCACCAGGGGGAAATCTACCGCGTCGTCGGTGTGGCTCAGGACATCACCGAACGCAAACGTTCCAGAGATCAGTTGCGTGAGCAGGCCTCGCTTCTGGACAAGGCCCGGGACGCCATCCTCGTGCGTCATCTCGAGCACGGCATCACCTACTGGAACAAAAGCGCCGAGCTTCTTTACGGCTGGACCGCAGACGAAGTCAGAGGACGCCAGGCCGGTGACTTGCTCTGCCCTGATCCTGCGGCATACGACGCGGCCATCGAAGCCGTTCTTACCAAGGGCGAATGGAGCGGTGAAATCCAGCAGATCACCAAGGGTGGGGGATTGGTTTTGATCGAGGCGCGCTGGACTCTGGTGCGCGATGACATCGGCCGTCCGCAGGCCGTCCTCGCCATCAACAGCGACATCACGGAGAAAAAGAAAATGGAGCAGCAGTTCCTCCGCGCTCAGCGCATGGAAAGCATCGGCACCCTCGCCGGCGGCATCGCCCATGATCTCAACAACGTGCTCGCTCCCATCCTCATGTCCATCGATCTCCTCCGGCTCACCAGCCGCGATGAGCGCGCCAGATCGGTCCTTTCCACCATCGAGACCAGTGCCAAACGGGGCGCGGATATGGTCAAGCAGATCCTCTCGTTTGCCCGCGGTGTCGAAGGCGAGCGCGTCGTCATCAACATCCGCCATATCATCGAGGACATGCAGCACCTCGTGCAGGACACCTTCCCCAAGGAGATCATCTTCCGCACGGAGCTCGACCGCGAACTCCCCTTGTTTTCCGGAGATCACACTCAAATCCATCAGGTCCTGCTGAACCTTTGCGTCAATGCCCGCGATGCCATGCCCAAGGGCGGCACGCTCACCGTCACCGCCACCAGCCTGCAGGTGGATGACAACTATGCCGGCATGACCACAGGCTCCATCCCTGGGCGATACCTTCGGGTCAAAGTCACGGACACCGGCACCGGCATTCCGGCGGAGGTGGTAAACAAGATTTTTGATCCCTTCTTCACCACCAAGGAGCACGGCAAAGGCACCGGCCTTGGCCTCTCCACAGTGCTCTCCATCGTCAAAAGCCACGGCGGCTTCCTCAATGTTTACAGCGAGCCCGGCAACGGCACCACTTTCAGCATCTGTTTCCCTGCCATGGATGCTCCAGAAGATGTGTCTGCCAGAGTCGAGGAAGACACCCATCCGCGCGGCAACAACGAAATGATCCTAATCGTCGATGATGAGGCCGCGGTTCGCGCCATCACCCAGCAGACGCTGGAGACCTACGGCTACCGTGTGCTGACCGCCGCAGACGGCACCGAGGCCGTGGCTCTTTATTCTGTCCATCGCGCCGCCATCGACGTTGTCGTCACAGACATGATGATGCCGGTCATGGGCGGCCAGGCCACCATTCAGGTGCTTCAGCGCCTCGATCCGGACGTCAAAATCATTGCCGCCAGCGGCCTCGCCAATGATGGCGGCGCTGCCAGGGCCTCCGCCATGGGGGTCAGGCACTTTTTGCCCAAACCCTTCACCGCCCAGACCATTTTGACAGCGCTAAGGCAGGTCCTCGACGGCGGCTTCTAGCGCGCTCTTCACGCTTCGCCAGTTTTCCTGCCTCCCTGCGCCCACACCTTCGCATAATGATGCGCGAGGCGCAGCTTCTGGGCGGCGCGCACCGAGATCACAAAGGGGTACAGCGCCGGCTCCCCAAGGCTGTGGGAGATCTCGTTGAGCACTGTGGAGAGGCACATCCAGCGCTGCAGCCGGGCGAGAAATTCACCATCCTCCGCCGGCGTCGAAGGCAGCATTTCCGGCAGCGTCCCTGATTCCACCGGCAGAATGACCAGTGGCAGCGCGATGTACTGCACCTGGATGCCCAGGGTCTCACAAGTTTCCAGCCCGTCGAGAATCTGCAGATAATGAGCCCAGGTCTCCGCCCAGTCCTCCCATGGATGCGATGAGGCATACGCGGTGATGTAGCTCTGCGCCCAGTCCGCAGGCGCACCGTTTTGATAATACGCGCTCAGCGCCGCTGCGTAGTCGATCCACTCATCCCCGAAGCGTTCACGAAACGCCAGCCGCTGCGGGTCATCCCACGCCAGCTCGGACAAATTCCGCTGCCACAGGTAGTGCGCGCTTTCATGCCGGAAATGCCCCAGCAAAGTGCGGCTGTTTTCACCGAGCTGCTGCCGGTTGAACTGCCGGTAGCTGTCATCCGCCTCTTCCAGGTTCACCGTGATCACGCCATTGAGATGGCCCGTCGTCACCGTGGGATTGGAAAGCGTGCTCACGATGTCAAAGGCCAGCCCGTTCTTCGCATCATCCTTTTTCGTGGGCAGGCTGATCCCCAGGCGCAGCAGCGTGTAGATCAGCCGCCTTTTCGCCATCTCCATGCGCGCCCACAGCATGTGGTTCCGGTCCGCGCTCAGATCGGGGATCGTTCGGTTCATCCGGCACGCCACGCACAGCACCGCGGTGGCGCTCGCCGGCAGCAGCCAGTTGCACACGTTGTGCTTCACGCCGTTCTGGCAGCGCTTCATCGTGCTGTCGGGCCGCACGCGCTGCATGATGCCGCGTTGCGGATCATACCCCACGTCGCTGTTGCACTTCAAACAGCGTGAGCTGCCAAAGAAAAGCACATTGCCGCACTCACAGGTAAATCGTTGCATTAATTGAATCTCTCCTCGACGCGAATCACCCATTTGTCATGCAATCGTTCACACGGATGCTCGTCCCTTCAGCGGCGCCCTCGCATCCTTCGCCTTCGGATTCATCGCCGTGATGCTGTTGAGAAAGCTGATCGTCACACTATCCCCGTCAAACACACACGTCACCACGTCGCTGTGCGGTGTCTCATAGTAGCGCCACTGCATCACCAGCGTTTTGTCATCCGTCCACGCCGCGCTCGCGGCAATCTTGGAAGGCAGGGGCTTCTTCGGCATCCCTCCGGAGATCAGCCGTGGCGGCGTCCCAGGGAAGGCCGCTTCACCGCGTTGCCAGGACTCAAGCCCGCAGGTGATCGCCTGACCGTCGGCGGAAAAGGTGCAGCTCCCGTCACCAAATGTGAATGCAGCCGTGTTCAGGCCCAGCGCATTGGCCTCCAGCTTGAATTTTTTGCTCACCGCCGCCGGAGACGTCTTGCTCCCCTCCTGCGGCGCAAGTGCCAGTGCCTTGAGCTTGCTCAAATCTCCGCTCTTCTCTGCTTTCGCATCGATCGCAGGCAGAAGATGTTTCCACACCAGGTCCAGTTGGCCCTGCATGTTTTTGTTCTCACTCGTCATCACGATCACCGCATCCTGCTCAGGCAGCACGATGGTGAACTGTCCAAAAGCCCCATCGCCACGGAAGGCGGTGCCTTGGCACCGCCAGAACTGGTAGCCATACCCTTGCAGCCAGTCGTTCTGCGCCTTCGGCCGGTCCTTCTTGTCTCCGCCCGGCTGTTGAATGTGAAAACGCGTCGCCTCTTCCACCCACGCGGCAGGCAGCAGTTGCTCGCCGTTCCACTGGCCCTTTTGCAGCAAAAACTGGCCAAACTTCGCCAGTCCCTCCGTCTGAATGCTCAGCCCCCAGCCTCCTGTGTTGATGCCATGCGGGCAGGTCTCCCACTTCATGCCCTTGATCCCCAGCGGCGCAAACAGGCGCGGCGTCAGGTAGTCCAGCACCGTCTGGTGCGTGACCCGCTGCACAATCGCCGAGCACATGTACGTCGCCGCGCTGTTGTACATGAACTGCGTCCCCGGCTTGTGCGCGAAGTTCTGCGCCAGAAACGTCCGCGCCCAGTTCTCCTCTTTGACCACCACCCCCGTCGGCTCCTTCTCATTGCCGGTGGACATCGTCAGCAGATCCTTCACTCGCATCGCCGCCAGGTTCTCGCTGATCGTCGCAGGCAGGTCATCCGCAAAAAACGACACCACCTTGTCCTCCACGCTCAGCTTCCCTTCAGCCACGGCAAATCCCACCGCCGTGGAGGTGAAGCTCTTGCTCATCGAGTACATCGTGTGCACAAACTCCGGCCCATACGGCTTCCACCACCCTTCCGCGATCACCTTGCCATGCCGCAGCATCATGAAGCTGTGCAGTTCAAACTTCTCGCGCTCGATGGCATCGATGAAATCAAGAATGCCGGAGGCCGCAACCCCCTGCGCCTCCGGTGTGCTGCGCGCCATCAGCAAGCTTGTCTCCTCCGCGAAAACCTGCGGAATCCACAGACTGAATGGCGCAAGACTGGCGGTGCGAAGAAAAGAGCGACGTGAGTTGATCATAAAAAAGAGAATACAATGATTCAGGCATGAATGTCACTCAGTTAAGGAGGTGATTCGTGTGTTCCATGACGCCATCCACCTCCGTTTTTCGCCCCCTTTGACCACTCCGCTCCGCGTCACACCAGCCCTGAAAGGGCTGCGTAATATAGCCCAGGGATGCCGAGCCTTGGCGAGTGCTTCCCTGGGTAGGCCAATACCCGATCGGGAAGCAAACCCAGCACCTTCGCCACACACCACGCTCACCAGCAGCGTCTGCACTGGGCTCCGCCGCGCGGAAAGCGTCCCGCCAGCTCCAAAGACCACAATCAACACCCTCAACCAAACACCATTCGAGTCGGGTTCTCCCCCAGGCACAAAATCAAAATCCCGTGTTCGGAAACCAGCGGCTGAAGTAGTTCTCATCCAGCCGCGTCAGCGGGATCGTCAGCGGTTGCGGCACGCCCTCCTTCGCCCAGCGCTCCAGCTCATCGCGATGCCCCAGCTTTCCCAGCACATCAAACACGTTCCCCGGCGAGTTCTCCGGCCATCCCTTCATCACCTGCGGATCCCAGATGGCGATGCCCGGGTCTCCCGCCGCAAGATACCCCGCCGCCTGTTTGCACAGCTCCTTCGGCTTGCCGGTTTTCCACGCGATCACCATCGGGTACGCCTTCGTCTTCGTACCCTTCGTGATGCGCCGGTAGTACTCCATGTCGATCTTCCCTGGCGTTTTCTCAAACGACGTGTGATACGCGAACCACGTCGTCGCCAGATCATCCACCAGACCCTGCTGAATCCAGTTCGGCAGGTCCAGCCCCCAGCGCTGGTTGTCCGCCTCCTTCGCAAAGGTGCCCAGCGAGATCTTGTAGCGCTCCTTGCGCCCTTGCTTGGCAGCCGTTTCATCCAGCAGCGCACGCACCTCCGTCATGAAGTCGGTCATGATCGCCGCGCGCGTCGCATGGATGCGTGGATCATCATCCTCCACCGTTTTGGCGTCAGCGTTGTGCATCGCCTTGAAGCGCTCGCAAAACGCATCCTCCCACAGCATCAGGGGCATGCCGCGATTAAATAGGAAGCCGACACCCTCCGGCTGCAGTTCCAGCGTTTCACGGAAGACCTCGATCAAATGCCGCCTCACCTCCGGGTTGGCATAGCTCATGAAAAACGTCGGCGTGCCATCCCGGTCCATGCAGCGCCACTCGGGGTGCGCGTAGAAGAACTTGCTGTTGAATGTCTCCTCATACGGCATCGAACCCACCCAGCCCGCAGGCCGCAGCATCACGTGAAACTCCGCCCCCTGCGCCCTCGCGGCGTCACGCGCCACCTTCAGCGGATTCACGCCTTTCTTGAACAGTGTCTCCAGCGCGCGCGTGTAGGTCGCATAGGCGCCGCTGGGAAAATCCTCCGTGCCTTCTCCGGCATAAGTACCAATCTTGCTCGGATAGCACACCAGATCCGCCCCCGTGACCTGAAACCACCACTTGCCAATGTCAGTCCCTTCAAAACCCCGAAATTCTTCCGCCAGCTCCTCCGCTGTCGTCGGCTTGAACGGCCAGATCCAGCTATGACCATCAAACGTGGCGATCGAGGTGCGCTGCTTCGATGGGGCCCGGTTCGCCTTCACCTCGGCATCCGTCAGCGGCACCATTTTGACATAGCAGACCGTCGCCGGCAGTCCCGGCATGGGCGCAATCTCGAGCGACTGCCCGCTCAGATCCGCCACGGTCACATAGCACTCCTGTATCACCGCACGGCGGTTCTTCAGCAGCGCCAGATTGTTCGCCATCCGCTTGAAGACCGGTTCAGCACTCAGCTTCGCCTTGATGCCATTGCCCCCGATGTTGAATCCGCCCGAAGTCGTCGCCAGACCCACATACACCGCATGCCACCCACGCTCCGCCAGTGGCAGCTTCACCACCGGCGGGTTGGTCCCGCTGTAGATCGACAGCGCCGTGCCCTTCATCTCCGCCGTGGTGAAGGGGATCATCTTCCACTTTCCCTTCTGCCGTTTCCCGCTGATCAGCGCCGCAGCCGGTTCCACCTTCGACAAATCCGTCACCACCACCGCCTCCGCTGCCCGCGAAAAACCGCGTGAGTCATTGGCAAAGAACTCCCCGGCCGGTGTGCCTGCAGTTTCAGCACCGGCGGTGATGCTGACAAAAACGAGAAAGAGGACAATAAGCCGGTTCATGCGGCACAAAACGAGTCATGCAGGCTCATGCTTGCAGGACTGCCTGCCAGATGATGCCGCCCGTCATGCCGGGTGCAGCTCACACCGTTCCATAACCGTTTCCCTCATTGCCACCCAGCGATCGCCTGGCGCTTTAAGACGTGGCGGCTCCTCATTTATATCAGCGCTCATTTGGAGACAATATTCCGGCCACGCGGGGGGATGGGGTTTGGAAAGCTGAGGACCACACCGCAATTTTTGCCCTCGGAAAACCCTTTGCTTCACCCCAGCCCTTGCCATTCTGCGCGCTTCCATCCCGCATGCATCCGGACATCTCCCCCATCGCCGCAGATCTTGGCATCGCGCCAGAGCATCTCATTCTGCACGGCCGACACATGGCCAAGGTCAGCCTCAAGGCCCTTCACAACAAACCGCAGCGCGGAAAACTGATCCTCGTCTCCGCCATCACACCCACACCGGCAGGCGAGGGTAAAACCACGGTCTCCATCGGTCTCTCGCAGGGTTTGAAGAAGATTGGTCAAAGCGTGGCCCTGGCGCTGCGCCAGCCTTCCATGGGTCCGGTGTTCGGCCGCAAAGGCGGCGCCACTGGCGGCGGTAAAAGCACCGTGCTGCCCGCGCATTCCATCAATCTGCACTTCACCGGCGACTTCCACGCCATCACCTGCGCGCACAACCTGCTCTCCGCCGTGATCGACAACCAGCTCTTCCTCGGTGAAACGCGGCTCTCGCCCGAGCGCGTGCTCTGGAAACGTGTCATGGACATGAATGACCGTGCTCTGCGCAGCGTCCGCACCGCCGTTGGCAAACCTACGGAACGCGCCACCGGTTTTGACATCACCGCCGCCTCCGAGATCATGGCCATCATGTGTCTCGCTGAATCGCTCCCGGATCTGCGCCATCGTCTCGAACGCATCGTCGTCGGCTTCACCGCCGAAGGAGATCCCGTCTATGCCAAAGAATTCCGCGTCACCGGTGCCATGATGGCCCTGCTGCGTGAGGCGCTGCCTCCCAATCTCGTGCAAAGCGTCGAAGGCGTGCCCGCCTTCCTCCACGGCGGCCCCTTTGCCAATATCGCCCACGGCTGCAACTCCGTGCTCGCCACCCGCATGGCCCTCGCCCATGCCGACTTCGCCGTCACCGAGGCCGGCTTCGCCTTCGATCTCGGCGGTGAAAAATTCATGCACATCAAATGTCGGCAGAGCGGCCTCGCACCGGCGGCCATCGTCATCGTCGCCACCGTCCGTGCGCTCAAAATGCACGGCGGTGCCGCCTTGGACCAGCTCACGCAGACCGACACCGCCGCCCTGAGCCGCGGACTGGAAAATCTGGCCGCGCATCTCGACAGCGCCGCGCAGTTCCAGCGCCCCGTCATCGTGGCGGTCAATCAGTTCACCAACGACCATCCGGACGAACTCGCCCTGGTGCATGAGTTCTGCCAGTCACGCGGCGTCCCCAGTGCCACCGCCAACGTCTTCGGGGAAGGGGGGGCTGGCGCCGTCGAACTCGCCGAAAAAGTCCTCGCCGCGCTCCCTTCCGAGTCCCCGCCGCTGCCCTTCCTCTATCAGCCCGAAGACAGCGTCGAAACCAAGCTCACCGCCATCGCCACCCAAATCTACGGGGCCGACGGCGTGCTCCTCACCGATGAGGCGAAAGCAAAGCTCGCCCTCTTCGCCCGCAGCGGCTTCGACAAACTCCCGCTCTGTATGGCCAAGACGCAGGACTCCCTCTCCGACGATGCCAAAAAGCGCGGACGCCCGCGCGGCTTCACCATCACCGTGCGCGATTTCGAAATCGCCAACGGCGCCGGCTTCCTCGTCGCCCTCACGGGCACCATGATGCGCATGCCCGCCCTGCCCAAAGTGCCCGCCGCCGAGCGCATCCAGGTCACGGATGACGGCATCATGAGCGGCATCTAGCGATGCGATGTCTTGCCGTCTTGGGGCGTACGCTCTAGCTTGCCCTGCGCATGATTTTGTTCCGCACGTTTATCATTGGTTTCCCGTTGCTCGTTGCAGCGGTGGCTGCGTGGGCGGTGCACGCGTCAAAACAGAGCCGCATGGATCGCGCCGGCGGTGCGGTGGTCATGCTCTCGCAGAATGAGCCGGTTCTGAACCCCTTTCTTCCGGCAACCGAGGTGGAGCAGGAAATTTCGGAACTGGTCCACGAACCGTTGATCCGCCTGGGGTCGGACGGCACCCTGCAGCCCGGTCTGGCCGAGTTCTGGCGCTGGACTCAGGACGTGACCTGCTGGTTCGTGGATGAAGCGACCGCCAAACGCGCGCAGGAGCTGCTCCAGGCCCAGATCGGCGAAAAAAACCGCTGGGCCGATTGGCATCTCGACTCCGTGCGAGTCCTGGAAAACCGCCTGCTGCTGAGCTTCTCAGAGCCCAACGCCGCAGGAGTCAGGCAGGCCTTTGATGTCGTCGCCGGGCTGAATCTCAAGCCCGTCGTGTTCTGGCGCATTGAACGTCGCACCCCGCTGCGCCAGTCATGGGGCCGCTTCATGGCAGGCTCCTCGCAGGCGGCGCTCATCCAGCGCGTGTGGTTCGATGGCGCAAACGCCTGTGAAATCGTCGTGGCAGGGGATTCGCACCGGCTGCTCGAAGACCTGCATCGTTTCCTCGACGCCAGCCCCAAAGATCCGGCGTCCATCAATCCCCTGGCTGAAGTCGGTGCCTTGAGTGAGCCCGTGCTCGATCTCGACATCCGCCCGGGTCAGCTCTGGCATGACGGCAAACCCGTGACGGCGGAGGATGCCAAGGCGACTCTGGAATTTCTGCGTGGCAACGACTGGCCCCTGCCGAATCGCGAAGCTCTGAGCAATATCCAGACACTGGAGTCCCAAAACAAAGGCTCCCGCCTGCATGTGTCGTTCCGTCGGCGCCAGGGCACCGCGCTCTGCGTGTTCGTGAATCTGCCCATGCTCCCGGCTGAGTGGCTGCGTGCCCATCCGGCAGTTCAGGAGTCGGATTTCAAAATGCAGGCACCCCCGGGCGCAGGCACCCACCGCATCGCCTCCCGGGATTCCCGTTCGCTCCTGCTGTCACCGTTCCAGAAGGACAGGGCAATGCCAGGCTTCTTGTTTAACTTCTCCTCCTCGCCGTTGATGACCCAGATTGGCATGCGCACCCATGCTGTCGATCTCGTCTGGCCGGCGGCGGATCGCACCCAGTTGGAGCGCCTGCGTTTCACCCCGTCGCGTCAGCGCCTCGTCGTGCTCTGGAACACCCGCCATGATCTTTTGCAGCACGAGCGCTGCCGCGAAGCGCTGGCTCTCGCCACCGACAAGGATGAACTCATCCGCACGCTGCCGGGGCGTCTCGGTCATGCCGATGCCAGCCTCTTTGCCCCCGGCCTCTGGTTCAGCACCCAGGCCAACAGCCAGCCCTTTCAACTGGAGCAGGCTCGCAAAATCCTTTCCGAGGCAGGCTGGTCGCGAGACGCCACGGGCACCGCGCGCAATCAGGAAAGGCCTCTCCGATTCACCCTCCTCGTGCCCGGTGCTGATGCCCTGCACACACGCACGGCGGACCTGCTTGTGGCCCAGTGGCGCCGCCTCGGAGCCGAGGTGAAGATCGAACACGTCGCTGACGCCCAGTCTCTCTCCCTGCGTCTGCACGAGCACCGCTTTGATGCCGTCCTGCTCGACCAGCGCTTCGAAGTCTCATGGGACCAGCTCCCCTGGTGGCACTCCTCGCAGGCCAAAACGGGGGGCAGCAATTTCTGCGGAATCGCCGATCCGCAGACCGACCTCATCCTCGAGGCTCTGTCCGCTGAATATGATCCCGAGCAGGTGCCAAAGCGCGTGCGGGAGTTGGAGTCTCATCTGCTGCCCATGCATCCCATGCTCACCTTGTTCACCACCCATGACGAGGCCGCAGCCATGCCCACCTTGCACGAACATGGCCCCACCGGCGGCCCGCTCTCCGACTGGACGCTCCAAAATCTCACCGTCCCGCCCAAACCCTCGCAGCCTGCGCCGGTCCTCAAGCTACAGCTCCGCTCCCGTGATGAAGAGCCGGACGTCCAGCAGCCAAAAACACCCGCAGGCTCCATCAGCAAACTCCAAATGCGTCTTCCGGAATGATGAGCCTGCAGCCCATCTCAGTGCCGCCACGGTGGCTGCCCCTGCGCCTCCTGCTCGGCGGCATCATCGCCGCGGTCGTGGTGCTGCTCTCACGGCGTCATGACTGGAAACTGCAGGCCCCCATGTCGGAGTTTTGGCTCCGCTGTGGCTCCAGCCTCATCGTCCTCGTCATCGCGCTGCTGCTCGCTCTTTGCGTCGGCGTCCTCGTCGGTCTGCGCGCCCGCCACATGGGGCCGCGCACGGAGCGCTTCATCGCGCTGCTGGGTCGTGCGCTCGCCTGTGTGCCGGTGGTCGTCTTGGTGTGGGGCTTCATCGGTGGCTGGATTGGCCGCCTCGGCTGGCCGGTCGAATCTCTCATGCCCGCCCAGTTTCCCGGCAGCCCGGACTCTCACCGCCTGCTGCTTGCGCATCTGCTCTGGGAGTTTCTCGCCCCCTCCCTCATCCTCGCGCTGCCCTTGTGTGGTGAAATGATTCACGCGGTCATCGTGGATGGCACGTCGGTGGTTGACCTCGACTTCTCCCTGCGCGCGCGCGGCGTGCCCAAATCCTCCCGGCTATGGCTTCACCACCTCCGGCAGTTGCGGCCCTTCCTGCGCGTGCGTCTGCAGTCGCTCTGCCTCATCGCTCCGGTCTATCTCATCATCATCGAAGACGCGCTCCATTTCACGGGCTGGGGGGAATGGCTCGCGCAGCGCCTCCGCGCCGGAGATCCTCCCGGCATCGCCCTCGGAGTCGTCGGCGGTGCTGCCATGATCTCGCTGCTGTGCACCTGCTTGCACCTGCTGCGTGGCAGGCTCCAATCCGCAGGCCGCTGGGTGGTCACGCTGGCCTGGCAGCCATGGCTCCTCTGGGCGCTCGGCATCCTCGCTCTGCTTCCCACCTCATTGTTCGCCTGGATCGTCCTCTGGGCCGCCATGCTCGCCTCCGGCAGCGCCGGCTGGCGTCAGACCTGGAGTCAAATCGCGGCCCGCCTCCCCATCGAAGCCGCCCGCATGCTCGGCGCGCCGGAGCCCATGATCTGGCGCCAGCACATCGCGCTCGTTCAGTGCCGCATGCTGGTCGCCTGGATCTTCGCCCTCCTCGCCCAGACCACGCTCGCCGTCGCCGCCGCCTGTGCCTTGCTCCCCCGCCTGCTCGATGCCTTGGGCACGCCTCTCGCTCAAATTTACCGCCCCTTGGCCATCTCCTCCGTGCAGTCTGCCATGCAGACGCTCGCAGATCCCACCGCACTCCTCCAGTCCGGCGCCTGCATCGCGCTTGCCGCCTTGTGTTTAAACCAAGTCAGCCGCATCGTACACCCTCGACTCTCCTGAGCCTCATGTCCGCCGAAGCCACCTCTCCCAAAGATGCCCCGCTGCTCTGCATCCGCGATCTGCAGATCGAGTTCAGCCGCCATGACGCCGAGCCCACCAAAGCCGTCAAAGGCATCAGCCTGGAGCTCAAGCGCGGCGAGTCCATCGCCCTCGTCGGTGAAAGCGGCAGCGGCAAAAGCGCCACCGCCCTCTCCTTCGCCCGCCTCCTCCCCGAGCCCCCTGCCAAAATCACCGCGCGCCAGATGTCTCTCAATGGCCACGAAATCCTCGAAATGAACGAGCGCGACCTCCGCAAAATCCGCGGCAAAGAAATCGCCTACATATTCCAGGAGCCCACCACCTCCCTCAATCCCGTCCTCACCATCCGCACCCAGATCGGCGAGGCCCTCGCCCTGCATCGCCCCGATGTCCCCAAAGCCGGACGCGATGACGAAATCGTCAAGTGGCTCGACAAAGTCGGCATCGTCGACTCCCGCAAGCGCCTCCACGCCTACCCGCACGAGCTCAGCGGCGGCATGCAGCAGCGAGTCATGATCGCCATGGCCCTCTGCACCCAGCCCCAGCTCCTCATCGCTGACGAGCCCACCACCGCTCTCGACGTCACCATTCAAAAACAGATCATGGACCTCCTCGCCCAGCTCCGCCGGGATCTCGACATGTCCATCATCCTCATCACCCACAATCTCGGCATCATCCGCAGCGTCGTAGACCGCGTCGCAGTCATGTTCCGTGGCGAGATCGTCGAAACCGGCCCCGTCGATGAAGTCCTGCGCAATCCGCAGCACCCCTACACCAAGGCCCTCCTCGCCTGCGTCCCCCGCATGGGCCCCAAACAGCCCCGCCTCAAAGCCATCGACTACACCGCATTGGATGCGTAATCGGCGTCATACCTCTGGAGCAACACTGGCCTGGGCTCCCGGAGGGAGTAAAGAAATGAGCCGGTGATGAAGCGAGGCTTGGCGAGCGAGAACCACCGGACCTGTCACACGCACCGCCTCTTCTCAAGGACGCATGCCGGAGGTATGCGAGAAGTTTCCAACAGCCCAGGACTCACTAAAACTCCTCTCGCATATCTCCGGCAGCCGTAGCGTTCCCACAGGGCTGCCTCAGTCTTTAGACCTCATCTCTGCGGTCTTCTAAACTCTGCGTTGTAAAATCAGGCCCCACAATCCCCATTGCACCCCAGGCCTTCATCATGCTAGCCTCCCGCCATGAAAGCCTGGCTCATCCTCTTCGCGATGGCGATGCCTCTCACCGCCCAGGTGGTCCTGCCCACCACCGGCAAGAAGTTTGACACCCGCACCATCAATGGCAGCGGCGGCACCAGCGGCGTCAGTGTCAATGCCACCCCACAGCCCGCGCCGCCCACCAAGACCCGGCTCACCTCCTACTTCATTCTCGGCGATCCCCGCCAGTGGAAAAGCACCGACGGCAAATCCCTGCTCGGCTCCATCATCATCTTTGAGGATGCCGTCATCGAATTCGAAGCCGCCAGTCCCGCCGCCGCTCGCGAAGCCGCCAACAAAGCTCCGCCTCCCAAAATGCCCGACAAACCCACCCTCATCCGCGAGGGCAAAATCCGCCTCCTGGTCAGCCAAAAACCCGTCGAAATCCCCCTCGAACGTCTCAGCGAAGCGGATCGCAAGTATGTCGAAGACCTGAACACCCGGCTCCCCAAATGATCCCTTTTATGAAACACACCACCACCACGACCCTGATTCTCCTCACCGCCGCTCTTCTCACCGGCTGCGCCGTCCTTGAGGACAAATCACCCCCCAAGACCGAGCGCGAAATGGAAGCCGAAGCCCGCCGCACCCACACCGTCCCCGACACCATCCGCGATCCCCGCCCCGAAATGCCCCCCGTCGGCCCCCTCTCCATGCCCATGCGCTGATCCATTGAGGCCATCTGCCGCGCATAAAGAAGCCTGATCTCCCGCAGGCTCAGAGCGCTCATGCCTCCGGCCAACTTGAAACTTCAAACTTTAAACCTGTAACTCCGAATCGCCTCCCCATTTGCAAAGCGGCCGCTTTCCCCCATCTTGGCCGCCCTTTATGCCCGAACTCGACAAGACCTACACACCCGCGGAAGTCGAAGCCCGCTGGTATCAGCGCTGGCTGGACGACAAATGCTTTGAAGCCGACCCCGCTCGTGTGAGCGAGACCCGCCCGGCCTACTCCATCGTCATCCCCCCGCCCAACGTCACCGGCATCCTCACGCTCGGCCACGTCCTGAACAACACCATCCAGGACATCCTCGCCCGCCGCGCCCGCATGCTCGGGAAAGAAGTCCTCTGGCTCCCCGGCACCGACCACGCTGGCATCGCCACCCAGAATGTCGTCGAAAAGACCCTCAAAAAACAGGGCGTCATCAAGCATCGCGACGACCTCGGCCGCGAAGCCCTCGTCGCCAAAATCTGGGAATGGAAGGAAAAGCACGGCGGCATCATCATCGAGCAGCTCAAAAAACTCGGCGCCTCCTGCGACTGGAGCCGCGAACGCTTCACCTTCGATCCCGACTACAACGCCTGCGTCATGCGCGTGTTCGTGGACCTCTACAAAAAGGGCCAGATCTACCGTGGCAAACGCATGGTCAACTGGTGCCCCTCCTCCCTCACCGCCCTCAGCGATGAAGAGGTCGTCATGAAGCCGCAGAAGGGCTTCATGTACCATTTCAAAGTTGAGGTTGTTGAGAAACCCGGAACTTGGCTGGAGATCGCCACTACGCGCCCGGAAACCATCCCCGGCGATACAGCGGTTGCCGTGAATCCGAACGATCTGCGCTACGCAGATCTCATTGGCAAACATGTCCGTCGTCCGCTGCCGCTGGAGAATCAGGCGCAACTTGAAATCATTGAAGATGAGCACGTTGATTTCGAGTTTGGTACTGGCGTTCTCAAAGTGACGCCTGCACATGACAAAGCAGATTATGAAATATGGCAGCGCGTGCTGAAAAAAGACGCTGAAGAAGCACGCCGCGTCGCTGAGGAAAAAGGTGGCCTGCACCTGAACTTGAGACACGTCATCGAATATACAGAAGTTATTGATGAGACCGGCAAGATGACGTTGGAGGCGGGGAAAGATTTGGTTGGCTTGGATCGCTTCGAAGCCAGAAAGAAAGCTTCTGAAATGCTCAATGAACTGGGCGTGCTTATCAAGGAAGAACCTTACCAGAACAATGTGGGCTTCTCTGAGCGTGCCGATGTGCCTATCGAACCACGTTTGAGTGAGCAGTGGTTCCTGAAGTATCCGAGCGTGAAGAAAAGCCAAGATGTCGTGGCCAATGGGGCGATGAAATTCCACCCCGACCGTTGGGCGAAAGTCTATGACCATTGGATGACTGGTCTTCAAGATTGGTGCATTAGCCGCCAGGTCTGGTGGGGACATCGTGTTCCAGTTTGGAGTCGCGAAGTTTCCTTCAGTGGACTTGATCAAGATGAACTCGATGGTGTTTCCTGGAAAAATTGGAACAACGGTCTCTTGACGAAAATTGGCGATTTAGGGGTGGTAAAGATTATCGATGGAAGTGCCGGAGGTGCGGACTTCGAAAGCCAGCCAGATCCTTTGTCTTATAGGATTGAAGTCGCGACAATGGATTCGGACCGACAAAAGTTGCTTGAAGCAAACGGCTTCACCCAAGACCCCGACGTCCTCGACACCTGGTTCTCCTCCTGGCTCTGGCCCTTCGCCACCATGGGCTGGTTGGGTGACAAAGCCCTGGGCGACAAATCCCAAGACTCCACCAATCCAACACTCCGCGCGTTTTACCCCACCACCGATCTCGTCACCGGCCCGGACATCATCTTCTTCTGGGTCGCCCGCATGATCATGGCCGGCTTCGAGTGGATGGGCGAGCTCCCCTTCAAGAACGTCTATTTCACCGGCATCATCCGCGACAAACAAGGTCGCAAAATGTCCAAGTCCCTCGGCAATTCGCCCGACCCTCTGGAACTCATCGCCAGCTTCAGCGCAGACGCTCTCCGCTTTGGCATCATGCGCAGCGCCCCGCTGGGCCAGGACATCGCCTTCGACGAAAAGAACGTCGAGCTCGGCCGCAACTTCTGCACCAAGCTCTGGAACGCCGCCCGCTTCCGCCAGATGCAAGGTGGAGAAACCGAAACAGAGATCAGCGCCGCACTCCTCAGCAGCGACGACAAGTGGATCCTCCTCCGCCTCAACACCGCAATTACGGAGGTCACCGCCGCCCTCGAAGACTACCGCTTCAGCGACGCCACCGCCACCCTCTACCGCTTCTTCTGGAGCGAGTACTGCGACTGGTACATCGAGGCCAGCAAAGCCGTCCTCCAAGGCACCGATGAAGCACGCAAAGCCAACACCTTGGCCGTCATCGACTTCGTCCTCAGCAACACCCTGCGCCTCTTCCATCCCTTCATGCCCTTCATCACCGAAGAGCTGTGGCACGGCATGGGCTTCAACACCGACCTCCCCGCAGATCAGGGCGGCAAAACCATCATGGTCGCCAAGTGGCCCAAGCCCCTCGATGCCGATGAACTCGCCTACTTCGGCATCCTCCCCGAAGACGAAAAGACCGCGAACGACAAATACGAAGCCGTCAATCTCGGCCGCGGCTTGAAGAGCACCTTCAACATCAACAAGCGCGTCCGCTTCGTCCTCAAGCCAAATCAAGAGCTCCCCGCCCACGAGATCGAAGTCCTCCGCATCCTCCTCAATGCCGAGCCCCTCGATGTCGATGCCGCCTTCTCCCCAACTCAAGGCACCCCCAGCGCCCTCACCCCGCTCGGCACTCTCTACCTCCCCCTCGATGGCCTCATCGACGTCGAAGCCGAACGCGCCCGCATCGGAAAAGAAGTCGCCAAAGTCGAATCCGAATTGGAAAAGGTCACCGCCAAGCTCGCCGACGAAAAGTTCACCTCCAAGGTCCCGCAAAAAGTGCTCGACGAGCACCAGCAGCGCAAAACCGACTGGCAGGAAAAACTCGCCAAGCTCAAAGAAATGATGTCCGCCTTGGGGTGATCTCCGAGTCCGTAGTTCGGGCTCTGGAGCAGATGAACCCATAACGTTCATCTGCCGAGGGGTGCGTCAAAGGCGCCAGCAAAGTGGTCCGCACACTCCGTGTGCGGTTTTGGGCAGTCGAGCTCGCTAAGAACTGCCCACACGTCTGAGCGGCACTCGTCCCTGCGACAGCCTCCAACCCTCAATTCCTCCTCAAGCCGCCACAAGCCCAGCGTCCTTGGAGCGCGGAATTCATTCCGCAGCACTCCGCCAGCATCCAGCGCTCTTCCCCGCGCCCGTGCGAAGGCCTCCGGCCCTATCCTCGCCCTATCTCGCACTCCAGCCACCGCAGCCACCGCAGCCATCCCGCCCACCTCCGCAAAGAAACAGAAGCACGCCATGCGGTCAGCAGTCAGGTTTTCAAGCACCGCTCAGCGATCAGCCATCACTTCCCAGCATCCCCACATCAAACTTTCAACTTGTCGGCACATCCTGTGCGCCGCCATGCTCCAGCGCCTCACACACTTTCCACCCGCCCCCACTCATGCTCAAACTCCTGAACCTCTCCTTCCTCCCAAAATCTTCCAATGCCGGCCTGCTCATCCTCCGCCTCTCCGTCGGCCTCTCCATGCTCCTCCTCCACGGCCGCGGCAAGCTCATGAACTTCTCCGCCACAGCGGAAAAATTCCCCGCGCTCTTCGGCATGTCTTCCACTGTAAACGCAGGCCTCGCCGTCTTCGCAGAAGTCGTTTGCTCCGCCCTGCTCATCTTCGGCCTCTTCACCCGCTTCGCAGCACTCATGCTGGCCATCACCATGAGCACCGCCTTCTTCATGGTCCACAAGATGGCGCTTACAGGTGAGCACAGCGGCGAGCTCGCCCTGGCCTACCTCTTCGCCTACGTCACCCTCCTCTTCACCGGGGCCGGCAAGTTCTCCGTGGACCGCGCATAATCTCAATCCGCTCTCACAAAAAAGCCCGACACCAAACTGCCGGGCTTTTTTCTGCGCGAAGCGCGACCGTAGGACGGGTGTGGCGACAGCCCGCCCGTCCACCAGCGCATGGCGACGCTCTTGCATAATCACGTCATCGCAGCGCCGGTAGGGAACCGCTGCTGCGGGTCCCAAATTTCGGGTCTGCAACATTCGCAGGCACCAAAAAACGTTCGCCGTTCATAGAGCAATGAAAAGCAGACCTCCCCCTTCCTCCGACGGATGGCAGAGCCATCCCAGCCTGTAGCGAGGCGGTTGAGCGGAGCGACACCCCTCGTTTCTACGCGTCCCCATTCCATGACTCCCTCGCATCGCGGAGCGATGCCAGCACGGTTGGCTCGTCGCTCCGCTGCGCATCCACCACTCCGCCATGCACCAGCCCTGAAGGGGCTGCGTAATATAGCCCAGGGTCAGCCGAGCCTCAGCGAGGCGACCCTGGGTTAAGGCCATCTTGCTGGGAAGCAAAGCCAGCACTCTCTTCCCGCGCCGCGCTCTCCAGCAGCGTTTTCCTCGCCGCCCCGCCCGCTCTTCGCAGCTCCAGCGCAGTATCTGAGATCGAGCATCGAGCATCGAGCATCGAGCATCGAGCATCGAGCATCGAGCATCGAGCATCGAGCATCGAGCATCGAGCATCGAGCATCGAGCATCGAGCATCGAGCATCGAGCATCGAGCATCCAGCATCCAGCATCCCGTCGTTTTGTCCCCACACCTCCCCTTGCATTCCACCCCCACCCAGTGAACCGTCACCCTCTTATGGCAAAGGTGACTCTCGGCCTGGTGCAAAGCCGGGCATTCTCAAGCAAGGAAGAAAGCGTGCAGCAGCATGAGCGGCTCATCCGCGATGCCGCAGCCCGTGGCGCGCAGATCATCTGCCTGCAGGAGCTCTTCAACACCCCCTACTTCTGCATCACGCAGGACACGGAACTCTTCAATCTCGCCGAGACCGTTCCCGGCCCCACCACCGACAAGCTCGCCCCCCTCGCCAAAGAACTCGGCGTCGTCATCATCGTCCCCCTCTTCGAAAAACGCGGCCCCGGCCTCTACCATAACACCGCCGCCGTCATCGACGCCGACGGCACCGTGCTCGGCAAATACCGCAAGATGCACATCCCCCAGGATCCCGGCTTCGAGGAGAAGTTTTATTTCACCCCCGGAGACCTCGGCTACCGCGTCTGGGACACTAAATTTGGCCGTATCGGCGTCCTCATCTGCTGGGACCAGTGGTACCCGGAGGCCGCCCGCCTCACCGCGCTCATGGGCGCGGAGATCCTCTTCTACCCCACCGCCATCGGCTGGCTCCCCAGTGAAAAAGCCGCACTCGGTGCCGCCCAGCACTGCGCCTGGGAGACCGTCCAGCGCGGCCACGCCGTGGCCAACGGCTGCTACCTCGCTGCCGTCAACCGCGTCGGCACCGAGCAGCAGAGCGAATTCTGGGGCCAGAGCTTTGTTGCAAATCCGTATGGAGAAATCGTTGCAAAGGCCTCCGTGAGCGATGAAGAGATTTTGATCGTGCCGTGTGACCTCTCTGCGGTGGAAGATTTCCGCCGCATCTGGCCTTTTTTCCGTGATCGCCGCATTGACACCTACGCTCCCCTGACCAAACGCTATATCGATGAGTAAAGCCTCCTATCCCCAAAACTACCGTCTGCCCGCCGAATTCGAGCCGCAGGAGGCAATCTGGCTGTCCTGGCCTTCCAACAAGGAAAGCTGCCCCAAGACTTACCACAAACTGCAGGACAAGTTCGGCGAGATCGCCAGCGTCATCTCCCGCTACGAGCGCGTGCGCATCAATGCCCCGATGCTCAGCCACATGAACATCCGCCTCAGCATCGCCGACAACGAGGGCGATCTCAGCCAGGTGGATCTCTACGAAAACGCCACCAACGACGTCTGGTGCCGTGACCACGGCCCGATCTTCATCAAGCACAATGAAACCGGCCAGGTCGCCATCACCGACTGGGAGTTCAACGCCTGGGGCGGCAAGTTCCCGCCATGGGATCTCGACAATGCCATCCCTGAGAAGGCGGCCGCGGCTCTCAAGATGGAGCGTTTCACCTCCAAGATGATCCTCGAAGGCGGAGCCATCGAAACCAACGGCAAAGGCACCCTCCTCACCACCGAGGCCGTTCTGCTCAATCCAAACCGCCACGGCGGCAAGCCCGGCAACAAGGCCGAAGTTGAGAAGGAACTGAAAGCCATGCTCGGTGTCAAAGACATCGTCTGGTTCAAGAAAGGCATCGAAGGAGACGACACCGACGGCCACATCGACGACATCGTCCGCTTCATCCGTGAAGACGCCGTCATCTGCATGGTCGAGCCTCGTGACTCCGATCCAAACCACAAGGTCCTCAAGGAAATCCGCGAGCGCCTCGATGACGTCAAAGCTCCCGATGGCGGCAAGCTTGAGATCATCGAAATCGAAATGCCCCAGGCCATCGAAATGAAGGACTGGCGCCTCAGCCGTCTGCCGGCCAGCTACGCCAACTTCATGATCATGAACAACGCCGTGCTCGTCCCGCTTTTTGGTCACAAAAAGAAGGACGCCGCCGCCGAAGACAAGATCTCCGAATGTTTCCCAGGCCGCGAAATCATCTCCATGATGGCCAAGGATCTCGTCACCGAAGGTGGCGCATTCCACTGCATCGGCATGCATCAGCCGAAGTAAGCCCCGATCTGTTGAAAACAGGCCTTGCCGTAGGATGGGTGTGGCGTAAGCCCGCCCGTCCATCAGCGTGTGGCAAGCTCCATGGCGTCCGCAAACCCTCGAGGTCGGGCGGTCTGGCGAATGAGGAGGTGGAGCATGGGTGTGCCTTCGACGTCAAACACACCCAAGCTACGTCCTGAACGCCGCGCCCTTCATCGTAGGATGGGCGTGGCGACAGCCCGCCGGTCCATCGGCGTGTGGCAGGCTCCCATTGCGTACGCCACACCCTCGAGGTCGGGCGGTCTGGCGAATGAGAAGGTGGAGCATGGGTGTGCCTTCGACGTCAAACACACCCCAACCCTACGGCCTGAGTGCTGCGTCGTTCACCTGATCGAGAACAGGTCTGTCTCTCGGCCGAATAAGGCTCTTTCTGTCTGAGCATGTCTATGGCGCTTCGTGCCATAGACGGATGCCCTTTCTTGAAGGCCAACGGCCTTCCGGATTATAGCCCGGGGTTGCCGAGCTTTGGCGAGGCTACCCTGGGTAAGGCAGGCATCCAAATCCGGGAAGCAAAGCTAGTGCTCCGCCGCACCACGCCACCTGCCAGCAGCGTCTGCAACGTGTCCCGCTGCGCACCTGTGCGGCGAGCAATCCACAGGCCCGCCCTCATCCATGGACGCCCCGCCTTCGAAAACCACGACAATTGTACTTCCCGAGTTCTATTCTTCCGAACTCATTTTTCAATTTCGCTTGGTACGAGACACCGTGCAGGCAAGGCTTGAATATTCAGCGTCTCAAAACAGTGGCGCTGAATATCCATAACCAATAAAAATCGCGTAAATAAAGCCTGAAAGTTCACTAAACCCTTACTTGGGGAGGCGTATTGGGTCGCGTACGTTCGTGGGTCTATGATGGCCCCACGAAACGAGAATGTCTCCCTTCGCTGCCGGTTGCTAGGTGGGATGTCAGCCCTTCTGCTGCTGTCCTCCTGTGCCCTGCCTGACGAGGCTTTTAAAAATTACTCCGCCGCCACCAAGGTCAGTCAATGGAATGGCGTTCTGGATGCCGTCGGCGGCGGCAGCGTGAAGCGTGCGGAGAGCGCCAGCAATGCACCGCTCTACAACGGTGCCGCCTCCATGAATGTGCCCACGCACGCGGGCTCCATCAATGACATCGCCCGCCTGTTTGCCGGGATGGACTCCTCTTACAGCCAGACCGCAGCCGTCACCGCCCACAAACAGCGCATGGAAAGCCTCTGGGCCTCCCACCAGAACCACCGCCGCGGCCCCCTGCAGGCTTGGGCCAGTGAAGAAATCGCAGACATCAAAAGCGCCAACGCCATGTTCTACCCCTTCAGCGGGCCGGACTTTCTGTTTGCCAGCGCCCTCTTTCCCTCCGCTGAGACCTATGTCCTCTGCGGCCTCGAACCCGCAGAGCCTTTGCCTCGCCTCAGCGATCTTTCCCAGGCCGAGATCGACGCCGGCCTCACCGGCCTTCACAACGCCGTCGCCAACATCATGCAGAACGGCTACTTCATCACCACGGAGATGCGCAGCAATCTGCAGGCCACGCGCTTTCGCGGCGTGCTGCCCCTGCTCATGGCCTTCATGGCCCGGACCGGCCACACCGTGGAGTCTGTCGATACCGTGCGTCTCGATGGTGCGGGCAATGTCACCCTCTCCGGTTCCTCCGGAAACACTGGCCTCATGATCCGCTGCCGCAGCGGCTTGGGTTCCTCCAAACGGGTCTTTTACTTCCGCCAGGACCTCTCCAATGGCGGCGTCAGCGCGGGCGGCCCCTTCCTCACCTTCGTTTCGCGCCTCGGTCGTGTTCCCGCTTTCTTGAAAAGCGCTTCCTATCTCATGCACGAAAGCGGCTTCTCCAACATCCGCGACTACCTCCTGCGCCACAGCAGCGCCATCGTCCAGGATCCCTCCGGCGTTCCCTATCGTGATTTCGCCCGCTACGGCTGGAATCTCTGGCTCTACGGCAACTATCACGGCACGCTGGAAATCTTCTCAGGCTGTCAGCAGCCCGACTTGGTCGCCGCCTACTCCTCCGGCCGCTACCCCGTGAAGCCCCTGAATTTCGGCATCGGCTACCTCATGAACCCCCAGACAACCAGCCTCATGGTGGGCCGTCCGGGTCGGTGAAAGCCGGAAAGGCAGACTTTTGGTTGACGCCTCTCTGTCCTCGGCTAGTATCGCGCCCCAATTTTTCCCCAGAACTCATCATGGCTACCATCTGTCAAATCACCGGCGTCGGCGTTACTCGCGGCCACCACATCCATCGCAGCGGTAAAGCCAAGAAAGAAGGCGGTATCGGTCGTCACATCACCAAGCGTGTGAAGCGCGTCATCCTGCCGAACCTTCGCAAGAAGCGCATCTTCGTTCCTGAGCTCAACAAGTTTATCGAAGTCAAGCTCAGCGCCCGCGCCCTCAAGACGCTCGACAAAAACGGCGCCTTCGTCACCCTGAAAAAGGCCGGCCTGATCTAATCAGCCCACCCAATTTTCCCCTCAGGCGGATCTGGCAGCAGATCCGCCTTTTTTCATTTCAAGAAAGTACTCGGGATCTTCAGCTCCCTCCGGAACACCCCGCACTCCACGGACCCAAGAAATCCGTCACAGCGTTGGCAAAACTGATTTTCCAACCGCCCTGTTCCAGCGCTGGTAGAGACGCGCTGCGCACGTCCCACTTTTCGGGTCTGCAACACTCGCAAGCCACCCAAAAAGGTACACCGTCCTCGCAGCCTTCTACACCACGATAGCCGGCGAAGGTTTCTAGGACCGCCCTCAGTACGGATCAGGCACCTCAGCCCCGCCTTCCCAGCAACGAGTCTGGCGAGCTGCTCGTTAGCTTGATCGTCAGCACGCCGCTTTCGGCCGACGGCTCAGCGCAGCAAAGTAGCCTTGTTCCTGTGGAACAAGGAACGCTCCGCCTCTCCCCAGACGCTTAATAACGTAGAACGAATCCGCAAATGCTGAGAAAGAGCTCCTCCCTCTCTCCACGCCCCCTCTGTTCAAAAAACGGAACGCTTCCCTCGATCAATGATGGTGCGTTGACACCGTGGTGCTGCCAGGAATCCCCACGCCCGGCACCACGCCCGTACTCGTGCTCGATTGTCCGAGCGGCCCGAAGATCACCGGCATCTGGTTGTTCAGATTCGTGTACCCCAGTGTCGGGCTCCAGCTCACGTCGGGGAAACCGTAGAAGTTAAGTCCATGCCCCTGCGGCACATACACGCCACCGCTGCCTGCCCCGATCGAGCTGACCGTGGGGCTCCAGCCGCGATTCTGGTACATCCCATGCCCGTGACGTCCTGGCCCATAACCATAGCCATAATTCGTCCCGATCTGTCCCAGACCCAGCACGGGCGCCAGGCTGAGCATGTAGCCGCCATTCGGCTGCTGGACATAAACCACCGGCTGCTGCGCCGCATACTTGGCCTGCGCGGCGATCATGGCCTCCGCCATCTTCGTTTCGCGCTCGCGTCGGGCCTGCTCCGCGGCTCTCCGTGCCTCGGCATGCTCCTTCTCATAGGCATCCGCTTTCACCGCGTCGTAGCCCAGAGCATTGCGCATCGGTTCAGCCAGATCCGCAAACAGCACTTTCGCCACGCCCTTGCTGTGTGAAAACGCGACCCCATCTGGATCGCGCTTCATGATCTTGCACTGCTGGTAGATCTTCCCTTGAGCCGTTTCGATCGTGGTCGGTTCATAGGCAGTCGCCGCAACCATGAGTCCCCATTGAATCGTGACAATCAGAAGTGAGAACGTTTTCATAATAGTTGTGGATTTGACTCCATAATCCCACTTTTGCCAGCTTTTAATGCTTCGTACACACGAAGCATCCCGCTTCAGTGGTGGTGATGGTGCATGCCACCAAATCCAAACGAGCCCAAGCCGACCCCAATGTGGATGCCGTGCCCCAGATTCCACTGGCCGCTCACCGCCGGGCGGTAGCCCCCTCCGTAATAACCTCCGCTGTACGGATAGCCGCCGTACGAGTAGCCTCCGTACGAGTAGCCTCCGTAATAGGGGTAGCTCCCATACGAATACCCGCCATACGGGTAGCCATAGCCGCCGCTTGGATAATATCCCCCGGTGTAATAACCGCTTCCCGAATACCCATAAGGGTACCCAAAGCTCGAATAGCTCCCGCCGCTGTATCCCCGACCACCCACGGCCGGCCCGGTGATCGGCGTCCCCACCCACGACGGGCTGGAACCGCCTCCCGCAGGAGCAGTCGCCGCCAGTTGACTCGCGCTCGCCAGATAGCTGGCCTCCGCCATTTTCGCCTCCAGAAGCCGTTCCTGCATCGCAATTTCCTGCTGCTTCTGCCTCTCCTGCTCCGCTTTGCGCAGCGCGGCCTGCTGTTTTTGATACTCTGCCTCCGCCTTCGGATCATACCGGAATTCACTGCGCAGATTCTCAGGCAGTTCTACAAAGGGAATTTTGGATGCCCCATCCCGGTGCGCAAACGTCACCCCGTCCGGGTAGATGTGCATCACCTGGCACTCGTAGTAGGCCTTGCCGTCACGCGTCGTGATGGTGCCGTAGTTCTTCGGGGCGGCGCTCAGCGGCAGCACGCTCAGCAGCAGCGCGGTAAACAGAACAGATCGTTTCATGAAAGACCTCCAAAGGGTGATGTTCAATTTTGACAACGCAGGCCGGGCCTTCGTTGGATCGAATTAAACGTCAAAACTCAGAAATCATTCATCCGGTGGCCTTACACCATCGGGCAGCTCAGCCAAAATGTGGTCGTGTTGTTCTCCGACGCCACACCCAGCTGGATGTTCATTTGATGACTCAGCATCGCCGCAATCGTCAGCCCCAGGCCGAGGTGATTGCTGTTCTTGGAGCCATGAAACGGACGAAAAACCTCCTGAATCTTCTCCGGCGCGATCTGAGATCCGGTGTTGCTCACCAGAATGTCCACCCGGCGCTGTTCAGCCGGCGTGATTGTGCCCGGACCGCAAATCTTCAGCGCACAGCGGCCACCACCCTTGGCAGCGGCTTCAGCGGCGTTCTTCAGCAGCTCCGTCAAAATGTCCTTAAACTTCGTCGGATCCACCAGGATCGGCGGCAGTCCCGCCTGCACATCCGCTTCGAGCTGCACGCCCTCCTTCTGAAACGGCTCCATCACCGCGCCTTCGATGACGGGCAGGTATTCATTCAGCCCCAGCGACTGCGGCGTGATCTTCGCGCAGCCGCCGGCGGAGCGGATCCGCTCGCTCAGATTCGTCACACCCAGAGACGCCTCGCGGATGTGCTGCATGTTTTCGCTCACGCCCGGGTCCAGGTCGTCCGTCATCAAAATCAGGCTGCTGAAGCCCTGGATCACCGCCAGCAGGTTGTTCAGCTTGTGCGTCAGCCCGCGTAGCAGTTCCTGGTGAAAGCCTTCGCTGTGTTCTTGGCCGAGATTGAGGGTCGTGGGAAAATAAAACTGCATGACAAAAAAAGGGGGCGTGGACAGGCCGGAGTAATGCAGTCGGCCAGCCACGGTGTAAATGCGAATTTGGCGACTTCTTCTCCGCCGAAGGCGCTCTGTGCTGGGAGCGCCAGTATTTTACTGGCCGAGCAGGAAACGGTAGGCACCGCGCAGCGCCAGCCCCCATGTGTGCGCGCGTCGTTCTGGCGCTGGGATGTGCCACCCCCAACCTGCAATTCCGCTTCGGAATCCACGATAAAAACTCGCATCCGCATCCGCATCTCGCCACTATCGCACCCCATGGCACTCCTCGAAGTAAGACACCTCACCAAGCGCTGGCCCACCGGCCGCCTCGCTTTGGATGACGTCGGCTTCGAAGTCCGCGAAGGCGAGATCCTCGGCCTCCTCGGTCACAATGGTGCCGGCAAGAGCACCATCATGGGCATCACCCTCGGCATGGTGCGCCCGGACATTGGCGAGGTCCGCATCGGCGGCCGCAGCGTGCAGCAAAATCGCGGCGAAGCCCTCCAGCAGATCGGCGCCATCTACGAAGCCGCCATGTTTTACGATTACCTCAGCGGCTGGCAAAACCTCCGCGTCCTCTGCTCCCTCTCCGGCTGGTGGGATGAGGCCGAGGTGAAACGCGTCGTGCAGATGGTCAATCTCGGCCGCGCCATCCAGCAGAAAACCGCCACCTACAGCCACGGCATGCGCCAGCGCCTCGCCCTCGCCCAGGCCCTCCTCCCACAGCCCAAAATCCTTCTCCTCGACGAACCCACCGACGGCCTCGATCCCGAAGGCATCCGCGAGTTTCGCGAGCTCATACTTCACCTCCGCAAGCACCACGGCATGACCATCATGCTCAATTCCCACCTCCTCGGCGAGGTCGAGCAGATGTGCGACCGCTGCGTCATCCTCAAGGACGGCAGAAAAGTCTTCGAAGGACCTGTGCCGCAGCAGGAAAAATCCCGCCGCATGTTCCAGCTTGAAACCAGCGACATCGGCCTCGCCCGTGAAGTGCTCGACCGCAGCGGCGCCACCATGGACAAACACGGCATCGTCGAAGTCCCCCTCCACATGGAGCCCCACGAACTCGTCACCGCGCTCGTAAACGGCAGAGTGCAGGTCAATGCCTGGCAGCCCCACCGCCGCACCCTCGAAGACCTCTACATGGGCCTCTCCTCCAAATCATGACGCTCTTCCTCCAGCAGTGGTATGGCGAGCTCCTCAAGCTCTTCGCCCGTCGCCGCACCTACATCGGCTTCGGCGCCTTCATCGCGCTCGAAATCCTCATTCTGCTGCTCATCAAAAAATTCGGCATGGGGCCCATCCAGAAAGCCATCGTCGGCTCAGGCCAGAGCTTTGAGTATTACTTCTCCGCCCTCACCGTGGCCAGCACCATCATGGGCTTCGCCATCTTCCTGCTCGGCGCCTTGTTCCTCACACTCGTTGCCGGCGATATCGTCGCCAAGGAAGGGGAGGATGGCCACATGCGCCTGCTGCTCGCACGCCCCGTCAGCCGCTTCCGCCTGCTGCTGCTGAAATACCTCACCTGCAGCGGCTACGCCTTCTTTCTCGTGCAGTTCTTCGCTTGGACGTCATTCCTCCTCGGCCTCATCCTCCGCGGCTGGGGTGGCGGTTATTTCGCCATCGTGCCGGAGGTCTCCGTCGTCGCATTCTATGACTGGGGCCCGGGCCTGCAGCGCTACGCTCTGAGTTCTCTCTACCTCGGCCTCAGCATGACGGCGGTCAGCAGCATCGCGTTTTTCCTCTCCTGCTTCCGCATCAAGCCCGCTGCCGCCACTATCGGGGCCCTTACCTACATCCTGGTGGACTTCATCATGCGAAACAGCGGCTTTATGGACAACTATCAGCATCTGCTCGTCACCAAGCACATGGCCGTTTGGGGGCGCATTCTCGCTGAAAACATCGACTGGCCCCTCATCTGGCGTGGCTACGCCGTCATCTTCGCTGTAAACGTGACACTCTTCACTCTGGGCTACGCCGTATTTGAATCCAGGGACTTAAAATCATGAACGTCATCAACAACATCCGCCAGCTTCGTTCCTGGAGCACCATCAACAAAGGTGCCCGCTGCGTCTTCGTGCCCACCATGGGCGCCTTGCACGATGGCCACGCCGCTCTCATCCGCACCGCGCGCGAGATCGCTGGCCAGAACGGCAATGTCGCCGTCAGCATCTTCGTCAATCCTCTCCAGTTCGGCCCCGGCGAAGATTTTTCCAAATACCCCCGCACCCTCATTGAGGACCTCAGCCTCTGCCGTGACAACGGCGCGGACATGATCTTCGCGCCAAAGGCTGAGGAGCTCTACCCCCCCGATCGCAGCATCGCCCTTTACGAGACCAGCCTCTCTCAGCTCCTTTGCGGTGCCAGCCGCCCCGGCCACTTCGAAGGCGTCTGCACCATCGTCGCAAAGCTCTTCAATCTCGTTCAGTGTGACGACGCCGTCTTTGGCAAAAAGGACTACCAGCAGTTCGCCATCATCCGCCGTCTCGTTCGCGATCTCGATTTCAACGTCGTCCTTCATGGCGTCGAGACCGTGCGCGAATCCGACGGCCTCGCCATGAGCAGCCGCAATCGCTACCTCACCCCCGAAGAACGCACCGAGGCCCCCGCAATCCGCACCGCCCTCCTCGCCGCCCGGGATGCCTGGAAAAACGGCGCGCATGACCCCGATGTCCTGCGCCGTCTCATCACCCAGATGATCCAGGAAAAGGCCCCGGCAAGCCGCATCGACTACATCGCCGTCGCAGATGCCGCTACCCTCCAGCCCGTCTCCGCCACCACCGAGCTCGTCGTCATCGCCGTCGCCGTCTTCTTCGGCACCACCCGCCTCATCGACAACATCGAATTGAAGTAAGCCCGCGACGCGCATCCATGTCCGAACCCCTCTCCAGCCACACCACCGAAGGCTACGACCTTGAAGTCGTCCGCAGCGCCTGGAGTCTCGCGCAGGTCATCCCCGGCAACGATCCCGAAGTCTGGCGCAAAGACGAATTCGGTGCCTGGATTCACCGCGCCGACTACCGCAATCGCCACTCCGATTTCGGCTGGGAGATCGCCGACTACGGCTACAGCCGCCGCGCCATGGGCCTCGCCTCCCTGCGCCCCATGCAGTGGCAAAATTACCTCGACTTCATGGTCGCCGCCCGCAATCAAGCCGTCATCACCGCCGACGGCCTCCGCAACGCCCGCAGGCTTCTCTGAGAGCTCAATCTGTGCTTGGGGCTGTTTAATGCCCAAGATAGAGGCTGGCCAAAGGGCATCGCAAAAGGCGTCAGCAAAGTGGTCCGCACAGTCCTCTGTGCGGCGCTCCGCCACTCCCACTCCCCCCGCGCCATTCCAACCCTTACTGCCTGAAGCGGTTCGCATCTAGTAAAGCGCGCTGAAGGCAATTCTCCGTGCCGCACTCGTCTCAATGCACACGGCAAACACCCCTCGCTCCAAGCCACCTCGAAGCTCTCCGCACCGCTTTTCTCGCACAATCACCGCAAACCCAGCGTGAAGTGGTCCGCACTCTCCGAGTGCGGTTTCGTTCGCCCTCCCCAACACGCCCGCCTGCTTTAGAGTACCCAGTTCGGCGTTCGCTTCGCGGCTGCGCAGCAGCCCATCCGGATGGAGCGCGGGTCTCCGAACCCGCAGCACTCCGCCCCCGCACGGCGCTCCGCCATTCTCTTCTCCTCCTGCCATCCGCATTCCATCAAGCCCGAAAGTCCGCCCGCCCTCTTTCGTTCATACACCCGCATGCTCCGCTTCGCCGTCATCACGCTGCTCACCACAGCCACCCTTCACGCCGCACCCACAGACTTCTCCCGCGACGTCTACCCCGTCCTCCAGCGCGCCTGCTTCGAATGCCACGGCCCCGAAAAGCACAAAGCCGATCTCCGCCTCGACACCGCCTCTCCCCAGCACCTCAAACTCGGCCCCGACCTCCTCCGCCGCGTCGCCTTGCCCAAGGAAGACAAAGACGCCATGCCCAAGCGCGGCGACCGCCTCACCCCCGCAGAGATCGACCACCTCCGCGCCTGGATCACCGCCGGCGCTCAATGGCCCGCTAAACTCGAAACCCTCAAACACTGGAGCTACACACCCCCGCAACGTCCACCGCTCCCCACCGTCAAAAACCCCTCCTGGCCCAAAAACGAAATCGACCGCTTCATCCTCGCCAAGCTCGAAGCCAGCAACCTCGCCCCCTCTCCCTCCGCCTCCCCCGAAATCCTCATCCGCCGCCTCTCCCTCGACCTCACCGGCCTCCCACCCACCCCCGCCGAAGTCGCCACCTTCACTCAGGAGTACATCCAGCATCCAGCCTCCAGCATCGAGCATCTAGTAGACCGCCTCCTCGCCTCCCAGCATTTCGGCGTCCGCTGGGCCCGCCCCTGGCTCGATCTCGCCCGCTATGCAGATTCCCACGGCTTCCAGCGCGATGACCTCCGCGAAGTCTGGGCCTGGCGCGACTGGGTCGTCAACGCGCTCAATGCCAACATGTCCTTCGATCAGTTCACCCTCGAACAAATCGCCGGCGATCTCCTCCCCAACGCCACGCCAGATCAAATCATCGCCACCGGCTTTCACCGCTGCACCCCCACCAACGTCGAAGCCGGCACCGAGCCCGAAGAAAGCCGCATCAATCAGGTCATCGACCGCGTCAACACCACCGGCGCCGTCTGGCTAGGCACCACCCTCGAATGCGCCCAGTGCCACAACCACAAATACGATCCCATCACCCAGCGCGACTACTACTCACTCCTCGCCTACTACAACAATACCGAGAAAGAAGCCGATCGCACCAATCCCACGGTGCCCGGTTCCATTCAGTTCAAAGGCTCGCCGTTTAAAATCACCGATCCCGGCGGTGATGCCGAACGCGCCCAGCTCGCCGCGCAGATGAAGACGCTCGATGCACAGCTCGCTGCCCGCCAAAAGCAGCTCGCCACCGCCGGTGCTCCTGCCGCATCGCCCGCAGGCAAAGTCGAAACGTCAAACGCCGTCACCGCCCTCCGGCCCACCACCTTCATCACCGAGAGCGATGCCGAGTCCGAAATCCAGCCCGATGGCAGCGTCCTCCTCACCGGCTCCGCCCCTGACAAAGACACCTACACCTTCGAAGCCGATCTCGCTGCCGGCGAGCTCAGCGGCCTCATGCTCGAAACCCTCACCCACGCCTCCATCCCTGGCGATGGGCCGGGCAGGGGAGGGGTCAACCGTCCCAACTTCGTCCTCCATTCCTTCGACTGCACCCTCACCACGCCCGATGGCAAAACACAGCCGCTGACCTTCAAGACCGCCTACGCCGACTACTCGCAGAAAGGTTATGAAGTCACCAGCCTCGTCACCAAGACCGGCAAATCTGCCTGGGCCATCGGCCAGCGCTTCCACGAACCGCACTGGGCGGCCTTTGAGCTCCAGCAGCCCATGTCCATCACTCCCGGCACAAAGCTCAGCATTCACATGGCGCAAAATTTCGGCAACGGCCTAGTTATCGGCTGCCTGCGCATCTCCAGCATCAAAGGCAGCGTCGTTGCCTGCCTTCCCGAAGTCGAGGAACCCGCGCCCGTCGTCGCCAAAGGCCGCAAAGGCAAAGCCGCACCCGCACCGCTGTCCAAAGACCCCGAACTCGCCAGGCTCGAAAAACAAAAGATCGCACTGCAAAAACAGATCACTGCCGCCGCCGCACCCACCACGGAAATCATGCGCGAACTCCCTCAGCCGCGCATGAGCAGCATCTTCAAACGCGGTGTTTACACCGATCCCGCCGACCCCGTCACCGCCTCTGTTCCCGCCATTTTCAATACTCAGCTCAAAGGCCCGCCCAATCGCATCACCCTCGCCAAATGGCTCGTCAGTCCTGACAATCCCCTCGTCGCCCGCGTCACCGTCAACCGCTGGTGGGCCGAGCTCTTCGGCACCGGCATCGTCTCCACCCTCGAAGACTTCGGCATCAAAGGCGCACCCCCAACCCATCCCGAACTCCTCGACTGGCTCGCCACCGAGTTCATCGAAAGCGGCTGGGACATGAAGCACCTCCTCAAAAAAATCGTCCTCAGCGCCACCTACCAGCAAAGCAGCTCCATCCACGCTTTGGCAACTCAGCCTCCCTCTCCGGAAATCATAAATCATAAATCAAAAATCATAAATTCCGCCTCCGTCGATCCCTCCAACTCCCTCCTCTGGCACGCTCCCCGTTTCCGCCTCGATGCCGAAGCCATCCGCGACAACGCCCTCGCCATCGCCGGCCTCCTCAATCTCAAACAAGGCGGCGCCCCCATTCGCCCGCCGCAGCCAGACGGCCTCTGGAAGAAAGTCGGCGGCCAGCAGTACAACTACGTCGTCAGCCCCGGAGCCGAGCAGTACCGCCGCGGCCTCTACGTCGTCCTCAAGCGCGGCTCGCCCTATCCCAGCTTCATGAATTTCGACGCCAGCGCGCGCATGGCCTGCGTTGTCCGCCGCTCCCGCAGCAACACCCCGCTGCAGGCCCTCACCCTGCTCAACGATCCCGTTTACGTCGAAGCCACCCAGGCCTTCGCCAAACGCATCGTCGCCGAATCCCCCAGCACCGACCTCGACTCCCGCCTCCAGCACGCCTTCCGCCTCGCCCTCGCGCGCGCACCCAAACCCCAGGAACTCACCATCCTCAAAACCCTCTGGGAAACCCAGTTCGAATCCGCCAAAACCGACCCCCAAGCCACCCAGAAACTCAGCACCGGCTTGCAGCTTCCCCCCAATCTCCCTCCCGCCGAATTCGCCGCCTGGTTCGCCGTCGCCAGCGCCATCCTCAATCTCGACGAATGCATCACCAAAGGCTGATGCACAGCACTCCGGCCGTAGGTTGGATGTGTTTGGCGTCCAGGTCATTCCCGTGCTCCATCGTCACTTCGCCAAACCATCCGACCACCAGCGCGTTCGCAAGTCCTCATCGCAGTCGAGTATTGAAAGTCCGCCCACCACAGCGCGGCTTCACCCCTCGCATGCAGCTCGCAGCCCAGACTCCTTCACCCACAAACCCCTTCCAGGCACACCTTTCGTCAAAAATCGACCGGGGATGGAGTCATCCTCAATCTCGACGAATGCATCACCAAAGGCTGATGCACAGCACTCCGACCGTAGGTTGGATGTGTTTGGCGTCCAAGTCAGTCCCCTGCTCCATCGCCTCTTCGCCAAACCATCCGACAACCAGCGCGTTCGTACGTCCTCACGCAGTCGCGTATTGAAAGCCCGTCCACCACAGCGTGGCCTCGCCCCAAGCTCCTTCGCTGCCAGTTCTACATTGGTAGGCTTGATCGTCAGGCAGGCCGCTTTCGGCTGACGCCTCAGCGCAGCAAAGTAGCCTTGTTCCTGTGGAACAAGGATCGCTCCGCCTCTCCCCAAACCCTTAACAAGGTAGAGCTAGAGGGTTTGCGAAACTGATTCCCCAAATGCTCCCACCTGCCGCGCTGCTCCAAGGCTGGTAGGGACGCGTTGTGCGCGTCCCACTTTTCGGGTCTGTGCCACCCGCAGGCGATCCAAAAAGGTGCGCCGTCCTTGCAGCCATCGCCAGCACGATCCCCCGTGCGATGCAAAAGGGCGCTGCGGTAATAAAGCACTCGGAGCGATGCGAGGCGCAGGGCCGAAAGACAGCGCTAGGACGAAGAATTCCAGCACCGCCAAACAGCGGCTCCCTCTCTCCGCCCCTGACATAACGCTGCTCCAAAATGTCCTTCGGGGAGAGGGTGGGGTGAGGGGCGGCCCACAGTCCTCAACAGGACCACCACCCAGCCCTCGTTGCCCGGCCATCGCACACCTTTCGCCAAAAATCGGCTGGTGATGGCGTTGTTTGTGCGGCTACCTTGCCGCCGCAATGTCTCCCAATGTCCCGACACCCTGCCCGCACTGCACCTCCCACGAGGCGCAGCCAGCCGCCGCTGTGAAGGAAAGCCTGCCACCTGCGCTCTACATCTGCCCCATGTGCGAAGGCGTCCGCTCGGACAAACCCGGCGCCTGCCCGATGTGCGGCATGGCCTTGGAAAAAAATCCCCTCGCCCATCGCAACGAGCCCGAATGCTGCGGCGACGGCGGTGACGATGAAGTGACAGACCTCTGGTCCCGCGTGCGCTGGAGCGCCGCCATGACCGCCCCCGTCGTCCTGCTCTCCATGGGCATGGATCTCCCCCTCATCCGCGACATCCCCCACGAAGCCTCCGGCTGGATGCAGTTCGTCTGGGCCACTCCCGTCGTCTTCTGGGTCGGCTGGCCGTTGATGCTGCGTTTCGCGAATTCCCTGCGCTCCCTGCGCTTCAACATGTTCACGCTCATCGGCCTCGGCGTGCTCGCCGCATGGCTTTACAGCACTGTTGCCCTGGCGTTTCCGAACCTGCTTCCGCATGCCGCCACCCACGGCGGCATGGTGCTCTACTTTGAAAGCGCCGCCGTCATCACCGTCCTCGTGCTCCTCGGCCAGCTCCTCGAACTCCGCGCCCGCAGCGCCACCGGCTCCGCCATTCGCGCCTTGATGAATCTCGCGCCCAAAACCGCGCTGCTCATTCGCGATGGCGAGGAAATCGAAACCCCCGTCGATGAAATTCAAATCAACGACATCCTCCGCCTCAAACCCGGCTCGCGCATCCCCGTCGATGGCGTCCTCACCGAAGGCAGCTCCACCGTCGACGAGTCCATGCTCACCGGCGAATCCATGCCGCAGAAAAAGGAAGCCGGCGCATCCGTCACCGGCGGCACCGTGAATGGCAGCGGCACCTTCCTCATGCGTGCCGAACGCGTCGGCGCCAATACCATGCTCAGCCAGATCGTGGAAATGACCGCCAAGGCCCAGGCCAGCCGCGCGCCGGTCCAGCGTCTGGCAGATCGTGTCTCCTCCTGGTTCGTGCCTGCCGTCGTCGGCATCGCCGTCCTCACCTTCCTGCTCTGGTGGCAGTTCGGCCCTCAGCCCTCCTTCGCCTTTGCCGTCGTCAATGCCGTCGCGGTCCTCATCATCGCCTGCCCCTGCGCCCTCGGTCTCGCCACCCCCATGGCCGTCACCGTCGGCCTCGGTCGCGGTGCCCAGCTCGGCGTCCTCATCAAAAACGCGGAAACCCTCGAACGCCTGCATGAGATCGACATCGTCATGCTCGATAAAACCGGCACCCTCACCGAAGGCAAACCCTCCGTCACCGAAGTCTTCCCGCTGCCCGGCCTTTCCGCCCGCGATCTCCTCGCCTGCGCCGCCGCCGTCGAATCCATGAGCGAGCATCCCCTCGCCACCGCCATCGTCAATGCCGCCAAAGAGCGCAGCATCCCCATCGCCGCCGTCACCGATTTTCAGTCCATCGCCGGCGGCGGTGTGCTGGGAAATGTCGGTGAAAGCGAAGTCTTCATCGGCCACGAGGCCTTCCTGAAAAAGAACGGCGTCTTCATCAGCGCCGAATGCCACGCTCAATCCGTCAAAATGCAGGAGGAAGGCTGCACCGTCGTCGTCGTGGTCCTCAACGAGAAGCCCCTCGGTCTCATCGCCATCAAAGACAAAATCAAAGAGTCCGCCCCGGCAGCCATCGCGGCCCTGCATGCCGTCGGCTTGAAACTGCAGATGATCACCGGAGACGCGCTCGCCACCGCCCAGCGCGTCGCCAAGGACCTCAGCATCGATGAAGTCGCCGCCGAAGTCTCGCCCAAGGAAAAACTGCTCCACGTCTATCAGGCACGCGGCAAAGACCGCCACGTTGCCTTCGCCGGAGACGGCATCAATGACGCTCCAGCCCTTGCTGCGGCCGATGTCGGCATTGCCATGGGCTCCGGCACCGAAGTCGCCATTCAAAGCGCCGCCGTCACCCTCGTGAAAGGAGACCTCAACGCCCTCCATCAGGCCTTCGCCCTCAGCCACGCCACGATGAAGATCATCCGGCAGAATCTGCTGTTCGCGTTTTTATACAACGGCCTCGGCATCCCTCTCGCCGCCGGCATTCTCTACCCCTTCACCGGCTGGCTGCTCAATCCCATGATCGCCAGCGTGGCGATGTCCCTGAGCAGCGTGTCAGTGATCTTAAACAGCCTGCGCCTGCGCCACTTCAAATAATACCACACACAACTAAAAACGGCTCTGCGTGCGCGCCACGGGCACCACGGCTGGTAGGGCCCGCTGTATCGGGGCCGAAGTTTAGGGTCTGCGACGTCGCGGGCGCTCAAAAAGGTGCGCCGTCCTCGGAATGTCAAAAGTCGGGGGCTGGGTTCGATGGATGTCAGGCGCATTTCACCACAACCGCCCAGGTCACATCACAAAAATCGACGTCACCAGTTTCCGATCACTCACCTTTTCAGGTTTGGAGCTTCCGTCCTTCTGCACAAAAACGCCTGAGCCGTTGGAAAAATAAACCGTTTCATTCGCACCCACCGCATAGGCCATGACGCCTTCGCAGACGACTTGGGCCTCACCATCGGGCACATGCCGCATCAGTTGCCAGTTGCGCGGCACAAAATGACTCAGCTCATTCTGCGCGGCATTCTTCATGGCCTTCTCCATGTTCACCCAGCGACCATGCAGAAACACCGCCTTGGGGTCAGCCGCCTGCGGCTGCGGAGGCCTGCCCGCTGTTTGCAGCGGCTTGCCCGAAAACAACATCGAGAACACATTCAAAAAGCCGAAAATCGCCCTCACCAAGCGGAAGGGAAACAGAACGATGTCTTTCAAAATGTTCCAAAACGACGGCGTATGAAAGGGCTCATACGGCCTGCGCAGGTAATAAAGCGTTCCCTCGGGTGAGAACGAGGGGCAGAGGTAGTCATACCGCCCGTCCTCCGCCACCGTTTCCATGTCTCCGGAGTCCAGATTCAAACGGTGCAGCGTCGCCGGTCCCAGCCCAGCCCACTCATGGGTATGCGCATGACGGGCAATGCCGCAGGTCTGATAGACCAAAGACCGCGCATTGCCCGGCTCCCACACAGGAAAAGTGTCCAGCGAGTCTCCCTCAGTGAGTTCCATCAGCCCCCCGCCGCCGGCCTCAGGTTTGAACAAGCAGATGCGGCTCACGCCATGGTCCTGGGCCGCCGTCAGCAGCCATTCGGGACTCTCTTCACTTCGGCGCGTGGAGATCGAACTGAAACGATGCTTCGGACCATGCAGCAGCCGGCGCTCGTACTTCTCGCCCGGGTTGTATTCAAACAAGGCACGAACTTCGTTGGCATCGATCGCATAGCACACGTTCCCGTCTTGACTGCCTGCACAGGAAAATTCGCTGCGAAAAGTGTCTTCAATGCTGGCCGGCTCCGCAGTCGGCAGGCCTCCCCGCATAAATCCAGCACCACTTCCACCGCCCCGAAAACCCTGCCGGTCCTGCACGCTTTGCAGCCGTTTCTTCAAATGGTTCGAGAATTCCGAAAAAATCTCCTCCTCCCGGCCGCCCGTCGGTTTGAGATAAAGCCTGCCGTTGGAGATATAGCCAATTTGCGGATTCATTAGGAATGTTCGTATGGAAAATTTGCGGACAGAAGGTGACCTTATGCAAACACAGGCCAATGAAAGGGTCCAACCTTTTTACCTCCTCCGCCTTACAAGGCTTGCCCGCACCCCGGTTCTCTGAAACAGTGCTTCTGTACCTCCCTTTTACCTCGTGAACCCTGATCCGGCCAAGCCAGCACCACCCGCCTCCTCCAACGAGGATGCCAAGTTCATGCCCCCCGCCGAGACGCCCACGGGAATGGTCACTCTGGGGCCGGAGGACATGACCATCGCCATTCCCAATCCCAAGCCCGCCACCGCTCCTGCGGAGTCGAAGCCCCTCACAGAGCCGGCATCGGCCACCAGCATGATCACTCTGGGGCCTGAAGATCAGACCATCGCCATCCCCAATCCCAGTCGCAGCCTGCCCGCGGCCACCATGGGCATGGGCTCAAATCCAACGTTTGCCCCCCCTCTGGACACCGGCAACATCACTCTCGGCCCCGAGGATCAGACCATCGCCATCCCCACTGGCAAGCCAGGGACGCTGCCCGGTGCCGCCACTCTCCCAGGCGCCTCCACCATGCCCAGCCACGGCGGCCTCCCTGCCGCCACGGCCGGTTCCATGGCCTCCATGGGCTCCACCTCCAGGCCGCGCTCCCACATGGAGTCCCTCACCGGCAATGATGGCTGGATCGGTGACCGCTACCGCCTCCTCGACAAACTCGGCGAAGGCGGCTTCGGCGTCGTCTACCGCGCCGAGCAGGTCAAGCCCATCCACCGCATCGTCGCCATCAAGATCGTCAAGGCCGGCGTCACCTCCTCAGACATCCTCGGCCGCTTCGCCATCGAGCAGCGCACGCTCGCCATCATGGAGCACCCCAATATCGCCCGCATCCTTGATGCCGGCGAGACAGACATCGGCGCTCCCTTCTTCGTCATGGAGATGGTCAAGGGCCGTTCCATCACCAGCTACTGCAAGCAGAACGAGCTCAATCTCCGCCAGCGCCTCGCCCTCTTCATCCCCGTCTGCCGCGCCGTCAATCACGCCCACCAAAAGGGCATCATCCATCGCGACATCAAGCCCGGCAACATCATGGTCATGGACGAAGCCGGCAAGGCCGTCCCCAAAGTCATCGACTTCGGCATCGCCAAGGTCCTCGAAGGCGAAGGCTCCGGCCACACCATCGCCACCGGCGTCGATCAGCTCGTCGGCACCCCCGGCTACATCAGCCCGGAGCAGATCGAAAACGGCAGCTCGCATGTGGACACCCGCTCAGACGTCTATGCCCTCGGCGGCGTCTTCTTTGAGCTGCTCTGCGGCCGCGCTCTCATCACCCCTTCAGACATCGCCGCCAAGCCCATCCACGTCCTGCTGCGCGATCTCGCCGAAAAAGATCCCCCCAAGCCCTCCTCCATCGAACCCTCCGTCCAGGGTGACCTCGACTGGATCGCCCTCAAGGCCCTCGAACGCGACCCCGATCGCCGCTACGGCAGCGCCGACGATCTCGCGGATGACATCACCCGCTACCTCAGCTTCGAGCCCATCACCGCCCGTCCGCCCAGCCGCCGGTACCTCATCACCAAGTTCGTCCGCCGTCATCGTGTCGGCGTCGCCGCCGCCATCGCCATCTCCCTCGCCGTCCTCATCGGCGGCATCACCAGCACCGCGATGTACTTCAAGGCCGAGCGCAACCGCATCGAAGCCGAACTCGGCCGCGAAAACCTCAAAAAATCCTTCAGCCGTTCCGACGAGCAGATGGCCCGCCAGTTCACCGAGCGCGGTCAGTACAACGACGCCGTCGCCTACCTCGTCCGCTCCCTGCGCACAGATCCCGCCAACGAACTCTCCTCCACCAATCTCCTTTCCCTCCTCGCCAACGTCCACCTCATCCGCCCGGACACCGCCCCCCTCTCGCTCCCCGAAGGCGCCGTCGAGGCCGCCAAGGTCGCCGTCAGCCGCTCCGTCGGCAAAGTGGTCGCCGCCTCCTTCATCAAGCCCACGTCCGCCCCCGGCCAGCCCCCTGTCCGCGCCCCTCGCCGTGAGGTCATCTCCATCTGGGATATGGAATCCGGCGAGCGCACAGACCACCCCGTCCCCCCCGGCGTGGAGATCACCTGCCTCGATGTCACCCCGGACGGCCGGCAGGCCGTCGTCGCTCGCGATGACGGCAACGTCGAGCTCTGGGACCTCAAAGACGGCAAGCGCCGCAATCTCCAGCCCCGCCTCCCCGTCCTCGTCACCTGCATCGCCTTCTCCGGCAATGGCACCAAGCTCCTCGCCGGCAGCGAAGCCGACACCGCAGGCATGGGCTCCATCCATCTCTGGGACCTCCGCCAGCCTCAAGACCCCGCCAAAGTCATGAAGCAAAAAGGCGTCGTAGGCGAGATCGCCGTGGACAATGACGGCGTCTTCGCCGCCTCCATCTACAGCGGCAGCCTCATCGATCCCACCGGCCCGGACGGTGCCGCCACCACCTGGGACCTCCGCCTCGGCCAGGCCGTCGGCGATCCCATCGAGGTGGACAAAGGCCTTCTCCATGTCGCCATCGAGCCCGTGCATGAGCTCATCGCCCTCGGCATGAACAAAGGCGAAGTCTTCGTCGGCAGCTTCCGCAATCAAGCCGATGTGCGCCCCCCGCTCATGCACCCTTCCTCCATCACCTCCCTCGCCTTCAGCGCCGATGGCCAGTCCGTCGTCGTCGGCGATGGCGGCGGCTACGTCCACATCTGGAATCACAACGACGGCCAGCTCCGCTTCCCCACCCGCAAGCTCGACGGCGAAGTCCTCAAATCCATGCCCGCGCTCGATACCAGCCTCATCACCACCGTCTCCCGGCATGGCGATGTCAGCGTCTTCGATGTCCAAACCGGCGCCCTCCTCTCCTCCCACATCGACTACGCCCTCAAAGACGCCAAATTCACCCGCGACGGCTCCCTCCTCGTCCTCGCCCCCGCCGGCGTCTCCTTCGTCCAGGTCTGGGACATTCACGAGCGCATGTCAGAGCGCAAATTCGTCGGTGTCCTCGACAAAAACCTCATCACCCGCATCAAGGGCCCGGACAATTCCCCCGATCAGCTCCGCTTCTCCGAAGCCGGCGGCGCCAACCGCAAAAAAACCATGTACGCCGCCGCAGATCCGGACGGTACCGTCTTCATCTACGACGCCAAAACCCTCAAGCCCATCGGCAAGCCCTTCCGTCACCCCCCCGCCGTCGGCGCCGTCACCCTCACTCAGGACGAAAAATTCCTCATCACCTCCGGTCGCGATCGCGCCGTTCGCGTCTGGGACATCGCCACCCGCCAAAACATCGTCACCATGCAGCACCACTCCTATGTCCCGGTGCTCGCCCTCAGCCCCGACGATCAGCGCCTCGTCACCGTAACCGATGAAGGCGAGCTCCGCGTCTGGCAGCTCCGCACCGGAGACCCCCTCACCCCCGGCATCCGCGATACCCCCCGCAGCAGCGCCGACGAAGAAGGCATCGTTGTCGCCCGCGTCTCAGACGATGGCAGCAGCATCCTCTTCCGCGTCGCCGGCCACGGCTTCTTCAGCGCCGCCATGCCCCCCCAAGCCACCACCTTGCCCGAGTGGTTCCTGAAGCTCGCCGAAGGTCTCGCCCGCCTCCATCTCAGTCCCTCAGGCCACATGGAAGACCTCTCGCTCGACGACTACGAAGCCGCCGTCGCCGCCATTCCCAAAACCCCCGCCAAAGGCGAAGAAACCGCCCACACCTGGGCCCGCTGGCTCCTCGCCACCACCTCCACCCGCCCCCTCACCCCCTTCGAAAAGCAGTCCTTTGACGAATACCTCGCCTCCCTCAAGCAGCAAGGCTCCCCCGCCGCCGCCCGCGAGCTCCTCCGCTTCCGCCCCAAAGACCGCGACGCCGCCGACCGCGCCAAGCTCCTCGTCCCCACCCTCCCCAAATAAGTAGCCCAGTTGCGCCGCAACTGGTCCGGGATCCCATAATACGCCCGTCACATTCTCACCCACCCAGCGTGAAGTGGTCCGCACTCTCCGAGTGCGGCTTCCGGCCAGTCATCCCAAGCGCATTTGAAACCGGCTCTGCATGCCGGGGCGCGTACCCCTTGGGCTGGTAGGGCCCCGCTGTGTCGGTGCCGCAGTTTCGGGTCGGCAGCGTCGCGGGCGCTCAAAAAGGTGCGCCGTCCTTGAAACGTCGAAAGCCCAAGGCAGGGCTCCATGGACGTCATGCGCATTTCCCACAGCCTCTCAAAGACCTCTTTTAACTGTTGGCGGTCTCAGTCGGCAGCCCGCAGAATCGGCCCATCTCCCACCGCGAAATCCGGCGTCCCTTGGGTCCTTTCCGTCCTTTTTGTCCTTCAGACGAGACGCTGCGCTCTCCTTCACCACCCCGGTGTCAGCCCTGATTGCTCCTCTCACATCCCGCCCCGAATATCAGTCACAAAAACGCAAAACAGACCCTCAAAAAACTCATCCGTTTTTTGTGTCCCTCTTGGCGTCTTTTTGCGGCCATTCCCTCCGGCCCTCCGGAAAACAACAACCGCACACTTCCCCGGGCCCCACTACCCCGCAATCACCGCCGCCCGCGCATTCTCCTCCGCGCCCGTCTTCTGCAGGTAGTAGTCATAGTCCCCTGAGTACGCCTGCACCTTCCCCTCTGTGATGTGCAGCACCTTCGTCGCCAGCGACCGGATAAAGTGCACGTCATGGCTGATGAACACCAGCGTCCCCTCAAACTTCTGCAGCGCCAGGATCAGCCCCTCGATCGCCCAGATGTCCAGATGCGTCGTCGGCTCGTCCATCAGCAGCAGGTTCGGCGGATCCACCAGGAACTTCACCAGGTTCACCCGGCTCTTCTCACCCCCGCTCAGCACCCGGCACTTCTTGTGCACATCCTCACGCTTGAAAAGGAAGCTCCCCAAGATGCTCCGCGCCTCATCCTCACGCAGCTCCGGCGCCACACGCTTCAGCTCCTCCAGCACACTGCAGTCCGGGTCCAAAGTATCCGCCCGGTGCTGCGAGAAATACCCCAGCTTCACATTCGTCCCCAGCCTCCGCTCACCCTTCTGGAAAGGCACCTCGCCCGCCAGAATCTTGATCAGCGTGCTCTTGCCCGCTCCGTTCGGCCCCACCAGCACCGTCCGCTCACCGCGCTCCACCTCCAGGTCCAGGCCCTTGTACACCTGCTTCGTCCCGTACGCCTGATGGATGTCCGTCAGCGCGATCAGCCGCTGACCGCTCCGCTGCGGCTGTGGGAAGTTAAAGCGGAAGCCCTTCCGCAGCGGCCTCGGCTTGTCCAGCTTCTCCATCTTCGCCAGCTGCTTCTCACGACTCTGCGCCTGCGAAGCCTTCGAAGCCACCGACCGGAACCGATCAATAAAGTCCTGGATCTGCTCGATCTCCTTCTGCTGGTTCTTGTACGCCTGCATCGCCCGCTCGTAGTTCTCCTCCCGCTGCTTCAGGTAGTCACTGTAGTTCCCTTGGTACGAAAGCAGCTTGCTCTCCTCGATCTCATACACCTGCTGCACCAGCTCATCCATGAAGTCACGGTCATGCGAGATGATCAGCAGCGCCCCTGGATAGTTCTTCAGGTAATTCCGGAACCACATCAGCGACAGCAGGTCCAGGTGGTTCGTCGGCTCATCCAGCAGCAGCAGATCCGGCTCCATCACCAGCAGCCGCGTCATATGCGCACGCATCACCCACCCACCGCTGAATTCCCGCGCCGGCCTCGCAAAATCCTCCTCCTTATATCCTAATCCCTTCAGAATGCGCTTCGCCTTCGCCTCCGTCTGCGGATCCTGCAGCGCATCATGCTTCGCATGCGCCTCGAAATACTCCGGGCTCGAAACATCCCCCGCCGCCTCAAACGCGCTCAGCGCCTTCTCCAGCGCCTCAATTTCCCCCGCCTTCCCGGTCGCCACTTCCAGCACCGTCTCATCCCCCACCGGCTCACTCTCCTGCGGCAGAAATCCCACCGTCGTCCACTCATCCCGGATCACCTCCCCGGAGTCCGGCGTGTCCGTCTTCAAAATCAGCGAAAACAGCGTCGATTTCCCCGCCCCATTCGGCCCCACCAGCGCCACCCGCTCCCCATAGTTGATCGTCATGGAGGCCGCGCTGAAAAGCGTCCGGGCATTAAAAGTCTTGGTGACGTCGCGAAGAGTAAGCATGGCAGAAAAAAGAGAAAAAGGGGGAGCGAATCAGCTACCCCCACCCCACGCCACTTGCAAGGCCAAGCACACCCCTTTGCCCCATCCAACCTCGCAAACCACCCTCCGTCCGCCTCTCATTCGCGTTAATTCGCGGCTATTCGCAAAAATTCGTGTTTTAATTCTGCCTTCCAAGGGGCAGACCACGTCACTTGCAAGGCCCAAGCCTCTCCGAGGTAGGGCGGTTGGTCCCCCAACCGCCGTCTGACGTCTCCACGCGCTCTTTTCGAGACCACACCTCCGCGCCACGATGCTCTTCCTATTCAAAAAAATTCGCGGGCGATTCGTGCCCATTCGCGTTGAGCTTCAAACCTCTCAACGGCCATCAGTGACCAAGTCACCCAGCGCCGTATTGTAGTACCGGCTTTAGCCGGAATCGGGTGTGGCCTCCCCCAGCCCGCCGCCTCCGGCCTGGCGCGGAGCTTGCAGCCCGTAGGATGGGCGTGGCGACAGCCCGCCCGTCTCCGAGCGCTCACGCAAACACCCCCCGGATCTAGAACTACCCGCTGCCTTTTCTGCCACCCCCAGCAAAGCCCAGCGCGGCGTGGTCCGCACTCTCCGAGTGCGGTTCCCCGTCAGTCAGCCCCAAAGGGGCGACATAACCTAGCCCAGGGCAGGCGCGACCAGTCCTCTGTAGCTCGTAGAGCGAAGGAGGAAGCCTACGCGAGCGCCGCCCTGGGTCAGCATCCCTTCCAAGGCAGGGGAAAAGAAAACGCATGAGGGGCAGGCCGCTGTCGGCGGGAGATGCGATCAAGAAGAGCAGTTGAATCATGAGCAGGCAAAGCGGGGTTGCGGTCCATCCCTGCGCCACTGTGCTCACGCGGCATTTCAATCCAACCCCCCACTTCTACAGCCTCTTAAATTCGGCCAGACTACCATTCAGTAGCCCGGGCCTAGTCTTAGTTTCTGACGTGCTCTGCCTTCCACCTGGAAGCCTGATGAGGGTTAGTCCCCATGGAATGCCCCATCGCAAAACCCTAACCTGGATCATCGACGCGACACCCACCCCGTACTCCCATGAAACGTTTCATCCCATTTGCCTTCGCCACACTTGCCATCCCGTTCCTGTCGATGGCGCAGACCTCTGCACCTCCTCCAGACGAAGAGAAGCCCTCGGTGACGAAAGAACCCGTCCCAGCACCTGAAACCGTAGCCCCTGGCCAACCTCCTGCCGCAGTGCCTGGAGTGCCTGGAGTGCCTCCTGTGCCCCCAGTCAGTGTGACCCCGGACAAGCTTCCTGCCGCTGCGCCTCCTGCATCTGGCCCGACTGAAAAACCAGCAAAACCCAGTTTGGATCGCCCCGGCCCTCCTGGACACAAACGCCCGGCCCCTCCCGGCGCTAAACGCCGCGGCATGTCCGAAGCAAAAGATTCAACCGGCTCGCCCGCAGACCCCCTTACCTCCCCCCCTGGCACCCCCCCCGACAGTAATTCCTCGACCAATCCCGGGCGCGTGGCACCGGCT
>JAFLEI010000002.1 GCA_017301975.1 Verrucomicrobiota bacterium
GCCTAGCCTTCATCATGTAAAGAATGAAAGGCGGGCGCGTGGATAGGCTCTGGCCCTAGCAAGCAAAGCACACGCGGGTTCAGATCAGCTCTCGCAACGGCGCACCCTGATCCACAATGAAGTTGGGCCTGCCCTGATGATCGGTGTAGATCGTGTCAAGCGGGACACCCATGTGGTGGTAGATGGTGGCGGCGAGATCGCCGGGAGTGACGGGGCGTTCATCAATCTGGCCGCCGTCTTTGTCGGAGGCCCCGATGACCTGGCCATGGCGGAAGCCACCTCCCGCGAGGGACATGGACATGACGTAGGGCCAGTGGTTGCGGCCATCGGTGCTGCCCTGCGTGCCCAGGGTGGGCGTGCGGCCAAATTCACCCATGGTGATGACGAGGGTGTCTTCGAGCATGCCGCGCTCGGCGAGATCGCTGACGAGCGTGGTGATGACGTGGTCAAACACAGGAAGCAGCGGGCGCAGGCCATTGCAGATGCCGCCGTAGGGTGGGATGTTGTCGCCGTGATTGTCCCAGGTGCCGGAGGCGCCGTGATTGCTGAGGTCGATGGTGACGAAGGAGGAGCCGCGCTCCACGAGGCGACGTGCGAGGAGCGCCTGTTTGGCCCAGTCGTGCTCGCCGTAGCGGTCGCGCACTTTTTGCGGTTCCTTGCTCAGATCAAAAGCCTCCTGGGCGCGGCCACCCGCCACGATGTCGAAGGCAGTCTGTGAGAAGCTGTCCATGGCGCTCATCATGCCGCTCGCATCGATCTCGGCCCGCAGGCCATCCATTTGTTTGCTCAGCGTCTGGCGTGCGTGCAGGCGGTCCATGCTGAGGCCGGAGGGAAGCTGGAAGAGCTTGGTGGCGCTGCTGCCATCGAAGGGATCATACTGAGTGCCGAGGTAGCCGCCCCAGGCCACGTGCGAGCGTGATTTCATGTTCAGCACGACATACGGCGGCATGGCCGGATGATTCGCCCCGCGATGCTTTGCCACGATGCTGCCGAACGAGGGGTAGTACTTCGCTTTTGGATTCGTTCGCGGCTCGTTGGCGAGGTTTGCGGTCTGCATGACCATGTTGGGCTCATGATTGCTGAAGCGGCAGTCCACCGAGCGGATGAGGGTGAACTTGTCCAGCATGGCGGCCTGCTTGGGCAGATACTCGCAGATGTGCGTGCCGGGCAGCTTGGTGGGGATCGTTTTGAAGGGGCCGCGAATCTCACGCGGGCGGTTTGGCTTGGGGTCCCAGGTGTCGATCTGCGAGGGGCCGCCGGTCATCCAGACGAGGATCACCGCTTTGCGGCTCTTGGTGGTTTTGCCCTCCGCTCGCAGCTTTGTGAGTGCAGGCAGGGTTAGCCCGCCCAGGCCGGCGAGGCTTGTTTTGAGCACCGAGCGCCGGCTGTGAACGACCACGCCATCCCGCAGACGGGGATTCATGAAACCAAAGGCGTGCGATCCGCCGTGGCCGCTGCATGAATGATCGGGAGATGACATTGGAGTTCAATACGAAGACCCAGAGGGAACTCTAACCACGCTTCTGCTTTTCACTTTGGCGTTTGCAGATAAGCGATCAGATCCGCCAGCGACTGCGGCGTGAGCGCGGCTTCGAGGCCCTCCGGCATCAGGGAGGTGCCGGTGCTCTGCAAGCTCGCGATCTCGCTGCGCAGGACTGATTTTGTGAGATTTCCTGCCATTTTCAGGGTCAAGCTCGCGCTCGTTTCCGTGGCGATCACGCCGTAGAGCTGCTCGCCGCTTTTGAGGGTGCAGTGGTAGGCCATGAATCCGGGCTCAATGATTGCGCTCGGGTCGAGGATGGAATTCATGAGCTTTTCCGCATCATGCTGAACGACGCTGCGCAGGTCCGGGCCGAGCTCGATGCCTATGCCGTCGAGTTTGTGACAGCTGATGCACACCTGGGCGAAGGTGGTTTTGCCTTTGGCGGCATCGCCTTTCAGTTTCAGCGCGGGTTTGAACTTCTCGACCACGGCAGCGCGGGTGGCGCTCGTGGCATCCGCAAACACTGCCGCCGCCTGCTTCGCGATCTCCTTTTTGGGGTGCTTCGTCAGCCGCGCGCGCAGTGCCGCATCGCATGATTTTGCCTCCGGCCGTTTCAGCAGCGCCAACGTCCAGGCATCGCTGGAGAGGAGGGTTTCGATGATCTGCACGCGCACCGCTGGTGTGCGCTCGTTCCATCCTGCGAGGAGGAATTCCGGGCCGCTCTTGGGCTGCAGTTTTGCCACCAGACGCAGCACCTCGGGGTTCGCAGATTTCTTCCAGAGTTCCGGCAGCAGAGACTTCACCATTTCGCGATGCTCACGGTCTGAGGCCAGCAATGCTACTGCCGCCATGGGCGGAGCTCCCTGGGCTGCTTTGACTTGCTCTGCCGCCGTGTGGAGCAGGTCTGCCATCTTCTTCAATCCCTGCTGCGCTTCCGCCGAGGAGACTTGCTGTGTGAATGCGGACAGCGAGAGCCCTTTCTCATCAAGGACGGCGAGCAATTCGGATGCGTGGCTTTGCGCTCCCTCGTGGGACAGCAGCGAGGCGATCGCCGTTTCATTCTTCACCGCCAAAGCGCATTGGAAGAGCATTCGAATCACGCCATTGTTTTCCGGCTCGCCGCCTTCGGGAAAACGCGCGCAAACATGATCCAAGTGCGGCATCACCGAACTCAGTGCCGCGCCTTGCAAGGACGAACCTGCTGGAGCCGCATGCAACAGCTCCGCCAGCAGATCAGCGGCCCAGTCGCCCTTCAATTCGCCGAGAGTGCAGGCCAGTTGCAGCTGCACTTTCGCGTCCTTGTCGAGCACGAGTTTTGCCAGCGTTTTTTGAAGTGATGATGATTCGTCGTCACTCCATTTCAACTTCTCTGCCATTTGCAAAGCCTGTTCACGCACATGCGGTGATTCATCGGATAGCAGTTCCAAGCATGCGGCGGTGCTGAGTTTCTTCATGACCAGCAAAGTCCACGCCGCCTGTGCCCGCGTTTGGGGCTGTTTGGATTTGAGGAGAGATTCGATGGCCGTCTTCTCACCGCTCCAAGCCAGCTGCATCTGTGCCTTGTCACGCTGCCAGCCGTTTGAAGATGCCAGTCCTTGTATTGGAGTCCCGTCTTTAGACGGTTCTGGAGAACGGATGATTTTCCAGATCCTCCCCTTGTCATCCCCTTCGCGATAATGCGGCAGCAGCTCATCTTTGCCGCTCTGCGGCAGCCATTGCGGATGCTCGATCATGTAGCGGTACATGTCGGCGACCCACAGCGCGCCATCGGGGCCGGTGCGCACCATCACGGGGCGGCACCAGCGGTCTTCGCTGGCAAGGAAGTCCATCTTGGATTCGGCGGGATCGCGCGTGGCCTTGAACGTCACACCGTCGTCTTCGAGGATGTGATGCTGCACCACGTTGTGGAAGGGCTCGCAGGTGAAGGCGTGGGTTTTGCCGTTGGTGAAGAGCAGGGCATCGCGATACACCTCGATGCCGCAGGCGCTGGTGAAGCGGCCCGCTTGATCAAAGCTGTGGAAACGCTTTTCCATGCTGCTGGCGGGATAGACGGGAGGATTGCGCGGGAAGAGCTGATGAATCGGGTCCGGTGGAATGACGTGCGGGTTCCGGCGCAGGTAATGATCCTGCAAGACGTAGTGCCAGAGCGGAAAGCTGTTTTGCACGCCGAACCAGTGGCCCCAGTCATCTTTGGCGCGACCGAACTGAGAGGGGCCGCTTTGTGGATCAAACTCGCCGGTGTCCGGCTTGAAGCGGAAGTCGCGGCTGCCGAGGTCGATTTTCTCGCCGGTGAGTTTGGATTCGATCTGTGTGCCTTTGTTGTAGCCGCCGTGATGCGCGCCTGCTGCACAGTACACCCAGCCGTCCATGCCCCAGCGCAGGCCGTTCACGCGGAGCTGCTGATTGCCCGTGCTGAAGCCGGTGAAGAGCACCTGCTTTTCGCCGTTCGGCTTGATGAAGAAGATGTCTGGTGCGGCAGTCACGATCACGCCATCGCGCCAGGTCAGGATGCCGGTGGGATAGCTCAGATCGTTCACGATCACCGTGCGCTTGTCGTAGCGGCCGTCGGCATTTGTGTCTTCGAGCATCACCACGCGCCCGCCCGCCTTGCCGTTGCCATCCATGCCGAGGGGATAATCCGCCATCTCAATGACCCACAGGCGGCCTTGGTCATCCCAGTCAAACGCCACGGGGTCCAGCACCACGGGCTCCGCCGCGACGAGTTCGATGCGGTAACCTTCACGCACATGCCATTTCTTCGCTGATTCCTCAGGTGAGAGCGGCGGTGTGGCTGTCTGCAGTCTGGGAGGTGCAGGCGGTTTCATGCCACTGGCCTTGTAATGCGCGGCTGTTTCATTGGCAGTGAGTGCGTCGTTGTAGAAAGCCACTTCGTCGATCTTGCCTTCGAAGTTGAACAAGTTGTCACTGCGTCCGCCGATGAACCATTGATCCTTGGGCGTGTGGGTGATCTCCAGATCCGTCTCAATCTCGGGTTTGCCATCGAGAAACACCTGAAGGTGCTTGCCGCTGCGGTTCAGCACCACGTGATGCCACTGCTTGAGCGCCAGCCTGGTTTTGCCGGAGATCAGGCCTTTCGCCTTGTTGCCATTGTAAACAAACAGGCAGTCAGGTGCGGCATCCGCATGCGTGCCGCCGATGCCGAGGTGATCTCCAGGGCAGTTTTTGTCTCCTTCAGGGCCGCAGGAGAAGAGGTAGCCGGTGACTGCGCGTGCATTGGCCGGCAGCGCATTCCAGAACCAGAATTCCACGCTGTAGTCGGTGCCACTCATTTCAAAACCATCCACACGGCCGCCAGCAAAATGGGGGGCACGATTGATGTCCTTGCCTGAGAAGGCCCCGCCTTGCGGACCTTCCAGATAGAGGGCCACTCCGGGCTCGTATTGCGGCTCTGAGCCGCGCCAGTCATTGACAGGGTAAAGTTTGTCTCCGGAGATCTCATCCATGCGCCAGTAGGAGATGGGATTGGATGCAAACACGGCCTGTGGGTAGGCGCCGAGTGTGTGGGTGATGAGCTGGCGATTTTTGCCGGTGATCTCCTCCAGGGCATCAAGCAGAGTCTCGACCATCTTGGGTTCAGCCTTCACCTCCAGGCCAGCAGTGCGTGCCGGCCAAGTGGTGTAGCCGCCGAGGACGTGCTGCTCGGGAGGCGGGATATATCCTTCGGCCCCATTCGCCAGCTCAATATTGATCGATGCTGGCAGCGGGCTCTGCGCCTTGAGCTTGAGGCCGGTGATCGCATACACTTCATTTGGCAGCGTGGCGATGCTCAGGTCGCCGATGCGGATGGCCTGCAGCTTCACGCTCGTCTTCTGCCGCTCGTGCAGAATCAGCGCCTCGCGGGCATAGACTTCTTCTTTGTTTTTTGGTACGTCGTTTTCGATTTTTGCGGCGATTGGGCGTGCCCAGTCGAGGCGTTTTTCGTCGGGCACGCGATAGTTGAGCTCTAGCGTTTTCTCCACCATGCCGAGCGGCACATGCTCGTGGTATTTCACTGTTTTCAAGGCCTGCATGGCGCTGTCTGCGACAGCGCTGGCGTAGGCGTCGAGGGTGATGTTTTTCTTCTCCGCGCCGTAGTCCATCCACATCTGGTCACCGCTGGTGCCCTGGCTCATGGCGCAGACGAAGGAACCATTGCCTTCGCCCGGCTGGCCCAGCTTCTCGGCCAGGTGTTTGCAGAAGAGGCCATAGTAATCGGAAGAGATCGGACCGCTGCCGAAGTAGTGCTGCGAATAGTTGGCCAGCACGCCGAGCGGTTTGCCGTCGATGGTTTGCAGTGAGATGACGGAGAGCTGGGGATCGACCGGGCCGCTGGGGCCGACGACGTCTTTGCTGAGGTAACCGGGATGCATGTTCGCACGGCCCGTGGGCTGGCCAAAGGGATCAACGACCTCTTTGCCGGGCAGTCGAATCCAGCGGCGGTTGTGGGTGTGCTCCCAGTCATCAAAGCTGCCCCAGCCGATGCGTGCGGGCTGCAGCGCCTTGTCCGCCGCCACGATGGCCTCGGCAATTTTTGGCGTGAGGAATTTGCCGTACTCGGTGTCCTTGCGTGTGCCGAGGCAGCCCATGGCGGCGGGTGCGGAGTGCGTGTGCGTGGCGCTGACCATCATGCGGTCCACCGGAATGCCGCATTGTTTGGATGCGAGCGCCTTCGCCTCGTCGATGAGCGACTGCTCCATCATGCAGGTGTCCACGATGGCGAAGGCGATCTTCATCTTCCCGTCATCCAGCACAAAGCTGCGCACATGCAGGCGGTCCGCGATCTTGTCGCCTCGTCCTTCGAGAAAGCCGCCCGCGATGATCCGTGGGAATGTCGTGGGCGTGATGTCGATGGCGGAGACGCCGGCGCGGAAGGCCGGTTGGGCCTGTGCGGAGATTGCAGCGAGGCCGAGAAGAAACAGGAGGGACTTCATGAGATTGGCTCAAACCAACGCTCATGAAAGTCACTTGCTTGCCCGCCTCTTAGGCGATCAACGGGCCAATCGCGGGTTCGGCGAGCAGCTTCTGCACTTCTTCGACCAGACCTGCCACGGGCACAGCGCTCTGCGAACGAGCGAGCAAGTTCTTGATGACGACCTCGGGGTATTCAGCACCGAAGACAATGGCAAAGCGAGCTTTGCGATCCTCGGCGGCCTGAAACTGCTTGCCGACTTTTTGCGCGCCAAAGCTGTAGTCGATGCGGATGCCTGCGGCACGCAGGGCCTGCACGGCGGCGAGCGCGTGTGGTCGTTGCACCTCATCAGCGACGACCACAAAGGCATCGATGCTGCTGGCGGCGAGGTAGGCGCTGGTGAGCTTCATCTGCGCGCCGGGCGTGCGTTTGAGGAGAATGCCGAGAACGACATCACCCATGGCGAAGCCTGCGGCGGGCATGTCCACGCCACCGTCGCTCATGAGGGCGCAGAGCTTGTCATAGGTGCCCCCACCTGCGAGAGCACGGAGGCCGTGCTTGAGGTCGAAGACTTCAAACACCACGCCGGTGTAGTAGGCGAGGCCACGGACGATGGTGGCGTCGATCTTGATGAACTGCCAGAGGCCACGGGCGGTGAGGTTTTCACGCAGCGCCGCGAAGGCCGGGTGGTTCTCGTCCGTGGAGGCCATGAAGGCGCGGACTTCGGCGGTGGTGAGACCGATGAGAGCAAGCTTCTTTTCCGTCTCTTCCGGGCGTGCACGTTCGATTTTGTCGATGATGCTCAGGAAGGTCGTGGTGTGCTCCTCGGCGATGTTTTTGTCGGCGAGGAAGGTGCTCCAGATTTCGCGGTTGCTCAGGCGGATGATAAAATCATCCGCGCTGACGCCGAACTCGCGCACGACATCGATGGCGAGTGCGATCAGCTCCGCAGAAGTCGCGGGCGAGGAGTCGCCGAGAATGTCAGCATTGAACTGGATGAACTCACGGCCGCGCCCTTCCTGCGGTTCTTCATAGCGAAAGCAGGGACCGATTTGAAACCACTTGATGGGCTTTTTGAAATCACGCTGACGGGCGGTGGCCATGCGTGCGAGCGATGGCGTGACCTCCGGGCGCAGGGAGATTTCACGTTCGGCTTTATCGAGAAAGCAGTAGAGCTGGTTGGTGATCTCATCGCCGCTTTTCTTGCGGTAGAGATCGGTGCTTTCGACGAGCGGCGCCTCATACTCCACGAAGCCATAGCGACGTGCGACAGAGCGCCAGGTTTCGGTGATGTAGTTTCGCAGTGCGCATTCTTCAGGGAAGAAGTCGCGAAAGCCTTTGACTGTGCGGAAGGAGGCCATAGAGGGGGCGGGATTCATCTTCATGTGCAACGTGAACGCAACCGGAAATGCGGCGTGGTGCGGAAGTGTTTTGTCTGCATGCTCTCCGACCTGTTTGTGCGCGATTTCCGCTGCTTCGCCGAGGCGAAGCTGGAGCTGCATCCTGATGTGACGCTGCTGGTGGGGCGGAATGCGCAGGGAAAAACATCCCTGATTGAGGCGGCGTGCGTGCTGTTGCGGCTGCAATCCCCCAGAACATCGAACCGTGCCGAACTGGTGCGTTTTGGCGCTGCCACGTGCTTGGTTGAGGCGCACTGGCATGGCAAACGGCTGCGCTATGCGCAGTCGGCCACGACGCGGCGGCTGGCGGTCGATGGCGCCACCTGCGGCAGATCCGCTGATTATCTTGCCTCCTCGGGCGTGGTGGTGTGGATGGACCATCGCGACATGAATTTGCTGCGCGGTGGTGCGGAGCATCGGCGCCGGTTTCTCGACTTCGCCGCGAGCCAGATGTTCCCTGATTACCTGCATGCGCTGCGTGGTTATGAGCGCGCGCTGCGTGGTCGCAATCATGTGCTGAAACGAGATGCCAGCATCGGGTGGAAGCAGGCGGACGCCTTTGCACGAGTGATGGACGGCTTTGCCCAAACGCTCTGGCAACGACGTGCAGAACTGTGCACCGCCCTGGGTCCGGAGGTGTCACTGGCGCATGCGAAGCTCAGTGATGGGGTGGAGAGTGTATGCATCGCCTATCAGCGCACCAGTGATGCTGCCTTGGGCTTGTTTGAGGCGCTGTTAACGGTGCGGGATGAAGAAGCTCGCACGCGTTCGACCGCATTCGGGCCGCACCGTGATGACATTGGGATGCGCTTGAATGATCTGGACGCCACCACCTTTGCCTCCGAAGGCCAGCAGCGGTCGTTTGCGCTGGCGCTGAAACTCGCCCAGGCGCAGGTGCTGGAACACGCCTGCGGCGCCCCCCCTCTGATGCTGATGGATGACGTTTTTGGTGAACTGGATGCCCACCGCCGGCGGGCCCTGCTGTCCTGCCTGCCACCGGGAACGCAGAAGATCATCACGACGACAAATTTGGACTGGGCGGACGCCGATCACCTCGCGGGGCGGGTATTCGGGGTGGAAATGGCCAAATTCAGCCGCATTCGGGGCTGAAAAGCATGGCTTTTGGCCGGAAATGACCTGAATTTGCCAATTCTACGCTTCTTAGAAACATCCCTTGACGCATTTTCAGGCAGTTTTAGCTTTAAGATGGGTTAGATTGCCTTGCGCGCGTGGCTTTTCGTGATTTTCAAAACAGTTGGAATTCTCCGTCGCGCATCTGGATTCTAGCGCCTGCTCGCTTCAACACTTTTCCCATTATTCTCAATGTTCGGCAAACTTTTCGGCTTCGTCGCCCAAGACATCGGCATCGATCTCGGCACGGCAAACACCCTCGTTTATGTCAAAGATCACGGCATCGTCCTCAGAGAACCTTCAGTGGTGGCGGTTAAAACCGGCACCAACGAAGTCGTCGCTGTGGGTGACGATGCCAAGCGAATGCTGGGTCGTACCCCCGGCGGCATCACCGCCATCCGTCCGTTGAAAGACGGCGTGATCGCCGACTTCCGCGTGACGGAGGCCATGCTGCGCCACTTCATCAAAAAAGTTCAGGGCGGAGGGCGCAAGATGCGCGGACCCCGCGTGGTCATCGCCGTTCCTTCCGGCATCACGGAAGTGGAAAAGCGAGCGGTGAAAGAAAGCGCCGAGCAGGCTGGCGCACGTGAAGTTTACCTGATCGAAGAACCCATGGCTGCGGCCATCGGTGTGGGTCTGCCGGTGCAGGAAGCTGCGGGCAACATGATCGTCGACATTGGCGGCGGCACCACGGAGGTGGCCATCATCTCGCTTTCCGGCATCGTTTACAGCCGCAGCGTTCGCGTGGCCGGCGATGAACTCGACGAAGCGATCATCAATTACATGAAGCGCGCCTACAATCTCATGATTGGCGAGCGTACTGCGGAAGAAATCAAACTGCGCATTGGCTCCGCCTTCCCCCTGGGCAAGGAAACGACCATGGAAGTCAAAGGACGCGACATGGTGGCCGGCCTGCCGAAGACCATCACCATCACGAGCCAGGAAGTCCGCGAAGCCATGCTGGAGCCGCTCAATGCGATCATCGACGCTGTGCGCACCACTCTGGAACGCTGCCCGCCCGAACTCTCCGCCGACTTGGTGGACCGTGGCATCATGCTTGCCGGTGGCGGTGCGCTGCTGCGCGGCCTCGACAAATTGCTGCAGGAAGAAACAGCGCTCCCGGTGCATGTGGCGGAAGATCCGCTCAGCGCCGTTGGCGAAGGCACCGGACGGGTGCTCAGCGAGCTGGAGTTCCTGCGCAAAGTGAGCACGACCGAAGTCTGATGACCATTTCGCGCTGCACTGCATTCGCTTGAGAGCATCCGCTGAAGAGCACCGCACCCAGCCCGGAGGAAAGGCCAATCATGAAAAAGCTCAACATCCTCGCGCTTCTGATCTTCGTGGCAGGGCTGGTTGCCGTGTTCACCTTTGACACTGCGACCACCCGGAAGATTCAGTCTCGTGTCATGAGCCTGCTGTCTCCCTTCATCCACAGCAGTGCGGCCATGGAGAATGCGGCGGAGGCCGCCGTGGCTCCGCAGATCAATCCTGTCGAAATGAAGCAGGAAAATGAGCAGCAGCGCGTCCAGCTGGAGCGCCTGCGCATCATCCAGCAAAAGTACAATCAGATCATCGAGGAGAACGCCAAGCTGCGCCAGCTCATCGAGTTCAAGCAGTCCGCGCCTTTTAAAATGACGGCCGCCAAGGTGATCCGCCGCAGTTCCAGCACCTGGTGGAACAGTTTGATCATCGACAAAGGCTCGCTCGATGGCATTGGCACAGACAGCCCCGTGATCACCTCCGTCGGCCTGGTGGGCAAGACTTCCACCCTCGCCCCTCACATGGCCAAGGTGATTCTGCTCACGGATGAAATGTGCCGCGTCTCGGCCAAGATCGAAGGAACTCTGGAGCAGGGCATCCTCGGCGGCGAACGTGCTGCGCTGGAGGTGCGCCCGGAGCTGCATCTGCGTTTTCTCCATCGCAACTCGAACATCAACGCCGGCGCCGGTGTCTATTCCTCCGGTGAGGGCGGGGTGTTTCCTGCGGACTTGCTGCTGGGCCGCGTGAAGCGTTTTGAAAACCGTGAAATTTCCGGAGAGGCCGTCATCGAACCCGCCGTTGATTTCTCCACCTTGGATTATGTCTTTGTGATTGAAATGCAGGTTGCCGAGCCCACGCCGGAGCCTGCAACGACACCGGCACGCGCCAAGCCCTGAGCCGCCATGTTGTTTCACCCGATCTCCATCATTCTGCTTCTGCTCACCTTCATGGTGCAGGAGTTCATCCCCGGGCTGGAGATCGCCCAGTTTGCCACGCTGTTTCTGCCGGCGGTGTTCTTCTTCAGTGCTTCCGTGGCCTCACCGTTTTCGATGATGCTGCTGCTCTCGTTCATCACGGGCTTCATCTGGGATGCACGCCACCTGCCCGGAGTTTTGGAGAGCCTGTCAGGTGCTGAGGATGTGTTTGGCACCGGTGCGGATGTGGAACTCGGCGCGGGCAGCCATCCGCTGCCATTCGGCCTTTCCATCGTGCTGTTTGGCATGCTCGGCACCCTGCTGCAGGGCATCCGCCCTTTGTTCAAGCGCGGTCGTCTTGAGCTCCCGGTGCTCATGGTGGGCCTGGCCGTCTTTGCCTGGCTGCTTGCGCAGTATCTCATCATCACGTTCCTGCGCGGTTCCCTCCAGTTTCCAGCGGGCGTATGGACAAAGATGATCACTGACTCCCTGCTTGCCATGCTTGCCGCGCCGCTCATCTTTTTGCTGCTTTATTCGCTCGCCCGCCTGTCGAGCTATGAAATCAAATACGAAGGCCTGAGGTACCGTTTCGATGGTCGTTAAATACCGCTTCCGCCTCTATCTGTTCTCACTCGCCATGATGTGCGGGTTTGGACTGCTTGTGTTCAGGCTTTGGTCGCTGCAAATTGACCGCCGGGAGGAGTTTTCCAAGATGATTCCCGGGGCGAAAAAGGAGCGTGCACGCATTCCCGGCCCGCGTGGCGAGATCAAGGACCGCAACGGCATCGTTCTGGCCACCAACAAGGCCAGCTTTGAGGTTCGCATCAATCTTGCGGAAGTCGTCACCGAGTACAAGCGCGTTGCCAAGATCAAGAAGGCGCCCATTCCCGAGATCACCTTCGAAATCTCTGAACGAGGCATCAAGCGGATGAAGCCCGAACTGGACATTTACAAGATTTTCGAAGAGACGATCACCGCCCGCATGATCGAGATGGGTGTTCACAAGGACTACTCCGTGGATTCCCTGCGCGTGCATTACCGCAGCTTCGGCGGCGCGGTGCCGTGGGTGTATCGTGATGATCTGACGTTTGCCGAATTCAGCCGAATCGCCGAACACAATCTCGGGCTGCCGGGCGTCACCGTCGCCGAACGCGCCTCGCGCGTCTATCCCCTGAAATCAGTCGCCTGCCACATCCTTGGCTACGTGCGGCTGCCTGACGACCAGCGTGCCTCGGTGGAAGACCGCAAAGGGTGGGACTACTACGTGCCGGATGACTTCGGCGGGGCTGGCGTGGAGAAAAGCTTCGACAACTACCTGCGCGGCAAGCCTGGCGTGCGCGTGATGCAGCGGGACCAGCGTGGCAGACCGGTGGGGGAAGTGGATGAGGAATACGAGGAGCCACGAAAGGGGAATGATGTCTATCTGACCCTCGATGCCCGGATGCAGATCATTGCAGACAAGGCTTTGCGGGATGGCAAGGTCGGTCGTGGAGCTGTCGCCGTGATCGAGCCGAGCTCCGGCGAAGTTCTGGCCATGGTTTCCGTGCCCTCCTACGATCCCAACCAGTTCATCCCGAGCATCCAGCAGTCCGACTGGGACGCCCTGCTCACCAACAACACGGTGCCGCTGCTCAACCGCGCGGTGAAAGGGCATGTTCCGGGCTCGACCTTCAAGATCCCGATCTCTTTCGCCGGCTGTCTTGCGGGCATCAACATGAACCATTTCAACTGCAGCGGCAGCGTCACCTATGGCAACAAGGCCATGCAGTGCTGGATTCAGCGTCAGAGCGGCGGCTCCCATGGCACGCTGGGCCTCAGTGACGCCATCAAATACTCCTGCAACTGCTTCTTCTACCGCTATGGCAATGCGGCCGGCATCAGCAACATCACCAAGGTGGGCAAAATCCTGGGCATCGGCACCAAGACCGGCATTGAGCTTGAGGATGAGAGCCCCGGCATTTTGCCCAACCCGGACTGGCTGCGTGCCAACCACCCCAACGAGCGCTGGAGTGACGGCGCCACCGCCAACACCTCCATCGGCCAGGGCTATGTGCTCGCCTCGCCCCTGCAGATGGCTTCGGTCAGCGCCACGGTCGCGAATGGCGGCAAGGCATGGAGCCCGCACCTTCTCAAACGGGTGATGGATCATGATCAGGCGGTGCTGGAGAATCCACCCAGCCTCCGGGGAGATCTCTCCGCCAGCGTCAAGCCGGAGCAGATCGAAGTCATTCGCAAGGGCATGTGGAAGGTCGTCAATGATCCTTCAGGAACGGGCAAAGGGGCTCGCATCACCGGAGTGGAAGTCGCTGGCAAGACTGGGACCGCGCAAAACTGGCGGCGTGATGAAAAGGGTGTGAAGCATGACGACAATCACACCTGGTTCATCTGTTTCGCCCCTTACAAGGATCCCAAATTTGCGGTCGCGGTGCTCGTGCAAAACGGCAAGTCCGGCGGCGGTTGTGCCGCGCCTGTGGCGCGCCGCGTTCTTGAACAATGCCTGGCTTTGGACAATCCCAATTTCAATGTTCCCATTACGGCGATGGAGCCTGCCGAAGGACATTTCAATCATATTGCATCCGTCCAATACGCCGATGCCGCAGTGCCTGCTGAGGCGCTCGGCGGGGATGAGGATGGAGACGTGGGCACGGGTGTGTCCGCGCCACAATCGGATGATGCTGACGCGCCGCGTGTGAAAACCGCGCCCAACATCAAGCCGAAAGCCGATTCAGCGGGATCGGCGGGAAGCAGCTCCGGACAGAATGTGCCCAAGGCCGTGCCAGTGCGCAGGGTCGGTATCTTCAACCGGGGAAGCTCTCAGGAAACTCAACCATCCGGCTCCGCGCCCAGCGGCGGCGGATTTTTCCGCAAGCTCTTTCGCTGAAGAGCCGCACCATTTCAGGGAGACTTCACACCATGGCATTGACCTTCGTTCAAAGAATCAAAGAACTGCTCACCGGCAAACGCGACATCAAAAGCGGCGTGCGCCTCGTCATCAACTGCGAGAAACTGGAGAACCGCGTCGCCTTGCTCGACAAGGGCGTTGTTGAGGAATACAACATCGAGCGCGTCGGCACCCAGAGCCTCATCGGCAGCGTCTTCAAAGGACGCATCCGCAACATCGAGCAGGGCCTCAAGGCCATGTTCATCGACATCGGCTTCGACAAAAATGCCTTCCTGCATTTTTGGGACGCCATTCCAGCCGCGCTGGATGCCGGCCTGGAGGAGATCAATCGTGGGGGCAGCAAGAAAAAGAAGCGCATTGAGGCCAAGGACATCCCCAGCCTCTACCCCATCGGCTCTGAAATCATGGTGCAGGTCACCAAAGGCCCGGTGGGCAACAAAGGCCCCCGCGTCACCACCAACATCTCGCTCGCCGGGCGTCTGCTCGTCTTGATGCCGCTGAACGACACCTGCGGTATCTCACGCAAGATCGAGGATCCCAAAGAGCGCTCCCGCCTGCGCAAGATCATCGAAAAAATCAGCCTCCCCGAAGGCATGGGCATCATCCTGCGCACCGAAGCCTCCGGCAAGCGTGCCCGCCACATCGTGCGTGACCTGAACATCCTCCTCGACGAGTGGGACCAGATCGTCGCCAAGCGTGATGGTCAGAACGCCCCAGTCTGCTGCTTCCAGGAGCCTGATCTCGTCGAGCGCACCGTGCGTGATTTCCTCACCGAAGACATCGATGAAGTCGCCTGCGATGACGCGGCCACCGTCGAGCGCATGCAGCGCATGGCTGCGCACATCTCCGGCCGTGCCAAGCGTCGCATCAATTTCTACCAGGGCCAGAGCGCCATCTTTGAGCACTACGGCATTCAAAAGCAGATCGACAACGCCTTCTACCGCCAGGTCTGGATGCCCTGCGGCGGCTACATCGTGATCGATCAAACCGAAGCGCTCGTCTCCATCGACGTCAACACCGGCCGCAACAAGGGCCACAAGGACGTCGACAAGCTCCTGCTGGAAACCAACCTCGAAGCCGCCGCCGAAGTCGCGCGCCAGCTCCGCCTGCGCAACATGGGCGGCCTCATCGTCGTGGACTTCATCGACATGAAACACCGCCGCGATCAGCAGGCCGTGTACAAGCTCATGCTGGACCATCTCAAGCGTGACAAGGCCAAGACCCAGGTGCTGCCCATCTCGCAGTTTGGTCTCATGGAAATGACCCGCCAGCGCCTCAATGAGAGCCTGGGCACCACGCTCTATGAACCCTGCCCGTATTGCAAAGGCCATGGGCAGGTGAAAACACCGCTCACCATGAGCGTCGAGCTGCAGCGCCGTCTTGTCTCCGTGCTGGGGCGTGCCAAGGAAGATCAGAAGAGCCTCATCGTCATCGTTCATCCCGAGGTGATGACCCGCCTCAAGACCGAAGATGGCGAGCTGCTGGTCGATCTCGAACGCAAGTATCAGGCGCGTCTCACCTTCCGCAGCGACCCGGCTTTCCACCGCGAGCAGATCACGCTGACGAATGCGACCACGGGCGAAGAAGTTCGCCCCTGATCTCAGCGGGTTGAACCGCTGACGCTCAGTTCATCCAAGTCGAAACTCTCCAGCGCTCCCGCAGCGTCGGGGACGATCACGACTTTGCCAATGTGTTGAATCGTTTCCGCCCATGAGAAGCTGTTGGCCGCACGTTTCCAGCCTGCGGCCAGCGCTTCGGCATCGTCCCAGTCGTAGCGCAAGGTGGCTGCTGCCTGGGTCCATTCGGGTGAAAACGTGGTCTTGGTCTCGAACTGCCACTGCGCGATATCATTCGCGAACAGTTCGATCAGCACCCGGCCTGCCGCCTTGGCCGAACGCACCTGGCAGGTGATTTCGGCCCCGCTGCCGCCGATGATCTGGGTCCAGTCACCCGCAAGTGGCGATTCCTTGGCCGTCGCCGGAGAGAGGGCGATCGGCAGCGCCCTGCCACTGCGTGTTACCTGAATGTAGCCGCCTTTCGCACCGCCAGCGGCATGGTGTTCGAGTTGATCCACTCCCTTCCAGCCTAGGGCATCGGCATCGAATGAAATCGTGTGGGTTGTTGTGGGGTGGATCACACGTGTTGCCATCTTCAATGGGTTTGCAGGTGGCGGCAGATTTTGGCTCACCAGCTCACCGCCGCTGATGGCATAGAGCACTGCATGGTCGAGTTCGATTTTGAAGCGTGTCTTCGGGGCCGTAAGAGCTCCCTTTTTCCACTTCAGGGCCGCATCGGTCACGGACATTGAAATCGGCTCCGCCGCATCCTGCACAGCACCCTGCTCATCCACAGCCAGAACACGCAGGCTGCCGCCAGGAGCCACATCGGCGGTGATGCATACCGGCTCTGCGGTCAGCCGCATCGGCCGCGTCAGCAGATGGGCGGGTTTGCCGTCCTCGACAGGCCGGTAGCCTGCAAATCCATCGGGGCGCAGCGTCGCGAGACAGGGAAGGCAGTGACGCTTCCATCCAGTGTGCGGGAAGTCATCGCCCCCGTAGAAGACCATGAGTTTGCCGTCTTTCAAAATGGGCGGGCCGGCCATCGCGTAGATGCATTCGCTGTCGTAGCTGCCCTTCGCTCCGCGTGGGATGAACGGCGTTCCGGGGGCCACGCGCTGCCATTGCAGACCGTCGTGACTCCACGCCAGTTCGCAATCGACTGAGCGGCCGCCGCCCACATGGTACATCATCACGAAGCTCAGATAGATGCTGCCGTAACGGAACACCGGCATGCAGTAGGTCTGGCTGGCGCGTCCTTCCTCAACGCTGGAGCGCAGGACGAGGCCGTTGTTTTTCCAAGTGAGGAAGTCGTCGCTCTCAAAGCGGGAGACCAGCCGTTCGCCGAGATAGAGTTTGGTGAACCACAGGTATTTGCCGCTGCGTTCGTCCCAGAAGGCATTGTTGTGGGTGTCGCCATTCTGAGCGCCGAAGCCGAGGGCTGCCAGAGGCTCGTCCCAATGAATGCCATCGGCTGAGAAGCGCACCTGCGGTTTGCCAAGGCCGACATCGCTCACCATTTTGTAGCGGCGTGCCGCATCGGCGTCATGCAGGTCTTTGAACACGCCGACATTGGGGCAGTCACGGGCGACGATGTTGTTGGCGCTGCTGCCGGCGAACTTGTGAATGCCCAGTTCGGGCTTGTCCCAGCGAATGCCGTCTTTCGACGTGGCGTACAGCAGATACCATCCGACATCATGCACCGTGCTGGGCTGATCCATCTGTGCGATCACCTCCTTGTCTGCCAGGACGCACTTGTACCAGAGTTTGAAGAGATGCTCTTCCTCGTCCCAGATCACGTTGGGATAGAGATTGTTCATCGAGTTTTCCCAGGGTTTGTCCGCCTGAAACAGCGGGTTGGCCGGATGCTTCTGCGGAATGCCGAGGACGAGCCTGGCATTCACGGCTTCCTCCACCACGCGTGAGTCCAGCAGCAGATGCTTCTGCGCCTGGGGCGCATCCATTGGAAGGTCCAGCGCCTCGTACCGTTCCCAGTCGGCATCGTCAAAATGCCACCACTCGCTTTCGAAAACGGCGAAGCCATGTTTGGTCATCACTTGCTGCAGCTTCGCCCGGTTCTTGAAAACCTCGGGCGGCACCAGTTTGAAGTGAGCCCCGGCCTTTTCCGAGAAGTCATCGTGCGCTGTCGGCATCAGCAGTTCCATACCACGGGCATCGACAAGTGTTGCGTCCACGGCGGCACCGCGGTTATGCCGCCCTCCCTTGGCGGGATCGGCCACAAAGCGCGCATCGGGCAGCGTTTTCCACATCGCGCGCTGGACGGAGAGGGGACGGTAGGCATCCCAGATCTTCAGGGTCAAGCCTTGAGACTTCAAATCGGCCTGCACTTTGGCCAGTTTGGCAGCCGTCGCCGGACGCAGCATGGCGCGCGCATGCGCTGGATAGAACGCCGTTTTGAAAAAGTTATTCGCCGTTGTGTAGCGCAGATCGATCACCAGGCCATCCGCCTGGGGACCGATTTCAACCAAGGTTTGCGCTGCGAGGCTGGACGCCGCGAGTAAAAAAACGAACAGGGTTTTCATGGGAGAAGAGCGACGGCGACCTTTCGCCCGTCCTCTTCTTAACGCTGCGACACCTTGCCGCCTTCGAGCAGTTTTTCGAGGTTGGGGTCGGGCCGGACGCCCTTTTTGATCGCCTCACTGTATTCTGCACGGGCTTTGTCCCACTGCGGCGGATCCCAGGTGATGTAAAGCACGGCCAGATTGAAATGGGCCTCGCCGTAGGCGGGGTCGATGGCCAGAGCCGTCTTGAACTCGCGTTCCGCGCGTTCGATCAGATTGAGCTTGGTGGCGATGATGCCGAGGTAATGCCGGCCACTGGCGTTGTCGGGGCGCTTGGCGAGACTCTTCTCAAAGTAGGTCATCGCATCCTTCCAGCGTTCCTGTTTGAAATAGGTGACGCCGAGCGCAAATGACGCGGGCTCGTTCGTCGGATCGTAGGCCAATGCCTTCTGCAGGGACACTTCGGCCTCGGCATGCTTGTTTTCACGCTGGCGAGTGATTCCCAGACCGATGAGGGCGGTGACGTTCTTGGGTTCGGCCCGAAGTGCATCCTGGTAAAGCTTGGCCGCACTTTCGAAATCCTTGTCCATGTAGCTCTCGTTGGCCTGGCTGATGAGTTTTTCGACGGAGGTCGGAGCTGGAGGAGCCGCTTTTTTATCACTTTCTGGCGATGCGTTGGCGATGAGGGTGGCCTGCACGCCCTTCGGTCCCAGCAACTCCCGCACTGCCGGATCGGAGAAGAGTTTCTCTTCCTCCGGTGTCAGAATCATGCGCGCATTTTTCATCTCTTCGACCTGTTTGACGAGGTCGTTGGAGGCGCTTTCCATCTTCTGCAGTTCCGCGATCATCAGATCCTTCGCGGCCTGCTGACGATGCTGGGTGCGCAACTGACGCATGATGATGCCGCGCAGCATTTCATTTTCCTGGGTGAGCTCAGGCGTGCTGGCGATCTTGCCCTCCATGCCGCCCTGCACTTCTTTGAGCTGCTTGGTCAGCTCGGCCACCTGCGTCTGGTAGGTGGCGCTTTCCTTGCGCAGTTCGGCCATCTGGGTCTGCAATCCGGTGAGCTGGCCGCGAAGAGCCACGATTTCCTGGTCCTTGCGTCCGACATCCGCCTTCAAGGTCTCCACCTGCTTCTGCGCCTCGGCGATCTCTTTTTTCAAGCGCTCGTTCTCTGCAATGAGCCGCTTCATTTCAGTGCTGCCGGTTTTCTTTTTCAGCTCCTCCACCTCAGCCTGCAATCCCAGGCTGCGGGCGCTGGCTGCATCACGTTCCTTGACGGCAGATTCACGCTGTTTCACCGCGTCATCGCGCTGGGCGATCGCGCCGTCGCGTTCCTTCACAATCTGCTCACGTTCTTTGAGGATCTTGTCACGCTCCTGCTGCACGGCAGCCACTTGGGCGGAGGCATCCGCCAGCTTTTGCGTGGCCTCCTTGGCCGCAGTTTCCGCTGCCGTCAGTCGCTGGGCATTTTGACGCATTTGCAGGTCTACCGCCATTTTTTCTTCCATCAGCCTGGCCATCTGCCCCTGCGAGGCCTGGCTTGCCGCCACCTCCTTGCCCATCGCGAGGATGCTCTGCTCCAAGGCGGAAGCTTTTTTGCCGAGGGCATCGTTAAGCTGTCTTGCCGTGGTGATCTCACCGGAGGCCCACTGATACCAGTTCTGCCATTTGCCGAGATCGACCTGCTGCTGGTTGGTTTTCGCCTCCAGTTCCAAAATGCGCTGCTTGTGCATCTGCTCCCACTGACTCAGCATATCGTTGAGGCTGGGCAGAGAGCCGGGGGTGGTGGGAAGGGCTGCTGCCGGTTGTGCCAGCACTCCGGGGGAGGGGATGGCGGCCGCCGACACCGCGGGTGCCTGTGCCACAGCGGCCGCCGGTGCGGCAGCGGGGACTGCCGTGGGCATCTGGGCCTGCGCCTGAGATGAACGCGACTGCAGTCGGGTGAGTGCGTCTTGAATCTTATGCTGGCGGGCCGCCCGCATTTCCGGCTGCCACGTCGGGTAGTTCCGGGCGATGCTCTCCATGATCTCGGCGGCCTGTTTGAATTTGGTCTGGGCGAGCGTCAAGTCTCCGGAGGTTTCGAGTGCGGCGGCTTCGTTGTTGAGCACAAAGCCGCGGAAATACTGGTCGGCCACTTCGCTGCTGGCATCAATGGACTGGGCATGCGACCCCGGTGCGGCCAGGAGAAGTGCCGCCAAGAGGGTGAGGACGTAAAAAAGGCGATTCATGGAATATTGGGGGAAGGGGAAGGAGTTTACCGCTTCGCGGGGGCCTTGTAAATGGTCTTGGCAGCCTGTCTCAGGCCTTCCGCTGCCGCAAAACGGCCACCCAGCGGTCCACGGACTTGCCCGGCGCATCCTTGAGCGCCCGGCTTTCCTTGTTGCGCCTGTTGCTCACGACCTCCATTCCCAGCGACTCCAGCGCCCGCAGCGCCAGCCGGTGCTCCACATCGAAATAGCTGGTGATGACCAGCATGCCGTCGGGACGCAGCTTGGCGATGCCCTGGTCGAAAATCTTCTTCCACAGCTCCTGCCCGTGCCAGAAGTTCTGGTGGCGCAGGAAGACCATGTTGAAGTCATCATTCAGCTCTTTGTGCTGGTCGATCTTGGTGGCATCCTCGATCAAAAATTGCGCCGGCAGATGCCCGTGCGTTTCCCGCGCCTGCCGAATTTCGCGAATGCGGATGTCCGCGCCGATCATTTCCACATTGCCATTCTGCGTAAGTTCGGAACCCACGTTGATCAGCGTCTCAGCTTCATCGCAGCGTCCGCAGGCCAGATTGAGGATGCGCATGTCCTTCTGTGCGGGAGGCAGGTGCGGAGCCAGCGAATCATGCAGAAGCGTTTTCAGCTTGGACATGTCCTGCTGAATCACGTTGGCTGGCAGTGCTTTGGGGTCCGGCTTCATATCACTCCAGTTTGGAAAAGACCCCCGCAGCAGCTTTGACGGAAATGCCCTGATTGGCTGCGTACGCCCTGGCCGCCGTCATGCGAATATCTGGACGGCTGCCATTGCGCAGCCAGACTTCGAGCGCATCGCGGAGCAGGAAGGAGCCGGGATACATGAGCTGCTCGGTGGTGAGAACGGGACGCGCTTTCAGGGCTGCGAGGTGGGGCTTGAAATAGCTGCCGCTGATGCAGCAGAGGATGATGGCGTCCGTCGATTTGGCGGATGCGTCGAGCACGGAAGCAGCCACCGGCGCATCCATCAGCCCGTTGTGGCCGATGAAAGCCGTCAGATCGCTGCGCCGATCATGAAGATTCAAAAAGAAAGCTTCCAGGCACTGGTGGATGTTTTTTCCGCGCCATGCTTCCGCGACGAGGACGCAATCATGGGTCACATGCCGGTAGCTGCGGCGGTCCAAAATTTCAGGGATTGGATTGGCTTCGGCCTTTTCAAGCCGCCAGGATTTGCTGCGGCCAAAGATGGATTTGAAACCTTCGGAAGAGCCCCAGTACAGATTTTGATTCGCATCGTCACCATTGCCGATCTTCGCCGGCACAGGAGCAATCCCCTGCGTCGCATTGTCAGCGAGCGCGACGAAGACGTGGACGTGTTTCGTCTGCGCAACGGCATCAGCAGCGCATGTCAGCACGCTGAAACAGATCGCGAGATGCACAGACTTCATGGCATGCGCTCAAAACTTCAATTCCTCACCGAAGATCATGCGCGCAGCCTGGGCCACATCCTTGTCCCCGCGGCCGGAAAGATTGACCAGGATGATCTGGTCTTTGCGCATGGTCGGGGCCACCTTGTGGACTTCCGCGATGGCATGGCTGCTTTCGAGAGCGGGGATGATCCCTTCAACCTGACTGAGCTCCTGAAACGCAGCCAGTGCCTCGTCATCCGTGGCGTAATTGTAGGTCACGCGGCCTTGCTCATGCAGCCAGGCATGTTCGGGGCCGATGGCGGCGTAGTCGAGGCCGGCGCTGACGCTGTGGGTGAGCTCGATCTGGCCGTCGGCGTTGGCCAGCAGCCAGGTCTTGGTGCCCTGCAGGACTCCGAGACGACCGCCCTGAAAGCGTGCGGCGTGTCGCTCAGGGATGATGCCGTCGCCACCGGCTTCGACGCCGGTCATGCGCACATCCTTGTCATTCAGGAAGGGATGGAAGAGACCGATGCTGTTGCTGCCGCCACCCACACACGCGACAAGAAGATCTGGCAGGCGCTCCTCGCGCTCCAAAATCTGGCGGCGTGCCTCGACGCCGATGATGCGGTGGAAATCACGCACCATCATGGGGAAGGGGTGGGAGCCGAGTGCGGAACCCAGGATGTAATGCGTGGTGCGCACGTTGGTCACCCAGTCGCGCATGGCTTCATTCACCGCTTCCTTGAGGGTGGCCTGACCCGCCGTGACGGCGACCACCTTGGCGCCGAGGAAACGCATGCGTGCGACGTTCAGCGCCTGACGTTCCATGTCCACCTTGCCCATGTAAATGACGCATTCGCAGCCAAAGCGCGCGCAGACCGTGGCGGTGGCGACACCGTGCTGGCCGGCACCGGTTTCGGCGATGATCCGCTTTTTGCCCAGGCGCTGCGCGAGCAGGATCTGCCCAAGGGCGTTGTTGATCTTGTGTGCGCCTGTGTGCAGCAGGTCTTCGCGTTTGAGGTAAATTTTAGCACCGCCGAGCTTTTCGGTCCAGCGTTCGGCAAAGTACAGAGGCGTGGGGCGACCGACATATTCGTGGAGCAGCCGGTCCAGTTCCTTTTGGAAAGCAGGGTCGGCTTTCGCCTTCTCGTAATGATCCGAGAGTTCAGTCAGCGCCGCCATGAGCGTTTCTGGCACGAACATGCCGCCGTACTGGCCAAAGTGGCCGTGGCTGTCAGGCATCACGGGGAGGGGAAGAATGGAGGCGGCGGTCATGGGGAGGTGAAAATAGATCGAAGACCTGCCCTTGGCAACGTCTGCGCTGGCTTCAGGCAAAGTTACGAACCGTTCTCAGGAATGGACCACGCCGCCTTCGAGGGCGGCGAGTTTTTTTTCCAAGGCGCGCACACGCTCCAGCAAATCGGGAATCTTGGCCGGAAGGCTGAGCATTTTGCGGCCTTCCATCAGCGGGCGGGCGGGATAACCGGTGTAGGCCCCCGCCTCCAAGATGCTTTTGGTGACGCCGGATTTGGCAAAGAACATGACTTTGTCTCCGATTTCAAGGTGACCAGCCACTCCGACCTGCCCCCCCATGGTGACGTAGCTGCCCAGGCGGGTGCTGCCTGAGATGCCGGTTTGAGAGACAATGATGCAGTGCTTTCCAAGCGTGCAGTTGTGCCCGATCTGCACCAGATTGTCGATTTTGCAGCCCTCGCCGATCCAGGTGCGGCCAAAGCGGGCCCGGTCGATGGTGGTGCAGGAACCGATTTCGACATCGTCATCAATCTGCACGATGCCGACTTGATCGATCTTCTGGTGGCGGCCCTGGACCTGCTCATAACCGAAGCCGTCGCTGCCGATCACCGAGCCGCTGTGAAGAATGACGCGCTGCCCCAGGATGCAGTATTCCTTGATGACGGCATTGGCATGAATGACGCAGCCAGCGCCCAGCCTGACTCCCCGGCCAAGATAGACTCCGGCATGGATCGTGCAGCCATCACCGACTTGCACGCCGCTTTCAATGACGGCATTTGGGCCGATGCTGACCTTCTGTGGATCGTACACCACGTCACTGGCAACCGTGGCGGTGGCATGCACACCGGGCGCGAATTCAATGGCGGGAGGGCCAAAGAAACGGATGACATGGGAGAAGGCAAACGTGGGATTCTTCAGGCGAATGAGGGCGAGTCCCTCCCTGGCCTGCTCTGCTTCAAGATCGTCCGGCACCAAGGCTGCGGAGGCACGCGTAGTTTTGAGCGCAGGCAGGTAGCGTGCGTTGCCAAGGAAAGTCACTTCACCCGGGCCGGCTTCAAGGATGGAGTTCAGTCCGGAAATGATGGAATCCGGGCTGCCGGCAGAGAGGGTTCCTCCGACGAGTTCGGTAAGTTTCTGCAGGGTGATGGAATTGCTCATGGTCCGTTGCTGAATCGCCTACGCTGAAACGAAAAAGGCACGCTGCAAGTGTTTGCAGCGTGCCTTGGTAAAGTGACAGCCGCAGCCTATTTTTTGGGTTCCTCGGTCTTGGCTGGAGCAGCAGCGTCTTCCTTCTTGGGCTCAGCTCCGGGAGGGGGTGCATCCTTGTTCAGTTCGACGATGAGCTGATCGGTGAGGTCGGTGGCGGCGCCTTCTCTCACGTGCAGAATGATCGGCACGGTGGAAAGGCTGACGCCGGTCTTGTCAAAAACGATGTCGTAGGCGTCTTCTTTGGAGCGGGCGCGGACAACCATGAGGATTTCCTCATACAGGCCTTTGCGGATCTGCATGTCCTCCTGCTTGAGCTGCTGCTGCCGACGGTCGGCGAATTCCTGCATTTCCATTTCCAGGGCGCGGATTTCTTTCACTTTCTCACCCAGTTCCGCACCGTATTTCGCGCGCTGTTCCGGGGTGATGATCGGATCCTGGGCGATTTTCTGCAGCTTCTGGGCCTCGGCAGCCAGGTTTTTATACGTGTTCTGACGCTCCGTCATTTCCTGGGCGGCTTTTTCGTAATTGGCCTTGTACTTGTCCGCCGCTGTTTTGGTTTTGTGGAACTCTTGAAAGACTTTGGACATGTCGATCACGCCGATTTTGAGATCGGCGGCATGAAGAGTGGTGACGGTGGCGAGGATAAAGGCGATGAACGCGCTGCGAATCATAAGTATGGGAGGTTGAACGAGATTGGAGGGGCGGACAAACAAATTTGTCCAAACAACACGCTGCTAGAATTTGTAGCCCATGTTGAACTGAAAGCGACCACCGGAGCCTGAAGAGACGTCCTTGCCGATCGGCACTGCATAGTCAACACGGATGGGGCCGACGGGAAGGAAGAGGCGCAGGCCGATGCCGGCATCGGAATAAACGGTGTTATTGCCGTAGGCGGCGCCGGTGGCTCCTGAGATGGTGCCGATATCGCCGAAGAACACCACGCGGGGCGACTTGTCGATGTTTGCGGTGATGTGCACCGGAACGGAGAATTCACTGGAGGCGTAGATCGAGGTCAGGCCGCCGATGGGTTCACCGGTGTTGTCCTTGGGACCGGCATGACGGTAGGTGAATCCGCGCAGGTTGTTGGCACCGCCGAGGAACTGGCGCTCAAAGATCGGCACCCGGCTGCCGTCCCAGCTGTTGACGACGCGGAACATGCCTTCAAAACTCAGGATGGTGTCTCCGGGCAGGTTGAAATACTGCTGCCCACCGATGTTGCCGCCGTAAACCGGGACATCGCCCCCCAGACCGGAAAGAAGGATGCCGGCTTCGATCTTGTGGCCACTGCGAGTGATGAACACGCTGTCACGCGTGTCATGCACAAAGTTCGTGTCGATCTTGCTTTGGAGATAGGTTCCCGCCTCCTGGGCGATGAGAGCTGAGGCTCCGCTGGCAATGCTGCCGATTTGGACCTGCTGGAGGGTGTAGGTGCTTTCAATGTAGGAGTGTTCACCCAGACGTTTGCGCAAACCGGACGACACACCGACGTTCGTTTGATTGAAGAAGTTGGAGAGGTAGTAGAGGTTGTGATAAAACGCCTCAACGGTGAGGGCCAGTTCGCGACCCAGGAACCACGGCTCAGTCCAGCTGATGGTGACGTCACGCCGCAGGGCGCCCGCACGGATGTTGGCGTTGAAACGCTGGCCGCCGCCACGGAAATCCTTCCAATCTCTGATGTCGAAGTTGGTCTGCGTCACCTGGATGAAACCTGTGATGCTGTCGATGGAACTGAACCCGGCGCCGAAGTTCACCGTGCCCGTGGACTGCTCCGTCACGGTGACGTCCACATCCTTGTAGCCGGGGGCCGTCGTGGGCGTGTTGCGCGTATCGACCGAACTGAAGTAGTTCAGATTTTGGAGGCGGTTTTTACCGGCCTCGATTTTCACGGTGTTCAACTCTTCGCCAGGAGCAAAGGGAAGTTCACGGCGGATGACTTCATCCTTCGTGACGGAGTTGCCGGAAATATTGACTTTGCTGATGTAGGACTTGGTGCCTTCGGTGATGTTGTAGGCCACCGCGACCTGTCCGGCGCCGGTCTCCAGGATGCTGGTCTCCACCCGCGCATCGGCGTAGCCGCGTGAGCCGTAGTAGTCTTGAACCATCTTTTCGTCAGCCTTGATGAAGCTGCCGACGTAGGGGAAGCCCGGCTCGGTTTTGATGCCCTGCATCAGCACCTCAGTGGTGAAAATGGTGTTGCCGGAGATTTTGACCGCCGAGACATCGTATTTGGCTCCCTCATTGATCACATAGACGAGGTCCATCTGCTTGGAGGACACCGGCTCACGCCGCACCTCGGTCACTTTGGCATACACATACCCCTGATCCTGGAAGGCCTGCTCGATCTTCTTGATGTCTTCCTGCAGATCCTGATTGCTCAGCTTGCCTTTTTTGCCCCAAAGGTTCCAGATGTGGTGCTCCTGGGATTTGATCTTGCTGCGCAATACACGGGACTTGATGGCCGTGTTGCCTTCGAAGCGGATGTCATGAATGATGCCGCGCGCACCTTCATCGATCTTAAAGGTCACCGTGGAGAACCCTTCACGGGCGGACGGGGTGATATCGTAGCTCGCGATCACATCGGAGAAGCCCTTCTTCTCATAGGACTCCACAATCTTCTGCTGGGCGGCGGAAAGCTTGATGTCATCCACCGGGTCGCCCACTTTGACCTCGATGTCCTTGCGCAGCTTGCTGTTGTCGATGGCGGTGTTGCCAATGAAATTGATCTCCGCAATGCCGCCGCGACCGACGATTTCGACGATCACCTTGACGCCGCCTGCCACGTCCACCGCACGGATGTCCAGATTTTCCACCGCGCCGGTGCTGTAAAGAGCACGGATGTCACGCTCGACGGATTCGTTGCTGAACGGCTGCCCCACGCGGGTGGACATCTGGCTGCGGATGCGGTTTTCATCCAGCTTCACGGCACCTTTGAGGACGATCTGCACGTCCTGCACGATTTTTTTCGCCGATGGCGCCGCTGGCAGACCCGCTTGTGCCCGTGCCTGGTGCGTAGTGCCGATCAGCATGGTGAAAGCCACTGCTGAAAGAAGCGTCAGGCGAGACAGTGGGGAAGTTCCGTAATTCATAGGCGGGGCAGATTTGGCAGACGGGATAAAGACAAGGCGGCAGGGCACGCTCCAACAGGAGCGCGACAAGCCTGCATTACTGCTTCCACACTGCTCCACGTCAAGGCGTAAGTTCTAAGGGGGTTCTTGCCAATTTTTACGGCCATGGGATGAATAGATGGCGGATGGGCGGGTTTCGTTCTTGTATGAGGTGAGCAATGAGCTTTTCAGCGCCGGTGGTGGCTGGAGCAACAGTTCTGTCACCAAGCATGTCCCGTTCCAATGTGCGCAATTACATCCAGCTGCATCTAGTCGTGCTGGCGTGGGGGCTGACCGCGATCTTGGGCAAGCTCATTCATCTGCCTCCGGTCGATGTGGTGCTGTGGCGCACGGCGCTCGCGGTGCTCTGCTTTGCGGTGCTGGTGCGATGCATGGGGCATTCGCTGTGGGTTTCTCGTCGCAGGATATTTGGGATGCTCGCCGTGGGTGGCATCCTGGGGTTGCACTGGATTTTGTTCTTTTGGTCCGCGCGCCTGGCCACTGCTTCCGTCTGTCTGGCGGCGATGCCCACGGCCATGCTGTGGTGCTCGCTGATTGAGCCCCTCATTGATGGATCGCGGCGCTGGCGGTTTTCTGAACTGCTGGTGGGAGCGGTCATGGTGGGGGCCGTCTGGCTCATCTATCAGGTGGAGTTCCGGTACTGGCTCGGGTTTTCCGTGGCCATCGCCGCCGCCATACTGGCCGCCTTTTTCGCCACTCTGAGCAAGCAGCAGGTCGCCCGGGACACCCACTGGAGCGTCATCGGCTGCTATCAAATGAGCGGAGCATGCATCGCGGCGTTCCTTTCAAGGCCCTTTCTGGAAAGCGGGCTCCTGCCCGGCCTGCCGGATGCCGCTTCCGCACTTTGGCTCGGCGTGCTGGCCTTGGTCTGCACGGTGGCGGCTTATGCGGGTTTCATGGACGTGCTGCGTCGCGTCAGCGTCTTTACGGTGAACGTCGTCTATAACATGGAGCCGGTTTACGGCATTGTTCTGGCGGCTTTGGTCTTCGGGAAAGCTGAGGTCATGAGTGCAGGCTTCTACCTGGGCGCATCGGTCATTATCGCCGTCGTCCTCACGCTGCCATGGATTCGGCGCTGGGTGGAAAGGTGAGAGTGCTGGACACGGCGGGCCGCGTGGGCTTGCATCATCCTACCTGTGAACCGCCTCCGCCATATCCTCGTTTCCGCCTCCGCAGGTTCCGGCAAAACCTATCAGCTGGTGCGGCGGCACCTGCACCTGCTCGCGCTCGGGCAGCCACCGGAGGGCATTGCGGCCATGACCTTCACCCGCAAGGCGGCGGGCGAGTTTTTCCAGCGCATCCTGCAGCGGCTCTCGGTGCTTTCCCAGCATGGGGAGCAGCCGGAGCAGTACTTCTCAGACATGGCCCCGCTGCCAGAGGAGTGGCCGGAGTTTGTCCTGCTGCTGCGCAGGGTCACGCAGCGTCTCCATCGCCTGCGCCTGGGGACCATGGACAGTTTTTTCGCCAACATCACCGCCTGCTTTCCGCTGGAGCTTGGCCTCCCTCTCGGTGCCAGCGTCATGGCTGAAAATGAAGCGGCTCAGGCGCGGCGGGAGGCGCTGGATGCCCTGCTGGAACGCATCCATTCTTCAGGGGATGACGACGCGGGGCGTGCGCTGCTCGAAGGATTCAAGCAGGCCACCTTTGGTATTGAGGAGCGCAGCGCGGCGGGCAGCCTGGAGTCCTGGATCAACGATCATCACGCCACCTGGCTCGACAGCGGGAATGCTTCACCTTGGGGTGTGCTGCCAGGGCTGGAGCCGGCAGGGGCGGGCAATCTTGCCTCTGCACTCAATGACCTCAGGGATCGTTTCGTACCACGCACCGATGAAAGCGCCCGGTTTTTTGAGGAATTGATGGTCCAGTCCGCGACTCTGGAGCCCGGAGCCACCCTGCCGCCGAGGGTGAAGTACTTCCTGGATAAAACGACCGCGGTCTGGAAAGAGCTAAAAGCCGGTCGGGCTGAGATCGGCTGGGGACGTGGTAAGAAAACGGAACTCACCGGCGAAACCGCACGCGCCTGGGCGCGGCTGGCCGGGGCGATCTTAGACCAGGAGCTGATCTGCCGTGCGCAGCGTACCCAGGGCATGGGGGCTCTTATGGCGCTCTATGAGGCGGAGTACAACCGGAGGGTGCGCTCACGCGGCCGGCTGTCCTTTGCTGATGTGCAGCGGCTGCTGGCGGCGGCCACTGCAGACGGCTCGGAGTGGGCGGACGGCGAAAGCGGAGACCTGTGGTTCCGGCTCGACAGCCGCTATGACCACTGGCTGTTTGATGAATTCCAGGACACCAGCCGCGTGCAGTGGAATGTCGTGCGCGGGCTGGTGGATGAGGTGATGCAGGATGACACCGGCAGGCGCAGCTTCTACGCCGTGGGGGATACCAAACAGTCCATCTACCTCTGGCGGCAGGCGGAGCCTGGCCTGTTTGACGATGTCTTGAGTGAATGGCCGCATCAAGGCCAGGACGGGCTGGAACCTCAAACACTCAGCCAGTCCTTCCGCAGTGCTCCGGCCGTTCTGGATGCGGTGAATGCGGTATTTGCAAACGCTGCGGGCATCGAGGCGGTGCTGGATGGATGCACTGCCGGTTTTGCCTTTAAGGAGCATGTGGCGGCGGAGCGGAATCTGAAGCTCAGCGGTTACGCGGCCCTGCTGAGCGTGCCCAGTGAGGAGGGGCTGCGCAGCCCTTCCACCACGCCCGCCGTGACTGCGCTGCTGAACGAGATCCGCCCTCTGGAGCGCGGACTGAGCTGTGCGGTGCTGGTGCGCGGCAACAAAAACGCCAGCGCCGTCGCTGAAGAACTGCGGGCGGCGACAGGCATGGAGGTTGTCTGCGAATCGCAGATCCAGCCTGCCACGGACAATGCGGTGACTCTCGCCCTCCTTTCGCTGCTTCAACTAGCGGCGCATCCGGGGGATACGCTGGCGCTGGAGCACCTCAAAATGACACCCCTGTGGTCGCAGATCGAGTTTTCAGGACAGGGCTGGGCGCTGACCTGCCATCAGGTCCGTGAATCCGTCTTTGAGCGCGGCTTTGTCGGCTTCACGGAAATCTGGACCCGGCATGTGCGTGTGCTGCTGCCGGAGATGGATGCCTTCCACGAACTGCGGCTGCGTCAGTTCGGTGAAATGGCCGCTGACTTCGATGCCGGTGGTTCGCGCGACATCGATGCGTTTCTTCAGCATGCACGTGACACGCCGGTGCAGGTGCGCGGTGCGGCGAACGCGGTGCAGGTGATGACTGTCCACAAAGCCAAAGGCCTGGAGTTCGATGTGGTCATCCTTCCGGATCTCAACGGCGATGCGATGGATCATGTGCGCCGGCGCTCGCTGGTTGTGAACCGTGATGCCCAGGGCATTTCCTGGGTGCTGCAGGAGCCTCCGCGCATTTTTGCGCCCCTGCACGAGGCTTTGAATGAAGAACTGGAAACCTCCAAGCAGCGTTCGGGTTTTGAGTCGCTCTGCCGCCTGTATGTGGCAATGACCCGGGCCAAGCGAGGTCTTTATCTCATTGCCGAACCACCGCCGAAGGCAAAAGAGCCTTCAATGAAGGAAGCGCAGTTTTTGCGCCGCATGCTCGGCGTGTCGGATGAGCCTGAGGCGGGCGGGTCTTATGTGACCGAGTGGCAGACGGGAGACCCCCAGTGGTTTGCCACTTCGCAAGGCGCAGCGGCCCGGCCGCTGGAGAAGGCGGGGGTGGCGCGCCCGCTGGGGGAATTGCTGCGTGAGTTTCAGCCGCTGGCCAAACGCGTGACGCCGTCGGGAGAGGAAGATTTTCAGGTGAGGGGCAGCATGCTGTTCAGCGCAGGGCGTGAGCCAGGCAGGAAACTGGGCAATCTGGTGCATGAATTGCTGGCTCATGTGGAGTGGTGGGATGCCACGTCCGACATGACAGAACTCGAATCACGCTGGCACGCTTCCGGTCTGCTGCGAGGGGAGGCTGTCGAAACCACCGCCCTGGCGATGGTGCGCGGTGTGCTGCAATCCGCCGCTGCTAAGCAGGCCTTTGCCCGGCCAGCAGCGGATGCCCAGGCCTGGCGGGAGCGCCCCTTTGACCTGATCCATCAGGGAAGCTGGATCAGCGGTGTGTTTGATCGGGTCGTGGTTCAGCGGGATTCGGTGCGACTCATTGATTTTAAGACGGATGAGGTGGCGGACGAGGCTGCTTTGGCCGAAAAAGTGGCGGGGTATCGCCCGCAGATCATGCTCTACCGTCAGGCGCTGGTGAGGCTGACAGGCCTGAAAATGGAGCAGATCGAATCGGCCCTGCTGTTCACCCGCAGTGGCCGTCTGGTGGACGTAAAGTGACTTTTTTTGAATCCAGAGCGCCTTTGATAACGCAAAAACTTGTGTGACCGCATTAGCTCTGGCATGGAATCCGCGCATCGTAGCCTTTTCGGCGCGATCCGTGCCCAAACTCCCCATGAGCCAGCCAGAATTAAGCGAAGAAGACCTGCTCCAGCGTGCTGGACGCGGGGATTCGCGTGCATTCGACCAGCTTTATGACCGGATGGCGCCCCGGCTCTTTGGCCTCCTGCGCCAGATGCTGCATGACGAACGCGAAGCCGAAGACATCCTGCAGGATGGTTTTGTACTGCTGTGGGAGCGTGCTTCGACTTTTGATCCAGACCGCAGCAAGGCTTTCACCTGGGCGGTGATGCTGTTCCGCCACAAGGCAATCGACCGCATGCGCATGCTGGGCCGGCGCAACCGGCTGGTCGACAGCGCGGCGCTGGAACAGACCACCCTGGGGGCGGCCTCCCCTCCCGGCGTGGATGAGGAAGTGCGGGCCCATGAGCGCGTCCTCGTGGTGGGCAAGGCGCTGAACGAACTGCCGAAAGAGCAGCGGCAGTTGATCGAATTCGCCTTTTTAAAGGGCCTCACACATCATGTGATCGCCGAGTCGCTGGGCATTCCGCTCGGCACAGTGAAGACCAACATCCGCCGCGGGCTGCTGCGCCTGCGCGATCTTTTGAAAGGAGGCGCATGATGGACGTGGAACGATTTGAAGAACTGGCCGCCTTGAATGCGCTCGACATGCTGGAGAACGACGAGAAGCGTGCTCTGGACGGTGCGATCGCGCGCGACAAAGAAGTGCGGACGCTCGCCCTTGAACTGGAGCAGACGACTGCGGAGCTGGCCTACCTCATCCAGCCGGTGGAACCGCCCGCAGACATGAAGAAACGCATTCGTGCCAAGATGCGTGCCCGCGGGATCAAAGGCGCGGGGATTTCTCGCGGTGTCGTCATTGGTGGCATTGGCTGGGCCCTGGCGGCTTGCTTTGCCATGGCCTCGGTCTGGCTGTGGCGCGAACAAGCAGGCCTGACCCAGCAGCTTGCAGCGGCTTCGCGCGCCATCGCTCCGGTGAACCCGACCACTCCTATGGTGGACGACGGCAAGACGCGTACGCTTGAGGAAGAGCTTAGAAAACGCCGGGATGAATTTGAGGCGCAGAAAAAGGCGCTCGCGACAGAAATCGAATCGCTGAACAAGCGGGAGGCGGAAACCAAGGCGCAAAATGCCCGGCTCACTGCCGAAGTGGCGGCGCTCAAAGAACAGGAGCAACAGTCACAGCTTCAGATCGCCACGCTCCAAAGCAAGGTCTGGGAGTACCGCAAAAGCGAAATGCTCGTCGTCTGGGACCAGAAACGCGGCCAGGGCGTGGTCATGCTCGAAAAAATGCCGAAGGTGGAGTCCGACAAGGATTACCAGCTCTGGGTCGTGGATCCCAGCAAGCCCAACCCGGTGAGCGCTGGTGTGGTCACTGTGGACTCCAAAGGTTCCGTGAAAGCCACCTTCAAGCCTGTCGAAGCCGTCACTGGCGAGGCCAAGTTCGCGTTGAGCGTTGAGAAAAAAGGTGGTGTGCCGAAGAGCGAAGGGCAGCTACTGATGGTCGGCCCTTGATCAAACGCCGGCAAGAATGCCAGCCTGCGGCTGGAACCATTGACCGGCCTTTCGAAAAATCAGCTGTTCCACCCGCCTCCCATAGCCTTGTAGATCCGCACCCATGCGGTTGCAACGCGGGTGCGGCTCAGGGCGATGTCATTCTGAGCACCCAAGGCGACGCGTTCAGCATCCAGCACGGTGAGGAAATCGGCAATGCCGTCCTGATAGCGTTTGCGCGCCAGCGTCGCCGCCTCACGCGCGGAGGTGGCGGAGACTTCGAGATGATGAAGGCGGACCCGTTCGCGATCATAGGATGTGAGCGCGTTTTCGGCCTCCTCAAGAGCAAGGAGCACCGCCTGCTCATAACGGGCGAGCGCTGTGTCAGCGCGGCGTCCGGCGGCGGCAATCTGCTGACGCACGCGGCCGAGATTGAAGGCTGCCCAGGTAATGCGCGGGCCCAGTGTGTAGCCATCTGAATTGCGGCCTCCAAACGAAGAAAGCGTGGATCCCTCAATGTCGATGCGGCCGCTGAACGTGACGCGGGGAAACAAGTCGGCCACCGCCACGCCAATGCGGGCGGTTTCGGCCGCCAGGATGTCCTCGGCGACACGAATGTCAGGCCGCCGACGCAGGAGTTCTTCGGGTTTGACGATACCGACCCGTGCGGGCGCGACCGGCTGCCTTTTGCTGCTTTGCAGCCGGGGGCGGAGTTCGGAGGGGTTTTGTCCGCAAAGAACCGCGATGCGGTGGATGGACTTGGCGATGTTTTCCTGATGCGTGGGGATTTGCGCCAGGGTTGTGTTCCAAAGAGCATTGGCCCGCGCGACATCGAGCTGGGTGCCACGCCCTCCCTTCAGCGAAGCTTCGGCGATGTGCAGAGCGTCGGATTGATTCCCGGCGTTCTCATTCGCCACCGTGAGCTGGGCCTGGGCCCCGCGCAGCTCCAGGTAGTTGATGGCAATCTCGGACTGCAGGGAGATCAGCAGGTCATGGAGGTTGGCATCCATGGCGCTCGAGTTTGCCTTGGCGGCTTTCACGGAGTTGCGGATGCGGCCAAAAAAATCCAGCTCCCAGTCTGCGTCAAATCCGGTGCGGTAAAGCTCGTAATCCCGGGTGCGCAGACCCGAAAATGAGGTCGCTCCATTCCGGACGCTGTCATAGGCAGAGCCAAAAGTGACCGTGGGTGCGTAGTTGAAGCGTGATTCACGCCACAAGGCCCGGGCTTCCAGCAGGCGTGAGCGTGCGGCACTGAGGTCTTTGTTCTGGGCGCCTGCCAGCGCCACCAGCTCGTTCAACGTGCTGTCGTTGAGTTTGCGCCACCACGTGGCATCCACCTCGGCAGCATGCGCAGCATCCGCCCGCGAGGCGAAGTCAGCCGGCATCTTGGGCTGTGGCTTGACGAATTTCGGCCCGACATTGCAGCTGGAAAGCGTGCAAAGGATGAGGAGGAAAGAATTAATGGGCTTCATGAAGCGTGGGGGATTGGGCGGCGGACCGGCGCTGTTCACGGCGTTCGACAAAGGCGCGGAGGATGACATAAAACACAGGAGTGAAAAGCAGACCAAAGATGGTGACGCCGATCATGCCAAAGAACACCGCCGTGCCGAGCGCTTGGCGCATTTCCGCACCGGCGCCTTTGGCCAGCACGAGCGGCAGCACGCCAAGGATGAAGGCAAAGCTGGTCATCAAAATGGGCCGCAAGCGCAGGCGGCAGGCTTCGACCGCGGCATGCACCCGGTCCATGCCCGTGTCCTGCAGCTGTTTGGCGAACTCGACAATGAGGATGGCGTTTTTGGCCGCGAGACCGACGAGGACGACGAGTCCGATCTGCGTGAAGATGTTGTTGTCCTGCCCGCGGAGCCACACGCCGCCGATGGCGGAGAGCAGACACATGGGCACGATCAGGATGATGGCCATGGGCATGCTCCAGCTTTCATACTGGGCGGAGAGCACGAGGAAAACAAAGATGACGCAGAGCGGGAAGATGTAGAAGAGCGTGTCGCCGGCGAGGATCTGCTGATAGGTGAGGTCGGTCCACTCAATGGCAAAACCAACGGGCAGGTTGTCTTTGGCCAGGCGTTCGATCTTTTCGATCATCTGACCGGAGCTGACGCCGGGAAGTGTGTTGCCGTTGATGTCGGCGGAGTAGTAGAGGTTGTAGCGTTGCACGCGGTCAGCACCTCCGGTCTTGATGACTTTGACGAGCGAGGCGAGCGGCACCATCTCTCCAGCCTGGTTGCGAATCTTGATGCGGCCCACATCTGTCGGGTCTTTGCGGTACGCGGGCTCGGCCTGGGCGGTGACCTGATAGGTGCGCCCGAAGAGATTGAAGTCATTCACATAGACGGAGCCTAGGTAGACCTGCAGAGCCTCGTTCAGGTCGGCGAGCGAGACGCCCATGGTTTTGGCCTGAGCGCGGTTGATTTCGAGTTTGAACTGCGGTGTCTTGGCGCGGAAGCCGGTGATGAGGGAGATCAGCCCAGGCTCCTGCTGGGCGGCGGCGAGCAGCTTCTGGGTGGCTGCCTCCAGCGCCGGCAGACCGGCGTTGTTGAGATCCTGCACCTGGATTTTGAAGCCGCCGGCATTGCCCAGACCGCGCAGCGGGGGTGGTGGCAGGACGAGGACGCGGCCTTCTTGAATCGTGGAGAATTTTTTGCGGATGGCCGCGAAGATGCCGTCGCCCTTGACCGAGGGATCGTGTCGTTTGGCGAAGTCATCGAAGACCAGGAAAGCGGCACCAACGTTCGGCTGATTGGCCTGCAGGACGGAGGAGTAGCCAGAGATGGCGAAGGTGTGATCGACACCTTTGATTTCGCGCGCCATGGCGTCCATTTTGCGCACCACGGCGTCGGTGCGCTCGAAAGATGCGCCATCTGGGAGCTGCACCAGCACGATCGCATATCCCATGTCCTGGGAAGGAATGAACCCGGCAGGCACATCCTGGAACAGCTTGCCAGCCAGAAAGATCAAGGCGGCATAGCCGATGAGGACCAGCACAGCCAGGCGGATGAGCTTGCCGACCAGCCCGGCGTAGAAATCAGAGCCGAACTGGAACACACGATTAAAGCCCCGGAAGAACCAGCCAAACAGGAAGTTTAACACGCGGCTGAACCAGTCCGGCTTCACTCCGTGCGGCTGCAGCAGGATGGCGCAGAGCGCGGGGCTGAGGGTGAGCGAATTGAAGGCTGAAATGATGGTGGAAACCGCGATGGTGAGGGCGAACTGCCGGTAGAACTGGCCGGTGATGCCGCTGATGAAAGCGGTGGGCACAAACACGGCGCAAAGCACCAGGGCCACGGCGATGACGGCGCTGCTGACCTCGTTCATCGCGCGCACGGCGGCCTCTCGCGGAGCGAGGCCCTTGGCGATGTTACGCTCGACATTTTCAACCACGACGATGGCGTCATCGACGACAATGCCGATGGAGAGCACCAGACCGAACAAGGAGAGATTGTTCAGCGAGAAGCCCAGCCACTGCATCACGGCCAGCGTGCCGATGAGTGAAACGGGAACGGCGAGCAGGGGAATGATGGAGGCGCGCCAGCTTTGCAGGAAGATGATGACGACGAACACGACGAGGAGCACCGCCTCCATCAGCGTGTGCAGCACCGATGTGATCGAGGCGCGGACGAACTTGGTGGTGTCGTAGTTGATGGAGTAATCGATGCCGGGCGGAAAGCGTTCCTTGAGCTGTGCGAGGCGTTTGTAGACGGCGTCGGCGGTGGCAATGGCATTGCTGCCGGGAAGCTGGAACACTCGGAGTGAAACCGCATTGTAGCCGTCCATGTAGGTGCGGCTGGAGTAATCGCGCGAGCCGAGCTCGATGCGGGCGACGTCTGCCAGGCGCACCACATCCCCCTGCCGCCCGGTTTTGAGCACGATGTCGCCGAATTCGGACGCCTTTTTCAGACGGCCCGGCGCGGTAAGAGTGTATTGAAAATCCGAGCCTGTTGCCGCGGGCGGCTGGCCGAGTGATCCGGCGGCGACCTGCACATTTTGCTCACGAATCGCGCGCACGATGTCCCCTGCAGTCAGACTCAGTGCGGCGACCTTTTCGGGATCGAGCCAGATACGCATCGAATAGTCAAGTCCACCGAGAGAGGAGGCTTCCGCCACGCCGGGAATACGGGCGATTTCGTTTTGAATCTGCAGCGTGACGTAGTTGCTGAGATAGGAGACTTCACGTGAGCCGTCAGGGCTGTAAAACTGGGCCGCGAGCGTGAGGTCAGGCGAGCGTTTGTTCACATTGACGCCGAGTCGGCGCACTTCCTCCGGCAGGCGGGAGATGGTGGCGTTCACGCGGTTTTGCACAAGCACCTGCGCCTGGTCCAGATCTGTGCCGAGCCGGAAGGTGACGGTGATCTGCACCTTGCCGTCACTCGTGGAGGAGGAGGACACGTACAGCATGTTTTCGACGCCGTTGATTTCCTGCTCCAGCGGCGTGGAAACGGTCTCAGCCAGCGTGCGGGCATCTGCGCCGGGGTACGCCGCTGAAACCACCACGGTGGGCGGTATGACCTCCGGATATTGCGCGATGGGCAATGACACGTAGCCAAGGGCGCCCAGCATCGTGATGACGATGCTCAGCACGGCCGCGAAGATGGGCCGATCCACGAAAAAGCGGGCGAAATTCATGATGTATTACTTGGTGGCCGCCGCTGGCAGCATATCGGTCACAGTGGCGTTCACTTTCACGCCGTTGCGTACACTCATGAGTCCGAGAACGACCACACGATCCTCCGGCTTCAGCCCGCTGCGGACCACGCGCAGGCCATCGAGCAATGGTCCGAGGGCGATAGGACGGTACACAGCCTGGTCCTTTTCATCGAGCACCCAGACGAAGCTGCTGCCCTGATCATCACCCACCGCAGAATCACGAATGAGCAGCCCGTCATATTCTCCACTTCCGGGGATGCGCACCTTGGCGAAGAAGCCGGGCGCCATCAGCCGGTCGGCATTCGGAAAAACGGCCCGCGCACGGATGGTGCCGGTGGCAGGATTGAGCTGGTTGTCCACGAAATCGACTTCCCCTTTGTGGGGCCAGCCGTCCTCGTTGATGAGGGACATCTCGGCGGGGATCTTCTCGAACATCGCGCTCACACGTTCGCCATTCTTGTGCATCTCGCGGTATTTCAGCACCGAACGTTCATCCGCTTCGATCTCGCAGTAAATGGGATCAAGTTCGACAATGGTGGTCAGCAGCGTGGTGTTTTGGTTGCCTCCGCTGACGAGGTTGCCCTCGGTCACACGGGCGTCGCTGATGCGTCCGCTGATGGGCGCGCGAATCTGGGTGAATTCGAGATCGAGCTTGGCTGCCCGCAGGGCGGCCTCAGCCCCCCGCACCCCGGCCAGTTCGCCCGTGGCGCTTTTCAGTCGGCGCTCTGATTCTTCCACCGAAATGGCCTGACCCTGACGCAGGGCGGTGGCGTTTTTGGCCTCCACGCCGGCCAGTTCAGCAGCAATTCGCGCCTGAGAGAGCATGGCTTCAGCACGTTCGACGATGGCTTCATAAGGCCGTGGATCGATGGTGAAAAGCAGATCACCCGCCTTGACTTCGGTTCCTTCTTTGAAGCTCACCTTGGTGATATAACCCGATACACGCGAGTGAATCTCCACGCGGTCACGCGCCGTCAGACGGCCGGTGAATTCGTCCCAGTCCTTGAGCCGCTTCGCGATGGGTTTCGCCACGGTGACTTCCGGCGTCGCCGCCGCTGGCGGAGCTCCCGAACCCGCGGCACCGCGTTTGCAGGACACCATGCAGCTCATCATGAGGAGCCCCATGAGGGCCGGCATCCGGCGGAGGGTATGAGGAATTCGGAAAAGCGGAGCGCGTTGCATGGCAAGAGTTACGAAGGTGTTCTCATCTTAAACAGTGCATAATGAGCATATCGCTTATACTGTTTATGAATGACCAATCTTAATGACCTCCATCAGATCCGTGAGTTTGTCCAGATCGCTGACTCGGGCAGCATTTCGCGTGCCGCCAAAGTCCTCGGCATGTCTCAGCCCACGCTGAGCAGGCATCTGGCAGCCTTGGAAGCTCAGATGGGCGCCCCTCTCATCCGCAGGGACACGCATTCGATGAGCCTGACATCCGCGGGCATCATTGTGCTGGCGGACGCCCGCGAGCTGCTCACCCTCGCGGACCGCATGGGCAGCCGCCTCCGCTCTGAACGCCGCTCCCTGCGCGGCCATCTGCGCATGATTTCGGTGGTCGATGTGGGCCAGTGGATCGTCTCCCGCGTGCTCTCGCGTTTTCAAAAACTGCACCCTGATGTCACGACGGAGCTGCATCTGATCAACCGTGCCACGAAATTCATCAAAGAAGGCTTCGACTGCGGCATCATGGTCGGTGCGGCCACGGATCGCCGGGTCACCATCCGCAAGGTTGCCCAGCTCCATCGCCGGCTCGTGGCGGCGCCGTCGCTGTTGAAAGACCACGCCTTGCCCGCCCGCCCGGATGACCTCAAGCTCCTGCCCTGGCTGGGGATCTTGCAGCCGCATTTCTATTCGCGTGACCGGTTTGAGCTGGAGCGGCAGAAGCAGACGGTAAAGCTCAAGCTCGCCCCGGTCATGCTGCTGGACACGGTCACCGCCTTGCGGGAGGCCGCCATCGAGGGCGCTGGATTCACGATTCTGCCGGAGTGGATGGCGGCGCGAGACATCGCGGCCGGAAGGCTGGTCCAGTTGCTGCCAGACTGGCACATGGCTCCCATCGATCTGCAAATCGCCCATGCCGCGCATGAGCATCTGCCCCAGCGTGTGAAAAGCCTCATTGAATACCTCGAGCAGGAGCTTCCCCTCGAAATTCATCGGCTGGATCTGAATGAACGATAGGCATTCCGCCCAATCCGTGGAGCCGGTTACGCAAAAAAATCCATGCGCAACGAGCACGCTCTGTGCTAGGAATCCGGCCCCATGCCGCCCTGCGGCTCCGTTTACCCCCTCAAAAACACCATGCCCAAGCAGACCATTCGTGACCTCGACCTCGCCGGAAAACGCGTCTTTGTACGCGTCGATTTCAACGTGCCTCTCGATGAGAAAGACGGCCAGATGGTCATTACCGACGCCACCCGCATTCAGGAGACGCTTCCGACCATCAAGTTCCTGATCGAAAAAGGCGCGAAAATCATCCTCGCCAGCCATCTGGGCCGTCCGAAAGGCCAGCGTGATCCCAAGCAGAGCCTCGCCCCCGTGGCCCCGGCCCTCAGCGCCCTGATTGGCAAGCCGGTCGCTTTCGCCAGTGACTGCGTCGGCGAAGAGGCGAAGGCCAAGGCGCTCGCACTCGGCAATGGTGACGTGCTCCTGCTCGAAAACACCCGCTTCCATGCGGGTGAAGAAAAGAATGACGCCACCCTGGCCAAAGGCATGGCGGACCTCGCCGAAATCTTCGTGAACGACGCCTTCGGCTCCGCTCATCGCGCTCATAGCTCCACCGCAGGCATCGCTGATTATCTGCCTGCCGTCTCCGGCCTCCTCATGGAGAAGGAACTGACCTGGCTGCACGACGAACTCGAAAATCCTGAGCGTCCGTTCGTGGTGATCCTCGGCGGTGCGAAGGTGAACGACAAGATCGGCGTCATCAACCGCCTGCTCGAAAAGGCGGACACCATCATCATCGGCGGCGGCATGGCTTACACCTTCCGCAAAATCGTCCAGGGCATCACCATTGGCAAAAGCCTCTACAAGCCCGAGTGGGAGCCGATCGCCCAGGCCGCCCTCGACAAGGCCAAGGAGCGTGGTGTGAAGATCCTCATCCCGGTGGACGCGATGATCACCGACTCCTTCGACTTCGACACGAAGAAGCTCGGCAACATCAAATTCACCGCCGCCGGCGAAAGCATCCCTGACGGCTGGGAAGGTGTCGATATCGGCCCTGAGTCCGTGAAGCTGTTCTCCGACGAGATCTCCAAGGCCAAAACCGTCATCTGGAACGGCCCGATGGGCGTTTTCGAGATCAAGGAAAGCTCCAAAGGCACCTTTGACGTTGCCGAAGCCGTCGCAGCCAATTCCAGCGCCAAGACCATCATCGGCGGTGGCGACAGCGTGAAAGCCGTCAAGAAAGCCAAGCTGGGCGACAAAATGACCTTCATCTCCACCGGCGGCGGGGCCTCCCTCGAGCTCCTCGAAGGCAAGGTCCTTCCCGGCGTCGCCTGCTTGAAAGACAAATAATCGCCCTCTCAGCTACCAACCCCTTTATTAAACACCCCATGGCCTTCGTTCCCTTCCGCAAACCCATCATCGCCGCCAACTGGAAAATGCACATGACACCGCAGGAGACGGATGACTTCCTCCGTGCCTTCGCCCGTCTGGTGCCTGACAAGATTCCTGTCCAGATCGTCGTGGCTCCGCCCTTCGTCAGCCTGGCCAAGGCCCAGGACGTGCTCATCAATGCACGCGAGCAGAGCGTGGAACTGGCCGCTCAAAACATGAGCGCCCAGCCGGCAGGCGCTTTCACCGGCGAGATCAGCGCCCGCATGATCAAGGAATGCGGCTGCAAGCACGTCATCCTCGGTCACAGCGAGCGTCGCAGCCTCTACGGAGAAACCAACGCCATCGTGAACGCCAAGGTGCTCGCGGCCCTCGAAGCCCGCATCCATCCCATCCTTTGCATCGGCGAAACACTCGCTGAGCGTGACAACGGCCAGATCGAACAAGTGCTGGGCAGCCAGCTGCGTGAATCTCTGGCGGAGGTGGGGCCGCGTCGCATCACGGATTGCGTCATCGCCTACGAACCCGTCTGGGCCATCGGCACCGGCCGCACCGCCAGCCCTGAGCAGGCGCAGGAAGCCCACGCTTACACGCGTCAGGTGCTCGGCGAACTCTTTGGAGACGATGTCGCGGCAAAAATCCGTATCCAGTACGGGGGCAGTGTGAAGCCTGGCAACATGGCCGAGCTCATCAGCCAGAAGGATGTGGACGGCGCCCTCGTTGGCGGTGCCAGCATGGAGCCCGGCAGCTTCTGGGAGATCTGTCGCGCAGCCATCGACTGGACCAATGCCAATGCATAAGGGATTCCACTATATTGTGGATTAGGCTTGTAGCGTTCGTTGCATTTGCGCATAATTTGCCAATGCAACGAATTTTCCTACTGATGCTTCTGCTTGTTCAGTCGTCGCTGGCGGGGCAAACCCCGATGGCCTGGAAGGCCGGGGCGGCGGACGTGGACATCACGCCAGATTACCCGGTACGTCTCAGCGGTTACGGCAGCCGAACTGCGGAGACTGCCAAGGTGGCTCAGCGGCTCCATGCCAATGCTCTTGCGCTTCAATGGCGTGACGACAAACCGGCGGTCATTGTCTGTGTCGATAACTGCGGTGTGCCGGAGGCTGTTCGTGCGGAGGTGCTCAAACGGCTTGCTGCAGGAGGCAGGTTAATCGCGGACGAGCGCTTCGCCCTGCACTCCACCCACACGCATTGTGCGCCCATGCTCACGGGGGTGCTGCCTTGTCTCTTTGGTGAGGAACTGGCTGCGGAGCACGCGAAGCACATCGAGCGCTACACCGAAGATCTGACCACAAGGATTGTCACCATCATTGGCCAGGCATTGGACAGGATGGAGAACGCACGCCTCGAATGGAGTGTGGGAAAAGTCTATTTCGCCTTCAACCGCCGGCTGAAAACAGACTCAGGCTTTCAGAACGCCCAAAATTTCAGCGGACCGACGGATCGCGCGCTGCCGGTGCTTTGCGTCAAATCGGCCGACCGGAAAAAGCTCATCGCCACCTATGTCAGCTATGCCTGTCATTGCACGACACTGGGCATCAATGAAATCCATGGAGACTGGGCGGGTCTTGCCCACGAGGAGCTCGAATTGCGCTTTCCGGACTCTGTCTGCCTGATCGCCATCGGCTGCGGTGCCGATCAAAACCCCTACCCGCGCAAAGAAAACCGTTTTGCCGTGGAACATGGCGTTGCCATTGCCAAAGAAATCGTCCGTCTCATCAACCAGCCCATGCTGCCCGTAAATGGCCCGCTCAATTGCGCCCACCAGGAGGTGATGCTGCCGTTCGACAAGCTTCCCACGCTCGCGGAATGGCAGACCAAGGCCTCTGACCCGAATAAACACACGGCCTTCCACGCGAAGAAGCACCTCGCCATGCTTGAACGCGGAGAACTCATTCCGCCTGCGCTGCCTTATAAAATCCAGGTCTGGAATTACGGCAGCGATCTTCTCACCATCAACCTGCCCGGAGAAGTGGTCGTGGATTACAGCCTGCGCTTCAAACGTGAATTTGATCCCGCCCGCACCTGGGTAAATGGCTACACGAACGATGTGCCCTGCTATATCCCTTCTCAGCGTGTCTGGGAGGAAGGCGGCTACGAAGGCGGCGGGGCGATGATCTACTATGGCCGTCCAACTCGCTTTGCCTCCGGCGTTGAAGATATCATCGCGGGAACAGTCAAGCGGCTCGTGCCGCAGGAATTCAGCACCCGGCGCGTGTTGAGTCCGGTGGGTCCCTTGGCCGGGGAGATCAAACCGTGAGCTGAAGCACGCGCAGGCATTCGCGCCCTTCGCGTCCCGGATAGGCCGCTGCAGGCGCATGACTTTCGACCACCTGAAAACGTGGTGCGAACAAGGCGGTGAGTTCGTCCTGCGAGATTCCGAACGGTGGTCCGGTTTCCCCTGGATCCATTTCAGGATTGATGAAAAACACTCCCACCAGCAGCCCGCCCGGCTTTAACAAAGACACCACCGCATCCCGATACTTCGTGCGCCATTCGGGTGGCAGTGCGCACAGGCAGGTGTGCTCCACGATGGCATCATATTGACCGCGAAACTCAAACAGATCCGCGCACACAAAGCGCTCCGCCAGTTGCGGGTAGTGATCCCTGGCGCGTGCCACGGCCGCCGGCGCGATGTCGAGCCCATGCGCGTCGATGCCGCGTGACACCAGATGCGCCACATCGTGGCCCACACCGCATCCGGGTACGAGCACCCGGCCCGTGAGTTTGTTGCTGGCCAGCCATTCCACCAGCGGTGGCGAAGGCAGGCCTTTGTCCCACGGGGTGAAGTTGTCCTGATAGGCCTGATTCCAGTCGGTGATGTTCACTACGGTAGTTTTTCTTTCTGGTGCTTGATCACGCCTTGCAGGGTGGTCTGTCCGGTGTCGCCCGTGAAGGTGACGTTGCTTTCGATCACGTCTTTGGTGTCTCCCGCGAAGGCCTCGGTGATGGTGATGCTGCTTTCTCCGCTGCCGGTCACGGCCTTGAGTTCAAGCGTGAGATTGACCTCTGACACATGGCCTTCAAAGCGGATCGTCTGCGAGCCTTCCGCTCCTGAGAGGATGGCCTCGTAACTGTCCGCACCTTCGTTGTAGGTGATCGTCCATTGAAACGGCTGCGTGTCGCCATTGATCGTACGCGTCCCTTTGACCACGAAGGAATTGTCGCCTTCCGCAGCGCCGGTCCACTCTTCTTTGATGTCGAGGACGTTGTTCTCCCCCTTCAGTTCACCCGCCGCCTTCCATGTGCCGATGTAATGTTTGAAGACAGGATTCATTCCCAGATCCTTGGCTGGAAGGTTGGTGGCAACCAGCAGGCAGAGTGTGGTGAGCAGTGTTTTCATGCGATGATTTCCTGGATGACTTTGCCGTAGCTGATGGGCACAGGGCGGTTGACGACGTCACGCACCTCCGTGTCAGGCTGAATGCCCAGAAGGTGATACATCGTGGCTGCCAGATCATCCGGCTTCACCGGTTTGTCTGCGGGATGCTCGCCGTTTTTGTCAGACGCGCCATGCACATAGCCGCGCTTCACGCCACCGCCTGCGAGCAGCGCGGTGTAGCACTGCGGCCAGTGATCGCGGGAGACGTTCTTGTTGATCTTCGGCGTGCGGCCAAACTCGCCCATCCACACCACCAGCGTTTCATCCAGCAGGCCGCGTTCATCAAGGTCGGTCAAAAAAGTCGGCAGCGTCTGCTCCGTGATCGGCATGTGGTATTTCTCGATGATCGGGAACATGCGCGTGTCATTGAAGCCATGCGTGTCCCAGCCGCCCTCGGTGGTGCTCTGCCCGCCGATGCCTTGGGAGAAATTCACTGTTACAAATTTCACCCCTGCCTCGACCAGCCGCCGCGCCAGCAGCAGGCTCTGTCCATACGGCGAGCGCCCGTAGCTATCGCGCACCTTGTCCGGCTCCTTCGTCAGGTCAAAAGCCGCGCGCAGCTTCTCGCTATGCAGCATCGACAAAGCCTTGTCATAGTAGCTTTCAATGCCCCGTGCCTCAGCGGAATAATCCAACAGCCGCGTTTGGGAATCGACCAGCTTTTGCAGCTCACGTCGTGCATTCAGCCGCTCAAAACTCACTCCGCTGGGCAGGCTCAGCTCCGGCAGCGCAAATCCCGGCGCACTCGGGTCACGCAGCACAATGAACGGATCATGCTCCTTGCCCAGGAAGCTCGCCCGTTGCCCCGGCGTCACGGAGCCATCGCTCACGATGTAAGGGAAGGTGGCGGCGGTTGGGATTTCCCCCTTCAGTGGCGCGATCCTGTCCACCACCGAGGAATAAGCGGGAAACAGATCCGGTGAATCCTTGAGGCGCTGGTCATCGCTCGGCGGCGCGTGGCCGCTCAGCGCGTAATAACCAGCGCTGTTGTGATTCTTCATGGTGTGATGCACGGACCTCACCAGAGTCACCTTGTCCATCACCTTCGCCGTCCTCGGCAATTTCTCAGAAACCCAGATGCCGTCGGCGCTCGATTTGATCGGCTTATGAAACCCACGAATGCCCTCAGGCGCATCGGGTTTCATGTCAAAAGTCTCCAGATGGCTCGGGCCGCCCCACTGGAAGCAGAAGATCACCGACTTGGCGCGTGCCACCAGCTTCTCCATGCCCTGGTTCTCCGCACCTTGCAGGAATCGTGGCATTGTCAGCCCAAACATCCCCAGCCCACCTGCGGAGAGCAGCTGGCGGCGGCTGATGCGGGTGCAGGCACCGGTGGCGTTGGAGAAGGGGGGCATGAAGGAGAAGGCGGCAGACTGACTTACGAAAGGCTATACGTCCAGAAGTGGCTGGTTTATGCGGCGTACCGTGACCCCGTGGGAGCGGCTTGGAACTCCAATCGGGGACTTGCGGGGACTCGCAGCGTGCTGTTGCTTGAAAACCATGATCGATGACTCTGCCTCACGGCGTCCTCTTAAGTCTCGCACGACGGCGTGGGCGGGGTTTTTCTCTCAATGCATGTTGAAGGCTGGATTGACGCCCAATGTGGTTTCGGTGCTGAGCATCGGTTGCGCGGCGGTGGGAGGTGGGGCGGCCTTGATGGCTTCGAGCAGCGGGCATGCGTGGGCGTTTTGGCTGCTGGCTGCAGCGGGGATTCAGCTGCGGCTCTTCTGCAATATGATGGACGGGCTGCTGGCGGTGGAGGGCGGGCTGAAGTCGGTGACCGGGGATCTTTTCAATGAGATACCGGACCGCATCGATGATGCGATTATTTTGGTGCCACTGGGTTATGCGGGGGGGACGGACTGGAGCGTTGCGCTCGGCTGGGCGGCGATGGGCGGTGCGATGCTGACGGCGTACATCAGAGCGCTGGGTGCCAGCCTGACGGGCGGGCGACATGATTTCTGCGGACCGATGGCGAAGCCGCACCGCATGTTTGCAGTGACGGTGGGCTGCCTGTCGATGATGACTATCGATATTATGAATGTGAAAGCACCGCCGCTTATGCTGTGGTGTCTTGTGATTGTGAACGCTGGCATCGTGATCACTTGCTGGCGGCGAACGACGCACCTGGTAAAGGCCTTGAATCAAAAAAAACCGAAAGGATGAGCGACGCATGAACTCTGAACGACTGCAATTCACGGCGGATGACGGGCTGGCGCTGCACTACAAGACGTGGAACGTGGCGGGCGCGACGAAGGCCCTGGTGCTGCTGCATCGCGGGCATGAGCATGCGGACCGGTGGGACACCGTGGTGCCGCATCTGATGATGCCGGACACGGCGATTTATGCGTGGGAGGCACGGGGTCATGGACAGTCCCCCGGAAGGCGCGGGCACGCGGCGGGATTCATGGAGTATGTGCGGGATCTCGACACGTTTTTTCATCACCTGCAGAAGGCGCATGGTCTGGTGCCTGAGCGGACAGTGGTGGTGGCGCACAGCGTGGGCGGTGTGGTGGGGGCGGCGTGGGTGCATGATTTTGCGCCGCGGATTGCAGGCCTGGTTTTGGCGACGCCGGCGCTGGAGGTGAACCTGATCGTTCCGGGAGCGCTGAAGGGCATCCGGCTGATGCAGAAGGTGAAGGCGGATGCGACCATCAAGAGCTATGTGAAGGGCTCATGGCTGACGCGGGATGCGGTGGCGGCGAAGGTGTATGATGCGGACACGCTGATCTCGAAGGACATCTCGGCGAAGATCCTGGTGGATCTCTTTGATACGGCGAAGCGGGTGATCAGTGATGCGGAGGTGATGGACCGACCGCTGTTGATGTTTTCCGCAGGGGCTGACAAGGTGGTGAAGAGGGAGGCGGCGGACGCTCTATACGAGAACTATGGCAGCGACCAGAAGACGCATCTGACGCTGAAAGGGGCGCGGCATGCAATCTTCCACGATATCTGCCGGGATGAAGTGTGTGGTGCGATCAAGCGCTTTGCCGAGCGGTGCATCGCGAACTTCACGCCGCCCAATCTGGAGGCGGACTTGTCCCATCCGGTCACAAATGCGGAATTTGCAATGCTGAAGAAGCCGCTGCCATCGCCTTCCCTCCATGGGCTGTCGTTTTTGCTCCAGCGCATCAGCATGGGGACTCTGGGCAGGCTGAGCGAAGGGATTCGCATTGGCCATGCGACGGGGTTCGACTCTGGAGAGTCACTGGACTATGTTTACAAGAATCAGGCGAACGGCGGGCTGGGGCTCGGGAAGGTGATTGATCGCGGGTATTTGAATGCAATCGGCTGGCGTGGAATCCGCCAACGGCGCGCATGCATGAACCTAGCACTGAAATACGCGCTCAAACAGGTGCGCGAGGCGGGGATGCCGATGCAACTGATGGATATCGCGGGCGGCGCAGGGCGGTATTTGCTGGATGTGCTGGAGGACCAGGAATTTGGCCTTGATCTAAACGTGCTGTGCCGGGACTGGAGCGAGTCCGCGCTGGACACAGGGCGTGCGACGGCGCGCGCAAAGGGACTTCAGGAGCGGATCACGCACCTGAAAGGAGATGCCTTTGATGAGAGCTCGCTGGCGGCTGTGGAACCGAAGCCGTCTGTGGCGGTGGTGTCGGGCTTGTATGAGCTTTTTCCAGAAAATGAAAAGCTCCAGCGCTCTTTGAGAGGCCTCTTCAAGGCGGTGAATGACGGTGGCTGGCTGATCTACACAGGGCAGCCATGGCATCCCCAGGTGGAGATGATCGCGCGGACCCTGACGAACCGCGATGGGCAGTTCTGGGTGATGCGCCGACGACCCCAGGGAGAAATGGACGCCTTGGTGAAGGCGGCAGGCTTCAAGAAAGAAAAGCAGTGGGTGGATGACTTCGGCATCTTCACGGTGAGCGCGGCAAGGAAACCAAAGGGTGGTGCGTGACTCAGGGCGCGAATAGGAATGAAGTCAGCGGGCTTCGAAAATACATCAATGCTGCAATCATGAGGGTGCAAGATTTGCCGAATCGAACTCCACGTGAAGCCGGCCTCGCATGGCCTGCTCTCTGGAGACTGGCGCTGGCTGGGGCGACGTTTGTGATCGTCTACAGCGGCTGCAACCTGTTCACCCACACACGGGGTAATGTGCCGACGATGATGTTTGAATGGGAAAAAAACATCCCGTTTGTGAAGGAGCTGGTGGTGCCATACTGGTCTCTGGACTTCTTTTTCTGCGGGGCGTTTTTTCTGTGCGGCAGCAAGACGGAGCTGAATCTGCTGACGAAGCGGCTGATGGCGGTGACGATTCTGAGCGGGGTGTTCTTCCTGCTGTTTCCGCTGAAGCTGGGAATGCCCAGACCGGAACCGAGCGGATGGACGGCACCGTTTTTCCACGCGCTGTATTTTAACGACCTGCCCTACAATCTGGCACCCTCGCTGCACATCAGCCTGCGGTCGCTGGTGTGGGTGTTTTATGGGGCTCGCCTCACGGGACGCCTGCGCACAGCGGTGAAGGTGTGGTTCATCCTGATCGGGCTCTCCACGCTGCTGGTGTGGCAGCATCACCTGATTGATGTGGCGGGCGGATTTATCATGGGCTGGGTGGTGGCGGCGCTGATCCCCGATCCGAGACAAATGAGCACGCGGAATCCCTCAAAGAAGCATGCGGTGAGGTATGGCCTCGGCGCGGTGGTGTGCGGGGCGCTCGGTTTTGCGTGGATTGGCTTTGTCTGGCCGGCGGTGGCGTGCGGGATTGCGGCGCTCGCGTATGCCACGGGGCTTTCGCGGCTTTTGGGCAAGGAGAACGGAACCCTCTCGCCCTCGGCGGAGTGGTGCCTGCTTCCCATCCTGCTGGTGCGGGGCTGGGTGCAGAAGAAGTGGCTGAAGCGGAAGCCTGGCTGGTGTGAGGTGACGCCGGGCGTATGCTTTGGACGGCGCGTGACGGGCGGGGAGGCGGCTGCGATGGTCGCGGCGGCTGGGCTAGATGGCCTGGCGGTGCTGGATCTCACGGCGGAAACGAATGCGCCGGCGGCTTTTCGAGAGCGGGCGTTTTATGTGAACCTTCCGCTGCTGGATCTCGTGCCACTGAAGCCCGAGCAGATTGAAGCCGCGCTGAGGTTTATTCGCGAGCAGCGGGCGCTGGGAAGGCAGGTGTTTGTGCACTGCCAGCTGGGGTTGCAAAGGTCGCCGCTGGTCGCCGCCCACTGGCTGGTGGAGACTGGGGAATCAGTGGAACTGGAGATGGCGGTCAGGCGGGTGCGGGAGCTGGAGCCGGAAGTTGTGATTTGATGACGGACCAATGACCTCGCCATTTGTCATTTCGGCTTCGTTTTTTGCTCCTGCTTGCTCTCGCCTCTGCTCCGCTTACGTAGTCTCCTAACATGCCTGCCCTCACCACCCCCACCGGATTCAAAGAATGGTCCTTCGTCTGCGATGCCCTCGCGCAGGGCCGCCTCAGCATCATTTTGCGCAAAGGCGGCATCCATGAGGGCCGTGGCGGCTTTGAGTGGAAGCACCGCGAGTTCTTCCTCTTCCCAACCTGGTTTCACAATCAGGCCGAAAAACTCAGATGGGTACCCGAAAACACCCAGCGCGACTTCCCGCCGGAAGAGGAGCGCACCACCGTCGATATCGACGGCTGCGCCACACTGGAGCAGGTCTGGAAAGTCACGGACTGGGACAAGGTGGCCGCGCTGGCCCCTCTGCACATTTGGAATGAAGACGTGGTGAAGGATCGCTTCATCTATGATGACGAGACCTGCCTCCATGTCGCCCTCGTCCGTGCCTACAAACTCCCGCAAAACTGGCACTTTCCGTATGCAAAGAGCTACGGCGGCTGCCGCTCCTGGATCACCCTGCCTGAAGAAGGGCTCCCCCTGGCCGCTGCGGCCACTCCAGCACTGAGCGACGAAGCCTTTGCCGAAGTGTCAGCGAAGTTGAAAGCGATCTTGGGCTAGTCGAGTGTGCCCCACTTGAATCCAACCGACGCCATCCGCCCAGCTCACGTCGAGGTCAGCCTCGGCGCCATTGCGCAGAACTACGACGCCATCCGTGCGCATGTGGGCACCGCGTCCGTCATGCCCGTGGTCAAGGCCAATGCCTATGGCCACGGCATCGTGGAAGTGGCACGCCACCTGATGAATCACGGGGCGCCCTGTCTGGGTGTCGCCCTGCTGGAGGAAGCCATCGTGCTGCGCCAGGGCGGCATCACACTGCCGATCCTCGTCTTCGGCGGCGTGGCCACACGGCAGATCCCGCAGTTCATCGCGCATGATTTGATCATGGCGGCGTCCTCCATCGACAAACTCCGGCAGATTGATGAAGCCGCCGCAGCGGTGAAAACCAAGGCGCGTGTGCATCTGAAAATCGATACCGGCATGGAGCGCATCGGCGTGCATTGGTACAACGCGGAGAAGCTTTTGGAGGCCAGCTTGAGCTTCACGAATGTGGAAGCGGCCGGCATCTACTCGCACTTTGCCAATTCAGACGCCGCAGACCTCGCATCGGCCAAAGAGCAGCTCGCACGTTTTCTTGAAGTGCTTGAGTTTTATCCAAAGCGCGGACTGCAGCCGCCCCTGCGCCACATCGCCAACTCCGGCGGCATTTTGCAGCTTCCCGAAAGCCATCTCGATCTCGTCCGTCCGGGCATCATGCTCTACGGCGTGTATCCCTCGAAGGAGGTGCCGCAGACCGTCAAGCTGCAGCCGGCGCTGAGCTGGAAGTCGCAGGTGGTGTATTTCAAAGTCGTGCAGCCTGGCAGTTCTGTCAGCTACGGCGGCACCTGGCAGAGCGATCACCCAGTACGCGTCGTCACCGTGCCCGTGGGCTATGGGGATGGTTATTTTCGGGCGCTCTCGAATCGCGGACAGGTGGTCATTCGCGGCCAGCGCCACCCGATTGCAGGCCGCGTATGCATGGATCAGTTCATGGTGAATCTGGAATGGGGCACCGCTTACAATGGCGACGTAGTGACTCTCATTGGCGACGGCATATCCGCTCAGGATGTGGCTGATTGGGCGGGCACCATTCCCTATGAAGTGCTCACCAACATCAACTCCCGCGTGCCCCGAGTGTACGTTTAATGCCTTGCAATCAGTCTGCTATGGCCGCAACGAAGGGGTGGGACGCGACAGCGTGTTCCGCCCGCATTCATGAACCTCATTATCTTCGATCTCGAAACCACCGGCCTGTTACCTTCCCAGCATGAGATCATCCAGATCGCAGCCATGAAGGTGAAGAACGGCAGGTGGGACGAAGGCGAATATTTTGACAGCTATGTGCGACCGGAAAATCGCATTCCGTCCTTCATCACCAAGCTGACCGGAATCACCCAGGCGCAGGTGGCGGACGCTCCCCATCCCGTGGATGTGCTGATGGAGTTCTCCCGTTTCGTCGGTCATGATGCGACGCTCATCGCCCACAACGGGATTCGTTTTGACATGCGCTTCATCGCGGAAAACTGCAAGCGCCACGGTATTCCAGTGCGTGAAACGAGCGCTCTCGATTCCCGGGACTTCTCCCGCAAAATCTGGGGCGGCAAAGGCGGCCATGGCTTGGATGCGGTGCTGGGTCGCGTTGGCGTGTCCAGCAAAGGCGTGAAGCGCCACGACGCCCGCGTGGACGTGCAACTGCTGGCACGCGCCGTGCAGTACATGTGGGAACGACTCACAACAAGCGTGACCAACTGCCCGGTGGCTCTTTCAGCCGGGGTGATCCCGGCGCTGGATTGAGACGGCTCATCCTGATTGGCCGAAAAAATGGAAAAAGAAGGAAAAAAGAAAGAGCCGGATTTGATCCCGGCTCTTTTTATTTTTTCAGTTCTTTCGGCCAGTCCTTCTGGTCTCAGACGGCACGCTCCAGCTTCTCATCAATGCGCGCCACCAGCGTGTCCAGCAGCTCACCATTGCCGAAGCGCTCGATGACACCAGCCAGGAAACCTTCGATGATGAGCTTGCGGCTTTCGCTGTCGCTGATGCCACGGGCTTTGAGGTAAAAGAGCTCCTCGTCGCTGATGGGGCCGCTGGTCGCGCCATGGCTGCACTTAACCTGGTCCGCGCTGATTTCCAAGCCCGGCAGGCTCGTCGCTTCGGCTTCATTGCTGTTGAGCAGGTTGCGGCAGGTCTGGTAGGCGTCGGTGTAATGCGCACCTTCATCCACCGTGATGAGGCCACTGAAGATGCTGCGTGACTTGCCGTAGAGGGCGTTCTTGTAAAGCAGGTCGCTGCTGGCGTGCGGCGCCTTGTGGTTCTGCAGTGTGCGCTGATCGACCACTTGGTCGCCGATGGGCAATGACACGCTGAGCATGTCGCTGCGGGAGCCTTCGCCGATGAGATCGCTCACGCTTTCGCTGCGGCTGAAACTGGCGCCCAACTGCACCTGGAAGCTCTTGATGGCGGAATCACGTCCGGCCACGATGCTGGAAAGATGCAGCGCCTGCGCATCATCCGCCAGCTCCTGGCAGGCGGCATAGGTAATCTTGCTGCCACGACCACCGACGAGGTCCGCAATGGCAATGCTCAGGCCGCCTTCACCTTCGAGGCTGCGGTAATGATCGACGACACTGACCTCGGCATTATCACCCGTGACGATGAGCGTGTGCGGGAAGATGGCGGCATGATCGCCGACCACCCAGTGGAAAATTTCGACCGGCTTCTCAATCGCCACATTTTTCGGCACGATGATGACCGCGCCAGCTTTCACGTGTGCAAGATGCAGGGCGGCAAACTTGGCGGAGCCCAGCGTCATCTCACGCTGCATGAAGTGCTCCTTGAGCACGTCGCTATGATCCCGCAGCGCATCCGCAAAGGTCACGCAAACAACGCCGGCAGGCAGATTCGTGGTGTCGGACTCGACAAGCACGTCGTTCACGAAGACAAAGCGTGCGGCACGTTCCTTGAGCCCTTCCGTGGCCGCGAGAGCAGCAGCGGTGTTCGCAGCCGTAGGTGCTGTAGCTGGCGTATGATCGGCGAGCTCGATTTTCTTCGAGCTGGAGTAGCGCCAGTGCTCGTCTTTGATGCCAGGCATCGGCACATTCTGGAACTCAGCCCAAGCCGCTTCGGAGCGGGCGATAAACCAGCCGGGTGCGGATTTTTCATCGCGCACAGGCACGGTGATTTCGAGACCGGAAGGAGCGGGGATAACGGGAGCGTCGGGCACGGGAGCGAGTAGGGTTTTTGGGGGAAGGGTGGCGTTCATTCTAAAAAGTCTTGGTTGTCTCAACCTCGTTTGGGATTGGTCGAGTTTGCAGAACGACAGGGCGAAGGAAGTTCCCAGGTCCTAGGTGAATGATTTGCGTCATCACGACGGAACCTCCCTTCCATCCTCATTTTCCAGCATTTTATAACCACACCCAAAGCAGTTGCCTGACGATAGCAAGGCATTGAGAGCCATTGTAGACTCATGGGTGTGACCACAATTCGGGCATGCTATACCACTTGTTGTGCGAATCTTTTTTCCAGCACGGCCCACATAGGAAAGGGCAAAAAAAATGACAAAAAGAGCAGCCAGCCAGGCACTGTGAGAAACCACCATTTTAAACCCTAGGTAAGACAAGACCATCAAAGCCAAGAACATGGCATTGGTTGCAAGGCGGCAAAGCCGCAGCTTAGGGCGGACAGATGCCGCTCGTTCAAGGTATTTATCCTTCGATACTGGAAACAAGACAGACATTTGAATCATCAATCAGCCCACGCTTCCTTCCATTTCGAGATCGATGAGGCGTTTCAATTCGACGCTGTATTCCATCGGGAATTCCTTCGCGAGGTCATTGATGAAGCCGTTCACGGAGAGGCTCATGGCTTCCGCCTCGGTGAGGCCGCGTTGCATGAGGTAGAAGATCTGGTCCGCACTCACCTGGCTGACGCTGGCTTCATGCTGGGTGGAGTGCTGGTTGCCACGGACGCTGATGGCAGGGTAGGTGTCGGTGTGGCTGTTGCTGTTGATCAGCAGCGCATCGCACTCGGTGTTGTTCTTGCAGCCCTTGAGGTGTTTCGGGATGTGAACGAGGCCGCGATAGGTGCTGCGACCTTGGCCGATGGAGATGGATTTAGAGATGACGTTGCTCGTGGTGTCATCGGCGGCGTGGACCATCTTGGCTCCGGTGTCCTGATGCTGGCCGCTGTTCGCCAGCGCGATGCTGATGACTTCACCACGGGCGCGCTTGCCTTTCATGATCACGCCGGGGTACTTCATGGTCAGGCGGCTGCCGATGTTGCAGTCGATCCAGCGCACTTCCGCGTCTTCATGCGCGATGCCGCGCTTCGTCACGAGGTTGAAGACATTGCTGCTCCAGTTCTGGACGGTCACATACTGGATCTTCGCACCCTTCATGGCCACCAGCTCCACCACCGCGCTGTGCAGCGTGGCGGTTTCAAACTTCGGCGCTGTGCAGCCTTCCATGTACATCACTTCCGCGCCTTCATCGGCGATGATGAGTGTGCGCTCAAACTGGCCAAACTGCTCGCTGTTGATGCGGAAGTAAGCCTGCAGCGGGTGCTTCACCTTCACGCCGGGCGGCACATAGATGAACGAGCCGCCGGAGAACACCGCGCTGTTCAGTGCGGAGAATTTGTTGTCGCCAGTGGGGATCACCTTGCCAAACCACTTCCTGAAAATCTCAGGATGTTTGTGCAGCCCTTCCGTGCTGTTCACAAAGATGACGCCCTGCTCCTCGACGGCAGCCTTGATGTTCGAGTAAGCCGCTTCGGAGTCATACTGCGCCTCCACACCCGCCAGGAACTTGCGCTCCTGCTCAGGGATGCCGAGGCGGTCGAAAGTCTTCTTCACGTCCTCAGGCACATCGTCCCAGGAGCGCTTCGGCTTCTGGCCGTCGCTGAGGTAGTAGCGGAATTCGTCGAACTTGATGTTCTCCAGATCCTTCGTGGCCCAATGCGTGGGCATCGGCTTGTCCTGGAAGATCTTGAGTGCCTTGTGCCGGAACTCGCGAATCCAGTCGGGGTCATTCTTCACATCAGCGATGAAGTCGACGGTCTTGTCGGTGATGCCGAAGCCGGAGTCGTACTTGTTGCGCTCGGGGAAAGTGAAATCGCCGACGTTATCGACTTTGATGTCGGAGATGTCGTTGTCTGGGGCGGTGACCATAATGTTAAAGTTTGGCGGGTTTCAGTGCTCTTAAGCTGCCGTAGCCAGTGACTCATCCGTCACCCAGTCATAGCCACGCTCCTCAAGCTCCAGTGAGAGCTCCTTGCCGCCGGTCTTCACGATGCGGCCGTCTTTGAGGACGTGGACGATGTCGGGCTGGATGTAGTTCAGCAGGCGCTGGTAATGAGTGATGACGAGGAAGCCGCGGTTCTCGCTGCGCATGGCGTTCACGCCACGGGAGACAATTTTGAGGGCGTCGATGTCGAGGCCGGAGTCGGTTTCGTCGAGGATGGCGTACTTGGGCTCCAGCATCATGAGCTGGAGGATCTCGTTGCGCTTTTTCTCACCGCCGGAGAAGCCTTCATTGACGCTGCGGCTGGTGAAGCTGCGGTCCATTTCCAGCTGGTCCATGCGGGCGTAGAGCTGCTTGTAGAATCTCACTGCATCAATGTCTTCACCCTTTGGCAGGCGGGCCTTCAAGGCGGCACGGAGGAAATTGGCGTTGCTGACGCCGGGGATTTCATGCGGGTACTGGAAGGCGAGAAAGAGACCGGCTCGGCTGCGGGCATCGACAGCCATGTCGAGGATGTTTTCGCCATCCAGCAGGACTTCACCGCTGGTGACTTCGTAGTCGTCGTGGCCGCAGAGGACCTTGCTCAGGGTGCTCTTGCCGGAGCCGTTCGGGCCCATGATGGCATGGACTTCACCGGGGTTGATCGTGAGGTTCAGGCCTTTGAGGATTTCGCGGCCGGGGATCTGGGCGTGGAGGGCTTTAATTTCGAGGGACATGTGGGGGGAATTGGGTGGGTGGTTATGACTTGGCCGTGCACGCGGTGCAGGTGCCGTGGATGGCCAGATCCGTGCGGGCGATCTTGGTGCCGGCAGGAAGATTCCAGAACTTGGCGGGGTCGAAGTCGGTGGTGGGATGCGCATCGATCACCTTGCCGCAGGTCTCACAGTGAAAATGGACGTGCTCGTGCAGGTTCGCGCAGTAGCGGGACTGGCCGCGCTCCAGGTGAACGAGTTTGATCAGCCCGGCGGTGGTCAGGTGCTCCAGACAGTTGTAAACCGTGGCCAGGGACATGCCGGGGCTGCGGCTTTTCACCCGGTCGAGGATGTCGTAGGCCGTGGGGTGGTCCGTCGAGGATGCGAGGACTTCGAACACCTCACGCCGGTGCGGCGTCAGGCGTACGTCCGAACCCAGCACGGCGAGGCGGCAGTCCAGACCGGTAGGTTTGGCAGGATTGCGTGAAGGGGAGGGGGGCATGACGAATTTAGAATTAGAATGATTCTAACTGTATTGGAAACGCTCCTTTGGCAAGCGGGGATGCCGGTTTTGCTAAAAATTCTTTGCGCCAACCGCGCCAAAACGCCCCTGCCGTGCTACAGCCTGCCGTATGACCCGCGCCCAAGCCGAAGATCTCCCCTGGACCCAGCAAAATTCCCCTCAAGGCAAGTATGGCATCCTCCGCCGCAACCTGTCGCAGGCCGCTGGCGGGGTAAAGGATGTGGGCACTTGGGGAAGCGGGCATCCGTTTGATCTCGAAATTCAGCGAATCCCGGTGGGAAAGATCAATTTTCCTCTGCATGAGCATTCCGCCCAGTGGGAGGCCTATTACATCCTTAGTGGCAGCGGCGAAGTGCGCACGCCCAAGGGCAAGGAGGCCATCAAGGCAGGGGACTACCTCGTCTTCCCACCCGGGGAGGCGCATCAACTGATCAACAACAGCTCCGAAGACCTCACCTTTTTCGTCATTGCCGACCAGCCCCAGGCGGACGTGATCCACTACCCGGACTCTGGCAAATGGATGACCAAGCCGCACCGCAAAGCCTTCGAAATGCAGGAAGTGGAGTACTTCAAAGGCGAGGAGTAGGCCAATCCCTGTGCAAGCATTGCGGTTTGAAGATCAGGAAATGCTGGCATGCTAAGTCATGAAACGACTTCTGCTCTCAGCCTGCCTCGTTCTGATTGCCTCCTGCACACAGCCTGTCTGGGAAGACAAGTCTGCGACCGTAAGCGCCGAGTCAGGAAACTGGGGGCCGGCACTCACCGTGCTCGAACATCAGTGCGTGCACTGCCACGGCGACAACCGGCTCTCCACGATGCCGCCGATCAACGATACGCATGCGCTTTCAAAACTCATCGGCTCACACTGGATTGTCCCGGGAAAACCTGAGGCCAGCCGCTTCTTCCAGGTCGTCACGTTTCCTGACGAAATCCCCAGAGCCATGCCGCCCAGCGGCCATGCCATTGCGAAGAAGGACATGAAGATCCTTCGAGACTGGATCAAAGCGGGTGCCAAACTGCCTGCGCAAAACGTGAAACTCATTCCAGTGGGGCCGCTGCCGCGCTCGATCTGAATCACACGTGCGGCTTGCCGCGCCCGTGCGCCAGTTCGCGCAGCAGGTCGAGCTGGATCTGCTGCACCTCCATCAGCTTGGTGGCGTGCTGGTGCAGCAGGTAGTCCATCTTTTCGTGCAGATGGCGGATCTCGAGTTCGGCCTTCAGATTGATTTTGTAGTCACCCTCCGCGTGCTGGCGGTCGCGCGCCTCCTGCCGGTTCTGGCTCATCATGATCACCGGTGCCTGTAGGGAGGCTAGGAACGACAGCATGAGGTTCAGCAGGATGAACGGATAGGGGTCAAACGGCTGCTTCAGCAGCACCCCGGCATTGATGACAATCCACAGGGCCAGAAACAAGCAGAATGAGATGATGAACGTCCAGCTCCCGCCGAAGTCCGCGATCTTGTCCGCCAGCCGCTGGCCAAAGGTGAGTTGCTGCACCTCCTCCCTCTCCGAGAGGGGGCGCTCGCTCAGCACTTCGTGTTTGTGCAGGCTTTCCACCACCTCTTCATCCAGGCGGGTCAGGTCGCCCACCTGAGTCTCCAGCAAATCGCGCATGTATTCCAGCCGTGCGGCGTTCACGGTATCCAGGCTCACCCGGGAGTCGTCGGCCAGTTCTGGATGACGGACGCGCAGGGTATGCGCAATGTTGGGGCGCAATTCCCGCAGAACGAAGAGCTTGGTGATCGGCTGTGACTTGCCGGTGACGGCGCACACGCCTTGCTGGGCGGTTTTTGGACGGGTGGACTCCATGGCGGACAATACATCTGCGCAGCATTCGTCATTCGGAATTCGTCATCTGCCATTTTCCGCCTACTCTTCTCGCCCGTTTTTTGCTCCATGCCGCACATCAGTTATCCCCCAGACCTGCCCATCACGGCCCGCCGTGAGGAGATCATCGCGGCCATACGCCAGAATCAAGTCGTTATCCTGGCGGGCGAAACCGGCTCTGGAAAGACCACGCAGCTGCCCAAGATGTGCCTCGAAGCCCTGCACGATGTGCGCGGCCAGATCGGTTGCACTCAGCCACGGCGTGTCGCTGCCATGAGCGTGTCCAAACGCGTGGCGGAGGAGCTGAATGTGCCATGGGGCCGCGAAGTCGGCTGCAAGATGCGCTTCAGCGACGACACCAGCCGCGACACCCGCATCAAGTTCATGACGGACGGCATCCTGCTGGCAGAGATCCAGAGCGATCCCATGCTGCGGAACTACTCCGTGCTCATTCTCGATGAAGCGCACGAACGTTCCCTGAACATCGACTTTCTCCTCGGCTACCTCGTGGGCCTGCTCAAAAAGCGGCCCGACCTCAAACTGCTCGTCACCTCCGCCACCATCGACACCGAGGCGTTTTCCGCCGCCTTTGGTGGCGCACCGATCATCGAAGTCTCCGGGCGCATGTTTCCCGTGGATATTCGCTACGCACCGCTCTCGGGCGGTGAAGATGACTTCGGCTTCATCGACGGTGCCGCTGCCGCCGTCGAAAACGCCCTCATTGAAACCGACGACGGTGACGTCCTCGTGTTCATGCCCACCGAGCGTGACATCCGCGAAACGCGTGATCTTCTCGATGGCCGCCTCGGTTCCGGCTTCGAAGTGCTCGCCCTCTTTGGCCGCATGGCCTCGGCCGAGCAGCAGCGCATCTTCCAGCCGGGTCGCAAACGCCGCGTCGTCATTGCCACCAACGTCGCCGAAACATCCATCACCATTCCGCGCATCCGTTACGTGGTCGATACCGGCCTCGCGCGCATCAGCCACTACAATCCACGCACACGCACCAAGCGCTTGCCTGTCGAGGCCGTGTCGCAAAGCAGTGCCAATCAGCGCGCAGGCCGTGCCGGCCGTGTGCAGGACGGCATCTGCATCCGCCTGTACTCGCAGGAAGATTTTGAGAAGCGCGACCGCTTCACCATGCCGGAGATTCAGCGCGCGAACCTCGCCGAAGTCATCCTGCGCATGAAGGCCTACAAGCTCGGCGAGATCGAGGACTTCCCCTTCATCAACCCGCCTGTCAGTGCTTCCATCCGCGCCGGTTACGATTTGCTGCACGAGCTCGGCTCACTCAGTGAAACGCACGAGCTCACGCCCCTCGGCCGTGAACTCGCCCGCCTGCCTCTGGATCCCACGCTGGGCCGCATGCTGTTGCAGGCCCGCGTGGAAAAAGCCCTTCCCGAGCTCCTCATCATCGCCGCCGGTCTCAGCATTCCCGACCCCCGCGAACGCCCCGAAGAAAAACGCGAACTCGCCAACGCCGCACACAAAGCCTTCGCAGCACCTGAGTCCGATTTCATCACGCTGCTCAAAATCTGGAACGCCACCCCCGAAGCCTCAGGCGGGTCACGCAATGCGCTGAGAAAGTTCTGCAAATCGAACTTCCTCTCCTTCACCCGCATGCAGGAATGGCGCGATGTCTGGAAGCAGCTCTGCGATTCCTTCAGCGACGATCTGCGTCAGCCAACGCCACCCGCGACCGACGACGCCATCCATCGCAGCATCCTCGCCGCGCAGCTTGGCCACGTCGCCATGAAGGAGGAGCGCAATCTCTACAAGGCTGCAGGCAATCGTGAAGTCTCCGTCTTCCCCGGTTCCAATCTCTACGAACGCCGCGAGAAAAACGGCAAGGGCAAGCCCGGCCAGGACAAAGGCCGCCAGCCACCGTGGATCGTCGCCGGTGAGATCGTGCAGACCTCTCAGCTCTTTGCGCGCACACTCGCCAAGGTTGATCCAAACTGGATCGCCGAACTCGGCGCGCATCTCTGCCAGTTCAAATACAGCGAGCCCCATTGGAATCTCAAAGCCGGGCGTGTTCTCGTCACTCAGCGTGTGCTCATTCACGGCCTGGAGGTGAAACGCCAGCACATCGACTTCCTCAAGGTCGATGCCGTCGGTGCCACGCAGATGTTCATCCGCGCCGCGCTCATCGACAGCCAGGAGGTGCCCATCACCCTGCGCTTTTACGCGCACAATAACAAGCTGCGCCAGAAGATCGAAACAATGCTCACCCGCGTGCGCAGCAATCGCGTCTACGCCATCGAGGAGCGCTTGTTCAATTTCTATGACGCGCGCATCAAAAACGTCTCGTCGATTCACGACCTCAATCGCTTCGTTAAAGAGCACATCGACGAGCAGCCAAGCTTCCTCTGCGCCACCGAACAGGAACTCACCGCTGGCGAAGAGTTTGAAGCCGACCTGCAGATGTTCCCGGATCAGGTCGCCCTCGGCAACACGGCTCTGCCCCTCACCTACAACTACCAGCCCGGCGAGGAAAACGACGGCGTCACCGTGCGCGTGCCCGCGCAGCTCGCCGGTCATCTCACCAGCGGCCAGATTCAGTGGATGGTTCCCGGCATTCGCGAAGAACTCGCCAACGTCATGCTGCGTGCGCTCCCCAAAGTGATTCGCCGCCAGTTGATGCCCATCGATCCCAAGGCCCGCGAAATCGCCGCCAACTTCGATCCCGGTCGCGACGACTTCCTCGCTGCTCTCGCCGATTTCATCACCCGCCATTACCGCATCCAGGTGCGCGCCGAGGACTGGCCGCCGCAAAGCCTGCCCGCCCATTTGCAGCCACGTGTCGAAGTGCTCGATCCCAAAAAGAACACCGTCATCGCCGCCAGCCGCGATCTCGACACCATCCGTGGCAGCATGCAGAAGCAGGATCTGCGCTCCGATGCCTGGGACAAGCTCCTGCCACGTGTCGAACGCTTCGCTCTCAAGACATGGTCCTTCGGCGATCTGCCTGAAACCATCGTCGTCGAAGAACTCAACGGCACCCCCATTCTCGGCTACCTCGGCCTTGTCCTGCGCGATGGCGAGATCGACGTCCGCCTCTTCCGCACTTCCGCCGAAGCCTCTCGCCCCACACCCGCCGCCGTTCGCCAGCTCGCCGAGAACACTTTGAGCAAAGACCTCGCCTGGCTGCCCAAAGAACTCCGCAGCATCGGCGGAGGCACCGCCAAACCGCAGCAGCCCGCCAGCTTCCAGGCCGCCCTCACCCAGCTCAATGCTCCCGCCTCAGCGCCCGCATCCAATCTCGCCCAGCAGGCCCACGAACACATCCTCGCCTACATGCTGCGCCTGCAGCCCACCTTCCCCCTCACTCAGGAGCGCTTCTTCAAGCTCTGCGAAAACGTCCGCCGCGATCTCCCCGCCGTCACCCATCGTGTGAAGACGCTCTTCACCCAGATTCACGACCTGCGCGCCAAACTCCTCGCTTTGCCCAAACGCTACCCCGGCCTCGAACAAGATCTCGCCCGCCTCATTCCCGCCGATCTGCTCGCCACCACGCCGCACGAGCAGCTCCAGCACCTCCCGCGTTACCTCAAAGCCATGCAGATTCGCAACGAACGCTGCCTCGCCAATCCCGCGAAAGACATCGAAAAATACAACCTCATCGCCGACTTCGACGGCTGGCAGTCCCACGTCCCCAAATCCCAGCACGAAACCTTCCGCTGGATGATGGAGGAATACCGCGTCCAAGTCTTCGCCCAGGAACTCGGCACCGCCCAGCCCGTCAGCGTGAAGCGCCTGCAGTCCATGTGGGTGTAGTGGCGCAGTAAAAGATGTGCAGAGAATCACCCGTGGTCACCAGACTTGCTGTTTTCACCACCCGGTGTAGCTTTTGCCATGACGATCATCGAATCCATCACTCGCGATCTGCATGACCTGCCACCGACGAAACTGATCGAGGTTTCACGTTACATTCACGCGCTGCATCCACAAAGCGCTGATCGACGCCGTGCTGCTATTCGTGCTACTGCCGGCAGCATGCCCGGTGAGATTGGTGCGGATTTTGAGCGTGCTGTGCGTGAAACCGCTGATCGAGTAGATGGCCATGAATGACCTGCAGCGTGTGCTCGACAGCAGCGTGGTTATCCGCCACTTCCGTCTGGGAGGAGAAATCAGTTCGCGCCTTGAATCCTTGACGGAACTTTACTTGCCCAGCGTCGCCCTCGGAGAGCTTTACGCGGGTGCTTGTCGTTCCGCTCGTCCTGATAAGAACCTGGCGCAGATTGAGGAGTTCCTGTCCTGCGTCACCGTGCTGCCCTCAGACGAGGCGGTGGCACTTCACTACGGAAAGATTAGTGCAAGCCTCGCAGCCAAAGGAACACCAGTTCCTCAAAACGACATGTGGATTGCCGCTTGCGCCATGCAGTGGAACCTGACTCTGGCAACGATGGACAAGCATTTCAGCCTGATCGAGGGGCTGAGTCATGAAATGTGGTAGACCAGCGAAGGTCGCGCATTGAAGCCTGCACTTCATTCCAGCCCGTCAGCGTGAAGCGCCTGCAGTCGATGTGGGTGTAGCGTTTACGCGCCTCGCTTCCGCACCTCTTTGCACCGCCGGTCATACGTCTTCACATCCCCCGCCTCAGAAATAGTAAAGTTGCCACCCGATACACTGCGAACCGTGACACCAATGGCGCTCAGGCTGCCAAGCCTCTCACAGTCCTGGTCATAAGTCCGGATCCATCCGCCTTCCACAGTCACAAAAAAGTCCGACGTAAAACCGGCCAGTTCGACACGGGTGTTCGGCATGCGGCCCACACACTGACTGTTTTCGTCATACACCCAGATTTGGGATTCTTTGTTTTCGAGGTTTGAAATGGCCATGGGGTCGGCCAACCAAGCACGGGCTCAACGTTCGGAGAAGAACAAATTACCTTTTCATAAGGTAGCCAGGGGTAAACTCGCGAAACGAGGGACACCCCTGGATTGCCTATGGGATCACACTCTCTGGAGAGCGCACGCCGGAGGTTTGCGAGAAACCTCCTTCTCCCCGGGCACTCACGCCACCACCTCGATCCTACTCGTCCCGCCCGCGCCGCGCACCACACGCACCTGCGTCGTCAGCCGCTCCTTCAGCAGCTCCACATGCGAGATCAATCCGATCGTCTTCCCGCGCGATCTCAGATTCTCCAGCGCACTCAGCGCCACCTCCAGCGTCTCGGTGTCCAGCGTTCCAAAGCCTTCGTCGATAAACAGCGAATCAATCGGATGATGCCTGCTCGCCAGCTCACTGAGCCCGAGCGCCAGCGCCAGACTTGCCAGGAAACTCTCGCCGCCAGACAGACTCTCCATCGGCCGGTCCACATTCGCCTGATACAGATCCACGATACGAAGATCAAGTTCATCACCTTCCGCCGCCATGAGGCGGTAGCGCTCCGCCAGCACCTTCAAATGCTCGTTTGCCAGGCCAATGAGCTGCCGCAGTGTCAGCGACTGCGCGAAGCGCGAAAACTTCGCGCCATCCGCCGAGCCAATCAGCTCCTTCAGCCGTCCCCAGCGCAGCGCCTCGGCTTCCGCCGCCTGCAGTTCAGCACCGCCAGACGCGCGCCGTTTTCTCGCCTCATCATCATTGCGAATCTGCTGCTCCAGCGAGCCGAGTTCCGTGCGCTTGGTCGCAAACGCATCGTTCAATCGCTTCGCGCCCACCTCGAGTTCACCCAAGGCCTTCGCATCCAGCACGCTTTGCCCGGCAAACGGTTCCCGGCGCGCTTCCAGTTGCTCCAGTTTCGCCATCGTCGCCGCGCTCTGCGTTTGCAGCGCGTTCAGCCGGGTCTCCGCTTCACGCCAGATTTTCTCAGCCGCCGTGACGCCGCTTTCATGCTGCTGACGGTCTTCATGCAGCGTCCTGCCACCGAGCAGCTCATTCAACTGCGCCTTCAACGCATCCGCCTTGCCCCGCAGTGTCACGCCTTCGGCTTTCAGTTCCTCCAGTCGCTTCGTCTTCGCCGCCTGTTCCTGCTGAGCAAGCTGGATGTCACCTTCGATCCTCTGCCGTTCACCACGCTTCTGCACTGCCTCATCACGTTTCTTCACAAACATCACGGCACGCTGCTCCAGCACGCCGATTTCACGCTCAGCCTCCTGCGGCGAAGACAGGCCGCTCTGTGGCGCACTCACGAGACTGCTCTGAATCACACCGCGCTTTTGCTTCTCTTCAGCGCTCCATTGTTCCAGCACTCCATCCGTCGGCGCCTCCAGCTCACCCACCCGCTTCCGGATCTCCGCGATGCGCTTGTTCTCCGCCACCACCTCCGCCTCGTTTTTCGCCAGCTCACGTTCCAGCATCGACAGCTCATGGTTCGCTTTCTCTTGCTGCTGTTCGAGGCCCTTGAGCAGCTTTCGTGCTGCTTGAAGCTGGGATTCAAAATTCGTTTCCGCCTGCGCAAACGGATGTTCCAGAGCCCCGCAGAGCGGACAGGCCTCGCCCGGTTTCAAATCCTGCCTGTGCTCGTCAAATCCCGCCACTTGCTCGGCATGTCTTGTCAGCTCCCGCTGCGCTTCAAGAGCCTTCGCGAGCCGCCCCATCTCCGCACGATTCTTCTCCGCCTTCGCGGCACCATCAGTGCCTTGCTTCACCAAAGCCACCGCAGCCGCCTCCGCTTTGGCCAGATTTTGCTGCAGCGCCAGCGCCTCCGCATGCCGCTTCCGGCCTTCGGCAAGCTTTTCAAAAACGCCACGCCATTCGCGCACGGCCGCGCGCAGTTTCGGCAGTGCCTCGCCGAGTTCTGCATCTCCCGCGTTGTGCTTGAGCCACGCTTCGAGGGCCTGCGTGGCATCGGTATGCAGAGCCAGTGCTTTTTCGGCGGCTTCGCGTCGCGCAGCCGCTTCCTTTTGCTCCTTCGCCCATGTTTGATACATCGCGCGGCTCTCACTGAGCTGCTTTTCCAGCTGCTCGCTCTGCGCCCCCATGCCCGCGGCCTGCTCCCACACCGGCTCGCGTTTCGCTCGCAACTGCTTCGCCTCTTCAGCAGAGGTCCTCGTTTCGGTCACCTCGGCACTCACTCCCGCCTGCGATTGTTGCAGTGCCTGATGCGATGCCGTGAGCTTCGCTATTTCGGCCGCAATGACCGCATGCTCACGCTGCGCATGCAGTTGCTGTGCCGCAGCCAGGCTCTCGGCTTGGAGTCCTGCGGCAGCGGTTTGAGCCTCCGCGAGGCCTCCTTCGAGCGTCGCCCGGCCAGCATCATCCAGCACCGTCACCGCACCAAGACGCTCCTTCAGCCTGCGGGCCGTCTCATCCTTTGCCTTGTGCGTTTCAAAGGCCAGCACCGACAGATCGCTGTAAATCTCGGTGCCCGTGATCTTCTCCAGCAACTCCGCGCGCTCGTTCGGCTTCGCTTTCAAAAATGCCGCAAACTGTCCCTGTGCCAGCAGCACCGAGCGTAAAAAGCGATGCACATCCAGGCCAGTCTTTTCCTCGATGAGGCGGTCCATCTCAGCAGCCTTCTCCGCCAGGATCTCTCCCGTGGTGGCATTGGCCAGTCTTCGCTCCACCGGCTGGAGTTTTCCATCCGCCTTGCCACGTGCGCGCCGCAGCCGCCAGATGGCGCGCAGCTTTTCACCGCCCGTTTCAAAATCCACTTCGGCCAGACATTCCGCCGTGTGCCGGCTCATCATCTCATCCGCCCGGTCATTGCCATAGCGTGCCGCACGCCCATACAGCGCCAGCGTCATCGCATCCAGCAGCGTCGATTTCCCCGCGCCCGTCGGACCTGTGATCAAAAACACTCCCGCCGCGCTCAGCGGCGCCGCATCAAAACGCACTTCATGCGTCCCGCTGAGGGAGTTGAGATTTTGAAGTCGAACGGCAAGGAGGCGCATGGATCAGGCAGTGATTTTTTGTTCCCTCAACGCCAGCAGTTCATCAAACACCGCACTCAGTTCCTCACCCTCAATCTGCTTTTCCTTCAGCAGTTCGCGGAAAACCTCACGCGGCTGGAGTTCACTGAGAGCGGGGCCGGTATGCTCCCAGGTGGAGGTGACATTCTGCGGCAGGTCAGCGAGGACTTTCAAGACATCAAATCGACCACCAGCGGCCTCACGGATCTGACGGTCCAGATCGGCTTCGGGGGCATCGAGTTTCACCGTGACCTCTGCCCAGCTTGTGGCAGGCACCTTTTCGAGATCGGCCGCCAGTGTGGCCCGGCTGACGCTGACACGGGTCAGCAGCCGGGTGACAGGAATCGCAAGCGTCTCGATTTTCATCCCATCGGTATCCAGCACGACGACCGATTTGTGATCCGCAGCCTCAGAGAAGCTGAGCGCCACGGGTGAGCCGCTGTAGCGCACATGTTCAAGTCCCGCGACCCTCTGCGGCTTATGCAGGTGCCCCAGCGCGGTGTAGCCAAAGCCCTCAAACACATCCGCGCCCACGGCTCCCAGATTCCCGATGTGAATGTCCCGCTCGCTGTCGCTGGTGGTCGCGCCCAGCACCGTGAGATGCCCCATGGCGATGACGGGGCGCTTGCCCGCCAGCGCACGGCAGGCACCGAGCTGCGCGGTATAATGGTCACGAATGGCGGCACGCACGTGGCTCTGCACATCCGTCATCGCTTCACCCACGGTGGACTGCCGCAGATCGCGTTCACGCAGGAAAGGCACGGCAGCGACCACGGCTTCGCCGAGATCCACGATGTTCTCACCCGCATGCCCAAAGACATGTACCTCAAAGCGCTTCAGCAGCTCACGCGGTGCATTCAGATGAGAGGCAGAATCATGATTCCCACCTGTGATCACCGCCTTCACCGTGCGCAGGTCCGCCAGGCGCTTCAAAAAATCAAAATACAGGCCCACTGCATCCTGCGGCGGGTTCGCTGCATCAAACACATCTCCGCTCAGCAGCAGTGTGTCGATCTTCTCGGCGCGCAGCGTCTCGATCAGCCAGTCAAGAAAGGCGGCATGCTCCGGCAGGCGGTCACGCTCGACGAGTCGGGCGCCGAGATGCCAGTCTGCGGTATGAAGGATGCGCATGCAGTTGCATAGAAAGGGCGCCTGCTCCTGCAAGCGCCGTCATCAGCGAAGAGTTCATTGCACGTCCAGCATGCTGAAATGCCCACAGCAGGGTTCAGTTCCTGTTCAGGAGTTTCCGCACTTCCTCTTCGGAGTACGCGCTCTTTTTACCTTCACCCCGGTCATTGTAGTTTTCGATGATCTTCGGCGCCTTGCCCAGGCTTTTGGATCGTGTCAGGGCGGAGCCGGTTTTGAATTCGTTGTCCGCGCCGCTGAACAGGCTGTCGCCTTCCCGGGCCTTCTGTTTGCCAAAGCGGGACTCATCGGCCTTGAAGGTGCTGTTCTTGCCGAGAGCCTGTTTGTCCCCCAGTGCGTAGGTCATGTCAAAATTGGCTTTGGATTTGCCGTAAATGCTCTGGCTGGTCTTGAACTCCTTCTGTCCGGAGTAGGAGTTGCCACCCTTGAAGCTTTTGGAATGATGGGTTTGCTTTTGAAAATAGGAGCCAGCGCTGCCGTTCGTCAGCTTCGGATCATTCATGTATTTCTCATACCGGCTGCGCTTGTTCATATCCACCCCGGCAGTGGTGCGCTTCGCCAGCGTTTGGTCTGCAGGATCCACCTTTTTCTTCTTGGTGGTGGTGGAGCACTGGCACAGGACAACGCCTGCGCCGAGGCAAATCATAAGTCGCAGGGTGGCATTCATGGCTGAGGCGTGGTTTTGTCGGTCGTCTGCCTTGTGAGGAACAGGATCTCCTGCTTCACTCCTCCCGGCAGCCGGAACTTGGGCAGCTCCGTTTCGATGTCCTTTAGTCTGCTCCAGCTTTGGTAGAGTTCAAAGATCAGTTTTGCCGACTCGGCAGGCATGGTCCAGTTCATGCGCATGAGAAAAACCTCTGCTGCTTCAAAATCCTGCTGACGAATGAGGAAGCGTGCATGCGCGGCAAACAGTTCTGGCTGCAGTGCTGCGGTATCTTCCAGGCGTTGCAGCGCCGCCGCCTGCAGTTCATGCGCCAGTCCGGCGTGCCCGGTGTCTTCAAAAGCCCGGGCCCACTCGATGGTCTGTGCGCCGCCGGGGAAGGTCAGCCGCAGGGTTTCGCTGAACAGCTCTTTCACCGTCGCCTCATCATGCAGGGCATTCGCCACGCGCACGGCCAGCGGCAGCTTGCGCCCCTGCTCACGGAATGTGGGTATCCCGGCCACGATCTCGCAGGCATCCCATGCCCAGGCCGCACGTCCTGACTTCAGCATCTCTTCAGCGGCGAGTTCGATGCAGGTTCTGTCTTTTTCCTCCACCTTCTGCCAGGCGCTGATGAAATCCTCATGCGCTTCCTGGGGCAGTCCGGCGGTGAAGGCGCTTAGTGCCAGCGCGGCAAGCGGGCGGTCCGTGCCAGCCCGTGCCTCGGTGCGCAGCATCGCTGCCCAGCCTGCGGCATGTTTGCCTCCAGCCAGCCCTTTGAGCCAGCTGTGCATGTCTTTGAGCGTGTCCTGATCCCGGGTCGTGGTGCGGAACAGCGCGGCGATCTGCGCCCGTCCACGTTCCGGAGCCCAGTCAGCCGCGGCCGCCAGCACCTTGAGCTGCTCCAGTCGCAGCGTGAAGCGTTCATGGTCGCCTTTGATCGTGCGATCCGCCTGCGTCAGCAGATTCAGTGCCTCCGTGGCCCGGTCATGCGTCCGCAGCCCCGTGGCCAGCGCCACCACGCAGGGCAGGGATTTGCGTTCGACACACAGCGTCATGAGCTCCCGCACATCATCCCAGGCCCCGGCGGCTGTGGCGATCTCGCAGCGCAGTTTCAGCAAATCTTGGGCGATGGGGTCCAGGGGCTCCGCCAGTGGTACCGCCCGCAGCACTTTCAGTGCGGCCTGGGGTTGCGTCAGGCGCTGGAGAATCTGAGCACGGTGCAAGCTGGCCTCGATGTCGAGGTCCGTGCCCGCCTGATCATTCGCCACATAGCATGCGTGCAAACGATCCCAGGCAGACAGCGCCGCCTGGTCGTTTTGCATGCGTTCCTGCAGCAGACCGAGTTCGCGCAGATAAGACACCTCATGCGGACGGCGGCGTTCAAGCACCTGGGAGAACTGCTCGCGAAAGCCTTGCCGTCTCAGCTCATCCACATTGAAATCGCGTGCCAGAAACAGCGCATGCTTTTCGCGCAGTGTGTCATCCCCAGGTTGCGGTGGCTTGAGCGGTGGTTCGGCGAGCAGCAGCTTGAGTGAGAAGCTCAGCCCCGGCTCGATCTCCATCGACGTTTCACACACCCGCAGCAGCCACAGCGCATAGTCGGGATTCGACGGCGCACGGTCAGGCAGCATACTGTAAATGTCGATGGCCTCGCGCACGAAGCCCGCACTCTCCAGACGGCTGCCGAGGTTGCCAAGGGTATCCACCGAGTGCTCAGTGCGCAGGTCCACCGCAGCCAGGTGTTCGCGGATCAGCCGCCGCCTCGTGGAGTAGTCCACGCCGCGCAGCCTGCCCAGCAGCTCGTTGATGCGCCATTCGCCAAATTCCGAATCCGAACGCGGCCCCAGCATCGTGGCCCCGTAGCTTCGGGAAAGTGCCGCATTTGCGCCTGACACCACACCTCCGATGCCCTGCTGCACCAGCAGAGCTTCGATCTCCCGCGTTTCCTCCCACAGGCTGCGCAGATGGGGCGGCTCTTCATACCGTGAGGATCCCTGCGGGAGCAGGCTGCCCTTGGAATCCGTCATGTCGCGCTGGGCGATAAACGGTCCGGACAGATACTTTCCCAGTGTCTCTGCGCCTGTTTGATTCGCGCCCGCCAGGCCCGCCACCGCCGCCTTGCGAATGGCCGTCAGCGCCGAGGGACGCGTGCGTTGCAGTCTGCGCCAGGCACCCTGCAGTGCCTCCCCGCGCTGCTCTTCAGAATTGGTCATGCGGCTGAGCGAGGACAGGCTCAGCAAAAAGGGATCGTAGGTGGTGCGGTAGTTTTCTGCAGACACGGGGCCCCGCACCGCCACGTCGAGATACTGCCGTGCCAAATCCCAGCGCTCCGCGCTTTCGGCGATGCGTGCGAGGAACAGCGAATAGTCCATTTCCATCTCCGGTGAGTTGAGCGGCAGGCAGGCTCCGAGCGCCAAGGCCTCGTCATAACGCTGCTTGTCCTGCAGCTTGCGGGTCAGTTCCACGATGGCGGAGTTCCGCAGCACCCGGCAGTTGCCCAGCTGGGCCAGATTGCCGGGACGAAAGCGAAAACTGGACACATCCACCAGCATCGAGACACAGGCCTGCAGCAGGTTCGCCCGGGATTTCAGCACTTCAGGTGCCCAGCCTTTCTCGCTCGCCCACCGTACCGCCTCGTCCATCCCGTGGCTGTGAAGCGTCAGCCACAGCATCGCAAACTGCGCCTCCAGCTGGGTGGTGTCCGGCAGCACTTTCTTCAGCACCTCGCGAAACTCGGCACCCGCACCCGCATAAAACAGTGCCCAGAGTTTTTCCACTTCGCTCCCTTGTGCCCAGGGGCTCCATTGTTTGATCCACTGGCCCAATAGCTCACCCCCTTGGGCATGGCGCAGCTTGGCCAGCTCTTCAATCGCACGCAGCCGGACCAGCGCCGCATCGTCCGGCAGTTCGGCAAATTCCGCCCTTGGCTGGCCTAGGAAGCCCCGCAACGTGTCCAGATCCTTGCGTTCCAGACCCGGGGCCAGATCCAGCAGTGAAACCAGGTCTCCCGTCGTCACGCCTCCGCCGGTACGGCGCGTGTCTGTCAGCGGCAGGGGGGCACGTACGCCGGTGGTCGGATAATTGCGTGCCTTCACCGGCGTGGCCAGCACGGCCTGCAGTTGCTTCTCCGCCTCAGCTTCATCGGCAAAGCGCAGGCACTTCAGCGCCAGCCGCAGCCGCGCACGGCCATCCCACGGGCGCACTCGGATCATCTGCTCATACACCCGGCGCTCAGCCTCATCCTGCCCCGAGCTTTGGTAGTACTTCGCCAGCTCCTCCAGCGCGGTGGCATCCTGGGCAAATCGACTTTCCAAGCGTCGCCGCACGCGGTCAGCCTCCGTGATTTGAAACGTCTGCTCCAGCAGTTCCACCAGCCGCCGCGACTCGGCTGCGATTTCCTTCGGCGGCGCCATTGCGGCGATCTGCTTTTGGAAATAAATCGCCGACTTCAAGTCGTTCACCTTCAGCGCAGCGTCGCGCAGTTGATCCAGCGAAAATGGCGTGTCCGGCGCGGTGTAATACGCCTGCTTCATGCTTGCGAACGCCTTCACATGGTCGCCACCCCGTTCGTATACCTGCGCCAGCGCCTCATGATAAAACCCGTCAAAAGGATGCCGCTGCGCGCGCTCCAGAAGTGCGCGTTCCAGAAGCTTCAGGCGGTCTCGTGCCACGCTCGGCGCCAGTTCTCCGCCGCTCGCGTCAGAAAACGTGAGCCGGTCAATGCAGCGGCGCAGCATTTCACGCCGACGCTTCACATCTGTCTCACGCTCCAAAATCTGCGCCTGTACCTCCACGTGATCCGTGATGCGGTGCTGCCGCAGCAGGATGTCCGCATAGTTCTCCAGCAGCGGTATCGCCGCAGGGCCTTCGATCCGCTTCACGGCCTGCTTCCACAATGCCAGCGCATCATCGGCACGGCGTTGCAGGAAATAAATCTGGGAAAGTGCCGAGAGCAGCTGCCCTGAATCTGGAAACTCACGATACATGCGTTCCAGCAGCTTCGCAGCAGCCATGCCGGGTGGCGGCAGGGGATTCTCGCTCTTCCATCCAGGACTGCTTGTCTCTGAATCTACCCTCCGCTCCGACTCCATCAGCAGTTCTGCCAGTCGCAAAGTGTAACGCACGCGTCCGGCGGCATCCAGGTCGGACAGGCGGCGCAGCTGTCGTTCCGTCAATGCATGGTTCTCATCCTCATGCGCCAGATCCAGTTTCAACTGCTCCACCACCAGTGAGACCGCCTGCTTCTTTTCCGTCACAGGATCAAATTCCAAAACGTTCAGCAGTTGATAGGCCTCATCGAACTGGTTCGTGCGGACCGCCCACCAGAAGCCACGAAACCTTGTCGCCTGGGAATCCTGCGATCCAGACTCTGCCTTGCGGGCGCTGGAAATCGCTTTTTGCGCAAACTCAAGCACACGCTCAGGCAGTTTCTCGCGCTTGATTCCTTCGCCGTCTCCTGGCTCGCTGGCAAAACTGACTCCCGTGAACGCATCAGGCAGCTTGAACTCGGCCGCCAGTCCCTGAGGCTTGGGTGCCGCCTTGGTGTCGCCCATCAGGATCGAGAGCATTCGCTCATCCACATCCACGCGCTCTTCGTCCGTTGTGCTGGCATGCCACGCCTTTTCAATCCACTCCGCAGCTTCGTCATTCTCGCCCTGTTCAGCCAGCAATTCCGCCAGATTTAGCCAGGCATCGCGGCCCGCGCTTGGCTTGGATACAGCTTCACGCGCCAGCATGATCGCGCTGTCCAGGTTGTTGCTGGCCGCCAGAAAGGTCGAGGCATCACTCAGCCGTTTCTGCCGTTCTTCCGGAGTCGGGGCGCTGTCGGTGAATCCATGCAGCAGCTTGTCCTCCGCCACCACGTCACGGCGAGCGCGGAAAAACCCCGCCAGATCAAAGACCGCCTCCGCTTTTTGCGGGTCACGTTCCACCCGGGCTCGCAGGATTTTTTCAATGACCGCATCCAGCGCCCGCGTTTGGGCAAACACCAGAACCTGTTTTTCCACGTCGGTTGAATCCTGCACTTCCAGCAGCTTCAGCAGGCGCTGACCTGCGCTGTTCGCATCGCCACTGCGCAAATCAGCCTCGCAACGCAGCAGCACAATGGCGGGCAGATCGGTGCCGTCGTTTTTGAGCCGTTCATCCAGCAGTTTCGCCGCCTCAGCAGCGCCTTCATGGTCCAGCAAAGTTCGCACCAGTTGCCAGCGGTAGTCCTGCATTTCTGGAACGGCCTGGACCAAGGCTCGCAGCCATTGCAGTTGCTCGTCCGGCTCCACCGTAAGCTCAAAAAAGCGAACGGCATCGAGGAGCGCCTGTTCTGAAGGCGGTGAGCCCTTGGCCGCCTCCACCAAAGTCCTGCGGAAATCATCCAAGGTTCCGAATCGCTCATGCAGCCTTACGCGACGGCGGAAAAAGTCGAGATAACGTCCATCACGGAAATGCAGCAGCGCCAGTCCATCCATGAGCGCCTTGTCCGCCTTCGTGAACTGATCCGCATGGTCGTAAATCCGCGCCAGATCATAGAGTGCGTCAAGCTTGCGCTGCGGGTCTTTTTGATCCGCCAGTCGGGCGAAAAAATTGGCCGCACGTTCGGGGAAGCCCGCCTGCAAAAGCAGCTGGGCCACCTGACGTGCCAGATCAATGTCCTGCGGCTTCAGCTTGGCAGCACGTTCATAGGCATCTGCTGCTTCGGCAGCCTTCCCTCCCGCCATGGCCATGCCCCCCAGTTCAATCCACATCTGCGGTCCCTGAGGATCATCCGCAGGCACAAGCTCCGCTGCTTTTTTAAGCAGCGTGAAAGCCATGGCCGGGTCCGACAGTTCGCGAGCCACCTCGGCTCGGGACTTCAACAAGATCAGATTTTTCGGATCCGTTTTGAGCAGGGTGTCATACAGCTGAGCCGCACGTTTCAGATCCCCGCTGCGCCGGATCAGATGCGCCTCGACAATCTTAACCGCCTCAAACTTGGATTTTTCCGCCTGCTGGGAGACGTTTTCGACGAGGAGCCGGGTCGCATCATGCTTCTCATACAACGTCCACAGCAGATCCAGGACCCGTCCGTATTCGGGCTGCTGGACCAGCAGTGAAAGATATTCGTTGGCCAGCTTGGTCTCACGTTCCGCCCAAGGCTTTGCGGTTGTCTGCGCCTGAGCTTGCAATGCCAATGACAGAACGAGCACCCCTGCAAGGTGCCTGAATCGCAACAACTGGCCCGGCATAGACTTCACTTCCCGATCATAAACGTCTTTGGTGGCAACGCCTACTTCAAAAGTTTGGCGAGATCGGGAGCCACTTTGTGGAGTTCTTCGGCGATGATGGCGGCGATGACCTCGGCGCCATGGGCGTTGAGGTGGGTGTGATCGGTGGTTTTGGCGTCTTTTCCCGGCGGGTTGAATGTGTCGGATTCCGCAATTCCGAGCTTGTTGTGCAGCTCGACGCTGCGCGTGAAGAGGTCAACGAGGGGAACCTGCTGTTCGGCGGCGACTTTGGTGGCGGCGTCGGCCCACGGTTTGAGTTCACCGCGAATTTTGCCGTTGTCGAATGTGCGGCGGGCGAGGGAGGTGACAAGGATGGGCTTGGCGCCGATGGCGCGGGCTTCTTCGATGAAGCGGGTCAGGTTCTGCGGATAGGTGGTTGCGGGGTCGGTTTCGCGTTTGGGACCTTTTCCGGGCATGTCATTGTGGCCGAACTGGATGAGGATGCAGGCGGGTTTGGAGTCGATGACTTTTTTCCAGTTGCCGGTGTCGCGGAAGCTTTTGGAGCTTTGGCCGCCTGCTGCGAAATTGAGGCATTCGGCGTTGGGGCCGAGGAGTTTGGCGAAGGCGGCTCCCCAGCCGGCTTTGTCGGTGACGGTGGAGTCGCCGGCGAGGGCCACTCGGGTGCGGGTTTCTTCAGCGTGGCTGATGCTGAGGCAGAGGGCAAGAAGGAGGTGGCAACGGCGGAGCATGGCGGGACTTTAACGTCCGATTTTTTGCCATCTCGCACGGTGAATGGTGCGGCCCATGTGCAGCCAGTCGGTTTCGAAGTCGGTGGTGGGATAGAAGAAGGCGTCGGCGGGCCAGTCGAGGCGGGTGAACTGGTGCTCGCGGGTGGCGAAGCTGGCGAGGGCGTCTTCGAAGTAGGGCTGGTCGTCGGTCTTGAGGAGGAATTCTCCGCCTTCGGTGAGGATGCGATGGAGGCCGTCGAGGAACTCGCTTTGATTGACGAGGCGGCGGGCGGTGTGACCTTTCTTGGGCCAGGGGTCCGGGCAGAGGAGGTGGAGGCGGGAGACGCCGGCGGTTGGAAGGAGCCAGCCGACGGTGTAGGCGCTTTCGAGGCGCATGATGCGGGCGTTGGGGAGCTGCTGGTTGTCGATCTTGCGCGAGGTTTTGATGACGCGGCCGAGCATGCGCTCGACGCCGAGGAAGTCGCGCTCGGGGTGGTGGGCGGCCATGCCGGTGAGGAAGGTGCCGTCGCCGCAGCCGAGATCGACTTCAAGGGGGCGGGAGGGGTCGGGGAAAATATCGACGCGCGAGAGTTCGCGGAAGTGATCTGGGGGCGTGAAGAGGGCAGGCACTGAGCATGGAGTGCCGATGAATTGCGGTTCTGCCAAGTGAAGATTTTCGACGGGTTCTTTAAAATGGCGGGGCTTGAGGGGCGGTGCGGACTGGCTATGTTGAAAAGGAACCCTGTTCCCCCCCCCCCCCCTATGCCGATTTACGAGTTCTACTGCCCTGACAACAACAAGCTCTATTCCTTCCTGGCGCGGACGCTGGCGTATCGCGACAAGGTGCCGGTGTGCCCGGACGGCGAAGGTTTGAAAATGGAGAAGCGGATGTCGGCGTTCGCGGTGATCGGGAAAGCGAAGGAGGAGACGGCGGATGATCCGTTTGCCGGAGTGGATGATTCGAAGATGGAAAGCTTCATGGCGGACATGGAGCGCGAGATGGGGGGCATGGACGAGGAGAACCCTGACCCGCGCCAGCTTGGTCATTTCATGCGCAAGATGACGGATATGATGGGCGACAAGACACCACCGGAACTTCGCGAGATGGTGCGCCGTCTGGAAGCGGGCGAAGATCCCGAAAAATTGGAGGAACAGTTTGGTGGGATGGACGAAGGCGAGGCGGGAGATGCGCTGTTTTCACAGATGCTCACGCGTGCCAAGGCTGCACGCAAACAGCCGATGCGGGACCCGAAGCTCTATGAGATGCGGGATTTTGTGAAGGAGTGAGGCGGGAGAATCATGAGCAAAGGGTCCTTTGCCAGTCCCAGAAATTCTTTTCAGGAGGGGTTTATTCATCCCAAGGGCCGGATACGCAGCTGGCGCAGGGTGTAGAAGGGGGATGCTGACTCTGCAATGCGTATGGCTCCTTGTTTGCGCTTTGGACTGAATTGATCCCGCTGTGACTCGAAGATGCCTTCCACAAACTCGCGGCTGCCGAGAATGACGCCATCGGTGAAGTACCGCACGCGAAGGCGAATGAGCTCGGCGGTGGTGAGTTTTCCTTTCTCTGCCAGCACGGCGCGGGCGTTCTCTGCGCTGACGCCGTGGCGTATTACGTTTTTCTTTTGGGCGCCTTTGACCTCGCGGCCCTCCGCATGCAGCAAGCTGCGGTAGGCCTCCGCAGCACCTGCGCTTTTCCAACCGTCCACGGGTTTGCTCAGGGCTTTGCAGAGGCCGCGTTGTGCACGGCGGCTGCCACCGAGGGCCTCGGCGTAGCCGCACCAGCGGTAGTCTTTCGGGTCTTGGACGAGACCGGCTCGTACGGGGTTCAGGTCGATGTAGGCGGCCATGGTGCGCAGGGGCTCGCCTTTGCCTTCGACGAGCACGCTCTTGAAGCGGTCCATCCAGAGGGTGCCGCGCCGGCCGCGACGTTTGTTGAACCAGCGGCTGAAGCGTTCTTTGATTTCTTTGACGAAGAGGGAGAGGTCGCAGAAGCGCTTTTTGAGGGCCTCGACGCGCTGGGTGGCGAGAGAGGCAAGGCCGCGCTGGCGGAGGTCGGCGAGTTCATCGCGGAGCAGGCCAAGGTAGGTCTTACTGTAGAGGATGCCGAGGTGTTGGAAGAGTTTCTTTTCGCCGTCTGGCCCGTCGAAGCGCTGGAGCCAGGTCTGGCGATGAGGGACCTCGGCGAGGAGGTGAAAGTGATTGCCCATGAGGCAGTAGGTGACGATCTTGATGCCGGAGAACTCGGCCATGCGCCAGATGATGCGGCGGAGGGCTTCTTTTTCGACGTCATCGAACCAGATCTCGCCGCCGCAGGTGCGGGACATGACGTGGTAGCAGTAGGATTCGAGGGGGCCTTTGCCAAGAATGCGGTGCCTGCCGCCAGACCAGGATCGCGCGGCAGGGTAGAGCCCGGTTTTGGCATTCACGCCGATCAGCTGCTCTTCGAGCGGGAGAGGCTGGGGATGAGCGGGTTGGGATCGTTTCATGCGGGGAGGTTGGGCGGAAAATGGGTGGAATCAATTAACTAAATGCCTGGCATTAATTGGGCAGATTCGAGTTGCGGTCCCAGAAGCCGCGCCCTCGGCCGCCCCAGTCCACATAGCGCGTCTGCTTTGCGACGATGTAGGCCGCCCAGCCGTCCTTGCCATTGTAGCCGTAGTGGGTGACGAGAATATTAAAGACGATGATCCGACTGGCGATGTCTGGCGCGAGCAGCAGGGCATTGGCGGCGGTGGTCAACGGGCCGCCACAGATCAACAGCAACGGCTTTTCAGGCGTGGCCTTGCGGGCCTCGGTATTGCGCGGGTCCGGTGCGCCCATGCGCACCCAGGTTTCGAGATCGGCAATGACATTTGCTGGTAGCTTCTGCTTGGGCGGCATCGCGGTGTCCTCGCTGAGATGATTCACCGCCTCGATCAGCAAACTTGCCGCCGGATCGCCCGGCGTGAGCAGGGGGCCGGTGTCGCCGCCTTTGTGAACGCCCGCGCGCGAATCGAGCACGAGGCCGCCTTTAATCTTCTTCGCCGTGGCGCTGTGGCATTCGTAGCAATGCTCCACCAGCACGGGGCGGATTTTGTTCTCAAAAAAGGCGATTTGATCCGCCCTGGGCGACTCGGCGAATCCTGCCTTGGCAAGCTGCGGGATGTCACCTGAGCCCTGCCACAACTCGATGCCGGACAGATTCGCCGCGCCATGACTCGCGGCGGTGGCGGTGATCTTGATTTTGCCAGCCACCGGCTGCGCCGACCATGGGCCGAGCTTTTTCCACATGCCTTCAGAGCCGCTCTCAAAGGCTTCCACGACGACCTTGTCGTTTACCTTCAGGCTGAAGCGCTCATTGTTGTTGTCCTCCCAGACGTAGAGATAGATCTGATAGCTGCCTTCGGGCACCGCGCTGAAAGTCACGTTCACATCATTGCCCCACACGCTGCTGCGGATCATGCGAGTGCGCTCCGCATCCACGGGCGGCTTGAGCAGCACCCTCTGGTTTTCGAAGGTCTTGCCGGTGACCGTGAGATTCCGCGCGCCCTTGCCGGACTCCCAGTCATGTCCTTCAATCTTCAGGGCGGGGCCATTCAGATTGATGCCACGCAGAAACGTGGCCGGTTGCGCCTGTGAGATCAACGCCGTCGCGAATGTCATCGCCATCAAAACGCGCTGCTTCATATCAGGCAGGCAGGCGCTGAGGATTGAGAACATGACGTTTGCCCGCGTCGAGATGCGCGATGGCCCGGCTGGCGGCGAGGGCCGCATCTCCCGCGACAATGGCCTGCGCGATGCCACGATGTTCATCCACACTTTCACGCAAACGCCGCGCGTTCAGGCTGGTGACCCGCACGATGACCTGATGGATCTTGTCGCGCAATTGTTCCATCGTCGCGAGGATCTGCCGGTTGCCCAGGAACGAAGTCAGCAGCAGGTGAAAACGGGCATCCAGATCGATCAAACCCGCCGCATCGCCGCGCTGGAGCGCGTGCTCCTGCTGCGCGAGGCTCTCTTCCAAACTGGCCCGCTGGGAGTCCGCCAGGCGACCGGCGAGACGGCCTGCGGCGTAGGATTCGATCGCCTCGCGCAGCTCATAATGATCGATGATGTCCTCCACGGTCAAACCGCGGACGACGATGCCCTGCTGCGCCGAAATGGTGACGAAGCCCTCCGACTCCAGGCGTTCCAGTGCGACATGAACCGGCGTCTTGCTCATTTCCAGCTGGGCTGCGAGCTGGCGCTCCGAGAGGAAGGTGCCCGCCGGAAATTCGCCCGAGGCGATGAGACGCCGCAGTTCGGCATAAGCACGGGTTTGGAGCCGTGAAGAAGCGGCACGTTTGAGGACGGTGGGAGGGACGAGGGATGGCATTGGGGGTTCAACGCTGCGGCTTGAAGAAATCTTACTGGTATGCCAGTTGGCTGTGGCGTTTTTACACCCGTGGAAGTTGAAAATGAGTCTGGAGATCCCCCATTCGCGAGAAGGGTGGGGGGAGGGATATAGCGTTTTCCAAAACTGATTTTCGGAAAGCGAGCGTGGAGACGCTCGGCGGCGGCTTGAGGACAAGCCTCCCTACCTCGCGCTGGGCGCTCGCATGCCCAGTGCTGGTAGTGCTGGCTGTCCTCAGCCGAGCCGCCGTCGGCTTGTCCTTCGTAGCTTTAGCGAAGAAGGAAGCCCATGATCATCGATCAAGAAACAGCCTGCTAAACGGAAATGAGTTTTGCGAACCGCTATAGAAGAATGGCGCAGTGTGTTTTGAAGCGCGGGGTGCGAGGATGAAGAGGCAGCTTTGAGCGCACGGCAAATGGTGGGGCGTGCGAAGGTCCTCGCAGTCGGGCGGTTTGGCGGAGGTGGCGGTGGCGGTGGCGGTGGGCGATGAACCGCCGTGGACGCCAAACACGACCGACCTACGGGTCCGGGCACCGCGTCTGCGTCTGTTTGGGAAGAGGTTTCTGCGGCTCCTGATGCAGAGCTGTTTCAATTGTTCAGGGAATTAGACAGCGGGTCGGCCGAGATCATCCATGCGAAAAAAACGTCCTGGGCTATACGCCCAGGACGTTTGCAGAAAGCCGTTGTGTCGCTCCGCAGGAGAGAGTTAACGGTCTTTTGAGCTGGTGCTGCTTCCGCTCTTCGAGCTCTTGTGGTCATCGTCCTTCCGGTGATCGGAGTCACGATCGCGGGGGCTGCGCTGTTCGTCGTCATGCTTCATCCTCTGGCCGGGGGCGTTTTCTTTGCCCTTGGGAGCATCGGCGTCTCCTTTGCCAGGGGTGTAGGTGCTGGCGCCGGGCGTGGTGGTGGTGCTGGATGCACTGCCTGAAGCGGAGGCGTTGCCGCTGTTGCTAACAGTGCCTCCTGTTCCATCGCCACCCGTGCCGGTGGCGGTGCCGCCTGTGCCAGCTCCGCCGTTGGCGGTGCCGCCATTGGTGGTGCCTCCCGTGGCCGCACCGCCTGTGGCGGAGCCGCCCGTGGTGGCACCACCGGTGGTGTCTGCATTGATGGTGGCGTGCGGCATGATCTTGGACTTGCCGTCCAAGGTGATGGTGCTTCCAGTGGTGGCACCGCCCGTGGCGGAGCCGCCGGTGGCGGCCCCTCCGGTGGTGGCTCCGCCCGTGGTGTTCGTGGTGGCCGAGCCGCCCGTGCCGGTGCTGCTGGCTGAGCCAGAGCCGCCGGTACCTGAGGCATCGACACTGCTGGAGGCGGTGCCACTACCGGAGGTGGTGGGGGTCGTGGTGGTGGTTTGAGCGTTCAAGGAAAGACCAAGAACTGCTGCTGCGATGGTTGTGAGTATGGGTTGGTTCTTCATAGCAAACGAAACTTCGGTGCTCGTAAAATTCTAGGGGTCAGAGAGTTGGATGAAGATAATGTCGGTGAGATTTGGGGGTTACCCTGAGTCTTCGGTCTGCGCCCCGGTCTGTGCGTCAGGGCAGAGAAAGATGCACCGCATCGCTGGCTGCCAAGCGAACGCACGGGCATGAAGACCAACCTTATTCTTATTTGTGGCTGTCTGAGTGCCGCCATCTCTTTTCATGTTCAAGCTGCGGAGCCAGGTGTGAAGGGCGGCTCTGCAACTGGCGGGAGTGCGACCGGTGGTTCTGTTACTGGTGGTTCTGTTACTGGTGGCTCCGCAACTGGCGGTAGTGCGACAGGTGGTTCTGTGACCGGAGGCAGCGTCACCGGAGGCTCAGCGACGGGCGGATCAGCAACCGGCGGAACGGCCACAGCGAGGAGCGTGAGCAGCGGCACTTCCACTCCGGGCACGGTGACACCAGGGACTGTGACCGCCAGTGCAGACGGGCGCGAGATCCGGGTGACCGCCCGCGGTGCTGTGTCCGTGAATTCAAACGGCGGCGAGGCACGTGTGAGCATTGGACCGAAGACACTCGTCGTGGGCAGGACCCAGCTGACGTTGGACGGGAAGAAACTGGGAGAGATTTCTTCTGATGCCAAGACGATCGACATGGTGGAGGATCAAGGGATGCTGTCGGTCAAAGCTGATGGCAAAGAACTTGCGAAGGTTAAGCTGGGAGATCCTTGAAGTAGTGGGGGGGGCTTGGACGCTGATCGCTTTGCGGATTGAGGCGGCGGATGCGCCGGGCCCCGATGATCGTGAGCAGCTTCGCGCTGCGCGGCAGAGCATGCTGCTTGGGACACGCAGCGTGAGCAGCTCATGTGTAGCGCAGGTCGCATGCTGCGGAATCAATTCCGCGCTGCGAAGAGCTGGGCCCGCCCTGCATTTGTCGTGTAGATTTTTTCGAACACCGCTCAGGTGCTGTCGATCTCTATACGGCGAGGGGAGGGATGAGGGATCAGGATGATCCCTCTCCTGCCAGAGGGGGTCAGCGGCTGCTGACGGAGACGGCGCCCATGGCGGGGACCATGATTTCGTCTCCGGGTTTGAGTGTAGCGCCGGGACTGAGGCGGTTCATCTCGCGAATTTGCTCGGGTGTGGTGGTGAACTGGGTGGCGATGCTTTCGATGGATTCGGCAGCTTCAACGCGATAGGCCAGGATGCCGCGATGCGAGTCGGAAATGTCCGGTGATTTGGGGGCGAGGGCCGCGGGTGCAGGGGGCGGAGCTGGCACGGGAGCCGGGGCCAGTCCGGCGGCGGGAGGGGGCTGCGCTGCAGGAGGGACACCATAGCCGGGCAGGGGAATGGTGTCGGAATTTTCATGTGGCGAGTGAGGCACATTCGTTTTGGCAGCCACCGTGACTGTGGTGGTACGGCCGGGGATTTTGAGGCGCTGACCGACGGCAATTTTATTGACGTCCTTGATCTTGTTTGCGCTGGCCAGGGTAGCGGTGGTCATTTTGTGCTTGAGGGCAATGGCCTTGAGACTGTCGCCTTTTTTGACGGTGTAATAAACGGGTGAGCTCACCTTGACCATGGTGGGCGGTGCATGACTGCCACCTGGCGTGGCTGGAACATAGCTGGCCGGGGTGGTGGGTGAATCGAGGCGGTGAGGGGAGGGAATGAGCAGGGCCTGACCGATGTGGACTTCTTCTTCGGTCATGCGGTTCAACTGCTGGATCTCTCCGACGCTGACGCGGTGGGTGGAGGCGATGCGCCAGAGGGTGTCGCCTGGACGGGCGATGTAGGTGGTGTGAGCAGCGAGATCGGTGCCGCCGTCATAGCGGGTGGTGCTTTTGCCGCCGCGCTTGATACTGCTGACGTCACGCTCCAACTCGCCGATGCGCATGTTTTGCACGCGGTCGCTTTCACGGATTTTGTTGACCTGACTGGTCAGGTCGCCGGTGGGGCCATAGACCTTGGGGGGAGGCGGAGGGCCTGCCGGGGACTTTTTGGTGGTGGAGGTTTTGGAGCTGGATTTGCCGCTGGTGGCGGTCTTGTGGGAGGAAGACTTTGACGTGGAGGTCTTCGGTGCCGAGTTGTAGGCGGATGAGGGGGGCGGATAGGTGTAGCCGGGAGGCGGGGGATAGGTAGAGGGGTACTGGGGCCGGCCGACAGGGGCCTGGATGGCGGCTGCGGATTGACGAGTGGCGCGAGTGGATGGCTGCTTGAGCCCGGTGCCGGGGGCGGGATAGCCCGGAGGGGGCGGCTGGGTGTAAGTATTGGTGACTGCCGAGAGTGGCAGCGCGGTCATGACGCCCCAAGAAAGCACGAGAAATCGCAGCACGGTGGATGCAGAGCATGGCGTCTTCATATGGCTATTGTAGAAAATTCGATTGTTAATTCAAACAAATATTTTATATCTTTGAATATATTTTTTGAAATTTTACCGTTCCGTTATTCTGAGCCTGCAGACGGTGGTCGCGTTTTCGGCCCTCGGAGGCAGTGCTTTTTCGCTTGTGTGGCTGGAGGAGCGCCAAGCTGCGGAGTCCCTGCCCGCGCAGAGGCTTTGGAATGAGGCGACTCCTTTGGTGGTGGTGGATGCGGGGCATGGCGGACATGACGGCGGGGCGGTGGCGAACGGGGTGATTGAAAAAAATATGAGTCTCGACATCGCCAGCCGAGTGAAACGGGAGCTGGAGGCGGCGGGAGTGCGGGTGGTCATGACGCGCAGCGGCGACAGCTTCCTGTCTCTGGACGAGCGCGCGGCGCTGGCGGGCCGGCATGAGGCGGACGCTTTTGTGAGCGTGCATCTCAATACCGACGGGGAGGGAAGTGATGCCGAGGGGGTGGAAACTTATTTTGCGGAATCCCAAACCTTGTCGGCCCGGCAGTTCATGCCTGCAGCGAGTGTGCAAGGGCGAGGCGTGGAGGGAAGTGCGGAATTTGCCAGCACGGTGCAGCGACTGGTCTGCGGAGCGACTCAAGCGGCGGACCGGGGAATCAAGGCGCGAGATTACGCGGTGGTGGCCAGGGCCGCGTGTCCGGCGGTGCTGGTGGAATGCGGTTTTATTACGAGCGCGAGTGAGTCGGTAAGGCTGAAGCAGGAGGGGTATCGGGACAAGGTGGCTGATGGCATAGCGCGCGGGGTGGTGCTGTTTTTGCAGAGCCACGCCATCCGGGCGAGCTGAGGGGAGGCGGGAGGTGACGGTGGTGATCCGATAAAATCTGCGGGACAAACTGCGGCTTCCCAGCGTAAATCAGCGGGTCTTGTCTGCCTCTCAATCCATAGCTGTTTCGAATTCGCGCCGCGCATTGTCTGTGCTGGGGCTGTTTGCGCTGGCTGCGGCGTGCTTCTATGGGGTGTTTTCGGCGGTGGAGTATCCTTGGAACTGGAGCGGCGTTTGGAAATACCGGCAGCAGTTTTTGAATGGCTGGCTGACGACGATGGCGCTGTCACTGGTGGCGATGATTGTGAGCGTTGCGTCCGGTTTTTTGCTGATGCTGGGGCGGCGGGCGCGGTGGCTGCCGGTGCGGATGGGATGCGGGAGCGTGGTGGAGGTGGTGCGTGGATCGCCGCTGTTGGTGCAACTGCTGATCGGTCATTACATCATCGCCCAGGCAATGCACATCGACCATCCGCTGTTCACGGGCATTGTGCTGCTGGGCTGTTTTGAGGGGGCGTATCTGGCGGAAATTTTTCGAGGGGCGGTGGAGAGCATCAGCGCGTCACAGCTTGAGGCGGCGCGTGCGGTGGGTTTTAGCAAGGCGCAGACGTACCGTTTTGTGATCATTCCGCAGGCGCTGAGGCGGGCGCTGCCGGGGACGACGGGCCAGCTTGTTTCGTTAATCAAGGACTCGTCGCTGCTTTCGGTGATCGGCATCGAGGAGCTGGTGCAGAAGGTCAAAATCATGAACGCGGCCAACTTTGCGCCGTTGGAGGGCTACCTGCCGCTGGCGCTGGCCTATCTGGTGGTGACGCTGCCGCTTTCACATCTGGCGCGTCGTTTGGAGGGGAGGTTTGCGTATGAAACTTGAAACGCATGGTGTGACCAAGCGCTATGGAGCGCACGCGGCGCTGGACGGGGCTTCGTTTGCCACGGGGGACGAGGCGCGTGTGATCGCCCTGCTGGGGCCTTCGGGTGGCGGGAAGTCCACGCTGCTCCGGGTGCTGGGGAGCCTGCTGGTACCGGATGATGGGCATGTGAGCCTCGACGCGCGTGTGCTGCCGCATGATGAAGAGGGTGCTTTGAAGGAGAGGCGGGGGAATGGTTTTGTGTTTCAGGGGTACAATCTGTTTCCACATCTCACGGCGCTGCAAAACATCGCGCTGCCGCTGCGGGAGGTGCATGGCATGGCCGAGACGCAGGCGACGCAGCGGGCGCTGGAGTTGCTGCACCGTCTGGGGCTGGCAGGGCATGAGCACAAACGGCCGAGCCAGCTCTCCGGGGGACAGCAGCAGCGTGCGGCGATCGCGCGGGCGCTGGCGCCGAAACCACGGCTGCTGCTGCTGGATGAACCTACTTCAGCGCTGGATCCGGTGATGACCGGGGAGGTGCTGGATGTGATCCGTGAACTGGCGGAGGCAGGTCAGAGCATCATCCTGGCCACGCATGAGATCAGCTTTGCGCGCAAGGTTGCGGACTGGGTGGTTTTCCTCGCGGCCGGGAAAGTGGAGGAGTCGTCTGCGGCAGGGGAGTTTTTTACGAGGCCGAAGACGGAGCTCGCGCAGCAGTATCTTGAGGGATTGTCGAAGTATCGGTGATCATGCAAAGAAGGTACGCGCAAGCGGGGAGGGAGAAGCGATGTATTGGCATGAAATCATTCTTCTGCCTCCTTGCCTTGTTTCTCGTTTCCGTGAGCGTTCTGCCGAGCTGCAAAAAAGGGCCGGCTGAAAGGATCGGGGACAAGATTGATGATGCCACGGACTCCCGTCCGGCTGAAGGCATTCGTGATGCTGTGGAGGATGCCAAAAAGTAATTGGGACTTGGCGCGCGCGTAGCAAATGAGGGGCGGCGGGGGAGCAGAGGTTTGTGTCACCGCTACGCGGTTCCCCAGAATTTAAATGCGTGGGCGACATGGTACCGTGGGCTGGCGCCCACGGCTATCATTGTGCCAGCCCTACGGGCTTCTTGACAGTGCTTTTGAGGACTCTCAAAACGCTCTAGTTGTTGAGCGCCGAGGCCGAGGTGGGATCGGAGGGTGGGGGCTGGTCGCCGAGTTTGACGGCTTCGACGAGGCGCTTGATGCCATCGCGGGCCATTTCGCTGAGGGGGTGCATGCTCTTGGCCTTCAAATACCAGGCGAGGGCGGAGCCTATCTGATGCTTTTCCTCCTGCTGGCGGGCGTTTTCAATGGCGGTGACGAAGTCACTGGCCTTCACGCCAAGATCGGCGCGCAGTTTGCTGAGCACGGGATCGTCGGGGTAGAGGGAGGATTCTTTCTCGACCTTTTCCCATGCGGCGGGGGGGCTGCTGGCGGCCATTTCCTTGGCACCGCCGAGAATGAGCTCCAGCCTGCCCATGTCTTTGAGGACTTTTTCAAGCTGCTGCTTGCGGGTGAGGTCATCGGCGACGGCGGCGATGAAGGGGGCCTGGTTTTCGAAGATCTGGCGGTAGTTGCGCTGGCTGAGGAGGCGGTCGAACTCCATGAGGGCCTGGGACTTCATGTCGGTGGACTGCATCATGTGCTCGCTGAGCTGGGTGACGCGGGGGTTGGTGGGCCAGATTTCGGCGGCGGCCCGCATCTCGGCCTCGACGGTTTTGGCGTCCTTGTTGCCCATGGCTGCATTGGCGTTGTTCACGTGCAGATTACTCATGGTCTTGGCGGTCTGAATCGCGGCCAGGGGCTTGGCGTATTCAAAGTCGTCGGAGGTGGTGCGCAGTTCCATGACGACGGTCTCGGCGCTGGAATAGTCCTTCATTTCCAGGAAGGAGAGGAGCTTGTTTTTCTTGCGGACGAAATCGAGGACCTTGGTCTTTTCCGACATGGGGAGGCGGCGGACGCGGGGCAGGTATTCGCCGATGGCGTAGGCTTCGAGGAGGCGGTTGCTGGCGCTGTCCACATCCCGGCGGGCGACGAGATTTTCGAAGGAGACGAGAGATTCGTCGACGCTGCGGATGGCTTCGAGGGAGAGGCCGTCGATCATGCTGACGGTGGGAGGGACGCCGAAGCTGCTGGAGAGGAGCTTCTGGACATCGCTGTCCTTGTCGAGCTGGAGGATGCTTTCGCCATCACGGAAGAGATTGGGGTAGAAGCGGCAGGCGATGACGGCGTGCTCAAAACGGCGCTGCATGAAGAGCTGGATGATGAGGGCCTGGAACTGAATTTTGCTGGTGACCTCGGAGAGGCCCATGGCGGTCTCGTTTAATTTGGTGCGAGCTTCGATTTCAGCGATGCCCTTGATGTAACCGGAGGTGCGACCGACGGTGGCGCTGTTGGTCTGCTGCTGTTGCTGCTGATTTTGCTGGCCGTTTTTTGAGGAACCGCCACCGGTCTTGGCGAGCGGGGTGCTGTTCATTCCCATTTCAGCGTTCCATTCGAGCTGCTTGCGGCGCTCCATCATGGCGACATTGGCGAGCTTGCGTTCATTGACGCGCTTTTGGGAGGTCCAGACATCCCAGACGGCGTTGGCGACGGCATTGCAAAGGCCGCCGTCGATCCTTGCGGCGCCGGCCTCTGGCAGAAGTGCAAAGGCTTTGGTAACTTCGGGGCCGCGGAGCTGCACCTTGGTGACGGGGTCCGGCGCCTGCTTGTGAGTGGGAGCGAGGAGCTCCATGATCTGGGCCATGATGTCGCGGTAGGCCTGATCTTCGGGGCCGTTGGCCTCGGGAGTGGTGAGATATGTCTCAAAGCGAGAACGCATGAGGCGGTTGTTGGTGACATTCCAGAGCTTGCCGTTGAAGGCGACATTTTCCGAGCCGGGATCCGCCATGGGCATGTTGCCGAGGGCGGTCTGGGTGTCGGTCCGGCGGTCGGCAGCGCTGCCGGGGACCATGTTGTAATTGTTATTGGAAGTCGTGGTGGCCGGGGGGGCACCGCCACCGCCTCCGCCGGGCAGAACCTGGGCGCTGGCGGGAAACAGGGCGGCCAGGGCGAGGGAAAAAATGAGGCGCTTCATGACGGTGGGGGTTACGCTTTGATGAGTTGGAGCACTTCGAGCACGCCTGTCTCCAGGACGCGGACTTTGAATATGTAGCGCTGCCTGCGCTGAATATTGGCGCCTTTATAATCTGGCGGAACCCAGACCGGAACGAAAGAATTGCCGGAGCCATTGCTGATCTGCAGGCTGAAGAGGCGGCCTTCGGCGCTGCGCCAGTTGTCGAGCCGGTCATCCACGATGCCTTCGACCTTGTATTCATTCCCGCTGAGGGCGGTGGCATTTTCCATGAACTCGCCGGCGCTGAGTTCGGTGATTCCGGTCAGGGGATCGGTGGTGCGATTCATCAAAAACAAACCACCCCCGCCAACGGAGGCGAGAATGGCGATCAATCCCAGCCAATGGGTGGGGCGGACTCCGGACTGGGCACGACGTGACATGGGATCAGGAAGATTTGGGTGGAGGTATCGGTGAAAGGCAGGCTAAAAATCGACGACAATTGCTGGCTGTCCAATCCAAGATGACGCAGGTTGCGATGCCATGGGGGACTCTGCCAGAACCAATATCCGCACTTATCGCGATTCGTTTCAAGGAATCGGATGTGGCACGGGCTGCATGGTGCATTTGGTCATCCTGGGCTTCCTGGGGCTGGCGGTGCTGGTCTGGTGCATTAAAAACCGGGCGTGGGAACTGAGTGTGACGGTGGAAGTGCCGACGGCGAAAAAGGCCGAGCCGGAAGCGGCGAAGCCGGACCCGTGAGGGGAGTTGTGCTGAGGGGGCTCATTTTCCGCTGTCCTCGTTGATATCAAAAAACTTTCCGGCGACGCCCCAGGCGAGATCGGTGCGGGGGAGGATGCCGTCCCCGCCGATGTAGTAGCGGCTGCAGACGATGTAGTTGTCCCTGGAGACGCCGGTGCTGGTGCCGGCGGAGAAGATGGCGGCGACCTTCAAGCTGAGAGAGCCGGCGATGCCGTGCTTTTGCTGCATGTAGGTGCGGAATTCGTTCTCGTTGGGATTGGTGAAGGCAAGAACGACGGTCAACGAGATGAGAAGGAAGAGGATGAGTCTCATGGTTTGGGCGTGGTTGGGACGACTGGGGTGGTGGTGGGCTGAATGGCTGGAGGAGTGGTGTCTGCGCCGGCACGTTTCCACTGAAACGAGCCGGGAGAGGTGCCGGGGACTTCGATCCATTCGCCAGTGCCTGCCTGCTGGGTGCGCAGGCGCCATTGTTCATCTTCGATTTCGTGCAGCGGGCGGTTGGTCTCTTTGGCCTTTTTGCGCATGAGGAGCATGCGGTCTTCGTTTTCAGCGGCGACGGCCTTTTTCATCTGTACGCCCCAGTCACCGGTGGGGACTTCGCGGATGAGGAGCTGGCCGCGATGATCCTCGCCGACGAGCTGGTTGTTTTTCAGAGTCTGGATTTCCTGCATGCGGTTGCGCATGCGCTCGGTGGCTTCGCTGGCGTTTTTGGTGGCTTCTTTGTCCACGGGCTCATCGCCCCGGTATTGATAGACATCGAGGCGCATGTTGAGATTGACCTCGAGGGGCTTTGGAGTGGTGATGGGGACGGCGGGCAGTGTCTTGCATGCGGTCAAACCGAGGGCAGCCAAAGACAGGGCGGGAGGGAGGAGTTTATTCCACTGCATCAGCGGTCTTAGCTTTGCGTGGATCTTCTTTCCAGCGGTGATCATAGACATTGATGTCGATCTTGCGTGCGCCGTACGGTCCGATGAACCGCAGGTGTCCGCGGCCTTCGCGACCATAGAAGCGTGCTCTGCCATCGACGCTGTCATACTCGAAGTCGCGGAGGGTTTCCAGTCCGATGCGGTTTATTTGATCACCGATGGTGCCGGTGAGGGCCTTAGGCATGGCATTGATCACGTCATTGAGGGAGGCGATGCTGAACTTGCCGCGCGAGCGATTGGTGAACTCGCCATCGGCCTGATAGAGCTCGTTCTTGTTGCCGGTGGCGATGATTTTTCCCGCGACTTTGCCATTGAGGAGGAAGTAGGAGGGGAACATGACGGTGGTGACGGGTCCGAGATCGACCTTCTCGCCGGCGACCCACCCGTCCCAGGTGTAAACATCGTCGAGGTAGATGTCGAAGGCGCCATTCACATAACCGGAGTAGGCCGCGCCACCGAAGATGCCGTAGATGCCATTGGCATCGTAGGTGACGCTGAGATGGGCTTTTTCGATGTGGAGCTGTTTGTAGCGGAGCTGCTCGACGGTGAAGGTTTCGGTGAGGTTGTTGTCGCGGTCCTTCAAGGGGAGATTGAAGCGCACGTGGCCCTTCATGCCGCGGAACTCGAGCTCGAACTGTTCGAGGGTGTAGTTGTCGGAGGGAATGTCGAAGACGGCATCGAGCTGGCCGCTGGTGAGCTTTGAAGTGAAGCTGAAGGGGAAGGGTTTGCTAAAGCCTTTGAGCGGGACGCCTTTGGGGGCGAGGATGAGGCGGCCATCGGTCACGGCGAGGGTGTCCACGTGCCATGCGGGGGTGGCGGGTTTCGGAGGTGCGGGAGGACCGAAGGTGGCGTCTGCGACGGGGGCTTCGCCTTTCATGGATTTGCGGTAGGTCTCGACGTACCAGAAAAGATCTTCGCCGACATAGAGCAGCGGGGAGGCGATCTCCACGCGGTCAATGCGGCGTTGAAGGAGGCCATCAAGGGTGTAGGTGACCTGGATTTTGTCCATCTCTGCGACGGTGCGCAGGGGCTCGTAAGGGGAGGGGATGCGCAGGTGTGTGAGCAGGATGGTCTGCGGCTCCACGTTTTCGGCGAGACCTTTGACATCAAGCGGGGTCTGACCAGCGGCGAAGTTGACATCGAAGCGGACGGGCGGGAGGCCGGGGGCGATGCTCGTGAGGGTGATGCCGAGTTTTTCCACAGCGATTTTTTCGGTGATCCAGCGGGCGGAGGGGGCGGTGGGTTTTGCTTGAGGGGCTTTGTTTTCGTTGTCGTTGCTGAAGAGCGTCATCAAGGCATCGCCGACTTCGATCTGGCCACCGGTGAGCTTGAGGGATTCGAAGCGCTGCTGGCGCCAGAGGTCGGGGAGTGAGGCGACGGCTTCGACTTTTTCAAAGCTGAGCACGGGGAGATTGGCGCGGCGGGGGATGCGGACCTGGGCCTGGGGGATGTGGAGGTGTTGTTTGGACTGCTCTGTGGTGATGCCGAACTGGATGGAGGTCTCTGTGCGCTCTGCGAGCTGCATGACGAAATCGATGGTGCCGTCCTGGAGTGTGAGGGTGCCGAACTGGAGCTGCTTCCACCAAGGAATGGCAGGAGCTGGGGGTGGATTTGGCGGGGGTGTTTTGTCATGGTTAAACCAAGGGCCGTTCTCGGGGGTGAATTCGAGACGGGGTTCGGTGATGGCGAGGGAGTCCACCTGCCAGTTTTCGCGGAGCTTGTCGGGGACGGCTTCGAGGGTGGCGGATTTTATTTGGACGAAGGGGCGAGAGTCTGCGATGCGGCCCCAGCGGAGCGAGAGGTCGGCGAGGGTGAGTTTTTGTCGTGCGGCTGAGCGGACGCCTGCGGGGGAGAGGGGGAGGGATTTGAGATGGGTGCTGAAGGTGAGGGAACCGGCGACGGGGTTGCGGTCGGTGGAGGAGAGTTTCAGGGCGGCGTCTTGAACTTCGAGGGCGTCGATTTGGACCTGCCATGATGATGAAGGCTGGCCTGATTTGCTTTTGGGGAAGAGGGCGTTTTCGAGTTCGGGGGTCCAGTCGATGACGGGTTTTTGGAGGAGGCCGCTTTGAATGTGCCAGAGGCCGGCGGTGTCTTGGGAGGCTTTGAGGTCAAGTGCGGGGGCGGTGATCTGACCTGCTGCGGTGAGGGGCTGGAGGTGCAGGTTTTTTAAATGGATCTCGTGGGTGCCGAAGGCGGTGATGCCGGAGCGCGAGAGCTTGGCGTCGCGGGCTTCCCATTCGATCTGGGTGCTGCCGCGGAGCGCGGGGAGTTTGGCGTGCAACCCGGGACTGAATTCTTTGAGCCAGTCGAGATCGAAGCTGCCGCCTTGGAGGGAGATTTTTTTGAGGTCGATGTCGTCGCCGTGCATGACGGATTCGAGATGGACGCTTTTGAAGAGGGGATGGCCGTGCCATTCGGCGTCTTGAAGGTCGGTGGTGACGGTCTGGAAGGAGGGGGATTTGCTGCCGCCGATTTCGAGGGCGTGGAGTTTCTGCGTGATGATGATGCTGCCGACAGGGAGCCAGTTGGAATCGCGCAGGACGAACTTGGTGGGCGCGAGATCGATCAAGTCGAGGTGCCAGCGGCGCGTGGATGGTTTCGAGGAGGGATCGCCGGGCTTTGCTGGGGATGGCAGGAGCCAGGAGAGGGGGACGTCAACAACGGCGTCGGCGACTTTGAGTCCGCCGAGATTGCCCTTGGACAACTGGCTCCAGTTGGGGCGCCACTCGACGTGGCCGACGGTGGTGGTGCGCTGGGAACTGGGGACGTGGAGGGTGCTGACTTCGCCGACACGGAGGGTGCCGTCCTGCCAGTCGAGGGAGACGATTTGCACCTGGGTGTCGCCGCTGAAGCGGCGCAGGAGGGCGTTGACGAGGGGGACGCGCTGCTGCCAGGCGATGTAAAGGAGGATCGCGAGGAGGAGGGTGCCGAGGAGCGTGAGACGCCAGGTCCAGCGCCATAAGCGGCGGCGTTTGGACATGGGGCTGGGGGCGGCGTTCACATGGGGATGGTATCATGGAGCGGGCGGAGTGCCATGATGTGGTTGAGAAACCAAGGTGACCGCCCGGCTTGCCTGCGGGGGTGCTGCGGACTAAAGTCCGCGCTCCGTGCGTGCTTTATCTGCCATCCTTTATTTGCTGACTGCGGTGTGTCTACATGGGCACTCGGTGCATACTTCGACTGCGGAGGCGGAATACAATGCGGAGACGAAGAGGCTGGAGGTGAGTCTGACGGTTTTTGTGAGTGATCTGGAGATGGCGCTCATGCGGCAGAGTGAGCGGGAGATGCGCCTTGATAAGACGCCTGCGGCGGAGTTTGACGCGCAGGTGGTGGCGTATCTGGAGAAGACGTTTGTGGTGACGGATGCGGCGGGGAAAGCGGGGAAGATGACGTGGGTGGGAAGGGAGCTGGAGAAGGCGAGTGAGAAGAGCGGGGACCCGGCGGTGGTGCTGTTTTTTGAGGTGGAGGTGCCGGGGGGCGTGGAGGGGAAGACGCTGAGGTGCGCGGTGTTTGGGGAGCTGTTTGGGGATCAGGTGAATTTGCTGAGCCTTCGAGCGGGCACGCATCAAATCGAACTGCGGTTTGCTCAGGCCGATGTTAGCAAGAAGCTGGTGCCGTCGGAGTAAGGAAGGGCATTGCTTTTCATTTCGACCGTCCGGGCGAAGGAGGCCGTGATTTGACGGTTTATCTATGATGGGACCGGACCCAGGTAAGCAGGTCTGCGAATCCTATGCCGAATGCTTGCTGAGCGAGGTAAGTGTCATAATCGCGACTTTCGACGAATCCGGTCGAAAATCGTCGAAGGCTTCTAGAGGCTCCTGCAAACTGCCGAACAGCGGGACTAGGCGCCACATGTCTGCCGTGAGGGTGACGCAGCACCTCCAGCGATGCGTCGATCGTTCCGGCACATTTTAAAAGCTCTGCTTTGATGTTGTCCGGAACAACGAATGTATCGCCGTCTTTTGCGGCGCTAGCATCGCATGCACGGATGTAATCTGGGAGGATGGCCGCCACATCAGCCCAAGCTTTTGCCAATGCGTTGATGGCAGGCTGATATTGGGGATCCAGCCCGGCGTCCTGAAGGGCGACGGGCAGGGAAGGTGTCTTCAATGTTGCGCCCGCTTGGAGGAGCTCCGGTTTGGAGATGCCATTGAACTGAGCAATGAAACTGCTGAAGCTTTCGTGATGGTAGGCGGCGGTGGCAATGGCGCGCAGATTCGAGCCTTGCCCGACAATTATGGTGGGGGCTGGCGGAGATGGGACGTCGGCAACTTCCACTTTTGGCAGCGGGGGAACGACGATCTTTGCAGGGTTCCTGCCGCATCCGGAGAGGACGAGGAGGAGTGCAAGGATGGCATTGAAGCGCATGGTGATTTCGTGAGGGTGATTCAGAGGGGGCTGCTGCGTAGCGAATCGCGAACTACGAAACGGGAGGGCGGACCGGCTGAAGCCGGGACTACAAGACGAAGAGGCGCGGACTTGGTAAGGGATGGGATTTGCGGAGGGGTAGGTGATTGAGGAGCGGTTTGATCGAGGACGAGTTCGAGTAGGAGGACGAGGACGAGGACGATCCAGATGCTAGCGAGCTATGGTCAGCCGAAGTAGGGGGAGAGGATGTTGCGGGCGACTTTGATGGCTTGCATGCGGCCTTCGAGGGTTTTGCCGAAGGTGTCGTCTTCGACTTCGATGCAGAGGGGGCCGGTGTAGCCGATGCGCATGAGCTCGGCCATGAAGGCGGCCCAGTTGATGTCGCCGTAGCCGGGGATGCGGGGCTGGTGCCAGTTGAGGGGGAAGTCAAAGCGGCCGACTTGGTTGAGGGCGGCGCGGTTGATTTTGACGTCTTTGGCGTGGACGTGGAAGAGCTTGGATTTGAACTCGGCGAGGGGGCTGAGCGGGTCCATGTCCTGGAGGATGAAGTGGGAGGGGTCGTAGTTGAGGCCGAAGCTGGGGGAGTCGATGTCGTTGAAGGCGCGGCGCCAGATGGCGGGGGTGGTGAGGAGGTTTTTGCCGGCGGGCCATTCATCGCGGGTGAAGGACATGGGGCAGTTTTCGATGCCGATTTTGACGCCGTGGTCTTCGGCGTATTTGATGATGGGCTGCCAGATTTTAAGGAAGCGGGGCCAGTTTTCGTCGATGGTCTTGGTCCAGTCGCGGCCGACGAAGCCGGTGACGAGGTTGACGTTGAGTTTCGGTGCGGCGGCGATGACTTTTTTGAAATGGGCGATGGCGACGCGTGAGACGGCGGGGTTGGGATCGAGCATGTTGGGGTAGTAGCCGAGGGCGCTGATGCTGACGCCTTGATCCTGGCAGTGGCCGAGGAGTTCCTGGGCTTTGGTCTTGGTGAGGGTGGTGACGTCGATGTGGGTGACGCCGGCGTATTTGCGCTCGGCTTTGCCGACGGGCCAGCACATGACCTCAACGGTGGAGAAGCCTTCGTGACGGGCGAAGTTGAGGACGTTGTCGAAGGAGAGTTCGGGGAGGATGGCGGTGACGAAGCCGAATTTCATGGGAGGAGGGGGGGTGGTGGAGGGCTGGGATATGGGAGATTGGGAAGTGAACAGATCACGGGCTCTTGAGCCAGCATGGGTGACCCCTCACCCAGCCTCTTCTCCAAGACGTCTTGGGCAATGTCATATTATCGATGGGGAGAGGGGATTTGTTTTGTGGCCACGTGATGTCATGAGCCGGGGCGGTTGTAACGACATGCAGGGGCTCGCGGGCACAAAAAAGGGCGGGGTTTGAAGCCCGCCCTTTTGAAGGGTGTTTGTGTGTTACTTGGAGTCTGAGCCGATGTCCTTTTTGCCTTCGAGGACTTTGTCCACGAGGCCGTATTCGGCGGCCTGGGCGGCGGACATGTAATTGTCGCGGTCGGCGTCGCGTTCGATTTGTTCAACGGACTTGCCGGTGTGGTGGGCGAGGATGCGGTTGAGGCGCTTTTTGAGGCCGAACATGTATTCGACGGTGCGCTCGACATCGCTGGCGGTGCCGCGAGCGCCGCCGGAGACCTGATGGATCATGATGTCGGAGTTTGGGAGGGCGTAGCGCTTGCCTTTGGTGCCTGCGGCGAGGAGGACGGCGCCCATGGAGGCGACGAGGCCGATGCTGTAGGTGCAGACGTCGCAGGTGAGGAACTGCATGGTGTCATAGATGGCGAGGCCTGCGGTGACGCTGCCGCCGGGGCTGTTGACGTAGATGTTGATGTCCTTCTTCGGATCCTGCATCTGGAGGAAGAGAAGCTGGGCGATGATGATGGAGGCCATCGTGTCATTGACCTCGCCACCGAGGAAGATGATGCGGTCCTTCAGGAGGCGGGAGTAGATGTCGTAGGCGCGCTCGCCACGGCCTTCGGATTCGATGACGGTGGGGACCATGTAGCTGTTTTGAGGAGCGATGGAGGTGGGAAAATCGGAGTATTGGCTGGGGGTCATGGCTGGAATGAAGAGGTGGGGGGGAGGGTTGTCAATGGAGAGGGGAGGAATGACGAATGCGGAATGCGGAATTAGGTTTGGGAGGAGGAGGCGAGCTTTAGACCGATAACGCCGGAGATGATGAGGAGGATGCAGACGAGGCGGGCGGCGGTGCGGGGCTCGTGGAAGATGAAGATGCCGATGAGGGCTGTGCCGACGGCGCCGATGCCGGTCCAGATGGCGTAGGCGGTCCCGAGGGGAAGGGTGCGGAGGGCGAGGGAGAGAAAGAAGAAGCTGGCGATCATGAGCGCCACGGTGATGAGGCTGGGGCCGAGGCGCGTCCAGCCAGCGGTCTGCTTCAGGCCGATGGCCCAGGCGACTTCGAGGAGGCCGGCGATGATGAGGTGGAACCAGGGCATGAGTGAAGGAGACTACGCGGCGAAGGGCGGGTACAGCGTGCTTTTTTCAGAGCAGCTCGAGCGTGATGTCTTTGAAGGCGACGCTGCCGCGCATGGACTGCAGACCGATGGTGCCTTGGAAGGTCTGCACATAGTTTTTGTCAGCGGACGGGGTCCAGCCTGAAGGCAGCGACCACTGGTTGACCTGAATCCCATTGATCCAGACCGTGACGAGTCCCGACCTGCTGGTGATGCGCATGGCACGCCATTGATTGAAGAGGCGATCCGGGGAGGATTTGATGGAGCCAAAGGTGTCGCGACCATCCAGCCGCAGGTTTTGAGGCGCGCCGGTGTTCATCTCCACCGAGCCGAGGATCGAGCCTGTCTGGCCGGCGCTTTCGTCGATGTTGACCTCAAAGGCGCTGACCTTGCGATTGATGATGGTGGCGGGGTCGGGGATGTGAAGCCAGACGCCGGAATTGGAGCGGTCCTGGCATTTGACTTTGATTTCGAGAGTGAAGTCTTTCCAGGAGGGGGCGACGCCATTCTGGCCGATGTAGATTAGATTTCCGGCGCGTGAGTTGCTGCGTATTTCACCGCTGATGACGGTGAAGGAGTCGGCATCTCCAATGATGCGCCAGCCTTTGAGAGATTCGCCGTCAAACAGAGTCAACCTGCCCGATACGGGGGAGGGCTGAGGCGAGATGGAAGCGCCTGTGGATACTTTTGCTGCGCGCAGCTTGCGGCGGGCGAGGACATCATCGCGCTTGATGCGGACTGAGGAGGCTTCTGCGATGCGGCCCTGGGCGCGGACTTCCTTTTCCAAGGAATTGAGAACTTCGATGTAGCGGTCGTAGAGGGGGAGGGAGGAGGTGTCTTTTTGCTGGGCGTATTTTTTTTCCGCCGAACGGTAGGCGTTGCGGAGATTCACCACGGACTTGTGCAGACTGGAGGGGTCAATGGACGGCATGAACTTGTGCGTGGTGAAGCGCTGTTTTTCCTCACGAAGGGCGAGTGCTTCATCAAGCTTCCCTGCCTTGGTGGCGTCCTGGGTCGCGCGATCAAGGGCCGTGGCATAACCTGTGCCGAGGGTATTGAGCTGATCGGTGTAGATGGTGTTCACCTCCCGCTCGAAGGCGGTCTGAAATTGGGATTCTAACTGAGAAAGGCGGACAACGATTGGCTCATTGTTGGTGGCAGGGGCGGCCGGTGGAACGGGTGTGACTGTGACCGGAGGCATGACCGGCGCGGGCTTCACGGGCGGAGGTGTGAAGGTGACGGCGGGGGTGGCTGGCGCAGGTGTGGGTTTTGGAGTGGGAACCGGACTTGGTTTGGGCTGCGAAGTGGGTGGCGTGGTGATTTGAGGCTTCTTGATCTGCTGCGTGGGAGCGGGAGGCGTGGCAGGGGGCGTCGTTTCGGCAAGCTCGAAGGGATTGGGGGGCGTGGCCGGGTGCTGGCGATTGGCGATGAACCAGCCACCGATGCCGAGCATGAGGAGGGCGGCGATGACGTAGGGCATCGTCGAAGAGGGCTCGGCTTGAGGCGGGGGCTGATAGGAGGGCTCCTGCCTTGGCTGGCGCTGCTGGGCGGAGCCGGGATTGCGCGAGGAGGGGACTACGGTGCGGCCGGGAGTGTTGGGCTGCTGTTTGGGCAAAACGGCGCTGGATTCCTGGCCTGAGATGGCACGGGGGGTGGTGAGGATGACATCCAGCGCCAGGCGCAGTTCGTGGCTGCTCTGATAGCGCTCTTCGCGATCATGCTCCAAGGCGCGGCGGATGATGGCGTCAAAGCGGGGATCGATGCTTTGAAATTTCTGCGACGGCATTTTGAACATGCCGCGAGGGATATCTCCGGTGAGCATCTGATACAGCATGACACCCACGGCATAGATGTCTGCGCGGCCGTCCACATCCGAGCCCAGCATGAGGGCCTCAGGCGCCACGTAGTCGGGGGTGCCCATGGTCATGCCTGTTTGCGTGAGGCCTGAGTTCAGGGTTTTGTCAGCAAGCTTGGCGAGACCGAAGTCGGCGACTTTGACCCGGCCATCCATGTCGATGAGGACATTGGAGGGCTTGATGTCTCGATGGACGATGCCCTGCTTGTGGGCGTAGCCGAGGGCATCGCACAAATGGGCGGTGATGGCGAGGGCATGCTCCGGGGGCAGCTTGCCTTCGCGGGCGATCATGCGCTGGACGTCGGTGCCATCGACGTATTCCATGACAAAATAGAGCTGGCCGTCTGCGGTGCGGCCGAAATCATACACGCTGACGATGGCGGGATGATTCATGCGGCCCATGAGGCGGGCCTCGTTTTTGAAGCGCTCAGCGAAGGCGAGATCCTGCCTTTCGATGGCGGGGGGCAGAAGCTTGATGGCCACGGCGCGGTCCAGGCTGAGCTGCAAGCCTTTGTACACGGCCCCCATGCCGCCGCGACCGACGAGCATGTGGACTTCATACTGCGGGAGAATCTGCTGCAACTCCTCCGGGGTGGGCGGCTCCCAGCGCCAGCCGCCGCCGGTGGTCTTCGGCGGAGGGATGGGATTGGAGGAATCACTCATGGCGGGGCTAGGGAAAGGGGCGGCCTGATTAGCAGCACATTTAGCTCCAGAGGTATGAGAAATTGGCGCAAAGCACAAGCATTGAGACGCGGAATGACGCGATGGGTTGATTTCTGTGACAGGCTCGCCTAACTCCGCGCCCCATGAATGAAAGTCTGAAGATCTTAAGCGGCTCCGCCCACCCGACGCTGGCGAAGTCGATTGCCCAAAACCTGAACATTGATCTGTGTGCTGCAGAGCTGACCACGTTTCCGGACGGCGAGACCTTCGTGCAAATCCATGAGAACATCCGCGGTGGTGATGTTTTTATTGTGCAGCCGACCTGCCCGCCGACGAACCAGAACCTGATGGAACTGCTGATCATGGTGGATGCTGTGCGCCGTGCGAGCGCGAACCGCATCACGGCGGTGCTGCCATTCTTCGGGTATGCCCGCCAGGACCGCAAAGACCGGCCGCGGGTGCCGATCACAGCGAAGCTGGTGGCGAACCTGCTGGTGGCCGCCGGGGTGAACCGGGTGCTCACGGTGGACCTGCACGCCGGGCAGATTCAGGGCTTCTTCGACATTCCCGTGGATCATCTCTATGCAGCCCCTGTGCTGATGAAGGCGATCCGTGAGCGCGAGATCGGTGACCTGGTGGTGGTCTCTCCTGACGTGGGCGGCATCAAAATGACGCATGCTTTTGCGAAGGCGCTGGGCGCGCCGATGGCGATTGTGGCAAAAAATCGTGTCAGTGCCGAAGAGGTGGAGGCGCACAGCGTGATCGGTGATGTGGCGGGGAAAAACGTTCTTTTGGTGGATGACCTGACGGAAACCGCCGGGACGCTGACGGCGGCGTCTGATTTGCTGCTGAAGCACGGGGCGAAGAAAATTTATGCGGGTGTCTCCCACGCTGTGCTGGGTGACAAGGGGCGGGACCGGATCGCCAAATCGCCGATTGTGGAGCTGCTGGCGACGAATTCGACACCGCAGGCGACGGGTGATAAAGTGACCGCTTTGGACATCGCCCCGCTGCTGGCGCAGGCCATTGCCCGCATCCACGGGAACGAGTCTGTCACATCCCTGTTTGACACGCGGGGGTAGGCGTGTATTCTCCGCGCCCTTTTTCCAAAACTTAATCTCCTCCAGTGAGGAACCCCGACCATGGCTAAAATTCTCGATCTCCAGGCAGAAGTCCGCACCCAGTCCGGCACCGGTGCCGTCAAACGCATGCGCAAAGCAGGCACCATTCCAGCCGCCCTCTATGGTCGCAAGGTGAAGCCCTCCAGCATTCAGGTGCATGGCAAAACTTTCTCGAAGCTTCTCGAAGGCAGCGCCTCGGACAACATTCTGGTCTCGCTGAAGATCGCTGGTGATGAGCAGCTGGCGCTGGTGCAGGAAGTGCAGCACGACTACCTCCGCGGTGGCATTCTTCACATTGATTTCCATGCGATCGCCGCCGACGAAGAGATTCACGCCAATGTGCCTGTCACCATGGTCGGTGAAGCCAAGGGCCAGAAGCAGGGTGGCATGATGGAAGCGATTCACCACGAAATCGAAGTGCGCTGCCTGCCAAAAGACCTGCCAGAAAGCATTCAGATTGATGTCACGCATCTCGAAGTGGGCCAGGGCGTTCACGTCAGCGAAATCAAATTCCCTGAAGGTGTCACCTGCCATCTGGGCGGTGACGTGGTCATCGTGATGTGCGAAGAGCCTAAAGTGGAAGTGGAGCCCGAGCCGACTGCCGCCGCAGCTCCTGCTGCAGGTGCCAAGGCCGCCGCTCCTGCTGCTGGTGCCGCCGCAGCCAAGCCGGCTGCCAAGAAGTAATCTCCGCACCTTTTCCACAATGTGGCTTCCGGCGCGGAAACAACGAGCAGCGGCTTGAACGCGCCGCGTCTCATTGTGGGCCTCGGAAATCCCGGCGAAACCTACCGCGACACCCGCCACAACATCGGATTTATGGTGCTGGACGAAATCGCCAAACGCATGGGCGCCGCTTTCCGCGAGGAAAAGCGGTGGGCCGGCATGGTGGCGAAATTCACCGGCGGGTATCTGCTCAAGCCGCTGACGTTCATGAACGACAGCGGCCGCTCCGTGCAAGCCGTGGGGCATTTTTACAAAGCCTCGCCCGCGCAAACGCTGGTGGTGTACGACGATGTGGATCTGCCGCTGGGGCGTCTGCGTTTTCGCACCAGCGGATCTGCCGCCGGGCACAATGGCATCCGGTCCCTCATCGCGTCGCTTGGGTCGGACGAATTTCCGCGACTGAAGGTCGGCATCGCTGCTGCGAGTGGACGGCCTGCCGGCGAGCGCATGGTGGGCCATGTGCTGGGAAAATTCCGCGCCGAAGAGCAGACTGAACTGCAGATCGTGATCCAGCGTGCCGCAGATGCCGTGCTATCTGCGGTTGATCGCGGCCTGGAAGCCGCCATGAATGTCTTCAACCGACCAACCGAATCTTAACCCCGAAAATACACACCTATGAACCGCAAATACGAAGCACTCATCGTGCTCGACACCAAAGGCAAAGAAGAAACGATCGACTCCCTGGTCAGCACCATCAGCAAAGACATGGAGAAGTCCGGTCTGAAGCTTGAGCAGATCGACAACATGGGCAAACGCAAGTTCCCCTTCAACCCACGCCACGTCGAAGGCGGCCACTTCATCAACATCCAGTTCACCGGCGCTCCTGCCGCCGTGGACAGCCTGCGCTCTAAGCTGAAGCTGAATGAAAACGTGTATCAGCAGTATTACCTGAAGCGCAGCGCGTAGTCTGACGCGTCGGTGTTTTTTCATCACCCCGGTTTCGTGCGAGAGCGCGGGCCGGGGTTTTGTGTGTTGATGGGGGGAGGATGGTGATATGTGTTTGTGATGACGCAGGCGTGTGGCGGAGGTTTTTGCGGACGCTGCTGGTGCCCGGGAGGGCGTGAAACTGGCGATGGGTTTGCTTACCGATCATGACGGCCTGCTTACCCAGGGGCACCTCGCCAAGGCTCAGCGACCCTGGGCTTCATGACGTAGCTCCGATGGAGCTGGGGAAGGGGTGAATCTGGAGCAATGCATGATGCTTGGCTTATACCACCATTCATTGAAAACGGGTCTAATTCGGAGCCGATGAAAGTAGGCCCTAACGAAAAGGCTTTGTGTTTAGAAGGAGACTTCAAGGCCAATCGGGCAGCCAATGCTTGCATGCCCGCTCTACGCAGGATGGGGAGTGGTTACATCCCGCCCGTCATCAGCGTTCCGCAAACATTGGGGCGTGCGAACACCCTCGTGGTCGGACGGTTTGGCGGAGGGAGTTGTGGAGCGAAGAAGCGTTGCGACGCCAAACACATCCAACCTACGACCGGAGTGCCACGCTAGCGGTCCACAAGCCTGCTCAGACCCGTTTTCAATGGAGCGTGGTTTTAATTCTTGATCTTGCGCTGAGGGGCGAAGAGGTAGCCGAGGGCTGCGCCGATGATGGCGCATACGATGGCAAGGATGGGCCAGAAAAGGGGGCCGCCTGTGTCGCCGGATAATGCTGCGAGTATGAAAAGCAGCAGTGGAATCAGGCAGCCACAACCGAGTGAACCGCGGATGCAGCCTGCGCGACGATTGCGGGGAAGGGGTGTGGGCGTGGCTGAAGACTGGGGAGCCTGATAAGGATTGAGTTCCTCATTCATCGCCGAGGATGGACTGGTGGCAGCGCCTTTCGAAGGCTGGGACTGGGAGGACTGATGAGGGCATGAGCTGCCCTCATCACCTTCTCAGGCGTCGAGGCCGAAGGCGGTGTGGACGACGCGGGCGGCGTTTTCGACTTCGGCTTCGTCAACGATGACGGCGGTCTTGATCTCGCTGGTGGAAATCATCTGGATGTTGATCTTCGCGTCTGCGAGGGCCTTGAACATCTTGGCGGCGACGCCGCTGTGGCTGCGCATGCCGATGCCGACGACGCTGACCTTGGCGATGCTGCTCTGGGTGCGGAGCTGGGCTTTTTCACCGAGGCCGGGGAGTTCGGCCTTGAGCACGGCTTCGGCCTTGGCGAGGTCTGCGCCGCTGAGGGTGAAGGAGATGTCAGTGATGCCATCGAAGCTGACGTTCTGGACGATCATGTCGATCGTGATGTTGGCGGAGGCGATGGCACCGAAGATGGCGGCGCTGATGCCGGGGCGGTCGGCGACGTCGTCGATGGTGACTTTGGCCTGGTTGCGCTCGAGGCTGACGCCGCGGACGACGACGGACTCCATGCCGGGGGATTCTTCTTTCACGATGGTACCGGGGTTGTTGTTCATGCTGTTGCGGACTTCAAAGCGCACACCAAATTTGTTGGCAAACTCGACGCTGCGGCTCTGCATCACCTTGGAGCCGGAGGAGGCCATTTCGAGCATCTCTTCGTAGCTGATCTCGTTGATCTTCTGGGCGGTCTTCACGACGCGCGGGTCGCAGGTGTAGACGCCGTCCACGTCGGTGTAGATCTGGCAGAGATCGGCCTTGATGGCGGCGGCCATGGCGATGGCGGTCAAGTCGCTGCCGCCACGGCCGAGGGTGGTGATTTCGCCGCTGGCGGTTTCGCCTTGGAAACCGGCGAGCATGACGATGTTGCCTTCGTCGAGCATCTTCTTCACGGCATCCGGGGTGATGTTGACGATGCGGGCCTTGGTGTGGACGCGATCGGTGGAAATGCCTGCCTGGGCGCCGGTGAGGGAGACGGCCTTGCCACCGAGGGCATTGATGGCCATGGCGGTGAGAGCGATGGTGGTCTGCTCGCCAGTGGCGAGGAGGACGTCCATCTCACGCTCGATGGGGTCGCGCTCGGGGGAGACTTCTTTGGCCAGGCGGATCAGGTTGTCTGTGACGCCGGACATGGCGGAGACAACGGCGACGACTTGATTGCCAGCACGCTGGGTTTCCAGAATGCGACGTGCGCAATTGCGGATACGCTCTGGAGTGCCGACGGAGGTGCCGCCGTATTTCTGGACGATGAGTGCCATGCTGGGGGGTTGGGAAAGGGCGCGGAAAATGGCATGGTGGGGCGGGTGCGCAAGGACGGAGTTTGGGGAGGGGGAGGGAGTTGACGGTGGTTTACGGTTGTTTCAGAGGCGGAGGGTGGGCGGAAGTTATGGGTGAGGTGGGGGCGCTGGGCGACGGAGAGGAGTGTCCATGGTACCTGCCGGAATGCGCTGCCGAAGGGAGTCGTGTGACGGTTTACGCGAGGACTTGGCGCTCTTCAGAGGGATCCAAGCGTTTCCATTTTCCGGGCTGCAGGCCTAAATCTGCGAGTGTGAGGCTGCCGATGCTGACGCGGATGAGACGGAGGGTGGGGAAGCCGACGGCGGCGGTCATGCGGCGGACCTGGCGGTTTTTGCCTTCGGTGAGTGTGAGCTCGATCCAGGAGGTGGGGATGTTTTTGCGGACGCGGATGGGAGGATCGCGTGGGGGATGAGCGGGCTCGGTGTCGAGGCGCTGGGCCTTGCAGGGGAGGGAGTGGAAGTCTTTGAGGTCGATGCCGGAACGGAGTTTGCGCATGGCTTCGTCGGTGACGGTGCCATCCACCTGGGCGTGATAGGTGCGCGGATGGGCGTGGCGGGGATTGAGGAGGCGGTCGTTCCAGCGGGCTTCGTCGCTGAGGAGCAGGAGGCCTTCGGAATCGCGATCCAGGCGACCGATGGCGTAGACGTCTGGCGGGAAGCCGAACTCGGCGAGGGTGCGGTGGGAGGGGTGCTCCTGAGTGAACTGGGAGAGGACGTCGAAGGGCTTGTGGAAAGCGAGGAGCATTTACTTCGATCTCAGCGTTGCGAGCTGATGCTCAAGTTCGGTGCGGCGCTGTTGGTAGCTGGTCTGTGCCGCTTTGCGAGTCTCCCCCTTGAACACGCCCGAGATGCCTGCAAAGAGAGCGAACAGGCCCATGCCGACAGGCACGAAGAAGAAAATACCCGGCACGTGTTGCGAACTGGTGAGCGAAGCCATGCTGAAACACACTGCCGCGAAGAAGATCGTGAATACGAGGCCAAACCAAGGATTGCCTGGGGGGCGTGGTCCTCTGCGGCTGGGCACCATTGAATTCATCTGCTCAATGCCCCATTCACGATCCAGTTTCTCGATCTCATTTTGCAGAGCGATGACTTCCAGGCTCCCGGCCATCTTGCCGGTGTTCGCGGCGATCTTGGCGACTTCTTCGGTGAAGATGGAGCTTTCGGTGCGCTTCACCTCCAGGCTGCTCTGGCAGAACTGGCAGGTGACGAAACGGGTGGCGTCGGAGACTTGAAGCGGAGCGCCGCAGTGGTTGCAACGGACGGAGAGCGTTTCCATGCCACGAGGCTAGCGGGAGGCCTGAAGATTTTCAAGGGTGGTTCCAAAACGCATCACATCTTCTAATGCGAGGCGTTTCTGCTCGAACTCTTCCTCGGTCATGCGGCGCGGGACGTGATGGGGTTTGTCGAAGACGAGGGTGACTTTGGAGAAGGGCAGGGGCAGGAGGAATTCATCCCAGGTCTTGAACTGGATGGCATGGCTGTAGTGCATGTGCACGGGAATGATGGGCACGCCGGTGAGCTGGGCGAGCTTGACGATGCCGGGCTGCACACGATGCAGGGGGCCGCGCGGGCCATCGGGAGTGATGCCGATCTCGTAGCCTTCACGCGCCTTGGCAGCGAGGGCGATGAGGGCGCTCATTCCTTTCTCGGGTTTGGAGCTTGAGCCGCGCTCGGCATCGATGCCGAAGCTGGCGCAGACATCGGCGATGATCTGGCCATCGCCGCTGGGGCTGGTCAGGATGGTGCCGGGGACATTGGCGAACCACTCATGGTGCAGCCAGGGGATGAGGAACATGCGGTTGTGCCAGAAGGACCAGATCCAGCCTTTGCGAGTGGCATCAAACACACCCGCGTCATCCCGCACTTCCCAGCGCAAAGTCGAGCCGATGCAGCGCATGATTCCTGCGATGATCTTGCCTGCTGATTTGATGCGAATTTTAGCCATGAGTGTGAGGGCACTGCATGGCGGTGTTCTGATCGGCGGTCAAGGTGAGGGATGCCGGTGCAGGGCATGAAAAAGGCGGGAGATTTCTCCCGCCGTGGATTCATGGCTCATGCTGACAGGGCCTGGCTACCACTTGCCTGCATACATGATGCCCATGGTGAGCAAGCCGCCAACGAAGGCGCCGATGCCCAAGGTGAAACCCGCCGTGAAGTCTGTGGAGCCGCCGACAAGAATGGCGCTGTCCTGAATCGCGGAAGGGAGGTAGCGCACCTTGGCCATCGGATCCGTGACAGCGGTATCACTGGCGTGGGCGGAGAAATAGTTGGAGGTGACTTTGAAGGTCTTTTTTACAGGGGCGCCGTTTTGCGGGGTGTAGGATACATCAAACTGGTAGTTGCTATTCTTTCCTTTCTTCCACTCCCCTCCTTCGATGATGCCATCCACCGTGACGCCCTCCTTTTCCAGCCTGGCCAGGCGCTCTTTCTCCTGATGGCCGTTGTAGGTGAGGAAGGGGCCGGCGAGGATGGCAATGACTGCGGCGATTTTGATTTTGGTGGATGTTTCCATGTGATTTGATGGAATTAAGCCGCTGTTTTATCAAAATCAGCCGGAAGGGTCAATGATAATACTCTTAGATTCAAATCCTTAAATGGACTTGACCAACTCAATCACCGAGCGGCCTTCTTCGCGGCGGAAATCAACGAGGTCGAAAATTTCGCTGATGACATGAAGGCCCAGGCCGCCGATGCGGCATTCGATCGAGGGTGGAGCGACGAGCTTCTGGAAGTCCTCGTTGGTGATGCCTGCGCCGTAATGCTCAATGAGGATGCGAACGGAGTCCGGGCATGATTCCATGCGGCAGGTGGCGGCACGCTCAGTGCTGGTGGAGCAGTAGGCGTATTTGCAGATGTTGCTCATTACTTCGTCACAGCCCAACACGAGGAGGCCGGTGAATTCATCGTTCAGTCCATGATAGGCGGCCCATGTCTCGATGAACTCACGCACGAGGCGCAGCGTGTCGGGATGGCAGGTGAGGGCGATTTCATCCGGCACTGGTGGCGTGTGATCTGTGATCGTCAGCACAGTGGCGTCGTCTTGATAGCTCGAGTCGTCGGCGAACGTGTGCCATTGCTCGACGAGGTGTTTTAAGAAACCCTCGCCGCCGTTGGTGTGCTGCATGGCGGCGGCGAAGGCTTTGTCTTCGAAGTATTCGCCCGAACTGTTCTGCACTTCGAGAATGCCATCTGTGTAGAGCATCCACTGGCGGCCGGTGCTGAAGGGGAGCGACATCTCCGCGTAGCGGGCGGCACATGAAATACCGAGCGGCGCATTGCCGGGGGCGGCGACTTCTATCCAAGCCCTGCCGTCAAACACCTGGGCACCGGGCAGGCCGGCGCAGCAGAGCCACACACGCCGAATCTTTGGACAAACGAGCATGGCATTGATGGCGATGAAGCGGCCAGCCTTCATCACGCCACAAAGGCGTCTGTTTAACGTCGCCATCCATTCGGCGAGATTCATGGAGACGCACAGATGCGCGGTGGAGGCGATGAGCGTGGTGCCGCGTGCCATGTCGAGAGCTGCAGGCAGGCCTTTGCCGCAGACATCTCCAACACCGAGGAGGATTTTACCATCGTCGATCTGGTGCCAGAAATAGAAGTCGCCGCCGACTTCGCTGGCGGGCTCATAGAAGGTCTCGACCGCCACGTTTCCGAGGCGCACCTGAGGTGCGGGGAGGAAGGAGTTTTGGATCTCGGTGGCGAGCGAGAGCTGCTGCCGGTTTTCGGCTTCCAGAATCGCCTTTTTCTGAGATTCGAGGCGCATGAGCGTCACCGCAATGAGGCTGCCAAAAGTCTCGAACATCTCGACGTCCTGAGCGGTGAAAGCTGCGCCGTTATTGGGATTGATCGCCTGCATCACGCCCAGGCAGTGGTCGCCATCGAGCAGGGGGATGGTGACCATGGCGCGGGTGACGAGGTCGGACTTGTCGGAGGCCGGGCGGAAGTGGCGGGGGTCGGTGAGTGCGTCCTCAATGTTGACGGCTTGTTTGGTTGCATAGACGTCACCGGCGATGCCTTTGCCTTTGGGGACACGAACATCCAGTGCATTGATGTGATCGAGTGTGGAGCGGATGAGGAGGTCCTCATTGGGGCCGTCGGGCAGGAGGATGGAGCACACTTCGCAGTCCATCACTTCACGTGAACGTTGAAGGATGTGATCGACGAGTTCGACCAGATTTTGGGTGCTGCTGAGACGGCGCGCCACATCGAGCAGAACGCTTTGGCGAGAGGAGATGGGCTGTGGATTACTCACGGCGTTTGAAGAGGTCGAGGAGGCCTTTTTTCTTTTCTTCGGGGGTGGCGCTTTCGGCTGGCATGGGAGTGCTGGCGGCAGGTTTGGCTCCTGAATCGAGTTCTTTGATACGAACGGGGTAGGGGTCGTGGGTGCGGCGCATGTGCTCGATGAGCTGCTCCTTGGTGGGCACCTCATTGGCTTTGTTGCCAAATATGAGGCGGCTGGGTTTTCCGGCGAGCGTGCCAGTGATGTACTCACCCCAGATGACGAGGGTGTTCATTTCTTCGACCAAGGTGTTGATCTTGCGCATCGTGGTGTCGAGGTGCTTTTCCAAACCGGGGCCTGCGGCGTTTTCACCACCGGCGAGCATGCGGTGAACATCGGTGGTGATTTCTTCAATGCGCGCCTTCAGGCCGGGCTTGCCATCCGGTGTGCCTGCGATGGTGCCATTGAGTTCCTTGGAGAAGCTTTCGAGATTGGCGAGGATGGCGTCCGCGCGATTGGCGAGACCTTTGTCCGCTGCGCCCTTGGGGCCTTTGACGAGTTCTTGAATGCCTGTGGCGGTGTCTTCGAGCTTGTCGGCCACGGCATTGATCTTTTGACCAAAGCCGGGGGTTTTGCCGTCGCCAGTGAAGGTGATTTTGAGCTGCTGAGTGAAGGCCTCGATGTTGGCCAGGGAGTCGGTGATTTTTTTGGAGGCGTCGCCCTTGCCGAGAGGATCGGTGATCTTTTTGAGATCGGCGGTGATGTCACGGATGTTGGCGAAGATGGCATCGCCGCCGGGGAGCATCATTTCCAGCAGGCTGCCGAGGCTGGTGGAGGTGAGGCGTGCGCCGTCGGCGAGGAGGCCGTCTTCGTCATCGAGGCGAATGAGCGCGATGTGTTTTTCGCCCAGCATCGATTCGGCGCTGATGATGACCTTGAGCCTGGCGGGGATGGGGGCGGGAGAGAAGACCTCGACGTGGACACGCACGGTGTTGCTCTCAAGGATGCGGTCTGCGGGGGCGAGGTGCTCGATGCGATCAACGACACCGATGTGGTCGCCCGCGAACAGGACGCTGGTATTGCGGTGGATGCCGGTGATGTCGGCAAAGTCGACGGAGAAGCGCAGATGCGGTTTGCGCCAGGGATCGCCTGAGATGGCGAAGATGAGCGCACCGAGGAGCATCAGGGAGCACAGAATGACGAGGGTCGCCACGGTGGCGTCTTGCTTGTTTTTCATGGCTTGGAGGACTGAATGGCGGAGCGTGAATACATGCCGGTTTCGTTGAGGCCGAGCAATGCCTCGCGGTAAAGTATTTCGCCGGAGTCGTCGCTGCCATCACCCTGGGGATCGCCGTTGATGAACTGCTGCACGGCGGGGTGGGGATGAGCGCGGATTTCTGCGGGCGTGCCAGAGGCGATGATGCGCCCCTGATTGGGGCCGGTGCCGAGCATGATGATGCGGGTGCCGATGCGGAAGACGCTGTTCATGTCATGCGTGACGACGACGACGGTGGCACCGATCTTCTGTGTGAGGCGCTGGGTGAGTTCATCGACCACGGCGGTCATGATGGGATCGAGGCCTGCGGTGGGTTCGTCGCTGAAGACGAGAGGTGGGTCCAATGCAAGTGCGCGGGCGAGGGCGGCGCGCTTTTTCATGCCGCCGCTGATCTCGGAAGGCTTCTTGTGACCATGGCCGGTGAGGCCGACCTGCTCGAGTTTCATTTTGACCACGGTGTCGATCAGTCCGGTGTCTAGCTGCGTGTGTTCATTCAAGGGGAGGGCCACGTTTTCCGCGACGGTGAGGGATTGGAGCAAGGCGCCGGATTGAAAAAGCATGCCGTAGCGGCCGCGCAGCTTGCGCATGGCATCCTCATTCATGGTGGTGATCTCCTGGCCGAAGATTTTGATGCTGCCGGAGCTGGGTTTTTCGGTGCCGATGAGGTGGCGGAGCAGGGTGCTTTTGCCGCAGCCGCTGCCGCCCATGATGATGAAGGTGTCGCCTTCATAGACTTTGAAGCTGACGCCGTTGAGGACTTTCTGAGATCCAAAATGGCGCACGAGCGAATCGACCTCGATGATCGGTTCGCGGGTGGTCAGGTCTGGAGCGGTGTCTGACATCAGAAGAAGAACAGGGCGGTGAGGAGAGCGTTGGCGATGAAGACGCTGAGCAGGGAGACAACGACGGAGCGTGTGGTGGCGAGTCCGACGCCTTCGGCACCGCCGGAGACATTCAAGCCGATGCTGCAGGCGATGGTGACGATGAGCACGCCGAAGACGCCGCTTTTGAGGAGACCTATGCCGATGTCACTCAACGCCACATGCTGCAGCGCGTGAGTGACGAAGAAGGCGGTGGACATGTGCAGGGAGAAATGGCCGATGAGCCAGCCACCGGCGAGGCCCACGTAGATGCTGAACACGGTGAGCAGAGGCAGCATGATGACCATGGCGAGAAAGCGCGGAACGATGAGCCAGGACATGGGAGGGATGGCCATGACCTCAAGGGCTTCGATCTCTTCCGAGACTTTCATGGTGCCGAGCTCGGCTGTGACGGAGGAACCGCTGCGGCCGATGACGATGACTGCGGTGACCAGCGGTGCGAGTTCGCGGATGAGACTGGAGGATACGAGTCCGGGGACGAAGGCCGTGGCACCGAGCTTTGCGAGCTGGGCGGCGGACTGCATGGCGAGCACGACGCCGATGGTCAGGGCGGTGAGCGCCGACATGGGCACCGCGTGCACACCGATGCGCACGATTTGAGCAAAGGTGTGGTCGATGCGCCAGCCTCTGCCGCGAAAAGGAGCGATGAAGAGCCAGTAGAGCAGGCTTCCGCACAGTTCGAAGTATTGGCGGAATGCTTCGGTCATGGGCGGAGCTGAAAGGACTAACGTTTGCTGGTCAGGTCGGGGGCATTCAAAGCGGCCTCAACCGTGGGCAGATGGGTGATGAAGTCGCCGAGACGCACGATTTTGAACGAGGCATCCACACGGCCTTGAATGCCAGCGAGCGCAAATTCCGTGCCCGCGCCGCTGGCGTGTTGAAAGTATTCCACCACGACGGCCCAGACGGGGGTGTTGACGAAGGTCACCTTGGTGAAGTCAATGATGAGGCGTTTGACGCCGGCCTTCATCTGCTCGCGCACGACTTTTTGGAATTCGGGCACGGTCGCGAGATCGGCATCGCCCTCGAGTTCGATGACGACGGCGTTGGGGTGGGTGCGAACGGTTGGTTTCATGAAGAGGTGAAGAGGTCAGAGCCAGCCGGTTTGATTGAGGCGGCCGGTGAGTTCCATCTGCCGCTCCAATTGTGCGGCATAGAGCGCGGCATTTTCGGCATTGGGTTTGCAGCGGGTGGATTCATCAAGGGTGACGAGTTTGGAGCAGAGCTGCTCGTAGCTCACGCGTTCAGCGCCGCCCTGATTGGCATGGGCATAGGCGGCCTGAATGGCTCCGCCGAGTGCGGCGCCTTCGCTGGTGCTGAGGGTGACGACTTCGGCATTGAAGCAGTCTGCGGCGATCTGACGCCAGACGCTGCTCTTGCTGCCGCCGCCAGTGAGGCGGATTTCGGTGGGGTTCATGCCGAGATCACGGAAGCGTTTCAGGCCATAGGCGAGACCGAGGGTGGCACCTTCCACGGCAGCGCGGGCGAGATTGGCCGGGGCCATGTTGGTGGGGCGGAGGCCATGGATGACGCCGGTGCCGTTGGGCAGGTTCGGGGTGCGTTCGCCATTGAGGTAGGGAAGGAACATCACGCCATCCGCGCCGACGGGAGCGGTTTTCACGGCGGCTTCGAGCTGGCGCAGATCCCAGCGGAACATCTCGCGCACTTGTTCAGTGACGACGGTGACATTCATGGTGCAGACGAGCGGCAGCCATTGATCGGTGCTGTCGCAGAAGGCGGCGACTTCGCCCTGGCCATCGACCACGGGGGAGCCTGCCACGCCATAGAGGGTGCCGCTGGTGCCAAAGCTGGCGGTTACGACGCCGGGCTTGATGTTGCCGGTGCCGATGGCGCCCATCATGTTGTCGCCGCCGCCGGCGCTGATGATGACATCAAAGTTCAGGCCCCATTGGACGGCGAGGTCTTTGCGGATGGTGCCGTGCACGGATTTGGAGGAGCCGAGAGGTGGCAGCATGGCGCGCACGCTGGGGTCAATGTAATCGCAGATTTCATAGGCCCACTGGCGGGTGTTCACATTGAGGATGCCCATGCCGGAGGCGTCGCCGTACTCCATGCGCTTCACGCCGCTGAGCCAAAAGTTGATGTAATCGTGGGGCAGCAGGATGGTCTTTGTCTTGGCGAAATTTTCGGGCTCGTTCTGCTTCATCCAGAGCAGCTTGGGAATGGTGTAGCCGGGCAGCATGGCATTGCCGGCGACGGCGATGACACCGGGCTGGCCGCCGAAATGATGGGCGATCTCCGCGCACTGGGCCTGAGTGGAGGTGTCGCACCAGAGCTTGGCGTGGCGGACGGGTTTGTTGTCTGCGCCGAGGGCGACGAGGCCGTGCTGCTGGCCGCTGACGCCGATGCCAGCGATCTTGGCCTTGTCCTTGCCGATCTGTTCGAGGCATTGCTGCACGGAAGCGTCCACCGCATCCAGCCATGACTGCGGGTCCTGCTCAAGGTGACCCGGGGGCAGGCCCTCGATCAATTCATAGGTGCTGTGGCCGGTGGCCAGGATTTTGCCCGAGTCGAGGTCGAGGACGATGGCCTTGGTGCTCTGCGTGCCGCTGTCGATGCCGAGAAAATACATGAAGGGGAAGGGGTTGGTGTCAGGGAAAGGTTTACGGTGGGGACTGAGGGCAGGTCAAGAAGGCATGCGGTTAAGAATCGGTCATCCTTCGTGCTGATTCAGTCATGCAAGGGAAGTCAATCCTTCGACTGAATGTTCCCTGATTTCTTGATGGCGCGCATGAGCCGCCAGCCGAGGAATAGAGACACAGCATAACCCAGTGCGCCAAAGACGGAGACGCCATAGAGCAGGGGCGCGGCCTGGCGGCTCCACAGTTCACTGGAGCCGAGAAAGATGGCGGCGGTGAGGATGCCGAGGACGAGTCGGTTGACGATGGGGTCGAGGTGGCGGTGATCGATGTGCACCGTGAATGAGCCGTCGCGGAAACGGGCAAGCATGTCGGTGATGTCGCGTGGCAGCGCGGTGAGGAGACGATTCCACACGCGGAAGGAGCGGCGGGCGCGTTTGGCGATGCGTCCAGGTGAGAAACGGCGCAGCATCAGGCGTGTGCAGTAGGGCTGCATGAGCTCGGCCAGGCTTACATCGGGGCTGAACCGGCGTGAGGTGCCTTCCAGCACGATGAGGGTCTTGAGCAGCATGGCGAGCGAGGGAGGCAGCACGATGTGGTGGCTGCGGATGATTTCGACGAGACGGCTCAGGGCCGCGCCGACGTGGATGTCATTGAGCGGGTGGCCGGTGTAATCGGCCATGAATTCCTGCAGGTCTGCCCGCAGCTTTTCGCGTGAACAGTCTGCTGGCACGGCACCGAGGCGCAGGACCTGCTCGGCGACAAGTTCGGAGTCATTTTCCACGATGCCGAGGAGCAGGGCCTCGACTTCATCGCGCAAGTCCTCGTCGATGCGGCCGACCATGCCGCAGTCGATGACGCCCACGATGTTTCCGGGGAGAAGGATGAGGTTTCCGGGATGCGGGTCGGCATGGTAGAAGCCGTCGCGGAAGACCATTTCGAGATACATGTTGGCACCGCGTTTGGCGAACTCGCCGAGATCCACGCCGGACTGCTGCAGCGCCTCGACGTCGGTGCCGATGATGCCGTCCAGGCGCTGCATGGTGACGACTTGATGGGAGCAGAGTTCGTTGAAGAGTTCGGGGATGCAGACGGTCGGGTCGTCGGCGAAGTTGCGGGCAAACTCCTCTTGATTTTGCCTCTCGTAGGTCAGGTCGAGCTCGCGCAGGAGAGTGCGGCGAAACTGGCGCACGACGGCGAGCGGCTGATAGGAGCGCAAGGCGGGCGAGTGCTTTTCCAGCAGTTCGGCAAGGGCCTGAACGATCTCCACATCCGTGGCGGCCTGCTCGGCGACGCCAGCGCGGCGAACTTTGACGACAACACTGTGGCCGGTGTGAAGCCGGGCGGCATGGACCTGGGCGACGGAGGCGGCGGCGAGAGGGATGTCTTCAAAGGTGGCGAAGAGCTGCTCAATGGGCTGCCCGAGCTCCTTTTCAATCGTGGCGCGGGCCACTGAGGAGGAGTCTGGCGGCACGTTGGCCTGAAGCTGCGAGAGTTCCTCAGTCAATTCGGGGCCGAGGAGATCGGCGCGGGTGCTGAGCATCTGCCCGAGCTTGATGAAGGTGGTGCCTAATTCGGTGAGGGCCATGCGCACACGCGCCGCCTGGGTCACGCCGGTGGTAAGAGACTGGCCGTCAGAGCTTTTGAGGCGGTCCTGCAGCCAGGAGTACTTGAAGCCACCGAACAAGTCCGCCAGGCCGTACTTGCCGAGCACAGCGGCGATTTCCGTGATGCGTTTGGCATAACGTTCGAGGCGAGCCAGGGCGTCGATCTTCATTCTGGGGCAACCTCGACAAGAAAGCGGTGTCTGACAATGCGGAATGCTGAGTCTCGGCTGGCGGATTTGGCAGCCGCAGGTATGCATCTGGATGAGCACACCCAAAATCCTTGCCTTTGCGGGCAGCACGCGCAGCGCCTCGTATAACAAGCAGCTGGTGCGATTTGCCGCTGAGGCGGCACGTGCGGCCGGGGCCGAAGTCACGCTGGTGGATCTGCGGGACTATCCGATGCCGTTGTTTGACGGTGATCTGGAGGAGCAGCAGGGACTGCCTGAGAATGCCAAGAAATTGAAGGCGCTCTTTCGTGAGCACGATGCGCTGCTGATTTCCTCGCCTGAGTACAACAGTTCCATCACGGCCGTGCTGAAGAACACTCTCGACTGGGTTTCCCGTGGTGAGACGGATGATGAGCCTGCGCTTGCGGCTTATCGTGGCAAAACGGCGGCTTTGATCAGCGCCTCGCCAGGTGGCCTGGGCGGGCTGCGGGGACTGGTGCATCTGCGTGCCATTCTGGGCAACATCGGCGTTATTGTCCTGCCGGATCAGGTGGCGGTTTCCAAGGCCTATGAAGCCTTTGATGAGCAAGGCGGGCTCAAGGATGAACGCACGGCCAAGCAGGTGACGCGAGTGGCGCAGGAGCTTGTCGGGTTTCTGAAGAAGCACCTGGGCTGAAGCCTGGAGCTGGGTGCCTTTGCCTGCCTTCTCAAGGGCGGGCGGCGGCTTTTTTCGTGCCAGGGCCACGAGTGCGCTCCGACTTGATGGGAATGGGGGCGAGGCGGATCGTCTCGACCTGAACCACCACGGGCGGAGAGATGCTGGAAGAATCCTGTGGGGGCTCGCCTCCAGGCGACTGACGCAGGGAGGCGATCCTGGCCTCCAGTTCGGCAAGCTCACGGCGGGCGGCTTCGATCTGAGCGGGAAGCTCCGCGTGCTGGCCGTTCGAGGCGGTGGCGGCTTTGGGTTCGCCTTCGTGAGGAGCCTGGCGCCGGGGAGGGGCGATGTGAGAACCGCCATGGGAATCGTTGGACTGGGCGTCGCGATAGCGCTGTTCGACGGCGGCGAGGCGCTGGCGGGCATCGACAAGCTGCTGTTTTGTGGCCGCGAGTTCCTGATTGAGCTCGCTTAGTTCAACGCGCTTGGACTGGGCTTCCGCGAGGCGGCTGGCCTCGGCGGCGAGGGCTGCCGTGGTGGTGGCGATGTTTGTTTTGCATGCGGCAAGCTCTGCATTGCGTGCTGCCAGCGTCTTTTCGCATGAGGCCAGTTCTTCCTGCTGGTGCTGGAGCGCAGCTTCGGCGGCCGCGCCGCGCTGCTCCAGAGACATGAGGAGCGATTCGAGATTTTTGACCGCAGCTTCGTCACGCTGGTGTTTGGCGCTGAGCTCGGCAGTTGAGATGTTGAGGGAGGCATGTCTGGCCTCCTCCTCCACGATGCGTTTTTCATGTTCAATGATCTGCTGACGAAGAGAGTTCAGCAAAGCCTCATCCTGCTCGCACTCGTCACGCACTTGTTTGAGGCGGGCATCGGCCTGCTCTTTTTGAGCCGCCAGATCTTCGATCTGCTGCTGAGCTTCGGCTGCGGTGGAGGTGAGTCGCTGGACCTCCGTGGCCTTCTCGTAATGCTGGGCATTGAGGCGTTCGAGGGCGGCGGTTTTATCCGCGTGCTGGCTGGCCAGGGAATTGATGGCTTCCAGCCAATCGTGATGCGCGGTTTCAGCCTGCTGCACGGCTGCTTTGACGGGTGCGAGTTTTTCCTCTTCGGCACGGAGTGATTCGACCCGGGCGAGATGCAGGGCTCGTTCATTTTCAGCGCGCTGCTGCCAGTCGCGCAGTTCTTTTTCAACGGCATCGACCTCGGCTTTGAGCCGCGCTTTTTCCATCTCCATTCGAGCCATTGCTTCCACATGAGCGCTGTCGGCAGGAAGAGGCTGAGGGGCAGGAGCCTCAGGAGCGGGTGGTTCAGGTGCAGGCGGCTCAGGTGCAGGTGGCTCAGGCGCAGATGCAGGTGCGGGGGCGATGGAGGGGCTGGTGGCCGGGTGTTCAAGGTCGAGCGTGCCGACGAGAGGGCCGAAGGCGATGGTATCGCCATGAAGCAGGGTGCAACTGAGCTGGCGTTCACCATTGACGTAGGTGCCCGCAGAGGACTTGAGATCAAAGACTTGAAGGCTGCCGTCAGCGTTTTGAACAATTTCAGCGTGACGAGGGGAGATGCGTTCGTCATCGACCACAATGTCGTTGTCCTCATCACGTCCGATGATGATGTGTTCCTTGAGGGGAACCACCACTTCTTGTCCATCTTCAAGAACGAAAGTGAGTTTGGCCATGGGGGGATTTAGCGTTGAACCAGCGCAGCAAAGTCGATGAAGTGAGCGGAATCAATCGGGCATTTGAATATGCGGGAAAATGATGCAGAAACAGGGCCTCAATCTGATGTTTTTTTTTCGAAGTGGTCGATGGCGGGTTCGAACTTCTTAAGTTCGGCATGGGAGGGATCCGAACCGGGCGTGTTTAGCCACGGTTTCGCGGGAGATCGAGACTGTGGTAGATACGGATCAAATTCGATTTTGAGTGTTGAATCCATCTTGCCAATGTTTCGATGCCGCAATCTTGTCCGGCCATGCATTCTGAAGCCGAAGCCCACCTGTCCAAGCGCTGCCCAGTCATGCGACGTCTGATCAAGGCGCATGGCCCGTGCCAGCTGGTGCCGCAAAAGAGGTCGCCGTATGAGGCGCTGGTCAGCGCGGTGGCGCACCAGCAACTGCACGCGAACGCGGCGGAGGCGATCCTGCGCCGCTTCAAAGCCTTGTTTCCAAAGGTGCGCTTTCCACAGCCTGAACAGGTGATGGATGCCACGGACGAGGCTTTGCGTGGCTGCGGGTTTTCCACGGGCAAAATGCTTGCGATAAGGGACATAGCCGCCAAGGCGATCAGCGGGCAGATCCCCAAAAGGGCGGCGGCGCTGAAGCTGGATGACGAGGAGCTGATCGAGCGGCTCGTTGCGGTGCGCGGGGTGGGGCGCTGGACGGTGGAGATGCTGCTGATTTTCACTCTGGGCAGGCCGGATGTGTTTCCCAGCGATGACTATGGGGTGCGCAACGGCTGGCGGGTGGCGAAGAAGCTGGAGGAGATGCCTAAGCCGAAGGAATTCCGTGCGCTGGCGGAACGCTGGCAGCCGCACCGGACGCTGGCCGCGTGGTATCTGTGGCGAGCAGCGGATGCAGCGAAGCTTTGAGTCTCAAGGAGGCGGGGGGAGAAACGTGTCATTGCTAATCGCCCTATCGGAGGCTAAGGAAGGGGCACATGTCATTCAAAGCTCTCGGCCTCGACCCGAACATCCTCACTGCCATCGAAGAAGCCGGTTACACGGAACCCACCCCCATCCAGGCGGCGGCCATTCCGGTGGTCATCCAAGGAGGAGATGTGATCGGCATCGCGCAGACCGGCACCGGCAAGACGGCGGCTTTCACGTTGCCGATCCTGACGCGCCTGACATCGAATCCTGTTCCTCAGGGCCAACGCCGCCGCACGCGCGTGCTGGTGCTGGCACCGACGCGTGAACTTGTGGCGCAGATCGAGGAGAACGTGCTGGCCTATGCGAGGCATCTGCCGCTGAAGATCGCCAAAATTTACGGCGGTGTGGGTGAAAAGCCGCAGAAGGACGCGCTGCGTGCCGGAAGCGACATCGTGATCGCCTGCCCGGGCCGTTTGCTTGATTTGATGGAGCAGCGCTGCGCGGATTTCTCGCAGCTCGAATACCTGGTGCTGGATGAGGCGGACCGCATGCTGGACATGGGCTTCCTGCCAGACATCCGCCGAGTGATCAGCCAACTGCCGAAGAAGCGGCAGACGCTGATGTTTTCCGCGACGCTGTCGAAGGAGATCGAAACGCTGACGCATGAGTTTCAGCGCGGGCCGAAGATCGTGCAGATCGGCAAGCGCGCGAATCCAGCGGAGACGGTGACGCAGCTGGTGTATGAAGTGCACAAGCATCTCAAAATGCCGCTGCTCTCGCACCTGCTGAAGGATGAGAAGATGCAGATGGTGCTGGTGTTCAGCCGCACGAAGCATGGCGCGGACAAGATCGCCAAAAAGCTCGAATCAACCGGCGTGAAGTGCGCCACGCTGCATGCCAACCGCTCGCAGAATCAGCGCCTGCGCGCGCTGGATGATTTCAAGACCGGCACGGTGCGCGTGCTTGTGGCCACGGACATCGCCGCGCGTGGCATCGATGTGGACGGCATTTCGCATGTGGTGAATTTCGACTTCCCGCACATCGTGGAAGATTATGTGCACCGCATCGGCCGCACAGGCCGTGCGCAGGCCATTGGCGATGCGATCAGTTTTGTCTCGCCTGATGAACTGCCGGATGTGCGCAAGCTGGAGCGTTTTATCAATCGCGGGCTCGTGCGGAAAAAGGCCGAAGGCTTCGATTACAATGCGGCCCCGCAGCCGTTCAGCGATGAACGGCCGGAGCGTCGCGAGCAGCAGCGCCAGTTTCAACAACGCCGCCCGCAAGGGCAGGGTGGTGGCCGCCCAAGCGGCGGTGGTGGGGGCGGCGGCGGAAGTCGCTCCGGTGGATATGGTGGCCAGGGCGGAGGTCGTTCGGGTGGCCAAGGAGGCCAGGGTGGAGGCGGCGGACGTCAAGGTGGTGAGCGGCGCTCGTCATCGGGCTCTGCACCACGTCAGCCAGCTCAGATGCCGCAGCAAGACACCTCGCCTGCAGGAGCAAGGGGTCTTTGGAAGCGGCTGACAGGACGGTGAGTCCCAAGTGCATTTCCGAGCTACTTGCGGGACTTGATGTCCCACACGGCAAGTTGCTTCGGAAATGGTTGTTTCTCCGACTTTCGACCAGTGGCTGCATCCATCTTATGGATGAGGACGTGATAATAGGTCTGATCGAAGAGGCCTTGCGACAAGCGGATCTCAAGATAGCTGCCTTCTTCTGGCACAGTTTTTATGAAACAGCCTTTGCTGTCATTGGGGATCTCAAACAGCTCAATTGATTCAAGCCGATAACGATGACCGGAAAGTTCCAGGTAGTTCGCCTGGACGGTTCCTATGCGAGTGGTCTTTTCGCGCGCAAAAATGAACCCGCGGGTGTGGAATTGATCAGCCGGAACTACGAGCAAAGGCCCAACAGCCCAATCAGGGACGGTCCGGCTCTTGCCGAGGTCGTAAACGTCACCACCAAGAGAGGTGATAATGCCAAGTGCAAAAATGACCGCAGTGAGGATCAGTTTCATTTCACGATGCGAAAAAGACTTGTGGATTCAGCCGAATCATTCGGCTGAGGATATCAGCGAAGGGCAAAAGCTATGTACAAAACATCACTTCGCAAACCAGCCCTTGGCCAGCGGATTGGTGGCGAAAAATTCGAGGAGCTGTTTCGCGACTTTTTCGCGGCCGGTGTTGCTGGGGTGGGTGCCGTCGGGGCCGAAGTCTTCCTTGGTGTATTTGAGGTCGTCGAACTTGCGACCTTTTTCGCCATCGGCCCAGAGGTAAGGGCCCCAGAGGAGGACTGGGGATTGGGTGAGAGCCAGGGATTCATCACCGCTCACCTGCTGCTGGATGAGGTGACGCACCGCGAAGGCTCCCTCATAAGCGTAGGGCTCGGGATTGAGGCCGGTGGTGGCGTAGCCTGCGTAGATGCGGCTGCCGAGATAGGCGATGCGGAGATTGGGGAAGCGCTCTTTGAGGAGGTGCAGGACTTTGATGGTGTCGGACTCCAGCGTGGCGAGATGTTCGGTCTTGGACCCCGCGGGGCCGGCATTGGCGAGTTTCACCCATGCGACCTGCACCTGCTGGGGGCTGACTTCGGCGCGTTGCAGGCGGTTCATGGCCTCTGGCCACGGGCGGCCTTCCGGCTGAGCCCAGGCGGCCATGGTCTGGCCGCCCTGTGCGCAATCGATGATGGTGAGTTTGCCGGACTTGCGCGAGTCGTTGTCGGCGATGGTCTTGAAGACGGAGAACTCCTGGGTGGCATTGGACATGCTGATGGAGACGAGCGCGATGGTGCCGGAGTCGGAGGGTTTGCCCTCGGTATCGAGAGGTTTGATCTGGGAGAGGGCGGCTTCGGCTGACTTTTTCAGAAGCTCAGGCGGTGTATTGCTGCCTTTGCCGTAAAGGCCGCCGTCTTCGCCTTCGTAGGATTCCTCGGCGGTCATGTCGGTGAGGGGCTTGAGGGAATCAGGTGCTCTGCGCTGATTCGCCGGGCGGCCACCACCGCCGCCTTTGCGGGCTTCCTTGGCTTTGTTGAGGTAGGTCTGTTCTTCGGTGCTTAGTTTCCCCCCGCGTTGTTCGCGCTGGTAGAGCTGCCTGGCTTTATCCCAGTCGATGGAGGAGCCGGGGGTCTGGCCGAACAATGTAATGCCGCCGAGGAGGAATGCGGCAAGGAAGGGGAGTCGGAAGGCGGTCTTCATGGTGGCGGTCTTGAACACCGGTGGCGTGATTTGGATGCGCGAAGAATACCTCCAATGCTTTTCGTCTTGTGTTACGGCTTGCGATTCGTCAGCCTGACCGGCTTTACGCCATGTCCGATCCCAACAGCACCCGTCGCGTCGTCATTGCCAGCTTCATCGGCACCACCATCGAGTGGTATGATTTTTTCCTTTATGGCACGGCGTCGGCGCTGGTGTTTAACAAGCTGTTCTTCCCGAACTTTGACCCGCTGGCGGGGACGATGGCGGCCTTTGCGACGTATGCAGTGGGATTCTTTGCGCGGCCTGTGGGAGGCATTGTTTTCGGACATTTCGGCGACAAGATCGGCCGCAAGTCGATGCTGGTGACCACGCTGATGCTGATGGGGGTGGCGACGGTGCTGATCGGCCTGCTGCCGACGTATGCGCAGGTGGGAGTCTGGGCGCCCATCCTGCTGGTGCTGCTGCGCTTCATTCAGGGGTTCGGTGTGGGTGGGGAGTGGGGTGGCGCGGTGCTCATGGCGGTGGAGCATGGGGCCAAGGGCAAACGCGGGTATTATGCGAGCTGGGTGCAGGCCGGGGTGCCGGTGGGGCTGCTGCTGGCGAATGCGGTCTTCATGATTGTGTCTTCGATGAATGAGGCGGCCTTTCTTTCCTGGGGCTGGCGGGTGCCGTTTTTGCTGGGCGTGCTGCTGCTGGGGGTGGGCATGTTCATCCGACTGAAGATCATTGAGAGCCCGGTCTTCACCCAGGCCAAGGCGCAGGATGCGGGGCCGAAGGTGCCGATTTTAGCCGTGCTGCGGGATCACCCGCGCAACGTGCTGCTGGCCATGGGGGCGCGCTTTGCAGAGAACGCCTTTTTCTATATTTTCACGGTGCTGGTGCTCAGCTATGGCTCGCAGCAGCTTGGGATGCCGCAGGCGACGCTGCTCAATGCGGTGCTCATTGGTTCCGCAGTGCAGCTGGTGGCCATTCCGTGCTTTGGGGCGCTGTCGGATCGCATCGGCCGGCGGCCGGTGTATCTGGGTGGGGCGCTCTTTCTGCTGCTCTTTGCGTTTCCGTTTTTCTGGATGATCGAGACGCGTCAAATGGTGCTGGTGATTCTGGCGGTGGTGATCGGACTGATCGGCCATGCGGCGATGTATGGGCCCCAGGCGGCGTTCTTTTCCGAGCTGTTTGGCACGCGAGTAAGGTATAGCGGGGCGTCGCTTGGGTACCAGCTCGCCTCACCTCTGGCAGGTGGAATGGCGCCGCTGATTGCCACGGCTTTGCTGGATCAGACGGGTGGCAAACCGTGGCTGGTGGCGGTGTATTTGATTGCCATGGCTGTGATCACGCTGGTGGCGGTCTGGCTGGCGGAGGAGACGAACAAGAAGGCGCTCTGAGGCGACATGCGTGTCCAATTTGGCCTAAAAAGTGTCCGCCGGGAGTCTGACGAACCAGTTGCACAGCGCCTTGTTTCGTCTCCCTTGGCTCTCCTACCATGAACGACGCTTTCCCTGACATCCCTAAAATTCAGTATGAAGGGCCCAAGAGCCGCAATCCGCTCTCCTTCAAGCATTACAATCCTGACGAAATCGTTGGAGGCAAAACGATGCGCTCGCAAATGCGTTTCGCGGTCGCCTACTGGCATGCGATGCGCAACTCGCTGTCCGATCCATTCGGTGGCGGCACCGCGCAGCGTCCGTGGGATGACGGCAGCAATTCGGTGGCCAATGCGCAGCGCCGCGTGTGGGCCTGCTTTGAGTTCATGGAAAAGCTCGGCGTGGACTACTACTGCTGGCATGACCGTGACGTGGCCCCTGAACTGGCCACGCTGGCCGAGAGCAACGCCGCCTTTGACGCCGTGGCTGATGAGCTGGAAAAAGCGCAGAAGCAGACGGGCAAGAAGCTGCTCTGGGGCACAGCCTGCCTTTTCTCCCATGCGCGCTACTGCCAGGGGGCATCCACGAGCCCGAACGCCGGTGTGTTTGCGTATGCCGCCGCGCAGGTGAAGAAGGCGATGGATGTGACGCACCGCCTCGGTGGTGAAGGCTACACTTTCTGGGGTGGCCGCGAAGGCTATGCGACGCTCTGGAACACCGACATGAAGCGTGAGGTCAATCACCTGGCGCGTCTGCTGCACATGGCGGTGGATTACAAGAAGAAGATCGGCTTCACCGGCCAGTTCTACATCGAGCCAAAGCCACGTGAGCCTTCCACGCATCAGTATGATTCAGATGCGGCGGCCTGCCTGAACTTCCTGCGTGAGCACAATCTGCTGGAGCACTTCAAGCTGAACCTTGAAACGAACCATGCCACGCTCGCGGGCCACACCATGCGTCATGAGATGCAGGTGGCCATCGCAGCGAACGCGCTGGGTTCCATCGATGCCAACACCGGCGACACGCTCATTGGCTGGGATACAGACCAGTTCCCGACCAACATCTATCTCACCACCGAGATCATGCTGGAAGTGCTGAAGATGGGCGGCCTCACCACGGGCGGCCTCAATTTTGACGCCAAGTGCCGCCGTGAGTCCTTTGAGCCTGTGGATCTCTTCCACGCGCACATTGGCGGCATGGACGCCTTTGCACGCGGTCTGAAGATCGCGCACGCGATGATCGAAGACGGTCGTCTCGATGGCTTCATCAAGCAACGCTACAGCAGCTACGACTCCGGCATTGGCGCGAAGATTGAGAAGGGCGAAGTCGGCTTTGCCGAACTCGAAGCGCACATCCTTGCGAACGGAGAGCCGCTCCTTGGCAGCGGGCGCCAGGAAATGCTCGAGAACCTGGTGAACGACTACCTGTAAGCAGGGAGCAGAGCGTTGATTCAAATCGTGTGAGGCGGCCGGCAACGGCCGCCTCACTTTTTGGGTGTGGCAGCGTGCGGCAAGCCAGCGCCTTATTGCATGGTCAGGTTTTGCCCCATTCTGACATAAGGTTACATGCCAGATGTGGCGCACGAGGGCATGGGGCCTTGCATCCATGAAAGGTCTGCGACACCTGTCCCTCATGAGCGATCCATTGTGGTTTAAAGATGCCATCATTTACCAGCTGCATGTACGTGCCTTCTGTGATGGGGATGGAGACGGAATCGGCGATTTTCGCGGACTGATCTCGAAGCTGAATTATTTGGAGCAACTGGGGGTGACGGCGCTCTGGCTGCTGCCGTTTTACCCCTCTCCGCTGCGGGATGACGGCTATGACACGGCGGACTACACGGCGGTGAATCCGGTCTATGGCACGCTGGCGGATTTTCAGGAGTTTCTTGACGAGGCGCACCGGCGCAACATGCGCGTGATCACAGAGCTGGTGCTCAATCATACCAGCGACCAGCATGCGTGGTTTCAGCGGGCGCGCCGTGCAAAACCGGGCTCGCCGGAGCGTGAGTTCTATGTGTGGAGCGACACCCCGGAGCCCTACCGTGAGGCGCGCATCATCTTCAAGGATTTCGAGCAGTCCAACTGGGCCTGGGATCCGCTGGCGAACGCCTACTACTGGCACCGCTTTTACGCGCATCAGCCGGATTTGAACTGGGACAACCCGGAGGTGGAGAAGGCGATGTTCAAGGCCATCGATTTCTGGCTTGGCATGGGGGTGGACGGGCTGCGGCTGGATGCGGTGCCTTATCTCATTGAGCGCGACGGGACGAACTGTGAAAACCTGCCTGAAACGCATGCCATCCTGCGAAGGCTGCGGGCGCATATTGACAGCAAGTTCCCGAATCGGATGCTGCTTGCGGAGGCCAACCAGTGGCCGGAGGAAGCGGCGGCGTACTTTGGGAAGGACGGGGACGAGTGCTCGATGGCATTCCATTTTCCGGTGATGCCACGGCTCTTCATGGCGCTGCAGATGGAGGACCGCTTTCCGATCATCGACATCCTGGAGCAGACGCCGGCGATTCCTGCGAATTCGCAGTGGGCCATGTTTCTGCGCAATCATGATGAACTGACGCTGGAAATGGTGACGGATGAGGAGCGTGACTACATGTACCGGGTCTATGCCGCAGACCAGCGTGCGAGGATCAATCTGGGGATCCGCCGCCGGCTGGCACCGCTGCTGCGCAACAGCCGGCGCAAGATCGAGCTGCTCAATGTGCTGCTGCTTTCGATGACGGGAACGCCGATCATCTACTACGGGGATGAGATCGGGATGGGGGACAACATTTACCTGGGCGACCGCAATGGTGTGCGCACGCCGATGCAGTGGAGCATGGACCGCAATGCGGGCTTTTCGCGGGCCAACGCGCAGCAGCTTTATTTCCCGGTGATCATCGATTCCGAATATCACTATGAGGCGGTCAATGTGGAGACGCAGGAGTACAACCCGTCGTCTCTGCTGTGGTGGACGCGCCGGATTGTGGCGATGCGTCAGCGCTTCAAAGCCTTTGGGCGTGGGAGCATGGTGTTTCTGCCTTCGGATAATCCGCGAGTGATCGCGTTTGTGAAGGAGTTTGAAGAGGAGAAGATCCTGGTGGTGGCGAATTTGTCGCGCTTTGCGCAGGCGGTGGAGCTGGATCTGGCGCAGTGGCAGGGGCTGAGGCCGATGGAAGTTTTCAGTCACAACCGTTTTCCGGTCATCGCGGCCACGCCGTACTTCCTGACAATGGGGCCTCATGATTATCTGTGGCTGACGCTGGAACAAAACACCGAGCCTGCCCGCATCGGGGGGGCGTTCACGCCGCCGCTGGTGGAGCAGCCGGCCACATGGGCCAGTGTGCTGGCTGCGGTGCACGGGCATGCTTTCAGTGAGCAAACCCTGCCGGACTGCCTGCAACACTGCCGCTGGTTTGGTGGCAAGGCGCACGCGCTGCGCAGCGTGCAGGTGCATGAGATGGTGTCTCTGGGGCAGGCGACAACAGGCGGCGATGCCGGACGACTGGCCTTTCTTCAGGTCAATTATTTCGACGTGCCGCCGGAATTGTACCTGCTGCCCCTGCAACTGGCCGCAGCGGGGCAGGCATCCGAATCCGTCGTGGCGCGCTTTGCGACATCGGACGGTGAGGGGGTGCTGTTTGATGCATTGGACGATGAGAGTTTCCGTTCGGCGCTGCTTGAGGTCATCCTTGGCGAGAAGGTCCTGCGTGGACGCTCCGGCGAGCTTGTCGGTTTGTGCGGTGCAGCGTTCAAGGAGCAGGCTGCGGAATTCAAGCTGCCATTGCCTTCACGCGCGCTGCGGGCTGAGCAAAGCAATTCGGCCGTCATTTATGACGGACGCTATTTCCTGAAGCTCTACCGCAAGCCGGAGGCCGGGCAGAATCCAGATGCCGAGCTGCTGCGCTTTCTCAGCGAGCGGCAGGGCTTCACGAATGTTCCGGGGTACTGCGGTGCGATCGAGTATCGGGCGCAGGGCGCGGAGCCGAGAGTTCTGGCGCTGCTGGTGGCCAACGTGCCCAACGAGGGTGATGCGTGGGAGTACACGCTGGGCGCTCTGGGGCGTTTTTATGAGCGCGTGCTGACCCATGAGCGCGTGCTGGCACTGCCGCCGGAGAGCAATGTGGAACTGATGCCGGAACTCATCGATGAAGTGGTCGGCGGGGTGTATCCTGAGCGCGTCCGGCAACTGGGCGAACGCACGGCCCAGATGCACCTCGCGCTGGCTGTGGATGTGGAAGATGCCCATTTTTCTCCGGAGGAGTTTACAGGGCTCTACCAGCGGTCGCTTTATCAGTCCATGCGGTCGGGCACGCGGCGCATGAGCCAGTTGCTGCATCAGAGGCTTGCGTCCCTGCCCGAACTGTACCGTGAAGAAGCGGCGACGCTCCTTCAGCGGCAGGATGAAATTCTCAGCCGCCAGGCGGCCATCCTGGAGCATAAGATCACTGCCACGCGCATCCGCCACCATGGGGACTATCATCTGGGCCAGGTGCTGAACACGGGGCGCGATTTCTGCATCATCGATTTTGAAGGAGAACCGGCCCGCCCGCTGAGCGAGCGCCGCATCAAGCGATCACCCCTGCGCGATGTGGCCGGCATGCTGCGATCGTTTCACTACGCCGCCTACACGGCGCTGGCCCAGCAGCATGGGCTGAAGGCAGGCGAGACCGAGAACCTGGAAAAGTGGGCGGAGATCTGGGTGAAGAGCATCAGCGCCAATTTCCTGGACGCCTATCTCAGCACCGCGAAAGGGGCCTCCTTTTTGCCGGAGTCTGAGAAGACGCTGAAGATGCTGATCGACGCCTATCTGCTGGAGAAGGCGGTGTACGAGGTCTGCTACGAGCTCAACAACCGGCCTGAGTGGATTTACATTCCCATCCGCGGCATCGTACACATTCTCGACGGAGGAACCCCTGCATGAGCGAAGGGGTGCGCAGACGGCGTCCACAGGGCGCTGATATTTATGCGGACGGAGTTCACTACCGCATCTGGGCGCCGGAACGGCAGCAGGTGGAGGTGAGAATCCAACCTTCCAACGGGGACGGGGTGCGCAGCCTGCTATTGACCAAGGACGACGGCGGTTATCACGACGGAGTGGATCTGCAGGGCCGGGCGGGTGACCGCTACCAGTATGTGGTGGATGGTGAAGGGCCATTCCCGGATCCTGCTTCACGCTCACAGCCTGAGGGAGTGCACGATGCGTCCATGGTGGTCGATCCGAGCACCTATGCATGGAAGGATGTGGGATGGAAATGTCCGCCGCTGCGTGATCTCGTTTTGTATGAGATCCACGTGGGTGCCTTCACGAGCGAGGGGACCTTTTCTGCCGCCATTGAAAAGCTGCCGCATCTGCGTGACCTGGGAATCAACGCGCTGCAGATCATGCCCGTGGCGGATTTTCCCGGCGAGAGGAACTGGGGCTACGATGGGGTGAGCTTGTTTGCCCCGGCGCGTTGTTACGGTACGCCGGACGATCTGCGTGCGCTGGTGGATGCCGCGCATGCCGAGGGGATCGCGGTGGTGCTGGACGTGGTGTACAACCACCTGGGAGCCGATGGCAACTACCTTGGCGTTTACAGCCGCTTTTACTTCAAGGACGAGGTGCACACTCCTTGGGGGGCGGCGCTGAATTACGACGGCCATCAGCATCCGGCAGTGCGGGAGTATTTCCTGTCCAACGTGGCCTACTGGCTTGACGAATTTCATTTCGACGGCCTGAGGCTGGATGCCACGCATGCGATTCTGGACGCATCCTCCCGCCATCTGCTGGCGGAGATCGCCGCTGCGGCGCATGAGCGTGGCGCATTCGTCATCGCGGAAGACGAGCGCAACCTTTCGGCGGTGATCACTCCGGAGGGCCACGGCATGGATGCCGTGTATGCGGATGATTTTTGCCACTCGATCCAGGTGGCGCTGGGTGACAGATCCTACCAGGAGGACTTCACCGGAAGCGCAGCAGAGCTGGCCGATGAGCTGTGGCATGGCTGGCACTACCGCGGCCAGTTGAGCAAGCATCTGGGAGCGCCGCGTGGCAGCATCAGCGAGCATCTGCCTCCGGAAAAATTTGCCTTTTGCATCAGCAATCACGATCAAGTGGGCAATCGCGCCTTTGGCGAGCGGCTGCATCAAATCGCCACGCCGGAGGCCTATCGCGCCGCGAGCGCCCTGCTGCTGCTGGCACCGGCCACGCCGATGATGTTCATGGGCCAGGAATGGGGAGCGAGCACGCCCTTTCAGTACTTCACCCATCACAACGACGAACTTGGGCGTCTCGTCACTGAAGGGCGGCGCAAGGAGTTTGCCCGTTTTCCGGAGTTTCGAGATCCAGAATCTGCCCGGCGGATTCCGGATCCGCAAAGCCATGACACCTTCCTGCGCTCCAAACTGAACTGGGCTGAAACGACCCAGTCGCCCCACCAGGAACTGCTGAACCTGCATCGCGAATGCCTGCGACTGCGGGCGCAGGAGCCCGCACTGCGGCCGGTGTCGCGTTCAGGCTGGGAGGCGATGGATCTGGGCGCAGTCGCGCTGAGATATTGCGGACCGAATGGTGAATGGCTCGTGCTGGCGCATCTCGCGCCCACAGCGCTGGCCGTCACGCTGCCGGCCGCAGACTGGCAGTGCTTTTTTTCAACCAACGAAACACGTTTTGGCGGCAGCGGTGCTGCGGGGTTTGACCCTGCGGCCGGCAGGGTGGCATTCAGCCAGCCGGAGCTGCTCGTCCTGCACACGACATCATGACCCACACCCGTTCACTCATTCCTTCCGCCACCTACCGGCTGCAGTTCAACAAGCACTTCACGTTCCGGCAGGCGCGTGAGCTGGTGCCGTATCTGCGGGATCTCGGCATCAGCCATGTGTATGCTTCGCCGTTTTTCCGTGCAGGGCCCGGCAGTCTGCATGGCTATGACATCGGGGATCACAACGAACTGAATCCTGAGATTGGTTCACGGGCGGATTACGATGAGCTGGTGGAGGCGCTGCATGAGCAAGGGCTGGGGCAGATTGTGGACTTTGTGCCGAATCACATGGGGATCGGATCGCCAGTGAACACGTGGTGGACGGACGTGCTGGAGAACGGGCCGAGTTCCGAGTTTGCGCCGCATTTTGACATCGACTGGAGGCCGCTGAAAAGCGACCTGAACAACCGCGTGCTGCTGCCGATTCTGGGAGACCAGTACGGACGTGTGCTGGAGCGTGGCGAGTTCAAGCTGGAGTTTGAGGCAGGGGCCTTTTTCCTGCGCTACTTTGACACGCGGCTGCCCATCGCACCGCGCACTTACACGCTGATCCTCCGGCCGGTGCTTGAGCAACTGGGGACGATGGGTGTCTCGGAAGATTTCCAGGCGGAGTTTCAGAGTGTCATCACCGCGCTGGAGCATCTGCCGCCGCGCACGGAGACGGATCCGGCAAAGATCGCCGAGCGTTTGCGCGAAAAAGAGATCATCAAGCGCCGACTGCTGCGGCGCTGTGATGAATGCCCGGAACTGATCGAGGCGATCCACAAGACCCTGCGAGACATTGAGGGAAGGCCGGGAGATGCGCGCAGCTTTGATGCGTTCGATGAACTCCTCACTGCACAGGCGTACCGGCTGAGCTTCTGGCGTGTGGCGGCGGAGGAGATCAACTACCGGCGCTTTTTTGACATCAACGAACTTGCGGCCATTCGCGTGGAACTGCCGGAGGTTTTCGAGGCGACTCACAAGCTGCTGCTTGAACTGATCGCCAGCGGTTCACTCGACGGGGTGCGCATTGATCATGTGGACGGGCTTTGGAATCCTGCCGAATACCTTGCGCTGCTGCAGACGCGTGCCGCCCAGTATCTGCCTGAAAGCGGGGACAAGATGCCGCTGTATCTGGTGGTGGAAAAGATCCTGCTCGGTGATGAGCGCCTGGCCCCTGACTGGCCCGTGCACGGCACCACCGGCTATGAGTTTGCCAATCAGGCGGTCCGGCTGTTGATCGATCCCGCCGCTGAAAAGTCGCTGACTGAGAGCTATGCGAAATTCATTGGCGCGACGACGAGCTTCCATGAGATCGCCTACCATCGCAAACAGCTCGTCATGCGGCTCGCGCTGGCCAGTGAGATCAACGTGCTGGCGTTCATGCTGGACCGGCTGTCGGAGAGCAACCGATGGTACCGGGACTTCACGCTGAATGCGCTGACGACCGCCGTGCGCGAGGTGATCGCCTGCTTTCCCGTGTACCGCACCTACGTCACGCCTGATCAGGATCCCAGCGCGGAGGACATCCTCGCGGTGCGTCGTGCCGTGCGGCTTGCGGAACGCCGCAATCCGGGCATCGAACGCTCCATGTTCGATTTCCTGGGGGAAATTTTGCTGAAGAAATTCCCAGAGAACATTGATGAGCAGACACGAGCCGAGCACATGCAATTCGTGATGAAGTTTCAGCAGTGCACGGGGCCGATCATGGCGAAAGGCGTGGAAGACACGAGCTTCTATATTTACAACCGGCTGGTGGCTTTGAACGAAGTCGGCGGGGAGCCGCATCACTTCGCGATCTCGCCGGAGAAATTTTTCAACGAATGCATGGCGCGGCAGCGTGAGCATCCGCACTGCATGCTGGCGACCTCCACCCACGACACCAAGCGCAGCGAGGATGTGCGGGCGCGCATTGCGGCACTGTCGGAACTTCCTGCTGAATGGCGCAAGGCGCTGCGCCGGTGGCAGACGATCAACCGCAGGCACAAGCGCGAGATCGAGGGAGAGCTGGCCCCGGATGCGAATGAGGAATATCTTGTATATCAGACGCTGCTGGGCAGCTGGCCGCTGGAGCCGATGGACAAGGCGGCGCGAGCCAGCTACCTCGGCCGCATTCAGGAGTATCTGATCAAGGCCATCAAGGAGGCGAAGGTGAACAGCAGCTGGGTGCAGCCCAACGAGGAGTGGGAAAACGCCGTGCGCGACTTTGTGGCGAAGCTGCTGCGGGCCGGGGCCAACCGATTTCTCGATAATTTCAAACTGCTGGCGGAGAAGGTGGCGCAGCTTGGGATGGTCAACTCTCTCGCGCAGACCGTGCTCAAGGCGGCGGTGCCCGGCATGCCTGATTTCTACCAGGGCACAGAGCTGTGGGACTTCAGCCTGGTGGATCCTGACAACCGCCGGCAGGTTGATTACGCAGCGCGGCGTCAGGCGCTGGTCTCTCTCGCAAGCACCGAGCCGTCCGTGCTGCTGAATGAATGGCGTGACGGACGCATCAAGCTGCACGTGACGCATCAGCTATTGAACTTTCGCCGCAGTCATCCCGCCTTGTTCATGCAGGGCAGTTTCAGCCCGGTGATCGCGACGGGGGCCCATGCGGAGTCTTGTGTGGCGTTTGTTCGCCGGCATGAAGGCAGCGCGCTGCTCGTCATTGTACCGCGACTGAGCGGGCGCGTCGGCTTTCCGCCGGTGGGGGACGCCTGGCGTGACACGGCACTTGAGTGGCCGGCAGAGTTCATGGGCAAAGAGGTTTGCGAACTCTTCAGCGGAGTGAAGCAGGTCATCAGCGTCAGTTCGTGCGCTGTGGCCGATGCCTTGCGAGTGCTGCCGGTGGCGGCCTATGCTCTAGTTTGAGTGCTACTTTTTCTCGTCCGCCTTTTCGGCCTTGGTCAGCTCGCGCATGGGATTGACGGGCTTGTCGTCTTTGTAGAGCTGGAACTTGCTTTTCACGGGACGGCGGGGCCAGAAGTTGTTTTCGATGTCGGTGTCCACGAGTTCCTGGCGGGGGTCGAAGGTGACGGATTTCAGCTCCTTTTTGGTGAAGAGGAGTTTGGCGGCTTTCTCGGTGTTGAAGCGCCAGATTTCAGCGGGGAGCTTGAGCTCCTCGGTGCTGCCGTCGGTGTATTCGACTTTCAAGATCACGGGGGTGATGAGGCCGCCGACGTTGCTGAATTCAATGAGGTAGAAGTTGTGCTTGGTCTGCAGCAAGGCGGGGTCGATCTTCTCCTCCTTGAGCTCTTTGATGAGAGACTCGAACTTCTTCTTTTCGCTCGGCAGCACGGTGGCCTTGTCATAGCTGTCGTAGAAGTCTTTAAGCTCGGGGTAGCGGTCGATGCGCTTGGAGAGCGAGTAGTTGCGCTCGCGGGTGAGGGTTTTGGGCAGTTCGTCCTCTTCCTTTTTCTTTTTGGGCTTCTCGATGGCGGGATCGCGTGAGTCGAGTTGGAGCCACTTCACTTGATCAATGGATACATCGACATGGTCGGTGCTGTAAAACCAGCCGCGCCAGAACCAGTCGAGGTCGACGCCGCTGGCTTCTTCAATCGTGCGGAAGAAATCGGAGGGCGTGGGGCGCTTGAACATCCAGCGTTTGGCGTAGGTCTTGAAGGCGTGGTCGAAGGCTTCGCGTCCGAGGATGTGTTCGCGCAAGATATTGAGGGCCACGGTGGGCTGGCCGTAGGCATTGGGACCGAGGTCGGCGATGGATTCCGAGTTGGTCATCACCGGTGCGCGGTCCTTGAGGCGCATGTAGTCCGTCATGCCGCGTTCGTTCCGGCGGTGCTTCCAGTCGTTCTCCCATTCCTCCTCGGCGAGGAATTCGACGAAGGAGTTTAACCCTTCGTCCATCCAGGTCCATTGGCGCTCGTCGCTGTTCACGATCATAGGGAAGTAGTTGTGACCGACCTCGTGGATGACGACGCCGATGAGGGCGTACTTGGTCTTCTCGGGATAGGTGCCGTCTTTCTCAGGGCGCGGGCCATTGAAGCAGATCATCGGGTACTCCATGCCGCCGATGGGACCGTTGATCGACCACGCGACGGGATAGGGGTACTCGAAGGTGTAACGTGAATAGACCTGGATGGTGTGTGAGATGGCGTGGGTGGAATACTTGTCCCACAGCGGCATGCCTTCCTTGGGGTATAAGGACATGGCCATCACGGGTTTGCCCTTCACGCTGGCGCCTTCGACGGCCATGGCATCCCAGATGAATTTGCGTGAGGAGGCGAAGGCGAAATCGCGGACGTTGTCTGCCTGGAAGATCCAGGTCTTCCTGCCTTTGGGCTTGGATTTTTCAGCGGCTTTGGCTTCATCCGGCGTGACGATGAAGAGGGGTTTGGCCTTTTCGCTTTCGGCCTTGGCGAGGCGATCGCGCTGGGTTTTAGTCAAGACGGCGTCTGGATTTTGCAGGGTGCCTGTGGCGGCGACGATGTGGTCGTCCGGCACGGTGAGGCGGACGGTGTAGTTGCCGAATTCGAGGGTGAACTCGCCGGTGCCGAGGAACTGCTTGTTGATCCAGCCCGCGTAGTCAGTGTAGGCGGCCATGCGCGGGAACCACTGGGCGATGGTGTAGATGGTGTTGCCGTCCTCCTTGAAGAACTCATAGCCGGTGCGCGCACTGATGCGGTCGCAGTCATTGATCGGGTAGCTCCAGGCGATCTTGAAGACGAAGTCGGCTCCGGCTGCGAGGGGTTCATTCAAGTCGAGGCGCAGCATGGTTTTCACCACGGCATGGGGCAGTGGATTGCCCTTGGCATCGGTGAGCTTGGTGATCTTCATCTCGCCATCGTAGTCTTCGTAGGCCAGCAGGCGGTCGAGAGCGGAGTAGGTGATCTTGCTGGGATCAATGCCGCGCTTGGTATTCGGCACGGCGCGCGAGTCCGCCGCGTGGGAAAGGAAATTTTGATCAAGCTGCACCCAGAGATAAGTCAGGGGATCCGGGGAGGCATTGTGGTAGGTCACTGTGGCCTCTCCGGTGATGGTGCGTTTCACGTCGTCCAGTTCGACGCTGATGTCATAGTCGGCACGATTTTGCCAGTAGGCAGTTCCGGGGGCGCCGGAAGCATTGCGCTGTGGGGAAGGGGTGGGGATCGTGGGATCAAGCTGCTGAAACTTGCCGACCGGTGCGCCGGACTCAGCGGCGGAAAGGATGAGGGCGGCAAAAAAGACAGGAATGAGCAGTTTCATGAGAAGGGCGATTCTCCAAATGCCGGAGTCAAAGGCAAGCGCATCCTCCTCGCCTGATCTTGCGAGGCCCGGTGAGTTTCTTCCTCTTGCCTTCGTTTCCTGCTTCTGATTGCATCCAAGTATGAACCCGCCCGCAGATTCCCTTTCCCGCCGTGACGCCCTCAAAGCCACCATTGCCTCCGTGGGGCTCAGCGCTCTGGCTTTTGAACCTGCGCGTGCGGCCCCTGCCGCCCCACCTGATGCGCGGCGGGGAGCGGTGAAGAAGTACAAGATGCTGAAGTCGATCAACCTGTGGGCCTTTCCGTATCCTGAGCGGATGACACTGCGGGAGTGCATGCAACTGGCGAAGGATGCTGGATTCGATGGGATTGAGCTGAACTACGATCTCGACAACGATCTCTCGCCGAAGCATGGCGCAGCGGATTATGTGAAGATCCGCAAGATGGCGGACGAGATCGGCATCCAGATCAGTGGGCTGTGCTCGTTCCTGTTCTGGCCGTATCCGCTGACGAGCAATGATCCCGCGAAGCGGTCGCAGGGCATGGAGCTTGCAGGAAAGATCGCCCAATGCGCGCATGATCTGGGCGTGGAGAATGTGTTGGTGGTGCCGGGTGCAGTGCACATTCCGTGGCGCACGGATCATGAGCCGGTGGCGAATGATGTGTGTGATCAGCGTGCGCGCGAGGCCGTGGGGCAGCTCGCGAAGCAGGCGGAGAAGCTGAAGGTCTGCCTGAACATCGAGAACATCTTTTTTAATGGCTACCTGATGACGCCGATGGAGATGAACGCCTTTGTGGACGGCTTTGGCAGCGAGCATGTGCGTGTGCATTTTGACACGGGAAACATCAGCATGTTTCAGTTTCCGGAGCACTGGGCCAAGGTGCTGGGCAAGCGCACAAAGAACGTGCACCTGAAGGAGTTCACCAAGAAGGGGACGGACTTCAGCCTGGAGACGTTCCGACCGCTGCTGGATGGGACCACGAACTGGCCTGCGGTGACGGATGCGCTTGCGGAGACGGGTTACGAAGGCTTTCTTACTTTTGAATACTTCCATCCGTATGCGCATTATCCAGAGGCGCTGATCTATCAGACCTCGGATTCACTGGATCGCATTCTGGGCCGCAAATCATGAGCTGGGAAACGATCGCGCTGCTGTTTTTCGCGGGCTTGAGCGCCGGATTCATCGATGCCATCGCGGGTGGTGGAGGACTGATCTCGGTGCCGGCTTTGCTTTGGGCCGGACTGCCGCCGCAGATGGCGCTGGGAACGAACAAGATGCAGTCCACGTGGGGCACGCTGATGGCGGTGCGGAAGTATGCGAAGGCGGGGCTTGTTTCGTGGGCCCAAGTGAGGCTCACGGTTGCCATCACCTTTGTCTCCGCCATGGCGGGGGCGCTGGTGCTGATGCTGATCAGCAACGCGGTGCTGAAATTGATCGTGCCATGGATGCTGCTGGGCATTGCGGTGTATGTGCTGCTGAGCCCGGGACTGGGGAAAACGGCGGCGAAGGCGCGATTGAGCTTGGGGGGATTCGCGTGTCTGGCGGGAAGTGTGCTCGGATTTTACGATGGATTTTTTGGTCCTGGCACGGGCACGTTTTGGACGATGGCCTGTATTTCACTGCTGGGACTGGAGCTCACGCGGGCCACAGCTTTTACGAAGGTGGCGAATCTCACAAGCAACATGGCCTCACTGATCATCTTCGTTGTCAGTGCGCGGGTGAATTATGAAGTTGCCGGGGTGATGATCGCCGGTCAGCTCATTGGTGGCCGGCTTGGAGCGGGAATGGCGATCCGCCATGGGGCGCCGTTTATTCGAGTGATTTTCATCACCGTGGTGCTCATGATGGTGGCGAAATTGTTGTGGGATCAGTTTGCTTGATGGCGAGCAATTCAATGAATCCACCTAAAAATGCAGGGCGTATTTGCCTGACACTCTCTCATGCCTATGATCGCCGCTCCCATGTCAACCGTCCAATCCACCGCCCAAGGGCGTCAGTTTCCCAAGTTCGATCTCTCACGCCTGCTCGGCACCGTGTTCAAGCCCACTTTCGGGCGCAAGATCTGCATCCTCATCGACCTGCCAGATCTGGCTGAAGCGAAGGATTATGCGTTCTTGAAAAACTCTGAGCGCGCCATTCAAAAGCGGGCGCATGAGCATTTTTATCTGGGTCTGAAAAATGGCGTGGCCGAAGAGCTGGCGCTGAAGGGCGGCGAAATGTTTGCCTACACGCAGACCACCGGCAGCAATCTGGATCTGCCGGATCTCTGCGTGGACATGAGCGGCAAGGAGCTGAGTCTGGAGAAGGACGTTTATCCGAACTACGACATCATCCTCTGCATCTCGACTTTCTCCGCCACCGCGCCACTGACGGCATTCGCGAAGCAGTATGGTTTCCGTGGTGCGACGTTGCATGGCGTGAATGATGTCATCCTCAATTCCGGCCTCGCCGTGGATTACGAAGTGGTGAGCATCGATGCCGAAAAACTGCGCCGTGCGATGACCCGCGCAGATGCTGTGGAAATTGATTTCACCGTGGAGAACGGGCCTGACATGACGGTGCGTCTTGAATTGAACCGCCAGGAGGCGCAAAAGAGCCATGGTCTCTGCCAGGGGGATACGCCTGACATCGCGAACCTGCCTGCGGGTGAGGTTTACTTCGTGCCCACCGGTGCGGAAGGAACCTTTCCTTTGAAATACGAGGACGGCACGCTGGGCAAGCTCACCGTCACGGGCGGTTGCATCATCAAGGCGGAACTCATCGCGGGGAACCAGAGCACGATTGATGCGCACAATGCCAAGCTGGCCGATGATCCCATGACGGGTGTGTTGGGTGAACTCGGCTTTGGTACGCAGGTGCTGCCGGTGTCGGGTGCGGACATTCAGGATGAGAAGGTGCTGGGCACCTGCCATCTGGCCACGGGACGCGACGACCATCTGGGCGGGCACATCACCCCTGCGCAGTTCAAGCGGCATCAAAACGCGACGCATGATGACATCCTCTTCGCGCCTCACAAGACGCCGAATTTTGACATCAAGCAGACGCGCATGTTCCGCGATGGCGTGGTCACGGTTTTGAACGAGCATTTCCAGCCCTCGAAGTATTTGCTGGAAGCGCTGGCTGCTGAATAAGGACTGACGCCGGATCCAATCCAAGGCTGGAAGCCTGACCTCCCATCACATTCATGAACATCTACGAAACCCGTCGCCTGCTCGACGAATACCTGCTCTTTCATTACGGCCAGCCTGCGGAGGTGCTGCCATGGGAGAGCGGGCCACGTGAGGCGCTGGGGTTTCCAGTGCGGACTGTGATGGAACTGATCGATCTGCCGCGCACGCCTTGTGAAGCGGTGGCGCTGGATCTGGGCTGCGCGGTCGGGAGGTCGAGCTTTGAGCTGGCGAATTTTGGTGTCAGCGTGCTGGGCATTGATTACTCGCAGAGCTTTGTGGATGCAGCGGCGGCGCTGGCACGTGATGGCAGCATGAACTACGAACGCGTGGATGAGGGCAGTGCGAAAACGGCGCTGGTGGCACGCGTGCCGGAAAATCTGCGGCGTGATCGCGTGCGCTTCGAGCAAGGAGATGCGATGAACCTGCGCAGCAATCTGGGGGACTATGACATCGTGCACGCGGCGAATCTGCTGTGCCGTCTGACCGACCCGCTGAAGTTGATCGAGCGTCTGCCGAACCTGGTGCGTCCGGGCGGACAGCTGCTGCTGACAACTCCCTGTACGTGGCTGGAGGAATTCACGCCACGTGGCAACTGGCCGCAGGGTTCCACGCGCGAGTGGCTGACATCTCTCCTGGAGCCGCACTTTGATCTGGCCAAGACCTGCGACATGCCGTTTCTGATCCGGGAGCATGCGCGGAAGTATCAGTGGAGCGTGGCGCTGGGGATGAGGTGGCGCCGGAAAGTTGACGCTGTCTAAAGACTGGGCTGATATGTGACATGAAGCGGTGCATGGTTTTCTCCCTGCTTGCCTTTATTAGGGGTAATGACATATGGTGGCCTCAAACATATGAAATCAGCATTCATAGGCGCTTCCTTCTCTTTACTCTTTTGCCTGAGGTCTCATGGGGATGATCCCAAGGACTTGGAAGATTTGAGGAATTCATTTCAGGCGGCGGTTGTCCGCACGATGAAACCCTTGTCGGAAACTTACCTCACTGAGCTGAAGAAAATGAGGGATCAATACACCCGTAATGGCAAGCTGGATGAGGCCACGGCGGTGCAGGCTGAGATCACGGCGATCACGGACAAGATCAAGGTCATGACTGCGGCCCCGGAACAGGCCCTCGGCGGGGAGTTGAAAGTGCTGGAGACGACGGCGGTGATCGCTGCGGCGGGGCCTGCAGGGTTTAAGCTGCCGCCACTGCGCCGGGGTGACCGGATCACATTGAGCTATCTGTCGGGTCTGTGGAAGTGCGATGGAAACATCGCTTCTGAAAATCCGGATGTAGAGGGATCGGACCGGGGTGACCGGGTGCGGCTGGTTCTGGCGGAAGGACCGAAGAATGATGTCCCGGGTGCTATCATCAAAATGGTCCCGACGGGAACCAAGGAGAAGCCTTTCACCTACCTGGTGCAGACGACGCGGGACGACGTGGTGCTGCGAATTCACAGCGGCAGTGAGAATCCGAAATCGCCAGGATCGGTGACTTACACGGTCAAAATTTTGCGGTGATGCCGGGCGGTGGGCGTCTGCCGGGCGCTATGGATGTCACGGCGCACCCGCCTCGGTTCGTCCTTGCTTGGAAGCGGCGGAGTCGGCTAACGTGCAAACCACCATGAAAATTCTCCTTTCCGCCCTCTCTCTGGGCATCGTCGCCCTGGCCTCCGCGCAGACTCCGAGCTTCAAAGAGCAGCAGATTGACGACGCCGTCGGCATTGGTTATGGCCTGGCGGTGGCGGATGTGAATGGTGACGGGCGCACGGACATCCTGCTGGCGGACAGCAAGGTGATCGTCTGGTATGAAAACCCGACATGGACGAAGCATGTCATCGCTGAAAATCTGACAGAAAAGGATCATGTGTGCATCGCGGCGCGTGACATCAATGGCGATGGCAAGTGCGAGATCGCCGTGGGTGCCGAGTGGAATCCTGGGGACACGACGGGCAGCGGGGCGGTCTTTTATTTGGTGCCGCCGGCTGATCGCACCCAGAAATGGGAGCCGGTGAAACTGACGCACGAACCGACGACGCACCGCATGAAGTGGGTTCGCAACCGTTCAGGACGCTATGACCTCGTGGTGGTGCCGCTGCATGGCCGCGGCAACGACAAGAATGGTGAAGGCGAAGGCGTGCGAGTGCTGGCCTACCACATGCCGGATGATCCGCACAAGGAGTGGAACACCACGCTGGTGCAGGGAACGATGCACAAGACGCATAACCTGGACATCATTCCCGCCCCGGGCGCCGAAGCTGAAAGCCTGCTGCTGGCAGGACGTGAAGGCGTGGTGCGGCTGGACCCAAGCGACAATGGCTGGAAGGAGCACTGGATCACCAAGCATCCGAAAGACTCGACCGAACTGCTGGGCGCGGGCGAGGTGCGCTACGGTGCTTTTTCAGGCGGCCAGCCCTACGTGGTGACCATTGAACCGATGCACGGAGACAAGCTGGTGATCTACACACCGAAGCCGGAAGGGCCCAAAAACGGTGAATGGCAGCGCCATGTGATCAGCGATCAACTCGTTGATGGTCATGCCATCGCCACGCATGATCTCCTGGGTCTGAACAATCGTCAGATCGTGGTGGGCTGGCGTGCGCAGCAGAAGATCGGGAAGGTGGCGGTGAAGCTGTTCTGGACGACGAAAGAGGATGGCAACGGCTGGCAGCAGGCCTTCATTGATGAGGGTGGCATGGCCTGTGAAGACGCTGTGTGTGCCGATCTCGACGGAGATCACGATTTGGAAATCATTGCCGCAGGCCGTCGAACCAAGAATATCAAGATTTACTGGAATCAGCGAAACCAGTGAAATTTAATCTTGCGTAGGACGGCCGTTCACGGGTTGCACAGGCGCGCTATGTGCTCCTAGAATTGCGATCGTCATGAAAGTCACCCGTCTTTTCATTTGTGCGGCTTGGGCCCTGCTTCTGAGCCAGTGCGCCATGCCTCAGGTTCCCTTGTTCTCGTCGCGCACGGAAATGGTTCGGCGGCCCCTGATGATCATGCCGCCGCTGGCATCCCAGCCAGTCATGTATGTGTGGAATGGCGGCAGCAAACCCGGTCCCTTGAGCGTGAACATCGACCTCAGCGAGCAGAGAGCGTATCTCTTCAAGGGCGGTGAAAATGTCGGCTGGACCTACGTCGCCACCGGACGCAGTGGGTTTGCGTCTCCGACAGGCACCTTCCGTATCATGGAAAAGATCGTGGACAAACGCTCGAACCGTTACGGCATGATCGTGGACAGCAATGGAGATGTGGTGAACAGCAACGCCACCGCCGGGGTGTCACGCATTCCCCCCGGCTGTCACTTTGTCGGTGCCAGGATGCCTTACTGGATGCGGATCACCGGTTACGGAGTGGGCCTGCATGCAGGGCCGATTCCCAATCCCGGCTCTCCGGCTTCCCATGGCTGCATCCGCCTCCCGCGTGACATGGCCGAGACGATCTTCCAGCATGCGCCGGTGGGCGCGCGGGTGACGATCATGCAGTGAAGGAACCGAGCCGTTTGCGATTGTTGACGGTTGGTTGCCGGAAGGCGGTTGTGCGGCGCACTGATAGCTTGGCTAGCTTCTAACTGCTTCGGCCAAGATTTCCTCAAAGCGTTGCAGCCAGGCCTGGGGACTTGCCTCCCGCAGGAGCCACTGACGTCCGGCGCTGCCAATGACGCGACGCTCCGTGGCAGGGGTGGCTTCCATGGCCAGCACATCCTGGACGATGCCAGGAACATCGCCCGACTCATGTTTGAAACCGGTGATGCCATGCTGGACGATCTCGCTCAAACCGCCTGAATTTGCGGCGAGCACCGGTTTGCAATAGTCGTACGCTTCATAGACCACGAGGCCGAGGGGCTCCCACCAAGTGGAAGGCACGATCACCGCGCGGCAGCGCCGCAGGGCCTCGCGCTTGGTTTCTCCGCCTGTATGGCCGAGCTGGCCGATGTAGGGATTGGTGCGCACGCGCTGCTGAACGGCATCGCTGAGAGGACCCTCCCCGGCGATGTGCAGGGAGGGGGTCTTTTTGCCGAGCTGCGCACGCAATGCGTCCCAGGCATCGAGCAGCGGAATGACGCCTTTATTTTCGACCAGACGCCCCATGAACAGGTAGTAGCCCGCATCCTCCGTCACAGGGGGCTGCGGCATCGCATCCCAGGCATGACGCAGCGTGTGGACATGCGCCGCAGGCAGGGAGCCGGAACTGACCAGTTTCTGCCGCATGAAATCCGAAATGGCGATCCATGCCTTCACACTCTTCAGCCAGCCGCTGCGGTGAAGGGCCTTGAGCATGACCGCGAAGAGGGCGCTCTTCACCACGGAGCCCTGCCAGGCACCCGAGAAAATCTCCTTCCAATAGCTGCCGTAGAGGGCGTCCTGCACAATCCTGCCATGCACCTGCAGAGTGCCGCCGACTGAAAAAGGACGATAATTATGCAGGTACTGCACGACGGGAAGGCCACGCTGCAATGCGGCATGATACAATGAGGGAGAACCGACCGGAAAGATGTTGTGAAACAGGGCCATGCCCGCACCACTCGTGTCCAGAGCCGCCTCAAACTGCGCACGCGATTCTTGATTGTAGAAGAGCCGTTTTGCCTGTCCGGCGGCTCCTGGAGCCTCTTCGCCTTTCCAAGCAGCGCTGTCGAAGAAGCAGCGGGACATCGCATGCTGTTTGCTCAGGTGATTGAAGATGCGGTCCACACTCATCTCTTCGCCACCCGGGGAAAGATAGCGGTTGAACACCTGCAAAATGCCCGGTGTCATTGGTGATTCCTCGTTTCGTCGTAGTGTCGTCGCGCCCATTCCTCCAGCACGTATAGCATCCAAACGCGCTGACTCAACGGCCATGCTGCGGTGGAGTTCAGGCTGCCGCTGAAATATTTTTCACAGATGTCCCGCTTTTGCGCTTCATCCACCCAGCCGCGGTCACGGCAGCGCTGGGAGCCCAGCGTGTCGCGGATGCGTTCCTGCCATTTCGGCAGCCTCATCCATTTCATCAGCGGCAGGGTGAAGGTCTTCTTCTGGCGGTCATCATAGATCTGCGGCGGCAGCAGCTCCCGGAAGGCCTCGCGCAGCACGCGCTTGCCGCCCAGTGTGTCCAGCTTGCTCTCCGGCGGCATCCTGCCGGCCAGCGCAAAAATTTCCTTGTCCACCAGCGGCACGCGCAGTTCCAGCGAGTGCGCCATGCTCATGGCGTCGTTGTCCCGGAGAAGTGTGTTCGCCAGATAGGTCTCGGTTTCCCGCAGCAGCAGCTCGTGGAGCCAGGAGTCCGGGGACTGGGGTTCGAAGACCGGGGCGGAGGGCATTTTCAAATCTCCGTGCAGAAGCCGTGCCACTTGTTCAGGCGGCATGATGGTGCGTCCATAGGACTGCCATTCGCGCACGTTGCGCCCGGCACCACCCAAGGCATAAAATGGCACCTTCCATGCCCTGTGTCCGCGCATGCTCTGCGGCAGCAGTGAGTCTGCGGCGCGGGCCAAGCTGCCTGCGGCAAGCAGCGGCGACTTCGCCGCCACAGCGATGAGCCGGTGGTAATTATAACCCGCCCACCACTCGTCGGCTCCCAGCCCGCTGAGCGTCACCTTGACCTCCTTGGATGCCAGCCGTGACACCAGCCAGGTGTTCAGTGCATCACCCGTCGGCTGGTCCATTTGATCAAAATAGCCGTCCAGGCTGGACTCCAGCGCAGCCGATGTCAGGCGCTCACGCACGAACTCGCAGCCGAAATATTCCGCCGTGCGCCGTGCGGCATCGCTTTCGTCCGGCACCCCGGCGTTTTCTTCGTAGCCGATGGAAAAGGCCTTGATGTGTTTCTGGCCGGCCTCACGCATGCAAGCCACCAGGAGGGTGGAATCCAGCCCGCCGCTCAAAAATGCGCCCACGGGCACATCCGCGACGAGATGGGCCTTCACGCTTTCCAGAACGCCGGCACGCACCATGCGGCGCTGTTCCGCCACGTCATGCACCCAGGCCTCACGCCCGGGCCAGGCAGGCTGAAACCAGCGTGTTACCTCCGCCTTGCCACCACGCCAGGCGAGCAGGTGCCCCGGGGGCAGGCAGCGCACCTCATCAAACATCGTCTCCGGACTCTGCACCGCGCCGCGTTGGAAAAACTGCGCCAGGGCGACACGTGAAATCTGGCCTCCATGCCCCAGCTTCCGCACGGCCCGCAGTTCTGACCCGTAAACGAGCTCTCCGGCGCTGCTCAGGCGATAATACAGCGGCTTGATGCCAAAGTGATCCCGTGCCAGCAGCACCGATCCCGTTTCAGCATCGCGCCAGGCGATCGCAAACATGCCGCGCAGCCTGGGCAGAACCTTTTCAGCGGGGGCACGTTCCAGCATGGCGCCCAGCACCGCGGTGTCTCCGGTGGAAGGCAGTTTCACCTCGCCCAGGTCTGCACGCAGCTCGCGGAAATTGTAGATTTCGCCGTTGAAGGTGAGTGCGTATCTTCCGCCGCCAAACCACATGGGCTGCCGGCCATGATCGCTCAAATCGAGAATCGAAAGCCGCTGGAAGCCCATCCACCAATCTGGACCTTCCTCCTCCGCCCGGTCGTCCGGACCGCGATGCACAATCATCTGAAGAGACTGCCTTCGCAGGGCGCGCTCGTCCTCACGCCATGGCGTGTTTGGCAGACGAAACCATCCGAGAAAACCGCACATAAGGGGATGAAAATGAATCAAGAGGACGGGGTGGGCGTCCGGGCCGCGCCCACCATGGCACCCTTTTGCGCCTTTCAAACAGGAAGGATTTGCGTGATTAACGTACGGCAATGTATAAATCCGGCATGAGCTTCCGCCCTTCCCGGATCATTCTGGCCATGTGCTGCACCCTGGCGCAATTCGGTCTGGCTGCGGCGGAGGACGCCGTTTACCGCCCGTGGAAAGACACGCAAGGCCGGATCATCCAGGCCGCGCTGGTCAGCGCCACGGCCGAAAACGTGACCTTGAAAATGACAGACGGCAAGGAGCACCAACTGCCGCTTGCCCGCCTGTGCGCCGAAGATCAGGCCTATGTGAAGGGCTTGTCCACTCCTGCTGCTGCATCCACCGCTCAGGGGGCCACGCCTGCGGTGACCGCCCCCTCTGTGAACAGGGTTCCCATCGAGAAACGGACCTGGCCGGAAAACGTGGTGGTGCCGACGAAATCCATCGAGATTCAGGTGGTGGAGGAAAATCCGGCGGCGCGAAAGTGTGTGTACCGGTCCGAGGGATTTGAATTCATGGCGCAGGCCAAGCTCATGCCCAGCGTGATGAAAGAAGTGGCACGGACCTTTGAGGCCACGAAAACACTCGTCGCCTCCCTGCCATGGGGGGTGGTCTGCCGTCCGCCCGAGGGTTTCGAACGCTACCAAGCCGAGCTTTACGAGACGCGGAAGGACTACATCGCCGCGGGCGGACCTGAGAATTCCGGGGGTGTCTACATGAGCGGGGACAAAATCTTCCGAGTGCCCTTTCCCAGCATCGGTCTCAAGCTGCTGGGCAAAACCTACGCCAAGGACGAGAACTACGACGGTGGCACGCTGATTCACGAGATCACCCATCAGGTGATGGACGCCTATCTGACCTTCCTGCCCGTGTGGGTCATCGAGGGCACGGCTGAGTACACTGAGATGCTGCCCTACAATGCAGGCAAGTTCCGCGCCGACGCGCACCAGAAGGGCCTGAAAGACCACATCCAGGAAATGCAGAAGCGCGGGTATGCCATCGAGATTGGCAATCTGGAGGAGCACCTGACGATGAACCGCGCCACCTGGTCTGGCATCGCCAACACCACCAATCGCAAGATGGGGGAGCTCTACTTCCGCTCTGTGCTCGCCGTGTATTTCTTCTGCCATCTGGATGGTGACAAAAAAGGCACGCGGTTCATCAAGTTCATGGACGCGGTCTATGGCGAGACCGAGGCGCTGAGGACTTTTTTCAAGGATCCACGCGTCAAGCACCTGGAAGGCGGCCGCTTCAGCTACCCGACGAACTTTCCGCCGCCAGACATGAAGTCCGAAACTGCGCCGTTCAAGCATCTGGGGTTGCTGCTCGATGGACGAAGTTATTCACAAATCGCCCAGGAGATGACTGCGGCGTACAAGGACATCGGTGTCAAAATCTCGGTGAATTGAGCTGAGGAGCGAAAAAGTGCCCCATAATCCCCTCAAGCGGGGGCTAATTCGCGTCTTTTCCACCCCCTGCGTTTGACGCATCGCATCGACTGTGCAAGATGCCGCGCTTTCCGGCCCCGCGTGGCGCAGCATTTGGATGCTGGCGACCTCACCTCCGGGCTCTGAAAGCGACAAAATCATACGCTTTCTCTTCTCCCCAACCCGCCGCATTCGTCGTCCCTAACCGGATTTCGTCATTTTTCCTCCCCCCATGCCCAAAGACACCACCATCCATCGCATCCTCGTCATCGGTTCCGGCCCCATCGTCATCGGCCAAGGCTGTGAATTTGACTACTCCGGCGTCCAGGCCTGCAAGGCCCTGCGCGAAGAAGGATATGAAGTGGTGCTCATCAACTCAAATCCGGCCACGATCATGACGGACCCGGAGTTTGCCTTCCGGACCTACATCGAGCCGATCACGCCGGAGATGGTGGAGAAGATCATCATCAAGGAAAAGCCGGACGTGCTGCTGCCCACGCTGGGCGGCCAGACCGCGCTGAACTGCGCCATGTCCCTGCACCGAGCGGGCACTCTCGAAAAGCACGGCGTGCGCATGATTGGTGCGAAGCCGGATGCCATCGAGAAAGGCGAGGACCGCCTGCTGTTTAAGAACGCCATGCTCAAGATCGGGTTGGACCTGCCGCAGTCCGGCGTGGCCCATACGATTGAGGAAGCCCGCGCCATTGCCGAGCAGATCGGCACAATGCCGCTGATCATCCGCCCTGCCTACACTCTGGGCGGCACCGGCGGCGGCATCGCGTATAACAAAGAGGAGTTTGAAACCATCACGGCCAGCGGCCTTGATCTCTCGCCCGTGACGGAAGTGCTCATTGAGGAGTCGCTGCTGGGCTGGAAGGAGTTCGAAATGGAGGTCATGCGCGACAAGGCGGACAACTGCGTGATCATCTGCTCGATCGAAAACCTCGACCCCATGGGTGTGCACACGGGTGACTCGATCACCGTGGCTCCAATCCAGACGCTGACGGATCGCGAGTACCAGATCATGCGTGATTTCTCCTTCGCCTGCATCCGCGAGATCGGCGTGGAGACGGGGGGCTCGAACATTCAGTTCGCCATTCATCCGGACACGGGCCGCATGATCGTCATCGAGATGAATCCGCGCGTGAGCCGCAGCTCCGCGCTGGCTTCCAAGGCGACTGGTTTCCCGATCGCGAAGATCGCGGCGAAACTGGCCGTGGGCTACACGCTGGACGAGTTGAAGAACGACATCACCCGCGAGACGCCGGCGAGCTTTGAGCCGTCCATCGACTATGTGGTGACCAAGGTGCCGCGCTTCACCTTCGAAAAATTCCCGGGTGCTAATGAGACGCTGACCACGCAGATGAAGTCCGTGGGCGAAGCCATGGCCATCGGCCGCACGTTCAAGGAGTCCCTGCAGAAGGCGCTGCGAAGTCTGGAGATCAAACGCTTTGGCCTCATCGGCGACGGTGCCGACAAGGAAGTGGATGATGAGACGCTGACCTCCAAGCTGACGGTGCCGAATGCAGAGCGCATCTTCTTCCTCGGCCAGGCGTTCGCCAAGGGCTGGAGCGTGGAAAAAGTGTTCGAGCTGACGAAGATCGACCGGTGGTTCTTGAGGCAGATTGAGGACATCGTGAAGGAAGACCTGCTCATCCCCAGCCAGTCTGGCGAAGCATTGATCGCCCAGATTCCTGAAGCAGAGCGCACGGAGGAAAAGAAGGCGGAAGTTCTCACCGCAGCGATGCGCAAATGGAAGCGCATGGGCTTCTCCGACAAGCAACTCGCTCATTCCTTTGGTGTGGATGAGAAGTACATTCGCGCCGGTCGCATCAAGTATGGAGTGGTCCCAACCTACCGTCTGGTGGACACCTGCGCGGCGGAGTTTGAGGCTTACACGCCCTACTATTACAGCACCTACGGCATCGAGGACGAAGTGCGGGACAACGACCGCAAGAAGGTCATGATTCTCGGTGGCGGCCCGAACCGCATCGGCCAGGGCATTGAGTTCGACTACTGCTGCGTGCATGCCAGTTTCGCCCTGCGCGAGCTGGGCTATGAGACCATCATGGTGAACTCGAATCCCGAGACTGTCTCCACTGACTACGACACCAGCGACAAGCTCTACTTTGAGCCGCTCACGCTGGAGGATGTGCTGAACATCTATGAGCGCGAAAACCGCCACGATCAGGTGCTCGGGGTCATCGTGCAGTTCGGCGGGCAGACCCCGCTGAATCTTGCCAAAGGGCTCGAAGAAAACGGTGTCCGCATCATCGGTACTTCGCCGAAGAACATTGAGCTTGCGGAAGATCGCAAGATGTTCGCCAAGCTGCTGGATGATCTCGGTTTGCATCAGGCCCCGAGCGGCACCGCGACCTCGTTGGAGGAGGCGCTGGCCATCACCGCGAAGATCGGTTATCCGAGTCTCGTGCGCCCGAGCTTCGTGCTCGGCGGTCGTGCGATGCAGATCGTTTATAGCGATGCTGAGCTGACCCACTACATGAAGAACGCCGTCGAGGCCACGCCCGACCGCCCTGTGCTGGTGGACCGCTTCCTCGAAGACGCCACCGAAGTCGATGTCGATTGCATCAGCGATGGCGAGACCACCGTCATCGGTGCCATCATGGAGCACATCGAAGAGGCTGGCATTCACTCCGGCGACAGTGCTTGCGTCATCCCGCCCTTCAGCCTCAGCAAGGAAATGCAGGACCGCATTCGCGATGCTGCGAAGAAGCTGGCCAAGGCCCTTGGGGTGCGCGGCTTGATGAACATGCAGCTCGCCGTGAAGGGTGATGACTTGTATGTCATCGAAGTCAATCCACGTGCCAGCCGCACTGCTCCCTTCGTCAGCAAGGCCATCGGAGTGCCGCTGCCAAAGCTCGCCGCCAAGATCATGGCGGGCATGACCTTGAAGGAACTGGGATTCACCGAGGAAGTGATTCCGAAGCACCACAGCGTCAAGGAAGCCGTCTTCCCCTTCAGCAAATTCGCCGGCGTGGACATCATTCTCGGCCCGGAAATGAAGAGCACCGGCGAAGTCATGGGCATCGACTACGACCTCGGCATGGCCTTCGCCAAGAGCCAGATGGCCGCTGGCGGCACCTTGCCCACCAAAGGCAATGTGTTCATCAGCGTCAAGGAAACCGACCGCCCCAACGTCGTGAAAATCGCCAAAGGCTACGCCGACCTCGGCTTCACCCTCTACGCCACCAGCGGCACCGGCGGCGTCATCAAGGAAGCCGGCATTGCGGTGAACATCCTCCCCAAACTCGCCAGCGGCCAGCGCCCGAACGTCATCGACCTGATGAAGAACAAGGATATGGCCCTCGTCATCAACACCCCGAGCGGCAAAAACCCGCGCGAGGACGAAATCAAGATTCGCACGGCCTCCATGCAGAATCGCATTCCGATCATGACCACGTTGCGCGGTGCTGATGCCGCACTCCGGGCGATCAAGTCATTGCAGGGGACTGAGGTGCAGGTTCGGGCGTTGCAGGAGTATCATCAATAACATGAGATTAGGCGCATTCTAATTTTGACATCCACTATATAATGGCCCGAATTACCGCACACGAACAGCCTATCCTGAAGGTCTTCAGTGATGATTACGCATTTTCGATTCCCAACTATCAGCGACCTTATCGGTGGGGAACTGATCAGGCTGAACTTCTGCTAAAAGATATCTTGGAAGCCTCTGTTGAAGCGGGTCCACTTATGGCCAAAGGAGGCAAAGCTGGCGAGGCGATCAGTCCTTATTTCTTGGGATCGATTGTCGTTATCCAGCCTCATGGTCCTGACGTGGACGTCGTTGATGGACAACAACGCCTTACGTCTTTGTCGCTTTTGCTTGCAGCATTGCGCGCGCTCTTGCCAGAACAGGATAGATCGAAGCTTAACGGACGCCTCCTTGAAAAAGGTAATGATTTCGAAGGCACACTTGACAGATGCAGATTGACTCTGCGGGATCGAGATCAGGGCTTCTATAAGACTAATGTATTGGAAGACGAAGTTTTCACTAAACTCAAGAACCTCAACACAGACACTCTCACCGAACCTCAGGCCAATATCACCAGAAACGCATTACTGTTTTTACGTGAACTCGAAAAGCTCGAGGTTTCTGCCCGTGCCACGCTAACAGCTTTTTTACTTCAGCACACATACCTCGTGGTTGTTGCCACAGAGAGCCTAGACTCCGCGTTCAGAATTTTTTCAGTTCTTAATGATCGCGGATTGGACCTTACCACTGCTGATATTTTGAAGGCTGACCTAATCGGTAAAGTGGCCAAGGAAAAGGAGGATTTCTACACACGGAAATGGGAAGACCTCGATGAAAAACTTGGGGAACAGGAGTTCGACAAGTTGATCTCACATATAGTGATGATCCATCACCGTCAGAAAATGCGTGAAACGGTCCTTAAAACATTTCGTTCCGTAGTGAAAGCTGATTCACGACCAGTAGATTTCATTGAAAACGAGCTTATTCCTTATGCCGAGGCATTTGAGGTCATTCGTAACGCTGATTGGGATGGGGAGAAGGACCAATTGATCAATCGTACTCTGAAATGGCTGAATCGATTGGATAACAGTGATTGGGTGCCATCAGCCCTCAGCTTACTGGTTAAGCATACGGGCAACCCGGACAAACTTCATTCGTCACTCGTCGCCCTTGAACGACTGGCTGTGATACTTTGGTTGAATAGGGTTTCTGTGAATGAACGAATTGAACGGTTCGGGCGGGTTCTAGCGGACATTTCAGATGGAAAAGAGGCTGAGGATGCATCCGCCATGCAGCCCAGCAAGGCTGAGGTTGCTGAAGCGATTACAGTTCTAGATGGTGACATTTACAATTTGAGTCCGAAACAAAAAAGGACTCTCATCTTGCTGAGGCTAGATGAATGTTTGGGTTCAGGAGAAGCAAATTATGAATTCGACAAAATTACAATAGAGCACGTTCTGCCGCAGACTCCTCCCGACAATAGTCAGTGGGTGACATGGTGGCCTGACTTGGTTCAAAGAGTCCAAGCAACACACCGACTTGGAAATCTTGCCCTTCTCAATAGAAGACAAAACGCCGCTGCCAAGAACTGGGATCTCCAGACCAAGCAGACCAAGTACTTCACAACAAAAGGCAATGCGTCTCCATTCCTCATCACTATTGGAGTGCTCAAGGCAAAAGAATGGACTCCGACTATTTTTGCCGAACGACAGCAGAGTTTTCTGACACTTCTTCGCGAAGCATGGAAACTCTAATGTGACCACCCAGCAGGTGGGTGCCCTAGCGCAATGTTAACCATTAAAGGATTTAGCCATGCCTGTTGGAGATGAAAATGACCGAGCTCGTTTCGAACGTTTGTTCGGAGAATTATTCGTTGAATCAGATCGTGGATGCATCCTCACAGCGGCCAGTGTTCTTCAGGATTTACTAGCCACTCTTATCAAAAAAAAGCTCACCCCTAATGAGCATGCTCGTAAACACGCTGCGGACCTCTTATTTGGAGGCATGGCGCCCTTGTCAACTTTTTCAGCGCAGATCAAAATCGCATATTGCCTCGGGCTCATCTCTCAATGGCAGTTCCTGGATTTTGAGTTGATACGTAAACTTCGAAATAAAGCTCTCATGAATTTACCGCTAAGTCATTCGAAGATCCAACAATTATTCGAACAACATGCGAGCTCAAGGCCGCAGATCACGCTATTCAGGCGATGAAAACAAATGAAGATAAATGCCAGGAACATTCTATGTCAAAAGATGGACCACAAAAACATTCTAAAGAACGGTTTCGTTTTATCTTGTCGTCCGTGTACCTTGCGGGATTATTGGATAAAGCAATTGAGGAATTAGGCGGAGATAGCTAGAAATATTGAATGTTCAGTGTCGATGATCGAGGGGGTTGCTGTGCATTAGGGCTTGTACAGCAGTGGGGCAAGGCTGCTTGAGGACTGGAGGTCAGTCTATCACAAAAGACGGGCCATACCAGGAGGGTCGAGTGCCTTCACCACCCCGGGGAGGTTCTGAAGGAGCGATTCCAACGTTATGCGTATGCTCGTTTCCTTCAGCCCCTAACTCAGTTCCATTGGAATCAGTGAGGAATCTTTGGCCGTGCACCGAAAGGAAGCGAAGTGGATTGTTCACAATGATGGATGACACCCGCATTCTGCATTATCAATCTGTCATGAACGACCATCCTCTTCCCGCTCTTCGCAACCAGCTCCTCAGCCTGCACAAGCTGCTCATGAACGCGGAACGGGCTGCGTATGAGAAGGAAGGGAATGTCATCGAGTCGCCGATGCAGTTTCTGCAACTGCTCATGGAGCATGAGCGCTTTGCGTGGCTCCGGCAGCTTTCGCAGCTGGTGGTGATGATGGACGAGGCGATGGAGGAGAAGCCGCCAATCACGAAGGAGCGGAAGGATGCGCTGGTGGGCGAAGCGCGGCATCTGCTCATGGGCTCCGCGGAACCGGGGAGTTTTGCGGTGCGCTATGTGAAGGCCCGCGAGCATGCTCCCGCAGTCGCCGCCGCACATGCAGAGATCTGCAAGAGTTTGGAATAGTCAGGCTCATGCCATGCGATGGATGAAGGGAACGCGGATTGGCTTCGCCTGTCTCGCAAGCTCGGCTCTTTGTCCGCACTCCCCTCGATCGGCTCTGCCATGCTTCTTTCATCTGCTGAAACATGCAGTTCTTCAATCCAGGCAAAGACATTGAAGGAGCGAGGTCACTCCTGACCGCATCATTCTCCACGCATCTTCGCCGCCATTTTCGCTGCGTTTCGGTTCGGCGGAGAAGGTCCACTTCTCTTTTTTATGAGCTGCGGCATTTCCTTGATCAGGGTCTGGTCTTGGCCCCAGAGGACGTTGAACCGTCCAAAGGCACTGCGATTGGCTTATGGTGCTAAAGATCACAGGGTGCATGGCCGTAGTGCAATGGAAGCCACGTTCGCAGCCACCCATGAATTTCACACGCATCCCTCTCTCCCGGATCCTCGCTCTGCCTGTCTTGTTTTTTGTCTCAACGGTCTACGCCCAAAATGGGGACGCAATAGTGAATGTGCCGCCCTCGCTGGTGCCGGCGGAGCTTGTTCCGGACACGCGGGCTTTGTCTGCGGATGAGGAATTGAAAACCTTCCAGGTGGCACCGGGCTACCGGGTGGAACTGGCAGCCAGTGAGCCGCTGGTCGGGGATCCGATCTTTGCGCAGTTTGGTCCGGATGGGCGGCTCTGGGTGGTGGAGATGCTCGGGTACATGCCGGACATTCAGGGCAATCGTGAGGATGAGCCGGTGGGCCGGATCGTGATTCTCAAGGACACCGATGGCGACGGGCGCTTCGATCAAAGCAAGGTCTTCCTCGATCAACTCATCATGCCCCGCACGGTCCTGCCGATTGGCGAAGGCGCGCTGGTGGGCGCACCGCCGATGCTGTGGTATTGCCCGGACAAGAATGGCGATGACAAGGCGGATGAGAAGATCGTGGTGGCGAAGGATGCCGGCGCACAAACCATCCCTGGCCGCCCCGAACTGGCGAACCCGGAACATGGCGCGAACTCCCCGCTTTGGGCGCTGGACAACTGGATCTACTTTGCGGAATACGCGGCGCGTTTTCGCTGGCGTGGCGCGGGCGCTTTCGAACGCAGCCTCTCATCCATGCGCGGCCAATATGGGCTCAGTCAGGATGACTTTGGCCGTCTCTTTTACAACTTTAACTCCGGCCACTTGCAGGGCGACATGTGGCCCTCCCATTACCGTCTGCGCAATCCGCACTATGAGAAGTCAGGAGGCCGCATCAGCCCGCCGGTGAACCAGGCCGTGTGGCCCATCCGTGTGACCCCCGGCACGAACCGCGCCTACATTCCTGAGAACATGGCGGGTCACAAACTGAAAAACTTTACCGCCGCGTGCTCACCCTGGATTTACCGAGGCGATCTCTTCCCGACGGATGCTCTTGGCAATGCCTTCGCCTGCGAGCCGGCTCTGCATCTCGTGAAGCGAGACATTGTCACCCTCGAAAAAGGCAGGCTCGTGGCGCGTGAAGCCTACAATCAGCGTGAGTTTCTCGCGTCCACGGATGAGCGCTTCCGTCCTGTAAGCATGACCACGGGACCCGATGGAGCGCTTTACGTCGTCGATTTTTACCGGGGCATCATCCAGCACCGCATCTCACTCAGTCCCTATCTGGAAAAGTACATCCAGGAGCACGATCTTGTGAATCCACGCGGCCTGGGACGGATCTGGCGCATTGTTCCTGAAAATGCCAGGACACGTCCTGCACCCAATCTGGCGAAGCTTGGCAATGCAGAGCTCGTCCCCATCCTCGCTCACACCAATTCCTGGCACCGGGAAACCGCCCAGCGCCTGCTTGTTGAGCGTGCGGATGCAGGGGTTGTCCCCGCACTGGAAGCTCTCACGCGCAGCGATGTCGCGCTCGGCCGCCTGCATGCCTTGTGGACGCTCGATGGCATGGGCAAGAGCACCTGGCCGGTGATCGAGGCAGCGCTCGCTGACGTCGATGCCCGCGTGCGCAACAGTGCCGTGCGCATCGCTGAAGTTTTCCTGGCCGGGGAAAGGCGCGCCGCTGTGGTGACCAGGCTCATCGCCCTCTCCGCCACCGAACCGGATTCGCAGGTGCAGACTCAAATCGCGCTGACGCTTGGCGAGTGCCAAGATCCGGCGGCCGATCTGGCCATGGCTGCGATGGCCAGCCGCGTGCCCGATCACCCCTATCTGGCCGAAGCCATCCTCAGCGGGGTCAAAGGCCGCGAGCTGGAACTGCTGGAGCATTGCCTTGCCACTGGAAGCGGCAAGACTCTGATCCCAAGCCTGGCGGGCTGTGTGGCCAGCGAACGCAATCCAGCCCGTGTCTCACGGTTCCTGGCACTCGCGGAAAAGGCCGGTGGGACGCCTCGGAAAACGCTGCTCGCTGGCTTCACCGCCAATTCGGCGGACTTCACACGCCGGAAGGTGAAGCTCGAAGCCAAACCTGCTTTTCTCGACACGCCCGGCACTGAAAAGGTGGCGGACATGCTGACCTGGCCGGGCAAGCCTGCGCCTGCAGGGTTCAAACCGCCGCGCCCGCTTACCGCTGATGAGCAGAGCCGTTTTGAGATGGGCAAGGCGCTGTACTCCGGCATCTGCGCTGGCTGCCATCAGCCAAGTGGGTCAGGCCTCGATGGCATCGCCCCACCGCTGATTGATTCCGAATGGGTCAATGGCTCGCCCGAGCGGCTCAGTCGCATTGTCCTCCACGGCGTGCGCGGCTACATCACGGTCAAAAAGAGGCGTTACCAGCTCGACATGCCTCCGCTGGGCGCTTTGGGCGATGAACCTCTGGCGGCCATTCTCACTTATCTCCGGCGTGAGTGGGAGCATGGTGCGGAGCCCGTCTCATCGGACTTTCTCAAAGCGGTCCGCGAAAAGGAAGCGCGACGCACCGATTCGTGGACGGAACAGGAACTGCTCAAGATTCCGTGACCGAGCGTCTCGCCGCCCTGCACCTTTCGGCGTTCTCCAAAACAACAGGCCTCGGAGCCGCATCAAGCAGCTCCGAGGCCGTGACTTGCTGAAAGGAGCAAGGCTCGCTCAGGCCAGCGCTTCCTTGCAATACTGCACGCACTTCTTCACCTCGGCGATGGCATCAGAGCCCTCAGGGATTTTGTATTCCAGCTCAATCTCGGCCGGGAAGGTCCACCTTTCCTTTTTCATGAGCTGCAGCACTTCTTTGATCGGTGTCTGGCCCTGGCCCCAGGAGACATTGCCGCCGTCGGCGGTGCGGTCCTTGAGGTGCAAATTCGTGATACGGTCGTGGTACTTCTCCAGCACGGGGATGGGGGACTTGCCTTTGGTGCCGGCAACGTAGTGGCCGATGTCCACGTTCAGCCCGATGTACTGGCCGAGTTCCAGGATGGAGTCGAACTTGTCCATCTCCGGCAGGTTGTTGGTGTGGTTGTGAAATCCGACCCAGATCTTGTGCTTGTCCGCAAACGGGGCGACGCGCGCGGCAAGGATGGCATTGCGCTCGGTGGTCACGGCGGTGCAGCCCAGCGCCTTGGCCACGAGGAAGTTGAACTCGATTTCCTCATCCGACTGGCCGAAACCCATCTTGTGGATGTGGATGTTTACGCCTGCATCGTTGTACATTTTCCGCATTTCAGCGCACTTGGCGAGTTCCTGCTCACGCTCGGCGTCGGTGATCTGGCCACCTTTGAGACCTGCGTAAAGCTGGGTCGGTCCGCCCATGAGCTCGGTCTCGCTCAGGCCGTCATCAAGCAGTGCCTTGAGCGTCTCCTCGGCCGTCTTGGCCATGCTGCGGTAGCTGTAGGTGATGCAGCCGATGCGCACGCCATTGAAGACGGAATTGGGTTTGTCAGCGGCAAAACCAAAACGTGGAAGCGTGAGACCGGTGGCGGCGGCGACTGCGGTGCCAAGGAAGGAGCGGCGGGAAACAGAGTGTGATTTCATGGTTGGAAACAAGGTGCGATTTAGCGGTGCTAAATTTCTGCCATGTGTTTGGCACATTCCGCAAATGAAGTCACGCCAAACTGTGAAGGGCGCGTGGAGGAACCCCTCACGCTCTGGGGCTCATTGCGGCTGTTTCGTCGCTATCACAGAGAAAGCCTGGCCTGAGGCAGGGGTGAATTCATGCATAAAGACATGGTGAAGATGATGTGGGCAAATCTTCAATTTTAGCGGCATTTCGCCCTGCGTGTGACGGTTTCGTCATAAAACTCGAGCGTCTCTTCATGTGTCAGGCATGAAGGCGTTGCAGAAGGCTCAGTTTGGGTCAACGTCCCGTCCCCCCCAAAAAAAAGAATGTTTCGCCTACATCAGGGCCCCCTTCGGGTCCTTGCAGCTTTTGCCTGCGCCATCATGTGTGGAGCGTCTGCTCCGGTTCATGCCGCCACCCTGTTGTGGGTGGGGGACGTGGATGCTGCCTGGAATACCAATGCAGCCGGCAATACGAACTGGTCCACGGACGGTCTGCCGGCCGCCAGTGGTGATACGCTGACCTTTGCCAGTGCTGGTACAAGCGGGACGTCCCTGAGCAACGACATTGTCGGGCTGTCGATCGCAGGCCTGACATTCAACGCGGGCGCGGATGCGTTTACGCTCTCGGGCAATGAGCTCACTTTGAGCGGCAGCCTCACGAACAATTCAGCCAGCCTGGAGGCTCTGGGCATGGGAATTTCCCTGGGGGCGACGAGCTCCATCAATGCCACCGGCGGTGCGCTCACCTTCAATTCGGCCATCACCAGCGCAGCGAGTGATCTTTCCATTACAGGTTCAGGGGTGATCACCTTCAGCGGACTGAGCTTTGCCTCCACCGCGAACAAGATCACGTCCACGGGAGCGGATGTGCGTTTTGCGGGGGGCAGCACCATCGCCGCCGATGTGCTGATCAGCAGCGGCACGATGAAGCTGCAATCCGGCACCCAGATCTTCAACAACGGCCTGAAGGTGGACGGCGCGAGCAGCGTGCTCAATTTCACAGGAGCCAGCGTCACGGTGAATGGCATTGGAGGCGGAAGTTCGGGTGAGCAGGACAGCCTGGAGATCATCAATGGCGGCACGCTTAATATCAGTGCGGGCACGGTGGACCTGACGCCGAGCCGGTTCTGGATGCAGACGGGCACGCTCAATATCACCGGCGGCTCCACGAGCATGAGCAATACGCTCATCGCGCAAAGCACGAGCGCGATCGCCCGCATCAATGTCTCTGGGGGATCTTTGACGCTGACGGCGGGCAATCGTTTTGCCAACAACGGCACGGCCATTTTAACCGTCAGCGGAACCGGGGCGGTCACCTGGGGGGCGGGTGGCACCGGCTTGTCAGAAAACGGCACGGGCAGCATCATCATGAACGGCGGCACGCTGAACATGACCAGCTCCGGCACCACCTATCTGTATCTGAACGGCGGCAATGGCGTGAACTTCAACACGGCGGTGACCAGCAGCATTGCATTCAATGCCGGGGTTCTTTCCACCCGTGGCTTCGCCATGAATGCCGGGGTGAACTCGACCAATCGCCTGGCCGAACTCCTCTTCAATGGTGGCACGCTGAAAGCCACGGACAACAACAGCGCCACCAACTTCATCCCCTTCTCGGTCAATCTCACCTCCAAGGTGCAGGCGGGCGGGGCGGTGATCGACACCAACGCTTTCAACATCACCATCGCCGACAATCTGGAGCACGACAGCGCGCTGGGTGCCACGGCCGACGGCGGTCTGACGAAGAACGGCCTAGGCACTCTGACGCTCAGCGGAGCGAACACCTACACCGGTGCCACCACGATGAACGCTGGCACTTTAAACATCGCCAACAACACGGGTGGCACCGTGACTTACAGCGGTCTCATTAGCGGGCTGGGAGGAACTTTGACGCTCAGTGGTGCGAATACGCTGAACTTCACCGGCGGCCTCTCCATGACCGATGTGGCGAGCACGCTTACGGTGACGGGCAGTGACGTGAGGGTGAACAGCGATGGGGACTTTCAAGTGGCATCGGTTACGGTGAACAGCGGCGGGGTTCTGCGGTTTCAATCGGGAACGCAAACGTTTAAGAAAGGGCTGGTTGTCAGCGGTGCCGGGAGCATCCTGAGTTTTGAAGGCGCCACGGTTACCCACAGCGGCAGCGGAGATGGGAATGGAAACAACGGTCTGCTGCTTGACACCGGAGCCACCATGAATGTCTCCGCAGGCACCGTTGTTTTCACCAACACCAACCGCGCCTTCATCCAGACCAGCACCATCAATGTGACCGGTGGATCACTGACGATCAACAACGCGCTTTTTGCGCAGCAGACGAGTGCCGTCTCCAATGTGAATGTCTCCGCAGGCAGTCTCACTCTGGGCAGCAGCACTCGATTTGCCAACAACGGCACGGCGACGCTGACAGTTAGCGGGACAGGGGCGGTGACGTGGGCGAATGGCAGCTACGGTTTGTCTGAAAACGGCACCGCGAATGTCGTGATGAACGGAGGCACGCTGAACATGACCAGCTCCGGCTCAAGCTACTTCTATCTCAATGGCGGCAACCAACCGGGGGGCAATCTGTCCAGTTTTGTGAGCACGATTTCCCTCAATGCTGGCATTCTCTCCACGCGCGGCTTCGCCATGAACACCGGGACGAATTCGACGAACCGCCTGGCCGAACTGCGATTCAATGGCGGCACGCTGAAGGCGACTGACAACAACGGTGCCAGCAATTTCATTCCTGACTCCGCCAATCTGACCTCCAAAGTGCAGGCCGGGGGTGCGGTCATCGATACGAATGGATTTAACATCACCATTGCCGAAGGCCTGGAGCACGACAGCGCGCTGGGTGCCACGGTGGATGGGGGCCTGACCAAGAACGGGGCTGGCACGCTGACCCTGACGGCGGCCAATACTTACACCGGCAAGACGACCGTGGCGGCAGGAACCCTGGCGCTCAGTGGTGCTGGCAGCGTGGCCACTAGTCCATGGATTGAGGTTCAGAGCGGTGCCACGCTCAATGTCACCGCTGTGACGGGTGGCACCCAGACGATGAGCAACCAAGTGCTCAGCGGCACCGGCAGCGTGACTGGCACGGTGGTTATCGGCGCAGGGTCGATCCTGAAGCCAGGTGGTTCCACGGACGGCTCGCTGAGCGTGATCGCCAGTGCGGGTGATGGCATCGGGACGATGATCTTTGCCAACCTGACTCTGGCGACGGGTGCGAGCAGCGTCAGCCCGCGCGTGCTTCTCACCCTGGGTGGCACCACCAGTCATGCTGCCGATCCCACCCTCTCCTTGCAGGTTAGCGCCTTCAAGGATGCCACCTCAGGAGGACTGTATGATTCGATCAAGGTCACAGGCACGCTCGGGCTGAATGCTGGGAGCACGATCAAAGTGGAGCTGGCCTCCGGCTACCAGCCTGGTTGGGGCGATGTGTTCAACATCGTGGACTGGACCACCCTAAATTCCAATGCCGACGGCACCAGCGGAGCCTTCACAGGGGCGGATCTGGTCGTTCCCACGGGCTTGGGCAACGGGTGGTTTTTCGCCACCGATCAGTTCATGAGCAACGGCATCATTTACGTTGTGCCAGAGCCCTCTCGCATGCTGCTTCTGCTGACGGGTCTCCTGCTGCTAGCGCGACGCAGAAGGCGCTAATTCAGACGAATTGACGACTGCATGGCTTTTTGGACCGATTGAGCGACTTCAGAACAATCTGGCTTGGAACCGAGTTGGATCTGCGGGGATGAGTCTGAGATGGGTGGTTTGCCTGAACTGCTCCATTGAAAATTCCTGACAGCCATGGGCTGCCTTGAGACGTATGTTTGCACCAGACTGGAGCGCATCAGCGGTATCCACTTCAACCCAACCCAGGAGAAGAGCCATGACAACCGAAGCCAAATGTCCCTTTCACCAGACGGCCGGCGGCGGCACCACCAACAAGGACTGGTGGCCGAATCAACTGAAAGTGGATCTGCTGCACCAGCATTCCGCCAAATCCGATCCCATGGGCGGGGACTTCGATTATGCGAAGGAGTTCCAGAGCCTCGACTACGCCGCGCTGAAAAAGGATCTCGCGAAGCTGATGACGGATTCGCAGGACTGGTGGCCGGCGGACTTCGGCCACTACGGTCCGCTTTTCATCCGCATGGCATGGCACAGCGCCGGCACGTATCGAACGGGGGATGGACGCGGGGGCGGCGGCCGGGGGCAGCAGCGGTTTGCACCGCTCAACAGCTGGCCGGACAATGTGAGCCTCGACAAGGCGCGCCGGCTGCTCTGGCCGATCAAGCAGAAGTATGGCCGCAAAATTTCGTGGGCCGACCTCATGATCCTCACGGGCAATGTCGCGCTCGAAACCATGGGCTTCAAAACATACGGTTTCGGAGGCGGGCGCGAGGATACCTGGGAGCCGGATCACGATGTGTACTGGGGCCGCGAAACCAAATGGCTCGGGGGTGACATCCGCTACTCGCAGGGCTCGCCCGGCGTCGATGACAGCCACAGCACTCTGGTGAAGGATGATGACAGTGAAGTGCCACATACTCGCGACCTCGAGAACCCGCTCGCCGCCGTGCAGATGGGGTTGATCTACGTGAATCCGGAAGGGCCGGACGGCAAGCCTGACCCTGTGGCGGCCGCGCGCGACATTCGCGATACCTTTGCCCGGATGGCAATGAATGACGAGGAGACCGTGGCCCTCATTGCCGGCGGTCACACCTTCGGCAAAACACACGGCGCGGGGGACGCGGCGCTCGTTGGAGTCGACCCTGAAGCCGCTTCGCTTGAAGAGCAGGGCTTTGGCTGGAAGAGCAGTTTTGGCACGGGCAAAGGTGGGGACACAATCACCAGCGGTCTGGAAGTCACCTGGACGCAGACACCTGCCCAGTGGAGCCACCATTTCTTCGAAAACTTGTTCAATCATGAATGGGAGCTGACGAAAAGCCCCGCTGGCGCAAACCAATGGGTGGCCAAGGGTGCTGATGCCACGATTCCTGACGCGCATGATCCGTCCAAAAAGCGTCTGCCGACGATGCTCACCACTGACCTCGCCTTGCGCTTTGATCCGGTCTACGAGAAAATTTCCCGGCGCTTTCTGCAAAATCCGGAAGAGTTCGCGAAGGCGTTTGCCCTCGCATGGTTCAAGCTGACCCATCGCGACATGGGTCCGCGCGCTCGCTATCTTGGCCCGGAAGTGCCGGCGGTGGATCTCATCTGGCAGGACCCGGTCCCGGCGGTGAATCACAAGTTGATCGACGAGAACGACATCACCTCGCTGAAAGGAAAAATCGCTGCGTCAGGCCTGACCGTCTCACAGGTCGTCTCCACTGCCTGGGCCTCGGCATCCACATTCCGCGGTTCCGACAAGCGTGGTGGTGCAAATGGTGCGCGCATTCGCCTCGCGCCGCAGAAGGACTGGGCGGTCAACCAGCCCGGGCAGCTCGCGCAAGTGCTCAAAACCCTCACGGAAATTCAGAATGATTTCAACACTGCTGCCAAAGATGGCAGGAAGGTCTCGCTCGCCGACTTGATTGTTCTGGCGGGCTGTTGCGGTGTCGAACTGGCGGCGAACAACGCCGGCCACAAGGTCACGGTGCCTTTCTCGACGGGCCGGACGGATGCCTCGCAGGAGCAGACGGATGTGGAATCCTTCGCGGTGCTTGAACCGGTCGCCGACGGCTTCCGCAATTACCTCAAAGGAAAATACACCGTGCCTGCCGAGGCGCTGCTCATTGACAAGGCGCAGTTGCTCACGCTCTCCGCACCTGAGATGACGGTGCTCATAGGCGGCATGCGTGTCCTCGGCACCAACGCCGATGGCTCCCCACATGGCGTGTTCACCCGGCGTCCAGGTTCGTTGACCAACGACTTCTTCGTGAACCTGCTCAACATGGGCACGGAGTGGAAGTCCGTCTCACCCTGCGGCAATGCCTTCGCGGGACTTGACCGGAAGACCGGCACCGCCAAGTGGACTGCGACACGGGTGGATCTCGTCTTCGGCTCCAACTCCGAACTTCGCGCGCTCGCGGAAGTCTATGGATGCGCCGACGGCGAAGAGAAATTCGTGAAGGATTTTGTCAACGCGTGGGCCAAGGTGATGAACCTGGACCGCTTCGATCTGGCGTGACCGCTTTTCTTCCTTCAGCTCGCGATTGATCGTTTGCGGCTCCGCGCTAACAAAGAGGGATGCTCCTCACGCTTCCCAAATGGTTCGACCTGCACACACACTTCCGCCAAGGTCCCGCGATGCCTGCTTACGTGAAGGCGCACCGGGACATGGGCTGCGCGGGCGCGCTGGCCATGCCGAACACGCAGCCCCCGGTGTCGCGAATTTCTGGGGCGGCGCAAAGCGACGGGTGGTCGATTGAGAGTTACTCCGCCGAACTGCGTGCCGCAGGGGCGGGGGACTTTGAGCAGCTGATCGTGCCGCTGTACCTGACACGGCAGACGACGGCGGCGATGATCCGCGAGGGGGCTGCATCAGGCCTGCTGCGGGCCTGCAAATACTACCCGCCGCATGGCACCACGAATGCGGAGCATGGGATGCCGATGGATGACCTGATCGGCGGTGACGTTCTGCGAGCCATGGAGGAGCACGGCATCGTGTTCTGCATTCATGGCGAGCAGCACGCGCTGAGCGGGCCGGATTACATCGACGCGCAGCAGAATGCAGAGACGCGCTTTTACACGGAGCGCATGCCGCGCCTGCTGGCGGCGCATCCGAAGCTGCGCATTGTGTGCGAGCACATCACCACACGCACGGCGGCGGAATTTGTGGCGGCGGCGCCTGAGCATGTGGGGGCCACGATCACGCCGCAGCACCTGCTGTACACACTGGGGCATCTGATTCAGGGGTTGAAGTACCACCTTTACTGCCTGCCGATCGTGAAGTTCCAAGATGACCGTGCGGCCTTGCGGCAGGCGGTGACAAAAGCCGGGCAGAAGAAGTACTTTGCCGGGACGGACAGCGCGCCTCATACCACGAAGGCGACGGCCTGCGGTTGTGCAGCGGGCTGCTTCACCGGAGGCTGCGCGCCGCAGCTATATGCCATGGCGTTTGAGGAGGCGGGTGCGGATCTCGGCTCGACGGAGGGGCAGGCACTGCTTGAGAATTTCCTCTGCTTGAACGGACCGGCGTTTTACGGATTTCCAGCTTCGGAAAAGAAGTTCCAGATGGAGAAGGCGGCGCAGCAGATGACTCTATTGGAGACGCCTGCGGGGCCGGTGACGCCGCTACCTGTGGGCATGGGGATGGAGCTGACGTGGCGGATGGTCGAGTGAGGCAAGCCCGTGCGGGCAGGCACGCAACGCTGAGGCCCGAAGGAAGCCGAGGTGGTTCACTTGCTCGCGGCCTCAAACCTCACGCTGCGCACCTTCATCCATGCACCGGGCTCTGCTTTGGCCACGGGATCAATGCGCAGCCGAACCATGGCTCCCTGGTAGGCGGGCAGGGCGGACAAAGGAATGACATGGCGATGGAAACCGCCATCGGCGACAAGCGGAAAGGAGACGACGGTTTTTGAATCAAAGCTCTTCGCTCCATGCGGCTGCAGCATCACCACTCCCTGCTTTTGCGTCGTCTTGAAGGCGGCATCAATGACCAGTACCGGAGCATTTGAGGCCTGCCAGAATGCCAGGGGGCTGATGAACTGCGGATCGTCCTGGTCCAGCAGCATGTGAAGATGATCCTGCACTGGCCAGCCCGTGTCGTGGGCGTTTTGATAATGCCACCCCTGGCGGTCTTGCGTGAAATTCCAGGCGGGTGGTCCCTGAGGGCGATGACTGGCAGCGTGCGCGCGGATCTCCTGCACGGTGCCGACCATGAGCTCGTAGTGGAATTCATAGACGATGTTGTGATCGAGTATCTCGAGCCCCTGGCCCGCGAGATAGCCAGTGCTGTTGCCATGCGTGTCATTGGGGCCGGGCCTGCCCGCAAAGCCGCCGGTGAAATGCACGCGGCCTGGTGTGATGAGGCCGAGGCCATGGCCTTTCTCATCCAGCAATGCCGCCCAGCTCTCCGTGCCAGTCCAGAACGTCCATGGGTGCTTGGTCTCAGATTTGGGGATGATGGAAACAGTGTCAGAGGTGAATGGCCGGGCTCCGGTATAGCTGACCACACGCGGGAAGGCCGCATTTGCATACACGGCGGGCAGCTCCTGCAAACGTGCGGCGTACTGCGTGGTGTCGCTTCTCTTGTTGGTGAGCCGCGCACGCGCCTTCACCACAGCCCCGTCCAGTTCCAGCCAGGAGTCAAAGGTGCACTCTCCGGCCACGTTGTTCAGCGGCCATTGGAGAGGCACGCAGCTCAGGTGGATGCGCTTCCCATCATTTTCGTGGGCGAGGATGCGGCTGGCATTTTTGAAGTCGTCGCCGGTTTGAATGGGGTTCCAGCCGATGTGCCGCCAGTGCTCCGAGGGCTTCTGCCCATGAGCTTCAAACGGCACGGGTCCGGAGAAAAACGAAAGCTGCACCTGCCGGCCGAGGTCGAAGTTGTTGATCACGTTGGCTCCGTCTTGGGTGCTGGCCAGAAAGGTGATGGCGCCGCCGAGATCGAGATCCACGCCGAGCTTGAGGCGGTCGTTCGCTAGCCAGCTCATTTTTTCCGCATGGGCGGAGGCGGTGATGAGCAAAGTGGCGAGAAGCAGGCGCGCGTTTGGCATGGGGTGGATGGAGATGCGAAGCTTTAATGTGGAGCGTGTGCCGCTTTCGGCAAACTTTGAAGAAAAGGGATGCGTGCGGGGATGCGCACGCTCTTTTCGGCAGCATGATTTCACTGAACGTTATCGCCACGCTGCGCACGTGCTACACGGACAAGTTCGGCGTGCCACGCCAGCCCGGGCTGGTGCCCAGCGCGTGGGGGATCATTGAGTTTGAGCCCGCCTACCGGCGTGCGGAGGCGGTGCGTGGCATCGAGGAGTTCAGCCATCTGTGGCTCATCACGCAGTTTCATCTGGTGGAGCAGGAGCCCGCATCGCTGCTGGTGCGCCCACCACGGCTCGGTGGCAACGAGCGGCGCGGGGTGTTTGCCACGCGTTCGCCGTTCCGGCCCAACCGGCTCACCTTGAGCGTGGTGAAACTCGATCGTGTGGAGCTGGAGGGGGCTGAAGCGCCACGCCTCTTTGTCTCAGGGGTGGATCTGGTGGACGGCACTCCCATTCTCGACATCAAGCCCTACATTCGCTTTGCCGATTCGATTCCCGAGGCGCGCAGCGGATTTGCCGATGAAGCGCCACCGCGTGTGCCCGTGCACTGGGATTGTGCCAGCAGCGTGCCGGATGAGGTGCGTGTGATCATTGACGAGTCGCTCGCCCAGCAGCCGCAGCCGGCCTATCACGAAGATGAGGCGCGTGAATACGCGACCGAGATCGCCGGATGGCGTGTGCGCTGGGCCGCCACTCTGGGCGGGGCCTGCGTGAAATCGTGCGAGAGAGTGGACTGATTTGCTGATACCTCATGAGTGACATTGATCTTCCCATTCGCGCTGCGACCGAGACCGCCGTTGCCCACGGCATCACGCCGGACCGCTGCGACATTTTGCAAAACAGCAGCACGCTGGTGCTGCGACTCACGGAAACCCTGGTGGCGCGTGTGGTGCAGGACACCAGCGGCCCGAGGCAGGGCACGGAGTGGTTTGCACGGGAAAACGCCATCGCACGGCATCTCACGGAAAACGGTGCGCCGGTGATCCCGTTGCATGCGGATCTGCCACCGGGGCCGCATGAGCATCTGGGGTATCCGATGAATTTCTGGCAGTTTGTCACGCGTGTGGCGGCGGAACCGGACCCCGGCGAGATCGGAAGAACGCTGCGCCAGTGCCATGACGTGATGAGCCGGTTTGCGGAGCCGCTGCCGCACTTGGCGATCATCACGGAGAGCCTGGCCATTTTGCAAGAGAGGAAGCTTTTTCCGAAGGATGTGCAGCAGATGCTTGAGGATCATCTGGCAAGGTCCATCGAGGCGCTGAGCAAGCGCCCGCAGCAGCCGCTGCATGGAGATGCGCACATGGGCAATCTCATGAACACCACGCGCGGCCTGCTCTGGACCGACTGGGAGGACACCTTCTCCGGGCCCGTGGAGTGGGATGTGGCCTCGATCATCTGGAATGCACAGATTCTCGAGGAAGATCACGAGACCGTGAAAAAGATCTGCGATGCGTATTGCGAGGCGGGAGAAGCGATTGATGACGAGACGCTGCAGCACTGCCTCATCGCCCGCGCGGCGGTCATCACGGTCTGGTATCCGATTCTCTATCCCAATCCCAATGAGGACCGGCGGGAGAAGCTGCAGCGTCGCATCCAGTGGCTGCAGGAGCGGGCGGCCGTTTGACGAGAACGCGGGAAAGGGCATCTTTTTTGTCACCACCGAGCAGACGACGACCACTGGAGGGTGTCATGAATACTGCAACTCTCATCTCTGGAACTTCGGACGACACCCATCTGGTGGAACTCAGCCTGCGTGGCGACACACGGGCCTTTGGCAACCTTGTGGAACGGCATCAGTCGCTGGTGTGCGGGCTGGCCTACAGCGCCTGCGGCAATGTGCATGTGAGTGAAGACCTGGCGCAGGAGACCTTCATCACCGCCTGGCAGCAGTTGCGCACGCTGCGTGAGAAAGGAAACCTGCGCGGCTGGCTGTGTGGAATCGCACGTCATGTGATCAACAATTTCCTGCGGCGCCAGCAGCGCACGCCGACAGCGCTGGCGACGGACCTTGATAAGGTGGCGCACCCGGCATCTGAGGAGCCTCCACCGGATGAAAGAGCCATCCAGGAACAGGAAAGCGCCATGCTCTGGCGGACGCTGCAAACGCTGCCAGAGACCTACCGCGAGCCCATGGTGCTCTTCTACCGCCAGAATGAATCCGTGGCCGCAGTGGCTGAGTCTCTGGGAGTCTCCGAGGATGCGGTGAAGCAAAGACTGGCGCGTGGGCGCGCCATGCTGGCAGAGCAGGTGGAGCGCAGGCTGGGAAACACGCTGCGCCAGACTATGCCCACCGCGGCGTTCACCTTCGGTGTGCTGGCCGCGCTGCCGCTTGCTACCACCTCTGCCTCCGCAGCCACGGCCGGCATGACGCTGGCCAAAGGCGGCGCGAGCGGTAAACCGCTGGTGATGGCCCTGCTGAACGGAGTGCTGAGTCCTCTGCTCGCCTTTGTGGCGGCAGGTGTGGGTTACAAGGTGAGCATGGACAGCGCGCGCTCCGTGGAAGAGCAGCGGATGATCAAAAAATTTTTCCGAGTGATGCTGGCAGCGATTCTGTTTTTCTCCGCTTACACCGTGGCCCTGGTGATTTACGGCAGGTGGCTGGCCCTCCAGCATCCCGTGGCGTATGTCGCCCTGCTGACGGGCATGATTGCGGGATGTGTCCTGCTTTGTGCCGGAGGCCTTGCATGGGCGCTGTGGCAGAACCGGAAAGTGGCATCCGCAGAGCTCGCTGCAAAAGAGGAGGCCAGTCTCCCCGTGGGAAAATGGGGAGTGCCGCACCTCGAATATCGCAGCAGACTCACCTTTCTTGGCCTGCCTCTCGTGCATATGCGCCTGGGCAGAAAGCGTGGCGAGCCCATCCGCCCCGTGAAAGCATGGTTTGCCATGGGGGACTTCGCCGTGGGTGTGATCGGAGCCTTCGGTGCTTGCACCATCGCCCCCATCAGTCTGGGTGCCTGCTCGCTGGGTTTGATCTCACTGGGCGGATTGGCGGTGGGGGTGGCCTGCTGGGGCGGCCTCGGCATTGGCGTATGGGCCATTGGTGGCTGTGCGCTGGGCTGGCAGGCCTATGGGGGCTGCGTTGTGGCTTGGGAGGCTGCTCAGGGCGGGCTTGTCGCCGCGCGTCACCATGCCCTGGGGAATGTAGCAGTGGCTCAGCATGTGAATGATGCCGTGGCACGGGCGGCGATGAGGCTGAGCACCTTCTTCCAGTTTGCCCGATGGGCGGTGAAGTACGCGGTTTTTCTCAACCTTGTCTGGTTCCTGCCGCTGGCATTGCTGGTCCGAAAGGCGAGGGAGATGCGGAGTAGCACAAGACCCGCATGAAGAATGCCAGTGAATGAGGAGTCTTCACGGGATTCACCGGTTTTTTTCGAGGTGTGCATAGGTTTTTAGGTGTGGTGTTTGGCGCTACCAAAAAGCATTCGATTGTGTGGGTGAAACATGGCACTGAAACAGGGGGGCAGAGCCGTAGATTTCCTCGCTGACGCGCACGGAAACTGCTGCGCTTGGGCGCTCAAGGCATGGCTGCCAGATGCGGCGGAATTGTCAGATGAGAGCCGGGTTGAACGTGCGAGTTCTGACCTGTGTCTTTGTATCCGGTTTTTCCCTTCGTTGGCCTCCTGCATCTCTTTTGTTTGATCCTCTTTCTTGTCTGTCCGAAACATGCCCCGATCCACTTCGTCCGTCTTCTCTCGCCTGTCGCCCCGACCTCCTTGGACTGCGTCTTTCAGCCGTGCGGTTTCGTGCGTGGCCACATCCCTGATGCTGACAGTGACCGCACCGGCTGCCACCCTTTGGATCCAGGCGGCTGGAGGGGACTTCAACACTCCGGGTAACTGGGACACAAATACCGTCCCGGGCGCCGGAGACACGGCGCTGTTCAATATCGCGATGTCGGGAAATGTCACCCTGTCCGCGAATGCGATGCCGGGAAGCATCAGCTTCGACACCGATGCCACCAGCTTCTCGCTGGGGGCGCTGGCTGGAAATACGATCACCTTGGCCAACGGCGGCTCCATCTCGATCCTGTCCACTTTGACGGCGACGAACCAGACCTTCACCATCAATGCGCCACTGATTCTGACGCCGGATTCCACGACCACCCCGGGTGCTTTCACGATTCAGAATGACGGCATGAGCGCGAGCACGATTTTGGTCATCGCCGGGGGCATCTCCAGCAGCACCACAAGCGGAACAGAGACACTGACTCTGGCAGGATCAAACACCGGGGCCAATCTGGTCAGCGGTGCCATTGCCAATGGCGGAGCGGCGAGCCTGACACTGACGAAGAGCGGGGCGGGCACCTGGACGCTGACTGCGGCCAACACCTACACGGGCGGAACGAACATCGCCGCGGGCACGCTGGTGCTCAGCGGAGGAAACAACCGGCTGCTGAGCACAGGTGTGCTGAACTTCACCGGCAGCAGCGGCACGCTGGATGTGGGCTCCACCAGCCAGACGCTGGGTGGATTGACTTTTCTGACGGCAGGGGTCAACAGCAATGTGATCACGGGAGCAGGTGGCACTCTCAGCATCACAGGCGGCAATATCCAAATCGGCGGGGGCGACACGACCACTGCGACGGCCTTACAAACCGTGGACATGAGCGGCTTGGGCGCCTTCAATTACACTCGCACCTCAGGCAGCTTCAATGTCGGTGGTACGGGTAACTCTGCCACGGGTACTCCGACAGCGAGCGGCATCCTGACCATGGCAGTGACTAACACCATCACGGCCCAGAGTTTCAACGTGGGTTTCTTCACCACGGGGAGCGGTGCGCTCAACAGCGGCACCGTGCACATGGGGCAGACGAACACCATCAATGCCTCGACGATTCTTGTCGGAACTCAAAAGACCACGGCTCTGCTGGATTTCCAAAATCTGACCGCACCCACGCTGAAAATCCGGGGCACGGGAGGAACCGATTCAGACCGGGCGTTCATCACCGTGGGGACTGAAAACAGCGGGATCACGGCCACGGTGGCCACGGTTGACCTGACCAGCGGAGGCACGGTTTCGAGCACTCTGGACGCCATGGTCAGCACGCTCATGATCGGGCAGAATCTGCGCAACACCAACTCGGCAGGCCAGCCTGCCACAGGCACCTTCATCATGGGGCTGGGGACGTTGAACGCGACTGCCATCGTCATCGGGCAGCAGGATTCGACGGTGGTGGTCACCACTGGCGGAGCAGCAACGGGAACGCTCAGCCTCAAAGGAGGAAGTATCATCACGACCACGCTGACGCTGGCAGACAAGAAGACCAACGCCGCGGGAATGGCACAGGCGCTCACGAGCAACTTCAATTTCTACAGCGGCACGCTGAACGCCACCACCATTCAGCGCGGCGGTGCGGGCACGGGAGCCGGGGCCAACAGCGCCACGATCAACTTCAACTGGGTGGACGGCACCATCGGCAACGTGGCGGGGGCGGACATGATCGTGAGCGGCAACACCGCCCTGAACGGCCTGACCGGCGGCCTCAACATCGTCCTGAACAACAGCGGCAATACTTCGGGCACCCACGCCTGGAACGTCAGCGGAACTCAGACTGCAACCCTGCAAAACACGGTGACCCTGAGCGGTGCCGGCGGCCTGACCAAGACGGGCACTGGCATGCTGGTGCTGGCCGGCCCCAACAGCTACGCGGGCCTGACACTCATCACCACAGGCACGCTGCAGTTTGGGCTGGAGACTTCGCTCTACAATGGAAACACCGCGAACTGGACGGCCACAAACCTGCAGGTCAGTTCCGGAGCGACAGCGGCATTCAATGTGGGTGGCGCGGGGGAGTTCACGGCGGCGGACATCGATCTGCTGAAGGCGCTGGGCACGGCCACCACCGGATTCATGAAGGGTTCCTTCCTTGGTCTGGACACTACGAATGCAGGAGGCGTCTTCACCTATGCGTCCGTCATCACCAATACCAACAGCGGCATCAACACCCTCGGTTTGATCAAGCTCGGCTCCGGCACCCTGCAACTCACTGGGGCAAACATCTACACCGGCGGCACCAGCATTGCGGCCGGCACCCTGGCCCTGAGCGGAGGGAACAACCGGCTGCTCAGCTCGAGCACGCTGAGCTTTACCGGCAGCAGCGGCACACTGGATGTGGGGTCCACCAGCCAGACGCTGGCAGGGCTTCTATTTCCAACCGTCGGCACTGCAAGCCACGTCATCACCGGAGCAGGCGGCACGCTGACGGTGAACAGCGGCAGCATTCAAATCGGTGGCGGGAATGCGACGGCGAGCGGTTCGGAAACCCTGGATATGTCCGGTCTGAGCAACTTCAACTACACCAACACCTCCGGAAATTTTTCCGTGGGCGGCCAGGCCGACAACAACTCGGGAGCCATCACCGGGAGCGGCACTCTGACCCTGGCGATGACCAACACCATCACGGCGGCGAATTTCAAGATCAATCCCTTCAGCACGGGGCTCAGTTCGCTGAACACAGGTACGGTGCATCTGGGACAGACCAACACCATCAACGCCAGCACCATCCTGATCGGTGAGCAGAAGACCATCGCGCTGCTGGATTTCCAGAGCGGACTCGTCAGCCCGACCCTGAAGATCCGCGGCACCGGGGGCACGGATGCAGACCGCGCAACCGTGACCGTAGGTTTCAACGGCAGCGGTGTTCTGGTTTCGGACTCCACGGTGGACCTCACCACCGGGGTGACCGGCGGCAGTATTCTGGACGCGAAGATCAGCACCTTGCTGATTGCCCAGGCGGTGCGCAATGCCTCCGCCGGAAAGGCCGTCAGCGGGACATTTCTGATGGGCCAGGGCACGATGGATGTCACCACGATCATCCTGGGGCAGCAGGCCGCAGTCACCGCAGGCAATTCCTCCAGCCAGGCGACGGCCACGCTGAGCCTCAGCGGAGGAACGATCACCGTGACGACTTTCACATTGGCAGACAAGCTCAGCGGTGCTGCGGCGCAGACGATCACAAGCAATTTCAATCTTTACAGCGGCACGCTGAACGCCACGACCATTCAGCGCGGCACGGCCGGCACCGGTGCGGGGGCTGACACCGCCACGATCAACTTCAACTGGGTGGATGGCACGATCGGCAACGTGGCCAATGCGGACATGACCGTGAACGGCAACAGCGCGCTGAACGGCCTGACGGGTGGTCTGAACATCGTGCTCAATGATGTCGGCAACCTCTCGGGCACGCACACTTGGAATGTGAGCGGCCTGCGGACAGCCACCATTCAGAGCACGGCAATCTTAAGCGGCACGGGCGGGCTGACGAAGACGGGTCTCGGCACGCTGGTCTTTGCCAGCGCCAACACCTACACCGGGCTGACCAACGTGACAGCGGGAGAGCTGGACCTCAATACCACGGGCGGGCAGGCCATTGCTGGAAACCTGACGGTAAACGGTGGCACGGCCAAGCTGCTGCAGTCCAGCCAGATCAATTCAGCCAAAAATCTCGTTGTGAGCAGCGGCACCTTTGCCCTTCAGGGCTTCAATCAAACGCTGGCGGGTGTGCAGATCACAGGTGGCAGTATCACGGGCACCACCGGCATCCTCACGAGCACCAGCGCGTATGACATTCAGGCCGGCGTGGTGAGTGCGATCCTGGCTGGCAGCGCCGGTCTTTCCAAAACCACGGCAGGCACGGCTTATCTTTCGGGTGCGAACACCTACTCCGGCGGCACCACGGTCACGGCTGGCACCTTGATCGGCGCGAGCACATCGGCCTTGGGCACCAACAGTGGATTGAGCATCACGAGCGGTGCGACCTTTGCCTACCGGCCGACAGCGGCTGGTTCGCTGAGCATCGGTTCGGGCGTGCTGTCACTTGCCGGGGGAAGCACCATTGGCACCGCTCTGGGCGGCACGGCGAGCCAGTCGGTCATCACCAGCACTGCTGCCGCCTCGGCGAGCGGCTCCATCGGCGTGGCGCTGTATTTTATTCCCGCCGCCACCCTGACGACTGGCACCAACAATTTGATCACCGTTGCCAGCGGGCTGACTTCAGGCGGGGCCACCTACACCCTGACGAAGCTTTACAACGCCACGAATTTTACCGTGAGCAACGTTGTGGCCACCGACACCACCCTGAGCATCAATGTTGCCAGTTTGGCAGCGCTGACCACGGCCTATTGGAAGGGCGGACTCAGCGCAGGCAGCAATGTGTGGGCGCTTTCTGACGGCACCGCCAGCAACTGGGTGACCAACTCCAACGGCACCGGGTCAACGCCGCTGGTGCCGGGCTCAGGTGCAGTCATCACATTTTCGGCCACAGGTGCCACAAACCAGGGGGACATGGTGCTCGGGGCGAACATGTCGATCAAAAGCCTGACCGCGAGCAACACCAACGCGGTGACGCTGAATGCGGATGGCAACACGCTCACCATCGCCACGTCCGCAGGTATCACCGTGAACAGCGGTGCGGGGGCTGTGACGCTGAACGCGCCGATAACTCTGGGAGTCTCGCAAACGTGGACCAACAACAGCAGCAACCTGCTGACCATCGGCGGACTGGTGAGCGGCTCGGTGACACTGACGAGCACGGGGTCGGGGAACACGTTGATTTCGGGCGGCATCAGTGGAACCGGAGCCGTGACCAAAAGTGGAATCGGAACGCTGACCCTGGCAGGTGCCAGCACCACGACCGGGACTCTGACAATCACTGCCGGCACGGCTAATCTTACCGGCAGCTACACGGGCGCGGTCAGCGTGGCGAGCACCGGCACCGTCGCCACGGCCAATCTTTCCGGCAGCAATTATGGAGCGATCAATATCGCGGGCGGGTCCAACTCGATCGGCATTGCCAATATTCTTGCAGGAGCAAACCTCACAGGCACAAGCATGGGCATTGGTGTGGGCGGGGCAGCAGGCAGCTCTGGCGCCGTCTATCAGTCCGGGGGTGATGTGCTGCTGAATAACAACCTCAACCTGGGGCTCGGTGGCTCGGCTGTTGCCGGATCGTACGGGTTCTACAGCATGAGCGGCGGGACCATCAATGACACGGGGGGAAGCAACGTACGCTTCCGTATCGGCGGTGGTGGCTCCTACTCCACAGGTCTTCTCTATCAAACGGGTGGCACAGTGAACATCAATTATGCCGCTGGCTTGGAAGTGGGCGCCAATGGCACGGGGAATTTTGTAAATTCCAATGGCGTGGCCTATCTAACAGGGGGGACGATTACGGCGATCTCCAACCGCATTGGTTACAACAGCAGTGCTGGCAGCTCCGGCGGCATCCGGGGTGAGGAAACCATCGCTGGCAGCGCCCTGGTCACCATCAATGGCTCGACCATTCTCACCATAGGCGCGGGTGACACCGGCATTCTCAATCTGAACGGGGGAACTTACGCGACGAAGCAGATCACGCGGGGCAATGCCAGTGCCATCAGCATCATCAATTTCAACGGCGGAGTCCTCAAGGCTGCGGCCTCTGCCAGCTCAACCTTTCTCACCGGCCTCACCACTGCCAATGTCTTCGCAGGCGGCCTCACGGTGGATACGAATGGTCAGTCGCTCACCATTGGTCAGTCGCTGCTGGCACCTGCCGGCAGCGGTGTGGCGACGATTGCCGTCACCAATGGTGGCAGCGGTTATGTCGGGGCTCCGTACGTTTCCATCAGCGGCACTGGTTCGGGTGCCACGGCCGTTGCAAACATGGTGGATGACGGCACAGGAAATGGCACCTTCAAAATCGCCAGCATCACCATCACCAGCCCTGGCACCGGCTATACTGGCACGCCAACAGTCACGCTGACAGGCGGTGGTGGAACGGGGGCGGTGCTGGACGCCGCTGTGCTGGTGGCGAACACTTCCGGCGGAATGACGAAAACAGGTGCCGGTACGCTCACTCTGAGCGGCACCAACACCTACACGGGTGCCACTGTCGTCAACTACGGCGGCACACTCGTCGCCGGCAGTACCAGCGCCTTTGGCGTTAATTCCGCAGCAACTGTGGACGGCACCTTGCGCCTTGCGGGCAAAAGCAATGCGCTGGGTTCTCTGGCAGGCTCCACATCAGGAACCGTGGAAAACGCCAACGCCACGACCGCCATGCTGACGGTCGGCGGCGACAACTCCTCTCAGAATTTCAGCGGTGTCATCCAGGATGGTTCTGGCGGCGGAGCGCTCATTCTCATCAAAGTTGGGACCGGCGTACAAACCCTGTCGGGTGCGAACACCTACACCGGGACCACGACGGTGAGCCAGGGCACGTTGCAGGTGGGAGTTGCGGGACTGGGATCCACAGCGTCCGGCAGCGCTGTCTCTGTGAATGGGGCCACGGCCATACTGGCAGGAAGTGGTATGATCAGCGGTGCTGTCACAGTGACTTCTGGGCTCATTCAACCCGGAGACGCGGGAGGAACCTCAGTCGGCACATTGAGTGTCGGCAGTCTGAACCTGACCAACGGCGGTGCCGCGGTCTTTCAGATCGAAGGTGTCTCCCTCAATGACCGAATCATTGTACTTAATGCTGGCGGACTCACCCTGGATGGGAAGGTGAGCGTCACCACCTCTCTCACGGGTACCGATTTCAGCACGGCCTTTGTAGCTGGCAGCAAATACGACCTGCTGGACTGGAGCGGTGTGATCAGCGGCACGTTTGATGTCGGAACCTTGGTGCGCAATGGCAGCCAGGACAACGCCCTGCAGTTTGATCTGCCAGATCTCAGCACACTCGGGTTGTACTGGGATGTGAGCAGCTTCCTCACCGATGGCTCCATCCTTGTCGTGGTGCCGGAGCCCAGCCGCGCCATGCTTCTGCTGCTGGCCATGGGCTGCGCACTCTTCCGCCGCCGCAGGCAGTTGCTGTGAGAGCTGCCAGTTCTGTTCAAGGAAGACCAGGCACCTGCTTCGGATCGTAGGTGGCGCCCTTGGACACCTGGATGAGCGTCATGCGCACCTTGGTGGGAAAGAACTTCTCGGGATCGGTCCGCTTGTGGGCATGCAGATTGTGGTCGTCTTTCAGCACGAGGTGCATCTCCTTGATGCCTTGGTCCCAGAGGATGTCGTTGTTCTGCCAGAAGTTGGTCATGGAGAGGTCCTTCTCATGCACACCTGTGGTTGTGTAGGCCCCGGTGCCGATGCAGCCGTAGCCGTGGTTCTGCCCCTTGTTGGGAATGTAGCAGACACTCCATGAGGTGGGCTGGTCACCCGCAGGCTTTTCGAGAACCTCCAGGCGCAGATGCACAGTGCCGTTGCGGTAGTCCACGGGAGAAGTCCAGTCCTTGGGGCGCTGCGGATTCAGCCTGTCGCTCTTCACATAGTAGTGCGACTGGCTGGGCTTTGAATTGAGCGCGTCCTCCTGCGTGAAGGTAAAGGTGACGTCGAACAGCACAAACTGATCCGCACGTGCGGACAGGGTGAAAGAGAAAAGCAGAAGGAGCGAGACGAGCCGTGAGCGGTTGTTCATGCGGTGAATCATGACGGAGGACGAAGCCCGGTCAATGCCGGAAGCGGCGGCGGTGGTCTATTCAAAAGCCGGACGCAACAGGACCTGTGATTGCACCGTTTCGGATGGATGCGCCTTCTCTTTCTCCCTCTGCTCTTCTGCACCTCCACCTTTGCCGGCGAATTGATCCACGAAGATTTCTCCGCCTCCACACTGCCCAAGGGCTGGACCACGGGTGGCCGTGCCAATTCATGGACGGTGGTGGATGGCGCTCTGCAAGGCGAGTGTGCCAAGAATGACGACCATGGGCCGGCGGTCTTTGCTCCGCTGTCAGGCCGCGATCTGGACCTGAGCTGCAAGGTGAAGCTGGATGAAAAAGGCAACTGCCTGATCCTTGTCGATGGCGAGTCCGCCTTTGGTGGCTCCGCGCATCTGCTGCGGGTGTCCATCTATGGCAATACGCTGGCCATTGCGCAGGATCGCGGCTCACCGCAGTCTCACATCGAGCACGGGAAACTGCGCGCCGCGCTGGCCAAGGAAGGCAAGAAAGTGCCGCCGCCCACGCCAGAGCAACTGGCCGATCCGACCTACTACCGCACCGAGCGTCTCGCCAGTGTGCCTTTGCAGGCCCGCCCCGGCGAATGGATCAAGCTGGATGTGGCTCTCCGAGGCAATCAAGTGACGGTGACGGTAAACGATGCGCAGAAACTGGAGGCGAAAGGCACGGTGTTTGACGTGGCGAAGTCGCGGCTGGTTTACCTCGTCGGTCTGGGCAGAAAGCTCTGGGTCGATGAGGTGAAAGTGACGACGCCGTGACCCCAAAGAAAAGCGCCGAAGGATGCGTGATCCTCCGGCGCTGTGGATTTTGACAGATGAGCGGTGGTTACTTCGTGGTCGTGGGCTTGAAGTTCTTCACGAACTCCAGGCACTTGGTCACGTCAGGCTGGCTGGTTTCCCAGTCCTTTTCCCATTCGGCATCCAGCGGGCCCATGAAGCCCTGCTCGGCATAGAGGTTCAGCACGGCGGGGATGTCCGACTGGCCGGTGCCCCAGACCATGTCCTTGGCCTCGCGCACGCCGAAGGCGTCGAGGTCCTTGATGTGGCTGTCGAAGATGCGGCCTTTGAGAATCTTGATGGCATCGGTGGGCTTCACGCCGGAGCGCACCCAGTGACCGATGTCGGCGCAGGAGCCCATGCGCGGATCGCGATCCTTCACCATGCTGAGCACATACTCAGGATCCCAGTAGCGGTAGCTGCGGTCCAGCGGCTTCTTCGGATGGTTGTGGATCGCCATCTTGATGTCGTATTCCTTCACCAGCTTTTCGATGAGGTCGAAGGCGTCTTCGGCGGGCTCGCTGACCACAATGCCCACGCCCATGTCCTTGCAGAAGTCGAAGATCTTGCGGCACTCCTCTTCATTGTTGAGAAGGCGCACCACGCCATAACCCACGGGCGTGAGGCCCAGTTCCTTGAGCTTGGCCTTCACCGGTGCGCGCTGTTCGGCGGTGGTGTTGTGGTCAAACTTGGATTTCGGATCGTCCTTGGACATCAAATGGCCGGGAAAGAACTCCACCGTCTTGCCACCGCAGGCGGCGATCTTTTCGAGCGCCGTCATCAGATCAAAGGCTTTGAAAGTGTAGGCCTGGCAGCCGGCGTAGAACTGGCCGACTTTGGCGCTTTCGGGCAGAGTTTGACCAGCGACAGCCAGCGAGGCCGTGCCGATAAAAAGGGAGAGGAGTGTCTGGCGAATCATGGGGGCGTTTGAACGGACTCAGCGCGGCGTTCTTGCAAGTTTGGAGGGTCGGGGCGCATTCCATGCACAGGTGCGAATCGAGGCCGGCACCTCAAAAGATTCGGTGTTCCATCCAAGGAGTTGCTTGCTTGGCCGCGCAGTGGGTTCATTTTCAGCATATGAAGATTCTGCATCCTGCTTTGATAATCGTCGTATTTGTCTGGGGTTTGTGCGCGGGAGTCTCATCCGCCGCGGATGTGAAGGGCGGCAAGGATCATCCGCTGCTCAAGCGCTACGAAGGCTCGACCCTGGTGGCGTATGAACAGAAGAACTACGACGCACTGAAGATGGCGCTGGAGTGCATCGTCTTTGATTACAATGAAGGAAAGATGAAGCCCTTTAAAAGTGTGGAGGTCGAAGGGCGCAAGACCACGCTGTTTTACAATCTTCCGGCAGGCATCGGCACCCTGGAAGGCGTGCGCCAGTATGAGAATGAGCTGAAGGAAAAAGGCTTTGAGATTCTCTTCCGTGCCTCGGGCGAAGAGATTGAAAAAAACAAGGGCAACAACCTCGCGATGGAAGTCTATGGCATGACGCCGGAGAACACGAACCAGGATCATCCGCAGATCATGGCCATGCAGGGCCCTGACAAGACCAAGTCCCATTACCTGGCCACCCGCCTGGCGCGTCCTGAAGGGGATGTGTTCTGTTCCGTCTGGTCGTTCGAAGCGTCCTGGACTGCTGCCTCGCTGAAGGTGCCGGAGAAAAGCACCCTCATTCGCGTGGACATCTGTGAGGTGAAGCCAATGGAGCAGAAGATGGTGCTGGTAAAGGCGGCGGAGATGGCCAGCCAGATTGCCCTCAACGGCAAGGTGGCTCTCTACGGCATCCTGTTTGACACAGACAAAGCCACGATCCGCCCCGACTCCGAAGCGACGCTGGCAGAGATCACCAAGCTGCTCCAGGAAAAACCAGACCTGCGCGTGCTGGTCGTCGGCCACACCGATACGGAAGGCAGCTTTGAGTACAATCGCAGCCTTTCTCAGCGACGCGCAGACTCCGTGGTCGCCAATCTGGCAGGCAAGGGCATCTCCAAAGAACGCCTCTTCCCCGTGGGGATTTCTTTCGCCTCTCCCGTGGCCACGAATGCCACCGAAGAAGGCCGCGCGAAAAACCGCCGTGTCGAACTCGTGGACATGGGCGCGGCGAAGGCCAGGTGATCGGTGGCGGTCGTCATCGGAGAGCCACGAAGTCACCTTCGAAGATCACACAGACTTGATCTGCGTGAACGACTTGCACCTGAAGTTTGAGGTGCGCTTTGCCGGTGCTTTGGAATGTCGTCTTGAAAGCTTCGAGTGAGGTATCGTCCGGTCGAGCACACACCGCTCGCAGCGTTCCCCGCACGGGCCGCTTGTAGCGGATCGAGCTCTCGCGGATGACGATGTGAGCATGGCGGTCGCCGAGCTGGAGCCAGAGCATCGCGTAGCCGGTCAGGGTGGTCAGGGCGCTGAGACTTCCGCCGAATGCGGTGCCGAGGTGATTGTGGTTCGGCTCCAATGGCGCTGTCACGACAAGCTGTGCGCCATCGTAGCTTTCCAGCTTCACGCCCACGGCTTGCGTGAGCGGGATCTGCTCATGGAGAAAGCGTTCAGTGTCACGCAGGAGGGTGTCGTTCATTGGAATGGGACTGTCGGGATGCGGCGCGAATTCGCAACGATCTTCGCGATAGGCGGGGGCTTTCAGCTCGTTCTCACTCGACTCAATCACCATGAAATCTCTCTCGCGCTTTTTTGCCATCGTCTTTTGCCTGGGGCTGCCTGCCAATCTGCTGGCCGAGCTCTCGCTGCCCCATTTTTTCAGCGATCACATGGTGCTGCAGCGCGAGCGTGAGGCGGCGGTCTGGGGCACAGCGGCACCAAAATCCGAAGTGACGGTCAGTTTTAAAGGCAAGACTGCCACTGCCATGAGCAATGACCAAGGCCGCTGGCGCGCAGCGATTCCCACAGGCGCAGCCGATGCAATGGGCGCAGAACTGACGATCAAAGCGGGGATGGACAGCGTGACGATCAAGGATGTGCTCGTTGGGGAGGTATGGCTCGCTTCGGGACAATCCAACATGTTCTACACCATGAACCGGTCGCCTGCCTACGCGGAGCTGATGACCAAGGCCAGCCACCCGGGCCTGCGCATGTTCAATGCACCGCTGGTGACCGCGGAGAAGCCGCAGGCGGACATTGAGGGCGAGTGGGCGCTGTGTACTCCCGAAACGGTGCCGGGATTTTCGGCGGTCGCTTTTTTCTTTGCGTTGAAATTGCATCAGGAACTCGGCGTGCCGGTCGGAGTGCTCAAGACCTGCTGGGGTGGCAAGCCGGTGGAGACCTTCACCAGCCGCGAGGCGCTGAACACGCTGCCGGGCACCAAGGAACTCGTGGACAAATTGATGGCCGAGGCCGCCGCGTATGATCCCGTCAAAGCCAGGGCGAACTACGAAACCCAGTTGGAAAAATGGAAGGCGACGATGGCTGCCGCGAAGGGCAAATCCGCCGAGGAGCGCAAGCGGCTGCCCAAAAAGCCAGCCGAACCCAAGCCGCCGCTGGAAACCGAAGGCAGGCCAGGGGTGCTGTTCAATGCGATGATCAATCCCTTCGCCGGATACACCATGCGTGGGGCCATCTGGTATCAGGGCGAAGGCAATGCGAAAGCCGGAGCCGTGCCGTATGATCAGACGCTGCCTCTCATGATCCGCGACTGGCGCAAGCGCTGGGGTGACGACTTCTCATTCTACTTTGTGCAACTGGCCAACTTTCATGCGCCATCCACCACACCCGGCACACCGGATCCATGGGCGCTGCTGCAGGATCGCATGCGCCACATTCTGGTTTCCACGCCGAAGACCGGCATGGCCGTCATCAATGATGTGGGCGAGGTCAGCGACATCCATCCCAAGGATAAAATGACGCCGGGGCAGCGGCTTGCACTCTGGGCGCTGGCAAAAGACTACGGGCGCGAACTGGTTTACAGCAGCCCGCTTTTCAAATCGAGTGAAGTCAAAGATGGCGCTGTGCGTGTGACCTTTGATCATGTCGGCAAAGGCTTGAAATCACGGGATGGAGCGGCCCTCAAGCGATTCGAAATCGCCGGGGAAGATCACGTCTGGCACTGGGCGGATGCGAAAATCGACGGCAAGGATGCCGTGGTCGTGAGCAGTGCCGAAGTAAAGCAGCCGGTGGCCGTGCGCTACGCCTGGGCGGCAAATCCGGAAGGGGCCAATCTCGTCAACAGTGACGACCTGCCCGCCTCCATCTTCCGCACCGATGACTGGAATGACGTGGAAGCCGCCCCGCCACCCACCCAGGCGGGCAAGGAGTTGGAGGCGCGCCGTGCGTTGGCCACTGAAATCAAGACCCTGAACGCCAAATATCAGGCGATGGATCGCAAAAGCCCTGAAGCGATCGAATTGCGCAAGAAGGTGCAGGCGCTGCTGACGGAATTTAAGGCCACGGCTCCCAAGAAATAGCCGCGCTCTTTATTTCGCCCACCAGCTCGACAGACAGGCCTTTGGCGCGTCCGGTTTGATCAAGGTAGCCTCGGAGTAGTGTGAGGTGTCGTTGAACAGCATCAAACGCGCGCGCACCGGGTCTTTGAAGTCCACGACATTCAAGGCCGCTGGATTCTGATCCAGATTGTCCCGATACCGGCGCGGATCAAATCCCAGCAGGGAGCTGAGCAGCAGGCGGATCGTCGCCTTGTGCGAGACGACAACCACCGACTCTCCTTCGTGCTGTCTGACAATGTCCATGAAGGCCGGCAGGGCGCGTGCGGTCACCGCGAGACCACTTTCTCCGCCCGAGGGTGAAAACGTGAAGGGATCTTCGTCCCACGCTGCCGCTTCGGCGGGAAACCGCTGCTCCACCTCGGCGCGTGTCATTTGCTCCCAGTGGCCATGCGAAATTTCACGCAATCCGTCACTCGGATTTACCGCCAGCGAAAACGGTTCGGCCAGAATGCGTGCCGTTTCCATCGTGCGGTCGAGAGGTGAGGCGTAAACGGCCGTCACAGGCAGCCCCTTGAGCCGCTGGGCCAGGTGTCCAGCCTGCGAGCGGCCTTCATCAGACAACGGCACATTGGTGGCGCCGGCAAAACGGTCTTCGGCTGTCAGGATGGTGGCGCCGTGACGGATCAGGTAAATGCGGGTGAGAGGCATGAGGCTTTCTATAGCACAGGTCATCCCTGTCTTTCGAATGGATTTCGAGCGTGGTTCTCAGCGCCGTCCGTGATTGAAATCCACCGGCTTGCTCACCGTCACCGCTCCCGCATTGTTTTCAATGAGCGCGTTTTTGCAGCTTGGATCGACGACGATTTTGGCAGACTTGTTTTGAAACGTGTTGCCGGAAAATTGCAGGTCGTGGCCGTTGGGCGCGAAGGTGACGGCCTCTTCGGGTGCTGAATCACCGACAATGAAAATGTTGTCGCGTACAACGATGGGGCCGTAGCTCGCCGCAGGATCATAGATCGTGAAGTAGAGCTCCGGAAACTGCCCCGGCTTTGCGGTGTGGTAGGAGATGCGGCCACGCCGCATGTCAGCTTCGTTCTTGGTGGTGTTGTTGACGAAGACATTGCCGGTCATGATGAAATTGACCGGCTGATTGATCCACGCGCCGCGCCCGCCATTGCGAAAGGTGTTGCCCGTCATCGTCACATCTGTGCAGCTCTTTTCCACACTCACCACGCGTGAGCCATTGGTGCCATCGACGAGATTGCCGCTGATCGTGGCGTTCTGACAGTATTCCGCCAGAAAGAAGGCACCCATACGGCTGCCTAGGATGTGGTTGTTGGAAAAAATCACATTTCTGCTGCGCTGAATGTGCATGGTGTCGCCGATCGCGCTGAGCTGGCAGCCGGTGACGCGGACATCCTTGGCTCCTACAATGTCAAAGCCACCCTTGCCCGGACCGCTGCCAGTGGGTGCGTAGGCGGAGAGGTAGGTGGCGCTGAGGCTGTAGGCCAGGCTGCCGCTGCCGTCTGTTTCAAAACGAATCGGCACGCCCTTTGGCTGATCGGCGATCTTGATGAACTCAGGCGTGGACTCGACCACAAAATACTGAAGACCACGCACAAGGTTCTTGGGAAGATGCTCACCAAGAAACGTCAGCGCCTCTTTGGGTTCATCGGTCTGGCTTACCGCAAAGGGCTTCACGCTGTTGTCAAAGAGCACGCGGTCATCTCCATTCTTCAGGGTGACTTCCCGCAGCATGTCCGTGCGGAAATACTTCTTCGCGCGCTCCACTTCCCAGACCTCATACGACTCAGGCCAGGTCATGATCTGCCAAAGGTACCCGTAGTCCCACATGAACTTGCCACTGCGCAGCAGCGTGCAGCTTTCCACCGCCACGCGCTCGGCGTAGGCCGTCACTTCGCTCTCGCTGCTTTTACCGGCCAGCCCATGCACGCCGATCACCGCCCCGGCCATGCCGTTAGATTTTACCTCGCGAAAGAGGATGTCATGCGTGCCGCCTTCCTTCGTCGTGGTAATCTCGATGCCCTTCGTGTTCGCATTGGGATCCCACAGGTTTTCCTTCTGTGCTGGATCAAACACATGCCCGATGAACTCCCCGCCATGCCACGTGAAATGCGTGATGTCCTGCCCCGCAAACATCACCACCCGAGCCTTGTCCGGCAGCGTCTCCGGCAGGATGAACCGGGCCCCATGCGCAAATACCGTCATGTTTGATGACAGCGGCAACGGCTTGGCACCATCGAGATGATATTCCCCGGCCGGAATTGTCACCACGCCACCTTTGACGAGCAGGGCGGTGAGTGTCGCCGAATCATCGGCCCATGCCGTGGATGCAAGCGAAAGCAGGCAGAGGAATGTTTTCATGATCAAGTGCGTGTGAAGTGTGCTGAATCAGGGCTTTTTCACCTTCTGCACCGGAGTGCTGGGCAGGGAAGAAACATCCAGCGTGAACGCCTTGGCGGGCTGCTTGCCGAGAAGCTGGAGGTCAAACCACTCTGTCATGCGCTCGGTGTCCTGCGGCATTTCCTGCCAGCCCCCGTGGCCCGCGCCCTGGCGGATGACGAGCTCACACACCACGCCTTCCTCATGGCAGCGCTTCAGAAAACGTTCCGACTGCGTGATCGATACCTGTGGATCGGCATCGCCATGCACAATGTAAATGGGCGGCTGCCCTTTGTGCACCCAGTAGATCGGGGACAGTTCCTTGCCCAAGGCCGCACGACCTTCTTCCGTTGCCGCTTTGGGACCAAACGCCCCTGCATAAGCCGCGAGCTTGCCGATGCCCACGGCATTGTCTCCAGGCTCGAACCAGTTGAGGTAATCGGTGGGCGGGTAGAAGCACGCCACAGCATTCACAGCGCTGCTTTCACGGTCGACGGGATCGGCCGCCTTCGCATCGCCCGGGCCGCCACGCGTTGCCAGCATCAGGCTCAGGTGTCCGCCCGCGCTGCCACCCGTGACGCCGAGCTTCTTCGGGTCCACGCCATACTCCGCCGCATGTGCACGCACAAAGCGCACCGCACGGTTCAGATCTGCCACGATCTCCTCCACCTGAAACCTCGGCTGTGTACCATGCACGACCACAAACGTCGTGTACCCCGTCTTGGGCCACCCTCCGTCGCTGATGCCGTTGTGGTTCGACTTCCATCCGCCGCTGATGATTTTGATGATGCCAGCGCCGTTGGGCTTGGCGGGTTTGAACACATCCATCGTCAGCGCCACACCGTCATGCTTGGTGTAAATGACATCGCGGATGCGTTCAGGCTCCTGCGCATGCAGTGAAGTGGTGATCAGAACAAGGCAGGAACTTAGATGGAGCAGGATGCTTTTCATGGCTGGATCAATGAAGTGTCTAACTTTTCGAATTTCGCAATCGCCTTCCTTGCCGCAGTTCGGAGAGGCGGCAAGGCGCGAACGACTCCACTGGCTCATGGCTTTTTGATGGGTTGATCCAAAGTCTTCAACAGCACGTCATTAGGACCGAGTCCGAATTCAGCACGCAGCTTCTGTTCGCCCTTCGCGTTACGTGTCAGCTCCTCCTCCACGGTCTTTGGATCTTCGGGAATGGCTCCCTGATCCTTCGTGTCGCTGATCCACGCGTCGAGCTGCTGGCGCAGTCGCGTGAGTGTGGGTTGCAGAGAAGGATCGCCGATGAGGTTTTGCAGTTCAAAAGGGTCGCTCTGAAGATCGTAGAGCTCTTCAGCAGGCCGGTTCGAGGCCATGAATTTGGCCTGGTCGGCTGTGAGTTTTCCCTCGGCAAAAAGCTGCCGCATGCGGTTGTGGGTGGGATTGGACACCTCTGCATAGGCCATGCGCTGGAGGTAAGGGCGCTGCGGCTCGTAATTGCGGACAAGTTTAAAGCGTGTGTCACGCACAGTGCGTACGCGATCCAGGGTGTCGTCGATCCGGTCACGCGCGCCGAAGATGAACTCACGCTTCTTCGCCTCCGGCCCGAAGAACGGCATGCCGTCAAGGCCTGCGGCATTGACGCCTGCCAGTGACAGGGAACTGGCGTGGACATCAAGCAGAGAGACGAGGGCATCGTTGGTGCTGCCGGGTTTCAATAACGCAGGCCAGCGCACCATGAGCGGAACTTCAAATCCCTGCTCCGATGGGAAATACTTGCCGCGAAAATCCTCACGCCCGTGGTCGGAGAAAAAGAACACCACCGTGTTCTCTCTCATGCCTTCGCGGTCGAGCAGGCGCAGCAATGCGCCGACCCTCTCATCCAGCACGGCGACTTCATCGAGATACGCCGCCCAATCGGCGCGAATGATCGGATCATCGGCGAGATAAGGCGGGAGTTTGACCTTTGCAGGCTCGGTGGGATTTTTAGCGGCGCGGTAATAGGGGCGGTGTGTTTCGTGGAGATTCACCTGCGCGTAGAACGGCTGGTGTGTTTTCAGATCACTCCACTTCGCGCTGTCAAAGGCCTTGCCGTCATCAAAGAAGTTCCAGTCAGTCTTGCCCGCGCCGTTGAAACCGAGTTCTGATGGCAGCGCACGGACATTGGCCGTGAAGTAGCCGGCCTCGCGCAGCCGCTCGGTGATCAGCCTCACCCCTTCGGGACGCTTGAACTCACGGCTGCGGTGGCTGCGATGATTCTGCGCCCCGATACGTGTCTGGTACAGACCCGTCATGAAGGCCGATCGCGAAGTGGAGCACACCGGTCCGGTGGCAAACGCATTGCGAAACAGGCACGATTCCGACGCCAGACGGTCAATATTGGGCGTGTGCGCCGCTTCGACTCCGTAACAGCCAAAATCCTTGCACGCGTCCTCGGCGATGATCCAGAGGATGTTCGGCTTCGTGGCACTCGCCGCACCGACAAGTGATACCATCCCGGCGAGCAGAGCGCCGACAAGCATGGGCAGGGTCTTCATGGTTTGATTCGATATGCCATGACAGCGGCTTTCATGAAGCCGCCGTACATGATCTTTTGCTCTTCACCAGTCATGTCAAAACGTTCCACCAGAATCACCATGACCAGTTCATTTTTAGGGTCGATCCACATGGCGGTGCGGCGAGCGCCCCGGTGGCCGAAGCTGCCGATGCTGGGGCCTTCGTCATCTTTGATTTTGACTGACCATCCGACGCCATAGGCCTCCTGCGGGCTTACGGGCACATCGCCCGTCTGAATGCCGGACATCTGTTTCACCGCCTGCTCGGAGAGATAGCGCCTGCCGTCCAGCTCGCCGCCATTGAGTAACATCCGGCAGAATGTGCCGATGTCGGACGCGGTGGAGTAAAAACCTCCGGCAGGCTCGCCATAATGTTTCGCATAGTTGAAGGCCACGCCGGCCCCCATGTCAGCGGTGAGCGCATGCGGCACATGAACGCCTTCGCTCCATTTGTCGATGACACGCTGTTCGATATCCTTGTCCTGCTTGATCTCCTCCAGTGCCTTCTTGTCTGCCGTCATGCGCGCAGTGTGGGCCAGACGTGAAGCCTGCTCCTCATTGGGCCAGAAGGTCGTGTCTTTCATGCCCAGTGGATCAAATAGACGCTTCTGCATGAAGTCCGAATAACTCATGCCGCTGACCACCTCGATGATGCGTCCCCCGGTGTCGATGCCGCAGTTGTTGTATTCGTATTTGGTGCCCGGCTCCTGGCGCAGCGGCAGGGCCGCAATGAAGGTCACATTTTCCTTCAGCGACTGCGTTTTCTTCAGTGACTTCTCGTTCGCCAGCACGAGCCCGCTGGTGTGGTTCATGATCTCGCGAACCGTGATCGGGTGCATCGGCAGATGCAAAACACCATCCGCATCCTTCACCTGCTGTCCTTTGAATTCGGGCAGATGCTTCTCCACCGGATCATCCAGGCTCACCTTGCCTTCATCGACGAGCATCATCAGCGCAGTGCCGGTGAGCGACTTGCTCATCGAAGCGATCCAAAACATCGCGTCTTTGCGCATGGGCGTCTTGTTCGCGAGGCTTGCATAACCCTCCGCTTCGAGATCGAGCACACGCTCCTTGTTGGCAACCAGCGTGACCACGCCGGGAGCAATATGCTTGTCCACGAAGGACTGCAGAACTGGCCGAAGAAGACTCTCAGCGCGTGAAAATGTGGCGAACGCCAGGATTCCGAGAAAGACGATGTTTTTCATGGGGGAAATGAATGCGCTGTCCGCCATGCCAACAAGCAGGGAGCAGCCTCCCAGAAGATGGGTTGTTTTTGTTTTCATAAATGAAAGGGGGATGCGAAAACTCCGCCTACTGCGGCCAGTGCTGGGCGATCTTCTTCTTCAGGAATTCCACACTGCGGGCTAGCTGCTCCATGCCATCCACGCCGTCTTCAATGCTGATCCAGTTGTCGAAGCCTTTGCTCTTCAGCTCGGAGAAAATGGCGTCGTAATCATTCAATCCTTTGCCGATCTCGCCATGGCGCAATCGCTTGGCGTAGCCCATCGCACCGCCTTCTTCCTTGCGCAGGTCTTCGATGGTGCCTTCCGCCAGATAGCGGTCGCTCGCATGCATCGTCACGACTCGGTGCGAGACACGCTTCAGCAGCTCAATCGGATCCTCACCCGCGAGGTAGGTGTTGGAAGGGTCATAGTTCACACCGAAGTTCGGGTGATTCACCGCCTCCACCAGCTTGCAGAAAACATCCATCTTCTGGGCAAATTCGGGATACTCCCAGAAGTCGTCCTTGTAGTGGTTCTCGATGATCAGCGTGATGCCGCGCTCCTGCGCATACGGAAGACAAGCGTAGATGGACTCAGCGGCGAGTTTCACCCCCTCATCCAGCGTCAGTTCAGGACGCCGTTGTCCGCTGAGCACGCGGCAGTAGGAACCGCCGAGAGTGTGCGTCATATCGATCCATCGTTTTTGCTTCGCTATTTCTTTGTCGCGGAAGGCGGCGTCCGGGTGCGTGAAGTCGGGAGAGCAGCACATCATCGGAATCACTTTGCCGGTGTCCTCCACTTCCTTCCGGAAGCGTGGCCAGTTGCTCTCATCGGCCATTTCCAGAAATCCGGCATACCATTCCAGGCCCTGCACATCGAGCTTGGAGGCGAGCTGGATCCATTCGGAGACAGTCATGGTTCCTTCTTTGCAGAGGGCCTGCATGAAGGCTTTGGGGAAGGCGGCGAGTTTTGGCATGTTGGGGTGTTATTTGGAAGGAATGGTGGAGGCGTCTTTGGGCGGATTGCGACCGATGAAGGGATGCTGCTCCAGATCAAAGACCTGGCCGCTGATTGGGCCGCACTCGTCGGCCAGCAGCCACGCGGCACACGCGGCGATCTCATCCGGCCAGAGGATGCGGCCAGCGGGAGCATACACCTTGGGCAGGTCGGAATACCAGTCTTCGCGAAGGCCGTGCTCACGTTTGCGCTTGGCCTCGTTTTCGGTGAGCACCCAGCCGGGATTGATCTGATTTACGCGCACGCCGTTTTCACGCATCAGCGTGTCGCCCAGGTTGCGGGTCAGGGTCATCAGCGCGCCTTTGCTCACGCTGTAGGGCATCAGGTTGGGCTCGCCGCTGTAGGCGTTCACGCTGCCGATGTTGATGATGCTGCCATGCGTTGCGCTCAGATGCGGCAATGCAGCACGGGTGATCAGGTAGGGCACCACGCAGTTGATCTCCAGCATGCGGCGGAACCACGCGCCGTCCGTGGTCTGGATGTTGCCCGTGCCCACCTGCGCGGCGTTGTTTACCACGGCATCCAGTTTGCCGAACGCCTTCAGCGCGGCATCCACCAGCATCTGCGGGGCCGCCTCGTCCGCCAGATCCACGATGACGAGGGTGGCGTTTTCCGCGCCGAGTTCGGCCACGGTCTGCTCTCCCAGATCCTGTTCCAGGCCATGGATGATGACTTTGGCGCCTTCGGCGACGCAGCGTTTGGCGATGGCCTTGCCGATGCCGGTGACACTGCCGGTGACGATGATGACTTTGTTTTGAAGACGGGACATGTTGTTTTTAAGAATCAGTAAAGGGTCCGGCGTTCTGCCGGGCGAGCGCTTCGCGCACACGCTGACCATTCAGCGAGGCGACGGCGGTTTTCTCGGTCAAACTCATGGCGGCAGCACATCCTGCCGCCTCTCCCAGGGCCATGGCGGTCACGGTCACGCGGGTGGAGGCATGCGCACCCCGGGTGGCGCTGTGGCAGCGGCCTGCCACGAGCAGATTTTCGATCTTCTGCGGCACCAGCGAGCGGTAGGGGATGTCATAGGGCCCGGGCTGCACCTTCTCCGGGTTAAAATCATTCGCGCTGCCCACCACGGTTTTGTTCGGGTGCAGATCCAGATACCAGCAGCCGGTGGCGATGGCGTCGTCAAACCGGCGGCCCTGCATGACTTCCTTCTCATTCAGCACATGCTGGCCGATCAGGCGGCGCGACTCGCGCACGCCGATCCACGGATACGCTTCGAGGAAATAGGAGTCCGCAAAAGCGGGGATGTCGCGCTTCCATGCACGATGCATGGCCAGCGCATCGGCACGCCCCTGCATCTCAGCACGGCTCAGGTCGGCGGCGTCGGTCGGGTTGGCCGGCACGCGCACGCCGTGGATGTAGATCTCATCGTTGGCATACATGAACATCACGCCCGGGCCATAAAAATGCGGCAGGTCGCCAAGCTCTTGCGCCTTCACCAGTGCAGCGCGGCAAAGTTTGCCGATATCCGCCACCTTCTGCACTTTGCCGATGCGGAAATGCAATGTCAGAGGCTGCACCTCGGCACTCTGTTCAGTCGGTGCGCCTGCCCAGGCGGCCACATCGGCGTCGCCGGTGCAGTCGATCACCACCTTGGGCCTGATGCGGACCAGCCCGTCCTTGTTGGCAATCACCACCGAGTTGATGCGGCCATTGGAGGACTCCGCATCGCAGGCGAAGGAATTGAAAAGCACGGTAAGCCTGTCGCCGCAGGCCTGCAGTTCGCGGTCCAGCAGCACCTTGAACTCAAAGGTGTTCGGTATCGTGGGGTTGTGCGGCTTGATCTCCTTCGCATCCGCCTTGCACACGCCCGTCTTTGCCAGCAGTTCCAGCGCGATGCCACGCACCACCACGCGGTGCGTCTTGATGTCCGCAATGCCATCAAAATAAGGCAGGCCCACGCTGGTGATGATGCCGCCCGCAAAGGGGGCTTTTTCCACCAGCAGCGTCTTCGCGCCATTCCGTGCCGCGCTCAGCGCCGCAGCCGTTCCCGCGCAGCCACCACCGCACACCAGCACATCGGTCTCGATCTCCCGCATAGGTGTCTTCGCAGCCGCCTGCCGGGCGGAAGCCATCGGCACCACCGCTGCGACGGCAGACGCCTTCACGAAGGCACGCCGGGAATGGCTGTCACTGCTGGTTGGGCTGGGATTCATGGCTGGGTGAGCATAACGGAGGTGCCCACTTCAGTTCCACGACAAAGTCTGTGTGAAATGCGTCAGCGATTTAAAGCTTGGGCAAATCACGGCCTTCGCCTATCATTTTTCCATGAAAATCATCCATAAAGGCCATGGTTTTACACTGATGGAGCTGCTCGTTGTCATCAGCATCATCGCCCTTCTTGCGGCGCTGGTGGCCGGCAGTTGGAATCCAGGTTCCTCCAAACGGCAGGTGACACAAAGCACGAAGGAGATGATCGAGTCAGCTTTGGAGCGCTATAATGAGCACTTCGGTGAATATCCGGAACCGGTAAATGGGGATGAGACAGCCGAGATCATGCCGGGAAAGGTCTATCGCATCGGCGCTGCCAAATGCCTGTATCAGGCGCTGCGGGGCGATGGTTGCGATGCCATCAAAGGAGCCCAGTCTGCCGGAAATAATAACTCTCAGTCGGATGGTCAGGTCAGCACGGACGAAATCAAAAATGCCATGATCCAGGACATGCCGGAGGGCATGTGGCGCAAGGTGGGCGGCAGTTACATCCTTGTCGATGCCTTCGGCCGTCCCTTTCAATACATCAAAGCCGACGCCGAAAAGAAAAACACGATCAATGCCACCTACGATCTCTGGTCTTTCGGGGAGGACATGAAGAACCTCATGGCCAAAAGCAAAGACACCGAGGCTCATGCGAACCTCGGTGCCAAGTGGATCAAAAACTGGTAAGGGTGCTTACTTCGCCACGCCCTTGATGCTGAAGTCGTCGTAGATCACGTCAACGCGGTTGGTGGTGATGCTCACCACGGTCTTGTGATCATGCGCGACGCCGGGAGACTGGAAGGTGCTGACCACCTTGCCGTCGATGCTGGTTTCCACCACATCGCCGTGGGTGCGCACGGTCAGCGTGTGCCACTCTTTGAGCGACACCGTGGTGGGTACGGACTTCGTCCACTTGAGCATGTTGGCTTTGTCCTCGTCGGTCAGCGTGGGCGGGGTCGTCTTCTTGCGCGTGTAAATGTCGTTGCTGAAGGTGCCTGCCTTGGCATCGGCCACCACGACTGCCTTCGGATTCACCGAGATGCTGCAAATGTGCCCTGCGTGCGAGCCTTTGTAGTCCTTGTCATCCAGCCAGATGTTGAAGCCCTTGGCCTGATCGCTGACGAACTGGAACTTCACAGACACTTCCAGATCCGTCTCCGGGGCGATCCGGATCACATCCACCGCCGCATGATCGGACTCCGGCGCGGTGATGCCCACCAGCACGCCGCCTTTCACCACACTGGAGCTCTTGTAGTGGCCCCAGGCTTTGCCGAAGCCATCGGCAGCAAAGTCATCTGAGAAAATGACGCGTGGATAATCAACGGCAAACGCGGCAGTGGAAAGCAGGGCGAGGCAAAGAATGGATTTCATGGCTGGTATGGGATGAGAGAGGCAAATACGGTGGGCCGCCTCCCTTCACACAAGCTATTTCACGAACTTCTTCACAAAGTCCAGCACCGAGCGGGTGAAGGTCCATTCGCCGGTTTCCGGCAGGCATTGGGAGGGCGCGCTCACCCAGCTCTCGATCACGATCTGGTCCGGTCTGCCGTCCACGGCGGCGTAGTCATAGCCCTGCTGCATGATGGCGGTATACCACGTGCTGTCATCTGCCAGCCCGCGCTTCAGCATGCCGGGATAGCCGGAGGCCCAGTAGATCAGCGAAAAGGGCAGCTTCTTCTGGCGGCAGTAAATCTCCAACTGTCGCACTTCTTTCCAGGAGCCCTTCTGCTGTACGTTGAAACGCAGCCAGTCCACATCCAGCCGGTAAAAGTCGAGTCCTCGCACTTTCTTATCGGCAAGCTGCTGCTGCAGCCCGGTGATCCATTTCTGGTGATCTTCGATAGAGGCAGATGGATAGGCCTCGATGTCGCCAACGAGCACATCTGGGAAATGCTGGCGCACCAGCGCGACATAGGCGGCGGTTTCCTTCATCGCATATTCATCGTTCTGATGGATCTGCTCACGGGTGCAGACCAGCGGCTCATCCATCGCGATGGCGTAGAGGTTGGCACCCAGGCTTTGCAGCCGCTCCCAGTTCTTGCGCTCGGCATTGAAGCACTTCTCCCCGGTTGGTCCCCAAGGCTTCACCGCTCCGACTTCCATCGCCAGCCGCAGCTTCCACTCCTTCAACATGCCGAACCACTTGCGCAGCTCGTCATCGCTGAAGTGGCGCTGCAGGTTCAAGTCCGTGATAAAAAGCACATCGATATGCGCTCTCGTTTCCTTTCATGCCTCCGGCTGCCCAAAAAGCTGCCGAAACGCCAGGCACTTGTCCTGCCCTGGCGGACTGATCCATACCGAAGGCTTTGGCGTTTCCGCAGCAGCCATGCAGCTACAAACAGACAGCGCCAAAGCCGTCAGGAGTCGAATGCTCATGAGATAAAGGGCGGGTGATTACACCGGACGCAGCACGCTCTTCACCACTTCGCCCTTGTGCATCTTCTCAAAGGCTTCGTGCCATTCGGTCACGGGCCACACGCCGCCGATGATGGGCTTCACGTCAAACTGGCCGCTGCTCAGCAGGGCGATGACGCGCTCCCAGATGGGCCAGTTGTGGCTGAAGCTGCCCTGAAGGGTGATGTTTTTCTGCACCAGCGGATCGAGGTTGAAGCCCAGCGGCTGCGGGCCCCAGCCCACCTTGCTGATCCAGCCTGCGGGGCGCACGATATCGAGCGCGATTTTCAGCGTGATGCTAGCGCCTGCAGCGTCGATCACTCCGTCGCAGCCCAGGCCGTCACGGGCGGTGGCCCAGGGCTTCGCATCGCCGATGATGACTTCACACCCGTACTGCTTCGCGATTTCCAAACGATGCGCGTCCTGCGGCAGACCTACGATGGCAACTTGGGCACCGCAGAGGCGTGCCATGGCAGCGCAGAGAATGCCGATGGTGCCTGGGCCGAGAACGACCACGCGGTCGCCGGGCTCTATCCGGGCGTTTTTCACCACCGCACTGTAGGCTACGCAGCAGGGCTCGGTGAGGCAGGCCTGCTCAAAGGGAAGCTGATCCGGCACGTGGTGCAGGATGCGGCTGGGCACGCGCACATATTTCGTCATCGCTCCGTTCACACCATAACCAAAGCCCTTGCGGGTCGGGTCCAGGTTGTAAAGGCCGCGCTTCGTCATCGGATTGTTCGGGCTGATGATGGCGGCGGTTTCGGAGACGACGCGGTCGCCTTCCTTCCAGCCTTCCACATCCTTGCCTACTTCCACGATGCGTCCGCCAAACTCATGGCCAAGCACGACGGGGTAGTTCACCGGCCAGGAGTGGTCGGCGGTCCACTGGTGGAGGTCGGAACCGCACACGCCCACATTGGCCACTTCGAGAAGCACGTCCTCGCTGCCGATGGTGGGTGTTTCGATTTCACGGACTTCGACGGAGCCTTTTTCAGGCGCATAATTGACAACGGCTGCGGATTTCATGGGTTGGGAAAGAAGTGGAATTAGAAAGCAGGAACGTCCTGAGCATGCACGGCCTCGCAAATCATGCGCAGCGAGGCTTCGAGATTACCGTCCGCCGTTTTGAAGGCGTCGGCATCAATGGTCAGCGGAGCGCCGAGCACCACCAGCGGGGCACCGTATTTGGGGCACTGGATGGCCTGCTCCAGGCTGAGTCCGCCCACGGCCTGCACGGGCACTTTGACGGCGTTGACGACTTCGCGCAGCTGATCCAGCGGGCTCGGCATCCGTTTGCCAGCGGCGGCGATGCCGCGACGTTCATCGTAACCGATGTGGTGAATCACGTAATCGCAGCCCAGGTCCTCCAGCCACCTGGCTCCGGCGATCATGTCCTCGGAGATCATGTTGTCTCCCATGACCTTGCAGCCGAAGTTCTTCCCGGCTTTCACCACGCATTTCACGGTTTCGGCATGCGCGCGGGCCATGACCACGACGTGGGTGGCTCCGGCCTTGGCCATCATCTCGGCCTCCAGGTAGCCGCCATCCATCGTTTTCAGGTCAGCCACGATGGGGGTGTTTGGAAAAGCTTTTCTCATGGCGCGGACACCATGCAGACCTTCGGCGAGAATGAGCGGCGTTCCGACTTCCAGCCAGTCCACTCCGGCGCGCATGGCCAGAGCGGCGGTTTCGAGCGCTTCGTCGATGTTCGTGAGGTCGAGAGAAATTTGAACGATGGGTTTCATGGGCGGTTGTGGGTGCAGATTAATGCAGAACCATGCATCTGCGTCACGACAAAGATCATGCGAAATGCGACAGGCGGTCGCGACCGGGTGATCGGCCGAATTTGCGCCGGTAACAGCGGATGAAATAGTTGGCATCACGGAAGCCGCAGGCCTGCGCAATTTCAGAGATGTTCCGATGCGGATCTTTCAGCAAAGGCCGGGCCCGATCCAGCCGCGCCTTCAGCAGGTAATCGAGAAAAGACTGACCGCTGAACTCCCGGAACAACCTGGACACGTGATTGGGATGCAGATTGAGGAAGCTGGCGACATCCTGCCTGCCAATGGGGTGGTGGAGGTTTTCCTTCAAGAACCTGCAGGCCGCCAGCCAGGTGAAGCGCGCCTTGCCAGCAGCGGACACCGGCGGTTCGGGCAGCGCGGCCATTTCGGCGGTCATGATGAGCAGCAACTCCACGAGGCGGCGTGCGGCCAGATCGTCAGGCGGTTCATCGCGGCGGTTTTGCAGGGCCTGGAGAAAGTGCCGCCCGTCCTGATCCAGCGCCCTTGAGGCATGATGAGCCTGCAGGAACCGGTGGCCGGCAGGGCCTTTTTTGGCCAGCAGGAAACGCGTCATTTCCGGCGTGAAGACGAAGCCGATGGCAAGATAGCGCGCCGTAGCGTGGGGCTCCATCAGCGCCTGGGGCGCGGCCACGATGGCGTCCCCGCGCTGAAGCGTGATGATTTTCAGCTTCTGCTGGCGGAGGACGATGTAGCGCCCGGTACCGGCAAGGCAGATGGAAAAGCGCGGGCTGTCATGCACTGGCAGCCCACCACGAAGGGCTGGAGTGCCGGAGTCCAGGGCCAGATGCACACGCCGGGGCCAGCCGCGCCTGATCAGGCGGCGTATCCATGTGGGCCATGGGCCGGCAGGGGCAGGAGCGTCGGGCATGTTGCGTTTGTGCTATCTTTGTTAACAACTCGGGCTGGGAAGCTGGGGGCGGAAGCCGCAAACTGCAACGCGTACTCGCCGCTCCGGAACCCACCTCAACATTCTGCCATGAAGCCTGCACCTGCTGATTTTTCCCGTCGTCATTTTCTACGCGCTGCACTTGCAGGTCCGGCAGTGCTGCCTGCTGCCACGTGGGTGTCTGCTGCGGAAGACAAGAGCAATGCAGTGACCTTTGATGAACCCAACCGCAGCGTGACGCTGGTGCATGATGCGGATGTCATTGTTTGCGGTGCGGGGCCAGCCGGTGTGGCTGCAGCAGTGGCTGCGGCCCGGGCGGGGGCACGGGTGCGCTTGTTTGAAACCAATGGATGCCTTGGCGGTGTGTGGACGGCGGGTCTGCTCACGTGGATCTTTGATTTCGACAAGCCCGGCTTCACCCGGGAAATCACGCGGCTGCTCGATGAGCGGGGTGCGCGTCGTGGCACGGACGCGGGACGCTTTGTTTATGAACCGGACGAAATGAAGCTGCTGCTGGAGGACTTGTGCAGCGAGGCAGGGGTGAAGTTTCGTCTGCAAACGCGGGTGGTGGCAGCTTATCGCGAGGGACGGCAGCTCACCACGGTCATCACGGAATCACGTTCGGGCCGCGAGGCATGGCAGGCGCCGGTATTTATCGACACCACGGGCGATGGTGTGCTGGGGGCGTTGGCGGGTTGCGGCTGGGATCTGGGCAGGATGGGCCAGGATGACAAGTCTGCGGAGTGCGCCTGCCAGCCGCTCACCATGAATGCTTTGGCAGTCGTGCGCGATGTGACGCAGATGGGGAAATACATCTCGTTTTATCAGGGCGACCTCAAATGGCACGTGGAGGCCACCGCCAACTTCAAGGCGGAAATCCAGCGCGCAGGCGTGGACCCTTCCTATGGCATGCCGACCATTTTTCATGTGCGCGACAACATCGTGCTGCTGATGCTGAACCACGAATACGGCGTACGCCCCGATGACGCGGATGCCATGACCACCGCCACGGTGCGCGCACGCAAGGAAATCTTCACCATCACCCGGGCGCTTCGGAAGCAGGGCGGGGTGTGGGACGGGCTGCAGGTGGTGGCCACGGCGGAGCAGATCGGCGTGCGGGATGGCAGGCGCATCCATGGCCGCTATGTGGTGACGAAGGAGGACCTCAACCTGGCCGCGCGGCACCCCGATGCCGTGGCACGTGTGAGCTTTGGCGTGGACATTCATGCGAAGAGCAAGGCGGACAACGACAAGCTGACCATCGAGCGCGGCGGCGTGCAAAAATTCACCCCGTATGACATTCCGCTGCGCGCGCTGATCGCCAAGGATGTGGACGGCCTCATGATGGCAGGACGCTGCATCAGCGGGGATTTTGTGGCACATGCGAGCTACCGCGTGACGGGCAACGCCGTGGCGATGGGGGAGGCCGCCGGTGTGACGGCGGCACTGGCCGCGCTGAGCAAGCGCCAGCCTCATGAAGTGGCCTGGGAGGAAAGCCGGGCGATGCTGGAAAAGATCGTGCGTTAAGTGGAGAGGGGCAGTTGCGCCTTGCCTGCGCCACGGCATCCTTCTCCTTGTGACGACCCCCCGGCGATCTGACGTGCCTCTGAGACCCCGCGTGCGCTCCAAGCGTTCGGCGGCGGAAATTGCGCGCTGGAGGAAGCAACGGGCTGCGTGGATGGCCTCTCTGGAGCCGACGCTGCTGTTTCAGCGGCTGTTTGACCATATTCCGGGCGTGTGCTTCTTTGCCAAAAACAAAGCAGGTCATCTCATGTTTGCCAGTGAAGGGCTGATGCAGCGCTACCAGATGCCCGATGATTCCGAGATCATCGGGCGCACGGACTTTGACCTGAATCCGGACACCATGGCGCAGGCCTATGTGGATGACGACAAGCGCCTCCTGGCGGGCAAGGTGGACGTGATCGAGCGCGTCGAGTTGTGGTGGGACTCCCAGGGCATCCCGGACTGGTTTCTGGTGACGAAGCTGCCGCTCTTTGATTCCAAACGCCGGGTGCAGGGGGTGATGGGCACATTGAGGCGTCCTGATGAAGCGGAGCGCAGATTGCCGGTGTTTCAAACCGTGGCGCAGGCGGTCGAGATCATCCGGCACGACTACTCCAAGCCGCTTCTCATCGAGGACGTGGCGAAATCCTGCGGGCAGTCACTGCGGCAGCTTCAGCGGCGTTTCCAAAGCGCGTTCGGCATCACCCCGCAGGAGTTTCTGATTAAAACGCGGGTGCTGGCGGCGGTGCGTTTGCTGGAGAGGACGACCCTGACCGCGAGCGAGGTGGCGCAGCAGTGCGGCTTTGTGGATGCGAGCAGCTTTACCCAGCATTTCCGCAAACGCATGGGAGAGTCCCCGGCGGTGTATCGCCGCGCAAGGCGGTGAAACTCAGTGCAGCTCATCGCACAAGGCCAGTGCTTTCAGAGCCTGCGCCGTGGCGATATAGGTGATGTAACTGTAGTTTCCGCGATAGAGCGACTGCATCCACCAGCGGCCGGAGACGCGCTGTTCCCGCTTGAGCCAGGCAAGACCGCGCTGGATGCGTTCATCGGTCGCAGGGATGTTGTTTTGACGCATGAGGACGATGGCGAAGGCAGTCATGTAGGCGTCGCTCTCCGGCTTCGCGGCATCGGGCAGGCCGTTGATGAGTTTCACCACGGTGTCGCTTATCTTGAAATGCCAGTCGCTGAGGGCGGACAGGTCGCGCAGGGACCAGCCGCCATCGGCATGCTGTTTGGAAGAGAGGAGTGTCAGCGCTGCATCACGCTGCGCTTGGGGGACAAGATCGGGCATGTAATGCGCGAGCTGGAGGCGCAGGATGCGGTCGAAGTCATTCTTTGGCTGCGCATCTCGCAGCCAGGATTTCATTTTGTCGATGCGGGCGAGCAGTTCGGGGTCCTTGAGACCGGCCAGCCAGCCGGGCGCGGCGGTCACTGCGCGAGCGGCCTGCAGGGTGAGCTCGAAGTCGGTGGTGATATGGGGGATTTCGACCTCGCCGAAGCTGACGAAGGAGCCGTTGGCAGACTGGCGTGCAAGCATCTCCTGCAATGAGCGCTCGGTGTGGGGGGAGAGCTTGCCGGTCACATGCTTGTCCCATTCGGCGAGACCCATGGAGCGCCAGATGCTCGTCCAGGAGCCGCCATAGTATTTGATGCCATCCTTTTCTGTTTCTTTCTGCGGTTTGACCTCTGCAGGCACGGTTTTGACGAAGTCTGCCAGCACCTCCTCCAGGGGCATGCCGAGCTGTTTGGACAAAGCCGGCCGCTCGCTGAGGTAGGGGCCGGTGGTGTGGCAGTTGACGCAGGTTTTTTCGCGCACCCAGCAGATGGCACCGTCATCGAGGTATTTGGCGGCGGCCTTGATGGTGTCGGCGCCGAAGGCTTTCACTTTGGGTTCGTCGCCCGTGGCCCGGCTGACCTGGATGCCTTCAGTCTGATATTGGAACTCCGCCTTGGGTTTGGGCGCATCGGCGGCGAATGCCGCGGGGGTGAGCAGCAGGAGGAAATGGGCGGGCTTCATGCGCCTGACTGTACGCTGCGACTTTCTGCGATTAATCTTCCGAGGGAGATTGAGTCGTCTTCATACAGCCAGCGGCGGAATGCAGTGGCAATCTGAGGCCATTCGTGGTCGAGCATGGCAAACCAGGCGGTGTCGCGGTTTTCGCCTTTGATGATCATGTGCTGGCGGAAGATGCCTTCAAAGGTGAAGCCGAGGCGCTGGGCTGCATTGCGGCTGGGTTCATTGCGTGCATCGCATTTCCATTCCATGCGCCGGTAGCCGAGATCTTCAAAGCAGTGACGCAGCAGCAGGTAGCAGGCTTCGGTGTTGGCTTTGGTGCGCTGGGCTGCGGGCGCATACCAGATGTTTCCCAGCTCTGCCACGCCATGCTCGGCGCGGATGCTCATGAGCGAGATGCAGCCGAGACAATGCTGAGTGGTGGCGTCACGAACGGCAAAGGCGATCACGTTGGGTGTGGCCTGCCATTCGCGAAGGAAGGCGGACTGGTCCTGGACGTCAGCGAATGGGCCACGGGGCATGTAGCGCCATAGATTGCGTGTGGTTTCATCGACATGCGAAATGGCAAACAGTTCTGCCACATCCGCTGAGACATCGAGTGGTGTGAGGGTGATGAAGCGGCCGTCGAAGCGCTTGGGGGCGGGCTGGGGTTTCATGTCAGTTTCCGGGTTTCACGATCACGTCTGTTTTGATCGAATTGGCAATGAAGCATTGTTCGTGGGCAAGATGGTGCAAATGATCGACTTCGGTGGAAGAAGGCTGCTTGTCACCGCTCCAAATGATGAGAGGACGCAAGGTGATCTGGCTGATCCAGAGCACGCCGCGTTCGTTTTTCGTCATGATGCCTTCTGCTGCATCGTCATAGCTCTCGGGGAGGAAGCCGGCGTCACAGGCCACGTGGAGGAACCAGAGCATGTGGCAGCTTGAGACGGATGCGACGAACAGCTCCTCGGGGTCGATGCCTGCGGGGTTGGACCACGGGGCGGGCACGATGTGCGGGGAGGGAGAGCCTGGTACGATGGCACCGCCATCGAAATGGAGCGCATGTTCGCGCGAATAACGGCGGCTGAGGAAATCCGGGCCCTGATTTTTCCAGCGGATGGTGGCTGTATGGGTGGACATCAGAGTCTCTCCTTCATCATTTGGGCCGTGTCGCGATCGGTCTGATTCATGCTGTCTTCCAGCATGGCGATGACAGAGGGTGCATCTTGTGGACGATTTTGGCTGAGCTTGAACTTGCCTTCGAGGCGGGTGATCTCGACTTCGATGCCGACGATGCCTTTCATGAGGCCGTCGCGGAATTCGGGAGGGAGCTCGCCGTGCCAGCGGTTGGGGCGCTCGGCTTCGTGGAATTCGACGAGATCGTGAAGCATCTGGGCGAAGCGGTCATGCTGCGTGACGATGCGGGGAATGCCGTAGGCATGCACGGTGGTGTAGTTCCAGGTGGGGACGGCGGGCTGTGTGGCATACCAAGCCGGGGAGATATATGCGTGGGGGCCGGTGAAGATGACGAGAACCTCGGAGTTGGTGAAATGCGACAACTGGGGGTTGGCGCGGGCCATGTGGGAGAGGAGAATTCCGTGTTCACCTTGTGTCGGATTCAGCAAAACGGGCATGTGTGTGGCCTGTGGTACTTTGCCGTCGTGTGATACGATGGTGGCAAAGCTGTGGCGGCGCATGAATGCGTGCAGCGTGTCACGATCATTGACCTGGAAATGCGCGGGGGTGTACATTCAGAGCTGGTTGGAGACTTCCAACAAGTTGCCGTCAGGATCGCGAAAGTAAACGGAGAGGATGGGGCCTTGGGCTCCGGTGCGACTTACTGGACCGATTTCGATGGTGACGGCGTTGTTTTGGAGAGACTGCACAACTTGCTCCAGAGGCGTGGTGGTGATGAAGCAGAGATCGGCTGATCCTGGACATGGTTTGGCTGCATGCGGCTGAATGGGCGCAGATGCCGGATGGAGATTGATTTTTTGCAGGCCGAACTTGAGGGCGTGCCGACTTTCTCCAAACACCTCGTGGGCCATTCCGAGGACCTGGGTGTAGAAACGGATTGAGGCCTGCAGGTCGTGGACGGTGAGGACGAGGTGATCGAGGCTGTCCAGAGTCATGGCTTTTTCTTTTCTGGGAGCGCGGGGATGGGGGTGACGTCGATGGGGGTGTCCTGATCGAGGAGGGTATTGCCAATGAAGATTTTGGCGCGGGCGATGACTTCGGGGTGGCCGACGGAGCTGTGGCCGCCGTCGGTGATGGGGACGAGGAGGGAGGGGACGCCGGCTTGTTTCAGGGCGGCGTGGATCGCTTCGGCGTGGAGGAAGGCGACGCGTTTGTCTGCGGTGCCGTGGAAGGTGATGAAGGGCGGGTCGTCGCTGGTGACGTAGGTGACGGGCGAGGCGGCGAGGGCTTCGGTGTGTTTTTCTTCATAGGTGCCGCCGAGGAGGCCGGAGACGGCGTCGTCTTTGGCAATGGGCTTGTCGTCCTTGTCGAACATGAGAGCCTGGGTGAAGTCTTCGGGGCCGCAAAGGTTCACGACGCACTGGACGCGACTGCTGAAGGTGGTGCTGGTGCCGAGGTCGCCTTCGAGTTCTTTGACGTCGCCGCTGGTGCCGATGAGGGAGGAGAGATGGCCGCCTGCTGAGCTGCCCATGACGGCGATTTTGTCGGGGTCGAGATTGTATTCTTTGGCGTGGGCGCGGATCCAGCGGATGGCGGCTTTGCAGTCGAAGATCTGGGAGGGCCAGTGGGCTTCCTTGGTGAGGCGGTAGCCGACGGTGACGGCGGCGTAATCGCCGGTGCGGGCGAACTGGATGGCCGCGGCGGCGTAGCCGAGGCGGTCGCCATTGACCCAGCCGCCGCCGTGGATGAGGGCGACGACGGGAAGGGGCTTGTCGGTGTTGCGTTTTTTGGGGAGGTAGAGATCGACCTTTTGCTTGGGGTTGTCGTTACCGGCGTAGGCCTGGTCGAGGCGGAGTTCGACCTGGTTTTTTTCGGCGGTGGTAACGACGTTCTTTTTTTGAGCGTCCAGGTCTTGGGCGAAAACGGAAGACGCCGCCAGCAGCAGGAGAGGAAGAAGGTATTTCATGGTGGGGAGAGAACGTGGGACGGGCGGAAAACTAGCGGCCGCTTGTCTGCTGCAGATGCTTGGAAAAATACATCTTGCTGTGCCCGTGTGAATCCCAGTCGGGAATCTGGCCGACGAGTTCAAAGCCATGCGCCAGATAAAAGTGCGGGGCCTGATAGTCCATGGTATCGACATAGACGTGCTTGCAGCCGCGTTCGAGGGCCAGCCGTTCAGCTTCCACGAGCAAGGCTGCGCCGATGCCCTTGGAGCGCCATTCGGGATGCACGGACATGATGGAGATGCGCAGCCAGGAGAGCTGTGTTTCGGCGATGAGTCCTCCGACTGTTTCGCCATTGGCGTGGGTGAGAAGGATGAGCGGCCGCGCTTCATGCTCGGGCTGATGCAGCTTTTCCATGAAGGCGGGATTCACCGCCCAGTTGTGCTCACGCAACCATTGGCGCACGAGATCGCAACCGGGAGACGAGGTGTCCGCTGCTTTGACAAGATTCCATTCGAGGTTTTTCATGAGGGCTGATTCAGGGAAGCTTTGTGATGAACCACTCGACGGTGGCTGAAAGCGTGTGCGTGCCGGATTCGTCATGCAGTTCAACGGCGATGCTGAGGGTGGCGCGGCCTTTGGCGGCGAGATCGGCGCGGAGCTGGTCGAGGGTTTCGGGCGGGGTGGTGACGGTGGAGGTGAGGGCACCGTTGGCGGGTTTGCGGAATTTGGATTCGAGGCGGCGGACGACGGGGATGACGCCGGAGTCGGAGCCGAGTGAGCGCAGGAGGAATTCGCCGCTGGAGGCTTCGGCGAGTGCGAGCTGAGCGCTGGCGTGGACGGTGCCGAGGTGGTTGAGGTATTGGGGGCCGGAGGGGAGGCGGAGGAGTTGCGCTGGGTCCGTGGCGGGTTCGAGGCCGAGGAAGCGATTGAAGGGGAGCTCGGTGACGCTGTGCTTCATGGGGGCAGAGGTGTGCGTCGTCCTTATACTGGTCCGGCACAGGTGGATTGAACGCCGATACGAATGCAGAGAAATGACTGCGAACAAGCGCGAATCAGCGTCAAATCAGGAGCGCTTAGAGCGCTTTAAATTCTGACGTGGCCTGTCAGAAGACTCTGTTAAGTGCGATGTACATGGTCCGTCGGTTTGGGTTGAATTGGAAAGCGCTGATCGACAGACAGGAGTGTCTGTCGTACTTCAATCCAACTGCGCAGGCACCGTTTTGGGTGACTTTGGCGCGATTTCTCGCGGGGCATTTGCTGCTGGCTTTGTTCACACCTTCCAGCCGTCGCGTGCTGCGGGGCCGTGCATGAGGGCGGTGGCTTCTTCGTCGCCGATGATACTGCGGGTCGTGGGATCGATGGTGAGGTTGCGATTCACGTGCAGGGCGATGTTGCCAAAGTGCATGGTCTCGGTGAGGCGGCCGCCGTAGGCGAAGTTGGAGCGGCAGGTTTCCTGGCCTTTGATGGCGAGCAGCCAGTTGTCCCAGTGGTTGGAGCGCTTGAGGTTTACCTTGGGCAGAGATGAGTTGAGCTCCTGCATCTTGGCTTCGGGGATCACGCGGGGTGCGCCGGCGTGGGTGCCCATGAGGACGGTGGCTTTGCTGCCGTGAATGAGTGTGCCGCCATCTGGGAAAGCACGCGCGGCCTCGAGTTCCGGAGGGCGCTTCAGGGCGTGGTCTGCGCCGTGGTACCAATGCAGCTTGAACTCGCCGCGAGTCGCGCTGGCGGGAAAGGTGTAGGTGATCTTGACCCTGGCTGGAAAGGAGAGCCTGCTGGGGCCTGAGGATTCGATCTTAACGCGGCTGGGGCAGTCGAGACCCCACACGTGATACGGTGCGTCCATGTTGTGGCAGGCCCAGTCGCCGAGCGTGCCGTTGCCAAACTCAAACCAGCCGCGCCACTGTGCGGGCAGATATTTGGAGCTGTAAGGCACCATGGCAGCGGGGCCGAGCCATTGATTCCAATCAAGACCGGCGGGCACAGGCTCCTCCGCAGGGCGTGCATCGGGGTAGCTCCAGATAGGACCGGCCCAGCAGTGGGCTTCGTTCACATTTCCGAGAACGCCGGCTTTCACCCACTCTTCGAGCACGAGGATGCCGCCGCCGGAGTGGCCTTGATTTCCCATCTGGCAGGCGAGCTTCGTCTGCTGCTCCAGCGCCATCAAATCCCGCGCCTCAGCGATGCTGTGCGTCAGCGGCTTTTCGAGGTACACCGGCTTTCCGGCCTGCATGCAGGTCTTGGCGGTGAAGTGATGCGTGTGGTCCGGTGTTGAGATGATGATGCCGTCGATGCTCTTGCCATGCTGATCGAGCATCTTGCGGAAGTCGGAAACAAAGGGCACGGCGGGGTTGGCTTTGCGTGACTCAGTGGCCCGGGCTTCATGCACATCTGCAAAGGCGGCGAAGTTCACGCTGTCGTTGTTTTGCAGGCTTTGCACGGCGTGCCAGCCTTTGCCACCAGCTCCGACGAAAGCGATGCTGAGCTTCTCATTGGCTCCGAAGACAGAATGCGGGAGGATTTGCACACCGGCGAAGGCAGCGGCGGTTTTGCTGAGGAAGTGACGACGGTTGATCATGGAGGGGAGTGCGTTGCTTGAGCGGCTGGTGCCCGAGGTTTCGTAAGTGCGCGAGATGGAGACGGGGCAAGTGAATGGCATTTTTCACCCATGTGGTTCGCGTGACGGGGCTTCCTTGACCTCGCCCCGACGAGCGAGATTCCGCCAAGCCCAACGCACGCCCTGGACAATGGCGCGTACCAGCGTCGCGTAGCCAATCGCCATCGGCGGAGCGAGGATGAAACCGATCATCGGCTCCTCAAAGGGCTCGCGAAAAACGATGATGGTCGCCAGTCGCAAGGCCGACCATATCGCCACCGGCACTGCCGCCCGCATGCAGCAGTCCCGCCACGACTTCTCCAGCGGTGCCCAAAACAGAAAATTCAGCACCGCCAGCACGCAAACGACATCTCCCACAGTCAGCAGCACAGCATGCAAAGTCATAGCGGCACATTCATACCCTGGCGCGTGCGCGTGTCATGGAGTTTGCCGGGGGTGAAGTGAGGGGAGAAGTGTGCGACCTGGAACTTGGAGGCTGGTGAATGTTATGCAGGCAATGGGTAACGCTTCAAAGCCATCTGCCAAGCAACCTCAGGCGCATGCCCAGATTCTCGCAACTCCCTGGTGAGAGAAGCGCGGACCCCGGAGAGATCGTCCATTGGATGGGCACCGAGAATGTGAGCGTGCTTCTCTGATTCGGTCTGCGCCCAGCGGGGGGAGAGCATAGAAAGGAGTTCAATCTGACGCTGAAAAATCAGCCTGCGGCAGTCGATCGGCCCGGAGCGATGAGCAAGCTCATAAGCGGTGGCCAGCTCAAAGGTGACGGTCGTGAAGACCCTCTCAAGGAGTGCATCCAATTCTGTTGTGGTAAACCGATCTTGCTCATGCCCCCTCTCGACCACGACCCAGTGATAAGATGTCGAATCAACCTCAATGTGCGGGTGCGCAGCATCTTTGGAGACACCATAAGTGGGAAGTCCGGCGTAATTTGAGGCTTCAATGACGGCGGCCATTCGATCCACCTCAGACTTGATTTGTTCGAGGGATTTCATGCTGTAGTTGCGTCATGGGTCGCGTGTTGTGATTGCCGCGCTACGTCCTGAATCTGGAGATAACGAGCGGGAAGCTTTGATGCCACGACAGATGCCATACGTGCAACTGCCTGCATTCGTTTTGCTCGATGCCTTACGCGGTCTCGTTTGCCTCACCCCATCAGGCCCAGCTTGCGGCGGCCTTCATCGGTGAGGTGGTTGGAGGACCAGGCGGGGGCCCAGACTTGTTCGACGACGACGTGTTTGACGCCGGGGACTTTGAGCAACTGGGGCTCGACGGGTTTGGAGTTGCCGCCGGAGCCGTGGACGAATTGAAAACAGATGCCAGGGCACCTGTAAAAAATCAGCCACAGAATCCTTGTTCCGCCCAATGCCGCACCGTGACGGGGTCAAGGTCATAATGGTTCGGCCAGGTAAGAACGCCGTCGTCGATGTCCATATCAGCAAAGAAGACCGCTGAATGCAGAGGTTCGACCATGGGACCCTTTTGACGGCTGAGCCAGTCAGCAAGGTCAAGCTCGGCCAGCAAGCCGTCACGAAAGCGGATGGCGATTTGATGATCGCCGGTGACGCGGGCACGAGTGATTTCGCAAGCGTTGAGGTCTAGGACTGTGGCGGGCATAGGTTTAATTTATTTCAAAGGGTCGATTTTGAAAGGTGATTCGTTCCGCATGCAGAGGTCCCAGTTTGCGGCAAGTTCTTCGGCATGCTGAACCGCCCAGGATTGAACCAGCCGCAATTCAGCAGGCGGCAGGCTGCCTTCCATGATAATGCCATTCAGCGAGATCATGGCATTACCACTGGGTGACTTGGCGTGAAAATGGGGCGGCGGGTGCTCGTGGTCCCCGAAGTGCATGCGAATTTTGATTTTATGGAACCGGCAAATTTCGGGCATTCGGCATGTATGTTCCGGGCTCCGTAGAAAATAAAGGGAACATTAAGCACGCAATAGACCAAGACCCCTCCATCCCCGGCCACTCCCCACCTTCACCCCTCCAGGCCCAGCTTGTGGCGGCCTTCGTCGGTGAGGCGGTTGGAGGACCAGGCGGGGTCCCAGACTTGTTCGACGACGACGTGTTTGACGCCGGGGACTTTCAGTAACTGGGGCTCGACGGGTTTGGAGTTGCCGCCGGAGCCGAAGGTGAAAAAGCCGAGCCGGGGGCGGCCGCGATGGGGCATGGACATGGTGACGTGGACGGTGTCGCCACGGACGCGGATGTCGTGCACGAGGCCGAGGTCCACGACGCTGATGTCGGCGGTGTACAACTGCTCGTCTTTGCATTCGCGCAGGGCTTCCCACAGGGCTTGTTTGGAGATGGGGCTGTCGCCTGCCTCACCGGGGCGGGCGAGGCGTGTGGTGGGTTTGGGCGGTGTGATGTTGCGTGGGATTTCGCCGGGGGAAAGGTGGAGGGGATTGGCGAGGCAATGGCGCAGGGACTCCAGCTTCGCGGGGCCTTCGGCGGTGAAGGGAATGGCGACGTAGGCGTTCTTTTGGTGGAGGACGGCTCCGGCGGGGACGACTTTTTGGGGCAGGGGATAGCGGCTCCAGACATGACCGTGCCAGCGGTAGAACATCTGCGGCGAGCCTGAGTGTCTGGGCTCGGGCATGCCCTGGGCGGTGTGCTCCAGATAGAGGGCGACGAAGGAATCCTTGCTGTCTTTGTTGGCAAAGCCGACGGCCCAGATGTTGTCGCGTTGCTTGGGATCGACGGGGCCGCTTTGCAGTTTGCCATCGGCACCCATCCAGAGCATCTCGGTGAAGGACTGACCGGAGAAGACCCACTCGTCATCGCGCAGGGCAGCGGCTTCGAATTCTTTGATGACATGCATGCGGCCGATCTTGTGGAACCAGGGGATGCCGGCGTAAAAGCGGTACTCGACCTCGATGTGCAGGCGGCTGGGGGAGAAGACGGGATGCACGGGAGAATAAGGAAAGCCCCAGCGGCGGACGATGGTGCAGAGGGGGCCTCGGATGACTTCATAATCGGGGCAGCGCTCCCACAGGGTGACGCGCAGCTTTTGAAAGTGACCGGCGGCGGCGTAGTCGTGCGCCCAGTCAATGCCCGGAGGCTCGCCATGGCCTTCGCCGCCGGCGAAGAGTTCGAGGCCGTGCTCGCGCTTGAGAGTCATGCGCTCAAGTTGTCCCATCTGGTGGGAGAGCGAGGCTTTGTAGGCGTCGTTTTCGATGTCGAGTGCGTAGCCTTCGCCGCGCGTTTCGAGGTCGGTCAGATAGGCGGGGAGCTCGGCATCGGGGTTGCCATAGAAGAGGAGGTAGGTCTGGCGCAGATGGGCAGCGCCTTCGGCCATGAAGAGAACATGGGCCTGGCGCTCCTTGCCACGGCGCACTTCGCTGTGGGTCTGGCTGGGCACCTCGATAAGGCTGTGGTCGGGCTGGATGCGGGCGACACGGACTTCGCGGGTGAGTGAGACGGCCTGCTCTGCCGCGCAACTGAGCAGCACCTCCACGGGCTCGGGCGCGCGATCCAAGCCGATGGTTTCATCGAGGGTCAGCACTTTGCAGAACTGCCAGCCGGATGCCCAGGTGCGCCAGGCGGGCGGCAGCGCTGACACGGCCACAAACTGAGCGGTGGGGACGAAGGGGGTGCCGTGGTCTTCGCCTTCCGCCTGAGCCTGCAGGGTGGTGCTGCGCAGGGAATCGGTGAGTGAGCGGACGAGGCGGAAGTCCTTGTTTTTCCAGGCTTCTTCCAGCAGGCGGAGCTTTGTCTCAAAGCTGTCGGTCTTTTCCCAGTAGGTGTTTTCGCTCATGTTATCTTGTGGTAGGATTTGCCGCCGCCAACGATGAGCCCATGGTGAGTGCCGCGCAAAAATGTGGTCCGGCGGGGCCGATGCGGGTGGCTGGGGTTGGGTGGATCATGGCGGGCGCTTCTCCAATGGAGGACATCAGAGTGATGTCAGACAAAAGCGGCGCTGAGTGCGCATCCTTTCGAATTTCGGAAGCCTGGTGATGAAATGCCGGTGGTGAGCGATGCTTGGTCGGAGCGCGGTATTGTGTGCGCTTTTGTCATCGCCGAGTGATGGGCGACAAGGCGGTTTTGTGTCACCGCTACGCGGTTCCACGGATTGGGAAGGATCGTGGATGCGTGAACCGTGGGTTGGCACCCACGGCTACTGTTATGTCACCGCTACGCGGTTGAGATGTGGGGTGCTTCTCGACAGGCGGTTTGATCAGGGCGAGAGTACAAAATGGCTAACTAAAGCGCAGTGACCCTTCTGAAGGACAAAAGGGACAGAAAGGACAGAAAGGACAGAAAGGACAGAAAGGACAGAAAGGACAGAAAGGACAGAAAGGACAGAAAGGACATGGCAGTTGTTATGCCGGTGTTTGTTCATCAAGCATGTGGTCTGTTCTTTTAACGCGAAGGTCGGAGAAATGACCGCGAATTATCGCGAATCAGCATCGAGCGGGATGCCTGCGGTTGATTGCCAAATGGCTGCATCCAATGCGTGCCATGGTATGGAATTATTTAAGCTGCTGGAGCTTGAGGTTGTCGATGAAGAAGGCGGTTTTGGTGGTGCCCAGGGAGCTGAAGAGGAGGTAGCCGGCGTTGGTCCAGGCGGGCTTGCAGGTGAGGTCGGGGTAGGAGTGCTGGGTGCCATCCTGACGGGTGATGTCGAGGGACCATGTAGCTGCGCCGGTGGTGGCGGTGATGGAGACGCGGAACCATTCGCCGGCGGGGATTTTGATGAGCTGGACTTTGCCGTCGGTGCTGGCGGCGAGCTGGTCTTTCTGCCAGCGGAGGTAGGGGCCGTTGCCGAAGTCGCTGTTTTTGCCGCGTATTTCAAAAAACCAGTCGGCACCATTTTGTGCCATGACATCGAACTCGGCGTGGAAGGTGCCGGTGTCCCAGTTGGTGGGGTAGATGTCGAGGATGGGATCGTAGCTGTGTTTGAGGTCGGGGGCGTCCTGGATTTTGAGAGCGCGCTTGGAGCCGGGAGTGAAGGGGGAGGATGTTTCGTCGGTGACGGCGATGGATTCGCCTTTGTTTTCGTGGGTGTATTTGGCACCGCGAATGCCGAGGGTGCCGAGGCCGGCGTGCTCGAAGTCTTGATCGATTTTGTAGGCGGGGGCGGGCCAGGGGTTGGCGTCGGTGTCCCAGGTGGGGTAGTCGTGGCCTTGGGCGGCGAGATCGCGCCAGGCTGGGTCGGTTTTGCGAACGCCTGCGAGGGTGAGGTCCCAGGGCTTGAAGCCGATTTTTTGGGCGGGGGAGTTGGGCTTGAGACGGAAGTCGCGCTGGGCGAGGTTTTCGAAGAGGGGATCGGCAAAGAGGCTTTCTTTGTCGCGGCCCATCTTGCGCCACTCGTCCCAGGTGAAGTTTGTTTTGGTGAGGGTGGCGGGGATTTTGCCGTCGGTGCGCCAGTAGAGGTTTTTGCGGAAGACGAGGCTGTCTTTGGGATCGCCGCGCTCGGGTTTGTCGAAGAATTTCCAGTTCCATTCGCCGCCGTCGAGGAGGGGGGATGCGGGGTCCCAGACAACGATGTTCTGGAGGTAGCGGAAGCGGAGGCGGGCTTCGTTGCGGGAGGCTTGAATTTGCGCGGTGTGGCCGAAGGCGAAGATGTTGTTTCGGACGGTGTTGAAGTAGCCGTAGTGCTGATGGAAGCCTGCGTTCCAAGTGTCGTGCACGAGGTTGTTTTCCATGAGGGTATCGGCGCTGCCTTCATCGTTGTAGAGGCCCCAGCCGCCGTAGCGGTGGCTGGCGACGTGGTGGACGTGATTGCCACGGATGATGGTGCCGGGCGAGGTGCCGAGGCCGTAGTAGCCGCCCATGTCGCTGAGGTAGGCCCAGCCGAGGTGGTGGATGTGATTGTTTTCGACCGTAGTCTCGCGCGAGGCGGTGTCGCCGTAGCCCCAATTCCACCCGGCGCTGACGCCGGTGTAGTAGAGGTCTGCGATGTCGCAGTGGGTGACGGCGCAGTGCTGGGTGTGGGTGAGAACGACGCCGCAGGCGCTGGGGTGGAGGCGGCCGCCGTGCTGGATGATGGAGTCGGAGATGGTGATGTGATGATTGACACGCTCGTCGGAGGGGCGGGCGATTTCGCCGACGTAGACGCCGCCGCCGCCGAGGTCGTGCAGGTGGCAGTGGGTGATGGTGGAGTCTGAGCAGCCGTTTTTGAACCAGAGGGCGTGGAGGCCGGTGTGGGAGACTTCGCAGCGGGTGAAGTGGATGGCGCTGGAGTCTTCGATTTCGATGCTGCCATCGCTAGTGGTGGCGGCCTGGCCATCGTGCAGGCCATCGGCGGGGTAGAGGTGATTGCTGTATTGAAAGGAGATGCCTTCGAAGTGGACATCGTGTGCGCCTTTGGTGGAGAGGAATTTGTCGACGACGGGGGCGATGACTTCGGCCTTGGTCATGTCTTCGCCGGGGAGGGGCATGTAGAGGACTTCGCCTTGGGCGCGATCGAGGAACCACTCGCCGGGGGCATCGAGGGCGGCGCGGAAGTTTTCGACCCACCAGCGCTGGTCGGGCTCGAACTCGACGAAAGGATAGCGGGAGCGGCCTTTGATGCGGACAGCGAGGACTTCATCATTGAGTTCCTTGATGCGGCACTGGCCCACGGCCCAGGCGTGGGTGACGGTGAGGAGGACGGAGTCGCGCTCGGGCTGCGGGATGGATTTGAGGACGTCGTACTGCTCTTTGGCGATGGAGAAGGCGTGGAAGTTCATGTTCTCCTTGAGGTCTGGGAACACGCCTGCGCCGACGGCTTCGGTGATGTGGTAGTAGCCTTTGTTGGGCGAGCGGGCGAGGGTGGCGCGGCGGCCATTGATCCAGAGCTGCTCGAACTTCCAGGCTTTGTCTGGAAGGGGGGCTTTCCAGAGGGCTGTGTCGGTTTTTTGCCAACCGGTGATGGGTTTACCGGCGGTGAAGGTGGCGTTGGTGCCGGTCCAGGTGACCTGCGAGTCGTCTTTGCCTAGAGTGAGGGTTTCGGCGAGAGGGTAGACGCCGGGAGCTACGATGATGCGGGCGGGCTTTGCGGCGGTGCGTGCGGCATCGCGAGCGGCCTGAGGTGTGGAGATGGGGCCGGTGGGGGTGAGGTGGATGTCTGCGGCGGAGGCGAGCGAGGCCGCAGAGAGGGAGAGGGCGAGGATGCGGGAGAGCATGGGACACTTCTTCGCGCTGGGCGCTGGGAAGGGCAAGGGTGCAGTGCCATGCTGCGGGCATGCCTTGCATGATCCAGCTGGGTGTTGGAGCGTGAGTTTGTGGACGTTCGCCCGGAACCGCCTGAAGGCGGAACTACAATACGTACGTTGGGTGTGCGATGTCGTGGGGCGAAGGGGAAGAAAGTCGTGCATCCCGCTTATTGAACCTTGCGCAATAGACTGACAAGAAGAGCGTTCCTTGTGGAAGTGAACTCGGTGCCTGAATGGGGCAGACTTGCGGCGGAGCTCATTGTAGACGCTGCTGGCAGGCTTGAAGTGTGGCGGAGTGCTGGGTTTGCTTCCGGATCGTACGGGGGCGTGTACCAGGGAAGCACTCGCCAAGGCTCGGCATCCCTTCGCTATGATGCGGAAGGCCTTTGGCCTTCAAGACATGGATGTCAGTCTATTGTGCAAGTCTCAATAAGTGTGGCAACTCCTGCAGAGGAGAGGACGACGAAATGGACGGCTTTAAGCCTTGGCAGAGGGACATTGCTTTTGAGGCAAGTCTTTGGAAGATGATTACTGCATCATCTGGCGCACCGTGGAGGAGACAGGATAAATCCAGACGATTTCCTCGGGGCTCAGGGTGACTGGCGGATAGAGAGGGTTCAGGCTGGAGAGGACGATGGAGTGGCCGTGGTCTGTGGTGCTGTAGACGCGGAAGAGGACGTCGCCGCCGAGGCTGTCGCTGAGGCGAGCGACGACGCGGTTGCCGGTGTGAGGGAGGCTGTTGGGATAGAGGATGGCGAGTTCGCCATCGTGGTGCTGGGGGAGCATGGCATCGCCTGCGAGGCGCATGGCGAAGGCATCGGGGTCACTCACGCTGAAGGCGAAGTGCTCGGCGGCGGCGAAGGCTGCCTGAGCAGGCGATGCCAGTTCACGCGCGGCAGGGATGGTGAGCACGGGGAGGAGGGCGATGCGCGGAGTCACGGGCGCTGAAGCCGCAGGAATCGAGAAGGCTGGAGTGTGCGCCACAGCGGGTGCTACGGGGGCGGGTGCTGGCTGCGGTGGCGTGCTGGTAGCGCTGGCGGTTGTGTGTTCTGAGGCAACGGCGGCGGCTGATTCGTTTTGAATCTCGGCTTCGAGTTTTTCGATCAGCTTGATGACGGGCAGGGAGGCATGGGCGCCATTTTCGATTTTGGTGACGTACTGGCGGGAGACGCCGAGGCGCTGGGCGAGTTTTGGACGAGTGACGCCCATTTTTTCACGCAGGGCGGCGACACGCAGAGCGAAGGTGGTTTTTGTGCGGAGGACGGGCTTTTCGACGGGTTTGATTACGGGTATGGGAGCAGGAGCAGGTGTTGCCTCTGGCTGCACCAAGCGGTCGAGAGCTTCAATGGCTGCGGGTGGGAGACCTGCCATTTCGGTGGGTGCAAAGGTGGTGTCAGGCTGTGGCATGTGCATGGCGAGCTGTTTGAGGTTGGCGGCAGCTTCGAGTTTTTCGATCAATTGGAATACGGGTCTGGAAGGAGCCTGGCGGCCTTTCTCCAAGACGGTGACGTAACTGCGACCCACGCCGAGCCAGTGGGCGAGCTCGGGCTTTGAGACACGCAGCTTTTGGCGCAGCGAAAGGCAGCGGGCAGGGAAACCGACAAGCTTTTCTTCAGAGACTGGGGAGTGTGGCATAAAGGGAGGGGGTGATACCGATGGATGTGGGGAGGTATGCGACTGACATGCCGGGGGGGATTTGGCACGATGAAGTCCCTATGCATAATCTGCGCCAAAAACGTGCCTGGTGTCTGCGCCGAGGGTAAAAGGAACAAAAGTACCAGACACAGGCACAATGGACCGTCGATTTTCATGCCGAGTCTCTTTTTGTGCAGGGTCAGGGGGCCGGTGGTTTGGCAAGAGCGGCTGCGAAGCTGTATTTAAGACGGCAGACTGGCAAAGCGAGTAATGGTGATTTTACTCGCTGTTAGGGCGCGTATCGGTAACAGTCTGCCGCCTTTTTCATGTCCCAGGAATCCTCAGCCCAGCATCAACCCCCGTTTGACGTCCCAAGCGTCGAGGAGATGGCCGCGTTGCTGCCGCAGTATGCGTTTGAAAAGCTCGCAGCCTTTGGTGGCATGGGGGCGGTGTACCGTGGGCGGCAGGTGAGTCTGGACCGGCCGGTGGCGATCAAAATTTTGCCGCCAGAATTTGGCATGCAGGAGGACTTTGCGGATCGATTCAAATCCGAGGCGCGAGCGATGGCGAAGCTGAACCACACGCACATCGTGGGTGTGTATGACTTTGGCATCACCAAGGAAGGGCACCTGTATCTGGTGATGGAGTGGGTGGAAGGTCAGACACTGCACACGCTGATTCAGAAAGGCAGCATTCCGGTGCGGAAAGCCGCGAGCCTGGCGATGCAGCTTTGTGACGCGCTGGCCTTCGCTCATCATAACAAAATCCTTCATCGCGACATCAAGCCGGGCAACATCATGATCAGCGAGGATGATCAGGTGAAGGTGGCGGACTTTGGTCTTGCAAGACCGATCACGGGTGAAGCTGAGGAGAATCCCTTCGGCACGCCGGATTACGCGGCGCCGGAAATTTTAGGCAAGGGCGCGGTGGACCAGCGGGCGGACATCTTTGCTGCGGGTGTGGTGCTGTATGAAATGCTGACGGGGCGGGTGCCGCAGCAGCCACGGCGTTCGGTGATGGAGTTTGCTCCGCTGTCTCCGAAATGGGATGAGCTGATTGACCGGGCGACGCATGCGGATCCCACGAAGCGCTTTCAAGATGTGGGCGAATTTCGTGCGCACATTGCGATGCTGATCAACCAGGGAGCCCAGCCGGTGAAGGTGATGGCTGTGGATGAGGATGAGCTCAAGGGTAGAGCGGGATTGAAGCCGCTGCATCTGGTGCTGATCGGGGCTGCGGTGATTGTCATCGGCATTGTGGGCGGGATGATGTTCAAAAGTGGGGCTGAGCCGGAGGCACCTGTGGCAACGGACAAGGTGGCCGCCACTTCCAAGGCTGATGAGCCTGAGCAGCCGCCTAAGATTGAGAAAGAGCAGGAGCCGGCAAAAAAGGTGGAGCCGGTGGTGGTGGTGCCTGCTGTGGAGCCGGAAATGAAAGCGCCGGAACCTGCGCCGAAGGTCGAAAAGATGGTCGCCGTGGCGCCTGTGCCCGTGCCTGCTCCGATGCCAGCGCCTGCGGCGGTGCCAACTGTTGTGCCGGTGCCGGAATCTCCGCTGGAGTTTATTCAGCAGCTGGAAAAACGTGATGCGGAGCTGGCGCTGATGGTCAGTGATTTTGCTGCTGAATGGCTGACCAACACGGAAACAGGCACTGAACCTGAAATGCAGAGCCTGGCTGACAAATACATTCCTGCGCTGCAACGCAGTCTGACCAGCCTGATGCCGCAGCAGCGTGATTTTGTGCTCAGTGAAATCTCCCACATTGCGAATCATGAGCCGCTGGATGAGCCGGATGAGCTCTGGCCGGAGACGCTCAAGATGCTGCGCAAGGCCTACGACGCCCAGCGCGAGGCGATTCAAGGACGTGCGAGCATGGCCGCGCAGAAAATGCGTTCGGCCCAGTGCGAGCTTGTTTTGCAGAAGGCCCGTGAACGTGCCGCCGCAGGCAAGGAAGAGGCCGCGAAGCGTGCGGAAATCGTGGCGGCGGAACTGGCGAAGCTGAAGACGGCACCGTCCATGAAAGCCTTGAGAGAAAGCGTGGCCGGCGCAACAGGCGTGGGCACTGCACCGACTACCGTCGCAGAGCCTGTGCGTTGAGCGGCCATTATAGGACAGATCGGTTAGGAAATTTTCCTCGCGGCAGAAGCGGTAGAAGGTTATGGATCAAGAATGTCCGAAGAAACTACCCCTAGCGAGCTGCCTTCGTTTGATGTCCCGAGCCAGGAGGCGATGAACGCCTACCTGCCGCAGTTCCAGTTTGAAAAACTGGCGGCATGCGGCGGCATGGGGGCGGTGTACAAGGCGTATCAAGAGAGCCTGGACCGGCGCGTGGCGGTTAAAATTCTGCCGCCGGAGTTTGGGGCTGAAAAGGAATTCACCGATCGTTTCAAGATCGAGGCGCGTGCGATGGCGAAGCTCAATCACACGAACATCGTGGGTGTGTATGACTTTGGCATCACGGCGGGAGGGCATTTGTATCTGGTGATGGAATGGATCGAAGGGCAGTCGCTGCACGATCTCATTCACAAGGGGAGTCTTTCGCTGCGGAAGGCGACGAACCTGGCCATGCAGCTGTGTGAGGCGCTGACCTTTGCGCACGATCATCAAATCATTCATCGCGACATCAAGCCGGGGAACATCATGGTCAATGACAGCGACCATGTGAAGGTGGCGGACTTTGGACTGGCGCGGCCAGTGTCCGACGAAGCGGAGCAGGAGAACCCTTTTGGTACGCCGGATTATGCCGCGCCGGAGATTCGTGGTGGCAGCGTGGTGGACCATCGGGTGGACATTTACGCCGCAGGTGTGGTGCTTTATGAGATGCTGACCGGCACGATTCCGGGAGAGCCGCGGCGCTCGGTCACGGAGTTTGCCAAAATCTCGACGCGGTGGGACAGCATCATCGCCAAGGCCATCGACCCCGATCCGGAGAAGCGGTATCAGGACGCGGGTGAGCTTCGTGCGCACATCAATGTGGCGATGAAGCAGGCTGCGGCGCCTGGAGAGGTTCCCGGCGATGTCATGGCGATCGATCTAGGCATCGGCGTGGGGACAGCCCCGAGAGCGGGCATGGGTGCGGGTTTGGGTGCGGGGTTGCGTTTGGGAGCAGGGCCGGCTGCGGCAACGCCTGTGGTAGAGAGTGTGCCAGTTGCACGCGTGGCTGGTGGGCCGAATGTGCAGCGTGCGCCCGGGGTGCGCGCGCCAGGTGTGCCGGCGGTGGTGGAGCAACGGAAAGCGGCACCGCCACAGAAGCCGGCTGCCCGAATGACGCCGCAGCAGCAACAGCTCATGCTGGTCATCGGGGTGGTGGCTGTGGTGGTGGTTGGGTTTTTGGCGTTGATCTTCTGGCCATCGTCGAAGAGCGCGTCACGCAGCTTGTCCGCCAGCGCCCAGGCCACGCCGGATGAAATTCATGAGGTGATGCAACAGCTGGAGCAGAATGATGCCGAGCTGGCGAGGATGGTGAACTCCTTTGCCCATGACTGGGCGGCTACGGGAGCGGATAAAAATCCTACTTCGCCCGTCGCGGAAAAACTGCGCCAGGCGCACAATGCTGCGGTGCAGGCCAAGGCGAAGGATCGGATGGAGGCGGCCAGGCGTGCGGAGATTGTGGCTGCGGAGATGGCGAAGCTGACTGAGGCGCCGTCATTGAAGGCGCTCAAACAGGCGGCGGAGAGATAGACGGGTCTAAAAAAAGCCGCCACCCGTTTCCGGGTGACGGCGTGGGTTTGACCGGGGAATTATTCGCCTTTGCAGCAGTCTTTGCCGCAGGCTTTGCCTTTTTCTTTGCAGCAGGCGGCGCAGTTGTCCTTGCAGCATTTTTCACAGGCCTTGCCGGCGGCAAGAGCGGTGCTGGAGAGGGCGGCGACGGAGGCTGCGGCGATGAGGGTGAGGATGGTTTTCATGGTATCGGATGTGTTTGTGTTGTTTGGTTTGAATGGCCCGCTTGGAGGATTCCGGCGCGCGGCGCAGGCAGGCGCGAGCCGGGTGTGCCATCGAGTGGCGTTGAACTGGCGGTGAGGCCAGACGGCCGGGCAGGCTGTCTGGGGAACGGCGTCATTGAGGGCCGTATGGAAGTGAGTCACTGCCCAGAGCGTCTGGCTTCCAGACGCATGGTGTGAGGCTTCAAATCAGGAGAGCGCAGTGCCGCGTGTAGAGCGGTTCGGCGCGCAGGGGCGGCCCGTGATCGTGACGGGGCGCATGGAAGGCCAAGGCAGGCGTGGCGAGATCCGCCTGCGAGAAGGTGACCCAGACCGGATCGGCAAGGAGCTTCAGGGCGGGGGCCGGAGCTTTGACGAAGGTGGCGGCGACATCGCGCGCGTTTTCGTGTCTGGCACAGGGGCAGGTGGGTTCCTGAGAATGCTCAGAGGAAGAGTGCTGCTTTTTGGCGCAGCAGTTGGCGACTTCCTCCTGCTCCTGCTGGGGAGCCGTGACGCAGCACCAGCACATCGGGAGGCCGATGCAGAGGGTGAGGATCAGGGCTGTGAGGCGAGAGAGCATTGCGTGGTGTTAGATGCAGAAACGAACGATTTTATTCCAAGGTTGCAAGCATTTGGTGTGCCGGAGTTGTGGTGGAGTGCGCGGGGGATGTGCAGCGGGTGGACGGTGGGGGATGTGGGTGAAGCGGAGTCGTGGGTGGGAAGGACAGGCCGGAGGCACTGTCTCCCGTGGACAGCCGGGACGGCTATCCTCCGGAGGGTGAGGCGGTATTGCTCGTGCGCCAGCGCCGCGAAGACCTTTCAGGCCTGAAACTGCGCAGGCCTCAGGGCGTGAGTTTTTCGATCCAATCAGCGACCTTGCCGCGCAATTCATGCGCGGTGGAGTTGCTCGTTGCGTTTTGGGTCTGCGTTTGAGCCATTGTTTCCGCATCTCCTCCGCCGCGCACGATTTGGGAGGCGGCGGAGTCCAGGAGTGCCTGGGCTTCGGCATTCGGCCGGGCCTTCAAGGCTTCTCGCAACAACCACAGGTATTCGTAGTCGTCGCAGCCTTCGCGCATGAGTTCCCAGCGCAGGCTGGGCAGTGGCGCACCGCTTAGCGGATCAGGGTAGAACATCTGACCCATGCCCCAGACCGTCGCTCCACTGAACTGCGCATAGACCAGCACTGGAGCCTCCCATGCGCTGCGGTAGCTGCCGAGTGTCTCATAAGTCAGCCAGCCGCGGGCTCCGATCTGCCAGGCCAGCCAGCCGAAGCTGCGGGCACTGATGGCCGGGTAGTCGATGAAGCTGCGGTAGTTGTCGCAAAAAGTGACGATGTCGCCGTGCTTCTCGGCGCGTTCCCTGGCGGCTGCGGCGTGATCGAGATTTCGCAGGCACCAGTGGTCGATGTGGCCGATGAGCCCCTCCACCGGATCAGCCGTGCAGAAGGTACGCAGGCCGGGAGCGACCTCGCGCACAAAGCGCACGTAGTTGCGGACCACCTCGTAGTTATTAGCCGGGATATCCTGGGCGCGATCACCCGTGTGGTAGGTGTAGGGCTCGTCCATCGTGGCGATGAATGCGCGGTCCAGCCAGCCGCGCTGCTTCAACACGCCATGCATGTGCTTCAGGTAGCTGCCAAACAGCGTGGTGAACTCCGGCGTCAGCGTTTTGTCCTGCTGACAGATCACCGCGCCCAGCCACTTCTGATGGGTCACCGCCGGAAAGTGATGCTGGAAGTACATCCCCTGCGCCAAGGCCGGTTCGGGATAAAAACCCCATACAGGCACAAACACATGCGTGCCGCCGTTTTGAAACACAGCCTCCACCGCCTGCTCCCACGCGGTGCTGTCAACCGTGAGCACGCCGTCCTTGCCGATTTTCAGTTTGGGCGAGGGCACCAGCGGCTCCGGTGTCTGCCGATGTTCGATGAAGCCGCGCTGCATCTCCGCCAAACGCTCTGGAGTGCGCTGCGCTTCAGGAAGCTCGCGCAGATTCGCATAACTCGTGTTCAGCAGTGGCGAACGCTCCGGCAAGGCGAAGCGCCGCACGTTCACAACCACACGAATCGTGTCCTCCGGTGCGAGATCGGGCTTCATCCAGGTCTCCTTGCGAAACACCAGCTTCACCGTGCCCTGGTAGCGCCCCGGATGCGCATCCCTCGGCACCTGCACTGTGATAAGAAACTGAAGATTGTGCCCAGGCCGCACCTCGCCGCGATTCGCCAGCAAGGGGTCTGGAAACTGCCCCACGCCCACCGGATAAGGCATCGGCTGCTTGATCCGCGTGCCGCTTGGCTCGTCGATGAACACGTAGCCCAGCCGCTGGGCCGTGATGTGCGCCGCCGGTATGACACTGCCATCGGCATGCTTCAACTGACCCGGGACAACGCTCACCTCCCGCAGCGGCACCTGGGGCCGCAGCAGGGCCACAAACGGCTCACGCTCTCCGCGTGCCGCACTCATTGTCACCGCTGCTGCTGCGGGCGTGAGGGGCAGTTCTTCATCCGCCTTCACCTTCTCCACGGGATAGACCGCCCACACCCGATGATGCCAGCCCTCCGTGACGAGATCAGCGGCGGCGAGGCTGTGGAAAGCCCAAAGGAAAAGAAGGAAGCGCATGGGGAATGATTTGAAGCCAATCCTGCCTTCTAGGCGGGAAGCTGGCGAGCTTGATCTATGCAGTTTCGCACGGGATGCGTCTTTGAAGGCGAGGTGAAATTTAAGCGGGCCGCGGCCACTAGGAGGCCGGGCCGGAGGCGAAAAGACGTTTTGTGTCACCGCTACGCGGTTCCAGGAATTTGAGCAAGGTGGGCGATGCGCTTCCGTGGGCTTGCGCCCACGGCTGCTGTTGTTACAGCCCTACGGGCTTTCTGATGGCTGTGAGAGGAGTTGGCGACGGCAGAATGTATGCGTTGTCGAGAGGGTCAGGGGCTCCCAGGCTTGTTTGAGCGGAGAGAAGTCAGTGGAGTGGAAGGACAGGCCGGAGGCACTGTCTCCCGTTGACAGCCGGGACGGCTATCCTCCGCTTGGCGCGTGATGTGAGCGGGGAGGATGTGGGTGAAGGAGAGTCGTGGAAGGGAAGAACAGGCCGGAGGCGCTGTCTCCCGCTGACAGCCGGGACGGCTATCCTCCACGGGCTGGCGATGCATGAGCTGGAAGCGTGCGCAAAAAAAACGCCGCACGGTTTCCCGGGCGGCGTTTTTGGGTTTTGATTTTTGGCGGAGTTTTTTAGCGGAAGCTTTTGGCGAAGTCGTCGGAGGTGGCTTTGGCGACGACCTTGGTTTTTTGGAAGGTGGATTGCTCGCCTTTTTCTTTGAGGATGCTTTCGTAGTCGGCGGAGGACATGGGGAGCTCGATGGTTTTGTCCTGCCAGGTGGAGAGGAGGATGGCGTTGGCGAGTTCGACGCTGTGGAGGCCTTCAGCGGCAGGGGAGAGAAGCTTTTCTCCTTTGAGGATGGCGTTGGTGAAGTTTTGCAGGATCTCCACGTGCTGGCCGCCGGCTTGATCGACATGGATGTCCATGTGCCAGCTTTCGGGCATGGCGAAGGCGGCTTCGGCTTCCATGCAGAACTTGCTCATCTGCTGGCGGTTGCGCTGGAAGTGGATGCGGGTGCCGTCGGTGACGGTGAGGCGGCCCTGCTCGGCGGAGATTTCGAGCTTGTTGATGCCGGGGGCTTCGCCGGTGCTGGTGACGAAGGTGGCGGTGGTGCCGTTGTCATACTGCATGACGGCGGTGACATCGTCCTCGACTTCGATCTCATGGAAGCGGCCGAACTGGCAGAAACCGCGCACTTTTTGAGGCATGCCGAAGAGCCACTGGAAGAGGTCGAGATTGTGCGGGCACTGGTTCATGAGGACGCCGCCGCCTTCACCTTTCCATGTGCCCCGCCAGCCGCCGGTGGCGTAGTAGTAATTGGTGCGGAACCAGTTGGTGACTTCCCAATGGACGCGACGCACGGCACCGATTTCGCCGCTGTCGATGAGGTCCTTGACCTTCTTGAAGCAGGCGTTGGTGCGCATGTTGAACATGGCGGCGAAGATTTTGTTCTTGTCCGTGTGGGCGGCGATGAGGCGCTCGCAGTCGGCCTTGTGAACGGAGATGGGCTTTTCCACAAGAACGTGGAGGCCGGCCTGAAGGGCGGCGATGCCGATGGTGGTGTGGCTGAAGTGCGGGGTGCAGATGAGGATGGCGTCGATGTGGCCGCTGCGCATCATCAGATTGACGTCGGTGAAGGCTTTTTCACCTTCGATGAGGTTCGGCAGAGTGCCGACGCTCTCGCACAAGGCGGTGACGCGCAGACCGGGGATTTTGCCCGCACGGATGTTTGCAAGGTGTGCCTTGCCCATGTTTCCAAGCCCAACGATGCCGATTCTGACGGTGTCCATGAAGCGGAGACTAGCGGGGCGGGCGGGACGGTCAAGCGACTCAACAGTTGCGCTTTGCGCTGCCAGACTGCATTTTACGGGCATGCGCCCACCCCGCCGCCGTCTTCGAGACCTGCTCATCCCAGTCGTGGGATGTGTGGCGGCGCTGCTCAGCACCACCCTCATGGCAGACGACCTCCGCATTGGCATCATCGGTCTGGACACTTCGCACTCTGAGCAGTTCACGCTGCGGCTGAATGATCCGGCGAACCCGAACCACATTCCCGGTGCGCGGGTGGTGGTGGCCTTTCCCGGAGGGAGCCCGGACATTGAGGAGAGCAAGACGCGCATCGAGGGCTTCACGGCCACGGTGCGCGACAAGTATGGTGTGCGCATCGTGGGCAGTGTGGAGGAGGCCTGCAAGGACGTGGATGCGGTGCTGCTGCTCAGTCTGGAAGGGCGCCCGCGGCTGGAGCAGATGAAGCAGATCGTCGCCGCTGGCAAGCCGGTCTTCATGGACAAGCCGGTGGCCGCCTCCTTGAAGGATGTGGTGGAGATTTACAAGATGGCTGCAGCGGCCCAGGTGCCCGTGTTTAGCGCGTCCGCCATGCGGTGGTATCCTGGTGTGCTGGAAGTGGCGAATGCGGAGGCGACTCCGGCGCGCAGTGTCATCTCCTACGGTCCGGCGCACGTGCTGCCCTTCCACCCCGATCTGTTTTTCTATGGGATTCATCCGACAGAGGCGCTGTTTACGGTCATGGGGTCGGGCTGCCTTTCCGTGATCCGCACGACCACGACTTCCGAATCCATCGTGACAGGTCTGTGGGCCGAGGGTCGGACGGGCACGCTCTTGGCGATTCATGAGGGGGCGATGGGCTACAAGCTGATCCGCTTTGGTGACAAGCAGATCACCGAACAAAAGTCCGACGGGGACTACACGCCGATGCTGCGGGAGATTGTGAAATTTTTCCAGACCAAGCAGGCGCCGGTGGCGCCGAAGCAGACGCTGGAGATTTACGCCTTCATGGCGGCTGCGGAAGAGAGCAAGCACCGCGATGGAGCGCGCGTGACGCTGCGTGAGGTGCTGGTGAAAGCCGGGGCTCCTGACGCGTGGCTGCCTGAGGATGGGAAGGTGAAGACTGAGATGCCGAAGTCGGTGCCGAAGGGGCTGCCGAAGCCGGGCGGGGCTTCGTGAGGAAGATGTGAGAGCCGTTTTAGGTCATGCGTAGAGGAAAACGGACGGCCAAGTTCTTACTTTATGTGGGGTTGTGATTTCGGCTGCTGCCTGCCGGTGGTATTTTGGATTTTGGCCAGGTGGTAGGTGCGGCTATCCCACTGGACTTACTCGGAGCTGCCGCAGGGTGTAGAAGGGGGAGGCTGATTCTGAGATGCGTCTGGCTCCCTGTTTGCGCTTGGAGCTGAATTGATCTCGCTGTGACTCGAACATGCCTTCCACAAACTCGCGGCTGCCTAGAATGACGCCATCGGTGAAGTAGCGCACGCGAAGGCGAACGAGTTCGGCAGGGCTGAGTTTGCCTTTCGTAGCCAGCACGGCGCGGGCGCTTTCTGGGCTCACGCCGTGGCGAACGATGTTTGTGTGTTGGGCGGTTTTAACTTCGTGTCCGTCGGTGTGAAGGAGGCAGCGGTAGGCCTCGGCGGAGCCTGCGCTTTTCCAGCCGTCCACGGGTTTGCTCAGGGCTTTGCAGAGGCCGCGTTGTGCACGGCGGCTGCCACCGAGGGCCTCGGCGTAGCCGCACCAGCGGTAGTCTTTCGGGTCTTGGACGAGACCGGCTCGTACGGGGTTCAGGTCGATGTAGGCGGCCATGGTGCGCAGGGGCTCGCCTTTGCCTTCGACGAGCACGCTCTTGAAGCGGTCCATCCAGAGGGTGCCTTTGCGACCGCGGCGTTTGTTGAACCAGCGGCTGAAGCGCTCTTTGATTTCTTTGACGAAGAGGGAGAGATCGCAGAAACGCTTTTTGAGGGCCTCGATTTTCTGTTCGGCCAGGATGGCCATGCTGCGCTGGCGGAGGTCGGCGAGTTCATCGCGCAGCAGGCCGAGGTAGGTCTTGCTGTAGAGGATGCTGAGGTGCTGGAAGAGCTTGTTTTCGCCGTCCGGTCCTTCGAAGCGCTGGAGCCAGGTCTGGCGATGAGGAACCTCGGCCAGGAGGTGGAAGTGATTGCCCATGAGGCAGTAGGTGACGATCTTGATGCCGGAGAACTCGGCCATGCGCCAGATGATGCGGCGGAGGGCTTCCTTTTCGACATCGTCGAACCAAATCTCTCCGCCGCAGGTGCGGGACATGACGTGGTAGCAGTAGGACTCCAGGGGACCCTTGCCGAGGATGCGGTGCCGCCCGCCGGACCAGGAACGCGCGCCGGGATAGAGGCCTGTTTTGGCGTTCACGCCAACGAGCTGCACTTCGAGCGGGAGGGGCTGGGGATGAGCGGGCTGGGCAGCTTTCATGGGCGGAAGGTTATTGGATATTTCACGGAGTCAAGAAACTAAATGCCTGGCATTAAAAGAAAAAGAAAAGGCATGAAAAGGTCGCTGGCGATTGTGTTGCGGAGGTGTTTGACGCTGTGAAGTGACGCTGCCGGAGTGTGATCTGCTGCATCAGTGCATCTGGAGCAGCTTGGAAACTAAATGCCTGGCATTAAAAGAAAAAGAAAAGGCATGAAAAGGTCGCTGGCGATTGTGTTGCGGAGGTGTTTGACGCTGTGAAGTGACGCTGCCGGAGTGTGATCTGCTGCATCAGTGCATCTGGAGCAGCTTGCGGGGGGGAACTTGCTCCCGCAAGCTGCCTTTGCCTTCACCGTTGGTGCGGGTGGTCTGCTTGAGGTGTGCTGCAGGTGCTTGTGCTTGGACAGGGGGCGATGCTTGGGAAAGCGCTTTGATGGCTCTCTTGATCTTTTGTCTGGGGGGCGGGTTATTCGGCGTTTTGGACTTGCTCGCGGATTTTTTCGAGCTCGGTTTTGGCGGTGACGACGTGGTGGGCGATTTCGGCGTTGTTGCACTTGGAGCCCATGGTGTTGAACTCGCGGAAGAATTCCTGGAGGAGGAAATCGAGACTGCGTCCGGCGGGGGCGCCGCTGTCGAGGTAGGCGTGGAACTGCTGGACGTGGCTGGCGGCGCGGGTGAGCTCTTCGGAGATGTCCGTGCGGTCGGCGAACAGGGCGATTTCTTTGACGAGGCGCTCGTCGTCCAGCGGGAGGGGAAGGCCGGCGTCTTCGAGGCGCTGACGGAGGATTTTGCGCTGATGCTCGGGAACGGTGGCGGCTTTGGTGCGGATGGATTCGAGGAGGGACTCGATCTGGGAGAGGCGGGACTCGATGTCGCGGCGGAGGCTGGCACCTTCGGTGGCGCGCATGGTGTTCAATTGCTTCAGGGCGGCAGCCAGAGCTTCCTGAACGGAGGGCCAGGCGTCTTCGGTGGCGATTTCTGTCTGTGCCTGGGTGATCACGCCGGGCAGGCGGGTGATGTCTGTGAGGGTGACGTTGGGCGGGATTTCCAGTTTCAGGGCCAGGGCGTGCATGGCGTGGTAGTAATGGGCGGCCAGATCCTGATCGACATGCACCGCATCGGCGCCCGCCGCGCCGGTTTCCCGGCGGACGGCCACATTCACTCGTCCGCGGGAGACGGCGGCGGAAACCTCGGTGCGGACGGCGTTTTCCAGCTCGGAAAGTTCACGGGGCAGATTCACGGCCACTTCGAGCTGCTTGCGGTTCACGGAGCTGCATTCCACGCTCCAGGTCACGCCTGAGCGCTGGGCTTCACCACGGCCAAATCCTGTCATGCTTTTCATAGCCATCAGATGGAACGATATTTGACTTTGGTAAAGCTTTGGATGCGGAGGCCGCACATTCGCCGAGATTCCGATTTGCAACGTCCCGCGTACTCCCTAGTCTCGCCATCCCTATGGCAAAAGCGGCACTCGGCAAAGGTCTCGGCGCACTCATTTCGGCATCCTCCTCGGTGTCGGGAGTGTCGCGTCTGCCTGCACTCGCGCAGCCAGCTCCCGGAGACGTGGTGAATCGTGTGACGCTGGACCAGATCGTCCCGAGCCCGCTGCAGCCGCGCAAGGAGTTCCAGCCGGAGATGCTCACGGAGCTGATGGAGTCCATCCGCGAGCATGGCATCATTCAGCCGTTGATCGTGCGCCGGGTGAACGGGAAGCTGGAACTGATCGCCGGTGAGCGGCGCTTCCGTGCGTCACGCGAGCTGGGCCTGAAGGAAGTTCCCGTCATTGTCCGTGAAGCCAGCGACAAGGACGTGCTGGAGATGGCGCTGATCGAAAACCTGCAGCGCGAAGGGCTGAACCCGATTGAAGAGGCGCAGGCGTACTCGCGGCTGGCGAAGGATTTCCAGATGCGGCAGGAGGACATCGCGCAGCGCGTGGGCAAGAACCGCGCCACGGTGGCCAATACGATGCGCCTGCTGGAGCTGCCGACGGGCATCCGCGACATGCTGGTGGCGACGAAGATTTCGACGGGGCATGCCAAGGTGCTGCTGATGCTGAAGCAGCATGATGAGCAGGAGCGTCTGGCGCAGCAGATCGTGGCCAAGAGCCTGACGGTGCGCGCCACGGAAAAAGCCGTGGATGCCATCCTGCATCCGCCGCCGCCGCCCCAGCCGAAGCCCACGGAGACCGACCTGAACCGTGCCATTGAGGCGGTCGAGCAGAAGCTCATCCAGCATCTCACGACGAATGTGAGCATTCATCACGCCGAGAAGAAGGGACGCATCGAAATCGACTACTACGGCGTGGAAGATTTGAACCGCATCCTGAGTGTGATCGGAGTGAAGGAAGAGGCCTTTGCGGAGGAGTAACGGGCGCTGCGCGCCAATGACGAAATCCGAATGACGAATGACGAAACAAGCATGCGTTTGAAGCCGATGGCATCTGTCATGCGCCATGTGTCTTTCCTTGTTCTGACCTGCATGCTTCTGGGCTGCCAGCCCGAGCCCAAGACGGACTCTGCGGATGTGCGAGAGTTCCTCACGCATTATTTTTCGACCTGGTCTGCCAAGGACATGGACGGCTATGGCGGCTGCTTTCACGAGCAGGCGCGGATCACCTTTGTGCATCAAGGGGGGGCGCAGAGCCAGGGGCTGACGGACTTTCTGCACGGCCAGAAGCTCAGCCACGCCACGACCACGGTGCCGATGACGGAGGTGCCGACGGACATGAAAATCCTGCGAGACGAGCGCACGGCCCAGGCCAGCGTGAGGTGGAAGCTCACGAAGGGAACCGACATCACGCTTGGAACCGATTGTTTCACGCTCATTAAAACCTCCGCCGGGTGGAAGATCATGAGCCTGGTTTTTTATAACGACTGACCGCGAAAAAAGCATGTCCCGCACACCTTCCCAATCTCCTGCACCTTCGGTCGAAACGGCAGCCGCCACCCGTGGCACGCGCATCTTTCTGGGACTGTCCTGCTTCCTGGCGGGGGCGGCCATGATGGTCATTGAAATCTGCGCCTACCGGCTGCTGGCGCCGTTTTTTGGCAACAGCGTGTACACCTGGACGGCGCTGATCGGGGTGATCCTGATCGCGTTCAGCGCCGGGGGGTATCTCGGGGGGCATCTGGCTGATCGAAAAATGGCGCTGGATCTGCTGGGCTGGCTGCTGGCGGGATCTGCGGTGCTGACGTTTTTCATTCCGGCGCTGCACACCGTCTTTGCGGTGGGGATGAGCGCGCATGGTCTCATTGCTGGGCCTGTGATGATTTCGCTGCTGCTGTTTGCGATTCCTGGGATTTTGCTGGGGGCGGTGTCACCGGCGGCGGTGCGCTTTTACAGTCTGACGCTGAAGGACACGCACGTGGGCGCGGCGGCGGGGACGATCAGCATGCTGGGATCGCTGGGCAGTTTTGTGGGCACGTTTCTCTCCGGCTTTTTCCTGCTGTCCACCTTTGGGGTGAGGAGCATCTTTTTTGGCACGGCGGCGCTGCTGCTCCTGCTGGCGATCGCCGCATTCGTGCTGGCCAAAAACACGCTGAAGCAGCAGGCCCCAGTGATCTTGAGCGGCCTGTTTGCGTTTGGCATGAGCTGGATGACGGCGCCGAAACCCAAGGCGGGGGTGATCTTTGAGCACGAGTCGTTTTATCATCACATCGAGGTGAGCGAGCGGACCGAGGGCAATGTCACGAGGCGTGTGCTGCAACTGGATTCGACGATGGAGGGAGGGATGGATGCCAAGACTGGCGATCTGATCCTGCCGTATCAGCAGTATTGGAAGCTGGCCTTGCTGCGGGAGCCGGCTAAGGTGGGCAGTGCGCTGTTCATCGGGGCGGGGGCCTTTGGGATGCCGGAGAATGTGTCGCGTGATTTTCCCGAGGCGACGGTGGATGTGGTGGAGATTGACCCGCAGGTGATCGAAGTGGGAAGGAAGTATTTCAAGCTGGACGAGCATCCGCGAGTGAAAGCGCATGCGGGTGATGCGCGGCGGTATCTGCTGCAGAACGAAGGCAAGAAGTGGGATCTTATTTTTGGGGATGCGTACAACGGCATCCGGCAGATCCCGCCGCACTTGGCGACGCAGGAGTTTTATCAGCAGATCGCGGATCATCTGGAACCGAAGGGGGTCTTCATCATGAACCTGATCGCGGCCATCTCAGGCCCGAAGTCAGAGCTGACCTCTGGCATGATCGCCACAGTGCGGAAGGCCTTTCCTTATGTGGAAGTGTTTGCCGTGGGTTTCCGTCGTGATGAGACTCAGAACGTGATCTTGATGGCTTCGCGTGAAGATCTGAAACCGCTGATTGTGGACCGCTACGTCAAGCAGGGCTCATGGGAGGAACTGCTGATCCGGACGCATGTGCCTGCTGGGACGGTGTCGCGCTCCACCTATGTTTTTACGGATGATCACAATCCGGTGGATGCGATCATTGCGCGGGGATTGCTGGAGTAGGTGGCGATTTTGCCGCCCGGTGGTGAGGCGGATGCCAGCGTGTTTTTCACGCGCTCATAGATGGGCGGACTGTCGCCACACCCATCCTACGACAGAGCGCGCTACTTGTCCAGAGGCTTGGCGGCGGGAGCGAGACTGGGGGCGACGAAGGCATCGAAGACGAGGACGCCTTTGAGGGAGTCGACGGCGCGTTCGAGCTGCTTGTCGCCGAGGTTGGCGAGTTCCAAGGCTGCTGCTTCGCCGGTGCCGTGGGAGGCGCGCCATTTGGCGATGCGCAGTTCTTCGTCTGAGGTGAGGGCGGAGACGATGTTGGGCTCGACACCGTTTTCGTGAATGGTGCGGTGGCTGGGGGTGTAGTACTTGGCGGTGGTGAGGCGCATGGCGGCGCCGTTTTTCATGGGCAGGATGGTCTGCACGCTGCCTTTGCCAAAGCTGGTGGTGCCGACGATGATGGCGCGCTTGAGATCCTGAAGGGCGCCGGCGGTGAGCTCGGAGGCGCTGGCGCTGCCCTGATTGATGAGGACGGCGATGGGGTATTTGCGGGGCTCCCTGCCATTGCGGGAAGGAGTGCGGAAGGGAGGCGGATTTTGCGAGGCGACGCGGCCCTCCGTGGTGACGACGACGGTGCCTTCGGGGAGGAATTCGCCGCAGACGGCCACGGCGCTGTCCACGAGGCCGCCGGGGTTGTTGCGCAGGTCGAGCACGAAGGCTTTCATGCCCTGCTTTTCGAGTTCATCGAGGGCTTTGCTGAGCTCGCGAGGGGTGGGCTGGTTGTACTGGGAGATGCGAGCGTAGCCGATCTTGTACTCTCCGGCCATTTTGGGCGAGAGAAGCATGGGATCGTGCACGGAGGTCTCGGCCAGCGTTTCATGCTTCACATTGAACTCGAGGAACTGCTTGGTGCCTGGGCGGCGGACGGTGAGGCGGACTTCATCGCCGGCCTTGCCTTTGAGAAGCTGCATGGCCTCGGCGATGCCGACGGAGTCGGTGAGGACGTCGTTGATGCGGACGAGCTGGTCGCCGGAGAGGATGCCTGCGGCATTGGCGGGGCCGTCTTCGCGGACGGTGATGATGGTGAGGATGCCCTGGCGGAGGGCGATGGTGATGCCGATGCCTTCGGAGGTGTCGCTCTGCTCGCGCTGCATGTCCTCGAAGAGGGATTTGCCCATGTATTCGCAGTGGGGGTCGAGCTTGTGAAGCATGCCTTCGAGAGCGCCTTCGACGAGCTCTGCGTAGGTGATCTTGGACTCGTCCACGTAGTTCTGGCGCACCATCTCCATGGCGCGGGTGAGCATTTCGATCTGGGTGTAGGCGTCTTCTGGCGGGGGCTTGGCAAGTGGGGCAGCCGGGGCTTTGGCGTCTGGCTTCGGGGCGGGCTTGGGCTCAGCGGGTTTGGTGGCCGGGGCGGGAACGGGAGTCGTGGTGGGTGATGCTGGGGCCGGGGCAGGAGAGGGCGGGGCCGCGTGAAGGCTCAGGCTGAGGGCCAGGAGGGAGAGGAGTGCGGGGGCGCGACGCATGGGGGTATCCTGCATGATTTCGGGCTTTTGCGACAGGGGAAAGTCATGGGCATCGGCGCATTCCGGAGGGGCAGGGAGAGGGCGGTGTGATGGCGGGCTGGAACCGAAGGACGGAAAGGACGGAAAGGACGGAAAGGACGGAAAGGACGGAAAGGACGGAAAGGACGGAAAGGACGGAAAGGACGGAAAGTGGGGCGTGTCGTTACATTTGAATGGAGCGCGAACTGGGATGTCTTTTTGGGGGGGGGAAGCTGGAAACGAGAATGGGCGCGAATGTCCGCGAATTTTTATGGATGGCTTTGGGTTGGAGGGGAGGGTTATTAGAGGGTGAACGAGCCCCAGTAGGCGAATACCATGTTCCAGCCGTTGGCGTGGGATTCGAGGAGGAGGGTGATTTGCTGGCCGGAGAATTTGGAGAGATCCACCTCGATGGTTTTCCAGGGGGGCTTTTCGTGGTCCACGGTGAGCTCTTTGATGACCTAACCATTTATGAGGGCTTTGGCGGTCCAGTCGCCGCGATCATCGGCTGCGACGGTGGTGGTGAGTTTGGTTTTGCCGGGCTCGACTTTGAAGGTGCGTTGCAAGTCGGGAGCGCTGACTTTCGTAGCCGTTGCCGATGATCTGATTGGAGTCGATGACGTTGGCGAGGATGGCGTCGAGATCGCTGCGGCCGCTGCCGATGAGGTCGGGCCCAACTTTCTGGCCACCGCCGTGGAACTCATGGCAGACCCTGCAGGTGGCAGTGAAGAGGAGTTTGCCATTGGCGAGGGCGGGCTCGCCGGTAAGGCAGGCTTTTTTCTTTTGGGCGATGAAGGACTTCACGTCGTCGGAGGAATCTTTCCAGGCACCGAGGACTTTGAATGCGAGATCGCGGATGGCTTTGTCCTTGCTGGTGGCGAGGGCGCGGCGGCAGGGAACGGGGAAGCCGGTGGGGCTGAGTTTGCCTTCGGCGATGGCGTTCAGCCTGGCCGGAGTCCAGTCGACGCGGGTGCTGAGGGCCTCGATGGCGGCGATGCGGATGTTGAAGTCTTTGGAGGCAGCCTGCTGAATGAGCGGGGTGATGAGATCCTCTAAACACCTGAATGAGGCATCAGGTCTGCAAGAGCTGGCACACGAAAAACGGTGCGGCCGGGGTTGTCTCGCTCAGAGTCAATGTTTTCCGCGCCGGTGAGGAGGCCGAGACGCGCAGCAGCGCCATACATCCACATCGAAAGAACGCAGCGATGATCATGGCACAGGGGGCAGTACAAAGTCTCCGCAACAACCCAAACCTCCAGACAATATCATGAAGACAAATCCAATCACGTTTGCCATCCTTCTCGCCCTTGCTGTCGGAAACCTGGCAACGATCGCCCGTGCAGACGATAAAAAATCCAGCCTGAAAGCCAGCGACGAGAAATTCGTCAAGACAGCCGGCATGGACGGAACCGCAGAAGTGAAGCTGGCCACACTCGGAACGCAGAAAGCGGAACGGGCCGATGTGAAAGAGCTGGCCACCATGCTGGTCGCCGACCACACCAAGGCAAACGAAGAACTTTCGGCGCTTGCTGCATCCAAGAATGTCCAGCTCTCCGCTGTGATTGATCCAGACGCCGCCAGTGAGTTCAAGGACCTGGAAAAGGAGAGCGGCAAGGGCTTCGACAAAGCGTTTCTCTCCCACATGCAGGATTCGCACAAAAGCGCGGTCTCAAACTTTGAAGATGCTGCAAAAAATGCGGAAGATGCGGATGTGAAAGCCTGGGCGAGCAAGACGCTGCCAACACTGAAAGCCCATTTGGACAAGATCAAAGAGCTGCAGGACAAGTAGTTCAGACCTGCTCTGAATCCTTCCGTGAGCCCGCCCAGATTCTGGGCGGGCTTATTTGTCTCAACTCGTTGATTCCGAGGAGTACGACATCCACCAAGGAGTCAGGAAACGATGTTCAGGCGGTAAAAGAACTCTCCATAAACTCACCCCATGAATCTGACCCAGCAGCCAACCGAGTGGAATCTCCTCGAGGAAACAGAAGCCCCAGGCGATTCACGTGAGGGAGTGGGCGATCTGGTCCGAAAGGCCGCGCAGCAAATTGCCCGGTTCTCCAATGCAATGGTGGGCGTCTTCATGCCTCGCGCCCCGGGCTCGTCCCTGCGTGTCACGTGGGCTGGTGTCTTGCGTGCGGATTGTGATCGTCTCATTCCCGAGGCAAGCGAAGAGGTGCGTTTTCAGGTGGCCAATCAGATGTTTCTCCGGGAAGAGGGCAAGCCTCTTGTGTTTGATGACACATGGAGCGTGGAAACATGGGATCAAATGAACGGCTACAGGGTCGTCTTTCTGACTGATTCGGCGGGGGCGCGGAGGGAGACGCTGGGGCGGCGCATGCAGAAGTTTTTCAAGCGTCTGGTGCGGATGATTTAACTTCCTGCGTCATTCCGTGTGATGCTACCTCCTCCTGCGCAGTCCGAGGTCAAGGGGCCGGCGGCTGCGATGTAACGGAAGGCGCCTGGCGCTGCCAAAAACCCGGGCTTGTGCGGCGCACAGGCAACCGCCGTACATAATGATGACACCGGAAAGGTAAATCCACATCAGCAGCACGATCACCACGGCAAACGCACCATAGACGGTGTTGAAATTGCTGAGACCATACACGTAGCGCTCAAACAAATCCCGGCAGACCTGCAGCAGCATGGTGGTGAACAGTGAGGGAAACGCGACTTCCGACAATCGTGTGCGTCGACGTGGAGAGGTTTTGTAAAAAACACTGAGCCCGTAAAACAGCACCAGAGATGGAACACACCAGATGATGATTTCAAAAGGGCCATCAAACATTTGCATCGGCAAAAGAGGAGTGTGCCGGAGATACCCAAGCATCAGAGGCACGAGCATGCCGATGAACAGCGCGCTGGCCACCAAGGAGAGGAGCATGAGGCTGTGAAGGGGCAGGTGCCACCAAGGGTACTCGATGGTGTCCCATGCGCTGTTCACGCCGCGTACCATGCTGTGAAAGAAGCGTGACGCGCTCCAGGCCAGACCCAGCAACGCGAAGGTGTTCACGCTGCCCCGAACATCGACAATGGCGCGGATGGCTGCGTCGAGCGTCTGCCGGTCGGCAGGATTGAACGGGAGGTACTGGCCGACGTTGGCGATGATATAATTGACCACCGTAGCATGATCCCAGATCTGAGAACCCAGGGTGACGAAAAGGAGGATGAGCGGAAAGAGGGCAAAAAACGCATAGTAGGCGAAGGCCGCCGCGCGCTGTTCGCCATCAATGTCCACAAACTTCAGGCCGGCCGTCCAAAACATCTTCAGAGCTCTTCGCAGCCACCCGAGCAGAGCATACCCCAAGGAGTTCCTGGCTGTGGATAGGATATGGAAAAGCGCAGCGTGGTGCGGCTGCTCCTGCCCTGGCTTCCATCCAGTCATGCATGGGATTCGGTATGAGCTGCTTTGTCGAACAGCGAGATTGCAAGGCCGGTCGCGAAGCCTGTCCAAAACATCGCCGTGGGATTATGAGTCCATTGATGCAATGAGGTGGAGAAAATACCGGAGGGCTTGTGCAGGCGCGCCAACACCGCTTTTGTGTCCCGCATCGAGGGCTGCCGGATTGCGCCGCCTTCACTGATCATGGCGTCGACTGCCAGATCGGTGGTTGGGCGGTAGTGGGGGATAAGGTGAGGTCTCATGGTGTGGGAGGAGGGGAACATGAGGGGATCAAGCCATCAAGCCGGGGGAGGCACGGAGATGTCCGGATTCCACTCAAGATGACGCGGATTGATCGTGGTGGTGCGTGTCTTCGTCCACGTAGCGTGACACTTGCGACAATAGCATTGTTTGGGGAAGAGCCCCAGGTTGCTCAACCATTCCAAAAACAGCGGAGTGAGAAACTTTCGGCTGAACTGAGGGTACTCGACTGCAAAGGAACCGCAGTCTGGGCAGGAATAGATGAATGGGATGAGATCAGGGCGCTTCTGCTCCAGTTCGATGAGACAGGTCACCGCCTCGGCATAATCCTCCTCTCTCACCTGAACTTTGAGGTTCGCCGCCGGTTTGGTGAGAAAGACAAACATTTGAGTGTCGCCTTCATCATAGACGGAGGTCTCGATGCCCTGTTCGCTCAGGTGCAGGCAGCAATTTTCCACCGCTTTCTGACTGTCAAAGGTTGCCAGATCAAGCATGTCTGTACGATGGGCCAGAGTTGCGAGTTCGGTTTGCATCAACCAAGAATCGCGCCCGACGGTCGGCCTGGTCGTGTGCACCGCAATTTACACCGCAGGACGGAACCACTTGCCGCCCTGCTGAATGATGGTCACGGCCTCCACCAAGGTGACGAACACACCGCGAATGATGGCATGATCGTCCACGACAGCGAGGCGCAGCATTGTGGCCGCGGCCTTTGAGAGAGGGGGCATGGGAGCAGTCAGTGCATGTTCAGATGACGCGTGGGCGCTGCTTGGGAGGGTTGTTCGAAGACGAGAGAAGAGGGGACTTGGGCTGCGGGGAGCCGATCTGCGAGCGACCACAAAAAGATGCGCCGGCTTCGATCACAAAAGTCGCAGAGGTAATATTGCCAAGGACGGTTGCGGTGGACTTCACCTCACAGCGTTCCTGCACATGGATGTCGCCCTCCACACGACCTGATATGATCACGCTGCGCGTGTTGATGGTTCCCTGGACGAAAGCCTCTTCGCCAATGATGAGGCAAGCCGTGGAGAAAACATCTCCCAAGACCCTCCCTTCCAACAGCAAATCCTGTGAAAACGTGAGGGAGCCCTTGATCTCAACATGCGCATAGAGCTGGTTCATCGAAGTATTTCCATGTCGGGCGTGCGGGCGGGAATGCTGCAGGAGCAACAGCGGAGATAACGTGCATGTCGATTTTTCTGGCCGTATGAAAACTCGGTTTTTAAGCGCGATCAATGAGTCACAAGCTCATCAGCGGCAGTGCACGGATGATCACCTCCTGATGGCGAAAGCGTGACTCGAGCACCTCCTGATACCAGTCCCACCACTCGGCGTCCAGCAAACGGCAAATGACTTCGTAAATAACGATCTCATCACGCGTCCCCAGATGGCCTTCGAGCCACCTGCCGCCGGAGGGAGACCGGGTGTGCGCATTGCAGCGGCCATAGTATCGTGTGAGCTCGGCTTTAATGATCGCATGCAGATTGTCCGCCGGCATCATCGGCTCATCGACGATGTAGAGCGGCAGCAGCAGTTGGATGACGTGCAGCATAAGAGGGCTGGATGCAGCGACCACAGGCCATGGCGTGGCGCTAGTCGCTTTTCGAACCTGGCGGAGCAGCCTGTTTGAGACCTTCTGGGGTGAAGGTGGAGGCATCAAAATTCACCGAGCGTTTGATATTGGAGCCGTCGAATTCTGTGGCGGAGTTTTTCTGCGTGTCATAGACCATCATACTGGCGGGCAGGTGATGACCATCGTTAAAGACCACCCGAGTGGTGTCGATGCGGCGGGCCAGCCGTCCTGAGGAGACATATTTTTCCACCCGCAGGGGAACAAGTCTGCGGGCGTCCACCCAGGAGCGCACGGAGGTGTAAATGGAACTGTCGCTCCTGCCGGGCTTGGATTCGAGAATCAGGCACTGCGCGCGCTGCATGGTCTCCGTGCCAACGAGGGTTTGATGCTCCCAGGCGAAGAAATTCTCCACCACGTCGGCATAGCTGAGGCTGCTGCCAAAGAGTGTCTCCCTCATTTGAGCGGCGCCGAGCTGGCGCAATGTGTCAGGCGGTGAGAGCAGTGATCCAGATGCCCCCTGCCTGTCCGTTTTCCGCAGGAGCACCGCTTCTCCAGCGCGGTCTTTGGGCCACAGAATTTGATAAACCACTTCTGTTGCCGACTTCGTGCGGCGCTGCTTGATCTGGACCTGGAGGGTGGACTGCGCATTGCCGGGGGGCTGCTGTATCTCCATGCGGAGACGAATGAATGACGTGCCATCCTGCTGCATGGAATTCATGCGAGCAGCCAGCTCTGTGGCGGAAAGCTGCGTGTCTGCAGCCCCGGCCGACATGGACATAAGCGCACATACGAAGAGTGAGGGAAACGTTTTCATGGAGATAAAGCGAGTTTCAGCCCTGAAGGGCAAGGCTGGGAGGCAGGCGCGAACTGCGCCAGGCGGGGTAAAGGCCGCTGACCACGCCGACGACGACGGAAATGGCCACGGAAATCAGGAGCAGCGGCATGCTCAGATCCGGCTCCAGCAGCCCGTGGACCGCAGGAAGTTTCTCCAGCATCTTCGCGCCGAAAACGCCGAGCAGCACGCCCACGGTGCCGCCCATCAGCCCGAGCAGAGCGGACTCCCACAGGATCATGCGGGTGATCCGGCCGCGCTTCCAGCCAATGGCCAGAAGGATGCACATCTCCTGCCTGCGCTCAAAGACTGTCATCAGCATGGTGTTCATGACGCCGAAAACACCCACGAGCACCGCCAGCAGCGAGGTGCCCCAGCTCATGGCGCGGATGAAGCGGGATGCCTCGCTGTTGCTGATATGCTCGCTTGCCGGCACCGCTCGGGCTTCTGGCACCAGACGGTTGATCTGGTCGCAAAGTTGTTTCATCTGGGTTTCGTTCAAGTCACCGGCGGCGCGGACATCGAGGATGTTGATCTTGCCCTCGTTTCCCGTGATTTCCTGAAACAGCGGCAGCGAGAGCACAACCGAGCCATTTTCGACCAGTGCTCCGCCATCGACGATGCCGACGACGGTGAGCTCCTTGGATTCAAGCTGGAGTGGATCACCGATTTTTTTCTTGAGGACCTCCGCGGCTGTCTGGCCGAGAACGACCGCAGGCTCCATGGCATCCTTGGGCATACGGCCCGCGAGAAGCTTGAGATTATTCCATGAAAACCCGCCCCACTCACGGGCCGAGACCATCATCATGGAGGCGTCTTCCACGCTCGTCAGATCCACAAACACCGAGCAGGTGGCGGCCACCTGCGGCATGCGGGCGACACGATCGCGAACGTCAGTGCTGAACGGTTTCGGGGTCAGCGCACTGCCGAGGGTGCTCACCACCACGTCGATGCCACGTTCCTTGGCGCCTGCGCCCCAGCTCTTTTCAAAACCTCGCGATATGCCAACCAGCGCCACCACGGCAGCGATGCCAATGGCAATGCCGGCCAGGGTGAGGCCGGTTCGCACCGGCCGTCGCAACAGTCCGCGGGTGATGATGGTGGTAAAAGTCATGTCAGCGATGCGGCGGGTGCGGTTTCGTGGCCGGTAACAATCCGACCGTCCTTCATCTGGATCGTGCGCCCCGCCCGGCGCGCGATGGCCGGATCATGCGTCACCAGCACCAAAGTCATCTGCCGTTCCTGCTGAAGCCGGATGATGAGTTCGAGAATGAGCTCGGTGTTCTTGCTGTCGAGATTTCCAGTGGGTTCGTCGGCAAGGAGCACGGCAGGACCATTGGCCAGGCTTCGGGCGATGGCCACACGCTGGCGTTCACCGCCGGACATCTTGGAGGGAAAATGATGGAGCCGGTGCTCCAGGCCCACCGACTTCAACAGGCTGATGGCGCGTTCTTTGCGCTCTGCGACCGTCAGAGGCGTTTCAAGCATCGGCATCTGCACATTCTCCAGCGCCGTGAACGTTGGCAGGAGATGAAAGGCCTGGAAAATGAATCCGATTTCGTGTGCGCGGTATTCCGCCGGCTCGGGAAGATCCGGGAGCGAGTTTGCGCAATATTTCAAGGTGCCCGAGCTTGGACGGTCAAGCGCTCCGAGCATCTGAAGCAGCGTCGTCTTGCCACAACCGCTGGGACCTATGATGGCCACGAACTCCCCCTTGATGATGTGGAAATCCACACCGCGCAGAGCCTGCACACTGCCGTCATCAAACTCCTTGGTCAGGCCTTCTGCCGCGTACACGCACTCAGCCGAGCCCGGGGCGGGATCGAGGTCCGGTGAAGACGACGGAGCTGGAGGGAAAGGGGGGGCGATCATCTCAATGGGAGGCAGGATGTGTGGTGCGCCATTGCGCGCCGACGCGTGGGTCCGTCAAACTGCGGAACAAGTCCAACAGGGCGCGCGAGTAGCTGGGAAACGGAGGGCGTTCTTCGACTGCCCTTGGCTGAAGCTCCTCGGCGAGGGCTGGAAGATGCGCATGAGGAAGACCCGCATGCATGTGGTGCAGGCCGTGATAGGGCTCATGCAGAAGGGTGAAGGCAAAGAATCTGCCAAGCCAGCCCTTTGCCACGATGCTGCGTGTGGAGGTATTGGCGGTGTTGCCCTGCAAACCGACATGCTCGATGTACTTGCGCCAACTTTGCAAATTTGCGGCGAGCCAGGCAGGCACCAGATACATCCACCAAAAATAGCGCCACACATGCCAGTGGGTGACTGCGGCGAGAATCAGCGTCCAGACGACGACGATCAGTGCCAGCTCCGACCAGATGCGCCGCCTGACCTTCTTGCTGCGAATAGGGGAGCCAGACCGCAGGAAAATGCGAAGGAACAAGAATGGCAGGAAGGCGAGGCCGAAAGTGAGCTCCAGCACTGCCGCGAGCACTCGGGACCAGCGAGGCATGTCAGGATGGATGAAGGGCCACAGCTCCTCGTCGCGCTCGGTGGCAAGGTGCATGTGGTGGAGCTGATGAGCGGCGCGGTAGAGGCTGAAGCTCATGAAGCTGAACACTCCGAGGAGGACGCCATCAAATTCATTCAAACGGCGGTTCCGCCTGAGAAGGCCATGAGTGGCCTCATGAAACCCGACGGCCGCACCGTGCATGAAATGACTGGCGAGCAGGATGAAAGGGATGACAAGCCAGAGCGGCTCGCCGCGCTGCAAAACCGCCGCCAGAGCGATCTCTGTGATGAAGAAAAGAATGACCACAATCTGGAAGGCCGACCGGCTCAGCCAGTGAGGTTCGTGCGGTTCGTAGCAAGTCGCGCTCGTTTGCATGGGGCTCATCACAGGGTGGTCATGAGTGCAGCGGTCAGGATTTCCGGCGAATTGCAGACGCTCTTCAGAACATCCAGATACATGAGGTGCAGATTCTGAATGTCCTCGGGGGAAAACAGGTCGGGCCGAACGAGCCAGACGAGTTCAAGGGCTTCGCCTTCCTCGGTGATTTCACAGGCGAGGTCGAACCTGCAGGTGCCGGTTGAGCGCATCCGCAGCTGGAGCGACATGCCATTGACGGAAATGTCCGGAACAGGATGGTTTTGCAACGCAAAGCGCACCTGGAAAACGGGATTCTGCCCAGGCACCTGAGGTGCGCCCACGGCCCTGACGAGTTCGGCAAACGGCATGGCGTTGGCGAAGGAGTCGATCGTCGCGTCATGCACCATGCGCAGCCGTTCGGAAAAGGTGCGGTCCGGGTCAATGCGGCCACGCAGAGGCACAATGCCGGCGCAGTATCCCATGGTTTCGCGCGCCGCCTGTTTGGTTCGATTCGCGACGGGTGTGCCCACGAGGACGTCATCCTTGCCTGTCCATTTGGACAAGGTGACCTGAAATGCAGCCAGCAATGTGCTGAACAGCGTGGCACCATTGCGCCTGGCCAGTTCTCGCACTGCCCGGCCCACAGCGGCCGGAGCCGAGGTCACCCACCGCCGGCGCTCTCCTGAAAGCGCCGCAGGGGCTGCCGGTGGATCCCACAGGAGGGTGCTATCAGCCAGACGTTCCTTCCAGAATGCGCTGCGCTGAGCCAGCACCGCAGGCTGCCAGAATGCCCGCTCGGCCGCGCCCCATTCGGTGTAGGAAAGCGGGACGGGCGGCAGGCCGCCAGGAACGCCCCGAAGACCCTGCATGTAGGCGGCGAAGAGATCCTGAACAAACACGCCCACCGTCCAGCCGTCTGCAATCGCGTGATGGATTGCAAGCACCAGCACGTGATCATCCGCTGAGCGGCGCAATACTTCGGAGCGATAGAGCGGCCCGCCAACCATGTCGAAAGGCCGGCGGAAAATCTCCTGCGCCAGTTCTTCCAACGCTTCGGGTTGCTGCTCCGAGTGCGAAAGTTCACGGAAGTGGAGCATCTGCCTGGTGCTCTTGCGGATCATCTGCATCGGCCCGTCCTTGCCGGGAAGGAAGGACAGGCGGAAGACTTCCTGTTTCTCCGCCACCTTCTGCACCGCCGCCTCGCACCCCTGCGGGGTGATGGGGCCACGAACATTGATCAGGGCACAGATGTGGTTGGACACATCGCCGGCAGGCACGGGCGATGCCTCCCACAACTCCCGCTGAGGCAGGGTGAGCGGCTGGAGGCGTGCCTCGCCGCTTTCCAACCACTGCTTCAGACGCGTTCGAGTATCTTGGGACATGGGGGTGTTTCGGGCTCGGGGTTCCACTGCGGTGCCATGTCTTCATGCGCCGCTTCATCTTCCAGCAGCCGGTCGATCTCCTCATCGGAAAGCGCTTCCAGATCCACATTTGCGGCATCCACCGCTTCCTGTGCTGGCAGAGGCGCTGCGGGTGGCGGCGCTGCTGCGGTGCCGCCGACATGCTCGGCGATCAGGGTCACGATCTGGCCAATGGTGCGTGCCCGCATCAGGCTCGCCGGTGGCAGTGCCACGCCGATGGCGCTCTCCAAGGAGTTTTCAATCTCGACGGCCATCAAGGAGTCAAGCCCCAGGTCCGTGAGAGGCTGATCATCGCGCAAGCCTTCCGGTTTGACGCGCAGCACCGAGCCCACGACATCGCGGACCGCGTGGCCGACAATCTCAGTGCGTTCCTCGGGCGCGGCAGATTCGATCTTGCGCCGCCAGTCGCTCTTGGTGCCGCTGGTTTCCGCGCCTTCGACACCTGCGGCGAACACGCGTTCCAGAAGAGGGCTGTCCTGACTGCTGCGGAACGACTGGCGCCACTTGGCCCAGTCCACCCGCAGAGCGACCGCCTGAGGGACGCCGGTGAAGAGAAACGTTTCCATCAGGCCGACGACCTCGCTGGGAGACAGCGGAGTGGTGCCCTGGCGCGCAAGGAATTCTGCCACGCGCTCATTGCGAGCCACGTAACCTTCGCCCCCAAGAGCGCCCCAGTTGATGACCAGGGCTGGCAGCCCGGCGGCCTGGCGGTGATGAGCGAGCGCATCTTGGAAGGCGTTCGCCGCCGCGTAATTGGCCTGGGCCGGATTGCCAAAGATGCTGGACACCGAGGAGAACATCACAAAGCAATCAAGCTGCATGCTGCGGGTTTCCTCATGCAGAAGCCAGGCACCATAGGCCTTGGGCGCCAGCACGCTGTGCATTCGTTCACGATTGAGCGACGCCATCGGAGCGTCATCAATGACCATTGCCAGATGGAAGACTCCTCGGAGCTGCTGACCGGCCGCCGAGATCTCCTTGAACAGGCGTTTCACATCCGAGGCCGTGCCCACGTCTGCGCACACCACCTGCACCTCCACACCGCGTTCGCGCAGCTCTTCCACAAACCTCCCTGCGTCAGGCGTGGCGGCTCCTTTGCGACTGGTGAGCACCAGATGGCGCGCACCGCAGTCGGCCAGCCAGGTGGCGAGCACTTTTCCAAATCCGCCGAAGGCTCCGGTGATAAGGTAGGCACCCTCCGGCTGAACGGTAAATCCGGAGGCCAGCGGCTCGGAATGCCGGGGGACAAAAGGCTCAGGGAAGGACACGATGACTTTGCCGGTATGCCTGCCCTGTGCCATGAGCCGGAAGGCTGCATCGATGCGGCAGGCGGGGAAGGAGCGGAAGGGCAGCGCATGCAGGGAGCCCCCCTCAACAAGATCGGTGACGGACTTCAGGATCTGGCGCGTGTGCTCCTCATCGCCGCTGAAGATGGCATCCATCGCCACGACATGGAAAGAGGCGTTTTTCCGCAGAGACCAAAGCGGGATGCGCGAGTTTTGATAGATGTCGCGTTTCCCGATTTCGATGAACCGACCAAACTGGGCCAGGCAGGAGAGGCCCATGGGGATGGCTTCCGCCGCGAGGGAGTTCAGCACCACATCCACGCCTTTGCCGTGGGTGATTTCCATCACAGCCTCTGCGAAATCCGCACGACGTGAATCGATGACATGCCGCACTCCCATGGTTTTCAGCAGCGCCCTCTTGGCCGGACTGCCGGCGGAAGCGATCACTTCCGCTCCCAGATAATGCGCGATCTGGATCGCAGCCATGCCGACGCCGCCTGCGCCTGCATGGACGAGGATGCGTTCATTTGGCTGAAGATGAGCCACGGTTTTCAGCGCATGCCATGAGGTCATGAAGACGACGGGAAGCGTCGCAGCCGCCTCGAAGGAGAGCCCTTCAGGCATGAGGCGGACGTCACCGCCGCGTGCCATGGAGTGCGTGGCCAGACCAAACACGGCCAGACCAAAGACGCGGTCTCCGGGTTTCACGTGTGTCACCTCGCTGCCAACGGCTTTGACGATGCCGGCCACTTCGTCGCCAAAGATGCGAGCGTCCGCCGTTTCCGCGGGGTACAAGGCGAGCGCTTTGAGCACGTCACGGAAGTTCATGCCAGCCGCCTTGACTTCGATCATCACTTCGCCGTCGCCACAGGTTTGCAGGGCAAAGGGACTGAGGCGCAGGGCATCCAGCAGGCCGCGTTCCCGGGACTCCAGGCGCAGAGGAACTGACTGGTCAAGGATTTGCTCGCGCGGGGCGATGCCGCGACCGATGCGGCGCACAAAACGGCCTTCGCCGCGGAAGGCGACTTCGCGTTCAGGATCATGCTGAAGCAGTTCGTTCCAGAGCCTGCGGATGTCAGTGGCAGATTCGTCTGGAGCGAGATCAATGCTGCGGCAGATGAAATGAGGGTGCTCATTGGCCACCACACGCATCAAACCAATCGCCGCCGTCTGCGCCATGGCGAGATGCGGAGGCTGATTGCCAACAGCCTGGGCTCCGCGTGTCACAAGATCAATGCGCCGCTTGATGGACGGGCTCAAGTTTTCGAGCGCCTTGGTCAAGTGAAACAGGGCGTCCGTGCCGAGGAGACTGGTGTCATCCGCAGCGTCCATGGAGTCGTCAAGGTTCCACATGTAAACGAAACGCTCTGGCGCCTCATCGTTGCATTCTTCGAGCAACCGGCTCCAGTCTTCAGGGGCCTCGGCACGCAGCATGAAGACATCGGTCATGTCGGTGTCGAATGAGCTGCCGCGATAGGCAATGCGACAGCGCAGCCCCTTCAGCTGCAGCTCGGTGGCAAGCCGGTCGCCGAGTCCTCCACGATCTGCGAAGACCAGCCAGGATTTTTCGGGCGGTTGTTCCAGGTCATCCGGTGCCTGAACTTTCGGCACGATCCATTCCTTGCGTGCGAGCAGGCCGATCAGGCTCTCCCCGCCATCCCGGCGCAGCAGGCCGGGCAGTGAAGCGGCTTCATGGAAGCCTGCTTCCTGTAGTACTTTTTCCCACTGCGGACGCAGCAGGAGCGGATGATGAGGGCGCAGATCACGATCAGTGAAGCGCCACCAGCCACTGGTCAGGCCAAAGACCGCGTTCAACCACAAGTGAGGGGTGGCCACTTCAACGAACATCAGCGTGCCGCCCGGGGTCAGGAGGTCATGCAGATGGCGCAGAGTGGAGCGGACATCACTCACGGCATGCACGACATTGGAGCCCAGAATGAGATCAAAGGATCCGGCTTCGAAGTCCTGGTCCACGCCAGATTTTTCGAGATCGAAGAGCTTGTATTCGACCTCGGGGTAGGCCGCCAGCTTCTGTTTGGCTCCAGGGAAGAAGCCTGCAGACACATCGCTGAAAACGTATTTGTGCAGTCCTCGCTCGATCAGAGGGAGGAGCTGTGAGGCCAGACCTCCGGTGCCTGCACCGATTTCCAAGATGCGCAGCCCGCGTCCCTCAGGGAGATGACGGGCGGCTTCTTCCACGGCGCTGGCAATGGCGGCCAGCCAGGTGCTGGAGAAGAGACCATCTCCGTAGAATTGATCCAGCAAGTCCGTACCGGCTCCAGTGAAGAGCACCTGCACGGCATCCTTTTCACCGCGCAAAATGGGCCCCAGTTCATTGCTCGCGGCCTCGCTGAGCAGGAGGTCTGGCAGGTGTCCGGGATGGGCGGCAAGGGTGGAGCGAAACAGTTCCGTGGTGGAGGCGGCCGTGGTTCTGAAATTAGGAGTGGTTTGATAGCCGTCATCCGCGTAAACGAGCAAGCCCCGCTGTACGAAATCAGCCATCAACTGGTAGAAGGCGCGCCGCATGGGCTCTGCCACGCCAAGAGAATCTGCGGTGAATATTCCGTCTGCACCCATCGCGCTCAAGGCGCTGGCGACCTGGGCCGCTGTGAGTTCATCCACGGCAGCGCTGGCGGCCTGAAGCTGGTCCCGGCCACGCATTTCGAGTGCCGCATTGAGCGCACGCTGTGCTGAATCGTGCAGGCGGTTCAATGGCAGCGGGGCCAGCGGGAGGGGTTTGGCTGCAGGTTCCTGCGTGCGTTCCCATGCGACGTGATACACAAGGTCGCGACCTTTGCCTGTCTTGCTGGTTCGGCGTGCACCTTCGACACTGATCGCCCGGAAGCCATCAATGCGGACGCAGGGTTTGCCGGTTTCGTCGTAGAGATCGATGCCACCCTCCACGAGTTCGTCGTTGGCCTGCTTGACACCGGCCTTCACGAAACTGGATGCCCCAGGCGAACGCAGAAAAACAATCCGGGCAAAACGTACGGGCAGGCGGAGACCTGCGGTGCGTCCTTCTACGGTCGCGGCACCGGCGGAGAAGATTTGCAGAGCTCCGTCAAAGAGCACGGGATGCAGCGGGTAATCGGCGGCGCGGTGGGAGATGGTGTCGGACAAGGACACCTTGCCGGCAGAACGGCCTTCTCCTGCTGAAAGCTCACGGATGGGGCGGAACTCTTCGCCATAACGAAGACCCATGTCACTCATGTGCTCGTAGAAGGCGCTCACTTTCACCTCCGGCAGGTCGGATGAGGATGAATCATCCCACGTGGAAACGGCAAAAGGGGTCTCGGTGCGTTCGCCACGCATGGAGCCCACGACATGCACCGACCAGGAGCTGGTGTTGTCAAAACGGCTTTGGATGAGGAACGTGCGTTCATTGGGTTCGTAAGAGAGCTCGAGCTGCAGTCCTGAGGGAGGATCGGGCACGATGAGAGGCTTGCGAATTTCGAAATCTTCCACAACGAAAGGTCTGCCCTCGAACAACTGGAGACCGGCCTCGAGAACCATCTCCACAAACCCTGCCGCTGGGAAGACCACCAGATTTTCCACGCGATGATCCTTCAGGAAGGCCATGTGGCGGCTGTCGAGCCGGGCGACCCAGGTCGGGGTGGCGCGCACGGTGCGCACGCCGAGCAGGCCGCGCCCGCCCGATGACAGGCGGCCATCGCGAACTTCAGGCGACTCATGCCACCACACGCTCTTGTCCCAGGCATAAGTGGGCAGCGTGAGAATGCGCCGGGAGGGGGTCATCGCTGCAAAGTTCAGCGACACCTCGGCGAGATGCAGATCCAAAACCGAGTCCAGCAGGGATTCATGCTCACGTTCGCGGCGCACTGAGGCAAGAATGGTCTGTTTGGAGGCGCGTTCTCCCAGGCACTCCTGAATGGAACGCACCAGCGCGGGATGGGCTCCAAGCTCCAGCCATACGTCCGAGGCAAAATCCGCCACGGCGGAGACCGCTGCAGCGAATTCAACCGGCTGTCTCACCCCGCGGGACCAGTGATCCGCCGTGCAGGCTTCGCCGTCCATGCGCTGACCCGTGACTGTGCTGAAGAACGGCACGATTTCGGTTTTCGGGGTGAGACCCTCCATTACCTCCTTGAGCGCATCCGCAGCAGGCTGCATCAGCGCATGATGGAAGGGGTGGCTCACCTTGAGGAAGCGAGCAAAGACGCCCTGAGCCTCCAATTCTTCGGCGATGGCCGTCAGTTCCGTGCGCGGACCTGACAAGGTCAGTGAACGCGGGCCATTGAACGCGGCGATGCTCACCGCCCGTCCATGCCGTGCAATGACCGCACGGGCCTCGTCCGCCGCCATGCCAACAGCGAGCATCGTGCCGTCATGCGTGTCACATTCGTCCATGAAGCGCCCGCGATGCACGATGATCTTCGCGCCTTCTTCCAGGGTGAGGATGCCAGCCACGCAGGCTGCCGCGACTTCACCAACACTGTGACCGATGACCGCCGCAGGCTGCACACCCCAGGACATCCACAGCTCTGCGAGGCCCATCTGCATGGCAAAGATCGCGACCTGTGAGATCTCCGTGCGTTGCATTTTGGAGTTCTCTTCAGAGCGGGCGAGTTCTTCCATGAGTGAAAAACGGGCCCACGGTTTGATGGCGGCTTCGCAAGCCTCGATCGTTTGCCGGAAGACCGGCTCGTGCTGCATGAGCTCGCGGCCCATGCCCCACCATTGCGGCCCCTGGCCGCTCATGACAAAAACCACCCGCGCCGGATGCTCGCGCCGTGGCGTGAAGGCGGTGCGCAGCTTGGGTCCTGGCTGCCCGGAGGCGAAGGCATGGAGCTCCTGCACCGCTTCGGCCATCGTGCGGGCGTTCAGCGTGAGGCGGTGCGAATGATGATTGCGCCGTGCGCCGAGCATGTACGTCATGTCTGGCAGCAGGGGAGAGCTGCCGTTCATATGAGAATGATCATCCAGCCACGTGCTCAGTCTCCAGGCACAGGCACTGAGCGCGGCCTCTGAACGGGCGGAAAGCACCAGCGGCCAGGTGCGGTCCGTGGCGGCGGTCAGCAGGGCGCGCTGCGGCGGTGGCGGCGGCTCTCTGAGAATGGCGTGGGCATTGGCACCGCCAAAGCCAAACGAATTGACGCCGGCCATGCGTTTTCCCGGGGTTCCCTCAAAGGGTTCGAGCTTTGTGGGCACGCGCAGCTTGAGTGCGTCGAAGTCAATGTGGGGGCTTGGGGTGTTGAAATGCAGGCTTGCGGGAATCTGGCCGTGCTTGAGCACCAGCGCCGCCTTGATCAAGCCAGCGACCCCTGCGGCTGTTTCAAGATGGCCGAGGTTTGTCTTGGCCGAGCCAATGATGAGCGGATTTTCGGCTTTGCGATCTGTGCAAAGAGCTTCAGCCAAAGCATGGGCCTCAATGGGGTCTCCAACGGCCGTGCCGGTGCCATGGGCTTCCACGTAGCCGATTTCCCAAGGGTCGATCTGCGCGTAGTCGCAGGCTTCGCAAACAAGGCGCGCCTGCGCTTCACCGCTGGGCAGGGAGATGCCATTGGTGTGGCCGTCCTGGTTCACTGCGGTGCTTATAATGACACCCTGGATCGGATCACCATCTGCGATCGCATCCTCCAGCCGCTTCAGCAGCACCATGCCTGCGCCTTCCCCGCGAACAAAGCCATTGGCTTCGGCGGCAAACGCCTGACACTTGCCATCCGGTGACAGCATGCCTGCCTGGGAGAATCCGATGAACCCATCTGGATTGATCATCACCGTGACTCCGCCCGCCATGGCCGTTTTGCAGCGGCCGGAGAGCAGGTGCTCGCAGGCCACATGCACCGCAGTCAGTGCGGATGAGCAGGCAGTGTCCATCGCCAAGCTCGGACCATGGAGATTGAAGCAGTATGAAATGCGGTTGGCAGCGATGCTGTGGGCGCTGCCCGTGGGTGTGTGGGCGCTGATGCCGCTGCGATCCGTGGATGTATGCTGGATGCCCTGATAGTCATTGTGGGAGATGCCGACGAACACACCGATGTCCGTGCCTTTTTCGAGGTTGAGAACCAGACCCGCGTCTTCGATCGCCTCCCAGGCAGTCTCAAGCAGCAGGCGCTGCTGGGGGTCAATATAGGGAGCCTCGCGTGGCGAAATGCCAAAAAACTGCGGATCAAACTTATCAATGCCATCGAGGAACCCGCCGCGCTTGGCGATGGATTTTCCCAGCACACCGGGTTCCGCGTCGTAGAAGCGTTCGACATTCCAGCGGTCAGGCGGCACTTCAGATATCGCATCACGGCCTTCTGTGAGGACTTTCCAAAATGACTCCGCATCATTGACCCCGCCTGGAAAGCGGCAGCCCATGCCGATGATCGCGATACCTTCGTTACTGTTTGTTTCCATAAGTTTTATTTTGCTACTGCGGCTAGTTCGGAGCTGCGCAGCGCCTTGGTCTTGATGGAGTGACGCAGAGCGAAAAAAAATGAGGTTTTTGGCTCATTGAAGCATCGGGGAGCTGGTATTTCATAACCGCCTGAGGGTTTCCCCGATGCGTGGTCCTTTCCGCATAAGGTTTGAGGCTCATTGCAGGCTAAGGGAAGCGCTGGATGCCATCGAATGGTTGACGAAAGCTCCCGTGATCCGCAGAGTTGCCACATGTGTGGCATTGCAGGAGTGATGGATCTGACCGGCCGGCGCAAGGTGCCGGATGGCATTGTTCAACGAATGTCGCGGGCGCTTACTCACCGAGGTCCGGACGAAGAGGGTTTCTTTCGTCATCCGGGTGTTGAGCTGGCTTCGCGCCGCTTGAGCATTGTCGGTCTGGCTGATGGACAGCAGCCGATGACCAATGAAACTCAAAGCGCTTTCGTAGTCTTCAACGGCGAACTGTTTGATCACGTGGAGCAACGCGTGGGGCTTGCGGCGCGCGGCCACCATTTGGTCACGCACTGCGACACGGAAATTATTCCGCACCTGTGGGAAGATTTTCAGGAAGGCATGTTCAGGCATCTGCGCGGTCAGTTTGCCGTCGCCTTGTATGATGTGGGGCGGCATCAATTGAATCTTGGACGTGACCGCTTTGGCATCAGTCCGTTGTATTGGTCGCGGCAAGGGGACTGGCTGTTGTTTGCCTCGGAGATCAAAGGCCTGCTGGCCTCCGGCATGATCACACCCAAGGCGGATCTGCGCGGACTGGACCACGTATTCACCTTTGCGGCCATGCCGGGACCGGTGACGTGCTTTGAAGGGGTACAGCTCCTGCCGCCCGGTCATTGCCTGCAAATCACGCCTGGAAAGACCGAGCCCATCCGTCAATGGGCCTACTGGGAAATGGACTTTCCGAATGAAGGAGATGAGAACCCTGAGCTGGATGCAAAGAAACTCGTGGACGAATTTGAGCAATTACTGCTGCAGGCGGTGGACAAACGATTGCGCGCCGATGTGCCGGTGGGAGCCTACCTTTCCGGCGGCCTGGATTCCAGCATGATCGTAGCCATGGCCACCAAGCTCAAAGGCCCGGCCATCAACACCTACACGATTCGCGTGGACGATCCTGCACTGGATGAGCTGAGCGCTGCCAGCCTCTCCGCCAGGCACATCGGCACCAAGTCGCCCATTGTTCAGGAGTTTAGGGCACACGATGCTCTCGAGTCCTATCCGGAATTGATCCATGCTGCCGAAGCGCCTGTGATCGACACCTCCTGCGCCGCCTTGATGATGCTGGCGCGAAGGGTGCAGTTTTGCGGGCAAAAGGTGGTGCTGACCGGCGAGGGAGCGGATGAATGGCTGGCAGGATACCCTTGGTACAAGGCCGCCAAAATTTTTGGCATGCTGGATGTCATTCCGGGGCTGCGTCTCAGCAACGTGGCGCGCCGTGCCTATCTACGGCTCAGCGACGTGCCGCAATACCCCGCCGAGTTCAGGCAGCGTGTGGAGGATGCGGTGGGCGGGCCTAACGCATGGATTGATTCCTACGGCATGCTCGGTCTTGCCAAGCTGCGCTTCTATTCCGATACCATGCAGGATGCCTTGTTGACCACACGCCCTTGGGCGGAGCTGGGAATGAACTTGGAACGTGCGCGTCACTGGCATCCGCTGAACCGCAGCCTGTGGGTGGGCGCGCGGGTGACGCTGGCGGGCCATCTGTTGCAGGCCAAGGGGGACCGCGTCGCCATGAACTCATCGGTGGAGGTGCGCTACCCCTTCCTTGATGAAGACGTCTTTGATTTCACTGCACGCCTGCATCCACGGTGGAAGCTGCGCGGTTTCCGCGACAAGCACCTGCTGCGCCTGCTGGCCGAGCGCTGGCTGCCGCCGGAAATTTACAACCGGCGGAAAGTCATTTTCCGTGCGCCGCTCGACAGCTTCCACATGGACCCTGAGCCGCGGTTTGTCGCAGAACTGCTGAGCGAGGAGTCACTGCGCCGAACCGGGTACTTCGATGTTGCGGCAGTGCAACACTGGCGCAAGGCGTTCCGTCAGCTCCGCGCTGGATCGTTGCCACGTCTTTCAGTCGAAATGGGTCTTGCGGCGGTGGTGGCCACCCAACTTTGGCACCACACTTTCATCGATGGATCGCTGGCTGACCTGCCAACGGAAGCGGTGGGGATGGCAAATCGAAGTGAATTCGAGGAAACAAGAACACTTACCCTGGCCTGATGTCTCTATCAGGGAAACCCTGAAGCCATGCATGCGAATCATAAAATGGTAGAGTGTGCCAGCACCCAATTTCGCTGTTGTGAAAAGGGATAGCGAGGCTTCGCCGCATTAGAACACGTATTCAACCAAGCCGCCGCAATTGACTGGAAAGTCCTTCGGGCATCAGGGCGGAAGCGAGCAAACAAAGCATGTCTTTACAAAATTAAATCCGTCACATTACTTTAACCTTCATTCACATTCATTTCCTTCATATCTCATGAACACCACCCGCCTCCCTGACATCCTGAAAAAATCGCAATCGCAAATTTTGGACGAGTGGATCAAGCAGCAACTTGCGGAAGGCGGAGCAAGGAAGGACCTGATCAAAGATGCGGAGCTGAGAAAGCAGTCAGAGGGGTTTCTGAGCCAGTTGCAGCGCGGGGCACAGAGCGGCGAGATGGTCAACATCAAGGCGCCGGCCTGGTCTGCAACGTTGGAGCTGCTGGGAGATCTTGCGCGCCAGCGCGAGCGCATGGGATTCTCCCCATCAGAAACCGCTTTGTTTATCTTCTCTCTCAAGGAGCCTTTGCTGACGCAGGTGCGCTCAGAATTGAGCAAGGAACCTGAGTCGATGATCAATGAGTCCATCGGCATCTCTGCTTTGCTGGACAAGCTGGGCCTGTACACGACCGAAGTTTATCAGGCCGCCCGGGAGGAGGTGATCCGCCGCCAGCAGGAGGAGATGCTGGAGCTGTCCACTCCCGTGGTGAAGATGTGGGATGGCATTGTGGCCCTTCCGCTGATCGGCACGCTGGACAGCGCCCGCACGAGTGTCGTCATGGAGTCGTTGTTGCAACGCATTGTGGAGACAGGATCGGAGATTGCCATCATCGACATCACAGGCGTTCCAACAGTTGATACACTCGTGGCGCAGCATCTGCTGAAAACAGTGGCTGCAGCACGCCTGATGGGAGCCGACTGCATCATCAGCGGCATTCGTCCGCAGATCGCGCAGACGATGGTGCATCTGGCCATCGACCTCAGCGCTGTCACCACAAAGGCTTCGATGGCGGAGGCGCTTAAGACGGCGCTCATGCGCACCGGGCACCGCGTGGTGAAAGAGGCAATTGCGAAAGCCTGACCTCGGACGTTGATTCCCTGTTTTACCCTCACTGATCCATACCAATTCTAATTCAACGATAATGCAGGATCGCATTCCCATATTGCACATGAGCAACTTTTTGCTCGTGACCATTCAAGTCGATATGCATGACCAGCTGGCGCTTCAGCTGCAGGATGACCTCACCGCCAAGATCAGCGACACAGGTGCCAGGGGGGTGCTCATCGACATTTCCAGCCTTGAGATGGTGGACTCGTTCATTGGCCGGGTGCTGGGAAACATCTCATCGATGTCGCGTGTTCTGGACGCCAAGACGGTGGTGGTTGGCATGCAGCCTGCGGTGGCCATCACCTTGGTGGAGTTGGGCCTCTCTCTGCCTGGAATTCTGACGGCCTTAAATGTCGCTAAAGGCATGGAACTGCTGTCGCGCGATTGAACTTATTCGTTATGCCCATTCTGAAAAGCGAAGTACAACCGGTGCTGACCGAGAACGACATCGTTTACGTTCGCCAGAACGTGCGCAAATGGGCGGTCGAAATGAAATTCTCGCTGGTGGACCAGACGAAGATGGTCACTGCGGCGAGTGAACTGGCGCGAAATCTCCTGATCTATGGGGGAGGCGGAGAGGTGCGGCTGGAGCAACTGCAGGAAGGTGCGCGCACGGGGCTGCGCGTGATGTTCGTGGACCAGGGACCAGGAATACCCGATATTGAGCAGGCGCTTAAAGACGGCTTCACCAGTGGCAAAGGAATGGGCCTGGGGCTGGGAGGTGCCAAACGCCTTGTCACCGATTTCCACATTCAATCCGTTGTCGGCGAAGGCACCAGCATCACCACCACCAAATGGCGCTGATTTTACCGGAAGTTGTGCGGCCATCCGCGTTTTTTTTTGTGGTCGAAAGATCGCAGGCTGGGGATGCACGGCGGCAGGCCGTGATCTGGGCTGAGGCCAATGGCTGCAGCAAGGATCTGCAAGGGCAGCTTGCGCTGGTCATCACAGAACTGGCGGGAAATCTGGTCCTGCACACCATGCACGGAGGCTGCCTGGTGCTGCGTCTGGCAGACGGACGTGGAACCGAGGCGGTAGAGGTGCTGTCTTTGGACAAGGGACCGGGCAATGCAAACTTCGGAGCTTGCATGCAGGATGGATTTTCAACTGCGGGGACGGCAGGCATCGGCCTGGGCGTGGTCAGAAGGTGCTCGGAGCTTTTTGAAGTTCACTCTCAGCCCGGCATTGGAACAGCCCTGCTGTGCATTGTCACCTGCAAACCTGCGTCACAGAATGAAAGCCTTCAGTTTGGACAGGTGAATGTACCCATTAAGGGAGAGGATGTGTGCGGCGATGCCGGAGCAAAACTGATCTTGGGCGACGGGAGGGTGAGGGTGCTGCTGGCAGACGGCCTGGGCCATGGACCGAATGCTGCGGAAGCCTCACGTGCAGCGTGCACGGTCTTTGCTGCGGAGCCACGGTTGGATCTTTGCTCTCTGCTGGAAAAAATTCATGACGCGCTGAAATCGACACGCGGCGCGGCTGTGGCTGTGGCGGAGGTGGATGCCGCCAAAGGCAGGCTCACCTACGCGGGGGTGGGAAACATCGCCGGATACATTTTGATGGCAGATAGGGGCGAAAGCACGCATCTGGTGTCCATGAACGGCACCCTTGGCTCCGTGCGCTCGCGCATCCAGGAGTTCGCCTACCCATGGAGCGAAGATGCGCTGCTGGTGATGACCAGTGATGGCATCAAAAATCATTGGCGGATGGACCGCTACGCCGGCATTGCCGCCCGCCATCCCAGCCTTATCGCCGGGATACTTTATCGCGACCATTTCCGAACGACGGATGATGCGTCCGTGGCCACGTTGCGTTTTAGACCGTGATGAGCACCGAAGTCGAAATCACTGATTTGGCAACTGTGCAGATCCGCACAGAGGCCGACATCGTGATCTGCCGTCAGCATGCACGCCATCTGGCAGCAGCGATCGGCTTTGACACGCAGACGCAGGTGAGGATCGCGACCTCAGTTTCTGAGATTGCCCGCAACGCATTTCAGTATGCTGGAGGAGGAAAGGCTGCATTTCGGGTGGAGACAGACACCAGCGGCAGGCTGCGGCACAACCTGCGCCAGCAGAGTCTGCTGATCGAAATAGCTGACCAGGGGGCGGGGATTGAGAATCTCAGTGTGGTGCTGGGAGGAAGTTACAAATCGGCCACGGGTCTCGGACTTGGGATTCTGGGTGCCCGGCGACTGATGGACCAGGTGGACATCGAGACTTCATCTTCAGGAAGCACCGTCACCCTGCGCAAAAACCTGCCGCCCAGCATCACCCGCAAAACTCCGCAGGAACTGAGCGCGCTGGCCAGCACGGAGACGCCTGTGGCGTCGCAACCTGCCAGTGTGATCGCGGAAGTGCAGCAGCAGAACCGGGAACTTCTGGGGGTGATGGAGGAGATTCACAGCCGACAGGAAGACCTGGTCCGCATGAACAAGGAGCTGGAGGAGACCAATGCGGGCGTGCTGGCACTCTACGATGAACTGGACACGCTGCATCGTGTGGGCCTCCTGCTGGCCTCCAAGATGGACCTTCCAGCGGTCATGCATGCGCTGATCGTGGCCACCACGGAACTGACGAATGCCCAGATCAGCACCTGTTACCTGCGAAGCAAAGACAGTGCTGAATGGGAAAGATATGCGGATGCGGGCTCCCGCGCCGAGGTGCTGCAAACCCTGCAGAAAATGCAGACGGACGACTTCTTTGGCCAAGGCTTTGCCAGGGAGAGCATGATTAACGTTCCTGATCTGGCGCAGGAAGACGACAACAACTGCATGGTCCAGTTTGCCGCAGCCCTCGCTCCAAACTTTGTGTTGCGCAGCTGTCTGGCCGTGCCCCTTAAGGATGCGGATGGGATGCTCCTCGGTGTCTTGATTTTCGGCAGCGAGCACCCCGGGCTATTTTCCGAACGAAGCGAACGAATTGTCTCCAGCATTTCCGCGCAGGCCACCATTGCCATCGAAAACGCGCGCCTGTTTGACAGCGTCAAGGCGGCCAGTGAAGCGAAGGACAAATTTCTGGCCATGATCAGCCATGAGTTGCGCACGCCTCTCAACCCTGTGCTGAGCATCATCTCCGGATTGCACGAAAACCCGGCCCTGCCGGAAGTTTTTCGTGAAGACATTGCCGTGGTGCTGCGCAACATTCAGCTGGAGACGCGCCTCATTGATGATCTGCTGGACTTCCACCGCATCATCAAGGGGAACCTGAACTTCGCCGCCGAGCCCGTGGACATGCATGCGATGATACGCAATGTGGTCGATATCTGCCGGATGGAAGTCGAGCAGCGTGGCCACCAGCTGAAGGTGAGCCTGGCTGCCGAAAAATGCATTGTGGCAGGCGACCCGGCGCGCCTGCAGCAGGTGCTTTGGAATATTCTGAAAAACGCGATCAAGTTCACCGCGCCAGGCGGCGAAATCTGCATCAACACCAACGTCGAATTCGGAGACACGCTGCTCATCACCGCGGTGGACAATGGGCGCGGCATCGAGGCGGAGATGCTGGGCAGCATCTTCAGCGCGTTTGAACAGGGCAGTGTCCAGGGATTGACACATTTCGGTGGACTCGGCCTCGGGCTGGCGATCGTGAAGTCCTTTGTGCAAAAGCACGGTGGCTCAGTGGATGCGGAAAGTTTGGGCCGGGACATGGGCGCGACCTTTTCCATTCGTCTTCCCCTGATCGATAGCACAGTCCTCCGTGAGGAATCTGCAGCGAAAAGCGCTGCTGCAGGCGGGGCACCGCAGGCAGTTCATACGGGACGCATACTTCTGATTGATGACCATGCCGATACCTTGTGGAGCCTCAACCGCCTCCTCATGCGCCGGGGATACGAAGTCACCACCGCAAGCAGTTGTGCGGAGGCCCTGAAACTTGTTCAGCAGGGCGAATTTGATGTGATCATCAGCGACCTGGGCCTTCCAGATGGCTCGGGGATCGATTTGATCAGAGACATGCGCAAACACAGCACTGCACCTGCGATAGCACTCAGCGGCTATGGGATGGAGTCAGACATGTCTCAGACGCGTGCTGCCGGGTTTGTGACGCATCTCACCAAGCCGGTGGATTTTCCGGCTCTCGTCGAAGCTCTACGAGAGCTAATGAAGGCCACCCCGTGAAAAAAATGAGGTCATGGCGCGATGCCATGACCTCAGGAAACGCCGGCCGGAGGGGAGAGGACCGCCGTCTTATTTGACCGTCACGGTGTGCTTCATCATTTCACCTTCTTTGCCGGGGGAGGCGACCTGATAGGTGCCGGGCTTCAGGTGGACGTGCATGACCTTGGTGTCATCAGCCGCGACGTCCAGAAGGAATTTCTCGTCCACACCTTTGCCTTTGATGTGGAAGTTGTGCTTTTCCTTGCCGGTGTTTTTCACCACAAACGCAGTCTTCCCCGCCTCGAGTGTCATCGGGAGGGAGATGTCGCTGTCATTGATGTTAACATCGACCTTGGCGGCGTCTGAGTCAGGAGTGACGGCATCGGCGATGGCGCGGCCGGCTTTTTTGGTGCCGTTTACGACGGCATGCCCGGCTGCCATGGTCTTATCCTCCGCCTTTTTCAGCGTTTCCTTGGCTTTTTCGCCCGTGGTTTTTTCCGTTGTTTTATCTTCCGCAGCAGCAAAAGAGATTGCGGCTGCGCAAGCCAGTATGATGAGGTTTGTCGTTTTCATGACCATAGATCGAAGAAGGAAAGTGAGGCGCGTGTGCCCGGCCCATGCGCGGACCGCCTGAGCGATTGATCAGGCGCGGAGTAAGGGCGCTTTCTCTGCAAGAAACAGGGCGCCAGCACGCATGCATGGCAGCGAGAAGTCCGGTCCTACACGACCGCCTCCGAAAGACTCTGCAGCGCCACCATGCGTTCACATGAATCGGCGCAGGTGCGGCAAGCGAGCACACATCCTTCCATGTCGCCGATTTCTTCGCAACTGGATGCGCAGCGACGGCAGATCTCCGCGCATACCCCGCAGGTGAGCTGATGCAGATCCGAACTGCTGAGGATGAAGTTGGCGTTTGTCTGGCACATCTCCGCGCAGTTGAGCATGAGCCGAAAATGCATGGGCTCTGTGTGTCTGCCGCCGGTTTGCAGGCAGTGATGCATGGCCATTTCCAAGCAGACGCGGTGGCAGTCGAGGCAATTCTTGAGACATTCGTCCTGAGTGAGATCAGCAAGGTGAGAATTCATAAAAAGAGGGGGCTGGAGAGGGATCGCTGCTGCATGCCTGCATGGTCGTGTATCGCGCAAGTAAGGCCGCAAGCCGAACGAGTGCGACGGGTGCCGCAAAGCGTTTCCCACACAGCGTTCTGCGGTCTCAGGGCAGCTTCTCAAGCGCCTCGCGCCCCTTCGCCTTCATCTCCGGATCGTCATGCTCCTGATTCGGCATGGAAAGGCCTTTTTCGAGGAAGCGTCGCGCTTCGGCATTTTTCCCCATTTGTGCATAGGTTCGGCCGAGCTCGATGTAATGCCTCAGTCGTTTCGGATTGATGGCGATGGCTTGTGCAAAGCATTTCAGTGCCGCTTCGTTTGTCGTGACGGGCAGCTTTCCATAGAGGATTCCGCCCAGGGTTCGCTTGAGCACACCGACGTTGGCGAGCACCTGGTGCCAGCGGCCCAGCACATGCCACGCGGTATCGTTGCGTGGATCCAGACGAATAGCCTTGTCGGCAGCGGCTTTGATGAAGGGGGAAATTTCCACCTGGGCTTTGCTTCCTTCATAAGGCAGCATCTTGCCGTAGGTGATGGCGGAGGAGAGCTGCGCCTCGGAGTCGTGCGGCGCGAGTTTCGCTGCACGCGTTCCATAACCCAGGGCGGTGTTGCCAAACTTGAGCTTGTCCTCGTTTGATCTCGCGTCAGCCATCAAATAACGATACTGCCGGGCGATGCGCAGCAGCAGGGGCACATTGTTCGGCTCCAGTTCGACTGCCTGAAGGTAATAGTTAAGCGCACGGTTTGCTTCGAAGGTGAGATCGTATTTGTCCCCCTTTGCGATGAGCTCGCCTACGGTTTCGGCCACACAAGGGCGTGCGCCCGTCAGCAGCACGGTAACAATGCACATGATCTGAATGAGAACGCGCGGTTGCATGGCTTGGGTCAGGATTTGGATTCGATCAGTCGGCCGGCATTCAGCAAGGCCGCTTCGCTCCGGGGGCGGCCGATCAACTGCAAGCTGGTCACTGGCACGACTTTTTTGTGTGATGGGAGAGAGACCGGGATGGCCAGCGCAGGGTTGCCAGCGTAGTTCACCGCCACGGTGTTCTGCATGTCAAACACCCGAAGCTCAAAGACGATCGATGAACCCCAGAAAGGGAATTTAGGCGGAAGACTTTGGAGCGTAGGAACGGCGATGAAATCCACCTGCTTGAAGACGTCGCGGAGAGTGTGCTGCCACTGAGCACGGCGTTTGAGAGCACCGGCATAGCTGGTGTGGTACTGAACTTCACCCAGAGCAAACACAGCCTTGGTGAGAAAACTGACACCCTTTTTATCATTATACTCACGGTCGTGAAGCCAGGCGTCCACGGCGGCCACCACCTTCCCGTCTTTTTGAGCCTGCTCCCATTGGCGCTTGAACGTGGCGGGGAGGGTTACGACTTTGAAATGTCGTGCGGCGAGAGTCTGATCAATGGCTTTGTCGATGGCGGGATCGGTGCCATCCAGATAAAGCCGCCCGATTCTGATCTGCTTCGCCGACGGTTTTTCGGCGCGAGCCTCGTCATAACGGGATTCAAAGCCACGCTGCAGCAATGCCATGCCCTTCACCAAATGATCGATGTCCCGGGCAAGCGGACCCACCGTGTCCAAATATTTGGGTGAAATGGGGAAGACTCCCTGAAGGGGCACGAGACCAAAGGTGGTCTTCAATCCATACACGCCGCAGCAGGCCGCCGGCACGCGAATGGAGCCCGCAGTGTCGGTGCCAAAGGCCACATCGGCCATTCCGGTCTTCACTGCCACCGCAGATCCGCTGGAGGAGCCGCCTGGAATCACCTCGTGGCGTCCATCGAAACGGTTCCTCGGCGTGCCAAAATGGCGGTTCTCCCCCGAGACGGTGACCGCGAACTCGGTCATATTGGTTTTTCCAACGATGGGCACATGTCGTTCGCGAACGATTTTGAGGAGCGGTGCGTCGCGAGTTGCCGGCGCCGCAGTTCGGGCCAGATAAGCAGAGCCGGCGGTGGTGACCTCGCCCTTCATGTCGATGTTGTCCTTGACTGCGAGGCGCAGTCGTCCGCTGTCATCGAGCAGGGGATGATACTCAATGAAAGCATGCTCGCGAGCGATTCTCTCCCGGCGCTTCTCCATGGAGCAACCCATCAGGAAGGCAACGAGGAGCGTGCACGTAACCCACCCTGGGGCAGCGTTTACAGAGGAACTTTTTTTCATTTGGGTGATGCCATGCGCTGCTAAATGGGCGGCTCCGAATGCGGACAATCGGAGACCGCGCATGTCATGCGTTTCACAAACCTGGAGGATTCAGGCCGAAAAATTAGTGATGATGATGGCCGTAATGACGGCCGCCATACAGGTAATGCCCGCCGTGGTAGTAGCGGCCGGTATAAACGTTGCCATTGTAGTTGAAGCGACCGGGCTCATAACGACCACCGTAGTAATAGCGGTTGTTATGATGGTAGTAGGGTGAGGCATAACCACGTGGCAGTGTGTTATAATAACCCGCGCCCACCCCCACCCCGACACCGCTCCCAGGGTATCCTGGATAATCACACGCTGTGAGGCCCAGCAAGGTGCAGAACAAAAAGCAGGCAAGAAGATAATTTTTCATGACATGGTGGAGGGGTTGGATTGTAAGGGGAATTCGTCTCTCGCTCTCAGGACGGCTGCATCGTTCGCATCGAAAGCGACTTCAAAGGGGCGCTGTCATCCTCTACTTGCGCGTCGTACAGCGGTGAGCGGGGCGAAGTTCGTTCCTGCTTTGGCATGGATGCGTTTTACCAAAACCAAAATCCAAGAAGGACGGCAAATAGGGAAGCTGAGGCTTCATCGGGGGCCTAAAATAAGTGAGCCGATGCACGGATGCATCGGCTCTCCATTAAACCGGGGGCAACGTCCTTCATGAAAACAGACCGCGCAAACGGCAGCCCAGCGTGGAGCCGCTCACGGACTGCATGCCACGTTTCAAGCTGCTGATGCCCTCATCTGCCAGATCGCTGGCGCGATCATACGCCGGATGCGCGAGTTCCATGAGCTGGTTCTGGATGTCCTCCAACAATTGTACTGCACGTTGTTTTGGGGAAGGGGGCGGACTCAACCACTCGCGGGAGATCACGCCGATGGCGCATCCCAAGCCCACCGCAGCCATGGCCGCACCGAGAGGGTGCCGACGTATCAGACTTTCAAGCTGGGTCATGGATGAGGGAAGGGCGGCTTCGGTCATCGGAGCTTCTTCATCGGTAGGTGGGATGATAGATGGATCGTTCATGGCAGTGTTTCTGTTTTGGGTGAAGAATGGCAAAGCTCGAAGGCTTTCACCACGCCAAGCGACAGCAGGGCAGGACGCAGGACTGTGAGAGTGACGGCGGTCACGCTTGATACCAGAAAGCGGGTGGGCAGCACATTGAGAACAAGACCGAGGCCCATCGCGACGGCGATGGCTTTGGCAGGTTCATTTTTCACCATCGATTCAGCATCGTTTATAAACTGGCTCAGAAGGTGTTCGGCGGGTTGAGGGGTGGTTTCCGTGTTCATAGTTAGGTAGGAGAAGGAGGCTCGAAAGCTGGTGAGCGAAAGAGGTTCAATGAGCGCGGCGGGCGCGAGTGCTGGCAGCTTTTTTGGCTGACGCCGACCGTTCGGCAGGCGAACGCCAAAGTGCTGCGGCATGAGTCTGTTGTGCGAGCGCCGACTTGGAGGCAGGGCGTTTGCTTTCACGTTTGAGGGCATCGAGAGTCGCCCGTGAACGCTTTTTAGAAACAGGCTTCAAATCAGAATTGGACATGGCGAGGTCTCGACGAGCTTTCTTTCGCGTCTGCTCAGGAGCTGCTCTGTGTTTGGGAGGTGGTAGTTTCACACCCGCGCGTCGCGCCTTGGAGAGCCCAATGGCGATGGCTTGTTTGGTCGATCGAACGCCATGGGCGCCTTTGCGGATCAATTCTATTTCCTCGCGGATGAACGCTCCCGCCTGGGTCGAGACCGACTTGCCTTCCTGTTGGTCACGGCGGGCTTTCTCGATGGCGCTTTGTCGGGGCATGCCTTTCTTTCGGAAATCAGCGCATGAATGGTCGGATGAATCATTCATGGAGTTGCCAGGGTTCGTCCCTGAGGACTTTCTCCCATCCGTAGAGCAGGAGTCAGCCGATTGAGTGAAGGAAACCCAATTCACCTTACGACTATGAAACTTCATATTATTGCAATTCTTGCGTTGATCTCAGCCGCTCTGTCGAGTTGCCTGAATCACCTGCCAAACACTTCACCGGCGTACTACAATCCCAATTGCTACGCCAACATCTATGAGCACTCCGGCTTCCGCGGGGAAGTCGTGCAGCTTCAGGGCCCAGCGACCTATTCGACCCTGAAAGGGCTGAAGGGACGTGACTGGGACAATACCATCGGAAGCGTTCAAACAGGGCCCGGGTGCTGGATTGTGCTCTATAAAGACAAAGATTTCAAAGACGTCAGCAAGGTCATAGGCCCGAACACGAGTGCCTCCGACCTTGGGGAAATGAACGACCAGGCGGAGTCCATCAGGGTGCTGGACCGGCCATGATTTAAGCGTGGGCGGCGTGGAACAGCGCGATGGCAGGCATCGCTCTGTGTCCACGCCGTTTTCACGCCCACCGGTGCATGGCCTCGTTCTTCCCAGATCAAGCAGCTACTTTCAAGCCTATCACGATGAAAGACTTCATGCCCACCAATCCTGGAAACAGGGGGGGTAATATCCTGTCATGCATCGAGCGTTCATATTGGACCGGGGTGCAGTTTCGTCCGACGCGGATGGATCCGAGCCGCGTGCTGGATGAGCAGCGAAAGCGGTTCCAGAATCTGCTGCAAATCGCCCGTGCACGCTCATCCTTCTACCGGGAGAAGTTTCGACATATTGAGGCCGGATGCTCGGATCTCGAAGAGTTTCCCATCACAACCAAGGCGGAGATGATGAACCACTTTGATCAGGTGGTGACGGACCCCGCTGTCACACGTTCCGGGGTCGAGCAGTTCATCGAAGACATTCGGAACGTCAAACAGCCCTTCCTCGGTAAATACGCGGTCTCTCATACATCAGGCAGCCAGGGGCAGCCCACCCTGATCGTACAGAATCAGCAGGTGCTCGACCTTCTGTTCGCTTTTCAAATGACCCGGGGCCACTGCGGTCATCGGGGCGGATTTTTCGGCTTTCTCGACGCGGTCCGAACGTTGCAGCAGCCCGCCCGGCTGGCCGTGGTGATCAATCAGCAGGGATTTTTCCCTTCGGCATGGGTATGGCAGCGCCTGCCAGCCTACATGCATGTGTACATGAGCTTTTTGTTTGTGCCGGCAAACGACCCCGAACTTGTAAAGAAGATCAATGAATTCAGTCCGAATGTGCTGAGTGCTACACCAACGACACTGGATTTGCTCTCACTGAAGATCGATCAGTTCCGCTTGCCCAAACTTCGTCAGGTGGTCACCTGGAGTGAGACACTGACGCCACCCGCACGCCAAAGAATCACCGAGGCTTTCCGTGTGCCGCTGATGGATAATTATGCGTCTGGAGAATGCATGTTTCTCACCAACGGCTGCCCCGCTGCCCCCGGCGCTCATGTGAATGCGGACTGGGCGATTCTCGAAGTGGTGGATGAAAACCACAAGCCTGTTCCCCCTGGTCAGCTAGGGCACACCGTCTTGATGACGAATCTGGCCAACACGGTCCAGCCCTTCATCCGATACGAAATTGGTGACAGGATCAAGATGGCCACGGAGCCATGCGGTTGCGGAAACCGGATGCCACGGATCGAAAAGATCGTGGGGCGTGTGGCGGACTTTTTCTGGGTGCAAACATCTGCAGGCTTCCGGCCCTTGACCGCCTATCCCTTCCAGCACGCCTTTGACTACCGGCGCGAGGTTCGGGAATGGCAGGCTGAACAGGTGGAGAGAAACCGTATCGTGGTGAGGCTGGAGGCTATTCCCGGAGCGACTCCTGATCTCGCGGCGGCTCGTAAACGGCTCGACGAACGACTGGAACTGGCAGGGTTGCGGCAGGATCTGGACATCCACATTGAGGCCGTTCAATATCTGGCCACCGATCTTCGAACAGCCAAATTTCGGCGCATGATCAGCCGCATTGGCATCCCTGAAAATTTGGAACCTTCTTTAAAGGATGTCGCTGAAGATTTTGCTTCCGAAGAAAAGGTCCTGCACGCATCTGAGTTGTTGATCAGTTGAGAAGGTTTTCTCCTCAAAGTGTGAACCGAACGGAACATGGCCCTTTTGCCGAGCCAGCTCGCACGAGGTTTACAAAGGCTAAACAGGCGGTGCGCGGCGGCCTACCAGAAGCGACAGGATAAAGAGGATGAGAAACAGCCCAAACAGCACCTGCGCGATTCCTGTGGCGGTGCCGGCGATGCCGCCGAAGCCGAGGACCCCGGCAATAAGTGCGATGACGAGAAAGGTGATTGCCCAAGATAACATAATGACTCCTTTTTTGCTTTTACTTAATTACGCAGCCCGGGCTCATCGCGACCGTATCGATTGATACGGAAAACCTGTGCGCCGTCATGTTAATGCAGCCAATTCAACCGATCACAGACGAATCAGGGGCATGCTACTCAACGTTTTCGCCAACCGAGTCAAAGATGCGGCATTGCAATATCTGGCAAAGTGGTTTGCCAATCATTATCACCTGAAGCACCTGGGGCGAATCACCGAGCTAAAGCTTAACAGCCCTGAGGAAGAGATACAAATGACGTTGGAACTCCACGGCGAACCGTTGCCAATGGAACTGACTGTCCACTATCACGTGCTCAGTCCCACGCTGCTTGAGATCGCGAAAGTGGAGGCGTCACGCCAGTGGATTGAGGCACTCATCAATGAAGTGATACCAATGGAGCAGAAGCGATTGGAAGTGCCAACTGCCGTGACGCGCGCGCTATCAAAGCTCGAGAAGTAGCCTTGCCTGCAGCCATGAGACCGAAGGTGCCTTAAGAACGCCGGTTGATCAGACGAAACACCAGCAAAACCAATACCGCACCCACGACGGATGCAAGAAAACCAACAGGCTCACCTTCGGCGTACCAATTTGCTGATCGCCCCAAAAAGCCGGCCACCATGGCGCCTACGACGCCAAGGATCATGGTCACAAGGCAGCCGCCAGGGTCTCTGCCGGGAGTGATGAATTTGGCAATAGCTCCAACGAGGAGTCCGATGAGTAGCATCCAGAGAAAGCTCATATCAAGTATAGGGTGTTGAATGTGGAAGGTTGAGAGATCAAGGTCACATCGCCCCACGCGGATCAACCGGCTGCATGAGATTAGATGTCCTCTGACAACTACTGCGGGAGTTCCTCCGGGGGAGGCATCCTTCCCGGGATGATGTCCACGCGTGTTCCAGGTTTGGCCCATTCACTTAAACGGATGATGTCCCGGGAAGCCATTCGGATGCATCCCCATGAAACGGGTTTCTTCAGGCATTTTTCGGCTGTGGTGCCATGAATATAGATGCAGCGCTTCATCGCGAGCGCATTGCAGGACTCTTTGCCACGCAACCGCAGAATACGAGTAACGATGGCATCATGTCCGGGGGTGTTTGCCCGGACGATTTCACCCGTCGGCACACGTCCGCGAAGCAGGGCACCTTTGGGGAGACCCGCACCAATCACATCAACGACTTCCAGCCTGCCTTGCGGAGTGAGGCAAGAGTTGACCTTGTCACCAAGGCCGAATCGGGAGGTGCTGACCGGGTAGCGTTTTTTTGGCATGTTATTTTCAAACGTCACCATCACTTGCTGTTCCACGCTGACGATGATGCGTCGATTGGGTGGTGGCTGCGGACAAGGACAGCGCTGGGAGAAGATGGCGAGCCACGCCGGGCGGCGGTCGCCGTACATGGGGCAGCGCTCGACGCAGCCCGGCAGGGTACAGAGAGCGACGAACAGGAATGTTCTGCCGATTTGCAGCAGGCACAAAGGGCACCATTTCATACCACCCTATCGAGGTTCTTGCGCATCATGGACGGGCGGGTAGTCAGAACTGTCCTGAGACCCTTGGAAAGTCAGCGGTGGGCCGGGGATATGCAGGATGATGAAAGGTTCACCCATCCGCCCGACGTCCGGCCGACGATTCCCTAATGTCCAACCCTGATACCCATGAAACACATCCTATTCTTCATCCTTACATTCACGACGGTCCTTGCCGTCAGCTGCAACAAGCAGAAACAAGCCATCGACTCCCAGGCGGATTCTGCCAAGACTGCGATCGAGCATCAAAAGGAAGCGGTCGACGCCAATGCCAAAGAGGCAAAAGAGCAGGCCGAAATTGACGCCAAAATTAACAAGGCCAATGTCGACGCGAAGCAGGAGTCCGACAAGGCGCAGCTCGACGCCGAGAAGAAGAAGGTCGAAGCCGAGGCCGAGGCGGCAAAAGCCAGAGTCGACGCCCAGAACAAGTAAGACACTCATCGCGGCACCGCTGCGGGCTGACTTTTTTTGACCGAAACCCCAGTTCCTTTTCCAACCAGAAACTACCAGCGTAACAACAACACTACTATGAACACCTCCATCAAACGAATCACTCTTCTCGTTCTTGCCTCTGCCGCCTGGACGCTCGTCGCCACGAGCTGCCGCACGGTGCGCGGCTTTGGTCAGGACGTCGAACATGTCGGCGGCCACATTGAGCGTGCCTCCCGCTAAAGCGGAAGAGACGCGCGCGAGGCGTTGTTGACGAAGCCATCGGGCCTTTTTCAGCAACGCCTTTTTTTATTCGGGATACTCACGGGGGGGATTGCGACGCGCGCCTTTTGGCTCTCGAACGATGAGTGTCGCTCGCATTGCCCGACCAGCGTCTCGGTGGGCAAAGACTGCGGCATCTCCGAAACTCGAATCCAGCCACCCGGCGGCCGGTCTCCACTCAACCTCACCTCGCACCATGAAACCATCCATCATCGCTATCGTACTGATCATCATTGGCAGCATTATGCTTGTCTATCAGGGTTTCAGCTACACCACCCAAGAGAAGGCCATCGATCTCGGCCCCATTCAGGTGACGGCCGAAAAGCAGCACTATGTTGATCTGCCTCCAGTAATCGGGGGTGTTTTGCTTCTGGGTGGCATTTTCATGCTGATTAAAAGCAAAGGAAAACATCCATGATGACGAGAACCTGCACTGGAAACCGGGGTAACGCGACAGGCATCGCGACTGATCAGCGCAGAGAAGACAGCACTTCGCCTGCAAACTCCGGCACCGATTGAGACTTAGAAGAGCTGGGATGCAAAGGTATCCTGGCTTCCCCAAATTCAAGGCCATGGATACACTCAATCGCACGTTGTCCCACTTTTTGAAGTTCGCTGGTGCACTGCTGACCATAGCCGCCCTTTATTTGGGCCGGGAGATCCTGGTTCCCCTTGCACTGGCTTGCCTGTTCACGTTTCTGCTCAATCCTTTGGTCAAGCGGCTTTGCCGCTGGGGAGTGCCCCGTGTGGTGAGCCTGGGAGTGGTGACGGTGGCATGTTTCTCCACGCTGGCACTTGTGGCCTGGCTGCTCGGGGGTGAGCTCGCGAATCTGGCGGATGATCTGCCCAATCACCGGTTCAACATTCAACGTCGCATCGAGTCGGTGCAGAAGATTGGCGAAACGGGCATCATCAAACGTCTGCGTCAGTTTGTGGGAGATGTCAGCCAGACCTCCACGCCTTCCGACAGCGATGGGGTGCGGCCTTCCGCCCCTCCTCCACCTGCGCCTGCGCCTGCACCGGCCCCTTCGGCCCCTTCGGCCCCTTCGGCCTCGCGGCAAGACGGCCAGACCATGCTGGCAAAAGCGTTGAATGTGGTGGTCTCAACTCTCACCGATGCTCTGGGGATGGCGGCCGTGGTAATCCTCTTCGTCGTGTTCATGCTGTTGCGGCTGGATGACATCAGCCAGCGTGTCGTGCGGCTGGTGGGTTACAGCAGGCTGACGCTGACGACCAAGGCGATCGACGAATCCGGTGACCGTGTGAGCAGGTATCTCCTCATGCAGGGCACCGTGAATGCGATCTACGGTCTGGTGCTGGGCATCGGGCTCACGCTGATTGGGATTCCATACGTACTTTTATGGGGAGTGCTGGCCGCGATTTCTCGTTTTATCCCCTATGTGGGACCATGGATTGTCACCGTGCTGCTCGTCGCCCTGAGCCTGGCGATCTTTGACGGCTGGTCGCAACCACTGCTGGTCATCGCGTTTGTCGCAACGCTTGAACTGCTGACCAATATGCTGCTCGAACCCATGTTGTACGGGCACAGCGTGGGATTGTCCGACTTTGCGCTTCTTCTGGCCGTGGCCTTCTGGACTTGGCTGTGGGGAGGGGTCGGCTTGGTGCTGGCCACGCCGCTCACCGTTTGCATCGTGGTGTATTGCAAGCATGCCCCCTCCTTGGAGTGGGTTGGCATTGTTATGGGAGACAATCCAACGCAGGAACCCCACTTGAGCTATTATCAGCATCATCTGGCTGGCAACGAGGACGCCGCTCAGACGTTGCTGGAGAGCTCGATGCAGAGCGATGGGCTGGACACAACGCTGGAAGAGATAGCCCTTCCAGCACTTGCCCTGACTCGGCATGAAGAGGTTTTAGGCAAGCTCGATGAGGGAGAGGCGCTGCGTCTTTATCAAAGCATGAGGGCGGCGGTAATCATGCTGAAGGAGGAAGCAGAAGGCGGCGCGGTTCCTCTGCCTCAGGCGGAAGGTGCGCGGGAGCCTGTACAGCGTGTGCTGCATGTGTATGGGCGTGCCCTGCACGGCGAGCCGGATGCGCAAGCGCTGGAGATGCTTGCGCTGCTGCTTCGAGCGCCTCTGGAAATGGAGGTGTGCTCAGAGCCCCGGCTCGTCGGGGAGCTCATGCATGAAATTGAAGAGAAAAAGCCCGCCGTCGTGTGCATCAGCGCGATGCCGCTGCGCGCTCAGTTCAACGCGAAAACTCTGTGCCGCAGGCTGCGCAGCAAAATGCCAGAGCTGAAGATTCTTGTGTGCCGCTGGGGCCTGCCGGGACAGGAGCATGACGACAAACCTCTCCGTGAAGCAGGAGCCACCTGGGTGGTGGCAACGCTCAAGGACGCCCGGGATGTGCTGGCCCGGCTGTCGGAAGGACCGTAGGCTTCGTCAACTATCTTCGTTGTACCCTGAATGAGTTCGCACTCTCAATCGAATCTCGCCACTGCAGACGGCCATGTGCTTCGCTGGCATGACACAGGCGAAACCTTTTTGAAGGCTGAGCTGGATGCCATCGCCACAGCACAGACCAGCATCCGTCTCGAACATTACATTTTCCGGGCTTCCCCTGTAGGTGAACAATTTCGCGACGCGATGACCGCAGCGGCACGTCGAGGTGTGAAAGTAACGCTATTGCTGGACGATGTGGGGTGCTGGGGCCTCCCGCGGAACTACTTCAACGAAATCTCCGCAGTGGGAGGAACGGTCATCTGGTTTAATCCGGTGCGCTGGCGCTTCTGGGTGTTTCGTGACCACCGCAAGGTCCTTGTGGTGGACGATGCCAGGGCGTTCATCGGCGGGTGCAACATCGCGCCCGAATACACAGGGGATGGTGTCTTCGAAGGCTGGCGGGATGGGGGCGTCGCCATCGAAGGCCCGGTCGTGGAGCATTTGGTGGGGGCTTTTGAGACACAGGTCGAAATCGCCGACAATCAAATATGGCGTGTGCGCAAAAAGAGCCATAGCGGCTGGTTGAAGGCCGGGGCGGATGTTTCTCTGCTGCTCACCCGGCCGGGCCTCCGTCAGGGCGTGTTTCAACATGCTCTTCACAGCGACCTGCAGCATGCACGGGAGGTTGCTATCACCACCGCCTATTTCCTGCCGGTGGGGCGCGTCAAAAGGATGCTGCTTCGCGCCGCCAAGCATGCACGGAGTTTCCGGCTGCTGCTGCCTGGGAAAAGTGATGTGCCCCTGCTGCAGGTGGCGGCGCGGGCGCTCTACGCGCGCTTTCTCCGCTGCGGCGTCAAGATCTACGAATATCAGCCTCAGATGCTCCATGCGAAGGTACTGATCATTGATGACATTGTATACATCGGCTCGTCGAACCTTGACCCACGGAGCCTTTCGATCAATTTCGAAATCATGCTGCGCATTCGCAGCGCTGAGTTCGCCCAGCAAGTTCATCGTACCTATGAGAGGGATCTTGAACACAGCGAACTGGTGAAGCCTTTGTCCTGGAGAAAGGCTTCCAACTGGTGGCAACGGTTCAAGCAGAAGCTGGCGCGCTTCATCTTCACCCGGCTTGATCTTGGGGTGGCTCAGTTCTTTGTGCAGAAAGTGGAAACAAAGCTCAAAAACAGCCGAAATCACCGGACGCAGTGATGCCCGGCTGGGCGCATGCTCATAAAAATCCCGTTCGACCACGAAGGCCGAACGGGGGTTGGGTTTTCAATTGAGCAGCAGACAGGTGTCAGGAGACATAAACCTGTCATCTGCGAAAAAATGGCAGGCGCGACCCCGTGCTCTCCTTGCCCGGATGGCTGCCAGAGCTTTGGGGCGGCGTCTGCTGGTGGAACCACCCCATCCGGTGATCCGTGCTGTTCTTGTCCGGAGCGGCGTTTCGTTTGAACCAGCCCTGACTGTGGTCAGCCCGTCTGTCGCTGCTTTGGTGGTTCTTGGAGTCGCGGCCTGTAAGTCTGTCCCAGAAACTCACGTGGTGTGGGACATCTGCGCTGTCCGTGGAATCCAGTCCGGCTTTTTCGGTCGGGGTGGAAACTGAACCTGCCGAATGAGGGGGAGGGGCGAAGGAACCGCCTACCGACGGATCGCTTTGGGCAGCTGCAGACACGGTGAACATCAGCGCGGATAGCGCAGGAAGAAGAGATGTGATTTTCATATTCGTATTGGGTTGTGCCATATGGAGATTCGTCCGAGAAACGAGAGAGGGCCTCAGACATTCGCCCGAAGCCCGGGTCGGGCCGTCCGATCCCTCAACCTTTGAAGACCAACAGCGGCAGACGGCATGGTCACAATCAAGCGCAGCATGGTATCCTGCCCGTTTTGAACTGCACGTGCTGCAAGTCAACACGTCCAGTGCCTCGATGGAATGCGATGGATTTTGTAACCGACAACCGCCATGAATCCCCCTACTCAGATTTCAAGCCGACAGGAGATGATTGAACTTCTGAATGAAGATCTTGCCCGCGAATTCCAGGCCATCATCGCCTACGTGGTATACAGCCAGACCTTGAAGGGGGCGGAATACAGCAACATCGCCGAAGAGCTGGCCGTGCATGCGGGGGAGGAGCTCAGTCACGCTCTCCAGATTGCGAAGCAGATTGACTATTTCAACGGCACTCCAACAACCACCCCCAAGGAGGTCAAGATTTCCGAGAAACCAGCGGAAATGCTGAAGTTTGACCTCGAAAACGAGACGGAAACCATCCGAAACTACCGCGCCAGAATACGCCAGGCGGAAGCCATGGGGGAGTATGGGCTCAGCGAGGTGCTGCGCAAGATCATCGCCCAGGAACAGGAGCATTTCATGGATCTCGCCGATGCTCTGGGCATCGACAATCCTGTCATCCCGCAAGAAGGATAAAAGGGCAGTCATCCCGCGCGCCATGCGAAATTGCCTGATTCCATTGATTGCCGTCGGTTTGACGCTCGGCGCGCACGCCACCGTCACGCTGCCGTCGATTTTTAAACACCACATGGTGCTGCAGCGTGATCAACCGGTCCCTGTGTGGGGCTGGGCGGAGCCAGGGCAGGAGATCAATGTGAAGTTTGCGGAGCAGGCGAAGATTACTCACGCCGACAAGAACGGACGCTGGAAGGTGATGCTTGATCCAATGCCAGCGAGCAATGATCCCCAAATCCTGCGCGTCTCCGGCCAAAGCACGGAGGTGATCAGAGATGTGGTGGTGGGCGAAGTGTGGCTGTGTTCGGGGCAGTCGAACATGGCGATGACCGTCAAAGGCGTGGCCGGGGCTGAAAAGGAACTAGCGGCGGCGGATTTTCCGCTCATCCGCATGTTCTTTGTTCAGTCCTTCACGGCCACGACCCCGCAGGAACAATGCAAGGGGGTATGGCAAAACTGTTCTCCGCGGACGATTCCAAACTTTTCTGCGGCCGCCTATTTCTTTGGGCGGGAATTGCACCAAAAATTGAAGGTGCCCATAGGATTGATCAACTCATCCGTCGGGGGGACGCCGATTGAATCTTGGACCAGCATGGAGGCGATGCGGAAAGAGGCCAGGCTGCAACCGCTGTTGAAGCGCTGGGAGAAAGACGTGGGCACCTATGAGCAGGCTGAAAATCGCGCGAAGAATGAAGCCACCAAAAAGCAGTGGCAGGAGGCTGTAAAAGCAGCGCAGGCGGCCAAACAGCTCGCACCACCCGCGCCCGCCTATGCAGGCAGCGACCCACTCCATGCCAGCCGTCCCGGCAACCTCTTCAATGGGAAAATCGCGCCGCTCATTCCCTATTCGCTACGGGGGGTGGTCTGGTATCAGGGGGAATCCAATGCGGGCAATGGTCCGCTTTACGCCATTCAGCTTCCTCTGATGATCCGTGACTGGCGCGCACACTGGGGCTCGGACCTGCCTTTCGCCTGGGTGCAACTGCCCAACTATAAACAGCGCGAGACCGATCCTGCAGCTCCTTCCAACTGGGCGCGGTTGCGCGAGGCGCAGACGCAGGCGCTTGCCACGACGTCTCATACCGGGATGACCGTCAATATTGACATCGGTGATGCTGCCAATCTCCATCCCACCAACAAGCAGCAAATAGGTCATCGCCTCGCGCTATGGGCACGTGCGAAGGTCTATGATGAAAAGATCGAATGGAGCGGCCCACGCTATGAGAATCATATCATTCAGGGCAGTGAGGTCGTCATCCACTTCCAGCATTCGGGCGGAATGAAGACATCAGACGGCGAGGCTGCGGTGAAAGGTTTTATCATCACCGATGAGACGAGGCATTGGCGGTGGGCTGATGCACGCATCCAGGACGGTACGGTGATTGTTTCCCATGCAGCCATTCAGACGCCTGTGGCAGTGCGTTATGCCTGGGCCAACAATCCTGAGGTCAATCTGATCAACAGCGCCGGTCTTCCGGCAGCGCCCTTTCGGACGGACGACTGGCCCATGGACAATGCGTCGATGCCACTCAAGGCGGATATCATCAAACCATGAGAAAACGCTGATTCCGCAGGCTGTTTTTACCTGGGGTCGCTAGCCTTGTGCCGTTAGTTCCCGCCAGCCGGCGGCGTCGGGGCAGGGATCGGAGGAACGAACGTCACCTCCGTCAAACGAGAGGTCTGGCAGTTGGTGCACTGCATTGCGCATCGCCTTCTCCCAGGCATTGTGAATCTCGATGAGATCCACGTCATGACTGTAGAAACGCCGGTAGTGGGAGACTTGGAGGGTGTCCCGGTGATAAAGAAGAAGATCAACCGGCGGCCCCACTGTGGCATTGGAGCGCATGGTGGCATCCAGAGAGAGAAGGGCGTATTTTGCGGCCTGGTAGAGATTGGTGCTGTTATGGCTGATGCCACGGTCCAGAATGGGTCTGCCATATTTGCTTTCGCCAATCTGCAGAAACGGTGAATCCGGCGTGGATCGCAGCGGATTGCCCTGAGGATAAATCATGTACAACTCATGCGGTCCGCCGAGGATCTGACCACCGAGAACAAGATGCACATTGAAGCGAAAATTGTCTTTCTCCAAGGCAGCCCGGTCCAGATCTGAGATGCGCCGCACCATGCCCCCCAGAACGCGTGCTGCTTCATACATGCTTGAGACGGCCGCCAGCCCCAGCCCGGCGTCAAAGTCATGCCGCAGGAGCGTGATGATGGACTGGCTCAATGACAGGCTGCCGGTGGTGAGAATGACCAGCACCCGGTCTCCTGGAATGACAAACTGGTGCATTTTCTGGCAGGTGTTCACCTGGTCCGCGCCGGCGCTGGTGCGGGAGTCTGAAGCCAGCACAAGGCCGTCTGCAGTATTGATGCCGAGACAATAAGACATGAGGGGGAATTGGGGGTAGAAGATGACCAGGGGATTTATTCTTCCGAAGCCTCCACCACTTTTTCGACACTGACCTGCATGGTGGTGCATGTGAAATTTCCAAAGAGCGAGACCAGCGCCACATCTGCCGCGTCCCGCCCATAGGCCACGACGATGCGCCCGCCGCCGGGCCTGTCTTCCGTGGCGTCAAAGGTATACCAGCGCCCGCCGATGTAGGCCTCAAACCATGCATGCATGTCCATCGGCTCCAACTGATGAACAAACCCCACGACCATGCGTGCGGGCACATTGATGGCACGGCAAAGTGCTATGCCCAGATGCGCGAAGTCCCGGCAGACCCCGCGACGCGTGTTTGCCGTCTCCAATGCAGAGGTGGACGAATCACTCGATCCCCTTTCATAGGCGATGTTTTCATGGATCCAGGTGCGGATGCGGGTGACCTGATGATGATTATGCGGGGTGGTGCCGACGATCGAAGTGGCGATGGCTCCGAGCTTGTCAGACTGGCAGTAGCGGCTGGGCAGGAGATAGTGCAAAACTTCCACCGGCAGCTGTGCCACCGATTGGAGAGGTGCGAGAGGTTTGCTGTCCCAGTCGTCCGGTGTCCATGCCCGGCATTTCATTGAAAAGTGAAAGTCGCCCTTTGGCATCACGATCCTCTGGCAGCAGTTGCCGTAGAGATCCGTGTATTCAACGACTGGAACACGGGGCGTGAGAGCGAAGTCCTCCCGCATGATCCACTGCGCCCATCCGCTGCGCGGACGAAGCATGAAGATGGCTGAAATCTCTTCGAGGATCTTGTATTCGAGATGGCATGAGGCATCGAGAATCATGGGTATGGAACGGAGGTGCTGGCCGTGCTGCCTGCCTGAAAATTGGTATTGACGATGCAGCGGGCGCTCTTGCACTTTCATCGTGGCATCAGGGGCTGGCGGTCTTGTCAGGTTCTGATACTGCATAGGCGCGTGCCGCCTGCCAGGACGCCTACCTCTTTCCATCACCTCATGGCCACTCCCAGCGAAACGCCTCCCAACTGCAAGTCTGAAGCAGGCTTGTTTGATCTGGCCATGGCTGACGTAACGACGCTTGGGTGCTTGGACGCGGGGGGGGCGCAAAGTCCTGAGCAGGCCGGGCAGGTGATCGGCGGTCGTTACATTTTGCGCTCGGTCCTTGGTGAGGGCGGGGCGGCACAGGTGTGGCGGGCGGAGCAGACAGCGCCGGTGAAGCGCGAGGTTGCAGTCAAGATCGTCCGGCCAGGACTGCTCACTCAGCCGGTGGCGGCACGGGTTGAGCGCGAGCATCAGGTGCTGGCGCGCATGGAGCATCCGAACATTGCAGCGGTGTTTGATGCCGGCGAGCTGCCGGACGGCAGAACCTATTTTGTGATGGAGGTGGTGTCAGGTTCAGCCATCACGGTTTGGTGCCAGAAGCGACACACGCCCGTCCGCGAACGGCTGGAAATCTTTGTGCAGGCCTGCATGGCGGTGCAGCATGCGCACCAGCGCGGCATTCTGCATCGAGATCTGAAGCCCTCCAATGTGATGGTCGTGGAAGTCGATGGCCGTCCGTTGGTGAAAGTGATCGATTTCGGCATCGCCAAGGCGTTGGAGGGAGATCTGGCTGCCGGGGATGAAAAGACTCTGTGCGGCATGGTGCTGGGCACCCCGCGCTACATGAGTCCGGAGCAGGCCCAGCTGAAAAGTCATGATGTGGACATCCGCACCGACGTGTATGCCCTCGGAGTGATGCTCTATGAACTGCTGACGGGTAGCACTCCGATCCCCGTTGGCATGGGAAAGGAGCCCCCGCTTCCGGAATTGCTGGAGCAGGTGCGCCGTCATGAAACCGAAGTCCCCAGCCAACGGGTGCTGCGGCTGCCCAGGCCGCTTCCTCCCAATGCCAGAGCGCTGTGCCGTGAGTTGAGGGGCGAACTTGACTGGATCACCTTGCGGGCGTTGCAAAAGGAGCGCGAGCTGCGTTATCCCACCGTGTTGAATCTGGCCGAAGATGTGCATCGTTACCTGCGCAATGAGCCCGTGTCTGCCGGACCGCCAGGCCTGGCGTATCAATTCAAAAAGTGGCTGATGAGGAATCGCAGTGCTGTGAGCATGGCGGCCGCGGTTGCGGTGTCTCTGGCAGGAGGTCTGGCCGCCACTTGGTGGGCGCTGGAACGGGAGCAGGTGCAGCGTCAGGAAGTGCAGCGTCAGAAAGAGGAGGCGCGGAGCAAAGCTGATCTGGCGCTTCAGGTCAGCGCGCAGCTCAAGGACCTGCTCAACAACGCACGCAAACACGTGAGCGCAGGCATGAACACGCAGTTGCTGCGCAAGCTCGCGGATGAATATGCGGCAGGCATGTCACGGTTTGCAAACCAGCCCCGTGCGGAGGCGCAGCTGGCTGAGCAGCTCGCGCATCTCTACGTTGCGCTGGAGGAACCGGCACGCGCGCAGCCCTGGCTGCTGCGCCAGTGGGAGCTGCTGAAACAAACCGAGGGCGAACATTCGAAGCCGGCGCTCCACGTCCTCTACACTCTCGGGTGGACCTACATTGGACAGGGCGAGCCGCGAAAGGCGGCGGAGGTGCTGCGTCAGGCACTGGCTGGCTATCAGTCGCTGGCGGCAAACGATGCACAAGCAGGCAGACATATTCTGCCGGTGCGGAGGGAACTGGCTCGGGCGCTTTCACGCAGCGGCCAGCGGCAGGAGGCGGTGGTGCTGATGGCGGAAGTGATGGCGCTGAAGGATGATTCCAATCCCGCAGAAAAAGCAATCTGGCTGCGGGATCAGGCGGAGATATTAAAGATCGCAGGTCGTCTGCCCGAAGCCGTGGCGGTGCTGCAGAAGGCCATCAAGCTGCTTCCCTCTGACGACGCATTCGTGGAGCAGCGGGTCTACCTGCTTTCAATGATGGCCGTGCTTAGCCGCAGGCGTCAGCATTATGAGGAGGCGCTGGCGGCTTCCAGTGACCGCATACGAATCTGCGAGGAACGGTTCGGCCAGGAACATTCAAAACTTCTCAATGCCCTGATCTCGCATGCCACGCTCGCCTGCACACTGCCTGGCTGCCCTGGCGGTGAGGAGGCTGCTCTTCGTGCCGTCGGCATGGCGCAGTCTGCGGGGCATGAATCTCGACTGGCGGACGCCTGGATCTCCCTGAGCGAGACGCTCAGGATAAAGCGGCAGTTCCGTGAATCTGAGAAGGCCCTGAGGAACGCCATTTCAGAGGTCAGTCAGACCAATGCGGAGACTTGGAGGGTGATGGAACTGCATCGCCGGCTGGGAGATCTGCTGACTGCGCGCAGTGACTTTGCAGCAGCTCTGGCCGAGTACGACACAGCCGCCAGTGGCTGGTTCGGCAGTCCTTCATCCGGGCGCCCTCCTGAGAAAGAACGGCTCATTTTTACCAGCTTCATTGCGTTCTGGAAGCTCACGATGAAGGCGAAGTCACCGCTGGCTGACGAGCACAAGTTGGCTGAATGGCAGCGCCGACTCAATACCTGGGAGTCTGCTCGTACGCTCGCTGGCTCCCGGCGCGGTGATGAGGTGCAGCCATAGCGGCGGCTCAGTCTCTCTTGAAGAAGCGCCCGATGGATTTACCAGCACGCTGGAACATATTGGGCTCATCCTTGGAAGAGGACTTTCGACGGGAAGACGAGCTGGAAACCGAAGAAGACGGAGGGCTCCACTCCGGCTCATCAGGTTCGTCCATCAAAGACAGCGAGGTGAGAGTGGGACCATCCAGCAGGCCGTTGGGGAGGAGACCGCTTTTGGCCTGATAGAGAATAATGGCGTTGTGCGTGCCTTTGCCTTCCTTGCCATCCTGAGTGGAGCTGTAGAGTGATTTTTCTTTCAGGATGCGCTGCACTTCGTACAACAGGTGACGGCGGCCGGCCTCCGAGTATTCGGTCTGAGGTGGAGTGGGAAAGATGCGTTGGATCGACCAATAACCTTCGAGAGGCTCGGAGACGGGAGGCTGGATCATTGCACCTGCAGGAAGTGCCGATGCGGAGGCGGGTGCTCCTGCTGTTGCAGGCATGTCTTGGGTCTGTGGCTGGCCGGGAGCGGCGGAGCCTGCTGGCTGGACATTTGCGGCTGCGGCCACTGGAACCGGTGGTGGGACGGCAGCAGGAGTTGTTGCTGGAGCAGCCTGGGGGACGACAGCGGATGCTGGAGCATCAGGTGCACTGACTGGCGCGGCAGCAGTGACCACCGGAGCAGAAACTGCCGGGGCTGCAGGCGCAGGATTCAGCACTGGAGCCGAAGGTGCTGCTGCCACCGCAGGTGCTTGAATGGCCGGATCCGCATTGGGTGTGGTTGTCTTGAAATAAAACGCTGCTCCTGCAGCCAGCACGGCAATGGCAGCCGCTGCATAGACCGGGAGGCGGCTTTTGGGGTGAGCCACTGGCGGGATGAAAGGCTGGGTGGCTGCGTTGGTGGTGGATTTTAATCCGAGGAGTTCGAGGACCTTGCCCGCACTTTGCGGGCGCATGCTCGGGTCCTTGTGAAGGCAGGCGGCGATGACGGCCTCCCATTCCTTGGGGATGCGGTCACTGGCTTTGATCTCCAGTTCCTCACGCCGCTCGTGCATGGTGGAGGGGATTTTGGAGGTGAGCTGGGAAGGGATGTCTCCGCGATAAAAAGGCGGCTTGCCGGAGAGCAGTTCATAGATCGTGGCCCCCAGCGAGTACACGTCATCCGTGGGGGAAGGGCGCTCTCCCATGGCCTGCTGCGGACTCATGTAGGGCAGGGTGCCGCTGACGCCGAGCTGGGAGATGGAAAGCCGCTGCATCGTGTCCGAGATGCTGCGTGCGATGCCGAAGTCGGCGATTTTGGCCGTGTCATCCAGGCTCATGGCCATGATGTTCGACGGCTTGAGATCACGGTGCACGACCTTCCGATGAATGTGGGCATAATCGAGCGCCTCGCACACACCAGGGAGCCATTTGGCCACCTGCTCGGTGGTGAAGACTCCATGGTCAGTGGTGGCACGCAGCTCTGAAAGCGTCTTGCCGTCCACAAATTCCATCGAAATGGCGGCCTCATCGTCGTCATCCACGAAATCGTAGATTCGCACGATGTTGGGGTGGGAAAGTTCGAGCCCGCGCCGGGTCTCCGTTTTGAGTTCTTTGATCGCTGTGGGATCAAGACCGATCAAGCTTGGCAGAAACTTCAGCGCGACCGGCCGCTCCAGCTTCAAGTCGTCTGCCAGCCACACCACTCCCATGCCGCCACGCCCCAGGACGCGGGTCAGGCGGTAGCGGTTGAAATAGACAGCGCCTGCTGCGGGGGTGCGGACTTTGATGGTCTGATCAAAATCTTCTGCCGCGCTTGCTGCCGGACTGCTGGAGGGGGGGATGACCATGAACGAGGATTGAGCGAGCCGCTAATTTATGCCGATGAACCCGAGTGTCATTTAACTTTTGCTGTAGCGACGGCAGCTTGGACCGCTTTTGGGGCGCTTTTGTTGGAGAATTTATGCGGGCTATTCGGCGACCCAGGCGAAAACGTTGTCATTCCAGGTGCTAGGATTGCCGTCTTTGCCGGCATGCCAGACGAGGACATCCTGCTGGATGTTCTTCTCTGGTGAAGCAGGGTTGGGAACGTGGCCGTCACCGTTGAAATCAAAGGTGGCGAAGAAATGGCCGGCTTTGAGCTCGCTCAGGGTCTCGGCGGAAAGCTCCCAGGGCTTGAAGTAATTGACCTGTGAGGGGTTCAATTCCGCGTCAACACCTCCAATGGCGGCGACCACGGCCTGATTGATGGGATAGGCGGTCTTCTCGTCGAACGCAGTCCCGGCTGGCAAAGGATAGCCGTGCTGGTGCGAGTGGAAGCCGCGCAGGGCGCTGATGATTTTGCGGCACTGGTCGCGCATCATCGAGGTTGCCGAATAGTCTGAACGCGAGTGTTCTGGTGGGGTGGGTGCGTTGTTCGCAACCTCCTTGCTGCGGTTCATTTTCAGGGGCGGCGTCCACCAGAGATAGAGCAGGAAGAGACAGCCTGCGCTGAAGAGGAGGATCATAAAGGCAAGAAAGGGACGCTTGGGTGAGCGGGTGCTGGGGTGGGAGTTGTGTTCCATGGACCGAAGTAGCCGTCTGCCTCATGTCGTGTGACACAGAGCTGAAAAATTTGAGTCCTTTGAAAAAGCCGTTCCAGAGACAGCATGACTGCACACCAGCTACAGCAGGCCTGCGGTGGCTGGCCTGTGAAATGACGAGCTGTCAAGGCCGACAACGGAGTCAAAGATGGGAGCTTGTCAGAGAATTTCCCCCAGGCTTTGGCCCGGAAGGTTTAGCAGCCTGCCAGCTTCCACTGGCACGTAAACTGTTGCTGGCCGGTTTGGGCTCTTCCCCGCCGATTCCCTCGGCAGCTTTGTGACCGCCTAGCTGAGGAGCGCTATTGGTGCGTTTGAGCATTTCAGCCACACTGGGCGCTTTGGCCAAACCTTCCTTTTTCACTTCGACTTCCACCTCCACGTCGGCATCGAGATCATCTGGGTCGGAGACTTCCAACTCATCCTCGGCAGCATTGACGGTCAGGTCTCCTTCTTTGCTCTTGGCGTTGATCTTGGCCTTGGCCGCCTTGGGCTGATCGTTGCCCTGGGCCAGATTGTCCTGATTGGGGACTGCGGGCGCCATGTCTGAGGGCGGAGGATGATTGAACTGGCCGGGGGGAGGCGGAGCGGGGTGGTTCGGGACCATGCCTGCGAGGGCAGGATTTGGCTGGACCGCGACGGGCGGCGGCGCGGCGTTGTTTTGAGCGGCCACGGGCGGATTTTGCGGTGCACGAGCTTGTGCAAAAGCACGCGCCTCAGCCTTGAGTTCATTGCTCAACCCATTTTCCGCAATGGTTTCCAACTGACGCTGCAACTGGCCGATGCGCTGCATGGCCTCAAATTTCTTTTCGCCGTAGAATTCCTGACGCTTGGCAGTGCCTCCACTGGCAAGACTGCGTACGAGGGATCCTATCTTGTTCTTCTGCAGACCGGCCTGCTCTTTTTCATAGTGCGCCACTTTGTCCTTGAGCTCACCCAGCTCCTTATGGATGGCCTGCGCCTGCTGTGCATCTGCGCCCAAATGCGCCACAAAAGCGGGGTTGCTCATCATCGCCTCTTTCGCGACGTCAAGCTTCCTGGCGAAAAGGGCGGCTTCGGTGTTGCGAGGGGCCTGCGTGACCGTGTTTTGCGGACGCTCCAGGAAATTACCCGGCACCTGCAGCGCGTTCAATTCATAGCGTTTGGCCTGGATGGCCACCGCGCCGAGATAGGAGGTCTTGGGTACGTCGGAGAGGTTGGCGGCATTCTCCACGCCGGTGTCTTCGATGTTGCCGCCCAATTTGGCCTGAACCTGAGCCTCCTGGGCGGCCATCGCTGCATTGTAGGTGTCGTCGTTGAACGCAGCCACGACCTGGATGGCGCCCCCTGGCTGCTTGAGCTCATTTTGCATCTCCACCAGCCGGCCGCAGGCGCTCTCAATGGCAGCATCGCTGAGAGTGCTGATCTTGTCCGGCGTGGGCATGTTTTTGAGCGTCTGGCGCAGGGTGTCAGGATCCAGGGCCAGGATTTTCTGAGCGGTCTCCTGGTGCATCTGCTGCGGCATGTTACCCACGACTTTCGCGCGCATGCCCTTTGGCATGCCAGCGGTCGTTTCCTGGAGGCTGCGTTCAGGGAATGCCAGATCATTGTCGATGCCGGTAACCTTGTTGTTCTGGTCCACGAACATGTTGCCGCAATGGCGGTCGATCTGGCCGGTGAGATAGTCCAAGGCTTGCAGGTCGGCGAGGCCGCGTTGAAGTGTGGGATTTTTCAAATCCACCTTGAGGCTGTAATCCTTTTTCTCCCCACCTTCATTGAAGCGGTAGGTGCCGGTGATGCCTGCTCCGTCGCCTTGAATGCTCACGCCGACGACATCGCCCTCCTTGGTCACTCCGAAAGTTTCTTCAGCCAGGATGTTTGTGCCGAGAAGCTGGTCCACCTGGCTGGAGGCCACGCTGCGTGCCAGCAGTCCCCGGTCTGCGGGAGTCGGAAGTTCAGGATCGAACAAATCGACGGCGGCTCCTTCCACTTTGCCGAGGGCTGCGGAGGCTGCAGCGGCTTCCTGGCTTCGCTGTTCCAGACCAGGCAGCGCAGCCTGCATGGCTGCGAGCACCTGCTGAGGATTCATGTCATCCGCGCCGTCACGCTCTGCTGCTGGGAGGCCGCTTTTGAGTGCTTTCACGGCGGCCGCCATCTTGGTCTGCACTTCCTCGGCATTGTGATTCCCTTCTCCTGCTTGGGCGAGAGCGGTCGTCAGTTCTTCGCTGGCTTGATGGATTCCGGCGATTACTCCGGGCAACCGCAGACTTTCAGCCGTAGATGTCACAAGTTTCTGTCCATCAAACTGGTACTTGGCAAACCCCACGGTTTCCCCGCCTTTGCCCAGCGCCCCTCCATCGAGGCCCGTGAGCATGAATGTTTCGTTGGCCTGTACTCCTGCGATGGCGTCGGGATTCGAAGCCATGTGAAAAGTGTCGAAGTTAAGAGGGGTGGGCGGCTTCGGAATGGGCATGGCGTAGATGGGGTGATCAGCCTGAAATTAGCCGCCGCATTTCAAACTGTGACACACGGACGAAAACGACGTCACAAAGCGTCGCGTTTGGGCTAGCACCACCGCAGCGCCCCTCCCAGCATGTTTTCCTTCCTCAAATTCCTCGTCGCCGTCGGCATCGCCACCTTTGGCATCTGGTATGTGTTTCAATACGACAGCATCAATGAAGTCACCGGAGGAGTGGCCTTCCTGTGTGTGCTGGGAGCCATGGTGCTGCTGAAGTGGCAGCCGGATTTCTCGAAGAAGGATTACATCGTGAAGTACAAAAACCTCAAGTGGCTGCCGGGGGAGTTCACGCGTCACTGGCTGATCACGGGTGACACGGGGGTGGGCAAAACGACCTCCGGATTCAATCCGCTGCTGCATCAGATCAGCGTGAGCCGGCCGAACTGGGGAGGCCTCATCCTCGGGGCCAAGGGGGACGAGCATTTCTTTGCGCTGGAGCACTTCACCGGACATGGCCGGCCGGAGGCCGTGTGTGTGCTGATGGTGCGTCCGGACCGGCTGGACCGCAAATGGCAGCCGAAGGAGCGGTATAACCTCGTCTCAGATCCCCGGCTGCCCTACACCACGCATGCGAAGAACCTCGTCGATACGGGAGCCTCTCTCACGGAAGGGGAGCAGTCATCCTTCTTCAAACCGGCGGCGCAGCAGGCGCTGACCTGCGCCTTTGAGCTGCTGGAAACTCTGGGCAAACCGGTGAACGTGCTGAGGGCCTATGAGTTTCTCACGGACAAGTCGAACATGGAGGCGCTCTTCAACGAACTGCTGGATGCCGAAAGCACGCCGGAGCGCATCAAACTCGCAAAGTACTTCGACCAGACCTTCCTCAATGCCCAGGCGGCGGAGCAGAAAGAGGGCCTCGTGGGCACGCTGAAGGTCATGCTGGGCTTCTTCACTCACCCGGACATCGCGGAGATCTTCTGCTCCGACCTGCCAAACACGATCGACATCACGGACGTGGACAAGGGCCGCGTGTTCTGCACGGCCATGCCGCAGACCTTCCAGACCGAGCGCCGCTACATCAACACCTACATCAAGCTGCTCTTCTACACGCATGCCATGATGCGTTTCGACAAGCCCAAGAAGGAGCGCAAGACGGAGAACCTGCTCATCGCGCTGATGGATGAGTTCCAGGCGCTGGCCACGGCGAGTGAGGACGGCATCTCCGACCACAACGTCATCGATCGTCTGCGCGCGGCAAATTGCTGCCTCATTCTCGGCATGCAGAGTGACGCTTCTTTGTTCCCCGTGCTCGGCAAGGAAACGGCGCAGGTGCTCACCCTGAACTGCCGCTCCCGAATCGCCTTCCGCCAGCCGGACCCTGAAGGCGCGCAGGCCGTCGCGGAGTTCATCGCCAAGGTTGAGAAGAAGAAAGTCTCCAAGTCCTCCGGCTTCCTGGGCAAGGACAGCAGCAAGACCGTGAACAAAGAATGGGACTACGAGGTGCATCCCGGCGAACTCATGAAGATGCCGGACGCCACCGCCTGGATCGTTCACCCGTCGAAGAAAAAAGTCCGCCTTCGCATTCCTGCCATGGATGGCGCCGGCAAGATCCCGGACTGGTGGAAGTGATCCCCGCCGAAACTGATCGTCCCCCCCAGTCTTTCTCACCGTAATCCTTTCACCCACAGGCCATGCCCTCCCTCACTCCTCTTCTTGCCAATTTCAATGCCAACGAACTCACCCTGCTCTCCAGTTTTGGTGACTCCCGCTCCTACCAAAAGGATGATGTCGTCATCACTCAGGGAGAAGAAAATGACCACCTGTACCTCGTGCTGAAAGGAAAGATCGAAGTGCTTCAGGAGGTGGACGGTGTTGATCAGGTCGTTGCAGTTCTCGAAGCGGGTGATTCGCTGGGCGAGGTGAGCATCTTCGACCCCGGTCCGGCCAGCGCGACGGTGCGCGCAGCATCCGAGGCTGAAGTCTGGCTCATCACGCGTGACAGCCTCGACGGTCTTCACGCAGCCAACCCGAAAGTCGCCTACCGTCTGCTGACCCGAATCACCACCTGCCTTTCCAAGCGCATGCGTGACATGAATGACAAGCTGGTGGATCTCGCCAATCGTTGAACCTGAAAGCCTTGCGCCTCAGGGGAATGCCGCTGCAGAACAAGCTGGGGCGGCATTCGCGGTTTTATTTTTTCTTGTGCCGGATAAGCGGCAGCGCCAGTCGGTCCATCGGACTGGTGCTCCAGCGACCACCGAACTGCGGCAGCAGCATGACGGCCATCCGTTCGGGTTTGGGAGTCGCGTTCAGCTTGAGAGGACGCGCCGGTGGAGGATTGGGCTGGCCGGGACTGGGTTTGACGCTGACACCCCATTTCTGACCGCTGGTGTCGGAAGTGATTGAGGTGTCGCTGGGGAAATTGCTCCATGAGCTGTTGAACATCTGGATCAGCCGGCCCTGGGGATCAGCCCAGCCAATGCGTCCTTGCTCGGCCTCCAGCCGGAAGTGGATCTGAGGCCGGTCGGTTTCGTCTTCAGAAATCGCGCTGCAAAACAGAACGCGGTATTCCCCGGGAGCCAGCACCAGACCGGGGCTTCCTGGTTTCATGTGGGCGCCGAGGCGGTCCTCAAAAAATTCGCGTCCACGGTAATGGATGAGCTTCCAGCCGGTCAGATCCACGGGCTTGGAGCCCGGGTTGTGCACCTCGATCCAGTCAGGGGTGTCACCCCGGGGCGTGCGCAGGGTTCCGTTGTTCTTCGCCTGGATCTCCGTCACGATCACCGGCGGTTGGGCTGCGGCAGGCATCCAGGCTTCGAAATCCCAAGGGGTGGCGTCCGACCACACAAGAGCGCCGCTTTCATTCTGGACGCCGCCGGTCCAGAGGCCGGAGTGGATGCCCTGCTCCTCAAGCAACTGGTTCAGTTCAACCAGTTCGGCGGTGGAATGAAGGCTGGCCAGTTCGACCTCAGGAGTGTTCTTCACCCTGGTCTGGGCCTGCTGCCAGGTCATGCGTGTGTTGAGCAGGGAAAAGGTCTCGTTCAGTTGCACCACGGGGGCGTTGGGCAGCGGAGTGGCCCTGGAGGGATGCATTTTTTGCAGCACCTGTTTGTTCAGTTCATCAAACAGGTAGATCAGCCCGGCGGTGACGATCACCGTCGTCATCATGGAGATGATCGGGCGCTTCACGATGGTGCGCTGGATGGCCGGCTGGGTGATCCGGTCAGACGCCTGCTTCACCGCCTTCTTGAGCTCCGCGGCGTTTTGGAAGCGGTCTGCAGGGCTCTCTCGCAGCGCTTTGGTGATGATTTTATCCAGCGCAGGCGGCGTGCCGGCCTTCTTGGAGGGCGGCTCAAAGACCCCCACTGGAAAGTGACCGGTGATCATTTCATACAGTGTCACCCCGACGCTGAAGATGTCCGCACGATGATCGACAGTGGTGCTCAGCCGGCGCTGCTCTGGCGCGGCATACACGGGTGTGCCCATGATCATCGAGCTCCGGGTTTGAGCCGTGGTGGTGGACTCCGCCTGCATCAGCTTGGCCAGGCCGAAGTCCGCCACGCGCACACTGGCACGTCCATCAATGAGGATGTTGGTGGGTTTGATGTCGCGGTGGATGACGCCGTGGTCATGGGCGAACTGCAGCGCTTCGCACACCTGGGCGACGATCCCTAAAACACGCGGCAGAGGCAGCTGCTCATGTTTCAATATTTCAAACAGCGAGGTGCCGTTCACATATTCCATCACGATGAAGAGATGCCCCAGTGAATTGCGGCCAAAGTCATACACTGCAACAATATTTGGATGCTGCAGCCGGGCCAGCAGGCGTGCTTCCCGATGAAAGCCGTCCACAAAGAGCGCATCCCGGCCAAGGTCAGGGGGCAGGATCTTCACTGCAACGCGCCGCTCCAGAGAGGTTTGCATGGCAGAATAGACGGCCCCCATGCCGCCGCGGTCAATGAAGCGGAAGCCCGTGTAGCCAGGGAAGCAAGATTCCAGTTCTTCCGCCAGCGGCGGCTCCCAGTCCGTAGCCTGGCCACCCAGCACGCCCTCCATGAGGCCGACGGGATTCAGACCCTGCAATACGGAAGATCGTGCCTGAGTGTGAAAGTTGTCACCGGCATCCGGTCCAGGTGAAGTGGCGCTCATCAGTCAGGGATTTCGCAGGAGAACATTTTGTAGAATAGAAGGTGGACTCGCACACGGAGATGCAGTTGAGCCTGTAGCATGCCTGATCTATCCAGCCTCTCATCTTTCTGTGACTGATTTTTTTTCGACTTCCAAGGTTTAAAGAACGTAAAAAAGTGCTCTCAAATAATGTTGCATGGCCAAGACCCCTCCAACTCATCATGGTGCTTTTCCAGTCACACGCTGGAGCATGGTGCTGGCGCTGCGTGAAGGAGGTGATGTGGGGACAGGTCGTCTGGCGCTGGATGAACTCTGCAAGATCTACTGGCGTCCGATCTACTCCTATGCGCGCTTTCAAGGGCTGTCTCCGGCAGATGCTGAAGACCTGACCCAGAGCTTCTTCAGCTTCGTGCTGGAAAAGGCTTTATTCACTACCGCAGACGCAGCGCTGGGCAAGATGCGCAACTACCTGCTCACGGCATTCAGCCGGCACATCAAGCACTGGCAGCGGCAGGCCTCGGCATTGAAACGCGGTGGCGGCAAAGAAATTTTATCCATTGAGGCCTCACAGGCGGAGGATGAGCTCTCCATTCAGCCACCAGACCACCGCACTCCTGAGATGATCTACCAGCGCATGTGCGCCCTGCGCATCATCGAGGCCACGGTGGAGCAGCTCGCCCGGGAACAGGAGGAGGCTGGCAAGAAAGATCAGTTTCAGCTGCTTCGGCCCAGGCTGGACCCCACTCTCGCGGGTTCGGGAACTGACGCAGAACTGGCCGCGCGTCTGGGAATGACCCATGACGCTGTGCGCCAGTCCATCTCACGGCTGAGAAAACGCTTTCGGGAAATCATGCGCGATCTGGTGGCCGGAACACTGGCGTCACCCACGGATGAGATGGTGCAGGAAGAGCTGACTGCTCTGCGAAATGCCTTGGTCAGCCGGGAATGAGGACAGAGCCACCCCAGGTGGAAAAAAATCCTGTCACAGCAAACCACCGTTTGGTTACTACACGGCCAGCAGATGGTGCTCACGCGCCGCGAGCTGAACTCCAAAACATCAAACTATTCATCATCCACTGAAATGAACTCCATTGCCATCACCACTCTTGGCACCAACATCCTGCGCTTCACCATGCCACTCGCTGCCACCTCGAGCGACCTGACCAGCAAGTTCAGCGGCATCATCAACATCCTCAATCTCGTCGGTCTGGTGCTCGCTTTCGGCGGCCTGCTCTTCTCGGCGGTCATGTTCATGATGGGCAATACTGAGCGCGTGCTTTACGGGCTGGTCGGCGCCGGCATCGGCGGCCTCGCCTTCATCATCACCAAGGTCATGTTCTCCACCGCCGGCGGTTCCAGCGACGTGGATTCCATCGACATGGGTACCAACTAGTTTCCTGGCAATGGAGCTCTCTCCCTGATGCGCCCCAGCCGGGCGCGTCAGGGCTGGGAGGCCGTTGTCACTTTCCGGCGATCAGACCATGGAACAGCAAGGCGTCAAACTGCACGAAACCAACGAGGGCCGCGATTCCCAGCAGGGCATCGCCGGTTTCGAGGGAGCGAATGCTCTCTGGTTCATGCTCGCGTTTGGCATGGCCATGCTGATCTTCCGCAACATGGCCAGCGCGCCGGATGCCAGCATGCCCACGGCCATTTTGGTGGCATCCATACCTTTGGTGCTGGTGTCACTCTACTGCTTCGGACTGAAGCAGGGGAAGCCTCCCTCCTACGATGTGGAGTTGTTCGAATGGCTCATCATCAAGGCTGCTAAAACACCTTACTTCGCCCCCAGCAAGGTCGAGCCCATCACCCTCCCATGGGTTGATGATCCCACCAAAGACCCACCTATTTAATCCTCCCGGATGGCGAAGTTTATCAATTCCTACCTCGACGAAGATCTTATCATCTACCGGGGCCTCCAGCGCGGCGGTGCCATCGGCCGGGGGTATAACATCGAGATGCCGGACACGGAGAATACGGACGCCTCCTGGCTCATGTCTCTGGAAGACAACCTGCGCGTTTTGCTGCGCATGGTGCGGCCGGAGCTTCGGCTCCAGGTGTCATGGAGCGTGGACAGCGACTACCGCAAGGAGCTGGAGCGCTATCGCCAGAAGACCGAGGAGCTTCCGCAGGACCGCTGGTCCACCCGGCAGCGTGAGGAACGCTACCAGCGCTACGATAAAAAAATCCGCGAGCACAAGCTGCGCCGCGAGCATCTGCAGTTTTACTTCACCGCTCGAATTCCGGGCAAGGCCATGGGCGGCGGACGGCAGTATTATGAAGAGCTGCTCCAGGCCGCCAAGCGCGAGCAGGGAGAGCTGGAAGAAGCCCTGCGGCAGCAGTTCGGCAGCCTCGGCGGACGCGTCATGCCCATGAAGGACATGGAGCACTTTGAAGCCTTCTACCGCTACTTCAATCCCAGCGCGTTTGAGAATGAGGCGCTCAAGCTTGAGGACCTTTACGATCCCAGCAAGACTGTCTGCGAGATGTGTTTCAACAGTGAGGCCGCCCCCGTGCGCATGGGCTCCTCCACTTTCAAGATGGACGGCTTCTACCAGGGCATCTGCGTGGTCAAGAGCATGCCCAAGTTCACCTACATCGGGATGATGCGCACGCTCACGCAGCTCGACATCCTCGACTACCAGATCATCACCAACATCGAGGCCGGAGATGTGGAGAAAGACCGCATCACCACGGAAGGCAAGGTTGCCCGCCTGGAGCGCGGCAAGATCACGCCCTCTCTCGAAGCCACCCTGCTGAAACTGCGCACCCGTATCCGCCGTCTGAGCACCAACGAAGTCGTGCCCTACCGCATGCATCTCATTGTGCGAGTGTGGGACAAGGACGCGGATGTCTGTTCCAGCAAGCTTTCGGCCATTCGGAACTCCATCCTGAAACTCGGCGGCGCGCAGTCCTATGAACCCACGCTCCCCACCAGCGTGCGCAACTACTGGCAGCTCTGCATGCCCGGCTGGAGCTGGGCGAACTACAATGACTTCAAGCTCTACGTCGAGGATGTGAATCTCGCGGACATGCTGCCTATCTCCAGCACACCCACCGGTGACCTCGATGAAGCGGAGGCCATCTACGACGGCCCGCGCGGCGCCCTCGTGGGCACCACGACATTCGTCGGCAAGGAAGGGGCCATGCGTCCTGAGCATGGCATCATGTTTGGAGCTTCCGGCGCGGGGAAATCGGTTTTCACCATCGATCTGCTCACACAAACCGCGCCCTATTACGACTTCACCGCGATTGTGGAGGAAGGCCTTTCCTACAACCTCTTCACCCGGCTTTATGGCTGCGAGCCGATCATCGTGCAGCCGAACGGCAACCTGACCTTCAACTACTTCGACACACGCGGTCTGCCGCTCAGCTCAGACCAGCTCGGCGGAGCCACCGCCGTGGCGCACTTGATGGCCGGCCCTCCGCCGGACATCGACAAAGACCGCATCCGTCAAGCACTGCTCGCCAAGCAGATCGAGCGCCTTTACATCGACCAGTTTGAAACCTGGGCCAGCCGCAATGCCGAAGGCCGTGCTGAAGCCGCCCGCCGTGTGGCCGTCGCAGACGAATGGCGCAAAAAACGCATGCCGCAGGGCACCGTTCTCGCAGACGCCTGGATGGATTTCCGCTCCAGTCTCATGGAAGGAGACACCATGGCCACTGAATTCGACCGCATGACGGTGGACCAGGGCATACTGGAAGATTTCCTGAACAATCCCGGCAACCAATGGGACCTCATGAGCATGGCCTACACCCTCATGAAGGCGGAAGACATGCCCACACACAGCCAGTTTGTGGAGCTGCTGAATCTCGAAAGCCGGCAGCGCCGTGCGCATCCGGACATCGGTCTCCTGCGCATGCTGCTGGAGCCATGGAGCCGCACCGGCCGCTACGGGGCCATTTTGGACGGCGTCAACAATGTCAGTCTCAGTGGCAAGGTGGTCCACTTCGAGCTGTCGTACATTCCCGAGTCAGCCAAGGAGCTGCGCACCGTTGCCGCCTTCCTCATCACCAATGACCTGCGAAAAGAGATCATGAGTCGTCCGCGTTCCACCCGCAAGCGTGTCATCCTGGAGGAGCTTTCGGCTTTCCTTGCGATGCCGGACGGGGATCGCATCACACGTGAGTACTATGAACGTATGCGCAAGTATTCCTGCTGGGTGTTCTCCATCATCCAGCAGTTCCAGCGCATCAAGGACCACCCGGTGCGCTCGTCGGTCGTGGGAAATTCGCGCGTCATGTACATGCTCAAGCAGCCCGACCAGCGAGATGTGGAAAGCATGAGCGAAGGCTTCCGCATCCCGTCCATCACCAAGAAGCAGGTCACCAGCTTCCCTGATCCTTCGGAGATGAAGACCGACCCCTATGGCTCCTTTGTGTATTATCACGAGGCCACCGGCCGCCCGCGCATTGCCATCGGCAGGCATCAGGCCTCCAAGGAAATGATCCTCGCCTCCGCCACCTCCGGGGAGGCCTTTGAACGCCAGAACGCCGAGCTCAAGAACTACGGCGGGGATGCCTACAAGATGATTCTCAGCCAAGCCAAATCGAAGAAATGAAAACGACCATCCTCATCCTTCTAGTGAGCATGTCCTCCCTGCTCACCGCCTGCTCCAATTCCAGCGGCGGCGTGAACAAGGGGCTCGTCGGTGCCGCCACCGGTGGAATCCTAGGATCCCTTGTGGGAGACCACCTTCTCAAAAGCAACAACAACGGAGGCAGCAGCAGCACCTCTTCCACAACGGGCGGCACCACCACCACCAGCAGTTCCAGCGGTGGCAGCGGCGGTGGCCTCAGCAGCCATGCCGGCCTCATCTCCGGGGCTGTCGCTGGTTATGCTGCCGGTGCCATTTCCGATTCCATGGCCCAGAATGAAGTGCGGCAGAAGTACCTCGACGGATATAACAAAGGCCGCAGTGATGCCATCAAGGACCTCTACTGGCTCAAGCGCGATGCCGAACGCCCCAGCAGCGGGGACGGCGTGCAGCGCCGCTACTACGAGGTGCCCGTCCCAGAGCACGTCACCACCGATGGCGTGCTCGTCGAGCCACGCAAAGTCGTCATCGAGGTCGTTGAATAATCCCGTTCGTCATCCACCCGCCACAGCAACACCATGAAAACATCCGCATGTTTCGCCTTCGGGCTGTTCCTGTTCAGTCTCGGCGCCAGCGCACAGTCGCCGGTGCAGGAAGTCATCGACAACGCCTTGATCCAGCAGACCAATACCAACACGCAGAGCATCATGAGCATGCTCCAGCAGCAGCTCGATGAAGCGCAGAAGCAGTCCCAGTCGCTCACGGACCAGCTCACCCGCATGGGAGACCCTTCCACCGTCAGCCTTCCAGCGCTGGAGGTGATCAAGCAGGATATTGCCAAATCCGCCCAGGCCGCCACCAACGGCGCCTCGCGTGAGGAACGCATCCGCGCCACCACCGGCTCCGAAGCCTTTGGAGACAACGCCTATGGCCTTGTGAATGGTGTCGGACCGACCGTCACCTTCAAGGATGGCACGACCGCTGATCGTGATCCCTCCTTGTACAAACTTCAAGGCGCGCTCAGCGGTGATCTGGATGCAGTGGCCGAAAAATCCCGGGACGCAGATGATCGCATCGCCCAGCTTCAAGAGCAGCGCTCGGAATTGCTGGACATGGTCAGTTCCGCAGACCTGGCTACGACGATTAAACTCCAGATCGCGATCAATGCCATCGACACCCAGATCGCCAGCGTCCCGGCGGCCGTGATGAAGAGCAAGATGGATTACGACGTGTTGAAGGAGAAACTCCAGCTCCAGGCGCAGGTGGAAGCCAAGGCGAAAGCCGAAGAACGCAAACTGCAGGACAAGCACACCTCCGAAACCGCCACAAGCAGCAGCGGCACCAGTTCTGGCTCCTCCACGGGCTCCACGACAACCTCGCCTTTCGGCAATTTGGGCTGGGGCAAAAAGTAGCGGCCCGTCCCTCGGATTTTTTAACGCCTTCAAGTCTCCGTCGTCTCCATGAACCTTCCTCACCTCATGCCCATCCTCGCCGCCGGCCAGGGATTTGCCGGTGCGTTTGGTCTCATGGATACGTTTTACACCGATTTGCAAAACACCTGCTCGGACATTTTTGATGCCCTGCAGATATTCGCATTTCTTCTCGCCTTTCTGGGGCTGCTGATGATCGCCGTCAAAGGGATCATGAGCGGCAGCTTCGAAGGAGCCTTCGGACAAATGATCACCATGGGGCTTGTCTGTTCCATCATGCCATTTTTTCCGGAATTCCTCGTGGTGGATGTGCGCACCGCGCTTTCGGATGATCTTCTGAACTCGCTCGGAGTTGACCCCATCGGGCTGTTTGAAAACTTTGGGGACAGTTTTGGCGACATGGACATTGATACAGATCCCAGTGCGCTCTCAGCACTCATCCTGGATCCGCTCGCGGTCATCGACTACATCGCCGGCATCATTGCCGCATTTTGCATGATCGTCATCGGTCTGATCTGTTATGTGGTTTTCTTTTTTGCCTATCAGGTGCAGATCATGGCCTTGTACATCGGTGCGGCGGCCTCGCCGATCTTTTTCGGCATGCTTTTGTACGATGATACAAAATCAACGGCCAAGAACTACTTCATGGGGCTCCTCGGCATCTGCTTTTGGCCGCTGGGCTGGGGCATTGGCCTCATGCTTTCGGACGCCCTGCTGACCATCGGCATTGATATCATCACCATGATCTGCGCCACGCTAAATCTTGCAGGCTTTGGGGTGGCTGTTGAGGTCATCGCCATCTTCGTCCTTGTCGTCGCCGTCGCCATTTGGATCATGTTTGTGATTTTCAAAGCACCGGGTCTGATTCAGAAGGCCATCCTTTCCGGGGCGCAGATTGGCACAGCTTTCGCAGGCCAGGCGGTCAGTGCCGCCATGGGCGGTGTGAGCGCGGGCGGTGCGGTGGCGAGTTCGGTGGTTGGGATGGTTCCTGGCGGCAGCACGGCATCTTCGGCCATCAGCGGTGCCACAGGCGCGGTCACTGGCGTGGGCAATCAAATAGGAGGCCTTGCAGGAGGGGAATGACATGAAAGGCGTGGCCGACATCTTCATCTCAAAGGAAAAGCTGGCGCTGTTCTGGTTTCTTGTGGCCTGCGGCTGCCTCGCGGTCACCGGCTGGTATGTGTATGAAGTCGCAGTCGCCAGCCGCGGCAGCATGTTATACGTGCCCATCGAAAAATCCTATGTCTACATGGACCGCTCGATGCAGCAGCAGGACCTCGATGAAGTGGTGGACTATCATGCGCGCCTGTCGTTGGAAACGTTTCTCAACCGCGGACCCCGGGGAGCGCTGACGGCCGAGAGGCTTTCGCTGCTGTTCACCGGCGCTGGCATGGCGGAGGTGGCCAAGGACTTGCAGGACTCCTACTACGATTATAACACCCGCAAAATTCATCAGGTCATGGAGGTGGGGCAGGTGCGCGTGCAGCACTTTCCCAATGGCGAAGCTGAAACCGTGGCCCAGGGCCAGATTGTTCGTGTGAGCCTGGATCCCACCACCAACGAGGCAGTCAATCAGTCATTCATTGTCATGGCACGGCAGACCTGGGAGCGAAACCAAAACCTCCGTGACAGCCGCCGGTTCCCCTTCGTTTGCACGCACATCGAATATTCCATCACCCCCACCTCCAACTCCGAGTAATCCCCCCGAACCATGTCCAAACCGCAGGAGAAAAAGCGCAGCGCCATTGATACCCAGATCATCAGGGATCGCACCGCCGTGTTTTGGTTTCTCGTCGCTTGCCTCGTGGGGGCGGGATGTGCGGCCTACGTCATGCTGATGTCCGCGGCGTTGCGGCAGCGCCCGCCCTTTGTGGTCATGGACACCGCCGGCGCCTACTACGTGCCGCCAGGGGAGGTGTATATGGAGATGAATCCCATGCACATGCATCTTTGCAACGTGCTGGCGGAGACTCTGCTGGAACGCAATCCGCAGGGCCTGATCTACGAGAACCGCCTCACCAAGCTCTGCTGGGAAAACGAGAAGCACGAAAGCCCCGGGTTGTCGGAGATCCGCAAGGAGGTGCAGAAAGAGCAGAAGTACTTCCAAAGCCAGAAGGTCGATCAGACCTCCATGGTGGAGAAAACGGAGATCTTGGTGGCCACCAACACCCGTGTGAAGACCCGCACCACCGGCCTCGTCCACCGCCGAAGCTTCTTCAGTGGCAAGGAAAAACATGAGACCTACCGCTTCACGCTCACCGTCCTCTGGCATCAAAACACGAAAATTACCCACAACAAAGGCTTCCCATCCCAGGTGGAGACTTTGGGCAAACTGACTCTGGAGCCCATCAGCGAATCATGAACTCACGCACATCCAGCTGGCTTAGGCTTCTTCTCGCCGGGGTCTTTTCGGCGGCCTTCGCAGTGTCCGCTCAGGTGCAGCCGGGGCGTGAACTCGTGCGCCTGGACCCCAAGAATCTCGTTCACGACATCGCCATCAACACCAATGTCGCCACCACCATCACCTTTCCGGAGAAGATCAGCCTGCTCACCGGCTACGGCCTCGTGACCGATCCCGCTCAAGTCAATCAGATGACCGGCACCAAGGTGGGCATCGTGCATTATGAGAATGTGATCGGGGACACGCTCGTCGTCCGGCTCATCAAGACGGGAGAGCCCTGCCACGCCACCGTGCGCACCACGCGCAACATCTACCTCATCCGTTTCACGCCTGCGGATGAGGCCAACCTCGCTGTCATCGTCTCTCCTCCGGTGCAGACCAATGGCACCGTGGAGGTCACGCCGGACAAGGTGGTGGAGTCACGCATTCAATACAACGCAGAGGAACTCGTTGGCATGCTCAGCAAGGTGCGCAACCGCAAGGCGCTGGAAACGCTCAATCCCGGTCTCTTCATCGGCTGGCAGGAGCGCAACGGCCTCGCGATGACATCCACCGCGAAGGACCTTGTCGTCTCCATTTATGAGATCCAGCGCAGCCCCGCGAAAGACCTCACCGTCTTCCGCTGCTGGCTCACCAACAACGGCACCAAAGAGTACGATTTTGAACCCGCCGGCACCAAGGTGCGCGTCGGCAATCGCAGTTACGACTGTCAGCTTGTGGACTGCGCCAACACCGTCGGGCCCGGCCAGCGTGTCGCCATGGATGTGGTGCTCCAGGGCGGCCCGGGAGGCAGCCGTGAAGGGCTTTCCATCAATCAAGATTTCCGCATCGAGCTGCCGGAACCCGGCCGCCAGCCGATGCTGCTGCCGCCGCTTTCCAGCGCGGACGCCGCTGAATTCGATGCCGCCGCTGACGGCAAATAACCCCCGACACACTTCCACCGCCATGATGCAACAACTCCAGAAACCGGCCGTGCAGATGATGCTGCTCGTGGTGGTGGTGGCCATCGCCGGGGTGGCATTCTATTTTAGCAAGCAGCCAGCGGCTTCGGTCAATGCTCCCCCGGTGGCCAAAAATGCCCAGCCCGGCACTCCGGCCCCCGAGGCCTCGCTCGTTGCGGAATCCAAAACGGTTAACCTTGGTGACAAGCGCACCGCCATGATGGGCAGCGATCAGCAGGTGGAGCGTTTCGTCGTTCCTCCCAAAAAGCCCGCCCCGCCCAGCCTGATCTCATCCAGTTCCGCCGCCCAGCGCAAAAAGGCGGAAAAGCCGCCACCCTTTCCCAAGCTGGTGCACGTCAGCAATGCCGTTACGGAGCCCTTTGTTCCCAAGGCCCCAAAGCTTTTCGCTCCGCGCGGCATTCTGATCAAAGCCGCACTGGTCATCACCGTGGATTCATCCTCCTTGCAGACACCTGTGCTCGGCTTGGTCACGGAAGACGTTTACTGGAACCACCAGCTCGTCCTCCCCGCCGGGACGCAGGTGCATGCCAAGGCCGGCAAAGGGCGCATACGTGACCGCATTGAGGTTGCAGGCGGATTCACCTTCATCTGGGAAGATGGCCGGGAGTACAGCATCAGCGGCGTGGCCCTTGATCACGAGCGTCTCAGTGACGACACCTTTGCCATCACCGACGGCTCTGCCGGCATCAAAGGCATCGTCGTCCAGAACGATCAATATGCGCAGGTCAAAGTCCTGATCGCCGAGGCCCTTCAGGGCATCATGCTGAACAACCGCCAGCAGTTCCAGAGCATCTATGGCCTCGTGCCGCAGAACACGACCTCAAACGCCGCTCTCGGTGGGGGGGCCCAGGCGGCCTCCGCCTACTCGAAACTTCTGACCACACAGCTTTCTCAGGACCTTGATTTCGTGCGGGTCGGCGCCGGCACCCAGTTCTACATCTACACGACGGATGTCTTCGAGCCAGACATGGCCAGCATTGCGGGTCTGAAGCAAAAAAATCAGCCCCTCAACAGCTGGCAGCTTGATGAAGAGACCTATGCCAAGGCCCAGGCCGAAAACGCCGCCCAGAATCAGCAGGGCGCCGCGGCGGCTGCCGAGGCCGAAAAAGCCCGCCAGCAGCAGCAGACGACCGATCAAATCCAGCAGGTGCGCGAGCTCATCTCACAGCCATCCGCCTCTCCCCCCGCTGATTCCACAACTCCCACTCCCAGCAGCAGCAACCCATGAACCGCAAGCTTCTCGAAGCCAGACTCCCCTGTGCCATCCTGATCCTCTGCGCGCTTCTCACAGCGTGCAAATCGCGCAGCGTCAAACTCTCGGATGATCCTCTGGTGCGTCCTTTGGATGAGCAGGAGCTTGCCTACATCCCAACCTATTCCAAAAACGTCCTCTCCGACTGGCCCAAGGGACGGTCGCTTGATCCGCACGACGTGTCCCGTGTCCGCCTCGGGGAGCAGGTGCATGCCTACCACCTCGGACGGCTGCCAAGCAAAGACCGCCGTGAAATGCACGAAGCGCATACGGTTTACCGGCTGGAGCAGCCTTCTCGCTGGGATACCCGGCTGCCCGCCACGCCCATGGATTCACGAGGCGTCGTGCTAGGCATCATCGATCCCGCACGCAAGGATGTGCCGGACGACACCATGATCAAACAAGAGCGCGAGGCACTGGCCGCCAAATCCATCAGCCTGCGCAAATCCATGTCGGATCTCGATCAGCTGCGTTCCCAGTTGCTGAAAAAGAAGAGCGCCTTTGAGCAGGCGGAGAAAGACGTGGCCGACATCAAGGACTACCTCGAAAAAACTCTTCAGGAACGCGCCACTCTCAGCGCCCAGCTCAAGCAGTCGCAGACACGCATCGATGAACTGGAGCAGGCCGAGCGTCTGCGCATCCGCAGTTCCAATCAGGGGCTGTTCCAAAAGAAATAGTGTATGTCGCCCTCTGTTGATCTTGCCCACATCCAGGCACTTCCCGGCTTTCTTGAAGAACGCATCATCGGGCAGGGGCATGTCATTCCCAAGGTGGTGCCCATCGTGCAAAACGGCGAGCTCGGCCTCAGCGATCCCGGCCGTCCCAAAGGCACCTTTCTCTTCCTTGGTCCCACAGGTGTCGGTAAAACCGAAACCACCCTGCTGCTGTGTGAGCACATCTTTAGCGACGTTCAGAAGCATTGCATCCGGCTCGACATGTCCGAGTACCAGAATCAGGAGTCCCTCCAGCTTTTGCTCGGCCAGAATGAAACCAGCCGGGGCAACATCGGTCGTTTCTATGACCGCGCTGAAGGCCGTGGCTTCATCCTCTTTGACGAAATCGAAAAAGCGCACCCGCGTGTGCTCGACATCTTCCTCCAGGTGCTGGATGCAGGGCGCATCACCGTTGCCAGCGGGGAGACCCTGAACCTCTGCAACTTCTACATCGTTGCCACCTCCAACATCGGTGCGGAAGCATTGATGGAGCTGAAGAACAGCCCCATGGCCACGGTGGAGCGCTTCATCGAAGATCTGGCCGCTGCGGAACTCCGGCCGGAAGTGCTGGCACGATTCAACGTGCGCTGTGTGTTTCAAAAGCTCGGCTATGACTCGCAGAAGCGCATCGCCACCATCATGCTGAACAAGGAGCTCAAGCTCCTCAAATCAAAGGGCTACAATCTCACCGCCGGCAAAGGCGTGCTGGAGATCATGGTGGCCAATGGTGTGGAGCCTCGCCTCGGAGTGCGCCGCATGCGCAGCACCGTGGAAACTTTTTGCCGCGAGGCCTTGCGCAATGCTCTGCTCAGCGGCCAGCAAACCAACGGAACCCTTGTCGCCCAGAATGGACACCTGGTCATTGATCATTGATTACTACCACAGTCATCGGTCAGAGGTGAGGCGATATGCATTCGCCCTTCTGTTCATGTTCGGTGCCCTTTATACCGGGCGCACGGCGGCTGCTGTCGCCGGTTTCCTGGCCATTCCGGTGCTGTATGCCTACAACCGCTGGGGTGAGCCCATGCGCAAGCGTGGCGAAGAAATGATGAAATCGAAGTCCACCAAACGATGAAGCACCTCCTCACTTTAGTTTGTGCCGTGATGCTGGCCGGCTGCTCCACGCCTCCGCCAGTTTACCTCAATGACGACGATGTGCTGCCGGTGGCCAGCAGCGTTCACTTCTGGGTCTGTCACGACAAAAACGGTTGGGTGCAGTCCAACATCCACATCACCCGGCTGCCCCGTGAAATGACCGGCAAAGAAGTGCGCCTCTGGGCCGAAGGCGTGGGCAGGCGTGACGCCGGCAAGCGCTGGACACACTACTATGTCAGGGCGGATTTGCCCAAGGGGCACTCTCTCGGCCCCGTCCTCGTTTCGCGCGTGTACTCGCTGGGCAAACAGCCGCTCAACGTCGCTCCTTAAAACACTCAATCCCCAACCATATGCCTGAAGAACAAGAAGAAGCTGGAATCGGTGAATCCCTGGGCCAGGGCGTCGGCTCACAAGTAGGCGGTGCCGCTGGAAAAGCGGTGGGCACGGCAGGTGGCAAAGCGGCTGGCAGTGCCGTCGGCGGCGCCATCGGGACGGTGGTTCCCGTCGTGGGAAATGCCGTGGGCTCTGCGGTAGGGCAGCAGGTTGGCGGACAGATAGGCGGCCAGATTGGCAACCAAGTGGGTTCCGAGGTCGGCGGTCAGGTGGGCGGTGCCGTGGGAGGCGCGGCTGACACGGCTGTGGACGGTGCGGTCAGCAGCATTGGAGGGGCAGGGGGCGACTCCGGTGGTCCCGGCAATATCCTCAGCAGTGTGGGCGGCATGGGCGGTGATGGCGCAGGCGGTGGCGTGGCCAGTCTTGCGGGTGGTCTGGGCGGCGGTGGAGATCTTCTTGGCAGTGTGACCAGTTTGGCAGGTGGTGGCGGAGGAGCGGGTGGCGGCATCGCCGATTTGGCAGGTGGATTGGGTGGTGGCGGGGGAGGTGGAGATCTTCTCGGCAGTGTCACCAGTCTTGCGGGTGGCGGAGGAGGAGCAGGTGGTGGTATCGCCAGTCTTGCTGGTGGTCTCGGTGGGGGCGGAGGAGGTGCAGGCGGCATGCTCAGCAGTGTCACGAGTCTGGCCGGAGGCGGCGGTGGCGGAGGAGGTGGCGTCGCCAGTGTCATGGGCGGCTTGGGTGGCGGCATCGGCGGCGAGGGGCAGGAGCCCGGCATGGCCGAGGGGCTGGGTCAAGGAGTTGGCTCCAGTATTGGCGGTGCCGTGGGCAAGGCGGGCGGTCAGGCTGTAGGCAAATCAGCCGGGGGGGCCATCGGCGGTGCTGTGGGCAGCGTCGTGCCCGTGGTGGGAAATGCCCTGGGAGCCAGCATCGGCCAGCAGATTGGTGGGCAAGTGGGCGGCCAGGTGGGCAATCAAATCGGCTCCCAAGTGGGCGGGCAGATCGGCGGCAGCGTGGGCAAAGGAGTGGACGACGGCGTCAAAACGGTGCGCATGAGCCTGGAGGAGGAAGGCTACAAGATCGGTGGTGGCATGGGTCAGGGACTCGGCATGGGCAAAGGCATGAAGATGTGATTTTTGGCGGTGCCCACATTATCTGCATAATTCTCGGCACACCTGATCCCGGCCCGGCTAATCAGCTTAACCTTTTCTCCCTAGCCCATGCCTGAAGACACCGACAAAAAAGGCGGACCTGTGATTGGCGCGCAGCGCCCGACACCGGCCCCCGCACCACAGCAGGAACCGAAGCAGCCTGCCCCGCAGGCATGGGTGCCCGCCCAGCCCTCCCAAAAAGCCCAGGCTGCCGATCAGCAACAGCCGCAGGCACCTGCGCAGCAAGCGCAAGGTGCCCCTGCCCCTGAGACCCCGGGGCCGGCCACCCAGGTGACCCACCTCGGGAGCACGACGCAGGCCATTGGTCAAAAGCCCATGACTGCCACTGAAAAAATGCAAGCTGGCATGCAAGGCATCCTTTCTGGCGCGGGTGGCTCCAAGGAAGGGCAGATGATTGGAGAAGCCGTGGGCCAGGGCATTAAAAACCTTTTTGGACAGGGCAAGAAAGACGGCGCTGGAGGCACGCAGGTGGGGCCGGGACGCCTCGGTCCCAACGCCACCGAGGCCGCTCAAGCGGGCGGACCTATCATCGGCGGTCATCGCGAACAGGCGGGCAAGCAGGAAGCCGGCGGTCTGGATGTGGGCGGCAGCCTCGGCAAAAAAGTCGGCGGCATGCTCGGTTCAGCTGTTCTCGGTGAAAAAGGCAAGTCCGTGGGTCAGATGCTCGGCAAAGTCGTTGGCAATGCGGCCGGTCAGGCCGCCAATATGGCCATTGATCACGCACGCGGCATCGGCGGAAACATTGGCAGTGCCATCGGCGGAGCCATCGCTGGCGAAGAAGGCGCTGCCAAAGGCAAGGAACTGGGTAAAAAGGCAGGTTCCGGGGTCACAAGCGTCCGCGATACACTCGCGGCACAGGGAGTGGACCTCGGCCCCAAACAAACAGCCGGCAAGCAGGGCCACGGCATCAAGTAAACCATGCCTGCCCCTAAAAAGACTGATGGCAGACGCGATCTCGATGGAGATGGCGACATCGATCTTGCAGACGATCCCTCACGCGATCTCGACCACAACGGGCGCATCGAGAGCGAGGACCGGGAAGAACAGGATATCGACGCGGACAACGACATCGACGCCACCGACCGTACGCTGGCCGCCAAGCAAACCGTCGGCGCGGCCTTGGGCATGGCCAAGGTGGGCGAGGCCAGGAAGGGTGAAGGTGTGTCTCAAGGCCAGTCAACCGCGGGTCCCAAGGTACGCTGACGACACACGTCTCACAGTCTCTCGTGAATGTGACGATACAGCAGAGACAATAATCGCCCACTAAGGCGATGCGCTGTGACGAAATTGAAGTGCTCTGGCAAAAGCATGCGACATGCTGCATTCAGACAGTGTGAGATGGGTCAATCACCCCGGCTTTGCATCTTTCACAGTGTTCGTCACCGGCCGATCAGAATCAGTACTCCCGCAACAAGCGCCAGGATCGGCACCACAACGCTGAACTGGCCTAGATTGAGCTTCAAGAGATCGTCAAGTCCGACAAGGAGTAGATAGATGGCGAGCGCGAGCAAGCCGCGGCTTTTGGTGATCTTCATGGTCGTGGGAGGTTCAGCTTTTGCTGCGGCCTTGCATCAGCAGCAGCACGCCACCAATAAGTGCGGCCGCTCCGACGACCGGGGAAAGTGGCAGGGTGTGCTCCTTTTCCGTCGTCACCTGGATGGGGCCGAGGTCGATGGCCTTCTCGGTGGTGGTGTAGGTGAAGCTTTGGTAGGCAAAAGCGGCGATGCCGAGCACAATGAGCAGGATGCCGATGATGGAGGGTGGTTTCATAAGATGGATTGAATCAGAGAATGCGACGACCTTGAATGACGCGCAGGAGAAGGAAGATGATGGCGATCACGAGCAGTATGTGAATGAAGCCGCCGATGGTGGTGCTGGTCACAAGTCCGAGGAGCCAGAGGACGATGAGAATGATGGCGATGGTGGAAAGCATGATGCAGGTGGGTTTGTGGGTGATGGGGAAGCTGCGGGTCAGCTTATTTGAGGTCGATCGAAAAACTGACTTCGGGCTGTTGCAGCTCTTGCGAGCTGAGGTTCCGTTTTGGTTGCTCGCAACGGCGCATGACGAACAGCGCGAAGCAGTGGGGCCGGAACCTGAGGGTTTCATAGGCTTCATGTTAAGGTGCAGGCTGCGCCGGCGCGATGGGGTGTAACCCTACTTGGGCACTGATTCTGTTTGCTCATCCGCCGTATCGGACGATGAGGCTGCATGATACTCGACGCCAGCTGCCAGCTTGACTACCAGCTCACGGAGTATGTTCCGGCCGTTTTCATGCTGCGTCCCCGCAGCGGCCAGGCGCAGTGGATCATGCGCGAAGAGTTCAAAATCAGTCCGCAGGTTCCCGTGGTGGAGTTCACGGATGTTTATGGCAATCTGTGCCAGCGAACCGTCATGCCTCCCGGAAATTTCCATCTCTCCGTGCAGTATCGCGTTCAGGTCGAGGACAAGGTGGATGAGGATGTTTACGCTCCGCTGATGCTGGTGCAGAATCTGCCGCCGGAAATCCTGCACTACCTGCTGCCCAGCCGTTACTGCCAGTCTGACGAGCTTTCAGCACTCGCCACCTCCATTATCGGCAATCTGGTTCCAAACTATCAGTGCGTCTCCGCGATCCGCACCTGGGTTCATCAAAACGTCCGCAATGAGCCGGGTTCCAGCAATAGTTCCACCACCGCGCTTGAAACCCTGAACACTCGCCTGGGGGTCTGTCGCGACTTTGCGCACCTGGGCATCGCGCTATGTCGTGCGATCAATGTGCCCGCGCGCATGGTGGTGGGTTTCCTGCATCAGCTTTATCCGATGGATTTGCACGCATGGTTTGAGGCCTACATCGGCGGCCGCTGGTTTACGTTTGACGCCACGGAGACCACGACTCGTGGCAGCCGCATCGTCGTCGCCTACGGGCGTGATGCAGCCGATGTGGCTCTGGCCACGATGTTTGGCAGTTTTACCATGCAGAACATGCAGGTCACAGTCACCGAGCCCATGCAGCAGTTCTGGACATAAGAAAATGCTGCTGCCGCCCGGGTGTGGTCATTCAGTGTTTCGACTGCTGTCGAACGGGGAATAATGCACTGAGAGCCGCACGGTACGCATTGATGGTGGATACCACCGTCTCTCGGGATTCACCGGTGCGTTTCTGAATGCGGCCAAGAAGCTCATCCTGCCTTGCTTCGATGAATTGGAGATCGTCGTCGGTGAGCCCTGCCCACTTTTGTTTGAGGCTGCCTTTGAGGATGTTCCAGTCGCCTTTGAGTTCGAGTGTTGTCATAGGTCTGACCCTACGGCGCAGCGGGCGGAAGATCCATGGGGTGTAACCCTCCAGCGCATCTCAAAAAGTCTGTTTGCATCCAGATCAAAAGCGTTCAGGCGTGAGCCTGAACGCTGATTCAAATGGAAAAGAGCAGTGTGCCTCTGCCTCCAGTGACCTGCATTTCCAAATGCTGGCCTCGGTTCTGTTGACCGAGGATTATTGTATCCGGCAGCTTATTGCAGCCCCAGCGAGCGAAGCAGAATGGCGCTGATGATTCCGGTTGTCTGCTGCCCCTGCGCCTGCTGGTAGTTGTTGATCGCACGCATGGACTGCGGTCCCATTCTGCCATCGACGGTCCCTTGGTAATACCCAAGGCGGGCGAGCGCCTGCTGAACCCGGAAGTCATCGGAGTTCATGCGGTAGGCGTCCTGGTTGCGAAACTTTTGCGGAATGGCGCCATGATTGGGGTAGTAGCTGACACCAGGGCGGGCATGGTAGTACGGAGCATTTGGCGGCCCATAGTAGTAGCCCTGTCCTGCATGGCCGTTCCCCTTGTTGAGTTTGAAGTTCGAGCTTGAATGCGCGTGGTAAGACTGCTGGTCATGATCATGGTGTGGATTTCCATGAGATTCCCCACGGCCTTTATCACCATGGTTGCCCTTGGCATTTGAATGGCCTTTGCCACCCTTCGAGTCTTTGGCCAGGGAGTTGTTGGGAACGAGTGACAGCAACGCAAAAGCCAGCAGTGGCGTGGCTCGCAGCAGATTGAAGCTAATGGACATGGTATTCATCGAGGATGTGGAGTGGGGTGATTTTAATGAAACAGTTTTATGAGAGCTCATGGGTGGGAGATTTCTGGCAGCAAAGCTCCATGAGCTTGGTGACACCCAGAGAGAGCAGGATGGGGCGCACAAGCATGGCCCCTGCGGCGGCGGCTGTGCCAGCCACCAGACGGGTGGGCAGCAAGTTGATGAGCAGGCCTGCACCAACGGCCGCAGCCATCGCCTGGCCGGGCTCACGTTTTGCAAAGGCCTTGATGTCAGCCAGTGCGCGCCGGAGGCAAAACTCAGCAGGCTGGACGGGTTGTTCGGGATTCATCATGGCAGAGTACGGCATCCACTCATCCGCCACCATGGGGTGTAACCCCACCCTGCAGTATTTCATGAACGCCGTTCAATTCATGGCGCAGAGTGTCGTCGAGTCGGGTTTTACCCCATGGCAAATGCACAGCTTGCCCCGTAAGCTGGAATCCATGAAAACGCTCTGCATCACGATCCTGCTTTCAGCCACCTCCCTTGTTTCGTGCACGAATGGACCCGGTGCTCGCAATGGCACCGTAGTCGGCGCACTCGGCGGCGCTGCCGTCGGAGGCATTGCCACACGAAGCCTTGGCGGAGCCGCCGTCGGCGCCGGTGTCGGTGCGCTGGCCGGCAACTACATCGGCGGCCGCCGTGATCGCCGCTACCATAGATAATCGGTCGTCTCTTTGAACTTTGCGCTCATGAGCTACCAGGCCAGCCTCCATCATCTCACCACGGGGCGTTTCCTGATGGAATGCCTGGCCGAGGGCCGCGATTTGCGAGAAGCGGAAGATGTGGCCATTGCCAGGGGCTGCCCTCGTGTCACGGGCGTTGCCGCGTGAAATGGACGTGCGGCATCTGCACCAGTGCAGGAGAAGTCGGACGCCAGCTGCCGCTGGGTTCAGCTTTGCCTGAAGCCACCCAGTGAAGCAGGCTATCGTTGCCCGGCTGACGGTTTTCTCCATCATCTTGCAGGCACTGCGACAGAGACAAGGCTGACAAGGCCCGGTCTGCGTATCATGGTCTTGCCATGAACACACGCGCTTCAGACCCTCAGCACGCTTCTCCCATCGGAGAAATCGCCGCACGCCTCGGCTGGCTGTGCGGTCTGATCACTATCCTCCTCACAGCGGGCTGTGCCACCTATGGGCCGGAACGGCAGGGTGAAAAGGTTTACCGGGATGTTTTGTTCGCCAGTCCGGGCGGGCACAAGCTGCGCATGGACCTGTATGTGCCGAAGACGGCGAAACCCGCTCCAGTGGTGCTGTGGATCTTCGGCGGTGGCTGGAGGTTTGGCAGCAAAGGATACCACGTGAACGTGCGGGATCTCACCAGCGTCGGCATCGCTGTGGCTTCCATTCAATATCGCTTGAGCCAGGCCGCCGTGTACCCCGCACAACTGGAGGACTGTCGTGCCGCAGCTCAGTGGCTGCGCACAAATGGGGCTCAATACGGCATCGATGCCTCGCGCATGGGGGCCAGTGGCGAGTCGGCAGGCGGCCAGCTTGCGGCGTTGCTCGCCGCCGCTGAAGGGAAGTCGCGCATCCGGGCGGTATGCGCGCTTTATCCGGCCACGGACATCATTGATCTGGGGCGCTTGTACGCGAAACCCGGCAAGCTAAGCCTCATTGACAAACTGTTGGGCGGGCCCATCGAGGAAAAGCTCGACCTCGCTGCCGACGCGAGCCCGATCGATCACGTGAGCCCCTCGCTGCCACCCTTTCTCATCATCCATGGAGACCGCGACAGAGTCGTTCCGCTGCAGCAAAGTGAGAGGCTCTTTTTCGCGCTCGCAGACGTCGGAGTGGAATCCCAGTTCATGGTCGTGTCTGACAAAGGCCATTGGTTCCGCCTGAACAACGAACAGTTCGCGGAAGTCTCGCTTTTTTTCCAGATCCACCTCCGCAGGTGATTCCCGGCCATGCACCCTCCCAAAGCAAGCCGGGAACCCGTGAGGTTCCCGGCAGATGCAGGGGCGGTGATTCAGACCCGGTTTCAGTGGGGCGCTTTTGACTTTCTGCTTGTACGGGCTTCTCCATCTGGAATTTTGCGATTGGGGTAAGATTCTTCCTGGAAGTATTCCCGGCTGTCGCCAACCCACTTCAGATGCGGCTCGTCCTTGAGCGACGCCAGAGTTTCGTCCAGCACCAGACCGTTGCGCGTTGCGTTGTACCTCAGAGCCCTGGCTTTTACGATGTACCTGCCGCGACCGGCCATTGACTGCGTTTCATCCACGATATGATCGATCTGTCCCTTGGGTAGATCCATCATCAGACTGCTCACCTGGCCCAGATACTGACCTTTCGTGCTCTTGATCGACATGCCCATGATGCGATCCGTCCTTTCAACATGCCCCAGGTGGGGGATCCGGGCATTCCTGCCGGAAAGCAGTCCAGCAGAGTGGAACCAGGGCTGCTGGCCATAATAACGGCTGACTGCGGCCACACGCGCAGCGTTGGAATAGGACGCCACATCGGACGTCATGAACCTGGGAGCCGCGTCAAAGCGCGCCTTGCTCACATCCAGACGCATCACCTGTCTGGATGTGTCCAGCTTGAACGCGCGGGGCGGCGCGGAGGTCAGCTTGCCACCGAGTCCGAAAAAGCCGCCGGAGGCAATCACCACCTCCACCAGTTGTGCATTCTCCAGATCGGCGGTGACGAACTTGATCCTGCCGAGCAGTTGATCTTGGAGGTTCCAGACCTGGATGCCGGCGAGTTCGGTGAAGGATTGCTGCGGGTTGAGCATCTGGCCATTGGATGGCGCGGGCTGTGCCTGCATGCTGCCGCAGTACGAGGCAAGTGTCCCGGCGATAACGATGGATTTGAGTTTCATAAGAATGCTTTCATTTTACCGGTGCCTGCTGGATGCAGATAAGCCGGAAGGATTGCTCGATGGTCGAGAATGCATCTTAGTCGCGCCGTTCCTGTTCCTGCCATGGGGTGTAACCCCACTCTGGAAGCGGCCCCCGCTCACTGGGTTTCCTGCCTGATGAAGGACTCTTTAACCGGCCCCATCACGGTGAAGGCTGTCATGACGAGGTTACGGCCATGCAGAGCATCTCGTCCGATTTGATATTGCAAATAACGCAGCCATGAACACCACAACTCTCCATACCAAGACTCTCAAGGTGAGTGTCGAAACCGCATGTGCGCTGCTGGACGATGCTCTGGAAGCAGAGAAAAAAAGGAGATCGGTCGCGCCCGTCCGCAAACGCGTAGCACCACCCTCCGATGATGGGACCTTGCCAGTTCCGCCAGAGCCCATTGCTGAATCGCAGAATGCGGTCCAAGAACAGGAGTAGGGTTTCCCCAGGCTAAGATTCGTCGCGCCCATGCATGACGTGGTGAAAAATCAGCCGGATGCCGTCAGCTGTTCATCATTCCGGTGGGAGCCATGGCTCAGCGCATACACACGCGTGAAGGCGGCGCCGAAAAACAGAATCTGCGCGGAGTAGTACACCCAGATCAGAATGATGATGAGAGATCCTGCCGCTCCATATCTGGAGGCCAGCACACTGCGCCCAAAATAGAAGCCGAGCAGGAATCTGCCCAGTTCGAACAGCGCTGCGGCAATCAGCGCTCCGATCCAGACATCCTTCCAGGTGATGGAGACGTCGGGCACCAGCCGGAAGATAAGCGCAAACAGCAGAGCGACGACGAGCAGCGAGATCACGTCGTTCCCCCAGGCCCAGGGGCCGTCCAAAGCCGGAAATTGCGCATGCAGGCGGCCGCCGGCCACTGCGACAGCCGCTGAAAACAGCAGCGACACCAGCATCAGAAAGCCCATGACAAAAACCATCCCAAAGGAAAAGACACGCTCCTTCACCAGTAAGAAGACCGGGTGGCGTTTCGAAGACACGCCCCAGATCTGGTTGAGCGAATCCTGCAGCTCACCAAACACCCCCGATGCTCCGACGAGCAGCACCGCAAAGCCGGTCAGCGTGTCAAACAATCCAGTGCTCTTCACATCGGTTTCCCGCAGAATCAGCTCCATCATCTCCGCGCCTTGGCTCCCGACAAAGTTTCTGAACTGTCCGACAATTTCGGCGCGCGCCGAATTGCGTTCCACCACGAGACCGAGCAGGGACAAAACGAGGATGGAAAGCGGGGCTAGCGAGAAGACGGTGTAGAACGAAAGAGCCGCGCCCATCTTCGGCACTCTGTGGGCGTCCCATTGGCGGAACGTCTCGCGAAGGAGGGGAAAAACCGTTTTCATGATTGGTTCAGGCCTTGTCACCAAATGCCTGGTCTTTCTGCAGCTCATGTTTTTCTGACACGCCTTCGCGGAGAAAAGGCTTCAGCCAGATGCGCTCGATCGCGGCATATGAGGCAAGAATGGGGAGCGCGGCCAGAGCCCCCTGGATTCCCGCCAGAAGCACCCCCGCCAGCAGGCCCAGCAGCACCGTCAAGGTGGAAACTCTCAGGTGTTTGCCATAAACCATCGGCACGATGTAATACGTCTCCACCGCATGAAACAGAAGATACAATCCCACAACGATGAAAGCTGTCTTGGGGGACACGCTCAGAGCCAGTAGAAATGCCGGCACCGTGGCCATGATGAAGCCCAGGATCGGCAGCACATCCAAAATTCCGGCCAGCAGCGCCAGCATCAGCGCCCCAGGCACGTGCAGCATTCCCAAGACCGCAAAGGCATACACCGTCACCAGCGCGGAGGTGATGAACTGTCCGGAGACGTAGCCGAAGATCACCTGTGAGATTTCCCCAGAAGTCAGGCGCAGCTTTGCACGCTTCAATGGAGAAAAGAATGCCAGCAGCCATTCATAGGTCTTGCTGCCATCAACCACCAGATACAGCGCGATCACCAGCATCAGCACCACTTCCGAAATTCCGCCGAGCGCGATGCCTCCTGCCGACCAGAAACTGCCCATCCAGGCGTAGGCCTCGGACCAGTTCGCGCTGCCCACCAGGTGAGTGATGTTCAGACGCATGGCCGAGCTCACAGGCAGTTGTTTGAGGGCCTCTTCGTACAGCTGCGGCACGCTGTGGCCGAAGGTGGTCGCCCTGTCGAGCAGCGTGGGCACAATGAGCGCCAGGCTGGTTGCCAGGACCGTCAACAAGCCGCCGATGACCAGCAGCAGGCTGGCCCAGTGCTTGATGCCTTTTTCGTCAAGCCAATCCACAAACGCATGCAATGTCACGGCAAGAAAAAGCGCGAGGAACGACAGCAGTAGAAGCGGCCACAGGACATGGATGGCATAGGCGGTCAGCGCTGCAGCAAACACCTTGATGAAGGTGACCCAGGGAATGTGCAACTCCACGCGCTGAGAGACATCCTCGAAGAAGGAAGGCGGCGTGGCGGGTGTCTCTGGTAGTGCCGCAGCGGCTGGGGTTGCATCTTCCGCAGGCATAATGAGTGTGTTCTAAAGAACGATGACTGAAAGCTGATGATGGTGCCCGGACCGCCGTGGCATCTGGCGACGAGCGGATCGCAGGATGGATGCCGTCGTTCGCAGTCTCATGCTCGGCTGCCAGGCCCACATCTGCCATGGGGTGTAACCCCCATCCTGGATTCCTGCGTCTCAGGTCTCGATGCCTGACGGTGTCCCGCCCTCGGCCGGGTTGAGAAGCGCTGTTGTCACGGCACCTGGCGTGCGGTCCTTCCAGCATGGTGCACCCGGCAGGGATCGAACCTGCGACCAGCCGATTAGAAATC
>JAFLEI010000020.1 GCA_017301975.1 Verrucomicrobiota bacterium
GCGTCTGCACACGCCCGGCTTCATCGCTCTTCAATACTATTGCCTCTTTGTTCATAGAGATCATAGCTTGTGAGCTCTGATCTCTATGACGCCAGCAAGTTCATACGGTGCTGGCTGTGACGCTTACGGTGTTTGGGTTGTCTGCCACACTCCGCAACCATCATAAACTCATAACTCCACTGCTGGCCCGAATTTCGGGGTCCACCTCAGTTCATGGGCGGCTCCACCACAGGAGACCGTGTCGCCACGTTCTACACGCTCATCGGCAACTCAACCGCCAAGGGATCAACGCCGAGGCGTATCTGACGGACATCTTCAAACGCCTGTCCACCGCGACGAACCAAACGGTGCATCAGCCCACGCCGAAAGCCTGGGCCGCAGAGCTGGCAGCGCAGCACTAGGCCCTGACTAAATCAGCCTTCAAGCTTGATGCGAGGGGGGGGGGGCATGGACGACGGATACATCTTAGCGCATAACAATTCGTGTATTTCTGATTTGATAGACACACTAGTTGCATGAGAGGAGGTTTAATCTAATTTTTCCTGTGAGATCTTTCATAAAAAAAATTCCAGGTGCCATAAAACTGGTCAACCTAACTAGAGTATTAGCTGGAAGAATCTATTATAGGCTAAAAGGTGAGCAATATATTGATACCGTCCCTTTGTCTATGGAGGAACTGTCGAGTTTGATATCGAAAAACCATCCTGTCATTCTGGAGATCGGATGCAACGATGGCACGGACACCAAACGCTTACGCACAGCGTTTCCAAAAGCCACTATACATTGTTTCGAACCTGACGCGCGGGCGCAAATACGATTTGTGAACAACGGAGGACTTGACATATGCACCTCATTGCATAGGACGGCGGTAGGTGCTGTTGACGGCAAGGTCATATTCAACGTCAGCAGCGGCCGAGAAAATCTTGAAATGCCTCGCGGCTGGGACCTGTCCGGCTCGATCAGAAAGCCGCTAAGCGTTTTAACTGAGGTTCCTTGGATCAAGTTTGAAAATCAGGTCGAGGTAGCAATCACGACGTTGGATTTATTTTTTGAAAAATACGAACTTTCCTTGGTCGATTTCATCTGGATGGATGTCCAAGGTGCCGAATTGGATGTGATTCGTGGCGGAGCTAAGGCGCTGAAATCCGTCAGGTATCTTTACACAGAATACGACGACGGCGGGTTGTATGATGGTGGTGCAACTCTGTTGGAAATCTGCCGCAGCTTGCCGGATTTTACGTTATTGAAGCGCTATGCAGAAGATGCGCTCTTCGTTAATAAGAACTTAGGGAACAAAAGGTCAAATAATACGTGAAAAGAGAAATTTCAGACAAGTGAATTCTGCTTCATGCCATATTACAGTCTTCAATTTTTCTAGCATAAATGTCCCCAAATACTACGGTGTCTCCTGCATAGACAAGAAGATGCTCTTTCACTGCATCGGCAGAAACCCACAACGGCAATTTGAGTGTCGTGACTTCTCCTAGTGCAAAATTAAATGTCTTGAGCCCGAGTGCATCGAGACGATCTATGCTTCGAAAAGATTGGTTCATTCTTTCAGGGGTAAATTCGATGGAAACCGCCTTCACTGGGGATGTCAGGCCCGCAAGAACTTCATCTTCATAGCCTTCAACGTCAATTTTGATAAAGCTTGGTGTGCCATTCTCTTTGATAATGTCGTCCAGAGTCCTGACTTGAACCACCTTTTTGGATTTCCAGACATCTCCTCCGAATCGGTTGCTTATTCTCATGGTCTTGACCCACTCTTCTGAAAGGGAAGATAAAGTATGATCCGGGCTGATTAACATTTTTGCTTTGCCTTGATTGGATCCTAGTGCGGAGCAAATTAGCTTGAGCTGAGGAAATCGAGTTTGCAGGCTTCGCAAGATATTTATACATCTTTTCTGGGGTTCAATAGCGACAACCCTGGCTGCGAGGCGAACAAATATTTTGGCGCGATTACCCATGTTGGCACCCACATCGAATACTAGTGATTCAGGTGGGATGAACTGACGATAGAATTCCAATCGTTCCGTGTCTCGTTCGTTCCAGTCGATCAGTGCACGTCGTGCAGCAGCGTCAGTATTTAAAGAATCATATTTGTTTTTGATTATCCTCCATAGGAGACGCAACGGGTTTGGAAATTGGCGATTCATGATGGGAAGACGCTCCAGTTTTGTTGATACAAATTATTGGCAACACTTTCGTTCAAGTCCGGTGGGGTAAACCATCGGGCAGGTGCGGCCACTTGCTGGCCTTCACCGGAAGCAAGGAAAGCTCCCCACCAACTGAACGAACTGTTTGCAATGATATGATGCTGGCACTTGGTCATGAGATACAAGTCTTCAAAATCGAGCCCTTCAGACAGATTCCGAACGATTCGCTTTCGTTGATTCGGAATTGGCAGATGCTTTTCGGCCCAGTCCAGATCATTAGAAAAGACAAAGTACACAGCCTGATTTTTTGTGCGCTCCTCCATGAAGGCAATTGCATGGCTATAGTAGTCAGTGCCGAGCACATGGTGAGTATGGCTCAGTTTGAGGTAGTCACCCCGACGCACGTGAACTGCGACAGCAAGGTTCTTGGTAATCTCAGTCTCTACACTATTTGTGAAGTCGGAAAATGGCCCATCGAACATGAATTGACGTCTTACCTCAGCTTCGATATTGTGCCAATATTTGGGTGACTGAAAATATCCGACCACTTGTTGACCATCGTTAACACGGGAAACAAAAGCGGATTCGTGAGCCCAAGTTGATTCTTCGATCAGGCGAGGCGCGCCCGTTATAATTTTGCGTATTTTCCCCGTAATGAGATGGCTGATCGGGGGGGGGCGGGATTTAATTTTTTGTTTGAGTGTAAACACATTCATGTCTTCGCTTACTGTCGGTTTGGAGTTAACAAATCCAACTTTGCAGTTTTTTATGCGTTCGATTTCCAATGCAAATGCATATTGGAACATCATATTGCCTAATCCACCGTCTAAGGTCATGTATATCATTGGTGAAATAAATTATTTTACGGACATTATTGCATAGCATTCTCGCATGTCTCCATGTGAACGGGTGAGAGTCAGTTGGAATCCGACGGCCTTACAAATTTGAGCGATCCTGACATAGGATTCATTACCGCCATGGGTTTCAAGAAAAAGAAAACAGGAAGGGGAAAGAATTTCCAAAATGGTCGGTAACACAAGTTCTTCTGCTCCTTCAATGTCGATTTTAAGCAATAAAAATTTCGGATGTTCTTCGGATATGATTCTTCTCAACGAGATACTCTGCACATCCAGTGCCTTATGGTTTGCCATATCCCTTTCAACTACACGGCCACCGTAGCTTAAACCAGGTTCAAAAAGGGTGCGTCCATCTGATTCTCCAGCCACACCCTCCATGACTCGAGCGTTCAAATGATTCATCTTGAGATTGTGACGCAGCCATAACAAATTAGTCTGGTCCGGCTCGATGCAAATTATTCGAGCGTTTCTAAATCGAACGCCGGCCAAGGACGCAAAAAGACCAATGTGCGCCCCGACATCGATGATCAGATCAGGCTCAAATGGCACTAGATCCAGATTCCATGTTCGATTTATCACGAGCTCCTCAAATATCACCATGTGTGTGATATCGCCCGGGTCGAACGTCAGCTCCCACTCCCCTCCCCATAGTCCTTTAAGATTGAGGACGGGAAACCATTTTCTCATGCATCGTGACAGCCTCGTTTTCCGGCCGTCAAAGGGGTGACCTCGGGCTATACCATACAGGAGCCATTGCGAAAAGTTACTCGGCACGTTACATTGGGTCACGATGTGACCTATCATTTGTATACGGCGGATAATGTCTTTTCTAGACATGACGTCTTTCAGGGCACTTCATTAAAAGCTCTTCCTCTATAGTTGACCATTCCCGGCCGCCAGTTCAATTGGCAAAATGTTTTGGCCTGAAGAGATTTAGTTATTTCTGAATCATGAGGCGGCTGCAGTCTCTGCTCAGCCTCATAATATTAGGTGATAATGAACGGAATCTTCTTAATAGATTATGGCCTAAAGACTTGGCTGCCAGAGGCTCAGTGGATCTCTTCGGCTCCTCAAATAGGAAAAGAGGGCTCTTGCGCAGGTCATCTGGAGAAGCAAAAAGCCCGCTGGTACTGTAACGAGTTTGGTTTTAAGTTGCGGGAACAAGAAGCCGATTATTCCCAGCGCATAGCAAACCATCTGAAGGCCTAGCGAAAGCCAAACGAGCGGTGTTCTTAGGAGGAAGGCCGTTAATATTAGAATCGCCATTAGCATCCATGGTACAAATAACCTTGCATACTTATGGGAGATCAACTGCCACCATAGCCGATTGCGCCAAGGCAACAACCAGCAAGGGTAAAACTCTAACATTTGGTAATTGCCTACTAGGGTCCTTTGCTTGCGCGATTTCTCCTTAATCGGGTCTAGTCTCTGTGGGTCGAAGGCGATGGCGTTTGGATTGTAAGTGACTCGCCATCCCTGAACGGAAATCTGCATTGGGAGGACGACATCATCCAAAAGGGTTCCTGGCTGCAGATTGCGGAAGGCAATCTTGCGAATTGCATAAATGGCCCCCGTGCAGCCAACCACCGAATCGAATTGCGCCTCCCACTCGCGAAGCTTGCGCTCCATTCGCCAATAGAGGTCAACGCCGCGTCCGCCACCGGATTCAGAGGCTGCGATCTCCAAGCGGCCACTGACCGCGCCCACGCACGGGTCGCGAAACGCCTGTGCGAGCTCCTGGATGGCTTGAGCATCAAATGTCTGCCGTATGTCGGCGAAGACGATAATGGGATGGCTTGCAGCCTGAATGGCGTCATTGAGAGCTGCCCATTTTCCGCGTTGCGTTGGCGAACTAATGACCCGCACGCACCCGACACTAGACTGCCTGGCCAGGGTGGCCGTGTCGTCGGCACAGCCGTCGCAGAACACCAAAAACTCGCGCTTTCCTACCCATTCGCAGTCTGCGAGGTTCCGCAGGCGCTGCTGGATATGCGCCGCACCATTGTGCACACAGAGTATGATGCTGATGGCGTCTGGCAGGGGGGCGATCGTATTCAGCCTTCTGGGAAACATGCGTGCGAGCAGCCACATTATGCAGGCGTAACCAACCTGGGTGTAGAAGACGGCAAAAAGCAGGGTGAACAGTAGCAGGAGCATTGGAGGCTAAGGCTAGCACGATTAAAGGTGATGTGCATATCAAGGTTGAAGTTCGGCAATTTGGGGCCAGAGAATCTCCGTGATTTTAAGACTCCGAATCAGGATCATTTCAACAATTCATGACGAAGGCATTTGATCGTTGGTTGCTGCCATGGCTTCAGCAGCGTATTACGCGGGCTAAAAAGCCCGTTACAGACGTGATGCTGGCTGTTTGCGACCACTTCGAGCCGCTTCATCACACCAACAAAGAGGGGGCTCTGCGCCGGATGGGACAGTGGCACGAAAAACTTCCGGCATTGTCCGCTGCTGCCAGCGATCATGACGGTCATGGGCCCAAGCACACCTTTTTCTACCCGATCGAGCAGTATGATCCAGAACTGCTCGATTCTATTACCGAGCTGTGTCGGATCACTCGAAATGAAGTCGAAGTGCATCTGCATCATGAAAACGACACAGCGGAGAATTTGGTTTGCGCATTAGAACAGGGAAAGTTAAATTTACGCAGTCACGGGCTTCTCGGGGCTGACGCCGCTGGGGCGGTCGCATTCGGATTCATTCATGGCAACTGGTCTCTCGATGATTCGAATCCTTTCGGGCATGGTTGTGGTGTGCGTAACGAGCTGGCTATTTTGAAGCGAGCAGGGTGCTACGCTGATCTCACTATGCCGTCCGCTCCCCATCCCTCGCAGGCTCCGATGGTGAACCGCTTGTACTACTCGCGGAGCACGCCGGACGGTTGTTCGCATTACCGGGGCAAATTGGTGGCGTCAGGCCGTGATGGCACCCATGAACTGAGATTGAGCCCTGACCACCTGCTACTCGTGCAGGGACCTCTTTCACTCGATTGGGGGCGTCGAAAGTGGGGCATTTTGCCAAGGGTGGAGAATTCCGATTTGGGGCCAAGAAATCCGCCGACCTCAGAGAGAATGAACGAGTGGCTGAAGGGGCGGATCAGTGTTTCTGGAGCGGAAGAGTGGTGCTTTATCAAGCTGCACACTCATGGAGCCCCTGAGTCGGGGCACAGGTCTAATTTGGGACCTGAAAGGGGCCGTTTCCATTCCGAGATTGAACGTATGGCGGCTGATCGCGGCTTTAGGCTGCATTATGTCAGTTCTCGTGAGATGGTGAACATTCTTCATGCGGCCGAAGACGGCCACACAGGGGATGCCGGAGCCTGGCGTGACTATCTTTACACCCCGCCACCATTGCTGAAGTAGTATTTGCCTGATGAAGCTTCTATTTGTCTCCAATCTGTTTCCAGATTCGCAAGAGCCTTGGCGAGGGCTGGACAATGTGACGTTGGTGCATGCGTTGCGTGCATTAGATCCCGGTTTGGACGTTCGGGTTTTGGCTTTTCGTGCCTCGCTTACTCATTATGGGGTCGCGTCACATCTCCGTCCGCGCGCCGAGGATGAAATGCTTCATCCGCATTACTTTTGGAATAGCTACCTGCCAAAACTGGGAGGGCTGAATCATTGGTTATTTGCACGAGCATTGGCGCGTGCGGAGCTGACTCTTGAAGAGGATTTCAGGCCGGATGTGATATTGGCACCGTGGCTGTTCCCGGATGCTTGTGCTGCTGCCATGTGTTTCCGCAGCCGGAAAATCCCTTTGGTGGCCGTTGCGCAAGGATCGGACGTGCATCAATACCTTGGCATGACGATGCGACGCAGGGCCATATTAAGTCTGGCGAAGTGTGCACGGAAGATCGTGACGCGGAGTCAGGATCTTCAGCGCCGATTGATTTCCGGTGGGGCAAATGCGAATCAAGTGTGCACGATCTACAATGGGGTGGATACCGCCGTTTTTCGTCCCGCCTCACGAGAGGATGCTCGCGCTGAACTCGGGGTGTCTGTCACGGGTAAACTTGTTCTCTTTGTTGGCAACTTCCTGCCGGTGAAAGGAATTGATCTTTTAATGGAGGCATTTGCCGAGGTGGCGCGATCGCTGCATGAGCCGATCACGCTGAGTTTGATCGGCAGTGGACCGCTGGAAGGGCATATTCGCCAGCAGGCGGCGGAACTAGGCATATCACAACGGGTGATTTTCGTCGGGCGTCAGCCTCCATCGAAGGTGGCCCGCTGGATGCAAGCTGCAGACGTTGTATCTCTGAGCAGCTTTAATGAAGGGGTTCCGAATGTGGTTTTAGAGTCGATTTCGTCGGGGCGTCCGATTGTCACCACCGATGTGGGTGGAATCGCGGAAATCGTAAAACCGTTGCTTGGGCAGCGGTTTCTGGTTCCCGGACGTGAATCGTCGGCTTTTGCAGCTGCCTTGACCAGCTCCATTCGAAATCCGCCGGAAGATCAACGATTACACCATGCGGCTCTTCAATACTCCTGGGAGAACTGTGCAAAAAACTACCTGGCATTGTTAAACCCCGCCGGCAGAGTAGGCTAAGCCGTCTGGGGCATGAGACTGCTGCCTGCGGGAGACGACGGTGTTTCCATTTCCTCAATGGGGTCATCGAGATCGTCAGAAACGATCTCGGTGTCTGCCGAATAGCGGTTAGCCATCTTGGAATGTTTAATGCCGCCGCCAAGAACGACGCGCACGGTGTCGAGCAGGATCAAGCTGTCAAAAAGGACTCCGGCGTGCTTGAGGTAATAGAGATCGTACTCGAGCTTGCACTTGGCCTCTTCGATAGACGAGCCATACGGATAGCAGACCTGAGCCCACCCTGTGAGGCCTGGTTGCAGCATGTGGCGCTCCTGATAGTGAGGCAGGGCGCGGGCGAGTTTCGTGACGAACTCCGGCCGCTCTGGACGCGGTCCGACGAAGGACATCTCACCACGCAGGACATTCAGGAGTTGGGGGATTTCGTCAATCCGATAGCGCCGCAAAAAAGCACCGCCAGGAAATACGCGCGAATCTGCTGAGACTGACGACCAGACGGCACCACCCTTTTCTGCGTCTGTACGCATGCTGCGCAACTTGTAGATTTGAAACCTCTTTCCAAACCGGCCAACACGCTCTTGGTGGAAAAAGACGGGGCCCTCTGGAGAGAAGACACGGACGATTGCCATGCCGATTAACAGGAATGGCGAGAGCAGCACCAGCAAGATCAGTGAGGTGACCACGTCAAAAAAACGCTTCATTTTGCTGAAGTAAAAATCCCTGGAGGTGGACTCTGCCTGCATCAGCCAGTTCATGGTCACCAGATGGAGTGGCGCATAGTGCAGGTGCTTCTCGCAGATGGAAATGACACTGCAGCAGGAAAAGCCGAGATAACGAAGGCGGCGAAACTCCTGGCGTGAACTATAGTCCTCTACTCGCTTCTCCATGAACACGATCCGGTCGAGTTTGTGCTGATGCATGAGGCTTCGCACATTTCTGAGCTTGCCCAGGAATCCGTGCTCATGCTCAAGATCCTTCTCGATGCCGATACGTCCGACCAATTGGACCCCAGGTGGACACATGGATCTCAGTCGCTCGTATTCGGCGATTTCTTCTTCAGACTCTCCAACGAAGGCTATCCGCTCCGGAGCTATACGATGCTTGTGATACAGGAGATAATGGCTCAAGAGCAGGACGGGATAAGAGAAGAGGCATCCGAGTGCCATAAACCCTCGTCCAACGAATTCCAACGTTACAAAGCCGGCCAGCGTAATGACCACAAAGGCAAGAAGAAACGCGAAGGTAAGAAGAATTGAGTGAGTCCGGAAAGAAGAGCGTCTTTGAGATTCGACGGAATAAAGCCCGAGAATGTAGGTGACTGAGACGAGCGTGCCTGCACCGGCGAAAATAGAAGGAATAAAATCCTCAATACGCCACAGGCCGGTGAATCGAACGTAGTTCGCCAGCAGATAACCGGTTGCAAACACCAGAATGTCGCGTGCTGCGCGGATGCCGATGTGGGACCAGTGGCCCATGCTCAAACTGTGCATATGAAAATTAGCGTTCGGCAGAGTAGTGCCTCTCTAAGCCTATTGTTGATGCTTTCGCGGATCCTTCAAATCAGAAATGAGGCACTTATGGTGATATTTTGCAAGACGTGTTCTTTGATATAGGGGGTGTTGAAAGTCACTTTTGTGCCTTTTTCAGGATGTGCAGGCCGAGCAACCCAACTGAGAAGGAAATAGAGATGGCAAGGGGGTGTGACCAAAATAGCAGGTCGCGGGCCAGATTTAGGTTCCCGAAGCCGGAGAGTGACCATTTTATACCGATGTAGGTTGCGACAGTGGCACATGCGCCAACAGTGGCCAATAGGGTGAAAAACAATACTCCTTCATCGAGATGGATCAGTTTCCGGGTAATGCCGAGTGAACGATCTTTGCTCTGTAAAAAAAGTGTGCAACTGAACAGGTAGAACTGCGCGCCGATGATGCCCGACAAAAGCAGCAAGGCCTGGCTATGAAGATCAAAGACGTGAAAAACCCCGCCGATACTGACTGGGCCGGTGCAGAAAGCGGCTATTTGCAGCAGCGTAGATGCCAAGACCGTGATGAAACCGAGCAACTCGAATAGTCGTGGTTTCTCTGAAAAGATGAAGAGCAGGTGGCGCATGCCGTCACGCCACGTGCGCAGGTGGGCTACTCGTCCTTCCGGGCCTTTTCGAAGGCCGGAGGGAATTTCGACAGCTCGGGCACCTGCCTTGAGGGCCTTGATTAGCAATTCGGAAGCGAATTCCATTCCATTTGAGCGAATTTGCCATTCGTCGAACGCTGTCTTGCGAATGCAACGGAAGCCTGAGTTGCAGTCAGAAAGCTTGCCGTGGAATAGCAGATTGATCAAGCTGGTCAGCACTGGCGTACCGAGTCGGCGATGCAGAGTTGGCATGGCTCCTGGCTCGATCTTGCCTATCATTCGGGATGCAATCGCCATGTCCGCGTTACCGTCTTTGGCCGCGCGGTAAAGCGGCGCGGCATCCGCATAGAGATAGGTACTGTCTGAGTCTGCAAACATCACATACTCTGCCTGGCTTGCCTCAATTCCCCCCCTCAATGCCGCTCCGTAGCCACGTGCTGCCACAGGCACCACACGGCAGCCCATGGAGAGTGCGATTTCCTTGGAACGGTCGGTGCTTCCGTTGTCAGCCACGATGATTTCATACGCGACCCCGCTTGATGCCAGACTCTCATTCACCTGCTGAATACATGTGCCCAATGTTTCCTCCTCATTGAGGCAAGGAAAAACGAAACTCAAATCAACGGCATGGGCTTCTGAAGGGCTGCTTGTGTTCTGAAGCGGGGGAGGGGAGCTCATGGGCCCGCTTTGCTGCACCTGAATCCATTAAATGGCAAGTTTCCACTTCGACCTTTCTAAACTATTAGCCTATAATTAAACTGAAGCCGCACAGGATTGTCTTTCATAGATCCCAGTTCCAGCGCCCGACAAACAGATTAGCCAACCTCTGTACACAGTAAAAACGGTTAATTTCTAGCCGCTTCGGTAAGTCTGCAATGACTATATATACATGTCGAGTAATTGCTTAAGTGATGGAATTATAATATTGTGCTGATTGGGCTAAATATGGGGTCGTTTCAGAAAAGGTCTGATTCCGGCGGCAGGGAATGTCGCATGAAGCGCACTTGCGCTCCTCCGGCCCCGGTCAATAATCGCACCGAATGATCGCCAGAACCTACTCAGCCACCCTAGTCGGCGTTGACGCCATAGAGGTGGAGATTGAATCGCATGACGGCGGAGGAACGCCCAAGATGTTCATTGTGGGGCTGCCGGATACCTCGGTGAAGGAAAGTCGCGAGCGCGTCACTGCCGCCATTTCCTCGTCTGGCTTCATGATGAATGACGGAGTGACCACCGTAAACCTGGCTCCGGCTGATTTGAAAAAGGAGGGCCCGGGTTTTGACCTGCCCATCGCCATTTCGCTCATCGCGCACCGGGCACGCATCCCTATGGGGATGCTCGCGGAGACCGCGATGATTGGTGAGTTGGCGCTCAATGGCGAACTGCGCCCTGTCCGGGGTTTGCTCGCGGTGGCGCTTGAAGCCAGACGGAAAGGTCGCAAACGACTGCTGGTGCCAAAACGGGCGGCGCTGGAAGCCAGTGTTGTGGCCGGTATCGACATTGTAGGAGTACAAAATCTCCGTGAGGTGGTGGATTACCTCAAAAGTGACCTGGAAATAGCTCCCGAACCCTGCCGGGCGACGGAATTGTTCGCCGCCGTCTCGCATTACGACATCGATTTCAATGATGTGAAGGGGCAGGCGGATGCCATTCGAGCCATCGAAATCGCTGTCAGTGGAGGCCACGGGCTGCTGATGATCGGGCCGCCGGGTACCGGCAAATCGATGATTGCCAAGCGCATCCCCACCATCATGCCCGGCATGAGCGAGGAGGAGGCGATCGAAACCACGAAAATCCACAGCGCGGCGGGATTGCTTGGCGAGGCCAGTGCTTTCGTGGCCACACGTCCCTTTCGCTCGCCGCATCACACGATCAGCGATGCCGGCCTTCTCGGTGGTGGCAGCAATCCCGGGCCGGGTGAAGTCTCCCTTTCACATAACGGTGTTCTTTTCCTGGACGAACTGCCCGAGTTTCGTCGCAGTACGTTGGAGGTCCTGCGTCAGCCGCTCGAAGACGGCAAGGTCACCATTTCACGTGCCGCAGGCTCCGTCACATTTCCTGCCAAATTCATGCTCGTTGCAGCGATGAACCCGTGCCCCTGCGGCTATTACGGCGATCTCAAGCGCGAGTGCCGCTGCGGCTCGATCGTGATTCAGCGTTATCGTCAGCGCATCAGCGGTCCGTTGCTTGATCGCATCGATCTCCATGTCGAAGTTCCGCTCGTTGACTACAAGGCCCTGGCCTCACGCGAGGGAGGTGAGGCTTCCGAGCCCATCCGCAAACGTGTCGAGACCGCGCGCGCCATGCAGCAGGAGCGCTTCGCCAAACAAGCGGGTGTGCATACCAACAGCAGCATGACGCCGCGTCTCATCAAAAAGTACTGTGAACTTGATGCGGAGGCCGCGGGCTGCCTCGAACACGCCATGAGCGAGATGAACTTCAGCGCCCGTGCCCACGATCGCATCCTCAAAGTGGCGCGGACTCTGGCCGACCTGGGCGGCCACGACAAAATCAGCGCCGACAATGTGCTTGAAGCGATCAGCTATCGCACGCTGGACCGGAAAATGTGGGCGTGACTGGCTGTCTCAGCCACCGCAAGACAACGACAGATCCTGACAAATGACCGCAAGAACATCGCCTCCGGCAGATGTATGGCTTCAGCGAACCCTCAACTCCACCCTCGCCATGATCCGCTCGCTCTTCGCTCTCGCTGTTTTCAGTCTGCTGCCCCAGGTTGCTTCCGCCCACTCCCTCTGGATTGAAGAACTGCCGGACAACGCCGGCCTGGGGGTGCGGTTCGCCCAGTGGGGAGATGAATACGAAGTCTCCCCCGGCCATCTCGACTCATTCGTCCAGGTCTCCGGCTGGACGCTCGACGACAAAGGCCAGCCTCAGGTCTTCGACGTGATCAAAAAGAAGGACCATTTTTTCCTTGGCAAGGTCGATGGAACCCGCCCTGCATTTGCCCAGGCACAATTCACCGTGCGCAAGCTGCATGAGGACAAGCCTGCCCGTGCGCCCATTTTTTACTGCCGCTGGCAGCCGGAGGGTGCGGGTGCCGGCACCCCGGCGATGACGATGGACGTTGTGCCCACCGGCAAGCCCGGCGAGGCGCGCGTGTACTTCAGGGGCAAGCCCCTCGGCGGTGTCGAGCTGCTCTTTTTCTCCCCGAAGGTCACGGATCAAAAGCTCCAGGCCGATGCCGAAGGCTATGTGCGCGCGCCGGACATCTCCAAGCCCGGCCAGTATCTGCTCGCCGTCGCACGCTATTCCGAGGAACTGCCCGGTTTCTTCCATGGCGTCCCCTTTGCCATCACCAGTCACAGTGCCTCTCTGTATTGGACGGTGAAAGAAGAGAAGAAGTAAATCTGCCTTATGTGCCGCGGCTCAAACGGCGCACCCAGTGCGAGGGCGGCACTCCTTTTTCCTCGGCAAAAGCGCGGCTGAAGTGTGAGAAGCTTTGATAGCCCACCTCCAGCGCCGCTTCGGAGACATTGCATCGGCCGCTGGCGATCAAGGATGCCGCATGTTCAATGCGCACCCGTCGCAGCCATTGGGATAAGGTGATGCCTTCGATCTGGGTGAAGGTGCGGCTGAGATAGCTCGGATTGCAGCCGACGGTGGCGGCGAGCTCATCCAGAGCAGGGGGCTCATCGATTTGCGCGAGCATCAGCTCCTTCACGCGCTGAATGCGTTCCTGGGCGATCCTCAGCGTGCGGCTGATGGCGGTGCTCGCCTCGGACGGGGTGTCACTGCGGAAGATGGAGCGGATGAAGAATTCCGTCAGCCGGGCCGAGTCCAGCAACTGGCGGGCCTGTGAGCAGAGATGCGGTGGCATCGCTCCGCGCGCCCAGCCTTCGTGTTCCTCGGTCAACGGCTGCAGCAGCAGGTGGCGGGATGTTCCACTGACCAAGGGGGCAAAGGATTCACCCACCTGAGAGGTGACTCCTTTCAAGACCAGTCGCAGCCAGACATTTGGAAATACAAGGGTGAGGCACTCATGACGGTCACGGCTGGCAAGACGGCGGGCCGTCAAGATTTCGGCCGGATCGGCTCGCAGCCAGCACGTCGTTCGCGGCGCCATCAAGGTGCTGCTGCCATCCGTCCATCTGAGTTCAGCCTCCCCTCGAAAATTGAGATGAGCCACCAGGGAATGCTCTGCCGTGGCGGCTGGCCAGTCTGCCTCAATGCGCTCAGGCACGGTGGTCCATGAGCGAAATGGAGAATCAGGGGTAGCGGCGGACATGGTAATTGGGAATGAAACTCAATCTCAATAAATAACAACTTCGAGTCTTTTGATCTTGGCTACCCTTGGTCACTGACAGTCGGCCTGATTCCTGATTCAGGGGGGGAACTATTTAGATTTCGCTGGCACGGGCTCATCAGGCAGCGGGGCGGAGCCTGCTGGCGGAAGCACAATGACCTCCGGTGCCGGTTTGACCCCTTCACGGTTTTCTCCACCGATGGCGATGAGTTCTCCAGTCTTACCGCTCAGCAATCGGTGAAAATAACGTGGATGAGCTAGCTTTGCGATCGGCACCCAGGCGTCACCACGCAACTCGAGCAACCGCCCCGTCAAGCCGCTGGAAAACAAACGATCCCCTTGCGAGATCGCGGCAAACCCAAAACCGCCGGTCTTGTCAGCGGGCAGCGCCGGGCCGTCACTCCAGGCTCCGGTGGTCGTATCGAGCACCGAAACAGCGCAGGTGAGTTTATTGTCATCGGTCATGCCACCAATGGCATAGACCTTCGTGCCGAGAGCTTGCACCGCGATGGCACGCCGTTTGAAAGGCTGCGCATGGCTCTCCCAGACCGGGTCAGCCTTCGTCAGGTCAAGAGTGAGGTAAGTGTCATGCCACACAGAATCCGCCTCCCCTTCCATCCGCCATCCGCCGATGACGTAGAGAGTGCTGCCGCAGACAATGCTGTCATGGCTGGAGCGTCGCTGCGGCATTTTAGGCAGGGGAATCCATCTGCCGCTGGCGATGTCATAACGCGCTGCTGTCTCGCTTGACCACAGGTCCTGTGGTTCCCCCTTTGCGTTGCGCGCAGCCATGCCGCCGATGCGGATCACGCTCTCTTTCGCTGCCACGAGCGAGGCTCCCTGCGCCGGTTCGTCTTTCGCCAGTGCTTCCCATTGGTCTGCACCTTGTTTCCAGCGGAACAGGCCGCCATGCACTTCATCACGGTTGTACTTGTGGCGTTTGCCGCTGTGGCCGCCATAAAAATACAACGAGCCATCCGGCATGCCTGCGGCACCAAAGCTCGCGACACTCAGCGGCATTTCTGGCGGCGTGTCGTTCGCCGTCAGATTGGAGGTGAGGGCGAAGAGGAATAAGGAAAAGAGGGGTAGAGCTTTCATGGGGACTCCTGCGATACAGCGACTACGAGCCTCTGCTTGCGTTGGGTTGTGAAATACTGGCGGTGAAATGACATGGATGTCTGCCAGCAAGGATTTGGGCGCCATGGTCAAAAATAGCCCCGATGCCACATTTCCCCACATCCAAAGCAATCCCGTGCTGGTCACCGCCTACACGGTGCTGGCACTGGAGCAGGTGCACCGCGCGATGAAGTAGGCCCTCAGCATGCGGCTTCGCGCAGCCAGTGGTTCCATTGCATATGATGCGTGGGCATCGCCTCTGGGAGCAGGCCAACACCAGCGCGGAAACACTCTTCGTCATCGTAGATTTCCAGGCAGAGAATTTCTTTCCCCAGCACCTTGAAGCGGGTCACCCAGGCTTCAGCATGGTTCAGTTCATCCCGCAGCGTGAGCTGTGATGTTCCGGCGAAGAATGTGGTGCCGCAGCAGCAGCCGGACCAATAATTCGGCTGCATGCCCATGGGCAGAAACACGGCCTCATTGCGCAAGCCGATGCCGAGCGGCGCATCCGCCAGCGCCATGGCGCGGAGCAGGGGAAGGATGGCTGTCTCACGGATCCTCCACGCATGCTGCGGCCCGGCCACGCCTAACGCACGCCGCCGCAAGACGCCTTCCAGACCAGGGAAGGTGCTCGTCGGCAGCGTGCGGCGCAGTCCCCCCCAGAGACTGCGCACGGCCTGGGCGTCCGGCTCTGTGCTCGATCCCAACAACGCGGCGGAGCCGGACAGACCAAAGGGGGAAACCTGCTGCAGCGTGGCATGGTGGCTCACCATCTGCTCAAACGCCTCGATGTGGCTGAAGTTTGTGACCAGCAGTTTTAAGCAGCCTTCGCCTCTGCGGTCAAAGAATTGCAATGCGGCGCTCTGCTGCCCGCCTTCCAGCGGCTCCAGAGTGGCCAGCACTCCACCCAGCTTCGAAGTACAGATCTCCATGCCCGTCTTCAGGTAGATCCAGTCTCGTGAACCCGGCACGGGCTCAAACCGTGCTGCACGAAGCGCCACGGCCCCTGTCACCGGGCCGGAGGGTGCGCAGGCCATGAGCAGCCCCATTTTTTCCAATGCCTGCAGCAGGCGCGGCCAGCCGCAGTCCAGTTGTACATGCGCGGTGCCGCATTCATCATCGCAGCTCCATAGATGCGGCTTCATGCGGCCGATGTCGAAAGTGCCGAGGGGGAAACTGAAGGCGATGCGTTGGGTGGAGTTTGTCGGATTCATGCTGGGTGGTATGTCCGTTTGATACGCATGCAGAGGGAGGCTGCGCTTTCGTTGCCTTGACGAAACCTGACGGTCAAATGTGCTGCGTCACATGCTTGCGCAAACCTGCGGCAGTCTTCGTCAATCAGGCGAAAGCGGCAGTGCATGTCTCATGGTCAGAAGGGACTGCCATGCAATACACCAATCATCACAACCGTCTGAATCTGCGGCCGGATCTCAATCCCGACCTCCTGCGCCGAATTGCGGACTGCCGACGCCGCAGCCGTAAAGCCCGCACCCATGCCGAAAAAATCGCCATGGCTGAACGGAATGAACCTCAAGCCCGCCCCCGCTCATGAGCCGCCTGTGCACCGACGCAGCTCAGCGCTGCCTTTTCTATAATGACTGCGTTCAAGCCCATCTTCTGGGGCTTGATCCTCGCTGCCCCTGCTTCGAGGCCTGTGCGGCCGATGAGACCACCATTGTCATCACCTTTGGTGAAGCCGCTGCCTATCTCGATGGCATGCCGGTGCATCTGCGTTGCGGCGAACGCCTGCGTGTGCCCGCCGCCTGCCCGCTGCGCCTCGTGGCGGCTGATCAGGCGGATGTGCTGCTGCTTCGCAGTCCTGTCATCGAGGCCGCTGTGGCGTGAAGGCTGCCTGTTTGCGCTCAGTTGCGAAATCATGATGGTCAATTGATCTGCTGCGCCATCCACCGCAAATGAGAGCCATTCTTGGTCATTCAAGCAAAAGCGTGCCGTGCCTCAGCCGGGCTAGAACGGCGGGCCATGAAACCACCTCCCGCAATATTGCACACACTCACGCTGTTCACGCTGGCCTGCAGTTTCCCGCTGTCGGCTCAGGAACAATCCCAGGCCGGAAAGAAAATCAAAGAAGCTGCACAAAGAGAGTCCTCTTCGGCAAATGCCGGTGGTGCTGTGCTGGCCGAGATCGTCATTGTCGCTTCACGCAGTCCGGAATCAGGCGCCAATGTTCCCGCCTCTGTCACGGTGCTGGATAACGACGCCAATGTGTTCTCCCTGGCCACCAGCATGCGCGATTATGCCCGTTACGAGCCTGGCGTGAGCGTGCCTTATGGTGTGGGGGGCACGGGGCCGGCCGCCAATTCAAGGGCAGGCACCCAGAGCATCAACATTCGCGGTCTGGATGGCAACCGCGTGCTCATGACCGTGGACGGCATCCGCCAGGCGGATCAGTTCACTTTTGGCGGAGCCTACAACATCGGACGTGATTTCGTTGACGTGGACGCGCTCAAGCAGGTGGAGATCCTCAAAAATGCCGCCTCGTCTCTCTATGGCAGTGATGCCCTCGCGGGGGTGGTTTCCTTCACCACCATCGATCCTGAAGACCTGCTGGCCTTGTCGCCTTCAGGCAGGAACTCCGTGGCGCGCTTGATCACACGCTATGACAGCACCGATGACAGCTGGGGCCACACCCTCAGCACGGCGCAGCGTGCGGGAAACTTCGAAATTCTTCTCCATTACACCCGGCGTGATGGACATGAGATCGACAACCGTGGCTCCATTCATCCCGACACCAGCAACTACAACGTGAACAACTGGCTCGCCAAGATGGTCTGGAGTCCCTCTTCCCGGAATCGCTTCGAACTCACAGGGGAGTACCTTGAGCGCTCCAGTGACAACGACCTGCTCAGCGCCCGCCGTGTGGTGGTGGCTGCGCCGGGGGTCAATTACAACGTGAACTCCCTGCTGTTGAACGATGACCTCCGCCGCATGCGTTTCAGCCTGGAGCACAAGTATGACGCCGCAGGCCTCGGCTGGCTTTTCGACAATCTGACCTGGAGCGCCTACTATCAGGTCTCCGAGACGCCGGAACATCAGGTGGAGGATCGCGACCGCATCACTCCCACCTATCAAGACCGCCTGCGCATCCGCGATTACCTTTATCGCCAGGATCATGTCGGCGCGAACTTCAACTTCACCAAGGCGTTTCAAACAGGCGCTCTGAGTCACACGCTCGCCTACGGCACCCAGCTGGTCTCTTCATTCTCCCGTCGTGTGCGGGACGCGACGGAGTACAATTTCACCACGAACACGGTGACAAAGACCATCACTCCGGACACCTATCCTCTCAAGGACATGCCGGACACGCGGACTTCCCGTGTGGGTGTTTACATCCAGGATGAGATCGCCTGGGGCAGGGATCTGCGTCACCGCCTGACACCTGGTCTGCGTGCGGAGTACTACGACGTGGCGACGCATTCGGATCCGCTCTACCTCAGTGCCAGTGCCGGCAGGGCGCCGCAGGATTTCAATCAGTTCGCGCTCGCGCCAAAACTTGCCTACCTCTTCAAGATTGACGAAAAGCACGCCGCCTACTTTCAGTATGCGAACGGCTTCCGCAATCCGAGCGGCGAGGAATTGAACGCCACCATCACGAACACCGCGTTTGGCTATCAGACCATTCCGAATCCGGCGCTGAAAAAAGAAACGAGCAACAGCTTTGAAATAGGTGTCCGCAGCAAAGGAAAAGAGTCTTCATGGAATCTTGCGGGCTACTACAATCACTACGAAAACTTCATCAACAGCTTTACGCAGACGGGCGGCACAGGCGCTCCGGGAGACCCCATCATTTACCAAAGCACCAATGTCTCTTCCGCAGAGATCTACGGTATCGAATTCAAAGGGGATACCACGTTCGGATTCATCCATGAGTCGCTTGGGAACTTCGGCATGTTCACCAATGCCACCTGCAGCCAGGGCTGGGACAATGAGAACAAGCAGCCTCTTGCCAGCGTGGACCCCTTCAAGCTCGTCACCGGCCTGCGCTATCGCCGCGAAACGTGGCAGGTGGAATTGATCTCAACCTACTACGCTCACAAAAACCAGACCAATTCCACACCGGGCGGGATCAACCAGTTCAAAACTCCCAGTGCCCTCACTCTTGACCTCGTGGCACGCTGGCAGGTCTCCAAAAACATCACCCTCACGGCCGGGCTCTACAACCTGACGAACGAGAGGTATTGGCTGTATCAAAACGTGCGTGGTCTTGATGCCTCGAATCCAAGTCTGGACCGTTACACACAGCCCGGCATCAACGGACGCGTGGCCTTGACGGTGGTGTTTTGAATCTAATTTTTTGGGCGGCAAACAGGTTGATGGTCGACCTGAAGGCGGGTGTGGCGAGTGGTGTCGCCGCACCCGCTTTTATTTGCAGACGTGGCGGGAAGATCAGATTTGCACTTCCGTATTTCACATCCATGATCCTGTCGTCTGATGAACCTCAAACCTGCCAGCCGAATTGCGATTCGTGCCGTTGTAAAAACGGTGCGAGCCCTTTGGCATGCCTGACCCCACGGTTTGAGGACCCTGCGCGAAATGCGCTCATCATCACGAGACATAACAATCAGACATGATGCCAGAAGGTAGCCCTCAGACCGGCACCTCCATGAGCACCCCTGATACACAGCTTCAACATCACGCCTGGCACGGCACGCGGGCCATGCTGCTCTCGCTCACCTGCTTTTCCGGCAACGCCCTGCTGCTCAAGAACCTTGCCTCGCATCGGCATGTGGATCCCTGGATGTCGTTGACGTTTCGTGCCGTGGTTGGGTTGCTGCTGACGATCATTCTGTTTGCCCCCTCCGGGACACTGAAACTGCGCCGCTCGTTTCAGAGCTGGCTGCTCGCCTCACGCGGTGTGCTCGGCGCTCTGGGCACAGCGGCCTACTACACCACGATCGGGCCGCTGGGGGCCGGCAAGGCCACGCTCATTGGCAACACCTGGACCATCTTTGCCGCCATCATGGCGGCCTTTGTTCTGCATGAGCGGCTGGGGCTGGTAAAACTGTGCGGCATTCTTCTGGCGCTGACCGGTCTGAGCCTGCTCACAGGACTGGCACCGGGGACGATGGCCCAGTTCGGACACCATGAAATGATTGCGCTGACCGGGGCCGTGCTGGCCGCGGCGGTTGTGGTCGTGATCCGCCAGCTCACGCGCACGGAGACCAGCGCCACCATCTTTTCATCGCAGTGCATTTACGCGCTGCTGCTTTCACTGCCGCTGGCCGCAGCCCATTTCACCTCGTTGAACACCATGGATGTCGTGCTGCTCACAGCGGCGGCATTGTGCGCCAGCGTGGGGCAGCTGGCCATGACGGAGGGCTTTCGCTTCCTCTCCGTAGCAGCGGGCGGCGCTTTTCAGATGACGGTTCCTGTCGTTATCTCACTTGCCAGCATCACTCTGTTTGCCGAACCTTTCACGTTCGCACAGGCGCTCGGCGGTGTCCTGGTGCTTTGGGGCAGCTACCACACTGTGGTGGGCGGCTTCAGCAAGAAGCCCGCGAAGGTCTGACTCAAAACGCAAACCCTACCGTCACATGCAGGAATCCGCTCTGCTCTCCCGCTCGGCGGTTGGGATTGTGCCCGTAGTCGATGCGGATGGGCCCAAACGGCAGCTTGTAGCGCAAACCCGCCCCGATGGCCTCGCGGAAGTCAGACGAGTAGGAAAGTGGCGAGGAGTTGTTCCCCTGGCCCAGGCTGCCGATGTCTCCAAACACCGCAAATTCAAAATTGGGCAGGATCTCATAGGAAAATTCGGCGCTCGCAAACAGCGCCGATGTCCCTCCCAGCGGCGTGCCACCCGGTGTCACCGGCCCCAGCTTGCGCATGCCAAAGGAACGCACGCTGAAAGGGCCGCCGTTGAACACACGGCTGTCGATCGGAACTTCCTCCGCAGTCGCTCCCTGGATCGTCGAAAGCTCCGCACCCGTCGCAAATCTAAACTTTTTCGTGATCGGAATGTACCAGGCGCCTCTCAGGTCCGTGCGTATAAAACTGACCCCTGAGCCAAGGATGTCCGTGGAATCTTCAATACGTGCGGAAACATACCAGCCCTTCCTCGGCAGCAGCTTGCTGTCGCGGCGGTCATACATCACGTTTGCACCCACGTTGGCCAATGAATAGTTTCTCGGCCCGGTCTGGGGTAGGGTGAGAACAGTTGAGCTGACGGTGTTCGCTGACTCGCTGATGAAGACGGAATAGCTCAGCGCCTGGGTTGCCCTCCGCGCCACGTCCAGGCTGAGCGAGGTGCCGATGCGGTCATACTCAAAGCGGTTGAACTGCTCCAGCGCCAGTCGCGTGGCGGCTGAATACTGGGAGTTGAATATCGCCGGATTGGTCAGGCTCACAAAGCCCACCGGCCCCGCCATGCTGTAGCTCAGTTCCGCAGCCAGGGTGTTGCCGGTGTCCCGCCAGTTTGTGTTTTTATAGTTCACGCCCATCTGCGGCCCCAGAAAGGTGTCAAAGCCCGGCTCGAAACTCAGCGTCACCGGTTTTGCCTCTTCTCCGGTGATGTGCAGGTCTCCAGCGGCAGGGTTGCCATGGTCCGGCAGCACCTTGGTGTCGATCAGTGCAAACATTCCGGTGTCGAGCGCCTGCTTGAACAAAAAGTCAGCCTCTTCGGCTTCGTAAATACGCCCCGTCAGCGGTCTGAACTTGGCCAGCAGCACGCGTCTGGCTCCCTTGCTGAAAGCTTCGTGCGGGCTGATGCGAGTGATCCGCACGCGCTCTGCGGCCTGCACACGGAAGACCACGTCCACCGTGCCACCTCCTTTTCCCAGGGTGTAGTCTGCGGTCGTTGTCGCATTCAGCCAGCCATGATCGGTGCAGATGGAGGTCAGCCGTTTTTGGATCTGCTGCACCTTCGCCTCATTGAATGGCGTGCCACGCGTTTGCGTCATCTCCGCCTGCATCAGCTTCTCCAGTTGAGGCGGTGATCCCGTGATCCCGGCCTCTCCAAAGATAAACTTGGGGCCTGCCTTGATTTCCACGGTCACGTCACGCCGCATGTCTGCATGCACGTCCGGCGCCGGTTCCAGTGTCGCCTCCGCATTCAGGTAGCCTTCGGCGCGGAGGCGGCGCTGGATCATGGTCGCTCCCTGCTGGATGTCTCGCATCACCCACTGCGGGTTGCTCCTGTCCACGTCCTCACGTTCCAGGGTCGGCTTCATGAAGTATTTTTTCAGCTCCTCTTCAGGCACTGGCATGTCGCCTTTCAGAGTGATTGTCCCCACGCGCACGGCGCGGCCGGTTTTCACCGACAGGTAGATCCAGCCACGCTTCACCTTCCAGCTCGTCTCGGCGTCAGGCCATCCCTCCTGAATGAAATGCTGACGCACAAAAAAGGCGAGGTCATCCGCCAAAGGCTCACCGGGAGGCTCGCTTCCGTTCAGGGTGAGCTGATCCATCAGCATGCTTCGCAGGTCCGTCCATTGGGACGCCTCAATGCCCTCCACCTCCACCTGCGTCTGGCCAAAATGCACCTCATAGCCTTCGGCGGACATCCCCAGCAGGCAGGACAGCAGGGCCAAAATCAGCCGCACCCATCGCTGATGGCCGCCGTCTTTGATGTTGGTGGTGCTGTTTTTCATCATGGGTCTTGATCCATTGCGCGCGCGGCTTTCCCAAATCTCAGCACATACCCCAGCAGTAGCTTCATGCGCCCCGACTGCGTGAAGCGCCCCGTCAGCCGTATCTTGGGGGTGATCTCATACATCGCCTGCACGCTGTCGCTCGAACGATCCGCGCCTGAGGGGTTGAACGTCGTGTGCAGTTTGGGCGGGTCCGCGCTGACGGTCTTTTTCTTGTGGAAGATCTTTCGGTAGGTCTCCGCAATCACGACAAATGCCGCGCGGGTAATGGCCTCGCTGGCCATCTGCGCATTGTCACCGCCCAGCGTCATGCCTGTGCCGAGCAGTGTGACGATGTCCGCCTCAGACATGGGGGGCGAACTGGTGAACCTTGTCTTCGGATTGGAAATGTCTCCATAGACATACAGCGTGATGTCTGTGCTCCCCACATTTGATTCTCCCCGCACATCCAGCTTGGGAGTGAAGGGGTGGTCAGGGTCCATCATCACCACCCCCTTGGTGATCTTGAGCAGGCTGAATGGCAGCCTCAGCACCATGCGGTCCACATTCGCAGCGCCCGTCACGCGCGGTGCCGCGCCCGTCCCGCCCACCGATATGTCGGCGGAAATGGCTCCGTTCATCAGATTCCCCGCGATTACCACCGGGTCATGAGTGGTCACCCGCACGTCAAAGGTCCAGTCCTTCAGCATCGGCGGCAGCAGCAGCTTGGGATCCACCTTGGTCGTTGAAGGCGGTGGCGGCGGCAGCTTTTCTCCCTGATGGATCATCCCGGTCACCTTGGGCAGCAGGTCCACCTCCTGGAAAATTCGTCCGCGCACCACTTCGAGGCTGCCGCGCACATTCGCCGCTTTCAGGGTTCCCGCGCAGGTGATGTCTGCATTGGCCCGTACCGTGGAGGTGGGGTTCCGCATCACCAGCGCCTCCCGCGCCTCCGCTTTCAGTTCAAAGCGCGGATCTTGGACATTGGCGGCATCCAGCATGCCGCTTGCGCGCACATGCCCGCCGGCCAGCGTGACTGACAGATCCTCCAAGGTGACCTTGCGGTCATGGGAATGCACTTTCAGCCGCAGGTTGCGCACGCTCGGCATGTCGGCGCTGACAAACTCGATCTCCGGTGCATTCAAATCGATGACCGAATCCACCAGCGGCGCCTTCACCGTGCCCCCCACGTTCACGTGAATTTTCAATTTCGCCGGAACTGACCTCACCAGGTCAGGGGCAAACTCACGCGCAAAGCTCAGGTCGCTTTCCGGCAGGTCCAGTGTTGCCTTGAGCGGCAGATCCATCGCCGCCGCCGGCTGCTTGGTGATCTTCACCAGTTCCACGGGCACATCAGCCTTGAATGTCAGCGGTTGCAGCGGGGCCTGCACCACCTTGGCGTCAACCTTCAGCCGGTTTCCTTTCAGCGTCGTCAGCAGGTCCACCGTCGCCGGCTGGAACGACTTGGGCACTCCGGGCGCTTTCAGCTCCTTCACGTGCAGCTTCACCATCGCATCCGTGGTATCCAGTCTTCCGCCGACCTTCACATCCAAATTCAAAATTCCCGCTGGCACGTTCTTCACCCCCGCCGCAGCCGCGATCTCATGGATCGGCAGCTCGCGCGCGTTGAGCGTCACATCCACCGGCATGCCTTTTGCCACCCCAGTCTGCATCACATCAAACGGCGCATGAGCATGCCCGCTCACCAGTTGCCTGTCCTTTTGCCAGAAGCTCAGCTCGCTCAGATCCGCCTCCTTGTCGGTCACCCGGCCCTTCGCCAGCAGCTTCCACGGCCCCAGCACCACCTGCAGGTCTTCAAGCTGCGCCGTCGTGCCCGAAAACGCGGTTTTCAGATCCACATCCACCGCTTCCGGCATCCCAGCCACCTTCGCCTTCACCACCTGCAGATCCGCCCGTCCCTCGGCACGCCACGGGCTGGCTTCGCCGCTCATCTTCACTTTCATCATCACACTTCCCGACTCAATGAGCGGCACATTGGACGCCGCCCGCAGCGAGTTCAGGCTGGTGAGCGTTGGAAATGCGATGTCTCCATTCAGGCTGAAATCCCATGGGGCTTGCAGCTTCGCCTTCCCGCTCAGTTCAATGTGGTTCTGCGCATCCACCACGATCCGGCAAAACTGCAAAGCCGCTTCACCCTTGGTCACCGCCACCTTGACTCCGACCTCCGGCAGCGGCGCATCACCATAGCGGCCTTCCTTCATGCTCAGGTCCAGGCTCGCATCCATGTTCATGACGTCATTCACCTTGAAGGCCGCTTTGCCTGACGTGGCAATCTTCCCGGTCGCCTTCTTGTCCTGCGGTGGGAGGCCCACGGTTTGCATCAGCGCCTCCGGATCATCGATCTGGATCTTCCACGCAGCCTCCACCGGCATCGCATCCTCCATCAACATAGTGGCGTTCAGATCCACGCGGTTTCCTGCGCCCAGCATCAGGCCCGGCACAGTCACCTTGGCCGCCTTGCCATCCAGGCTGAGGTTCACCCCCAGCTTCGGAAGCTTGTAGCTTTCAAAGCCCAGGTCCGTGCCGTTGACCTGCGCCGAAACCTTCGTCGGCGTGGCGCCCACTCCAGCAGCATCGGCCGTCAGTTCCACGATGCCTTGCGCCGGCGGCGGCTGCACCAGCAGTTGTTTCACATCGGCGATCTTCCCCCGCGCCTTCGCAGTCCATGGCGATTTCATCACGTCCGCCGCCAGCTTCGCTTCCAGTTCCGCCGTCACCTCGTTCACTCCCCGCAGCACCTTCAGCTCCTGTACTCGCGCCACGCCGTCTTTCACCTCCAGCATCACGATTGCGGAATCTAGCATGACCCCCGCCGCCCGCACATCAGGCACGCTAATCTTGCCTTGGGCCGCCATCGTCATCGGCTTCGTCGGGTTCCCCTCCGCATGCAAATCCACGGTCACCGCGCCAAACTCGATCCCGTCCGGAAACTTGAGCCCTTTCAATTCCGACGACGCCAGATCCCGCACGCGCACATCCGCCTTTGCCTGGAGGTTGTCGCCAAACAGGCCGTGCGCCAGCGCCTCCACCAGGACGGCCGCTTTTCCCATGCCGGCATCCAGCTTCATGCTCGCCGTGTTTTGGTTCCACTCGCTCAGATCCACCACCAGCGAGTTCAGCCTGCCTCCATACGGCAGATCCAGCCCCGCGATCGTCAGCGTCCGCTCGCCCCACTGCACCGGGGCCTTCACATTCGCCACCCGGAGAGTCCCGGACTCCATTTTAAATTCCGCCAGTTCAAAAATTCCCGGCATGCCTTCGCCCACCCGCAGACTCAGACCTTTGATGATGACCTTCCTGCCGTCCGCCAGCGTCACCTCGGCGTTCACATTTTCGATGTCGATCATCTTCGGCCACACCAGTGGCGGCGGTTTGCCGGACGGCGTCTTTTTTACCTTCACCTCCTCTTTGGTTTCCTGGGTGAGCTTCCGCAGATCCAGCACCAGATCCGCATCCTTCACCGTGACACCATTGACCACATCCAGATCGCGGGTTTTGAGATACTTCCACGCATCGTAGTCCACGGCGATTTCTCCGATGCTCGCGTGATCCACCAGAGACCCCCTGGCTTCGATGTCGCTGAGCTTTAAATCATGCAGCACCGACCCCTCCACCTTCCAATTCAGGTCGATCCCCGCCATCTCGGCTCCCTTATAGCCGCCATAGCCCACTGCCCAGCGCAGCAGCGGCTCACGAAAGACGACGACCAGTACCAACAGCGCAATGCCTGCCAGCAGCAGTCGTTTGATCCATTTCCACCAGCGGCGGGTCTTTTTGGGGACGTCGGAAGGCACGCTCATTCGATGCCTTAAATCGCAGCAAGTTCAATGCTAGCCGTGATCCTTTTATCCCGCCCTATTTCGCCAGCTCTTCCGCCGTCCACAGCGCAGTGCGGTCAGCAGTGGCTGCGCGCACGCTTTTCACCTGTTCCGGCGTCACGGCTGGGGCTTGGTTGCTAAAGTTGGCCCTTACGTAGCTCAGAACATCGGCCACCTGCTGATCGTTCAGCCCCATCGGGGGCATTGGCAGGGGGGCGAGCTGCTTAAACTCCTCGCCATTCACTCGGATCGGCCCGCTCAGGCCATGGGTCAGCATCTTGATCAGGCGTGTGGTGTCTCCCGCCACCCAGTCGCTTCCTGCAATGGAGGGATACACGCCAGGCAATCCTTTGCCCTCGGGTTGGTGGCAGTTCAGGCACAGCGCGTCATACACCGCCTTGCCCGGATGATCCACCACCGCCGCCGCACTGGCGATCTTCTTCACATACTCCGCCTGCTTTGCATTGCCGCCAAAGCTCAGCTTTGCCAGCACCGGCACGTATTGCGGCTTCAGGCTCTTCACCACCTGCTTGAGGGCATAGTCAATGAACCGGTCCGTCGGCTTGTCGAGCGCTTGCACCGCCACTTCCACCGCCTCCGGCTTGGTCACATGGGCACAAGCAACCACCGCCTCCAGACGCACACGCGGATTTTCGTCACGCACGGCCTGCGCCAGCAGCTCCAGCGAATTCGTGGCTCTGGCACCATAGGCGCGCACACGGGCATCCTTCGCCTTCAGCAGGCGCTTCACCAGTTCTGCATTCGGCACCTCGTGAGATTCATACACGCCGCAGACCTCCATCAGGAGGTGCTCGTCATCGTTTTTCGCGATGAACTCGTCCGCCGCTTTCAGGACTTCCGCCGTCGGCGCATCAAACAGCAGGCGCTTTGCCTGCTGGCGTGTCCAGCGCTCCGGGGACTTCAGCTGCTCCAGCAGTTCTCCCGGTTTCATCTCCGCCAGCTTCGGCTGCTTCACCGTCGTGCGCCCCTTGGCCGTGATGCGCCAGATGCGACCATGCGAGCGGTCACGCCTTGGGTCCGCATAGCTCGCCTGGTAGTGGCCGATCACCGGATTGAACCAGTCGCAGAGATACATCGCTCCATCCGGCCCGATGCCCACGTCCACCGGCCGGAATGAGGTGTCGCTGGACCTCACCAACTTCGGCAACTGCGTGCTTTTAAACCCAGAGCCATCGTCTTCCAGGCGGTGCAGCTCCACCACATTGCCAAAGTACCCGCCGATCAGCGCGCAGCCTTGAATGTCATCCGGCAGCGCCTTCGTGCCGATGAATTCCAGGCTGTTCGTCTTCGGATTCGAGTCAAACAACGCGCCTGTGGGATGATACTCATCTGGATCTGACAGAGCCACCAGTCCTGGCACGCTGTAGTAGCCCACCGGGCGGTCGCCGCTCTTGTGGAAGACCTGGTTGTAATCGTCAAACGCCACGCCCCAGCAGTTGTGGCCCGCCTTGCCGCCATTGAAATAGGCCTCCATCTTCTGCGTGCGCGGGTCCAGCTTCCACACGCCCGCCTTCTCCAGCTTGGCCAGCCCCCAGGCCGTCTCCACACGGGAGAAGGCATGCAGTCCCTGCGTGAACCACAGCGCGCCATCAGGCCCATGACAGATCGAGTTCGCCAACTGATGCGTGTCGCCGATGCCAAAGCCTGAAAACAGCACCGTCTTCACATCCGCCTTGCCGTCGCCATTCGTGTCCTTGAGATGCACGATCTGGTCAAAGTCACACACATACACACCGCCCGCGCCCGGTTCCACGCCCTGCGCCATCGTCAGCCCTTCGGCAAACCGCGTGGACTTGTCCGCCTTTCCATCTCCGTCCGTGTCTTCCAGCACCAGGATGAAATCGGACGGCTTGATGCCCAGCCGCGTTTGCGGATACGTCGGCGAGCAGGCCACATACAGGCGGCCACGCTCATCCCACGAGAACTGCGTCGGCTTTGCCACGCCTTCAGCTTCGGATGCAAAGAGATTCATCTCATACCCTTCTGCCACCGTGAAAGACGCCATCTGCTGCTCCGGCGTCAGCACCGTCTCCGTCACCACATGCGGCTCCGGCTTCGGCTCATCCGCCACCTTCTCACCTTTCGCCAGCGCATGAATTCGCGCGTCCAGTTTGGCCACCATGGGTTTGCGTTCTTCGAAGCTCTCACGCAGCGAAGGCGCATCCTGCGCAGGCTTGCCAAACATCTGCGTCACCCGGTCGCCATAGACAAACGACCAGTTCGCCGGACGCCAGCAGTCAAACCACAGCCGGTTTTTTTCCACGATCGCTGACTTCACCGCCGTAAGGTCATCCGCTTCACTCGAAGAAGCGCCAAGCTGCTGGGCGATCTCCCGCGCCACCACTCGCAGTCCCAGCGCATTCAGGTGCAGCCCGTCATCCGTAATGCGTGCCTTCGCAGCAGGTATGGATAGCGGTGTGAAGAGATCGACAAACACAGCACCGCGTTGCTTCGCGATCTCACGCACCGCCTCGGCATACGCCTTCACATCCTCATTCCGTTGCGTCAGGTCCGGTGCATGCGAGGCCACCGGCTTTTCAAACGGCATTGGCGACACCAGCACCAGCCGCGGTGTTTGCGTGGAAAACTGGTCCAACAGCCGATGATACGCGGACTTGAATTCCGCCAGCCGCTTCACCCCATCAAACGACTCCGTCTGGCCAAACTGCGCGATCACGATGCTCGCGCCCGCCGCATCGAGCTGCGCCTTCCAGTCACCGAAATTCAAATCCCGCCACTGCTCATACACCGTGTCACCCTCCCAGGCCATCGAGCGAAACCGGGGCTGCTTGGCCGCATAGGCTGTGCCGAACACCGCCTCAAATTCACCCACCTTCTGCTCGCGCACCAGATTTTCCTGACCCGCCATCACGATGACTTCGTCCTGCTCCAGTACAAACTTGCCATCCTTGAACGCCTCATGTTTGGCCACCGCAGCCCCCGGATTGCCAAAGCGGTTCAGCACATCCTTCTCCTCCGGCACCAGCGCGTCCGGCAGCGCCTCGATGGTGATGTTGCGGTAGTAAATCTGCGCCTTGCACTTGCCATGAATTTGCAGGGCGATGAGTCCCTTCAGATCAATCCCCGGCTCACGCTCCGTGTAATCCACCGTGCGCACGCCGTTCACAAAAAGTTGGATGCGCTGCTCCTCGGCGCGGATCTCATACTGGTTCCACTCGCCCGGCTTCTCCGCCTTTTCGATCAGTTCCTTCGCCGGCTGCAGCAGCATCTTCTTGCGACGGGATTCATCATACAGGCAGCCCGAGTAACCCGCACCAATGTCCGCCTGATACCCGCTCATCTCGTTCGGCGGCTGCGGAATGCGGACGCTGCGAAACTGCACGCCACCGTTCACAAAACCCTCCGTCCCCTCCAGCTTGTACTCCAGCCGCAGGATGAAATTCCGGTACACCTTCTTCGAAGTCAGGAATTCATTCTGCGGATTCCCCTCCAGCGAGCCACCCACGATCACTCCGTCCTGCACCCGCCAGACCTTCGTTTTTTCTCCGTCCCAGCCGGCGAGCGTCTTGCCATCAAACAGAGACACCGGTTCGACGGCGGAAGCCAGCAGGGGAAATAGAGCTAGAAGGGGAAGAATGCGCATGGTCGGAAAAAGGTTTGGGGCGCACCAAACGCGGATCAGAGCCGGATGCATGCGCAAAGTTTCTGCAAACATCCTCCTCAGACGTATGTTCTTTCTCCCAAACCATGCGCCTGCTCGCCTTCCTTTTCCTCTCCACCGCCGTCTTCGCCCAGACCGAGGCGGATTTCCTGACAAACTCCCGCCAGCTCACCTTCGAGGGCAAACGCTCCGGCGAAGGCTACTTCAATGCCGATGGCACGAAGATGATCTTCCAGTCCGAGCGCGAAGAGGGGAACCCCTTCTACCAAATCTACCTCATGGATCTCGAAACCGGCGACCAAGAGCGCATCTCCCCCGGCATGGGCAAGACCACCTGCGCCTGGATCCACCCCGATGGCAAGCGCGTCCTCTTCGCCTCCACCCACACCGATCCCGACTCCAAAAAGCTGCAAGCCGCTGAGTATGAGGAGCGCAAGAACGCCAAGGTCCGCCGCTACTCCTGGGACTACGATGAGCACTACGACATCTGGGAATACTCGCTTGTGGACAAGTCGCTCAAAAACCTCACCCACACCCGCGGTTATGATGCCGAGGGCGACTACTCCCCCGATGGCAAAAAGATCGTCTTCGCCAGCAACCGCCAGGCCTACGAGACCAAGCTCAGCCAAGAGGACGAAGAACGCCTCAAGATCGACAAACAGTACTTCATGGAGATCTACACAGCGGATGCCGACGGCTCCAACGTGAAGCGCCTCACCGACGCCCCCGGCTACGACGGCGGCCCCTTTTTCAGCGCCGATGGCAAACGCATCTGCTGGCGCCGCTTCACCCCGAAGGGCGATGTCGCCGAAGTCTGGACCATGAACGCCGATGGCAGCGATCAAAAAACCATCACCAAGCTCGGTGCCATGAGCTGGGCCCCCTACTTCCATCCCTGCGGCGAATATCTCATCTTCACCACCAACCTCAACGGCTTCGCCAATTTCGAGCTCTACATTGTCGATGCTGCTGGCAAGCACGACCCCGTGCGCGTTACCACCACCGACGGCTTCGATGGCCTGCCCGTCTTCACGCCCGATGGTAAAAAGCTCTCCTGGACCAGCGGACGCGGGGCAGGGGGAGCCTCGCAGATTTACCTCGCCGACTGGGATCACGATCACGCCCTCAGCGCCCTCGGTCTCAAAACCGATCCGCAGGCGGTCGTCGCCAAATCTCCCGAACCCGACTTCTCTGCCACTGCCGCTGAAATTCGCCCCGAGGACATGAAGCAGCAGGTTACCTACCTCGCCAGCGATGCCCTCGGTGGCCGCCTCACCGGCACCGCAGGCGAAAAACTCGCCACGCAGTATGTGGCCGACGTCTTCCAAAAGATCGGCCTCGCCGCCATGGGCGATGACGACACCTACTTCGACAACTTCGATTTCACCGCCGGCGTCGCACTCGGCGAAGGCAATGAGTTGAAGCTCAGCGGCAGTGATTTGAAGGTCGATGTGGATTGGAAACCTCTCTCCTTCTCTCAAAACGGCGAAGTCAAACCCGCAGGTATCGTCTTCGCCGGTTACGGCATCGAAACACCCGACGAAGCTACCGGCAACGATGGCAAGAAAATCGAAACCTACAGCAGCTACGCCCACCTTGATGTGAAGGACAAATGGGTCCTCGTCTTCCGCTACCTGCCCGAAGGCATTCCGCAGGAGCGTCGCAACGACCTCAGCCGTTATGCCAGTCTGCGCTACAAGGCGCTCACCGCACGCCAGAAAGGCGCACGCGGTCTCATCGTCGTCAGCGGCCCAAATTCCAAAGTGGTGCAGCAGCTCTCGCCGCTCACGTTTGACGCCTCCCTCGCCACCAGCGGCATCGCCGCCATCAGCATCACCGATGCCGTGGGCGATAAGCTCCTCGCCAGCGCTGGCAAAAAGCTCAAGGACCTTCAGGACAAGCTGGACAACGGCGATCTCATGGGCGGCATCGACTGCAAAGGCCTCACCCTCTCCGCCAACATCGTCATTCAGCAGGAGAAGAAAAAAGGCCGCAACGTCCTCGGCGTGCTGCCTTACAGCGACAAACCCGATCCCCACGTCGCGCCGCTCATCGTGTGCGCCCATGTCGATCACCTCGGCAGCAGCGGCGGCTCCAATTCCCGCGCCAAGGGCGATGAAGTGAACAAGATCCACCACGGCGCTGACGACAACGCCTCAGGCACCTCCGCCGTCCTGGAAATCGCCCAGTGGCTCGCCGACCTCAAAAAGCACGGCAAGCTAACTCTCAAGCGCGACATCATCTTCGCCGCCTGGAGCGGTGAAGAGCTCGGCCTCCTCGGCAGCAATCACTTTGTGGAAGTCTATGCCAAAATGATCAAGAGCGACGCCAATGCCAAGCTCACCGGCATGTTCGCAGCCTGCCTGAACATGGACATGATCGGCCGCTTCCAGAAGACGCTCGTCATGCAGGGGCTTGGCAGCAGTTCCATCTGGGCCAAGGAAATCGAAAAGCGCAACGCCCCCATCGGCCTGCCCATCACCACTCAAAACGACGCCCACCTGCCCACCGACAGCACCGCCTTTTACCTGCGCGGTATCCCCACGCTGAACGCCTTCACCGGCTCCCACGCCGACTACCACATGCCCAGCGACACCGCTGACAAGATCGACTACGTCAATGCTGCCAAGATCGCCAAGCTCATGGGCCTCATCGCCCGCGGCATCGCCACCACCGATCCCGCCCCCGACTACGTCGCCATGGAGGCCCCGAAGAACCAGGGCGTCCGCACCGGCCTCCGCGCCTACCTCGGTACCATCCCCGACTACGCCCAGGGCGACATCAAAGGCGTCAAACTCAGCGGAGTCTCCCCCATCGGCCCCGCCGCCAAGGCCGGCGTCAAAGCCGGAGACATCATCATCAAGCTAGGCGGCAAAGAAATCACCAACATCTACGACTACACTTACGTCATGGGCGATCTCAAGATCGGCAAGGAAACCACCATCAGCGTCCAGCGCGATGGCAAGGAGGTGCAGATGAAGATCACTCCCGGCTCGCGCGATTGATCACGGTCTGAACATAAATTCCTTCGTGTTCAGCAGTGCCCAGGCCACATCTTGGTCTGACGCCTCTGCGCGCAAGATGGCCGCCCGTTCGTTTTCGGTGGGCTTGCGCCCCAGCAGTTCCAGAAACATTTCCTCGGCATCGCCTGCCTTCGAAATGGTTTGGTCGATGAGCTTGTCATTCATCATGAAGCGCACGAGCTCATGAGATACCGGCGTGCGGCTTTCGTCCGTCCATTCGCGCGAGCCTCGGCCCAGCATGCGCAGCGGGTGCTCTGGCTCAGGCACCTGTGGCAGTGTGCTTTCATCTTCAGCCGTGAGCGTTTTCCAGATCACCTCCGAAGGAATGCGGCGAATCTGCGGTGCTGGCGCGAGGTAGCAGTCTCTCCATTTGAAGTTGTAGTCGATGCCTGACCGACTGTAGGCCTCGGTGCGAGCAAGAATGCGCTGAAATTCACCGAGGCGGCCACCGCAACGCAGGAACTCCTCGATGAGCAGCTTGGTGGCTTGCGAAAAATCGTCGGGACGATTCATGTCCAGGCCGATCCAGGAGGCGGCTCCGCGTGGCGATCCGCTGAAGCAGCTCCGATGGTAGAAATTGGGTTTGCTCCGGCCATTGATACCGTGCCACGGAGGAGCAGGATCCACCCCGCCCACAGTGATGTCCACCTCCTCCCCGGGCATGCCAAACAGGCCGCTCCACAATCGAAGCGATGCCACAAGGGCGAAACGCTTGCCCTGATCTTCCTCGGTGATCCAATGGAGCACCTGCATGAGTTTGTCCTGATCGTCGCGGAGGCGTGGCCAATAGTTACGAGACAAATGCAGTGTCTCCGGCTGAACCACTTCCCCTGGTTTGCCATTGGGGTATTCATAGTCGAGTGGCAGGCGCATTTCCTTTTGCCCTGTAAAGCACGCGGCAAAGGCATAGCAGCTGTGCTCGGTGTAGTCATTGAAAGGATGGTCATGGCACATCGCACAGTAAAGATCTTCGCCCAGCACTGTGTAGGCGGTCTCCACACTGGTTCGCATTACGTTGTCTCGATCAATGGAAGGCTTGAGCCAGCTTCCAATCATGGCGGCGACGATTTCGGCATACGGGCGGTCTTCCGCAGCCGCCTGCCGCAGCCAGGGAACGGTTTTGTAATCGTCGTCGGTCACACGAAATGCCTCTGCCAGCATGCGAAAGCGCACTTCGGCAGCACCCGGTTCGCGTGTGAGGGAGTCCGTGAGTCTGGCGCGTTTGTCGGGGGATGGGTCCGCGATGAAGTCACGCACCTCGTCCGGGCGCGGCAGCCTTCCCGCGAGATCAATGCAGGCGCGCCGTAGGAAGGTGGTGTCGTCAGCCATGGGTGGAAGCGCCGGCAGTGCGGGTGTGTAGCGATTCGGCTGGCGTTTTTCAGCAATGAGTCGGTAATCATGCATCAGCGCCGCATCCACCCGCGCAGCCGCTTCACTCGTCGGCTCGGGCGCTGCAGGTTTCGCCGCTTCCTTCTCAGGAGCACAGGCCGCCATAGCCATAAGGACGCAGATTGGCTGGAGACGTTTCATGTTCCCACCAACGTCCCACCGCGCCGCTTCTTAGAGCCCCGACAGGCAGCTTGCGCACCCGCCCCGACTCGCTAAGGAACTCCCCCCATGAAAATCCTCGTCACAGGCAAAGGCGGCCGTGAGCACGCCCTCATCACCGCGCTCAGCGAATCCCCGCAGCAGCACGAACTCTTTGCGCACCCGGGCAGCGACGCCATCGCCACCCTCGCCACCCGCGTGGAGGCTGCCAGCCTGCCTGAACTGATCACCTGGATGAAGAACAACGGCATCGACCTCTGCATGGCCGGTGAAGAAGCCCTCCTCGTCAAAGACACCGGCCTGTCCAATCTCTGCGCCGAGGCTGGCATCCCCTGCTGGGGCCCCCGCAAAGAAATCGCCCAGCTCGAAGCCTCCAAGACCTTCGCCAAAAAATTCCTCAAGCGCCACGGCATCCCCACCGCCGACTTCACCATCTGCACCAACGCCGCCGAGGCCAAGGCCGCCCTCACCGAACTCCCCATCGTGCTCAAGTTCGACGGCCTCGCCGCAGGCAAAGGCGTCGCTGTCTGCACCGCCAAAGACGAGGCCGAAGCCTTCGTCGATGACGTCATGGAAAAGCGCTGCTTCGGCTCCGGCGACCTCCTCGTCGAAAAATGCCTCACCGGCCCCGAGATCTCCGTCTTCGCCTCCGTGTGCGATGACAAATATCAGATCCTCATGCCCGCGCGCGATTACAAACGCATCCGCGACAACGACCAGGGACCCAACACCGGCGGCATGGGCGCAGTTGCCTCTCTGGAACTCGCCGACCCCGCGCTCATGCAGCGCATCGAGCGCGAGATCGTCCAGCCCACCGTTCAGGGAATCTTGAAGGACGGCCTCAAATACCGCGGCTTCCTCTACTTCGGCCTCATGCTCACCCCCACCGGGCCGCAGGTCATCGAGTACAACTGCCGCTTCGGCGATCCAGAAGCCGAAGCCGTCCTCCCCATGGTTCGCGGAGATTTCGCCACCTACGCCTTCGAGGCTGCCAAAGGAAACCTGCAGCCAGATCTCATCCGCTTCGAACCCGGCTGGAGCATCTGCCTCATCAGCGCCAGCGCCGGCTATCCCGCCTCGTCTCGCAATGGCGATGTCATCTCCGGTCTGGAATCCGTCACCGGTGCACGCGTCTATCACTGCGGCACCAAAAAGAACACCGCCGGCCAGTTCGAAACCAACGGCGGCCGCGTCCTCGCCGTCGTCGCCCAAGGCGCCACCCGCGTCGAAGCCCGCGATAAAGCCTACTCTGAAAGCACCAAGATCACCTTCGACGGCCTCCAACGCCGCTCAGACATCGGCAAGATGCACTTTGAGTGAGCATGAGATGAAGTGAGTCCGCAATTCGCGGCAGCGTCTTGGAGTGCGGTGGCAGAGAGGCAAGGCGCAAGCCTTGCCTCGACGACACCGCTTTGGAAATGGTGAGAAATCGCCTTCGATTCATCCGGCTTGTTCTGCTGGCCAACGTCTGCGCCTCATCACTGTTGCCACACACCAGATGCAAAGCGTGAGAATCCGGTGAACGGCTTCAAATTTTCGACCCCATTCGCGCCAGCCTCTCATCACTCTCCAGATGACCACTCCACCCAAAGTGGCACTGAAACTCAAAGCACTCCTTCATCTGCTCAAACGGCCCTCTCCACTCCGCTTTGTTTGATGCCACCGTGATCTCTGACGGAACAAATCCCACAATCGGCAGGCGCTTCACCTCAAACGCATCCTTCAGCAGCCGCGTCTTCTTCCAGTTCAACCCCATCAGCTGCGCGCTCACACAATCCACCGCCACCGGATGGGTTCCCGCGATGATGACACCGCTCGCCACCGGATCACACGACATCGGACCATCCCCGTCACCGCCGATGATCCCGTCCACAATCGTAAGGTAGCGCAGCGGCTTCTCCCGCCGCACCCCGCGCCCGTCGAAATAGAAGAAGCACTTGTGCAGGTCCAGGATCATCCGCCACGCCGTGTTGTTCCCATGCCAGTTGCCGGAGCGCACGACCTCTTTCGTGTCGCCAAACACCATCCGCCCCAGCTTCTTCAGCGGCACAAAAAGCTTGGAGAGGAAAAAGCGCCCAAAGAGGATCTTCTTCGCATTGCGCATCAGCGTGCCTTCCAGCGCTCGCTTGGCGGAGGACTCGGCAAACTGGTCCCCGCCTTCCGCAGGCGTGCCCTCCGTATGGCGCGGCAGCCAGTTCGTTCGTGGCGTCGTGCCCACAAGATTCTTCAGCGCCACCGTTAGCCCCACCTTCTTATGCGTCTTCAGCTTCGGCACATTGATCAGCACATCCGCATTCATCGGCGTGCGGCAGATCCGGTACTCATGGTGCGGGTCCGTGTGCTGCCGGTTCGTCGTCGCAAAATCAAACGACGCCCCGTACAGCTTGCCCAGCCCGGGATGTCCCAGAAACTCGCTGTCCTCATCCAGATGAATGTCCACCGCACCGGAGGGATCGCTCGGCAGTTCTCGTTTCGCGATCGTCACTCCGTCATCAATCGTCCATTCCTCGCAGCGCATGTCAAAAAGCAGGAAGGCCACCCCCGGAAACTCCCGCGTCAGGTCCGTCACCATGTCATCCAGCCGGTGCAGCCGTCGGATGGTTGCAAAAGATGAATCGCTCTGCGGCGCATCACACAGCGTCACGGAGCCATGCCCCTGCAGCTTCTTCGCCGCCCATCGCGCCACTTCACGCACCACAGCAGGATGCGTGATGATGGTGAGCCACCCGCCTTCGTCCTCCGGCTTGCTCGCATTGTGCTCCTTGACCCAGTTGGGTTTGATCACCACACGATCACCCGGCGCGATAAAGTCTGCGGAAAGTTCCAATGCATCGATGGCATCCTCAATCTGCCGCCGCAGGGCATCGGCATTGTCATAGCTGGCCTGGCCGCTGAAGATGGAAACCTTGGGCGTGCCGAACGAGGAAGGGGAGAGCGTGTTCACAGTAATTCAGCGTACTTAAGTGAGTCAGGTTCCCTTTGCAACGCTCCCCTCTGCCCTCGAATCTCCCGCATGAAGTCAGTGACCCGACTCATGCGCATCCTGCTGCTCCTTGCCTTCGCGGCCCTGGTGGTCGGCATGCTCTGTCTGCGGTTCGGGAACACGTCCGCTGCTAAGCCACGTCCGCTCGATCCTGCATTCATAAGGCTGACGCCGCTCGAAGTGTCCACACTGCCCATGGCCACTCGTTTTGACATGCCCATGGGCTCCGAGCACGGAGCCTTCACCTACAATGCCCGCTCCTTCCGCATCCAGCGCCATCTCGGAGACGACCTAAACGGCATCGGCGGCGGAAATTCCGATCTAGGCGATCCCGTTTACGCCGCCGCAGCCGGTCGCGTGGTCTATGCGGGCAGTCCTGGTCCTGGCTGGGGAAAAATGATCATCATCGCCCACCGGCTGCCGGACGGAGACGAACTCGGCCCCGTCGCGCAAACGATGTACGCCCATTTGGACTCGATCCGAGTGCAAGCCGGTCAGAATGTCCAGCGTGGTCACCCCATTGGAACGGTGGGCACGGCCGAAGGTGCCTATTTGGCACACCTGCATTTCGAAGTGCGGCTCGGTGCTTATGTCAATCCTGGCCAGGGATATGCTGACAAACCCCTCAACCGCGTCGCCCCCGAACAGTTCATCCGAGCACATCGGGGTGCTCAAGCTGACCTTCTAAACCCACCCCCAGAAAAAGACTGAAAACCGCAAAAGATGATTTGAAGGAAGCCCATTTGAATCCGTCATTCATACAGCCCCTTCGATCCATGCGTTTGATCTCAATAGTTTGCTGTTTGCTTATCTTGGTGTCATCACCGGGACAGGCTCAGCCAGTGAAATCAACTCCGGCTCAAATCGATTGCGAGACCCTCTGCGGGGAATTGTTTGCTTCGATTCGCATGGAGCCGGACAAAATGGTGATGCGTCTGGAGGAGGCGCTCGTCATTCATGAAGCCTGTGCGGGTGAAATCGTGACTGCGGCCATTGATGCGGTCAATGCAGAGCCGGGGCAGGTGCGCAAGATTGTTGAGACGGCGATGGATCTCGCTCCAGCCCGTGCTGCAACGATTACCGCAGCAGTGAAAAACTACTCTGCCCCGGTGGTTGCCGCCGCTGCAGAAGAGCAGGTCGAGGTGCGCCGCGCCGTCGTGCCTGCTGCGGAGCCTCCCAAACCCATGGCTGGAGAGCAGGTGCGGCGCGCAGAACTGCCGCTGCAGACCCGCAGCATTCCCATCGTCGAAGTGCGTCGTGCGGAGCCCGTTGCCAGCGTGGAGGCCCCGGTGCAAGAAACTGAGCCGCCTATGAAGCTGATGGATGTGCCCAAGGCAAAACCAATGAAGTAGCGGATTCGGGACTGTCACTTCGCCGGAATCTCATTCAGCGTGTAGTAACCTACCTTGTGCAGCAGAGACAGCTTCTCAGCGCTCCGCACGCCATCCAGGTGCAGCTCATGAATGTGCCCTTTGGTAAGAGGTGAGATCGTCAGGCGCACCGATTTGCCGTCTGCAGCCACAGTGGCAGCGGTAATCTTGGGCAGAATTTCCGAGACCTCGTCGCCGCCGTACTGCTCGCGATACGCATAGGTGAACTCCCGCATGCTGTAGCTCTTCACGTCTCCGGCCGTGGCTGCGTCCACCGGCTGCGTAAACGTCACCTCAAACCCGTCCGGCTTCGCATGCATCTCATGCACTTCAAACGGCGTCTTCCCGGTCCACTCGCATTTCTCAAAGCAAAACGGCTTTCCACCGCGCGCACCCCAGCCACGATCGCTTCCTCCCACAAACACGCGCCCCTCTTCGTCCATGCGCCCGCCAATGATCCCGCTGGCAAACCCGCTGCGGAAGGGAATCACCACCCCCTGCTTGATGCCGTTCACCGTTTCGAGATACACACGACTCAGATTGCTGTGGCTCTGATCGGCGATGAAAAGCTGCTTGCTGAAGGGGCCGAATTTGCCCCCGCTGAGATCACAAATGATGGCGCTGGCGGAGTTGCCAATCTTGCCGTGCACCAGATAAACAGCAGGCGGCAGAAGCTGCTTGATGCGCTCGCGCTCCGTCACCATGCGGTCAGGATCTCCGCCCGGGCGGTCCTCCTTGCGGCTGCGCTCACCCTGAAAAGCTTCGGGAAGGGGATCGACCGGGCGCGGTCCCATGTTCGGGGCAAGGTCATACCAGATGTTGCCACCGGGATGTCCCTGAAAGCTGCCCGGCACCAGATGCTGCAGCGTGCATGAGCCATGCCAGGGGCCTTGATTGTCGCAGTAGTACGCTTCGCCATCTGCATCAAAACCAATGCCTCCCGGGCTACGGATGCCCGAGCACGTCGGCACCATCGTTCCGTCAGGCTTGATCCGCAGCGCCCAGCCGCGAAACGGTACCGCGCTGCTGAAGGACCCCGTCAGGCACAGCGTCACCCAAAGATCCCCCGCTTTGTCAAAACGGCTGCCAATCGCATACTCATGGTAATCCCCGGAGACGCCCCAGTTGTCGTTCACATTTTCAAAGACATCTGCGCGTCCGTCATGATCAGCATCTTTGAGCCGCGTGATCTCATAGCGCGTCGTGGCATAGAGGTTCTTGTCCTTCGGATTGTACGCAATGCCCAGAACCTCATGCAATCCGGAGGCGAACAGCTTGTAGCTGACGTTGGAGGCATCATTGCTGCCGGCGCCGCTGACGATCCAGATTTCACCACGGCGCGTGCCCATGACCAGCTTGCCATCCGGCATCAGGTCGATGGAGCCCACCTCCAGCGCGGTTTCCTTCGGAGTGTCAAACGTGGTGATCTTGTAGAAATCAGCTTCCACCGGATCAGCGGCAAAAAGCGAGGAGCTAAGAAGGGAAAGAATGAAAATGCGTTTCATGTCAGTGCGTGGCGAAAAATTACTGGGCCCACTGGTAGGTGATGGTCATCGTGCCCGTTTTCGCGGGTATCACGAGATTCGATCCGGCCATCTGTGCACCTTCGGCGGTGATGCGGTAGGGAAGGGGACCTTTGCTGACAAAACTGCCATCCTTGCTCTCAAACACACCGCTTCCAAGGCGATACCAGGCGTTGGCGGGCACATTCCTTCCAACCTTGACCGTGCGGATCAGTTTCGCTTCGCCATCCGGCTTGTTGCCGTTTCCTTCGACGGCGAAGGATTCCTCCACCTCCGCTCCCTGCCACGTATAGCGGAAGGTGGGGCTGCGTTTCGCATCCAGCGAGTAGCCCAGCCAGTGAAAACCTTCGTAGCGTTTCGTCTTGTCCCACTTGGGCCATTCAGCCTCAGGCCTATCCGTCACAAAGAATGCGGGCGTGACCTCTCCCGTAGGCTGCAGCACATCATATCCCAGCGGTTTTTCTTGGCCGCCACCACGAGAGTTCCAGTGCCTGGAGGCATCCATGAAAGCCCCGCGCCAGATCAGCGCCAGATTCATGCTCTCAGCGCTCCATGCGATGTTCACGCCCCCCGGAAAACCGACACCAATACCGCGATTGCCCGCGCCTTGGATGAAGTTGCGATAGATCACCGCTTCGTCCTTCACCACCAGCGGGATGGGCTCAAACTCCTTCTGCTTTTTGGTGCCGCCTTTCCATTTGGGATGCAGCCATTTGGACAGCGGCGTGATCTGTGTGTCCGCGCCTTTCCACGCCGCATAAAGTTCGATCTGCCCCCCGCCTTGGAAATACTCCAGTCGAAACTCATGCTCGCCTTTCTCCAGCGTGACACCCTGTTCCTTGATGTCCCCGGCCGGATGAATGCCGTCATACAGGAGGACTTCCTTGCCATCAATCAACAGCCGCGAGCCGTCATCACTGGAGAGATAAAAGCGATACGAGCCCTTCTTCGGTGCCAAGAGTTTCCCGGTAAAGACCACGCCAAACTCGTTCTTGTAGTCGTCCAGTTTCACCTGAATAAGGTTGTCCTCGATCTTGCCTTCCCGGTGTGGCTTGAGCTTGGAGAAATCAGGAAGCTGCTGCCAGTTGCCAAGGTAGAGGGCAAAATGGAGGTCATGCAGAGTGCCGCCCACCGGTGCCACCTTCAGCACGCCGCGCATTGTCAGCGCATGGCCCGGAAAAGTGCACACGTAGGGGTAGTTGCCGGGCTTTTCCGGGGCCGAAAAATTCAGCACCTCCTTCTCATGCGGGTTCAGCATTTTCGAGTGTGCCCAGATTCTCTTGTCATCCGGCAGCCAGTTGCGCTTCAGCGCCTCCTCCGGCTTTTCCATCTGCTTCATTGCCATGGCGGCGGTGTCGGTCCCCGGCTGGCAGAAGACCAGGTTGTGCGGCAGGTCATCGCCATTTTCAAAGGTGATCTTCACCGCCTGTCCCGGCTGCACCAGCATTTCGGCAGTGTCGTATTTCATCTGCGCCGTCATCGTTTTGAGCGAAAACACAGCAGGCTCCACGGCCCGGGCAGTGGCGGCGGCGAGAAGAAGGGCAAAAAGCAGGCGGGTCATAAGGAGCGCGTTTAAACGAAGGGTGCGGAGGTTGCCTTGCGAAAAGACAGCGTCAATTGGCCGAGTTTTATTTCCTTCGCACTTTGCGCTTGGCGCAGGCCTTGGAATTTGGTTATCTCTCCGCATGCACACCTGGTATCTGCTCAAAGCCTCGGACAAGGAAGTTTATGAAGCCAAAGATCTCGAAACTCTGCGTGGCTGGGCGGCAGACGCAAAGATCTCCCCGCTCGACAAGATCTCCAGCGACAACCGCTTGAGCTGGCAGCGTGCGCCGATGATCGCCGAACTCCAGATGGATCTCCTGGTGCAGATGCCGGACAATTACCTCTATGGCCCGACCAATGTGGCGACCATCCAGGAGTTCATGGCCACCGGAGAAATCGATGAAAACGTGAGGATCATCAACTGCCTCGACAACACGGAGTCGCGCCTGGCGGACCTGTCCTGGTTCCAGGCCAGCCCCCACCACATCCGCAGCGCCGCCACCACGTTCATAGGCACCGGCCGCTCAGATGATAAAAACGGCATGGGAGATGTCATGCAGCAGTCGCGCATCACAACGCTTGAAAAGCAGGTGATGGAACTGCAGCGCGTGGTGGATGAATGGCAGCAGGCCTACAGCGGTCTCCGCCAGCAGTTTGTCGAATCAACCGGCCGCGAGCCGATGTGATTCCCAATCAGCCTTCCTCCGAACTTTCCCCACTGCTCAGGCCCGGAAGATCCTTCGCTTTGTCCGCATAGCGGTCGAATCGGTTGGAAAGGATCAGCAGCGTCGGCGCCCACAGGCCGATGAAAATGCCCAGACGCTCGGCATGCGCCTCCTGCTCGGGCGTTTCGCCGTTGAAAAACCACCAGCTCCAGATGGAGAGTATGACGGAGAGCATGCCCGCTTGGAAACAAATAGTGCTGAGAGTGCGGCAGATGGAAGGATTCATGCCTCAAAGTCTGCCACGCTTCCATGCGTTCCGGCAAGCAATCACCGCCCCCGACGCAAATTCGGCGGAGTGAAACGCAGGCGCAGGCGCGTGGCGTGTGTGGGAGCTTGAGAGATCCCCGGTCTGGGGCATAGTGTGCGCAATGATTTCCCCTGCCGACATCCGCTGCGCGACCGCTCCGGTAAGACCGCGGCAGCCCCGCGTGGCTCCTCACCAGCCCCGCGTGCAGCCTCTCACTGCACCGCCCGCTCTGGAGCCCCCCTGGCACGTCATCCTGCTGGATGACGATTTCCACACCTATGAATACGTGATCGAAATGCTCCATGCCATCTTCGGGCATTCGCGGGACCTCGGCAGGCGCATGGCCGAAGAGGTGGACACAAAGGGGCGCGTCATCGTGGCCACGGTCCACAAGGAGCTCGCCGAACTGCGCCAGCAGCAGATTGAAGAATTTGGGCCTGATCCCAAGGAAACCAATCCTCTGAGGCAGGTCTCCATGAAGGCTCTGATCGAGTGCTCGGAGTGACCGGGCTTTCAGCGTTGCCCACGGGGCTCAGGAATGCCGCATAAAATCAGGATGGACAGGGCCGACATCACCGCCGCCAGGCAGGCAACAAGATAAAACGAACCGCTGAGCGAGTAAATCAGCCCTCCCAGGCTCGTGGCGAGCATCAGCGACCACACGTTGCAGAAACCAAGAATGGCCTGCAGGGTCGATCGGCGTTCCGGCGGGCAGAGTTCTGCGGTGAGCGTCAGATCGCCGACCTTGTCCAGAAACTGTCCGAATCCAAGAATGAAGAAGGCCACGCTGAAGCCTCCAAATGAGTGAGTCAGGCTGGCCCAGCCGCATAGCGCAATGCAGATGATTCGTGACAGGATCATCAACATCTTCCCGCCTTTGTGGTATCCCAGCCACGCCGCAAGCATGCTGCCCAAAATGGTGCTGATGTATTGGATCGAGACAAAGATGCCCACATCCGCTGCCGGCCTGCCTGTGATGTGCAGCGCATGCAGGGTGAGAAATGAAACCACCATCAAATAGCCCATGCCGGTGAACCGCACCGCGATCAGCTTGAGCAACAGCGGCTGCTCGCCCAGCAGGCCCGGCAGGCTGCGCAGATAGCTCCAGTACGTGCCGACATGGTGATGATAATGATGGGCGATGGGCAGTTCGCGCATGAAGGCCTGCGAGAGCCAGGACAGAAGCAGAAAACTAAAGGTGATGAGATGCAGCAATGCATAGCCGCGCTGTCCCGGCATGTGTGTGAGCACCTGAACGATCACCGCTCCTGCCACCATGCCGATGCATGCCTGGGTGATGTAGCGCACAGCCCACCCTGCGGCACGTACTCGCTCCGGCACCATGCGTGTGACCATCTCCATCCACGCCACCACTCCTACGCCGCCAATGAGTCCGGAGACCATCGGCGTCAGCACCACCAGCGGCAGCAGCCACGGTCCCGCATCCTTCCAGAACCACAACACCAGACCCGTGATGAGGTAGGGCAGCCGTTGCAGCAGGCCAAAGCTCATCACCCATAGCTTGAACTTTGTCAGCCGTTCCACCAGCGGTGATACAAAGAGTCCTGCCATCGCAAACGCAGCAGGCAGGAGGGCCGGCATGATCGCGATGATCGCGGAGCGCCCGCCCAGCTGCTCCACCATTTTCGGCATCACCGTCTCTGGCTGGAGAAAGGCCACGCCTCCCATGTACAACCCCCCCTCCAGGCAGTGGCAGATGAAGTTCCGCCGCACGACCTGCGGATGATGCTGTGGGGGTAAGGCTGCGGTGTCGGAAGGCATCGCGGGGGAGGCTCCATCGTGGCGCGGACTGGCTCAAAGGAAAGCAAATCGTCTGTCGCGTTGTCTTTGTGTGCCTGGCTCACGTTTTCTCTCGTAAAAAATCGTCTGCGCGTCCTTGCACTGCGTTTCCATTGCTGGTTCAATCATCTCACAATTCCAAACCCAACAAACGTATGACACTCAATCCAAAACTCACCAAGCTGCTCAATGAGCAGATCAACAATGAAATGTCCTCCAGCTACGTTTACCTCGCCATGGCGGGGTGGTTTGAGGGCACTCCTTATGCCGGCTTTGCGCAGTGGATGTTCGCCCAGAGCCGCGAAGAGACGGTGCATGCGCTGAAGTTCTACCAGTATCTCGTCGATCGTGATGCCAAAGTGGAATTGCAGCCGATCGCCCAGCCGAAGATGGACTACTCTTCGCCGATGGATGCTTTTCAGCACAGCCTCATGCAGGAGGAGAAGGTCACCCAGCAGATCAATGATCTCTACGAAGTCGCCGAGCAGGTCAAAGACCACGCCTCCAAGAATCTGCTCCTCTGGTTTCTCAATGAACAGATGGAGGAAGAAAAGACCGTGCGCGACATGCTCGACCGCCTCAAGCTCGCCGGCGATGACCCGGCCAGCCTCCTCGTTCTTGACCGCGAAGCCGGCAGCCGGCGGTCCGCCGGTGGAGGCTCCCGCCCGGGCATGGCTGGCGTTGGTGCTGGCGCCTGATTTTTTACGGCAGCAACTGCATGTCCCACGGCCACAAAGGGGTGTACGTGGCGGATTCCACCCAGCCGCGCACGTGTTCGTCGCCGCTGGGTACTTCCACATAACTCCAGGCTCCGCGTTTTTCGAGCAGCCTCACCTGGCTGCCCGGAGGAAGGGCGATGACATTGCCGGACGTGACCGTGGCGGCTGTGTAGGCATTCACGTCGCGTGCCGTGACGACCATCACGTCCTTCAGGCGGTCTCCCGGCTCGGGCCGGATGGCGGCGAAAGTCACTGAAGGAATGAAAATCAGCAGGCCAACGATGCTGAAAATCAGCGCAAAGGCTCCCGTGTTGCCTTTTCGGGAACCTGCAAGGATCCAGCGCATCAGCGCCAGCAGAATCAGCCAGACGCCTGCGGATGCGGCTATCACCCAGGTGTTCTTGCCCAGAAGCAGGCTCCACTCAGCCAGCGGAGAGTCCGCCCCAAAGCGGAAGAATCTCACCTTTTCATCCAGGTGCCGCAGATTCTGCCTCACCTCTGGATTCAAAGGGTCCAGCAGTTCTGCACGCTGGTACCACAAGGCGGCTCGCCCCAGGTCTTCCTGCCGGTAGCGCGCGTTGGCGATCACGGTGAACACCGCAGAGCTCAAGGCTGGCGGGTGCTGCTTCGTCAGCGATTCGCCAAGATACTGTGCCTGGGTGAATTTGCCTTTCTCCAGTGCTTCACGCGCCTGTTGATAAACTTGGTCAGGTGAGGGGTCGGCGGCGAAGCTGCTCAAGGTGAGCGCTGCCAGCGTGGCGATGAATAGGGTCGTCCGTCTCAGCAGAGGTGCCAGTGTGGACAGGATGCGGCTGCGCTCTCCAGCACCGAGTCCTTGTCCGGGCGCGGGTGCCGCAGTAAAGCTTTGCGTCTCATACCGGCTGATGATCTGCCGCAGTTCCTCGTCCTGCACATCACCCGGCTGGCTGCGGTGGATGAAATGGGCGGCGCGCTGGAGGAAGTCACGATCTGCGAGGTTGTTCTCCTCCAGCCCATGCCACAACTCCTGCAACTCGCCCCGGAGTCCGCGTCTGGCTTCGGCGCGATGGCGTCGAAACCAGGTGAAAAGGGCGGCCAGAATGACGAGTGCCGCCGGAATTGACTGGATGGCCCAAAAACGCGCGCTTGAAGTGAGCGAGACGTTTGCGGCGGTGGTGGTGGGGCTCAGCCAGCGTGCCTTGGCCGGAACTTTCATGAGGATGTCGCTGATCTGCGGTTTGGGCTGCTGCACGGGCGGCGGCTTCGGGGCCTCCACGCCGCCGCTGCCCTCTGTGGGTGCAACGGAAGTCGCCAAAACGCCGGGCTTGATGCGCAGCGCTATCGCCGGAGTACGCGCTGCGACGTATTTTTTCTGCGTGGGGCTGAAGTAGCTCAGCTCAAACGGAGGCAGCTCTGCGTGCACCTTTTCCGGCACAAAGACCATCGAGTAGCCCAGGCGCCGCTGCAGGGCGGGCGTGAGGTTGGGATCGATCGGTCCATCCACGTTGTAGCGGCGTGGCGGATACGCCTTCCAGCCATCCGGCGGCATCAGGCTGGGCGGGTTCAGAGCGTCAAAATTGCCCGACCCGTCGATGGTGATGTCCACGGCCAGCGGATCGCCCACACTGAGTTCATTGGGGGTCGCCGTGGCGCTGATGCTGAAATCACCCACGGCCCCGCTGAAGTTGGCCGGCTTGCCCTCGATAGGAAGCGGTAGAACCTTGATCTTGATCTCCTGGCTTTTCACCACCTGCTTGCGTGGCTCCGCGCCGCCGATGATCATCCCAAAAGGCAGCCCGCGGCTCATCTGTCTCTGCGTGGCTTCGTCAAAGACTTCATACAGCAGCTCGCACGTGGCGGGGCCTACTTTCAGATCTCCCGCGTGAAGCGCGGAAAGCGTGCTGCGATAGGTGATGACAATGTAGTCGATGTCATTGATGCGCTGCTGGGTCTGGTCGGCCTGTTGCGGAAAGCGGGCGATGGCAAAATCACTCTTGTTCACGTCGATCAACCCCACACGACGCAGCATCACGCTGCCGCGCGGTACATACAGGCTGGCGCTGATCGGAACCAGCTCGCCTTGATACACCTCGGTCTTGCCGACCTCGATCTGAAACAGCGGAATGCTGGCATCTTCGGCCGCAGTGGGAACGGTGGTTGGAGATTCACTGACGATGAGCCGGACTTCGTTGGTTTTGAGAATCTCTCCGTTCACAAGCACTTCCTGCGGCGGGATGACAAACTCACCCGGTTCGCTGCTGGTCACCCCCCAGGCGAACTGCGTGGAGACGATCTGCTGGGCGCCAATAATGCTGGTGTTTTGCCGGGTGGTGAGTGGAGAGGTCAGCCCGACCTGCACCGGAAGCCTCAGTTGGGGCTCGCTCTGAATGGTGCCGTTTTGCACGGTGATGACGTAGCTGACCTCCTGGCCCGTGCGCGCTTGGTCAGGTTGGATGTAGGCACGCACCGTGGCGGCAGAGGCGCTGGTGACGAGGAGCATCACTAACAGCAGCGCCTGAATCACGGCGGATTGGGTGAGGAAGCTCCACTGGCGAGCTCCCGGAATAAGGGGCATGACCATATGCTGTGCCGTGGGGGAGGAAGGAGGGAGGCTTTGAATCATTCGAGCTTGAAATTTCGTTCGTCATTCTTGCTTCGTCATTGCCGACGCTTGCGGCTCACCAGTCTTTTTTGTTCACCGGCGGCGTGTGGTACCGGTTGGTCAGTGGGGCTGTGATTTCGTCCATGTACTGTCGGATGATGCCCTCGGCTTCGCCCGGGGTGTAGCCTGTGCGTGGATTGCGCTGATCCGATGGGCCTTCCTTCGCGGCTTTTTTATTTTCGTCACCGCCGGGCTTTTCGCCCTCTTTGCCATGCTTTCCTTCTTTCTCGCCGGGTTCACCGCCGGCGGCTTGAAGTCGTCCTTCGGGCAGTTCTTTCGCGTCTTTGCCGCCGATGCCGTCATCTGCCTCTTTCTTCTCCCCTTTGCCTTCTTTGGGCTCCTTGGGTTGGCCCTGACCGTCCGGGTCGCTTCCTTGCTGGCCGGCGTCTCCGTCTTCGCCTTCTTCACCTTCCTGGCCTTCGCCCTTGTCGCCTTTTTGTCCTTTCTTGCCTTTGTCTCCTTTTTTGCCCTGCTTTTCTTCCATCTGCTTCATCACCTGCCGCAGTTGGGTCAGCATTTGGTCCACATAGGCGCGGTTCTCGCGCAGTTCCTTGTTGTCAGGGTCCAGGTCCTGCGCCGCTTCCAGATGGCGCAGCGCGTCGGTCCATCGTTGGATGGTGATCTTCGGCTGCTGCTGCAGGCCGCGCGCGCCTTGGTCATAAAGTGTGTGGCCGATGCCTCGATGCGCACGTGCGCGCAGCGCCTTGTCCTGCGTGTGCAGCACTTCGCTGAAGTTCTTGACGCTGCCATCGTAGTTCGTCAGGTCATGCTCCGCCGTGGCCAGGCCGTAGAGAAGCTCCTCACGCGAGTGCGCGTCGAAGTCCTCGCGTTGGAGCAGTTCTCCGTAGAGGTCGCGGGCTCTTTTGAAATCGCCGTTTTCCAGCGCTTTGAGCGCATCATCGGGCGTCGGTCCCTTGGATTGAAACAAGAACGCCAGCATGTCCGCCGGACTTGCTGCCTGCGTCGTGGGAGCAGGGGCGAAAGTGGCGAAAGCCAGTGCCAGCACGACCGGACGTGCGGCGGTGGAACGGGGCAGGGCGCTGAGGATCCAGGCAAGCATGAGCAGGAATATACCCAGACCAAGGGGCCAGGCAAAGCGCTCAATCGGCCTCGCCGTCTGCCGGTTGGCGGACTCCTGCTCGGTCAGGCGGTCCAGCACAGGCTGGATGGACTGGCGATTGAGCGGCCGGGTGTCAAGCTTGAGGAAGCGCCCGCCGGTGGCAGAAGCCAGTTGCTGCAGCACGGCGCTTTGCAGTTGTGAGCGCACCACGTTGCCCGCCTCATCTCGGATGTAGTCGCCTTCTACCTCAGGGTTCGGAATCAGCGTGCCCACGTCAGTGCCCACCCCCACCGTGACCACCACCACTCCCGCTGCCGAAAGGCGCTGAATGTAGGGCACCAGGTTCGCGTCGGCATCGCCGCCGTCGCTGAAAATGACCAGCGCGTAATTGCTCTTGGGCAGGGTTTTGATGGCGCGCAGCGTCACCTCCAGCAGATCGGCCAGATTGCTGCCGCCCCATTCGATGATCGTGTGGTCAAAGGCCAGCAACGACTCAATGATGGCGTCATGGTCCGTCGTCAGCGGCGCCTGGAGATAGGCCCGGCCCGCAAAGGCCAGCAGCCCGATCCGCTCTCCGCTCAGTTCCATCACGAGGTCATGCGCTGCCAGGCGTGCGCGTGTGAGCCGGTCCGGTGGCACATCGCGTGCCAGCATGGATCGTGACGTGTCGATGGCGATGAAGAGGTTGCGTCCCTTGTCCGGAATTTCGAGTTTTTCCTCCCCCCAGCGCGGCTGGGCCACCGCGACGATGAGGCAGGCCATGGCCAACGTGTATAACGCATACACCAGCCATGAACGCCAGAGCGAGCGGCCCATGACGAGTGCCGGCCGCAGTCGCGCCGCAGTGAACATCCGCTCCGCTTTGGAGCCGTGCGCATCCACCAGCAGTTTCAAACCCACGAGCGCGGGAATGATCAGCAGGAACCACAGCAGGTGTTGATGGGCAAAGGTCATGACAATCAGGTGGCGACCGGCTCAGGGGCCGAGTGCAGAAAGGTCAGGGACAGCAGCAGGGCGAGGAACAAAGCGATCGTGGCAACGGTCAGCGGCCATGGAAACAACTCCTCCGTCTCAATGATCTTGTGATGTTCGATCTTGGTTTTTTCCAGCTTGTCGATCGTGCTGAAGACATCGCTGAGCGAGCTGAGATTTTGCGCCATGTAGAACTGGCCGCTGCCGATGGCCGCAACCTCTTTAAGCGTGCCTTCATCAAACAACTGCTGTCCCACCGGCGTGAACGTGCCGCGTCTGGGATCCGGGATGCTGTGGATGCCCGGCGTGCCGATGGCGATCGTGTAGATCTTGATGCCGAGTGTCGCCGCCAGCTTGGCCGCATCCTGCGGGCTGAGGCGGCCGGAGTTGTTGGCTCCATCCGTCAGCAGCACGATCACTTTGCTCGGCGATTTTTCACGACGCATGCGGTTTGCCGCGGACGCGATGCCGGACCCGATGGCGGTGCCGTCACCCACCCGCTGCGTTTGCACGCGGTCGAGGTTGTTGATCAGCCAGTCACGGTCCAGCGTCAGAGGGCAGGGGAGATAGGTTTCACCCGCAAAGGCCACAATGCCGATCTTGTCACTGCGGCGGCCTTTGATGAAGTCCGCCATCACGCGCTTGGCCGCCGTGAGGCGGTTCACCGGCTGTCCGCCAATATAGAAGTCTTCGATCAGCATCGACAGCGACACGTCCACCGTCAGCATGATGGAGATGCCCTCGGCTTTCTCTTCTTCGTAGGACAGGATTTTTTGCGGACGCGACAGCGCTGCAATGCCGAAGGTCAGGCTGATCAGAATCAGGCCAAAAACGAAGCCGCCCATGCGGTTGCGCGCCGGCCTGCCGAGATCACGCAGCAATGAGGTGGTGGGGAATTTGATGGCCGCTCTTTTGCCCCGTGCGCCCCGCAGCATGGCCAGCAGCGGCACCAGGGGGAGCACCAGCAGCCACAGCGGGTGGAAAATCTGAAATCCAGGGAGGCCGGGAATCGTCATGGTTTTTCCTCCTCCATGCGTGCAAGTGCCTGGTCGATGAGCATGGTCGATTCCTCCTCCGTGCGCGGAGCAGGCATGAACGAAATTTCGTCGCACAGATGTGCCACAGGCTCAAACCGTTCGCGCCACATTCCCTGCGCGCGCGGCACCGGCATGCCGGGCTGTCGGTCCATCTTGCTGTCGAAAATTTCGCGTGTGGTGCGGGCTGGCGCTGGCACCTGGTAGCGTTCCTGCAGGTAACGCCGGAGGATCTGCGAGATCCGGTGGCTCACATCCTGCGGCGGGATGCTTTGAACCCGTGTGCGCAGGTCATTCAGCGCACGACAGGCCGAGCTCCACGGCTGCCGCAGCGGCGTGGATGGAGTTTCTTTCGGGCGCACCAGCAGCCACACAATCAGAGCGATTAGCATGCAGAGCAGCAGCACGGCCGCCCAGGGGATCCACCAAGGTGGCGGCAGTGCGACGCTGTCAGGCGGTGGCAGTTCAGGATGCGGCAGCGGGCCCGGCCCCGGAAACTGCGCCAGCAGGACATGGGTGAAAAACAGAGCGGCCTTCATCCCCGTTTCCTCCTTTTGCGCGAACGGAAGTAGGCCTTCAAGGCCGGTGCGTAATCTTCGTCGGTCCGCACCGTGATGCGCTCCACTCCACAGCGGCGCAGCAGATGCACCAGCGCGTCCTGTCGTTCCGCCAGGCGTTGCTCATACTGGTCGCGTATCGCCGGATGGGAGGTGTTGACGAGAAATTGCTCCCCGGTCTCCGGATCTTCGAGGCACACTCGGCCCGCGTCTGGCAGGGTGATTTCACGCGGGTCCAGAATTTGCGCCGCCACCACGTCATGTTTGGCCCCCAGTGCCCGCAGGCTTTTCTCCCAGCTTTGATCCGTGGTGAGAAAATCCGACACCAGAATCACCAGCGCCCGATGAGCGATGCGTTCCACCGCAAGATCAAGCGCGGGCTTGATGTCCGTGCGGTGGCTCTTGGGCTCATTGTTTAAAATGTCACGAAGGATGCGCAGGGCATGAGGCGCCCCTTTGCGGGCCGGCAGGTAGTGCTCGATGCCGTCGGAGAAAAGCGTCAGCCCCACCTTGTCCTGATTTTGTACGGCGCTGAACGCGAACACCGCAGCAATCTCTGCCGCACGTTCGCGTTTGGAGTCTTCCTGGCTGCCGTAGTCGCCTGAGCCGCTCACATCGACGCAGATCATCACCGTCAGTTCGCGCTCCTCCACATACTTCCGCACAAACGGATCATTCATTCGCGCCGTGACATTCCAGTCGATGAAGCGCACATCATCCCCCGGCTGGTACTCGCGAAAATCATCAAACTCGATTCCCTGGCCCTTGAAGCGGGAGTGGTACTGTCCGCCCAGCATCTCCTTCACCATGCCGCGCGTGAGCAGCTCAATGCGCCGCACCCGCTTGAGGATGCGCGTGAGTCTGGCGTCGTTCTCGTTCTGCTCAGTTTCCCGGTTCACGGTGTGGGCAGTGTTAAGGAACAGGCAGCTTGTCGAGGAGGGTCCTGATCACATCATCCGTGGTCACGCCTTCCGCCTCGGCCTCATAAGAAAGCAGAATGCGGTGCCGCAGGATGTCTGGGGCCAGATCTTTGATGTCCTGCGGAATGACATAGTTGCGCCCATTCAGGAAGGCCAGCGCTTTCGCGGCCAGCGCCAGATTGATCGTTCCACGGGGCGAGGCACCACAGCGGATGAGCAGCTTCAGGTGCGGGGCCAGCGCCTCAGGATGGCGCGTCGCATGGATCAGGGCCACGATGTAATCGCGGATCTTTTCATCCATGAACAACTCATTCACCACCACGCGGCTGGCGCTGATCGCCGTGACATCGGTCACCTGGGTGACATCGAGCTTCGGCGCCGAAGTGGCCATCGCATCCAGCACCATCCGTTCTTCCACAGGTGTCGGGTAGGTCACGCGCACCTTGAGAAGAAAGCGGTCAAGCTGCGCTTCCGGCAGCGTGTACGTGCCCTCCTGGTCGATCGGGTTCTGCGTGGCCAGCACCATGAAGGGGTCGGGCAGTTTGTGCGTGTTTTCACCAATGGTGACCTGACGCTCCTGCATGGCTTCGAGCAGCGCGCTCTGCACCTTGGCGGGTGCACGGTTGATTTCATCTGCCAGCACCAAATTGGCAAAAATCGGCCCCAGGCGCGGCGTGAACGTGCCGTCTTTCGGATGGTACACCATCGTCCCGATCACGTCCGCTGGCAGCAGGTCGGGGGTGAACTGGATGCGCTGGAACTTGGCCTTCAAGGTTCCCGACAGCGTGCGCACCGCCAGCGTCTTGGCGATGCCCGGCACACCTTCGAGCAGCACGTGGCCATTGGTCAGCAGCGCCACCAGCAGTCGGTCCACCAGGGCGGTCTGCCCGATCAGCACGCGGGCGATTTCGGTTCGGAGCGGGGCCACCCAGAGGGAGGCTTTGGCGATGGCTTCCTGATCAGGAACAGCAGGGGGGGCGGCGGAGGCGGGCATGTGTTTGTGCGGTACAGGTCAACGGGGGCGTTCCCCACGTCAACCTTCAAGGATCAATGTATTAACGCCCCGAACGCCGGTTTATGTTGCTGGAATTGTAAGACCTTTGGGCTTTCATGCCACCCATGACCCTCCAAGACCTCCGCGAACAAGTCTGTGAAGCCAATCGTGCCCTGGAACCCAGCGGCCTCGTGCGCCTGACCTGGGGCAACGTCAGCGGCATCGACCGCGCTTCCGGTTTGTGGGCCATCAAACCCAGCGGCGTGGATTATCTGGCTCTCACCCCCTCGGACATCGTCGTTCTCGATCTCGAAGGCCGTGTGGTGGAGGGGCGGCTGCGGCCTTCGTCTGACACGAAAACGCACCTCGTCCTCTACCGGGAATTTCCAGAGATCGGCGGCATCACGCACACTCACAGCCTGCATGCCACCATGTTCGCACAGGCCGGGCGGGAGATTCCCTGCTTCGGCACCACTCACGCCGATCACTTCCACGGCACCGTGCCACTCGTTCGCGCTCTCACTCCTTCGGAAGTAACTCAGGACTATGAACATTTCACCGGCGTCGCCATCGTCGAGCGTCTGCGCGAGTTGAATTTGAGCCCCCTCGAAATGCCCGCCGTCCTTCAGCTCCATCACGCCCCGTTTACCTTTGGCAAAAATGCGCTCGATTCGCTGAAAAACAGCATCGCCCTCGAAATGTGCGCTCAGATGGCCCTCGGCTCGGCCACCCTGAATCCTTCCATAGGCTCAATACCTTCACACATCCTGGACAAGCATCATTTGCGAAAACATGGACCGGACGCGTATTACGGACAGAAATAACCCCTTCCTCCTTCTGATGAAAACTCGCAAGCCTCTCTATCCCCTCTGTTTTCAACAGCTCATGCTGCTGGCCACATGCCTCCTTTCCGCATGCTCCAGCGAAAGGAGGGACCGGCTCTGGCAGAAACTCGATCCTGCCGGTTACAAGCATGCCCACAGCGAGAGCTTCAACGGGGCCAGAGCTGTGCCCACTCCCCAGATCGACCATTCCTCGGAATCCGATGACATCCCGTTGGAACTCAGTGAATAAAAACCAGAATCGATGCCGCTTAGGCACTAAGCGGATCGGTCGTACTAATTAAAGCTTGGCTTAGTTGGGGGGCTTTGGCGCTGACCCTTATGTTTGGGGGTGATCAGCCCCGTTCCATCCAATTCGCCTCATTCCACTCCTGCATCCGGCAAGCTGGGGGCTCCGCTGCGTTCAGGCTCTGCTGCATTGAAAATCAGCATCATTGCAGGGTGTTGGCTGCTGGTCGTTCTCGCGGGCAGCCTGCTGATGGCGCAGTATTCCATCACGGCGGGTATCACCGGCACACCGCCCGAGCAATGGCCGGAAACCAGTCACGCGCAGCGTGCCCCCGGGCTGGCACAGTTGGTGATGTTTTTACATCCGCGCTGCCCCTGCTCCCGTGCAACCCTTGGCGAACTGGAACAGCTCATGGCACACTGCCAGGGAAAGTTCGGCGCGCAGGTGTGGTTCATCCAGCCGGAGGGCATGGACGAAGACTGGGCGAAAACAGATCTATGGCATGCCGCGACCGCCATTCCAGGAGTGCAGGTGAATGTCGATCTTCACGGCGAGGAAGCCGGCCGTTTCCAGGCGGCCACCTCGGGCCTGACGTTGCTCTATGATGCCGGAGGCCTGCTCGTTTTTCACGGCGGCATCACCCTCGCCCGTGGCCATTCCGGGGACAATCCCGGACGAGACGCCATTGAGAGTTTGTTGAAGCAAAAATCCAGCCATGTCACCAGCTCGCCGGTCTTCGGCTGTGCGCTGGCGGGGGAAAAACTCCAAACAGAATGCACCGCATGTCAGCCGTAGCCGCCAATTCCCTGCCACAAGACCACTCGTTGAACCCTGCAACCGCGTTGCTCCGTGGCACTGCCGGTGGCCATCGCCCGCAAAGCTCCCCGCTGGTTGATGCCCCTCCTGCGCGACCGCTCTCGACTCCGGAATCAGCGCTGCAGCAGCGTGCCTCCGAGCTGTTCAGCGCGGCGGAAAATGATCTGCACTGCCATACAGACCGGTTGTTCGCCCGGTTGATGATCGCCCAGTGGCTCGCGGGCATCGCGGCTGCCTTGTGGATTTCTCCCAAGACTTGGATCGGGGACTCAAGTCAGGTGCACATCCACGTCTGGGCCGCGATTCTCCTCGGCGGCGCGCTCAGCGGTTTTCCGGTATGGCTGGCCCGCAGTCATCCTGGCCAGGCTCTCACCCGCCATGTCATCGCCGTGGCTCAGGTGCTCACTTCGGCCCTGCTTATCCACCTCACCGGAGGCCGAATCGAGACTCATTTTCACATCTTCGGCTCCCTGGCCTTTCTCGCCTTTTATCGTGACTGGCGTGTGCTCGCGACGGCCACCATCGTGGTGGCCGGAGACCATCTCATCCGCGATCTCTACTGGCCGCAGTCCGTGTTTGGCGTCTTGACCGCCAGTTCCTGGCGCTGGGTCGAGCATGCTGGATGGGTGTTGTTTGAAGACGTCATTCTCTTTGTCGCCATCCGCAAAATGCTCCAGGAAATGTCCGAGATTGCTCTTCGTCGCGCCACTCTCGAAGGCAGCCACGTGGAAATCGAACGGCAGGTGGTGGAACGCACGGCGGAGCTGAACAAGACCCAGGCGGAACTCCTGGAAACATCCCGTCTGGCCGGCATGGCGGAGGTCGCCACCAGCGTCCTGCACAATGTGGGCAATGTGCTCAACAGTGTTGGGGTCTCGGCCGAGCTTGCGACCAGCAAGGTTCACGAGTTCAGGACCGGAAGCCTGAAAAACGTGGCGGAGCTCTTGCAGCAGAACTCGGCAGATCTGCCCGCCTTCCTTGCCACCGATCCACGCGGGAAGATGCTGCCGGACTACCTGCTCAAGCTGGCAGTCCATCTCGCGGAGCCCCAGCAGGCCATCCTTCAGGAAATGGAAATGCTGAAAAAAAACATCGATCACATCAAGGAGATCGTGGCCATGCAGCAGCGCTACGCTCGTGGCACCGGCGTTGTCGAAGTGATCTCCGTGGCGGATTTGGTGGAGGACAGCATCCGCATCAACACCGCCAGCTTCACACGGCACGAGGTCAATGTGGACCGGGAGATCGCCCAGGTTCCGCCCTTGAAAACAGACCGGCACAAGGTCATGCAGATTCTCGTAAACCTCCTCAGCAATGCCAAGCACGCCCTGGATCAAAGCGAAGGCGACCGCCGCATGACGGTGCGCGTGTCTCAAAACCAGGAAGGCATGCTGGAGATTGCGGTGATCGACAATGGCACAGGCATCGCTCCGGAGAACCTCAGCCGCATTTTTTCCCATGGCTTCACCACCAAAAAACTGGGGCACGGTTTTGGCCTGCACAGCGGCGCACTGGCCGCCAAGGAGCTGGGCGGAACTTTGAAGGCTCACAGCGATGGTCCCGGTCTGGGCGCCACCTTCACCTTGACCCTGCCTCTGGAAAATTAATCCGACCATGACTCAGACAACCACCACAGCGGCTCATCGCCGCATTTTAGTCATCGATGACAACCGCTCCATCCATGATGACTTCCGCAAAATTTTGGCGCCGGTCACTCCCGTGGATGACGCCCTCGCAGCCGACGAAGCGGCTTTGTTTGGCGCTCCTGTCCGGACACCGGCCGCCAAACAGACTTTCACCATCGACACCGCATCCCAAGGGGAGGAGGGCCTGCAGATGGTCCAACGTGCGCAGGCGGAAGGCCTGCCTTATGCCATGGCTTTTGTGGATGTCCGCATGCCTCCGGGCTGGGACGGAATTGAAACGACGCGCCGGATCTGGCAGGTCTGCCCTGACATGCAGATCGTGATCTGTACCGCCTATGCAGACTGCTGCTGGAGCGATGTGCAGGAGCAGATCAAGCCACGTGATCGCATGCTGATTTTGAAGAAGCCTTTCGATATCATTGAGGTTCTGCAACTGGCCATTTCACTCACCGAAAAATCGCGGTTGCTGCTGGAATCCAAATCCCATCTGCAGAGTCTCGAGGAACGAGTGAGACTGCGCACCCAGGAGCTGGAGGCCTCCAAGCTGGCGGCATACGAAAGAGCCTCTCTGCTCGATCTTTCCAGGGACGCCATCCTGGTATGCGGCCTTGATCACCGCGTCACCTACTGGAACAAGAGCGCTGAACGCCTATACGGCTGGGCCGCTGCGGAGGCGGTCGGGCGGCTCGTGACCGAAATCAAAGATCATGGCACCGATGTGTTTCTGCACGCCTTTGAGAAAGTCATCCAAACCGGGGAATGGGACGGAGAGCTGCAGCAGGTGGCCAAAGATGGCCGCAAGCTGACGGTCGAAGGCCGCTGGACGCTGCTGCGTGATGCCGCAGGCCAGCCCCGCAGCATTCTGGTGATCAATACCGACATCACCGAAAGCAAAGAAGTCGAGAAACAACTGCTGCGCGCCCAGCGCATGGAGAGCCTCGGGACATTGGCTGGGGGCATCGCCCATGACCTCAACAATGCGCTGACTCCGATCATGATGTCCATCGAACTGCTGAAACTTCACGAGCAGGATGCCCTGCGGATGGGAGTGCTCGCAACCATAGAAAACAGCGCGCGGCGCGGGGCTGACATGGTCCGTCAGGTGCTCTCCTTTTCACGGGGGGTTGAGGGGCAGCGCGTGGAGATTCAGGCCGGGCATCTTCTCAAAGGCATCGAAAAGATCGCCAGTGAAACCTTTCACAAGAACATCAGGGTCAGCAGTGACGTGCCGGCAAACCTGTGGAGAGTTCTGGGAGATCCCACCCAGATACATCAGATGCTGCTCAATCTGTGTGTCAATGCACGCGATGCCATGCTCAACGGCGGCGTTTTGAATCTCAGCGCCTCCAATCAGCTCCTGGATGGGCAATGCGCGGCGATGATTCCCGGCGCAAAGCCCGGTCCCTATCTCCTCATCGAGCTGGAAGATACCGGCACAGGAATGCCGCCGGACGTCATGGACCGCATTTTCGAACCATTCTTCACCACCAAAGAACTTGGCAAAGGCACGGGGCTCGGTCTGTCCTCCGCACTGGCCATCATCAAAAGCCATCAAGGCTTCATTCGTGCTTCCAGCGAATTGCACAAGGGATCCAAGTTCCAGGTTTATCTGCCGGCACAAATGGCGGAAGGATCAAGCCCGCCTCCTCCTGTGCAAACCGAGATCCCCCACGGCAACGGGGAGCTCGTGCTGTTGATCGATGACGAGGAACCCGTGCGCCACATCACCGGCCAGACCTTGGAATCATTCGGTTATCGTGTGCTTCCTGCGGTGGACGGTGTGGAGGCATCCACCCTCTATGCGGCTCATAAAGAGCAGGTCGCAGTCGTGCTGACGGACATGATGATGCCGGTGATGGACGGCCCGGCTACAATCCAGGTGCTGCTCCGCATGAATCCAAACGTGCGCATCATCGCCGCCAGCGGCCTGAGCGTGAAAGACATGGTGGCCAAGGCCACCAGCGCAGGTGTCACAGATTTCATTCCTAAACCCTACACAGCGGAGACATTGCTGAGAATGCTTCACAAAGTTCTGAACACGCAGCGCACCTCCTCCCCGTAATTGGATGAAACAAATTCCATCACCATGTTTGGCGGGGCGTTTTCTCGACCTTCGAAGCTGGCTTGAAGCGCCCGCCGGCAGGTGCTTCAGGCTGCTGCTTTTCTCCTTCCTTCTCATCTCTCTGGTTGCTGCAGGCCAGGAGCCGGCTGTCCCTCACACCATCAGCGTCGTGACTGATGACAACTTCCCTCCCTATGTTTTCAGGGACAATGAGGGCAGGCTGCAGGGGATCATCATCGACCAATGGCGCGTCTGGGAAAAGCGCACTGGCGTCACCGCTGATATCCATGGCATGGACTTGAACGATGCCGTGCGTCGTATGAAGGCAGGCGAATTCGATGTCATCGACGCGATGTTCAAAACGCCGGAGCACTCGGCCTATCTGGATTTCGGCAGGCAGTACACCACCATCGAGGGCTGCATTTTCTTCCGTTCCTCAATCGCTGGCATCAATAACCTGGCTTCCCTGCGGGGGTTTCCTGTCGCGGCCAGGCTGGGAGACACCGCAGTCAGGCTGCTTCAAGAAAACGAGATCACCCCCATGTTGTTGTATAACAACTACGAGTCCATCATCACGGCGGCCAATGAGCGCAAAGTGAACGTCTTCGTCATGGACAAGCCGCCCGCTCAGTACTTCCTGCAAAAGCTGGGATTGGGGGATGAGTTCAGGATGTCTGATCCCGTCACCATCGGCGAGTTCCATCGGGCGGTTCGCAAAGGCAACACCAGGCTACTGAAACTGGTTGAAAAAGGTTTCGAAGATGTCGGCGTGAGAGAACTCGGCTGGATCGAGAAAAAGTGGTTTGGGCAGACGCTCGATGGACATCCCTATCTGCGCAGTCTCGGTTACGCCGCTTTGGCGGCCGTCTTGCTGGTCGCTCTGCTCATCGGTTTGAACTGGATGCTGGCAGGCCAGGTCAGGATACGCACGCGCGCTCTGCAGGAGAAAGAGGAGCAGTTGCGTCTCTGCGTGAAACACAGCCCGGCCGCCATCGCCATGCTGGATCGTGACATGAAATATCTCGTCGTCAGTCTCCGCTGGATGGAGGACTACCGCTTGGGGGATCAGTCCGTCACCGGCCGCAGCCACTATGATGTCTTTCCCGAAGTGCCCGCCAGGTGGGTCGAGATCCACCGCCGCTGCATGGCCGGTGAGGTTGCAAAAAGTGACGATGAAAAATTCGTCCGCGCGGATGGTTCCATTGACTGGATCCGCTGGGAAATCCGGCCGTGGCGTCAGGCTGACGGCACCATCGGAGGCATCATCATTTTTTCCGAAGACATCACGACCCGGAAGCAGGCCGAGCTTGCCCTCCGGGCGAGCGAGGCTGAGTTCCGCACGCTCATCGAATCAGCTTCTGACGGCATCCTTGTCTCGAACACTGCCGGGCGTCTGCTCGAAGCAAACGCAGCAGCATGCCAGATGCTGGGATTCACTCGTGAAGAACTCGGGCGGATGGGCTTTGTCGATATCGTTGCCGCCGGCGAAATGGTGCGCATTCTGCCCGAGGTGGAACAGCTGGGTGAAGGCGAAGTGGTGCGGAGTGAGTGGCTGTGCCGTCGCAAAGATGGCTCTCAGTTTCCTGCCGAAGTGAGCTCAACGGTTCTTCCAGACGGCCGCTTGCAGTGCATCCTGCGGGACATCACCCAGCGCAAAATGGCCGAGGACAAAATTCGGGAGCAGGCCTCTCTTTTGGACAAGGCGCGGGACGCCATCATCGTGTGCGACCCTGATGAACATCGCATCCTGTATTGGAATCGCAGCGCAGAAAGGCTTTATGGCTGGCAGGCCGCAGAAGTGCTCGATCATTCCCAGAAGGAACTGCTGAACCGCGACCCGGCGCAGTTTCTCGCCGTGATGCATGCCGTCATGGCTCAGGGGGAATGGGCCGGTGAAATGCAGCAGCACGACAAGCAAGGACGGTTGGTGATCGTTGAATCACGTTGGACCCTGATCAAAGATCCCCAGGGCCGCCCCAAATCCATCCTCTCCATCAACACTGACATCACCGAGCGCAAAAAGCTGGAGCAGCAGTTTTTACGTTCGCAGCGCATGGAGAGCATCGGCACGCTGGCCGGCGGCATCGCGCACGATCTTAACAACGTGCTGGCCCCCATCATGATGTCCATTGAGCTCTTGAAGCTCCAGGAACAGAACGCGCAAAAGCACGAAATCCTCGACACCATCGAATGCAGTGCCAGCCGCGGAGCCGATCTGGTCAAGCAAGTCCTCTCTTTCGCCAGAGGTGTTGAGGGCAGGCAGCTCGCGGTACAGGTCGCCCATCTTCTCAAGGAAGTCGAAAAAATCACCAACGAAACCTTCCTAAAATGTATCCGGGTTCGCTGTGAAATCCCCTCTCCCTTGTGGGTGGTTCAGGGAGATCCCACGCAGATTCATCAGGTGCTGCTCAATCTTTGTGTGAATGCACGCGATGCCATGCCGCATGGCGGTCAGTTGAAACTCTCCGCCATAAACATGGTGATGGATGGCCAGTGCGCATCAATGATCGCCGGCGCTAAACCCGGGCGCTATCTTCACATTCAGGTGGAGGACAATGGCACGGGCATGCCGCCTGAGGTGATGGAACGCATTTTTGAACCGTTCTACACCACCAAAGAACTCGGAAAAGGCACCGGCCTTGGTCTCTCATCCGTCATGGCCATCGTCAAAAGCCATCACGGCTTTCTCCGCGTGGAAAGCGAGCTTGGAAAAGGCACCAAGTTTCACATCTACCTGCCTGCTCACATGTCTGAACAGGCGGAAGTTGAAGCCTCGGTGTCACATGAGCTGCCACGCGGCAGTGGTGAACTGATCCTGGTGGTCGATGACGAGGCCGCCGTGCAGCAGATCACCAAGCAGACTTTGGAAACCTTTGGATACCGTGTTTTGCTGGCTGCAGATGGGGCAGAGGCCGTCTCCCTCTACTCCAAGCATCGCTCGGAGGTCGCCTTGGTGCTCACAGACATGATGATGCCCGTCATGGACGGGCCCGCCACGATTCAGGTTTTGATGAGAATGAATCCGCAGATCTGCATCGTTGCCGCCAGCGGAATGAATGCGGCGGGAATGGAAGAAAAAGCAGCCAGTTCAGGCGTCAAAAACTTCATCCCCAAACCCTACACAGCGGAGACGCTCCTCAAGTCGCTGGACTCAGTTCTTCATGTCCAGCGCCCGCTGTGATGTCATTTGTAATCGGGTATTTAGGGCAAAGATGTAAATCTTCACCGCCTTGATGGTCAAAGCGGTAGACTCCACGTGACGGATGAGGTATTTTGGCCTTCGTGATCTTACACTCCCTGACATAGGTGAAGCATGGCGGATACCTCGTTTACTGCGGCCAGTTCGGATGAGGCTTGTGCAATCGGACAAGCGAATAGCCTGACGTCTGGAAGCACCTTCGCAAAGGTGCTCTCTGGATCAGGGTGCGCAGCCTCGAAGAGCAGACGAATCAGCACGGTCTGGCATGGGCTTCTTCGGTTGGGCAGACTCACCGCCTGCCTTGCATTCGCGTGCTTGTGCGCTCCAGCTTTCGCTCAGCAGCCGGCTCCGCCGCGAAAGATCAGTGTGGTGATGGATGACAACTATCCACCCTATGTTTTCAGAGACAGCGAAGGTGCTTTGCAGGGCATCATCATCGATCAATGGCGGGCTTGGGAAAAGGTGTCGGGAATCACGGCTGAGATTCACGGCATGGACTGGGGGCTGGCGGTGGAGCGGATGAAGGCGGGGGATTTTGATGTCATTGACACGGTTTTTGAAACTGCCGAACGTGCCTCCTACCTGGCTTTTTCCAGGCCGTATGCCTCCATTCAGGTCCCGATATTTTTTCGCACAACAATTGGTGGCATCACCGATCTTTCTTCACTGAAAGGGTTTCCGGTGGCAGCCAAGGCGGGCGATTCGATTGTGCAGCACCTTCAGGCCAATCGCATCGGCCCTTTGCTGCTCTTCAAAAACTATGAAGCCATCGTCACCGCCGCCCTGGAGCGCAAAGTAAATGTCTTTGTCGCCGACAAGCCTCCGGCTCTCTACTTTCTTCACAAGCTGGGCATGGAGTCAGAATTCCGGATGACGGAGCCGATCAGCATCGGGGAGTTTCATCGTGCTGTGCGCAAGGAGAATGCCGGTCTTTTGCGGTTGATTGAAAAGGGGTTCGCCGATGTCGGGAGCACTGAGTTCGCACGGATCGAAAAGAAGTGGTTCGGGCAGAAATTAGGAAGCACCCGGTATCTTCGATATCTCGGCTATGGCGCTCTCGGGGGCGTGGTTCTTCTCGCATTGCTCGCCGGATGGAATTGGGTTCTTTCCGGACAGGTTCGGAAACATACGCGGGCCTTGCGCGAGCGTGAGGAACAGCTGCGTCTCTATGCTCAGCACAGCCCTGCTGCCATTGCCATGCTCGACCGTGACCTGAAGTATCTCGTCGTCAGCCGTCGCTGGATGCAGGATTACCGTCTCGGGGACGAGTCCATCGTTGGTCGCGGCCATTACGAGGTCTTTCCTGAAATTTCCCCCCGCTGGAAAGAGATCCATCAGCGCTGCCTCGCCGGCGAGATTGAGAAGTGTGATGAAGAGGCTTTTGTGCGTAAGGATGGCAGGACAGACTGGATTCGTTGGGAGATCCAGCCATGGCGTCAGGCGGATGATTCGATCGGCGGACTCGTCATGTTCACTGAAGACATCACCGCACGCAAGCAGGCCATGGAAATGCTTCGTGAGGGGGAAACGCGGTTGATCAAAGCGTTTCGCAGCAGTCCGGTTGCATTGACCATTGGCCGCATACGCGATCAAAAAATCGTGGAGGTCAATGACGCTTTCACCAGCCTTGTCGGATGGACGCGCGGGGAGGCGGTGGAGCGCTCCATGATTGAGCTCGCGTTGCTTGACGAGCCATCATCCGCTTTGCTCCGCAAGTCTCTCGAAGAGCATCGTTCCGTGCGAGACATCGAGCTCGCGCTTCAAGCTCGCGGTGGCGAGTTTCTCCACGTCATCGCCAGCATGGAGACCATCGAATTTCAAGGCGAGCCTCACGTGGTCGCGACCTTCGTGGACATCAGTGCCCGTAAACGGGCCGAGGCCGCCCTGACCCAGATGAGCGCAGATCTCGGCCGCGCTCAGTCAATCAGCCATATTGGCAGCTGGGAATACACGGTGGCCGGCGGAGGCATCAAATGGTCAGACGAACTCTATCGCATTTTTGGCCTTCAGCCACAGTCCGTCGTGATCACTTATGAGCGCTTGCTGCCCATGATCCACCCGGATGACCGTGGGCGGCACGACGCCTATCTTGCGCAGTTGCTGGACGCGCGCCCTGCTTCGGTCATTGAACCGTTTGAATACCGTGTGCAACGCGCAGACGGCCGGGAGGCGCAGGTGCTCGTCAAAGTGGAGATTCTCTTTGATGACCTGGGCAGGTCTTCACGGTGTTTTGGCACGGTTCAGGACGTCACCGAGCGCAAACGGGCGGAGGAAGCGCTGCGTGAAAGCGAGGCCACTTTCGCCACCGCCTTTGAGAATGCCCCCATCGGCAAGGCGCTTGTCGCTCCCGATGGTCGCTTTTTGCGTGTCAACCGGGCCCTGTGTGAAATCGTCGGCTACACCGAATCTGAATTGCTTTCCGTCAGCTTTCAGGAGATCACGCACCCGGACGATCTGGAAATGGATGTCGCCAATGTGCAGAAAATGCTCCGTCATGAGATCAAGACGTTCGAGATGGAAAAGCGCTATCTCCACAAGAACGGGGGAGTGGTCTGGATACTCCTCACAGTCTCGATGGTGGACGATGAGCAGGGAACCCCGGCGTTTTTCGTCTCCCAGATGCAGGACATTACCGGACGTAAAAAAGCGGATCGGCGCATCCAGCAGCTTAATCGTCTCCATGCCATGCTGAGCGGGATCAATGAGACCATTGTGCGTGAAAAGAATCAGGATGCCATGCTGACCGCGGCCTGCCGGATCGCCGTGGAAAAAGGCCTGTTTGGCCTGGCTTGGGTCGGTCTCCTGGACTCTGACACGGGGCGCCTGCAAATCGCCGCACACATAGGCGCCACCCAGGAGACTTTGGACATGCTTGAGGCTGTTATCAATGGGGCGCAGTCCGCCGCCGGCTGCGCCATCACCTCACGCGCATTGGAGTCCGGACTGCACACGGTTTGCAATGACATCGAGCATGATCCCGAGGCCGCGTGCTGGCGTACAGATGCCCTGTGCCGGAGCTATCTTTCCATGGCTTCGCTGCCTTTGAAATCAGGGGGCAAGACCATCGGCGTGTTCAATTTGTATGCCGATACCACCGAGTTTTTCGACGCAGATGAACTCGCTTTGCTGGACGAGCTGGCTGCGGACATCGGTTTTGCTCTCGACCTCAGCCGCCGTGAAGCTGAGCTGCGCGAAGCGGACAAACGCTTCATCAGGCAGCGCAAGACTTTGATCGAACTGACGCGCCACTGGGCAGGGGATGGTGACGATGCCTTGCTACTGCTGCGTAAAATCGCCGAAGGTGCTGCTCAGACCCTCAATGTCTCCCGCGTCAGCATCTGGCGCTACAACAGCGACCGCTCTGCCATCAGATGTGTGGATTTATATGAGTGGGAGGAGGGCCGCCACTCCTCCGGCCAGGAACTTTCAGCCGCCGCTTATCCGGACTATTTTCGCGCACTCGCCGAACAGGAGATGATCATTGCGGATGACGCTGCCCAGAACCCCGGCACCTCTGAGTTTCGGGAGGGCTACCTCCATCCACATGGCATCCGGGCCATGCTTGATGTGCCCATCATTGTTGGCGGCCTTCGCACCGGCGTGCTCTGTCTTGAGCATGTCCGCACTGTGAGGGAATGGACGGCGGATGAGAAGACCTTTGCCCTGGCCATGTCCAATCTGGTATCGTTGGCCTTGGAAGGTGTGGAGCGCAGGCAGGCGGAGATCTCCCTGCGCGAGAGCGAGAAGCGTTTCCGTCAGTTCGCAGAAACCATCGAGGAGGTCTTTTGGATGACCGACCCCACCGGCACCGAAATGATCTACGTCAGCCCGGCGTATGAAAAAATATGGCACTGCACCTGTGCCAGCCTTTATGCGGACCCCCTCAGTTGGCTGAATTCCGTCCACCCCGAAGACCGCGAACGCGTCGCTCAGGCAACCGCCTCCAAACGGTCACGCGGGGAATATGACGAGCGCTACCGCATCCTGCGTGCGGATGGCACCCTGCGGTGGATCCATGACCGTGCCTTTCCCGTGCGCGACTCACATGGCACAGTTCTGCGCATTGTCGGCACGGCTGAGGACATTACCGAGAGCAAGCAGGTCGAGGCTCAGTTGCTGCGCTCGCAGCGCATGGAAAGCATCGGCACGCTGGCAGGTGGCATTGCGCACGACCTCAACAACGTGCTCACCCCCATCATGATGTCCATTGAACTCCTGAAACTGCAGGAAACCAATGAACGACGGCTCAATATTTTTTCGGCCATCGAAAACAGCGCAAAACGCGGAGCAGACATGGTGCAGCAGGTCCTTTCGTTTGCCCGGGGCGTGGAGGGGCGGCAGCTTGCCGTCGAGATGGCTCGCCTCGTGAGGGAGATCGAAAAGATCGCCAATGAGACTTTTCTGAAAAACATCCAGGTGCGCAGCACGATCCAGAACAGTCTCTGGGGCGTTCAGGGCGACCCCACGCAATTGCATCAGGTTTTGCTCAATCTCTGCGTCAATGCTCGTGATGCCATGCCCAATGGCGGCACCCTCAAGCTTTCTGCCAGCAATCTCATGCTGGACGGGCAATCCGGTGAGCTAAGCACCCAAGCAAAGCCCGGCCCGTATGTGCTGATCGAGGTAGAGGACACCGACACCGGCATGCCGCCAGATGTGGTCGAGCGCATTTTTGAGCCCTTTTTCACAACGAAGGAACTGGGCAAAGGCACCGGCCTGGGTTTGTCCACCACACTCGCCATCATCAAAAGCCACCATGGCTTCCTTCGGGTGCACAGCGAGATGGGAGAGGGCACCAAATTCCAGCTCTACCTGCCCGCCAGTGATTCAGCAGACATGCAGGACGTCACTCCTGTGGGCGCCTCTCTGCCGCGCGGCAGCGGAGAACTTGTGCTGGTTGTCGATGATGAAGACACGGTTCGGCAGATCATCAGTCAGACGCTGGATGCCTTTGGTTACCGTGTGCTGCTCGCGGCGGATGGAGTCGAGGCCTCCACCTTGTTTACCGCTCACCAGAATGAAATAGCCGTGGTCCTCACGGACATGATGATGCCTGTCATGGACGGTCTCGCCACCATTCAGGTACTGATGCGCATGAACCCTCAGGTTCGCATCATCGCCGCCAGCGGTTTGGGCGTCAAAGACATGGTCGCCCGGGCCATGGCCGCCGGCGTGAAACACTTCATCCCAAAACCCTACTCCGCCGAAACCTTGTTGAAGACCTTGGCGGAGGTGTTGCAGGCCGGCTGAACTACTTCTGCTTCGCTTCGTAGCCGGGCAGCGGTTTGCCGTCTTCACCCAGCTTGCCGCAGGCCCACAGCAGGCCTCGCGCGACCAGGTCGAGATAGACCGGGGACTGCATGGTTTCGTTGCCATGGCCAAGCGTGGTGCCGAAGACCTTCCCTTTGCCATACTCGTTCACCCAGATGACGTTGTGGTCCATCTTCGTGTCTTCGCCATAGGCTTTGGCCAGCGGGACGAAATGCTCCCAGAGCTTTTCGTTTTTGTACAGTTCATCTTTGGCGTCGAGCCATTCGGCCGGGAAGCCCTTCATGACAGGATGCTCCTCCGCAATGTTCTTCACGTTCAAATCGCGGTTCTTTTCATGGCTCATCGAGGTCTGCCCGATGCACTTGCGCCATTCGTCCGTCTTGGCCGCACGATAGCTGTGGGTGGAGCAGTGCAGCATCACCGCCGGCACGCCCTCGTGGTGCGGCTTGGCGATCCGTTCCACAAACGCCACATCCTCGACCCCGCCGAAGCACTCATTGTGCAGGATCACGTCATAGCCCTCGGCCCAGTTGTCCTTTTCATAGATCGAGATCTTGTGGCTTTTGTCCTTTTTGCCCTGCGGCCCCTCTTCGTGAACGATGGTGAACTCGACATTCGCCCGCGCGCTGAGGCCTTCGCTGAGGATCAGTTTCTGGTTTTCGTAGTCATGGCAGCAGCCGCCGGTGATCATGAGAACCTTGAGCGGTTTCACCTCCTCTTTCGGGGCGGCGACGGCAAACAGGCAGGCAAGGGTGAAGAGAGAAATGAGAAGGGGACGCATGACGACGGATAAAGTTGGGAGGTCGAGTATGCGCGGAATGCACGGCCTGTCTTGCATGAATCTCGTTTGGCTGCGGTTCTATCTTGTCCTTGGCATAGGATATTTGGTAAAAGGCTCTGTAAATTTATTTTATGAAAATCCGGCTTCTTTTCCTCGCCTCGGCTCTGGCATGTTTCGTACAGGCGGCCCCTCCGGCTCCTGAGGCGGAGAAATATCACCAGATGCTGCTCAAGCGTCCTCAGCCCGGCCTCGTCTACGACAGATTCTACTCGGCATGGATGGAGACAGGCACGGCCGACTCTCTGGCGGAGTTTTTGAGCCAGCGCACCAGCACCACCGCAGATCTGCTGGTCCTCGCCATTTTTCACGACCAGCGCGGCAACGAAGCCGAAGCCTTGAAAGCCTACACTTCGGCTCTGGAGCGCGATCAGACGAACCCACGAGCCTGGCTGCAACGCGCTAAACTGGAGGCGAGGATGATGAATTTCGAAGCCGCTTTAAAATCGCTCACTGCAGCGGAAAAAGGCGGCGCAGACGCAGATCTGGCCCGCGACATCGGCCAGGTGCGCGGCCGTTGGCTGCTGCGCACCGGCAAACCGGAAGCCGCCCTTCAGGCATGGCGGGATCTGGTGAAAGCGAACGCAGATGACGAAGACTTGGTGGAGGAAGTGGTCGAACTCCAGCTCGACGAAGGGCTGTTTGCCGAGGCGGAGGCACAGATGCTCGCATTGATCGCCAAGACCAAAGACTCTTACGCCAAAGCAGTGCGCCAATTGCGTCTGGCCGAGATCCAGCTCCGCGCGACCAAGAAGGACGCCGCGCTCGCCCTCCTCGCCTCAACTCTGGCAGACACCGGGCAGGGCACCTGGATCGAAGGCGAAGTGCTGGCGCAGATCGAAGCCATGTTTCGTCGCGATGAAAACCTCAGCGGGCTGGTCAAGGAGCTGGAAAAGCTGCAGGCCGCCCATCCACAGCGCACCGCTCTGGAGCGCCAGCGCGCACGGGTTCTGGCAGAGCTGGGCGAAAAGGACAAGGCCCTCACCATCTACGCCGCCCTGCTGCAAAAAACACCGGGCCAGCGGGAGCTGCGCGAGAGCTACCTCGATCTGCTGGCTCGCTTTGAGCAGTTCAAAGAGGCCATCGCGCAAACCAACGTATTGATGGAACAGTCTCCGGATGATCGTGAACTCCTGATCCGCCTGGCGACCCTGCAAGAACGTGCCAAGGACCAACCCGCCGCCAAGGCGACGCTGGAGAAGTTTCTGGCCGCAAAAGACACCGCCGAGTTTGATCACCTCCGCGTCGCACGACTTTATGAAAGCTGGGAGCGCGGTGACGATGCCGCCCTCGCCTATCAGCGCATGGTCACGGGTTTTCCTGGGAGCACTGCGGCCAAAGAAGCCCAGGCCCACTATCTCCACCGCAGCGGCAAACGCGATGCCGCACTGGAAATCTGGCGAACCCTGGCAAAAAATGGCGATCTCTCCCAGCTCATGGCCGTGGGGCAGGCCCTAATGGCGCGCCTCGAACCACAAACGGCGTTGGAAATATTGCAGGCGCGCCAGCCCGAGTTCGCAGCCGACGAGCGCTTTCTAGGGCTGCTCATCAACTCCGCCCTCAGCGCCAAGAAAACCGTGGATGCCATTCCGTGGGCTCTCGCTCGCGTGCGGGCTACCACAGACGTCAGCTTCATGGACGATGCGCTGCGGCAGGCCGTGGCTTGCTTGAAGACCGATGAGCCAAAGTTTGCCGAAACCATGGCCTCTTTGCAAAAGAGCTCCCCGACAGTGCAGGAACGCATCCTCCTCGCCACCCTGCTGGAAGAAAAGCAGGACCTCCTTGGCGCGGAGAAAACCCTTCGCGAAATTCCAGCGGAGCATGCCCTAGCGGCGCAGACGCGCCTGCTCAAGCTGATGGAATCCCGCCAGGACTGGCTGCGCGCCACGGAGGAGGCGGAAAAACTCATCGCCATGCCCCAAGGCAGAAATTCCACCAACATTCAGCGTCTGGTGGACCTGTCTGAGCGCTCGGGCAAACCAGATCAGGCGCTCAAGTGGGTGGCGGAATGGAAGACGCTTTCTCCCGGCTCCGCTTCTCCTTGGCTGCGCGAAGCAAAACTGCTTCAGCTCAGTGGCAAAGGCCGCGAAGCCTTGAAGGTGCTTCAGACGGCCACTCGTAAATTTGAAGACGACGACTCCGTGGCAGACGCCCTCGCCTCCGGCTACATCGAACAAGGCCAGATGAGCGACGCGGAGCGGGTTTACCTCTCGCTGTTTGAAAAGGAGGACAAGCCCGAGGAAAAAATGCGCTGGGTCGCCACCCTGGCCCGCCTGGCCAGTGATCGCGGCCAGTTGAAAGCGCTCACGGAAAAATTCCTCGAACGCCAGCGCACCAATCGCGCCGACGCTTCTCCCTGGCTGGCACTCGCAGAAATCTATCGTGTGGCCCGCAGCACCACGGAGCAGGAGCGTGCCCTGCGTGAGGCGCTCCGGCTGCGCCCCGATGACTCCACTCTCGCCATCCAGATCGCACGCATGGATTTGGACATGGGACAGTGGAAGCGCGCCATCGAAGAACTCCAGCGCGTCGCCGGTCGCTCCAAAGGCGGGCGCGTGCAGCAGATGATCGCGTCGATTGAAATCGAATACGGCGATGCCAGCACCGGCTATCGTATGCTCTACGAACTCGCCGGCGGCGCGCAGATGGATGCCGACGACGCGCTCACCCTGGCTAAAAGCATGACGGCGCAGCAGGACTGGAAGCGCGTCATCAGTTTCCTGGAGCCGTTGCTGCGTCGCTTTCCAGACGACTACCGCCTCGGTTATCTGCAGGCAGTCGCGCTGGAGGAGGAGGGCAGGGCTGATGCCGCCATGGCCCTCTTCATTCGCCTCATGGGACAGACTCAGGAACTGCCTGCCGTCACCGCTGCAGCAAAGACCGCCGCGTCCAGAAACGATTACCTCGAAGGGTTGGAGAAACTCACGCCCAAGGGCTTTGCAGACTTGGCTCGACTGACGGGAGGAAGCTCTTACCAGGCCTACAACTATCGTTCAAACTCGATGCGCTTCTCAGGGCAGAACGCCAGCAAGGCGGTGATGGCGCCCTCCACCCTGGACATCCTTCATTCCATGTCAGTGGCTCATGCAGTCACCCTCATGAAGGGGGAGGGAACGCAGAAAAAGGCGGCATGGGTTGCTGCGGCCACGAGCTCGGGTGTCCCCGGCGCCAAATACCTCGATGTGCTCGACATGGATCAGTACTACCGCATACGCGAAAGCGCAGACGCCTTGGAGAAATATCCCAATGATGACGTCATCCTGGCCTATTCCATCAGCAATGGGGAAAACGTTTCTTTTGAGATCGCCGCCCGCGCATTTGAACATTTCAAATCCAAATACCCCGATCTCGCCTTTCAGGCCGCCAGACATGCGGTGGTCACAGATGGCGAAAAAGGCGCGCTGTTGCTCACCGAGGCCATGGACGCATTGGAAAAAATGTCGCCGGAGGAGATGCGTAAGTCTTTCGCGGGGAGGTATTATTTGGGATCCCTGATCGGCGGCAATCAGAGCATGGAGCAGAGAGGTCCACCCTACACGCTGCCTGAGCCCCTGCGCCGCCGCATGCTCTCCATGCTGTTGCTTCAACTCGACCAGACCGATCCGGGCATGCAGGCCCAGGTTTACAGTTCAGGCGTGCCCAATGCAGCCAATGCCTGTCGCACCCAGAAAGCATGGGAGGAATTTGTCGCCCTCTTGGAGCGCGAGGTGCGCATCTGGACGGAGCATGAGCCCACCCGGCAGTCATGGGCGAAGTTCGCCTCTCAGTTCAATCGACGCAGCCTGACCCCTGCCGGCGACATGCTGGTCCGCCTGCCGTTTCCCGGCGGGACGACTCTGCCCACCACTCTGGTGCTCTACTTCGGCCGCAAGGACATCTACAATCCGCGTGACACCGACAAGCTGGAGCCGGAACCCGAGGAGTATGCCGAGGTGAAGCCTTTCATTGAGCGCATCAAGTCTCCCGCCCTGCGTGCCCTGCTGTCTTACAAGGTCGGCTACCGTGAGCGCGTGACACGCGAAGTCACCCAGCTTATCTCCTCCCCAAATCCGTCCGTGGATGATCTTCTGCTCGCGGCCTCCTGGTTCAGCATTGAGGAAGAATACGACCGCGTGGCCGAGCTGCTCATCCGCGCCTCCGGCATGAACATTCCCACCAGTGTCCGTCCTGCTTTTGACGCCGCCCTCGCACATGCGGCGCTGAAGCTGAAGCCCCAGGCGGGCAGCCCGCTGCTGGAGCCCGCACAAATGGCTCTCCGCCGCCTGCGCAGCGCACGCGTGACTGCGGAGCAGAAGGACGAGCTGCTCGCCGCCATGAAGACACTGCAAATGAGCGACGAGGCGGAGCAGTGGGCGCGCATCGCCATGGTGGCACCCTCATTGACTCAGCGCACCGCCAGCTACGTCAGCGGGTCCAGCATTGATACCAAGAAGCTTCAGGCGCTCGTCGCAGGCAAAGATGAAGCCGCTATCGTGAAGGAGGCCGTCACCCAGTTGCGCCTTGCTCTGGTGTTTGCCGGCAATGGCAATCAAAGCTACGCCGCCAGCCGCGCCAAGGAGATCATGCGCCTCGCTGGCAGGCCGGGCATCTTTGAAAAGATCCAGGCCGTTTTTGACCCGGGAGAGAATGCCACGGTGGCAAAACTTTTCGAGCAGGCCCGGTTCCTGGAACTCGTCGATCACAAGCCCGACGCCATCAAGCTGCTGGAGAAGGTCGTCGAAATGAGCCCGAAACATTTCGAGGCTCGTCTGCGCCTGTGCGCCCTGACCGCAGCGAAGGATTCGGCTCGCGCCGTGAAGCTCATGGCTGATGTGCCCCTCTCCGCCTACCAGCAAAGCAGTGTCGGCAGCCAGATCGCCGAAATGCTCAGCAGGGATGAGACCATGCCTTTTGAAGGCCGCATGAATGTCGTCACTTCACTGGCCGGCATGCTGGAATCTGCGCCGCCCGGGGCTCCTGCCAGGGGGCTTGAGTGGATGATCGACCTTCCGGCCATCGTCGCCAATCAAACCTACCGGGGACCCCGCCTCGGGTATTTGTATGCCCGCTCGGGATCATCTCAGGAAAATGATGATGATCCCAGCCTCTCCCCGACATCCCCTGAGGCGCTCCAGCGGCGTGAAGTGCATGACCATATTTGTCAGGCCTTGATGAAGCATCCCTCTCTGGCGGAGGAGGGCTTCCGTCGCTTTGCCTGTTTGGTGATTCAGGAGGGCAAAAAGAACGATGAGCTGGCCGCCACCGCCCAACGCCTGCTCCAGGAGGCCAGGTCCGCCCCTCGTGCGCTGCGCGGCGGCTCTGCGACACGTCGGTTTGGTTACTATGAGGAGGTGACCGGCCTGTGGTCGCCCACACCGGCGGAATTTCTCGTCTGGAAGGCTTGGAAGGAGAAGCAACCACAGCGCATCGAACAGGAAATCATGCCGCTGGCCGGCGCTGCTCTGGACAGCACTCAGCAGAGCATTCTGCGTGCTCAGTTGAATGTCTGGTCCTGCCCGCCCGAGGCTTTTGTCCAGAGCGCCAAAACATTCCTCACCACCGCCAGTCGTGTCAGTTCAAACTACGGTGAAGAACCGCATCTGGTATGGTTGATCGATCGCTGGGGGGAGCGCGCCATCGAAGGCCTGCCTCTGGATGAAATCATCGCTGGCAGCATGAAACAAAATCGCAGCTTCAGCGAAGGATACTCCGTTTCCCACTATCTGGGGCTGCGCCAGCAGCTTCGTCCTGAAGCCGGAATGGAGCCCTTCTTTGCCCGAATTATTTCAGGGGCTCTTGGCAATGACCAGAACACCTGGGCCAAGACCATGAAGAGCACCATCGACACCCGCTACGGACGTGGCGGCTCTTACAACAACCCCTCCGCCTACTCCCTGCTGCGGATCATTGACAGCATGATCCGAAAACCTGCCACATTTGGCGCCGGACTTCAGATGGCGACTCTCGTCGGTGCCACCAGCGATCCAAATTGGACGGCCAACAGCAGCAGCAGCATGAGCAGGGTGCTGAAGTCCCCTGAGTACTCTTTTGCCGCCCTTAGCACCATGGGCTGGATGGGAGCCGCCGAGAATCTTAGCCTCCCGGAAGATCCAAACTGCCTGCAGATTTTGTTCTTCAAAAAACTGCGGGAAAATCGCGACACCCTGCGGGACTTGCGGCCAAAACTGGCAGGCATGAAGCAGCGCACTTTCGGCGTGGAGCTGTGTGAGGCCCTCCTGCAGGATGTTCCGGCAGGCCCGCTTTCCGCCATGTTGAAACGCCGTGCTGCGGATGTGGCAAAGCTCCCTGAAAAAAGCGCTCCCGCTTTCATGAGCCTCCTCAAGTCGCAGATCCCCGCGCTCAACCAGCCCTCCGGTGCTGATCCCGCCCTGGTGAAGGTGCTCGATCCGCTTCTCGGTGTTGAACGCAGGAAGTCCATGGACGAGGTCGACCGCTGGATTGCCGCCGTGCGCATCGAGGACGTCCATACGGATGCCGGCAGCTTCTCAGACAAGCTCAAAGCGATGCTGAAATCCCTCATTCCGGGAGATCTCGAAAAGGCTGAAAAGCTTTTCCTCCATGCCTGTGAACTGATGGAGGCCAAAGCCCATGATACATCGTGGAGCAACAACATGGGCGGCAATGGCTGGTTTCGCCGTTCGCACATTCTGGACGAACTCAAGACGGAGTGGCCCAAGCCGGAGACCATGGCCTTCGTCATGCGCCTCTGCCATGAGGACACCACCGGAAACCTCTCTTCGGACGGCTGGGCGGCCAACAGCGGCTATGGCCAGGCCTTGATCGAAATCTGGCGCAATAACAGCGGCGCTGCGGCCATGGGGCGTGGCATTGACGCTGTGCTCAATCGCACGGCGGAGGTCATGCAGGACACACCACACACGCTTCTGCCTCTGGCCTTCTATGATTTCTATTTCAAGCTGCCCCAGAGCTTGCGCGTACCCGCCATGAAGTATGCTGCCAAAATGCCCGCGACTCACCCGCAGGCGGCATTGGGTCGCGAACTTGACTACGCGGGCCGCTTCTTTCTCGGCACAGATGCGCAGTCGCGGCAGAATGTTGCTGCCCAAAAAGCAATCGAGGAACTCGGCGGCCTGGAGCCCATGTGGGAATATGGCCGGACTCTGCTGCGTGCAGACAAGGCCAATGCGCGCGTGCGTCAGGCCCTCGTGCATTTTCTCTCCTACTGGGCGCATGATGGCATCGATCCCGAATGCGCAAAACTCGGCGCTGCCGCCGCACTGGAGTCCATGAAGCAGAAGCACTGCATCCATGGGTATCAATACGGCTGGATCATGCGCGCATTCAATGTTCTGCCGGTCGATGCCGCATGGCAGGCCTCCGCTCAGGAGCATTGGGATGCATGGCTCGCACGTCTCGCCAATGGCGGTCTCAGCAAATACGAACCCCACGACTGGGTCATCAACAGCATGCTGCGCATGACCGCCCGTGCGAAAAACGATGACTGGATGCGCACCATGCTTCGCCAGCACCACCACACGTTCAGCAATGAGCAGTCGGGCATCGTCAGTCTCATGCTTGGCGGTCAGCCGCAGCTCGCTGCAGAGCATTTCAAGGCCGAATGGCGCGGCTTCCTGATGGACCCGCAAAAGGAGCTTCTCTGGAGCAGGGAGATCATCGAAAACCTGCCTGCCTTCAAAGCCGCCTGTGGCGACCCCGGCCTGGCCCTGCTGGGAGAGATCTACCTCTCCTACGTCAAAGATCCCACCAAGCCCGAGCAGGCCGCCATTCCCGGCTTTAAAAACCGCGAGGAGCGCTTCAAAGACCTCGCGCTGCGCTTCAAGGAAACCAAGTTCACCGATGAAGAAATGCGCAAAGACTGCGTCGAGATCATCTGCAACTTCTACGATGCCGCTGCTCTGATTCACGACGCCGTCGATGAAGTCGCCGCCAAAACCGACATCGAGGCCCTGGCGGCCATGGATCAAACCTGGGAGCACTGGCGCCAGCTCAAGCCCATTCAGTTCTCCTATGGCTGGAAGGCCGCTCATGGCGATGTAAAGCCCAACATCGCCGCCTATGATCGCGCGCTCGCCGCCCGCTACAGCCAGAGCTACTACCAGCGCTCCGCCGTCAAAGAAACCGGCTGGGGGCCCACCTGGGTCGGCGGCTGGTTCTGGTCTCGAGAGTCTGAGGCTGGTCGCACACCGGACGTCCGCCCTGTCCTGCCTTTCCTGGAGTACGTCATTGCCAAAACCCCTGCCGATCTTCGGGAAATGCACGTGGCCGACTGCGTGACGCAGAAATGGCTCATCCATCTCATCCTCAACGAGCCCGCTGTTTTCGAATCATGGCGCAAAGGCTTGCAGGAGGAGGATCGCCGCGATTTCAAAAAACGTGTGGCGGAACGCTGGGAGATCTGGACCTGCATTCGCCAGTTTTCAGGCACACAGAAAAAGATGCGCCTCACGCCGGAGCAGCGCGCCGGGCTCATCGCCGCCGTGGCCAGGGATGAATGGTGCACCGCGAAGTATCCCGCCGCCGGCCCGGGCATCCCCAATCTCATCAATGACATCGTGCAAAAAAGCGCCGTCTTCAAACCGGACGAGTTCGCTCCCGTGGCGGCACAAATCGCCACAGCCCTCCCCCGCATGGGCCGCACTGCCGGCGAGTCCGCCGACCTCCTGGCCGCAAACGGAAAACACGAGGCCGCCGCACCGCTGTATGCGCTTGCTTTCGAGCAGGCTCGCAAAGAAAACGAAAAGGACTACGGCCTCGCCGCCGGCTATGCCGTGAAACAAGCCGAACTTCTCGAACGCACCGGCAAAAAACCGGAAGCGCTGCAAGTGCTTAAAACGCTCGACGAGAAGCGCTTGGGGGGCGGTGTTAAAAAATCCGTGGATTCGGCCATCACCCGCCTTTCCAAATAGTCCCAAGCAAAATCTTGTCTCGCACGTCCCACTCTGGTAAAACCCTCAGCAATTCCGCATACCATGCCTGCTCACGATCGAATCCTCGCGTTTCTGTCAGCTGTGAAAGCACGTCTAGATCTTGCCTGGTTGGTCCGGGCATTCTGCGGCTCTCTCCTCGTCATCGGCTCGGCTCTTTGCCTGTGGTGCCTCGTGTGGGTGCTGCGTGGTTACGCCGTTCCCGCCAGCGGTTACATCGCTGCGGCGGTCGCCCTGCCCGTCATGGCTCTGGCAGCTTGGCTCCTCGGCCGCGCCTCACAGCGCAAGGCCGCACGCATCGCCGATGAACTCTTCGATTTGAAAGACGCCATCAGCTCCCACCTGGGTTTCAGTGACGAACATCGTCAGGGCGAGTTCATCGCCCTTCAGGCAGAAGCCACCGCCGTGCGCGTGCAGGAGCTTTCCCCACGCAGCATCCCAGTCCAGTGGCCTCGTCGCATGCTAACCATCGCCGGCGTGCTGCTCATGGCCTGCTTCGTCATGGGCTTCAAAAAAGACTCGCCGATTGTTCTCGAACGCCTCGCACTGGAGACAGAGACCCTGAGCAAGAGTGACGAGATCAACAAGGAGCTCGAAAAGCAGGTCGAGGAACTGCTCAAAACCGCCAGCGAGGATGAAAAGGAACTCCTGCATCCCGACGAGTGGCGCCAATGGGTCAAAGAACTGCGCGAGACCAAGGATCGCAAAGAAGCCATGCGCCAGTACGCCGAACTGGAACGCAAGATCACCGAGGCCGCCCAAAAACTCAGCCAGCGCGATACCGAACAGCTTCTCGCCAAAGCCGCGCAGGAAATGAAACAGACCGCCGAGTTGAAGCCCATCTCCAAATCACTCGAAGAACAAAACTACCGCCACGCCGCCGAGCAGTTGCGCCAGATGAAGCTTCAGGCCGATGTCCGCAAACCCGACGAAGCCCAGAAAGAGCTCGCCAAACTCAAGTCCGCCTCCCAGCGCATGGCCGCCGCCGCGCGCAATTTCCAGCAGCGCACCGGTCAGCAGGGGAATCAGGGCAAAGGCAATCAGTCGCAGTCCAGCCAGAACCAGAACGCCCAGCAAAGCGGCCAGAATCAGCAGCAGTCTCAGGGCCAGCAAGGCAGCCAGGGGCAGCAGAGCATGGATCAGCAAATGACTGCTCTGGAGCAGTCCGTGCAAAATCTGGAACAGCAGCTCCAGCAACAGCAGCAGAACCCAAATCAAAATCAAAGCCAGTGTCAGTCCTGTCAAAACCAGGCCAATCAAGCTTTGCAGAACCTCACCCAGAGCATGTGCCAGTCCTCCGCCAAGCGGGACATGATGAAGAAGCTCCAGTCCCTCAGCCAGTGCGCAGGCAAATGCCAGGGCTTCATGTGCAACAAAGAATGTCAGAGCCTCAGCCAGTGCATGGGCACCAAGCCCGGCGGCAAAAAAGCCGGTTCCGGCTCGGTTGAAAGCCGTCGTGCCGAAAGCGATGCCACACAGGACAACGGCAATCGCGACCAGCTCACCGGCCAGAAAGGCAGCGGCCCCAGCAACACCAGCATCGAATCCGCCGACAGCGGCAGCGGTCGCGCCACCCGCACCGCCACGCTTCAGGAAAAAGCCTTCCAGCGTCAGGTCGAAAGCTTCATCCAGCGCGAAGACGTGCCCGCCGAAGTCAAAGAAGGCGTCAAAGAATACTTCAAAGGCATCCAGCAGGTAGGCGATGAAAAAGCCGCAGCCCCTGCCGCCAAGTAGCTGACCAATTGAGGTCGCTTTTTCGTTCGTCATTTCTCTCCTCTATCCACATGCCTGACACACCCGCTTCCGTCGTTCACTTTAAAGAGACATTCGAAAAACTTCGCGCCGAAGTCTCCAAATTCATCGTCGGCCAGCAGGACATCATTGAGCAGGTGCTCAGCGCCGTCATATGCGGCGGTCACGTCCTCCTCGAAGGTGTCCCCGGCCTCGGCAAAACCGCCTTGGTGAACACTTTGGCGAAAGCTCTCCACCTCAAATTTCAGCGCATCCAGTTCACTCCCGATCTTCTTCCCGCTGACATCGTGGGTACGCAGATCCTCGTCGAGCGCGGCGGGCAGAAAGTCTTCGAGTTCCAGCAGGGCCCCGTCTTCTGCAACGTCCTGCTCGCCGACGAAATCAACCGCGCTACGCCCAAGACACAATCCGCCCTGCTCGAAACCATGCAGGAAAAACGCGTCACCGTCGCCGGCACCTCGCACAATCTCGGCTCGCCCTTCTTCGTCCTCGCCACCCAGAATCCCATCGAACAGGACGGCACCTACCCGCTCCCCGAAGCCCAGCTCGACCGCTTCTTCTTCAAACTCTACGTCCCCGTCCCCAGCCACGGCGACTTCATCGAAATCCTCAACCGCACCGGCGGCAAAACGACCCCCGAAATCAACGCCGTCGCCACCGGCGATGACATTCTAAAAATGGGCGAGGTCGTGCGTGAAGTCCCGCTCGAGGCCAGCGTGCAGGACTACCTCGTCAAAATCGTGCGCGCCACTCATCCCACCGATGCGAACGCCACCGACCGCGTGAAAAAATACGTGCGCCACGGCTCCTCCCCACGCGGTGCGCAGACCATCCTCGCCGCCGCCCGCGTGCGCGCTCTGCTCGATGGCCGCTACCACGTCGCTCGTGAAGACATCGCCAAAGCCGCCACCCCGGCTCTGCGTCATCGCATCCTCCTCTCCTTCGAAGGCGAGGCCGAAGGCGTGAAGACCGACGAAGTCATCGCCGATGTGATCGAAAAGGTGAAGGCATGACCCTGACCGATCCAGCCTTCATCCGCCGCCTCGAATCCCTCTACTTGCTCGCGCGCAAGATCCTGGGCGGTTCGTTGCAGTCGGATCGTCGCAGCACCAAAAAAGGCGCCGGCATCACCTTCGCCGACTACGCCCAGTATTCCCTCGGTGATGACTACCGCAGCATCGACTGGCGCGTTTACGCCAAGTTCGAATCTCTGCTCATCAAGCTCTTCGAACTGGAGGAAGACGCCACCATCTACCTCCTCGTCGATGGCAGTCCCTCGATGGCCACCAAGCACACCTACGCGAAACAGCTCGCCGCCGCGCTCGGCTACATCGCGCTCAATACCCTCGACCGCCTCGCCGTTTACGGCCTCGCCGATCGCCTCCAGCCCTTGTTCGAGCCATCACGCGGCCGCAACCAAGTCATCCCCTTGCTGCGCTCCCTGGACGCCGCCCAGACCTTCGGAGGCAACACCGACCTCAACGCCTGCGCTCGAGAATTTGAAGCGCGCCATCGTCGCAAAGGCCTCGTTTGCGTCATCTCAGACTTCCTCCTGCCCGGTGGCTACGAGGAAGGCCTCAGCCGCCTGCAATGGCATAAGCACGAGGTCTTCTGCCTGCAAACCCTCGACGACAATGACCTCCGCTGTGAGTGGAAAGGGGACGTCACCCTCGAATGCGTCGAGACCGGCCGCAGCGAACGCGTTACCATTTCGCCTCGCGAAGCCAAACTCTACGAGGACGCCGTGGCCGAATGGAATCTCGGTCTGAAACAAACCTGCGCCAGACGCGGCCTCGGCTTCCTCTCCACCAGTACCGACGTGTCGTTTGAGTCCGTCATCACCGACCTCCTGCGTCGCGGAGGCCTCGTCACATGACCTTCCTCGCCCCAGCATTTCTCTGGACTCTGGCGGCCCTCGCACCGCTGGCCGCCATCTATTTCCTCAAGGTTCGCCCGCGCAAAAAGCCCGTCACCGCATTCTTCCTCTGGCAGAAAATCTTCACCGAGAAAAAAGCCTCCGCCCTCTTCAAGCGCCTGCGCGATGTCTTCTCCCTCCTCCTCATGGCCCTTGCCTTTGCAGCGATAGCCTTCGCCTTGGCCGAGCCGGATTTCGCCGGAGATGAACGCAAAGACCTCCTCATCGTCGTCGATCACTCCGCCTCCATGTCTGCCAAAGACGGCACCACCACCCGTCTCGAAAAAGCCAAAAAACGTGCCCGCGATCTCATCGCCGGCATGAACGGCACCCAGCGCGCCGCCGTCGCTTCCTTCGCCGAAGTGACGCGCATGCTCGAGCACCCCACCCGTCATCGCAAAGCCCTGCTCGAAGCCGTAAATTCCATCCAGCCTACCGAACTCCCATCCCGCGTCGAAGCTTTGCGTGCTCTGCAACCCGGCGATGAATGGATGAAGGACACCCGCGTCCTGCTCATCACCGACGGCTGCCTGGACCTGCCCGACCGCCTTCCCTCCGTCGAAGTACTCCGCATCTCCGACTCCGCCAAAAACATCGGCATCGCCCGCGCCGACCTTCGCAGCGTCCCCGGCGGCCCCGCCCGCCTCGGCCTCTTCATCCTACCGGTCTCCTCCTTCACCGAACCCGTCAAAACCGACATCACCCTCACGCATGTCGATTCCAACCGCATGGTGAAAATCATCCCAGTCACCTTGCAGCCCGGCGAAAACCCCGCCGTCACTCTCACCCTCGATGACGCTCCTGCCGGGCGCTGGACCGCCACGCTCGGCTTGGAAGATGCCCTCGAAAGAGACAACACCGCCTACCTCTACGTCCCACCGCGTCAGCCCGTCCCCGTCGGTGTCCTCGCCGATGATCCTTTCTTCTTCCAAAATGCCGTCAGCGCCTTCGAGCGCAGCGATCAGCTTCTATCCCTCGCGCAAGACTCCAAATCCGCCACGCTCATGCTCAGCAAAGGCAAGGTGCCTGCAGACATCAGCACCGTCGTCTTCCAGCCCACTGGCGAATCCCCTGTCTGGTCCAAAGTCGGCGAAGAAATCGCCGCGCCTGTTCCCAAGGTCCTCGCCAAAGATCACCCGCTCCTCCGCTATCTCGACGCCGAAACCATGACCTTCGCCGGAGCGCGTCAGATCACCGCTCCCACCGGCGCAGTCGTCCTCGTCGCCGATGAATCCGGCCCGCCGCTCATCTATCTTATGCGTCAGGGCGCACAAACCGTCTGCGTCGTAAATCTCGATCCCCTCGCCGCGCAGTTCTATCTCAGCGCTTGGTTCCCCGTCCTCATCCACAACGCCGCCGCCCACCTCACGCACCGCGAGGACATGCCGCCCGCAACGCTCCCCACCGGCTCCACCGCCCGCGTCCCCGGTCGCGCCGATCCCACTCCCTTCGGTCCCATGCTCACCACCGGCTTCCACGAAGCCGGCTCCTGGACCTTCGCCACCTCCCTCGTCTCCCCCGAAGAAAGCCTCCTGAAAAACGACACCCTCAAAGAAAGCGTCAAACCCATCGCCAGCGGCGAAGCCCCCAGCTACTGGCTCCTCGTCCTCGCCCTCGGCGTCCTCGTTACCGAGTCCATCCTCTACGATAGGAGGAAAGTCGGATGAGCATTACTCCAACAGTCAGCGCTCGGGATTGTAGCTCGGAGCCGTCAGACAGCCGAAGGCAATTCCGACACCGAGTCAGCACCGCTGCGAAATCAGCCCTCCGCGCTACATCGCCGCATGCCACGCCCATGCCGCTGAAAGCCGGTTATCACCTTTTCATGCTGGGGGTGCGCAAAGCATGAGCTTCACCACCTTCACTCCTCTCCTCTGGCTCCTCATCCTCCTCGCCGCAGCCTGGGGCTACTGGCGCTCCCTTGTTGATCGCCCCACCGGCCTCAAAATCACCTCCTTCGCCCTCCGTATCCTCGGCGTCCTCCTCCTCGCTCTCGCTCTCTGCCAGCCCTATGCCGGCGAGGAAACCGACGAAGCCCACGTTGTCTTCCTCGTCGATGTCTCGCAGTCCATCGATCTCGAATCCGCCAAAGACGCTCTCAAACAAATCGAGGCCGGCGTGAAAGCCCTGCGCCCGAAAGACACCCACGCCCTCTTCGCCATGGCCAATGGCCTGCGCGACAAAAAGCTCCCCGACTTCACCAAGATGCTCGACGACTGGACCAAAGGCGTCGCCGATGATGCCTTCCGCTCCCACACCCGCCTCGGCGACTCCCTCCTCGCTGCTCGTCTCGCTTTCCCCGCCGGCAAAGCCAAACGCCTCATCGTCTTCAGCGATGGCATCGACACCGAGTCCGGCGTGGACTCATCGCTCGAACAACTTCAGCGTGAAGGCGTGGACGTGAAATTCGCCTCTCTCAAAACCCTCAGCGAACCCGAAGCCGCACTCGTCAGTCTCGAAAGCACCTCACCCTTTGCCTTCCACGGCGAAGTCCTGCGCCTCACCGCACGTGTCATCGCCAACCAGCCCATGAACACCCGCGTGCGCCTTCTCAACAAAGGCGTCGCCGTCCAGGAAAAAACCGTCGCATTGAAACCCGGCGAAGATGCCCGCGTCTGGTTCGATACCGAAATGACCACCCCCGGCCCCAGCGTGTGGAGTGCGGAGATCATTCCCGAGCGCGATCACTTCCCCATCAACAACCAGGCCACCACCACCATCACCGTTCGTGGCAAGCCCCGCATCCTCGTCATCCATCAGGACGAGAAAAAAATGCGCCCCTTCATTCGCGCCCTCAAGGAGCAGGACTTCGATGTCGATCTCCGCGGCAAACGCGGCCTGCCCGAAGGCATGGAAGACATGCTCTCTTTCGATGCCATCGTCCTCGCCAACATGTCCGCCACAGACATGACCCCGCGCCAGATGAGTCTCCTGCGCAGCTACGTCTCCGACTTCGGCGGCGGCCTCGTGATGACCGGCAGTGAAAACAGCTTCGGCCTCGGTGGCTACTACAAATCCCCCGTCGAAGAAGTCCTGCCACTCGTCTCACGCTTCGAAAAGGAAAAAGAAAAACCCTCACTAGCCATGGCGCTCGTCATCGACAAAAGCGGCTCCATGTCCGGCCTTCCGCTGCAAATGGCACGCCAGGCCGCCAAGAGCGCCGCCGAACTCCTCGGCCCCCAGGATCAGATCGCCGTCGTCGCCTTTGACGATCAGGCCCAGATCATTTGTGAAATGACCCCGGCCTCACAGCAGGGCACCATCCAGGCCGCCATCGACTCCATCGCCGAAGGCGGCGGCACCTTCATGTACACCGGCATGGTCGCCGCCAAAGACATGCTGGAGCGCACCACCGCCAAAGTGAAACACATGATTTGCCTCACCGATGGTCAAACTCAGGACGCCGATCACCTGGGCCTCGTGCAGCAGATGGTAGACAGTGGTATGACAGTTTCCACCGTCGGTCTCGGCGAGGGTGCCGCCCGCGAACTGCTCCAACAAATTGCCGAAGCCGGCAAAGGCCGCTATTACGAAAGCAACGACCCCGCCACCCTCCCGCAAATCTTCACCAAAGAAACCACCCAGGCTTCCAAGAGCGCCGTGCAGGAAGGCGTGTTCACCCACATCGGCATCACCGAGCATCCCATGCTCGCCGGTTATGAATCCGAAGGACTCCCGGTCGTTCTCGGCTACGTCATGACAGAGGCCAAACCCGCCGCGCAGGTCCTCCTCGGCGCGGAGAATGGCGATCCCCTCCTCGCCGTCGGCCGCTTCGGTCTCGGCATCGGCCTCGCCTACACGGGCGATTTCACCGAAGTTTGGGGCGGCGAATGGCTCGCCTGGGACGGCTGCGGCCGCTTCTGGGCCCAGGTCCTTCGCGGTGCCCTGCGCAAAGCAGACGTCGAAGGCATGGAATCACGCGGCGAAATCCGCGATGGCGCATGGGTCATGAAAATCGACCGCCGCAGCGACGATGGCGCACCCGTCTCCGGCATTCATTGGAACGCGCAATCCCTCGATGAAAACGGCAACACCCAGGACGTCACCATCCGCGAAACCGGCCTCGGTCGCTATGAGGCCCGCATCCCCATCGGCACCCGCAAGCACCTCAGCCTCCGCATGCACGACCGCGATCACGACAAGCTCGAAGTAAAACACTACCACTCGCCTTACCCCGCCGAATACCGCCTCAATGGCAAAACACCCGAAAGCCTCGCCGCCCTGCCGAAATACGACACCGCCACCATCACCGCCGGACTCGCACCAGCCAAGCAACTGCAACCCATCGGCCACTGGTTCGCCTGGAGCGCCCTCGGCATGCTGCTGGGCGGAGTGCTCCTGCGGCGAATTTGAGTGGAGCACCGCCAAATCGTCGCCATAGGATCACGCTCCCATGAAAATCGTTCTTCTCGACGCCCACACCGCAAACCCCGGCGACCTCTCCTGGCAGCCCCTCGAAGCCATCGCCGCTTGTGAAGTGCATCCACGCACGCCGCTGGATCAAACCGTGGCCCGCTGTGCCGGAGCCGAGATCGTCATCACCAACAAAGCTCCGCTCACCCGCGAAATCATCGCCGCCCTGCCAGATCTGAAATACATCGGTGTCACAGCCACCGGCTTCAACATCGTCGATGTCGCCGCCGCCAAGGAGCACGGCATCGTCGTCACCAATGTCCCCGGCTACAGCACCCCCGCCGTCGCTCAGCATGTCATCGCCCTCATCCTGGAAATGACCAACCACGTCGGCCACGCATCCAGGAGCGTGGAAGCCGGCGGCTGGGTCAAATGCCCCGACTTCGCCTACTGGGATCACCCCATCATCGAACTCTCCGGCCGCACCCTCGGCATCATCGGTTACGGCGAAATCGGCAGCGCCGTCGCCCGCATCGCCGTCGCCTTCGGCATGAAAGTCCTCGCCTCCAAACGCACTTGGAAAGAAGCACCTCCAACTGGCGTCACTCCCGCAGAAATCGACGACATCTTCACTCAGTCAGACGTCATCAGCCTCCATTGCCCCCTTACCGATGCCACCAAGCACCTCGTCGGCGAGCGCACCCTCGGCCTCATGAAACGCGAAGCCATGATCATCAACACCGGCCGCGGCCCCCTCGTCGATGAACCCGCCCTCGCCAAAGCCCTCAACTCCGGTCGCATCGCGGCCGCCGCCCTCGACGTCCTCTCCGTCGAACCCGCCAAGGCCGACAACCCTCTTCTCTCTGCCAAAAACTGCCTCATCACCCCCCACGTCGCCTGGGCCAGCCGCGAATCCCGCGCCCGCCTCATCGACATCACCGCCGCGAATCTGCAGGCCTTCCTCGCAGGCAAGCCGGTGAATGTCGTGAACGGCTAATACGATGGACACTCCTGTCCGTCGATCAGCGCCTCCATATCATCCCAGCCTCACGAGGAAGCCACATTCGAATAAACAGCGAAGGCATTCCTTCTTGCCGCGTCGCAGTGACTCAGAACATGAGCGACCTTGATCAAATCAACCGGCGCTCTTTCCACAAAAAAACCGCACCGGCGACTTTTCGTCACTCGGTGCGGTAATGAATCTTTCAGAACTCTCAGATCACAGCGCCGCAATAACCGCCTCGCCAATCTCCTTCGTGTTCACCTTCTTCGTGCCAGCAGCGCCGCTGTAGATGTCACCAGTCCGCAGCCCGCTGTCGATCACCTTCTTCACCGCCGACTCAATGCTCGCCGCCTCAGCCTCAAGGCCAAGCGAGAAACGCAGCAGCAGCGCCACCGAAAGAATCTGCGCGATCGGGTTCGCAATGCCCATGCCTGCGATGTCCGGTGCCGTGCCACCCGAAGGCTCAAACAAACCGAAATACAGCCCGTCTCCCTTCGGTTTGCCCAGGCTTGCGCTCGCCAGCATCCCCAGCGAGCCCGCGATCATCGCCATCTCATCGCTCAGGATGTCGCCAAAGAGATTCTCCGTCACCAGCACGTCAAAGCTGCGCGGAGCCTTGATCAGCTGCATCGCCGCATTGTCCACATACAGGTGGGCCAGCGTCACGTCCGGGTATTCCTTCGCCACTTCCACCATCGTCTCGCGCCACAGCACGCCGTTGGTCAGTACGTTCGCCTTGTCCACGCTCGTCACATGCTTGCGGCGCAGTTGCGCAGCCTTGAAGGCCACATGCGCGATCCGCACGATCTCGCTCTTCTTATAAACCATCGTGTCGATCACCTCGATGTCGCCATCCGGCAGCGTCGTGCGGCTCTTCGGCTGGCCGAAATACATGCCACCGGTGAGTTCGCGCACGCACAGCACATCAAAACCACCTTCCACCAGATCCGGGCGGATCGGCGAGGACGAGGTCAGGGCAGGGTAGCAGATCCCCGGGCGCAGGTTGGCAAACAGGCCAAAGTGCTTGCGCAGCGGCAGCAGCGCACCGCGTTCTGGCTGCTCGTTCGGCGGCAGCTTTTCCCACTTCGGACCACCGACAGAGCCAAAAAGAATCGCATCGCTCGCCTCACACGCGGCCACGGTCTCAGCCGGCAGCGCCTTGCCCACAGCATCGATCGCCGCACCACCCACAAGCTGGTGGTTGTATTCAAAAGAAAGCCCGGAACGAGCGGCAACAGCATCAAGGACTTTGAGCGCCTCGGCCATGACTTCAGGGCCGATACCATCTCCGGGGAGGACTGCGAGTTTGTACGTACGTGACATAAATAGGTAGGGAAGGGGGCCTTAACTGCATCCAAATCCCCCCCCTGGCAAGTCCCCCGCAAATCCAGCCCAAGAATTCTAGAATTTCAAATCACCGCCTCTCTCCCTCCGACTCCAAAACCACTGTTAACAATCGTCAACCACTGTAAACAACCGTAAACTTCCCCTTCAAAACTCCCAAATTCCCTCTTGCCAAAAAGAGCATCTATGGTTCCTTCGCAGCCCCACATCCCAGATTATCCCACCGCCTGACAAGTTGTCCGGCCATTCAAACGAACCATGAGCGAAGCAACCACCACCGATTCCACCTCCTTCAAGATCCACGAAAAAGACACCGGCAGCGCCGATGTCCAGGTGTCTCTCTTGACGAAGCGAATCAACGATCTCACGCAGCACCTCGCCGCGCATCAGAAAGATCACTCCACACGTCGCGGCCTGCTTCAGATGGTCGCACGTCGTCGCAAGCTGCTTGACTATCTCAAGGTGACCGCCAACGAGCGCTATCAGAAGCTGCTCAAAGGCCTCAGCCTCCGCCGCTAACAGAATTTTACGAGGGGTGATGCCACGTGCATCGCCCCTTTTCTGTTTCAGGCTGCTTACTACACGCATGTCGGCACAGCCGATGTTTCATGCTGCATGATGCGCACTCTCGCGCATCCCTGCCGGGCTGAAGCCTGGATTCTATTTTCACCCAAACCAAACAACACACACAAGCCAACCTATGGCCATTCATACACAAAAAATCCAGCTCGGTGCTGGTTCCCTCGAAATCGAAACCGGCAAGTTTGCCAAGCTTGCTGACGGCGCCGTTACCGTGCGTCTCGGCGATACCATCGTCCTCGTCACCGCTGTCTCCGCCACGAAAGTGAAGGACGGCCAGGACTTCTTCCCCCTCTCCGTTGAGTACAAGGAAAAAGCCTCCGCAGCAGGCCGCTTCCCCGGCGGTTACTTCAAGCGCGAAGGCCGCCCTACGGAAAAGGAAATCCTCACCTGCCGCATGACGGACCGCCCTCTGCGTCCGCTCTTCCCGAAAGGCTACTACTACGACACCCAGGTCGTCGCCATCCTCCTCAGCGCTGACGGCGAAAACGATCCGGACATCTGCGCCATGAACGGTGCTTCCGCCGCTCTCTGCGTGTCGGACATCCCCTTCGCAGGCCCAGTCGGTGCCGTGCGTATCGGTCGCATCCACGGTGAGTTCGTCGTGAACCCCACCCAGAGCCAGCGCCTCGACAGCGACCTCGACCTCGTCTACGTCGGCAACAAGACCGAAGTCGTCATGATCGAAGGTGCCGCCAACGAAATCCCAGAAGCGGAATTCGTTAAGGCCCTCCACTTCGCACAAGCCGAAGTCGCCAAGCTCGTCGTCGCCCAGGAAGAACTCACCAAGCTCGCCGGCAAAGCCAAGCGCGAAGTTCCTCTCATGCTCGTCAAAGACGAGCTCCTCGAAATCGCTTACGCCGTCGCTGGCGATCGCATCGAAGGCGCTCTCTACACCCCTTCCAAGGTGGCTCGTGGCAAAGCCGTCGGCGCTCTCAAGGACGAGGTCGCTGAAGCCATCAAGGCCAAGTTCCCAGAAGCCACAGGCTTCGAAGTCAGCCAGGCCTTCGACTACCTCCAGAAGAAAGCCTTCCGCATCTCCATCCTCGACAAGAAGAACCGTTGCGACGGCCGCGGCATCGACCAGCTCCGCCAGCTTTCCGGCGAAGCCTCCGTGCTTCCCCGCACCCACGGCTCTGCCAGCTTCACCCGTGGCGAAACGATGGCTCTCTCTATCGCCACCCTCGCTCCTGCTGACGAAGCTCAGGAAATGGACACCTACGCAGGTGGCCCGGACTCCAAGCGCTTCATCCTTCATTACAACTTCCCTCCGTTCTCCGTCGGTGAAACCGGCCGCTTCGGTGGTCAGAACCGTCGTGAAATCGGTCACGGTGCCCTCGCAGAGCGCTCCATCGAGCCCGTCATCCCGGCCAAGGAAGTCTTCCCTTACGCCATCCGCGTGAGCAGCGAAGTCATGGAGTCCAACGGCTCCACCTCCATGGCCTCCGTCTGCTCCGGCGTCATGGCCCTCCTGGATGCAGGCGTTCCCCTCAAGCGCCCAGTCGGCGGTATCAGCGTCGGCCTCGTCACCGAGTTCGAAGGCGACAACATGAAGCGCTACCTCACGATGCTCGACATCATCGGCAGCGAAGACCACTTCGGCGACATGGACTTCAAGCTTTGCGGCACCTCCGAAGGCGTCACCGGCTACCAGCTTGACCTCAAGCTCCCAGGCCTTCCTTTGAGCATCCTCGAAGAAGCCATCGTCAAGGCCAAGGACGGCCGCACCCAGGTGCTCTCCGCCATGGCCCAGGCCATCGCTGAAGTGAAGCCTCTCAGCCCGTATGCTCCTCGCATCGAGATCATCAAGATCAACCCTGACAAGATCGGTGAGCTCATCGGTCCTGGCGGCAAGAACATCAAGGCCATCCAGGCCGAGTCCGGCGCTGAGATCAGCATCGAAGACGACGGCACCGTGTACGTCTATGCCAGCCGCAAGGAAGGCATCGAGCGCGCGGTCGAAATGATCAGCGGTACCTCCCAGGAAATCGAAGTCGGCAAGATCTACACAGGCAAAGTCGTCAGCACCACGAACTTCGGTGCCTTCATGAACCTCGGTGGCAAGAAGGACGGCCTCATCCACATCAGCGAACTCGCCGACTTCCGTGTCAACCGCACCGAAGACGTCGTCAAGACCGGCGACATCGTCTCCGCCAAGTGCATTGGCATCGACGACAAGGGCCGCATCAAGATGAGCCGCAAGGCCGCCATGAAGGAAAAGGACGCCGCCGCCAAGGCCGAAGCCGAAGGCACCGCTGCCCCTGCCGAAGACGTAGGCTAAGCCTCATCTGCCAACACTCAAAAACCCCCACGAAGAGGCCGCTGCAAAGCGGCCTCTTTTTTGTCTGCTGGCCGTTCTTTTGTAGGATGGGTGTGGCGACAGCCCGCCCGTCTGTCAGCGTGTGGCTGCGCCAGTGGTGGACAGCCGCCCATCCGATGTTTGCACGAAGGAATAGAAGCATCGCCGCACGCCTGTCCACTCCGCCGAAACCCATTGCGAAAACGCCTCAAACTTGGAATCGCGCGATTCGCACAACGCATGATGATTGAGACCACAATGAATAACATCCCTCTTCCTTCCACGCACAACAAACTGGTCGGCTACCTTCTTTGGATCTTCGGCTTCACCGGGGCGCATCGCTTTTACTTTGGCAAACCCAAGACCGGCATCCTCTGGTTCTTCACCGGCGGCCTCTTCCTCATCGGCTGGATCGTTGACCTCTTCCTCATCCCGGGCATGGACCGCGATGCCGACCGCCGCTTCGCGCAAGGCCACCTCGAATACTCCATCACCTGGATCCTGCTCACCTTTGTCGGCCTCTTCGGCATCCACCGCTTCTACATGGGCAAATGGGGCACCGGCCTCATCTACCTCTTCACCGGCGGCCTCTTCCTCGTCGGCATCGTGTACGACTTCTGCACACTCAACACGCAGATCAGCGAGATCAATGCCGCCGACCGCAACGGTGCCAGCGCGTAACGCAGGTGGAAAGGAGCGCCCTGAAAACCGAAGCGCCCGCATTCTTCCTCTCAAGCGCGTAGCGCTGGCATAATCGTAGCCGTGGGTGCCAGCCCACGGTGTGCAAACCACCCATTGGTTTCATCCCGTGGAACCGCGTAGCGGTGACACAAAGCTCCGCGTATCTCCATCGAGCCCATCAGCGCCAGCGTGTGCGGTGGTCTGATAAAGCAGAATTGAGCGAAGGACTTGCCGTCAGAGCTTCGTTCTGGCAAAACTTTCTTCTTCCAACCAGCTCCAACCATGACCTCACGCCGCCAGTTCATCACTCAGTCCGCCCTCGCCTTCACAGCACTCTCCGCCAGCCGTGTCCTTGGCGCCAATGACACCATCCGCATCGCCTCCATCGGTCTCGGCGGCCAGGGCTTGGGCAATGCCGGCCGCATGGCCAAAGTCCCCGGCGTGGAAATCGCCTATCTCTGCGATCCCGACACCGCCGCTCTGGACAAGGCGAAGAAAGTCTATCCCAACGCCAAGACCACCCAGGACCTCCGCAAGGTCATGGAAGACAAAAGCATCGACGCCGTCGTCGTCTCCACCGGCAATCACTGGCACGTCCTCGCCTCCATCTGGGCCATGCAGTCCGGCAAGGACGTCTATGTGGAAAAACCCGTCTCCCACAACATCTGGGAAGGCCGCAAGCTCGTCGAAGCCGCACGCAAGTACAACCGCATCGTCCAAGGCGGCACCCAGCAGCGCAGCGATCCCCTCCAGGACGAAATCAAAACCTTCCTCGACGCTGGCAGCATGGGCAAAATCAAATACGTGCGCTGCAATCACTACAGCATGCGCGCCTCCATCGGCAAACAAGCGCAGCCCCTCACTCCGCCCGCCACCTTGGACTACGACCTCTGGCTTGGCCCTGCCAAAGACGAGCCCATCTACCGCGAAAAACTCCACTACGACTGGCACTGGGACTGGAACACCGGCAACGGCGAAATGGGCAATTGGGGCCCCCACATCCTCGATGACCTCCGCAATGTCGTCTTCCGCGACAAAGTCGCTCTGCCCAAGCGCGTCATCGCCGGTGGCGGACGCTTCGCCTGGGACGATGCCGGCGAAACGCCCAACACCCACTTCGCCTACATGGATACCGGCAGCATCCCGGTCATCATCGATTTCCACAATCTCCCCCGTCAAAAAGGCATCAAAGCCCCCGACGTCTATCTGCGTCGCCGCACCGGAGCCTTCCTCATCATCGAATGCGAAGGCGGCTACTACACCGGCAGCCGCGGCGGCGGCACTGCCTTTGATTCCGAAGGCAAAAAGCTCCACATCTTCAAAGGCGACGGTGGCAAAACCCACGCCGCCAACTTCATTGACGCCATCCGCAGCCGCAAATCCGAGGACCTGAAAGGCGAAGTGGAAAAAATCCACCTCTCCAGCGCCTGGTGCCATCTCGCCAACAACTCCTTCCGCCTCGGTCAGAAATACAACCGCGAACAGGCCGAAGCCGCCGTCAAAGACTTCCAGCCTTGGAACGACGTCATCGCCGACTTCCACGAGCACCTCGTCAAAAACGAACTCGATGCCTCCCAGCTCGACATCAAAATGGGCCCCATGCTGGAGCTCGATGTCGAAAAGGAAACCTTCACCGGCGACACCGCCACCCCGGAAGCCCTCGCCCTCCTCACTCGTGAGTATCGCTCCGGCTTTGAAGTCCCGAAGGCTGTATGATTCCGACACAAAAAAGCGTCAGGAATCACTCCTGACGCTCTTCGCGTGAATCATGCAGAAGTGAAAATCATTTCGGCACAGCAGGCGCTTCCGGTGCCGCAGTGGGAGCGGCGGGCGGCGCAGGCGCAGCCGGAACTGCGGGAGCTGCAGGTGCCGGCGTCAGGGCTGCCTTGGCTTTCGCTGCGGCTTCCTCGATGGCTTTGGCTGCCTCGGCGGCTTTCTTTGAAGCAGCCTCCTTGAGAATGGCGGCTTCTTTTTCAGCCGCGATCTTCATCTCAGCCGCCTTCTTTTCAGCAGCAATTTTGGCCGCTTCCAAGTCCTTGGCTGCGACGTCAGCATTGGATTTGATGGCCTCCTTGACGGCTTCAGTCGCTTTCTTCGTGTCTTCAGCGGCTTTGGCGCCTTCGGGTGATTTTTTGTCGCATGAGGTGATGCCGCCCGCGAGCAGCCCGATAAGAAAAAGATGGGTGTATTTCATAGTCTGGACTCGCAGCGTCTGCGATGCAGGGCACATTACAAGCTCAATAGCAGAAATGACTAGATTGGCGCATTACTTCGCATCCAGCGTCAGTTCCGTCAGCGCGTTGGGTTTGATCTCCACTTCCTGCTCGGCCTTCTTGCCATTGTTGCTGCGCACCACCAGCACCTTGCCGGCAGGCAGGAAAAGCTTGGCCTTCGCATCATAGGAGTAGGTGATTTTCTTCCGCTCGCCCTCCGCATTCACCGGGCCAAACACCTCCCAGTCTCCCGCCGTGGAGGAACTCGCCTTCAGCGTGCCCGCGTTCAAATTCAGCGCGTTCGTGATCATCTTGCCCGCCTGGATTTCCACCTCCACCCGAGCAACTGCAGCACCACGCACTGCCTCCACGCGATACTTGCCCGCCTTCAGGCGAAACTTCGGCTGCGCATCGTAGCTGTAAGTCACCTTGGTCCGCTCACCTTCCGCATTGGGTTCACCCAGCACTTCCCAGGTGAGGTCATCCGGCACGGCATCAGCGCCCTCCGCCATGATCGCGCTCGCCGCCAGCGTTCCGGCATTGATCACGATCGGCACTTCCGTCAGCTTGCCCGCCGCCACTTCCACTTCCTGCTTCGTCTTCGCAGCACCCCAGTCCACCTGCGCCAAGTACTTGCCCGCAGGCAGGCTGAAAGACGGCTGTGCATCGTAGCTGTAGCCTGCCTTCGTGCGGTTGCCTTCCGCATCCGCAGCACCCAGAATCTCCCAGGTCAGCTCCTTCGAAATCGGTTCCGAACCCTCCATCGCCAGCGCCGAGAGCTTCAGCTTCCCAGCCCCAAGGCTGATCACCTTCTCCGTGGTCGCTCCCGCCTTGACGTCCACCGTGGCCTTGCCCTTCGCATTCCCATAGGCCACCTCGATGAGATACTTGCCCGCAGGCAGCGCCAGCGTCGGCTGCGCTTCATAGCTATACGCGGCTTTCGGGCGATTGCCCTCCGCATCCGCTTCGCCCAGCACGTCCCAGTTCACATCCTTCGCCACCGGTGTGCCGCCTTCCTCCATCACCACGGCCAGCTTCAGCTTCCCGCTGCCCAGCAGCACCACGATGTCCAGCGTCTCTCCCGCCTTCACCTCCACTTCTCTCTGTCCCTTGGCATTGCCATACGTTGCCACCACCAAACACGGACCGGAGGGTAGCGTCATCTTCGGCTGCGCCTCGTAGCTGTATCCCAGCTTCTTGCGCTGGCCCTCCGCATCAGGTGGCGAGAAAAGATCCCAGCTCACATCCTTCGCAATCGCAGGCTGCCCTTCCGCGCTGATCGCGCTCAGCTTCAGATTCCCACTGCCAAGAATCACCTTCACCTCCTGCGCCGGTCCCTCCTTCACCTCCACATTCACGCTCGCCGTCGCATTGCCCCGCACCGCCGTCAGAAGATACATGCCAGGAGCCACCTTCAGGAAAGGCTTCGCCTCATAGCTGAAGGAAACCTTCACGCGATTCCCCTCCGCATCCGCCGGACCAAAAAGATCCCAGCTCACCTCGCGCTCAAACGCCTCGCCACCTTCCTTGTCAAACGCCACCGCCTTCAGCCCTGTCTCCGCAAACACCACTTCCTTCGTCACCGTCTCACCGTCCTTGATCGTCACATCCAGCTCCAGCGTTTTGCCGCCAAACTTCGCGCTGATCGTGTACTTGCCCGCCTTCGGCAGCTCCGTGCTCCAGTGCCCGCCGCTTCCCGTGGCGATCGCGTTTTCACCCCCGCCCGCCGCAAACACCTGAAACTCCACGCCCTCCTGCAAAGCGCCGCCGGAGGATTTCTTCGCCTCTACCACCAGCGTCGTCACCGGCTTTGCCACCTGCTTCATCGCCACTTCCAGCGAAGACTTCAGCGATGCCGCATCCTTCGCCGCGAGGTACATGCCCCCGGTCTTTTTCGCCAGACATTCCAGCCCCGAAGATTCTCCCGGCTTCAGGTCAAAACCGATCACATGGCAGGTGAAATCAATCCCCAGACGCTCCAGTTCCTCTGCCGCCATGCAGGGATCATTGTGGCAGGTCTCCACCCCGTCACTGACCAGGATCACGGACACCTTCGCCTCCTCAAATTTCAAATACTTTGCCGCCTGGATCACCGCCGCCGTCAGCGGCGTCTTCCCTTTCGGCTCCAAAGCCGCCACCGCTTTCAGAATCGCCTCAGAGCTCCCCGCCTGCGGCGGCACCAGCAGTTCAATATCCTCGCAGTCACCCTTCTTGCGATGTCCATAGGCCATCAGCCCCAGCTCCATGTTTGGATCAATCGAACCCACAATATCGCTCACCACCTTCTTCGCGATGTCGATCTTCACGCCTCCCGGCACCTGACCATACATGCTGCCAGAGGCGTCAAAGACAATGATCGCTCGTGCGGCGGCGGCTGGCTGCTGGGCCTGCAGACTCGTCATTCCGAGGAGCAAGGCCCATCCCGTTAACATACTGGCAAAGCGACGGTTCATGGTGGTGATTTTATTTATGGGGTAAAAGCTGACGCAGGGTATTCGGATGTCCGATGCCCAACCGCCGTTCAAATCACGAAAAAAATCGGGGATTCCCTGATTTAGGCATGCGGCCGCAGCTTTTTCATAGCTTCGGCCGTCGGCGCTATCGCCCCGTGCTCCGTCACCAGCGCCGTGACCAGCCCCGCCGGCGTCACATCAAACCCATCATTGCGCGCCTGCGTTCCGTCTGGCGTGATCAGCACTTCCTCCCGCACTCCCGCCGCGCTCAATCCGGGCATGTGCGTCACCTCCCGCGCACTGCGCTGCTCGATCGGAATCTCCCGAATCCCATCCTCAATCGTCCAGTCGATCGTGCTCACCGGCGTCGCCACATAAAACGGCACATCATGCGCCTTCGCCGCCAGCGCCTTCAGATACGTGCCGATCTTGTTCGCCACATCCCCATGCGCCGTGACACGGTCCGTGCCCACGATCACCACATCCACCAGCCCCCGCTGCAGCAGATGCCCCGCGTTGTTATCCACGATCAAAGTGTACGGCACCCCATGCTCCTTGAGCTCAAACGCCGTCAGCGACGCCCCCTGGCCGCGCGGCCTCGTCTCGCTCACCCACACATGCACCTTCATGCCCGCATCATGCGCCTGATAAATCGGTGAGATCGCCGTGCCCCAGTCCACCGTCGCCAGCCATCCCGCATTGCAGTGCGTCATCACATTCAGCGTCGCAGAGGCATCGCCCTTCTTCGCATGAATAGCCCGAAACAGCTCAAGCCCGTGCTTGCCGATGGCATGATTCGTCCGCACATCATCCTCACAAATCGCCAGCGCCTCATTCCATGCAGCCTCCGCACGTTGTTCCGTGGTCAGCGGTGCCACCACACGCTTTACCCGGTCCAGCGCCCAGCGCAGGTTGATCGCCGTTGGTCGCGTGGCATGCAGCACATCGTACGCCCGTTGCAGCGCGGCATCAGTGGCATCATCCCGCAGCGCAAAGAACAGGCCAAATGCTGCCGTCGCACCAATCAGCGGCGCACCACGCACCCGCATCACTTGGATCGCCTCCGCCGCTTCCTCCACCGTTCGCAACTCTTTCCACTCCACCACATGCGGCAGAAAGGTCTGGTCAATGATGCGCGCGCTGCGCGTGGCGTGCTCGGCTTCGATGGAGCGGTGCGGCTGTCCGTGAATGTTCATGCGAGGGCGATTTCAGAAAAAGTGGTGATGGCTGGGTGCTCGTGCTGCGGTGCCGGCTGGTTTCCCGGCCGCACCGCGATCGCGGTCACCATGCCTGCGTTTCGCGCCGCATTCAATTCCTCCACCACATCGCTCACAAAGAGAATTTGATCCGTCGGCACCCCGCAATCCGCAGCGATGGACGCATAGCTGGCGCTATCTCGCTTGGACCCCGTCGTCGTGTCATAATAGCCGGAGAAGTGCTGGGTGAGATCTCCCCGCTTCGTGTGCGCAAAGAAAAGCCTCTGCGCATGCACGCTCCCCGAGGAATAAATCCGGATCTCGCGCCCTTCGCGGCACCAGTTGGCCAGAGCCGGCGGCACGTCATCAAAGATGCGGCTGCGCAACTCCCCATTGCGAAAGCCTTCTTCCCAGATCATTCCTTGCAGCAGCTTCAGGCCGGTCACCTTCGCATCCTCTTCCATCAGCCGCTGGACTGCTGCCTCCGCCTCCGCAGGCGTCGCAAAGGCTGGCACACCCGCATCACGTGCCAGTTGCGCGATCACCTCCGTCCCCCACTGTTTGGCAATGCAGCGCCCCGCTCGCTGCCTCGCATACGGAAACATGACATCCTGCACAAAGGCCAGTGGCGAGACCGTGCCTTCGATGTCCAGCAGGATCAATGGGCCGCCAAACGTGATCATGCCGCGATGGAGACGGCCTGCTCGACCTTGATGCCTTTCACGGCCATGGGGTTCGGCCCAAAGCACAGCGGTTGATACCCGCTGGCAATCGCGTCTCCGGTGTAAAGCGGCGTCCAGCCCGCTTGGTCACGAAAAAGGCGGATCGCACGGATGGTTCGGTCCGCACACAGGTCAAACCAATGCTTCGTCCCGGCGGGCACGTTGATGAAATCACCCTCCTCGAGTTCGATCGAGAAGACATCTCCCCCGTTTTCAGGATGGATGTAAAAGATGCCATGCCCTTTCACAATGAAGCGCACTTCATCCTCCGCATGGCGGTGCTCCTGATTAAATTTGTTCAGCATCTCCTGCATGTTCGGCACGGCGGGCGTCACATTCACCACATCTGCTGCGCTGTAGCCGCCGCTTTGCATCAGCGCCGTCACCTCGGGGGCATATGCGGCCAGGATCTCCTCCTGTGACGCATCACGGTCGATCCTGCCCGCCACCAGCCAGCGGTCATAATGAATGCCATGGGGCAGCAGAAAGCTGCGGATGCTGTCCGCGTCATCAATGACTCGGTCCGTGGCGGGAATGCGAAGGTAGGCCATGGGCAGAGTCCGCCTCAAAACGTGCCGAAGAGCAAGCGCTTCTGCGTGACGACTTCGAAAAGAAACTCCAACACCTCAATCTGCCGCCGCGCAGCAGCAAGGTCCTCGCCCCAGGTGTAAAGGCCGTGCCCCGCCATCAGAAAGCCATGCCGCAGCACACTCGCTGGCTCTTGCATTCGGGCGTCAATCACCGCCGCCAGCGCGGCAATGTCCTGCGTGTTGGCAAAAATCTCGATCCACGCCTCGCACTCATGCGTGGCAATTCCCTCAAGCCCCTTGAGCATTTCATACCCCGCGATTCGCAGTCCGCCATCTTTGAGAAAATGCTCGCTCAACACCGTCGCAGCTACCGAGTGGGTATGCAGCACCGCTCCCGCTCCATGCTTCGCCAGCACCGCATGCAGCAGAGCCTCGGCGGAAGGCTTCAGACTGTCAGCTCTCAATGGCCGTGCGTTTTCATCCACCACGACAAACTGCTCCGGTTCCAGTCGTCCTTTGTCAAAACCACTCCCGGTCATCAGCAGCGTCAGTGGCTCTCGCTTGATCACCACGCTGTAATTGCTGCTTGTGCCCAGGGACCACCCGCGCCGGTGGAAGTCCCGCCCGCACTCGATGAACTCACGGGTCAAAAGCTCGTTCGCGGTCATATCGAGAGGTGGGGCGTCTTCGGGCGGCATGGCACACAGATGATTCGGTCCCCGCTGTCGAAGTCAATCGCGCTAAGGTGGCAGAATCTCCACATCAGACCGCCTTGACTGCACGCTGGACTTCACAATGGCCGTTGCTTACTTTTCCCCCATGAGCACTCCCACGAATGGCGACCACGACATGGACATTGCCAAGGTCAATCAGCGCGCGCAGGAGATCGAAAGCAAGCTGCCCAAGCTCAAGAAGGTGTTTGAGCAGACCAAGATCATGCTCAGCATGGTGAAGGACTACTGGGCAGGATCCTATCGTGAGATCCCATACTGGGCCATCAGCGCCATCTCCCTGGCCCTCCTCTACGTCCTCAACCCCGCCGACGTTGTGCCCGACGTCGTCATCGGCGTTGGCTATCTAGACGACGCTACTGTCGTCGCCTTCTGCCTCAAACTCGTCCAGCGCGAACTCGAACGCTACCAGGAGTGGCAGGCCGCGCAGGCCGATCCTGGCAAAGGGGTTGATGCCTGATTAGTTTCATAGTTTCACAGCCTCGTCGGCGAAGCAAAATCGAACTCGTCCTCCATCCCGGCACCCCGCATCACCTCAGACCTCTCATGCCACGCGCAACTGAAACAGGTCTGTGTTCAGAACGCCTCAGTAACCTGTTCCCAAACAGAGACCAGGCACCGCACTCGGGGCCGTAGGTCGGCCGTGTTTGGCGTCCAAAACGTTTCACCGCCCGCCGCCACCTCCGCCAAACCGCCCGACTGCGAGGACTTCCGCACGCCCCAGCATTTGCCCTGCTCTCAGAGTGCCTCCCATTCTTCGCACCGCGTGCGTCATTCTCCACCGAGTCCTGCGACACCATGCGCCAGCCTTCTCGCGAAGATAAACCTCCGGACTCATTTTCAACTTCGCCTGGTATCAGGATGCACCCAACTCGCTCGCGTTGATCCGTCTCGCCTTCCAGCACCACAAAAAAACCGCCGTGCAGGACTTCCTGCACGGCGGTTCGAATTCAATCAATTCTCTAAGTCCTTACTTCGCAGGCGTGCCATAGACCTGAACTTCACAGTAGTGGTTCATGTCGTTGCTGGTGTTGCCATTGCTCCACAGGCGCACATAGCGGGCCTTGATGCCCTTGGCATCAATGACGCGGCCATGGTTGGTTTCCACATAGGCAGGATCGCTGCCCTTGCCCATGCCGGAGGAGTCGTCGTGGTCGGAGTTAAACAGGGTGGTGACACCTTTCTTGAACTCAGGATCGTCAGACACCTGCACTTCCACGTCGATGTAGGCCTGGGCCTGCTTGTGGTAGTGCCACATCGCGATCTTGTAGATGTTGGCCTCGGCTCCGAGGTCAATCTGCACCCACTGCTTGCCGGGCATGAGCTCGACAAAAGAGCCGTCCGCACCGTCGGCATCACCGTCGGTCACCAGGCTGAGTTCACCGATGATCGGCGCCGTGTCAGAACTGGTCACCGTCTTGCCTTTGGCAAGGTTGGTGGTGCCCTTCGGAACCAGGATGGACTTGATCACCTTGCTGGGGTCTGCCTTCTCAAGGTTGGGCAGCTCAGCAGGCACCGGCGTACCAATGAACATGGGCTTGGGGAACTCGAGTTTGATCTCTTCAAGATCGCTCGCTGGAACAGCAGGTGCCGTGGCAGGGGCCGCGCCGCCTTCAGCTTTCGTTTCTTCTTTCTTGCCGCAGGAGGCAAGGGTGAGGGCGAGCGCGAGGCCCGTTAGGATGTGCAGGGTGTTTTTCATGGGGAATGGTTGGGTTGAATGTTGGAGATGGCAGATCAGGCCTGGAAGTCTTCAGGCTTGAAGATGTACTTGGCGCCCATTTCCTTGGCCTCATAGGCCTTGAGCACGGTCACGCAGGACTTGAAGGCTGCCTCCACATTGCAGGTGAGGTGGGCGGGGTTTTTGGTCTGCACCGCCTCGATGAAGTTCTGAATGTGTGGCGTATGCGGCTTCACTTTGAGTTTCACCGCCAGCTCCCATTGCGAAAGAGCCTTGCTCTCGCGCACGTCGGCCACGCTGACAGCCCCGTAGGACGGCGGCTTGGGCTTTTCCCAGTCACGGGGATGTTCCCAAAACTTGTTCTTCGCCTTGTCCGCCGCTTTCATGATCGGCGGGTTCTCTCCCAGCGCGAAGGCTTCCCAGTCCTGGCCGGGTTCGGCGTAGAGCTGGTTGCCATTCGTGTCGAGTTCGGAAATGATCGCTGTGCCGCCGATGCCCATGTGCTTTTCATACGCACCCTGAGATCCCGTCGTCGTGAGCACTTGGTAGTAGGCGCGCAGGGCGCCCGATGGCGTTTTGAATTCGTAGATGCACATCATGTTGTCAGGCAGCTCGAATTTCGGACGCCCTTCCGCGCCGTCGAAGTAATCCACACCGCCGGAGGCGATGACAGACACCGGGGTTGACTCGTACATCCAGTTGAACATGTCGATCTGATGCGCGCCCAGGTCAGAGAGCGGGCCGCCGCCGTACTTCGCAAAGAAGCGCCAGTTGCGGAACTCCTCGATGCTGCCGTATCCATGCTTCGCCAGCACTTCCGGGGAGATGTCGTAGCCCTTCACCGCACCCTGAGGGGCGCTGCCGGAGACACCACGGTTCCACTGCGCATACGCGTGGGTGATTCGGCCCAGCATCTTGCCCGGCTTGATCACATTGTCGCGCAGGTTCAGGTAGCGCGGATTCGAATGGCGCTGATGCCCGATCTGGAAAATGCCCGGGTTGGACTTGCCGGCGCGCACCATGTCCCGCGCGCCTTCGATCGTGTTGCTCATCATCTTCTCGCAGTACACGTTCTTGCCTTTTTCCAGGCAGATGCGCGAATACGGCGCGTGCATGAAGTCCGGCGTGGCGATGAAGACGGCTTCAATCGACGGCTCCTTGTCGAGCATCTCGTTGATGTCTTCGTAGATTTTGATCTCGCCATCGACCTGGTGCTTGTTTTCACCAAGGAAACCACCGCGCGTTTTCGCGATGGAAAATTTCCAGATGTCGCACATGGCCACCCATTGGATGCCTGGAACGTCTTTGGAGGCCACTCGGAGGGCGTTGCCCTGTGCACCGCAGCCGACGAGCGCGCACTTGATCGTGCGGCTTTTGTCAGTCGCCTGGGCGACCGCGCTTTTGCTGGTGGCAAGGTAGATTCCGCTGCTCGTGAGGGCGCTGGTGCGGAGGAAGCCGCGTCGGTCCATGAAGCGGGACAGCGGCGCTGGGGAGGAAGAAAGAGGCTGTAAATTCATAGGTGCAATTGGCGCGTGGGTTCACTGCCATTTACGACATGACGTCGCTGTTATGCCTTTTTGCGGGCCAGAATGCCATCAAGGGAAAATGTCTTCGCCTTGGAGGTCACGAGTGCTGCGGCCACGATGAGAATCGACAGGCCGATGTTGCTGACCACTTCCGTGTCATCAGGCAGCGCGGCAAGACCCAACCCCAGGGAAAGGAACACCAGGCCGGCGGCCAGCAGGCCAAACTCAGTGCAGATGCCAATCGCCACCCAGATGCCCACGGGGACCAGGATGTAGCCGATGCTTGCCGCAAAAGCGTCGCATGCCCAGGCAGGCATGAAGCTGTTGTCCGTCATCAGCTTGGCCAGCGGTCCGGTCTTTTTGGGATAATTGTCCAAGCCAAAGCTCACCGTCGGTCCGTTCCCCCAGCGGAACTTGTCCAGGCCCGCCATAAAAAGGCGCATTCCAACCCAAAGGCGGAGCAGAACATGAGCAAAATCGTAACTGAGGCTGCCGCAGCATTTGGAGGAGGAAGAGTCGGACATGGAGTAGGGATCAGGTTGGCGGGTTGAAGTGAGGGGGGCGATTTTGAACCGCTGCCCTTGGAAATCCAGCAAAATTTAGAACGTACATACTACGCGCATACGAACCACCCAGTATCGACCAAAATGCCTCTCCCGCGGTTGTTTCTTCCAAAAGTAACAATTTCACGGCCTCGGGGTTGATTCCTCGCCTTCTCGCTCGCCGTGCTTGCCATTCCGGGCTTCTCCGCTTAAAAAAGACCGCTTAATTCATCCCAACTGATTCCCATGAGCTCACTCTCGTCTCCCAAACTCCCGGCCCAAGGCATCCTCGAACCTCTTGGCGACGAAGATCGCGACATTCTCAGCGGCTACGGCGAATTCCTGCCCGTGCAGCCGGGTCAGCATCTCATTGAGGAAGGTCAGCAGCAAAACAGCCTCTTCTTTGTCGTCTCTGGCAAGTTCCACGCCACCGCCATGCGCGGCGGCCACAAAGTCCTCCTCGGCTCCATCCAAAAGGGGGAGACCATCGGCGAGATCAATCTTCTCGACCCCAATGTCGCCAGCGCCAGCGTCACCGCTGTGGAGTTTTCCCAGGTCTGGCGCATCGACGGCGAGACCCTCGAAACCTACATCAACGAATACCCGCGTGCCGCCGCATGGCTGCTCATCGGTGTGGGTCGCACCATTTCCCACCGCCTCCGCGCGGTGAATGAGAAGATCGCCGCCTTCTACAGCGCTTAAGACATGAACGTGAGGCGGATTGTTTGGCGCACGAATGAATCGTGCGTTGCAGTCCGCGCTTCACGATGGAAAACTTCCGCATGTCTGGCCTCCTGCCATTTCCTCCGCACACTTGGCTGGATGCCATCCAGGTCATTTTCCTCCTGCTCGCCGGTCATGCTTTGATGGACTATCCCATGCAGGGGGAGTTCCTCTCCACCTGCAAAAACCGGCATTTGCTGATCGCCAGAAATGATCCCACGCGCCCGGTCCAGATCTGGCCTTGGTGCATGTCCGCCCATTGCATCCTCCATGCCGTCGTCGTCTGGGCCATCACCGGCTGTTTCATCCTCTGCCTGGTCGAGTTCGCCCTGCACTGGCTCATCGACCTCGCCAAGTGCGAAAGCAAAACCACCTTCGTCCAGGACCAGTCCCTCCACTGCATCTGCAAAATCGCCTACGTCGGCGCCGCGATGCTCTACGGAAGTTAAAAGTTTAAAGTTAAAAGTTCCAAGTTCTCCCTGCGCGGCGATACAACTTGAAACTTGAAACCTTAAACTTGTAACTGGGAAACATGCAGCGCACCGCCATCCTCAACGTCGTCGGCCTCACCTCCAGGCTCATCGGCGAGCACACCCCGGCGATCCGTGCCTTCGTCGAGCGCAACCGCTCCACCCTCATCGAGCCCGTCCTCCCCGCCGTCACCTGCACGGCCCAGGCCACTTACCTCACCGGCCGCCTCGCCCGCGACCACGGCGTCGTCGCCAACGGCTGGTATGACCGCGACTACGCAGAGCACCGCTTCTGGAAGCAGCCCGAGCAGCTCATGCACGGAGAAAAACTCTGGGAGGCCCTTCGCCGCGTCGATCCCCAGTTCACCTGCGCCAAGCTCTTCTGGTGGTTCAACATGTACTCCACTGCGGACATCTCCATCACCCCACGCCCCCTCTATCCGGCCGATGGCCGCAAGGTCTTCGATATCCACACCCAGCCCATGCCGCTGCGGGACCGCATCAAAAAAGACCTCGGACCCTTTCCCTTCCGCCACTTCTGGGGCCCCGGCTCCGACATCAAATCCTCCATCTGGATCGCCGAAAGCGCCAAATGGATCGAAGAAAAGCACTGGCCCGCCCTCTCCCTCGTTTACCTCCCGCACCTCGACTACAACCTCCAGCGCGTCGGCCTCGACATGGAGAAAATCCGTTTCGACCTCCGCCAGATCGACAACGTCGTCGGCGATCTCATCCGCTTCTACGAAACCCGCAACATCAAGGTCGTCCTCCTCTCCGAATACGGCATCACAGACGTCGAGCAGCCCGTCCACCTGAACCGCGTCTTCCGCGAGAAAGGCTGGCTCAGCATCAAGGACGAGCTCGGCCGCGAAACCCTCGACCTCGGCGGCTCCAAAGCCTTCGCCATCGCCGATCATCAGGTCGCCCACATCTACCTCAACGATCCCGGCCTGCTCGCCACCGTCCGCAGCACCCTCGAAGCCACCCCCGGCGTCGCCCAGGTCCTCGGCAAGATGGAAAAACACCTTGTCGGTCTCAATCACGAACGCAGCGGCGATCTCATCGCCGTGTCCGACGCCAAAAGCTGGTTCACCTACTACTACTGGCAGGACGACAAGAAAGCCCCCGACTTCGCCCGCTGCGTGGACATCCACCGCAAGTGCGGCTACGACCCCGCCGAGCTCTTCCTCGATCCCGCCATCAAATGGCCCAAGCTCAAAGTCGCTGGTAAGCTCGCCAAAAAAGCCCTCGGCCAGCGCATGCTCATGGATGTCATCCCCCTCGACGCCTCCCTCGTCAAAGGCTCCCACGGCCGCATCCCCGAAGACCGCGCCGACTGGCCCGTACTCATCGGCGACTTCGACTCCCTCCCCCGCACCGGCATCCTCTCCGCCCACGAAGTCTGCAATCACCTCTTCCGCCTCTGCTCCAGCGGAAATGGCTACTCAGGCGTCTCCCGCTAGGATTCTCTTTGCATAACAAGTCCCCGAACGCCTTGGCGTGCAGTGGTCCGCACTCTCCGAGTGCGGCTTCTGGACGGTCCTGCATGCTATAAACAACGCAGAGCTAAGTTCCCCCAAAGCCTCCGACATTCGTCATTCCGGCTTCGTCATTCGTCATTTCCCCCCTCACCCTCCCGCCGTGATCTGCACCACCTCGATCACATCCCCATCATTCACGCTCGCCCCATCAATCTCCCTCGGCAGCAGCGCCACCTGATTCTGCTCCACCACCACCGGCTTGCCACCGAGTCCAATGATCTCCAGCAGCGACCTCACCGTCTGCGGTCCATCCAGCTCACGCTTCTCTCCGTTCAAAGTGATCTTCATAGCAAAAGTCGTCATTTAAGCAGCCAGGATCGACGCATCCCAGTCCTTCCACACCGGATCCAGCCCCTGCTTCCTCAGCATCTCCGCCACGCTCTGCGGCGACCTCTGATCCGCGATCCCAAACTGCCCCTCGGCACGATTCGTCTCCGCCTTCTCAGCCACCTCCACGCGCTTTCCCTTCACCGTCAGATGCAGGTCCTCATTCCCAGCCCCCGTGTAGCCGCCCGGCTCCGTATGACTCCCCGCGCTCATCACCGTCACTCCCAGCGGTGCCAGCGCATCCCGCAGTGGCGCAGGCTCCCGCGTGCTTAGAATCACACCCACTTCAGGAAAAATAATCCGAAACGCGCAGATCGTCTGCACCAGCGCCCAGTCCGGAAAATCCGTCATCGGCGTAAACCCACCCGCCGCAGGCCGCAGTCGCGGAAACGCCACCGTGAAGCTCGCCTTCCAGCAGTGCTTGTACAAATGCTCCAAATGCGCCGCCAGTCGCAGCGCCTCCAGCCTCCAGTCGCTCAGGCCAAACAAAGCCCCGACGCCGATACGCCGAAACCCGCCCGCATACCCACGCTCCGGACATGCCAGCCGCCAGTCAAAATCCTTCTTCGGCCCCGCCGTGTGCATGTCCTTGTAAATCTCGCGGTCATACGTCTCCTGGTACACCACCAGGCCCTCCGCGCCCGCCTTCACCATGCGCTCATACTCCGGCGCCTCCATCGGCCCCACCTCGATCCCAATCGTCGGCACAAAATCCCGAATCGCCCGGATGCACTCCTCCAGGTAGCCATCGCTCACAAATTTCGGATGCTCCCCCGCCACCAGCAGGATATTGCGAAATCCCTGCGCCACCAGATGCTTCGCCTCAGCCACCACCTGGTCCACCGTCAGCGTCACCCGCAAAATCGAATTATTATCCCGCGAAAAGCCGCAGTAGCTGCAGTTGTTCACGCACTCATTGGAAACATACAGCGGTGCAAACAGTCGCATCGTCCGCCCAAAATTCCGCCGCGTGATCATCCGCGACTCCTTCGCCATCGCCTCGATCTGCGCCGGCCCCTTCGCCTCCAGCAGCCCGGCAAACCGCTCCATCAGCGGCGTTTTACGCGCCGGGAGAGCATCAAGGGTGGGAATGAAGGTCGTCTGCATTTGTGGGGGGGAGGATATAATACGCGCCTGCCGCCCCATGCAACGCCCGGAACCAAGGCGAACGCCGAATTCGGTCTGCTGAAGGCCAACGGCCTTCCATATTTCAGCCCAGGGATGCCGAGCTTTAGCGAGTGCTTCCCTGGGTTTTCGGCATCAGGACGGGGAAGCAAACCCAGCACCTCGCTGTCCCCATGCACTCCAGCAGCGTTTGTCATGCACTCCGCCGCGTGCGCGCTCACGAGGCACCCCACGTCAGCATTTTCAAAACTACGCGATCGCTCCCCTTTCCTGAATGTCCTTCACGCAGGTTATCTCATTCATTGCGCATTCGGCATTTTTCCTCACCCCACATACTGCGTCACAAACACCTCATTCCCCTCCGCATCCCGAAACACCCCCAGCAAAATCGGCTCCCCCTCACGCTGCTTCGGCGACTGCAAAATCTTCGCCCCCGCACCCGCGATCCTCTCCGCCATCGCCAGCACATCCTCATACTGAAAGCTCAGCCCCGTCGGATTCCGCGACCCATCATGCCCGCCATGCAGCGCGATGATCGCATCCCCAAACCGCAGCTCGGTCCAGAAATCGCTCACAAAAATCTCCTCCAGCCCGATCACATCGCGGTAAAACGCCACCGCCCGCTTCATGTCGGCGGCCATCAGCATAAACTTCACTTTTTCAGGTTTCATTGGCGGGAAGAATCGTTGTCGGAGTTCGCGGGGTCTGAGCCCGCCACCTGGCTGTAAAACTGCGCTTTGCTCTGGGCAAAGCTCGCATCAAATCGTTGGCTCAACGCCATCATGCCACCCACAGCGAGCATCCACATCAGCCCGCCTCCCAAAATCACCCCAGGCGCGAACCACAGCATCCACGCGTCCTTGATGAACGCCTGCGCCGGATCTTTGGCATCGTAATAAACGCCCACCTCATCACCCCGCTTGAAGAGATCGGAACGCGCCGCCCTCGATGATTTGGCCTGCTGCACCCCACCCTTGGAATCGCGGAACTCCACCACCGGGTAGTAGCTCGTCACCTGCTGCGTCAGCGGGTCCTCACCGGGGCTCCTCGTGCTCTGAACGGCGATCACATCCACAATCACCCCCTTCGTTTTTTCAGAGCTGTAAAGAAACCATGCCGTGCTCGCGGTCCATATCAGCCCCGCACCTGTGATCAGCGCTCCGAAAATAAAAAAGCCCTGCAGCATTCCCTGCATCGTCCATTTTTCAGGGGCCAGTTCCATCATGGTTGCAAGGTGAGTCCACTCAGGTGATCCGGCAAGCAAAGAACAAGGGGCAAACAGGCCGCCATCCCATCCTCCATTTCACAGCACCCCGCTTGGCGCTGCCGCGTTTCAGGCTACACTCGGCCCATGTTGAAAAACATTGTCATCCTCCTGCTCGCCTCGGCACTGGCGGCATCGCTCCTCCAGCGGCGCGGTGCCTTGTCGCATGCGGCACCTTCAGGGACAGCTCACCAGTTGCCTTCGTCCCCGGGTCCCGTGGTCACACCCACAGAGAAAGGTCCGCCTCAAGAAGCCCCCGTCATCCAGCCTCCCGCTCCACTCAATGCCGTTGCCAAGCTGCTGCAGGAAGCCCGCGCAAATCCGGTTCTCACCGGCGCCGCCATCGGCTTCTGCCTCATCGACAGCAAAGGCGCGGTCATCATGGATGAAAACGCCGGCACGGCCTTCATTCCCGCCTCCAGTTTCAAAACCCTCACCACCGCCACCGCCCTGGAAATCCTCGGACCGGACTTCCATTTCACCACCGAACTCAAATCCACCGCACCCATCCAGGAAGGGGTCATCAAAGGCGATCTCGTCATCGTCGGCGGGGGAGATCCCATGCTGAAACTCGACGATTTGAAAGCCTGGGTCGCCGATCTCAAACAGCGCGGCCTCGTTCGAATCACCGGCACCATTCGTGTCGATCCCAGCTTCTTCAGCGGCAGCCTCTATGGCGACTTTTGGAATTGGGGCGACATCGGCAACGGCTACGGCAGCGGCGTCGCAGGGCTGAATCTCAACCACAACCGCTACATCCTGATGTTTCAAGCAGGCCCCGAAGTGGGTTCTCCCGCCCAACTGCTCGGCATCAATCTCGAAGTGCCCGGCGCGGTTTGGAAAAATGAAGTGACCACCGGCCCTGCCGATTCCGGTGATGGCGTCATGATTCACGGCGGCGAAAACACCACCGCCATCTACCTGCGCGGCACCGTCCCTCTGGGAGCCGCAAAATTTCAAGCCCGCGGTGCCGTGCCAGATCCCGCCCGTTTTGCCGCGCACCATTTCCGCGCTGCACTTCTGGCCGCCGGCATCCAGGTGGGCAGCCCAGGCAGTGGCGCTGGCCCCGCCAAAAAAAGTGGCAGTGGCAGTGGCCCTGCTAAAAGCAGTGGCAATGGCGCCGCCAGCATCGCCCCAGCCACCGCCAGTCATTCACTGCTCAAACACGACTCCCCGCCGCTGCTCGACATCATCAAAAGCATCCACAAAGTCTCCGACAACCAGGAAACCGAATGCGTCTTCCGCATGCTCGGCCTGAAGGCTGGCAAGCCACCCGCGGAAGTAATCCGCGAACACTGGAAAACCCGCGGCCTCGAATTCGCCGGCCTCCGCATGGAAGACGGCAGCGGCCTCTCCCGCGCCGACTTCGTCCGTCCCCTCGATCTCGCCCGCTTGCAGTTCCTCGCCGGCACCGGTCCCCAGGGCGTCGCCTACAAAACCTCGCTCCTCTCCGAGAACGGGCTCACCTGGAAGATCGGCGCCATGTCCGGCATCCGCACCTACACCGGCTACGCCAAAACCAAATCAGGCGAGGAATACTGCTACGCCCTCATGGTCAATCACTACATCGATGGCAAAACCGTCTCCGAACTCTGCCGCCATGTGCTCGACGCGATGATGGGGCTGTAGCCCTCCTTGGTTGGGCCATGTAGCCACCGTCCAGGCGAAGCAAAGTAGCCTTGTTCCTGCGGAACAAGAAACACGCCGCTTCACCCACCACCTGCCGAGGCGGTGGATGACCCAGTGTTGTATGGCCGTGGCATGTTCATGCCATCTTATGGCATACCTCAAGCCGTGCTCCTCTCCCTCCGAAAGCGCGTAGCTCTGACACATCCGTGGCCGTGAGTGCCAGCCCACGGAACCACTCCTGATCCGTCGCCCTCTACTACTTCAGCTCCTGAATCCGCAGGTTCCGAAACTTGTACGTCTGCCCTTTCTCACCATGATGCTGAATGGCGATCACGCCGCTCGCATCCATGTCGTCCTCCACATCCGTGGTCAGCACCCCGTTCACAAAAATCTTCAGGCTCTTCCCACGGCATTCGATCCGGTAGTTGTTCCAGTCATTGCGCTTGAAGGCATCCCCCGCACGCGCACGAAACGCCGCCTCGCTTTCCTTGTTCCCCTTGATCGGGCTGATGAACCACATCCGCCGTCCCTCGTCATACAATCCACCGCTCCACTTGCGGTTCGCATCCCCGTCCACCTCTGCCTGATAGCCAAAGACCTTGTTCTTCTCCACATGCGCTCGGAACATGAAGCCGCTGTTCGCCTGTCCCGCAGGCAGCAGAATGTCGCCCTCAAAGATGAAGTCACCGTACGTCTTCTCCGTCACCACAAAGAACTTCTTCTCGCCCGTCAGATGGATTTCCCCGTCCACAATGTCGATCTGGCCCCACTCATACGGGTTCTTCCAGCCCGTGAGCGTTTTACCGTCAAAGAGTGACACGAAGTCATCAGCGAAAGCAGAAATCGAGACCGCCAGGGAGAATGCGGCAAGGAGAAGGCGTGGTTTCATGGTGGGAGTCCGGTATAAAGACGGTCAGCCGCATCAAACAAGGCGAAAAGCGCGGGGCTTTCGACAAACTCGCAGCCATCTGTTCTACCATGAGGTCGGCCATCATGTGGATCGTTACTTCCGGCACTGGAGCAAGGCCAATCACAGCGTCATCGAGGAGGTCGCCAATCAATACGCCTTCAGCAAAACCACCAAGCTCTCCATCACCTTCCGGGACGATCAACTCTGACCGGCTCTCCAAAAGTCTCCGGTGCCTGCAAATCTCTGAACATGCAAGCACCGTCCGGTGCGGTGGTCGCTAGTTGCCGCCACGGAGTTCGCCCACCACCTTGGGCACCGCCATCTTCGTGGTGTTGCCGGAGCCGCCCGCCGCACGGTTGTAACCGCCGCCGAGCGCCTTGTAGGCTTTCACAAAAGCATTCAACTGCTCCTGCTTCAGCTCGATCAGATCAATCTTCGACTCCAGCGCGTCACGTTGCGTGAAGAGCACTTCCGTGTATTCCGCACGTGCGTTGAAGAAAAGCTGGCCGGCGATGTTGATCGAGTCGTTCAGAGCCGCCACCTGCTGCGCCTTGAGATCGTAGCTGCGGCCGTAGTTTTTGATCTGCGCCAGTTGGTTCACCGTCTCGACGTAGGCTTTCAGCACCGTCTGCTGGTAGGTGTAGATCGCCGCGATCTGCCGGGCGCTCGCGCCAAGGAACGCTGCCTTGATCGCACTCCGGTTGATCAAGGGGGCCATCAGGTTGCCTGCAATGCCATAAACCAGCGAAGCCGGGGTGGTAAACGCGGACTCCAGCGAGAAGGACTGCAGTCCCAGGGCTCCTTTAAGACTGAGGGAAGGGTAGAATCTCGCCGCCGCAGCCTTCACATCCAGCCCGGTTGCCGCCAGTTCCAGCTCCGCACGCCGCACGTCCGGACGGTTCCGCAGCAATTCCACCGGCAGTCCGGCGTTGATGTGGCCGAGCATCACTTGCTCGAAGCCCTCAGACCTCCGCTTCACGTGCTGAGGGTAGCGGCCCACCAGATAGTTGAGCTTGTTTTCAGCCACGGTGATCTGCTGCTGAACTTGGAACTGATGGCTTTGATTCTTGAGCACTTCCGCCTCAAATCGGCGCACGGCGAGCTCCGTCACCCGGGCGTTCGCTTTCTGCAGCTTCACTGCCTCGAGCGCATTCTTTTGAATCTCGATCATCCGCTTCAGGGTCGTGAGCTGGTTGTCAAACGCCACCAGTTCATAATAGGTCTGGGCGATCTCGGACACGATGTTCGTGATCATGAAGTTCCGCCCTTCCTGGGTGCCCAGGTAGCGCAGGATCGCGGCATCCCGTTCGTTGCGCAGCTTCCTCCAGATGTCCACTTCCCAGTCAAAATCGGCAGAGAAGCCGAAGTTGGGCATGTTGGTTGGAATGACGGTTCCTGCGGCAATTTCGTTGGCAGGATTGTCTTCCGCAGCCCCGGCGGCGGTGTGCCTGCCCACTTTGTCCAGGCCGGCGGTCGTGCCCGCGGACACAAAGGGTAGAATGGCGCCTTTGCGCGCACGCACCTCGCTTTTGGACGCCTCGATCTCCTGCAGCAGGATGTTCAATTCCTGATTGTTGCTCAGCGCGGTGCTGATCAGGGAGGTCAGGTTTGGATCCTTGAAATACTCCCTCCAGCCGATCACGGCGGAGTTCTTCCTTCCCGCCGTGTCCGGAAAGTTGGCAGGCAGCGGCGGGTCACTCGATGGCAAAGGGCCTCGGCGGAGCACTGAAGAGCACCCCTGCACCAGGACGATTAGACAAACAAAATTAAATGCTAGGAGCTTGTTCTTCAGGTTTTGCATGTTCATGATGGCCGTACTCTCCGAGTTCGCTCAGCGGTGTGTCGTCTTCATCTGGGAGAAGCTTTCCACGGGCGGCGATCGTGCCGAAGATATAGTAAAGTCCTGGAACGACAAGCAGGCCGATAACCGTTCCCAAAAACATCCCGCCAGCCGCTGAGGCACCAATCGTCTTGTTGGCGATGGCGCCAGCGCCATGCGCCCGGAGCAGCGGGATCATCCCTGCAATGAAGGCGAAGGACGTCATCAAAATCGGACGGAAGCGCACCTTGGCGCCTTCAATGGCCGCCTCGAGGATGGTCAGCCCTTCGTGGTGCCGCTGGGAGGCGAATTCGACAATCAGAATGGCGTTCTTGCCCAGCAGGCCCACCAGCATGATGATGCCCACCTGCGCATAGATGTCGTTGTCCAGCCCCATCGCTTTCAGCAGCGCAAAGGATCCCATCACACCCACCGGCAGGGAGAGGATCACCGCCAGCGGCAGGGTGAAGCTTTCGTATTGTCCCACCAGCACCATGTAAACGAACATCAGCACCACGATGAAGATGTACATCGCCTCGTTGCCTCGGCCCACTTCGTCAAACGAGAGACCGGCCCAGCCGATGTCAAAGCCTCGCGGCAGGGTCTTCTTCGCCACGTCCTGGATCGCTTTGATGGCATCACCGCTGCTGTAACCGGCGGCCGGCGCACCTTGGATGGACGGGGCAGGGTAGGCGTTGTAACGGGTGATTTCATTCAGGCCCAGCTTCGGCTTCAGGCTCATGAAGGCCGAATACGGCACCATCTCGCCCTTTTCATTGGCCACATACATGTCCTTGAGATCCTTCGGCAGCCTCCGGAAGTCCGGATGCGCCTGTACATACAGCTTGAAGAACTGGCCAAATTTGATGAAGCCCTGTTCATACGTACTGCCGATCATGACGGAAAGGTTGTCCATCGCCTTGCCAATCGAGACCCCCTTTTGCATCGCCACTTTGTTGTCAATCACGAGCTCGATCTGCGGATAGTTGGCGCTGAAGAAGGTGAACAGGCCGCGGAGTTCTTTGCGCTTCGCCAGCGCTGCCATGAACTCATCGTTCACCACCTGCAGCTTGTCGTAGTCACCCGTGTTGGTCTTGTCCAGCAGTCGCAGCGAGAAACCACCCGCCGCACCGTAGCCGGGAACCGCCGGAGGCTCGTAGAACTCGATCGTGACTCCTGAGATGGCTTTGCATTTTTCTTCCAGTTCCGCGATGATCTGGGGTGCGGTCAGGTGCCGCTCCTCCCAGTTGACCAGATTGATCAGACACGTGCCGGCATTCGATCCGCGACCCTCCGTCAGCACTTCGTAGCCTGCCAGCGATGACACGGAGTCAACCCCTTCAATGGTCTTGGCGAGCTGCTGCAGCTCGGTGGACTTCGCCGAGGTGCGTTCCAGGGTCGATCCCGGAGGCGTCTGCAAAATCGCGTAGATCATCCCCTGATCCTCCGCCGGAATGAAGCCTGCGGGCAGTTTTTGGTTGATGAAGTAAATCGCTGCCCCGGCCATTCCCAGCACTGCCAGCGTCAGCAGCCGCCTGTGCACGATCCTTCTGAGGATGGCGACGTAAATGTCCGTCACCTTTTCAAACACATGATTGAAGGCGGCCAGCAGCAGGGCAATCGGCCCGCGCCATTTGCGCTTGTGGCCGTGTTCGTTGCCGTGGCTGTGCTCGGGCTTTTTCAGGATCATCGCGCACAGCACGGGCGTCAGCGTGAGCGCCATGACGCCGGAGAGCACGATCGCCACCGCCATGGTGATCGAGAACTGCCGGTAAAAGACCCCCACCGGACCCGTCATGAACGTCACCGGCACGAACACCGCGGTCATCACAAGCGTGATGGCGATAACAGCACCGGCGATCTCATGCAGCACCATCTGCGTTGCCTTGTAGGGGGACAAAAAGGTGCCATGCATCTTGGCGTGCACGGCCTCCACCACCACGATGGGGTCATCCACCACAATGCCGATGGCCAGCACCAGGGCGAAGAGCGTGATGAGGTTGATCGTCACCCCAAACATCTGCATGAGGAAGAAGGCGCCGATCAGCGAGACCGGCACCGCCAGCGTCGGAATGAGCGTTGAGCGCCAGTCCCCGAGGAACACAAACACCACGAGCGCCACCAGAATGAAGGCTTCGATCAGCGTGTGCAGCACCTTCTCAATCGAGGCATCAAGGAAGTTGGCCACATCGTAGCTGATCTTGTAGTCCATCCCTGACGGAAACGTCTTCTCCTTGATCTCGATCAGCTTCGCCTTGATCTCCTTGATGACCTCGTTCGCGTTGCTCCCGAAGCTCTGCTTGATCACGATGGCTGCGGAGGGCAGTCCGTCGAGGTCGGAATACAGATCGTAGAACTCACTGCCCAGCTCCACGGACGCCACGTCCTTCAGGCGCAGCAGCTCACCGTCTTCCGTGGCTCTTAGAATGACATTCTCATACTGCTCGACGGTGTTGTATCGGCCCACATAAGTGAGCACGTACTCCAGCGACTGGGATGTCTTGCTGTCCGCTCGCCCGATTCGTCCTGGAGACCCGATCAGGCTCTGCTCCGAAAGTGAATGCATCACCGATTCCGTCGAGACGTTGTAGGCTCGCATGCGGTCCGGCTTCAACCAGATGCGCATCGCGTACTGTCGCGTACCCAGAATCTTCGCCAGACCCACACCACGAATACGGCTCAGTTCGGGGATGAGATAAATGTAGCCGTAGTTGAACAGGAACTGCATGTCCGCGTTCTTGTCCTTGCTGAAAAGATTCACGTACATCAGCATGTTCGGCGTCAGGTTGTTCACGATCACGCCTTCGCGTTGCACCAGCGGAGGGAGACGGCTCATCACCTGGTTCACGCGGTTCATCACGTTCACCGTCGCCTGGTTCGGGTCGGTCCCCATGTGGAAGATCACCTGAATCGTTGCTTCCCCCGCACTCGTGGCGTCCGAGGTCATGTACTTCATGTTGGGCACCCCGTTGATCGAGCGCTCCAGCGGAATCAAACAGGACTCTTCCAGAACTTTCGCACTCGCTCCCGGGTAGTCCAGGGTCACCATGACCGACACCGGCGCCACATCAGGGAACTGGGAGATTGGCAGGGTGATCATCGAAAGCCCCCCGAGGAACAGGATGATCAGTGAGATAACAATGGCCAGGGCCGGCCGGCGCAGAATCTTCGTAAACATGGGTCAATTCCTATTATTATTCAGCATGCAGTTTCATGTCTTTGAAAGCCTCCTCGGGCTTCTTGAAAACATACATGGCTTTCTCTCCGCTCTTCGCTTGCCGCATTCCTTCGAGAACAATCTTGTCCTTGTCCGTCAAACCTTCGCTGACAATGAAAACATCCTCCAGTTCCTCGCTGATATGGATGCGCTGTTGCACCAGCACATCATCCGGTCCCACGACGAACACATAGTGATGGTCCAAAATCTCAAACGTCGCTTTCTGGGGAACCAGCAGGGCTCCCCTGACCATTTTGTTCATGCGAATGTTCCCCGTCTCGCCATGCCTGAGCAGGCGGTCCGGATTCGAAAAATCCGCACGGAATGGAATGGTGCCGGTTTGATTGTTAAACTCCGCCTCGATGACATTGACTTTGCCCGGCTGATCAAAGGTCTTTCCGTTGGCCATCACCAGTTCCACCTTTTTTCTCTCATCCGGCTGCTCTTCAGACATGTAATCGAGATACTCTGCCTCAGGGACGTTGAAATAGACCCACATCTCGCTGTTGTCAGACAGCGTCGTCAGCAGATCCCCTTCATCCACCAGGCTGCCGTTCCGCAGGTGCAGTCGGTCCATCAGCCCCGGAAAGGGCGCATTGATGTCGGTAAAGCCCAGGTGCGCTTGCGCGAGGTTCACCACCGCCTTCTTTTGCTCCCACTTGGCCTTGGAAATGGCCAGTTCCTTGTCAGACACCACCTTGCTCTCGGTAAGCCTTTTGGTGTTCTCATACTCAACCTTGGAAACCTGAGCCTCGGCTTCGGCGCTGGTCAGCTCCGCCTGATACACCAGCGGCAGAATCTTGAACATCGGCTCGCCCTCTTTGACTAGTTGGCCTTCTTTGACAAACACGGACTGCAGGTAGCCGCGTTCCACCGCCCGCAGTTCAATGTTTCGGCAGGACCGAATTTGACACACGTATTCGCGCGTGACGAGCGTATCCTTTTTGATGGGATTGGTGACGATCAGCTGCGACTTCTCTTCCTCCTCATGCTCAACCTCCTTGGGATGGCAACCGCTGAGCAAAAGGCTGGCCGCCAGGCCAGCATAAATGAGAGATTTTCGGGAAGCGATATGCAGGAGTTCCATTCTTGTCCAAACGAAGCCACAGGTCGCAGTCTATTCATATAACCTCTTCAAGGGGTTTTCACCCCACCCCCGACACCAGTCCGGCCATTCCCGGCGAATGATTGGCTGCTGCAAAGATGAAAAAAAACCGTATATAATACAAAGTTATAGATTTAAGATATGCGTGTAAAATTGAAGCGTCCCTTTTGGGGCATTCAAACACCCCGCCCCTCCGGCACCCGTGCCGCACGCCATACCCCTTCGGTCATCACGATCCTGGGCGCTTCGGGAATGCCCTTCTCATTCTGCTGGTACTGCGTCACCAGCAGATCCACCGCCGCCGCGCCTAGCACGTCCGCCTGCTGGTCGATTCCCGGCACCTCCGCCATGTCCGCCCGCCAGCCCAGCGAGACATGGTCCGGCCGTCGGGCGCAGGGCAGGGGGGCCAGCCAGTCTTTCACCAGATGGCCTCCATCGATCACCACATCCGGCTTCGCCGTGCGCAGCCACTGCAGGAAATCATTGCGGCTCAGCACTTTGCGCAGCCCCAGCAGCGCGCCGGGCTCCGTCAGCGGGTGATGCGCCAGAAAACTCGCCGACCACGCCCGAAACATCCGTTCATTGATCGTGCTCCCGCAGTAAAAGCCGATTCGCTTGTACCCCTGCTTCTTCAGCATCCGCAGCGCATTCATCATCCCCAGATAGTGATGATGATGCACCCGGTGCAGTTGCGGCCGTGCATAACCCAGGCCGATCACCACGCTGCTGAACTTCTCCCACGCCATCGACACATGCCCCCGGCTTCGCGACACCAGCGGCGAAAGAATGAATCCGGGGATCCCCCGCGCTTCGAGAATGCCGGACAGCCGCCGCCCCGTCATCCCTCGCGCCGCCAGATGAAACTCCTCCAGCTGAAAACCCAGCTTCCTCGCCTGCTGCCGCGCCCCCAGCACCAGCTGCTGCGACCACGACGAACGCTCGATCTCCTGCGAGCTCCGTTCCGCCCACACAAACGCCAGCGTCAGCGGCTCGCTCACACGCCTCGCGCTTCGCATGTGCGTCATCAGCTTCGCGATCTCCGGGTCCGGCCGGTAACCCATCTCCTCCGCCATCCGCACAATCCTCTCCCTCAATTCCACCTCCACATGCTTCCCCCCGCGCAGGGCGCGCGAGACCGTCATCTTGGAAATCCCAAGCCTGAGGGCGATGTCATGAAGCGAAGGGCGGGCCATGCCGCACTGTATCCAGCTCATTTTCCTGCTCGAATAAAAAACTCTGCAGCAAGCGCAGGCCAGACGTATTCCTCCGCACTAGTCATGACCATCCACCGAAACGGCTCCCAACCCTCCGGCAAAGGCCCCGCCGACTGGTTCACCGGAACAGTCCGCATTGATCCCCTTTTCCAGCCGTCTCCACCCGCACGCACCGCCGGTGCCACTGTCACCTTTGAGCCCGGTGCCCGCACCGCCTGGCACACCCACCCCCTCGGGCAGACCATCATCGTCACCTCCGGCTGCGGCCGCGCCCAGCGTCTCGGGAGCCCCGTCGTCGAGATCCATCCCGGCGATGTCGTCTGGTTCCCGCCCGGCGAAAAACACTGGCACGGCGCCTCCCCCACCACCGCCATGACCCACATCGCCATTCAGGAAAGCCTCGACGGCAAAGTCGTCGACTGGCTCGAGCACGTCACCGACGAAGAATACCAGCAACCCACCCAGCTCAATTAACCCCCGTATTCTCTGCGGTCTTCCAATCTCTCGCGTTGTAACTCCGACTCACAAACCCCCAACTCCCTCTCACCATGCCCACCGCCAAAGCCTACGCTGCCTCCAGCCCCACCTCCGCCCTCTCCCACCTCAGCATCCCGCGCCGCGAACCCACCGCGCGCGACCTCGAAATCGAAATCCTCTTCTGCGGCGTCTGCCACTCCGACCTCCATCAGGCGCGCAACGAGTGGAGCGCCATGCCCACCGTCTATCCCTGCGTCCCCGGCCACGAAATCGTCGGCCGCGTCACCCATGTCGGATCCGACGTGAAAAAACACAAGCGTGGCGACATCGTCGGCGTCGGCTGCCTCGTCGGCTCAGATCAAACCTGCCCTCAGTGCGCCGCCAATCTCGAGCAGTTCTGCCCGCACGGCGTCTTCACCTACAATTCCCCCGACAAATACGGCACCGCCCCCGTCACCTACGGCGGCTACTCCACCTCCATCGTGGTGGATGAACACTTCGCCCTTAGCATCCCCCCCAATCTCAGCCTCGCAGGCACCGCCCCCCTCCTCTGCGCCGGCATCACCACCTACTCCCCCATGCGCCGTTGGGGCGATCTCAAGGGCAAAAAAGTCGGCGTCGTCGGCCTCGGCGGTCTCGGTCACATGGGCGTGAAATTCGCCCACGCCTTCGGAGCCCACACCGTCGTCCTCTCCACCTCCCCCAAAAAGAAAGCCGACGCCCTCACCCTCGGTGCCGATGAAGTCATCATCTCCACCGACGCCAACGAAATGCAGCGCCACGCCTTCAGCTTCGACTTCATCCTCGACACCGTCTCCGCCGATCACGACATCAACGCCTACCTCAACCTCCTCAAAATCGACGGCACCCTCACCCTCGTCGGCGCCCCCGACAAACCGCTCCCAGTCTCCGCCTTCGGCCTCCTCTTCGGTCGCAAAAAGCTCGCCGGATCCCTCATCGGCGGCATCGCCGAAACCCAGGAAATGCTCGACTTCTGCGGCACCCACAACATCACCTCCGACGTCGAAATCATCCCCATCCAGCAGATCAACGAAGCCTACGACCGCCTCCTCAAAAGCGACGTCAAATACCGCTTCTCCATCGACATGGCCTCCCTCAAATCCGAGTAATTCAATTCAGCGCCACGCCGCCCACCGTAGGTTGGGTGTGGCGACAGCCCGCCCGACCACCAGCGCCCCACCCCGCCCAACGCCTCACCATCCACAAACCCACTCCCCACGCGGTGCTTCCTCACAGAGGCACCGCTTTTTTTTGTCCTTTGAGTCCCTCCTGTCCTTTTCGTCCATGGGTCGACTCAATCCCCCTAGCCGAGAACCAAACTCGCCGGAGCATCCAGCATCTAGTCCCAAGCATCCAGCATCCAGCATCTAGTCCCAAGCATCCAGCATCCAGCATGTTACCGTAACAAACACTCCGCGATTGCTTTCCCCCCTCGCCATCGTTTAAAACCACCCTCAACCATGAAATCCGCCCTCCTCGCCACCCTCCTCACCCTCACCGCCGCTGCGGCCCACGCGCAGCCCCTCTGGATCGAGGCCGAATCCTTCTCCTCCCCCGGCGGCTGGGTCCTCGACACCCAGTTCATCGATGTCATGGGCTCCCCCTACCTCATGGCCCACGGCATGGGCAAGCCCGTCAAAGACGCCACCACCACCATCGATCTCCCCGCCGGCACCTACACCCTCTGGGCCCGCACCAAAAACTGGGTCGCCCCCTTCAATGCCACCGGCGCCCCCGGCCGCTTTGAAATCACCGTCAACGGCCAGAAGCTCGATCACGAATTCGGCACCACCGGCAAAGACTGGCAGTGGGAAAAAGCCGCCCCCGTCAAAATCACCGGCAAGACCACCACCCTCGCCCTCCACGACCTCACCGGCTTCGATGGCCGCATCGACGCCCTCATCCTCGCCAAAGACGGCGAAGACTTCACCCCGCCCGCCGACCTCGCCGCCACCAACAAGCTCCGCCGCCAGCTCCTCGGCCTTCCCGATAAAGCCCCTGAGACCACCGAGTACGACCTCGTCGTCATCGGCGGCGGCTACTCCGGCATGGGCGCCGCCATCTCCGGCGCACGCCAGGGCCTCAAAGTCGCCTTCATCCAAAACCGCCCCGTCCTCGGCGGCAACGGCTCCAGCGAAATCCAGGTCTGGGCCATGGGCGGCACCCGCCGCGGCCTCTACCCCCACCTCGGCGAGATCGTCGAGGAGTTCGCCGACCGCGCCAGCAACAGCCCCGCCGCCAATCCCCAGGAGTTCAATGACAAGCTCAAAGAAGACACCGTCGAAGCCGAAAAAACCATCGACCTCCACCTCAACACCCACGTTTACGGCGTCGAAATGACCGCCGACAAAAAGAACATCCGCTCCGTCATCGGCCTCGATACCAAATCCGGCAAAGAAACCCGCTTCCTCGGCAAGCTCTTCGTGGACTGCACCGGCCACGGCAGCGTCGGCGCCCTCGCCGGAGCCGAGTTCATGATGGAAGAAAAAGGCCGCATGGGCATGAGCAACATGTGGGTCATGCAAAACCTCAAGCACCCCGTCACCTGGCCCGCCACCCCCTGGGCCCTCCCCCTCAAATTGGAAGACTTCCCCGAGCCCCGCCCCCTCGCCCCCGTCGGCAAAAAGAACGCCGAAAACATGAAAGGCTACGACCTCGGCTACACCCCCGTGCCCGATCCCGCAGACTACCTCCACGGCGAATGGTTCTGGGAAAGCGGCTTCGACAAACACCCCATCAACGACCTCGAACTCATCCGCGACCACAACTTCCGCGCCGTTTACGGTGCCGTCTCCGCATTGAAGACCCTCAAGGCCGAAAAATACGCCGACTACGACCTCTCCTGGCTCGCCTACATCGGCGGACCCCGCGAATCCCGCCGCATCGTTGGCGACATGATCCTCAATGGCGAAGACATGGTCAAAGGCATCATCCACCCCGACGGCTGCGTCCCCACCACCTGGGACCAGGACCTGCACTATCCCAAAGAGCAGTACGCCAAAAACTTCCCCGACAATCCCTTCATCTCCCGCGCCGAATTCGGCAAGCACACCGACCGCAAAAACGGCTACCCCGTCCCCTATCGCTGCTTCTACAGCAAAGACATCGGCAATCTCTTCATGGCCGGTCGCACCATCTCCGTCGAGCGCCACGCCCTCGGCTCCACCCGCGTCATGCGCACCTGCGGCATGATGGGAGAAGTCGTCGGCAAAGCCGCCTGGATCTGCGTCCGCCACCACACCACCCCACGCGGCGTCTATGAGCAGTACCTCGACATCCTCAAAGACCTCATGTCCCAGCCCGGCGCCATGCGCCGCGACACCCTCGAAGGGAATCTCTACCTCCCCGCCAACGCCAAAAAACTCCCCGAACCCGCCACCTCCTCCGCCGACAGCATCGACCCCAAAAAGCTCGAAGGCATCGTCATCGACGACACCGAAGCCGAGCTCACCGGCAAATGGGCCCATGGCGAAGGCCTCAAGCCCTACGTCGGCAAACACTACAGCTACAGCAGCGACGCAGCCGCCAGTGCCCGCTTCCCCTTCAGCGTCAAACAAACCGGCAACTACGAAGTCCGCATCTACTTCCAGCCCCACGAAAACCGCGCCAAAACCGCCCCCGTCACCCTCCTCACCGCCGACGGCGAAAAAACCGTCACCGTCGATCAAACCAAAGCCCCCAAAGACCCCCAGGGCGCCTACTCCCTCGGCACCTACAAATTCACCGCCGGCGAAGAATCCGCCGTCATCTTCCGCACCACCAACGCCGGCGGCAACGTCCACCTCGATGCCGTGCAGATCCTTCCCGCCAAATGATCCTCCTCTGGGAACTTTAAACTTTGAACCTTAAACTTTAAACTCCTCCCCAGAATTTCACCGCCGGTGAAGAATCCGCCGTCATCTTCCGCACCACCAACGCCGGCGGCAACGTCCACCTCGACGCCGTCCAAATCCTCCCAGCCAAGTAGCCCAGTTGCGCTGCAACTGGGTTCCACGAGAACCACGCAGCGATGCCACGATTACGGTGCATTGCAGGGGCGTCAGCAAAGTGGTCCGCACAGTCCCCTGTGCGGCGCTCCGCAATTTCCCGCCCTTCCGCATAAAACCGCGTGTCTCCTCCCTCGATCCCCAGAGGGAAACCCGTAGCCAGGGGGCAGCGCGCGCAGCGAGCGCCACCCCTGGCCCCCCCCACTCCGGAGAGCGAACCCAACTCTCCCTCATCACGCCGCGCTCCCCAGCAGCGTCTCCTCGCTCCGTTGCCACAAGGCCCAGGCGTTGACGAACCACACGTCCTCCCGCCGCGTCGCCCCGGCCCTCCGCTCCCACGCCCCCGCCTCCCCACACAGCCGCCCCAGCGCCCCCCCACGATACATGGCAGATGCCCACGCTTTCCCCCTCGGCCCTTCCATGTCTCGCTTCCTTCGCCAGTCTTTTGCCCCCGTCGATATCGCCTGGCTCGCGTTCTTCCGCATCCTCTTCGGCGGCGTCATGCTCGTGGAGGTCATCCGCTATTTCGCCTACGGCTGGATTGAAATCTTCAATGCCTCCGACTTCCTCTTCCGCTTCTACGCCTTCGAATGGGTGGAGCCCTGGCCGGATCCGTTCATGCACCTTCATTTCGCCGCGCTCGGCATGGCCGCGCTCTGCATCGCCCTGGGCTTTTGCTACCGCTTCGCGGCCGCCTTCTTCTTCATCGGCTTCACCTACGTCTTCCTGCTCGATGAGACCCGCTACCTCAATCACTTCTATCTCATCTCCCTCATCAGCTTCCTCATGATCTTCCTCCCCGCCCACCGCGCGTGGTCGGTCGATGCCTGGCTCCGTCCCACCATCCGCTCCAGTGTCACACCCGCATGGACCCTCTGGCTCATGCGCGCCCAGATCGGCATCCCGTATTTCTTCGGCGGCATCGCCAAGCTCGACTCAGACTGGCTCCACGGCCAGCCCATGCGCATGTGGCTCGCGCAGCGCTCTCACATGCCCCTCATCGGCCCTTACGTTCACACAGAGTGGCTCGTTTACTTCTTCGTCCTCGGCGGTCTGCTGCTCGATCTCCTCATCGTTCCCGCCCTCCTCTGGCGCCGCACCCGCTTGCTCGCTTTCTTCGCCGCCGCATCCTTTCATCTTCTCAATTCCCAGCTCTTCCGCATCGGCATCTTCCCGTGGCTCATGCTCGGCGCCACCTTCATCTTTTTCCCGCCAGATGCCGCCCGCCGCTGCCTGCACAGGCTCGCCCGCCGCCCCCGCTCCGCCTCCGTTCGCGAGATGCCGCCTCACCGCACCGCGCTGTGGTGGTCACCCAGCCGGCGGGTGCTCACCGCCGTCGCGCTTTATCTCGCCATCCAGGTGCTGCTTCCACTGCGCCACTTCGCCTATCCCGGCAATGTCCATTGGACAGAGGAAGGCCATCGCTTCTCCTGGCACATGAAGCTGCGCACCAAATCCGGCGAGGCTCTTTTTGATCTCCTCTCCCCCGCCACCGGCCGCACCTGGCTCGTGGACCCCATGGACCATCTCAGCGACGATGCCTACGCCAAAATGACCACGCATCCCGACATGATCCTCCAGTACGCCCACTACCTCGCCGCACAAAAGCACCGCGAAGGCTTCCCGGACATCCAAGTCCGCGCACGCGCCCTGGTCTCCCTCAATGGTCGCCCCCCACGGCCCCTCATCGATCACCGCGTCGACCTCGCGCAACAGCCCCGCACCCTCGCCCACGCCGCCTGGATACTTCCCCTCACCGAGCCCCTCTCGCGCACTCCCCAGCGTCTCCGCGCACAAGGCGACGACCGCCACCTGCTCGGCGGCGCCGAGTAGCCCGCCCTCCTCCGCCCCCGCCTCGCTTGCACAAAGGCCACGGCAGGACCGGTTCTCGAAAAGAGGGGCCTTTTGACCGCGAGCGCAGCCGTCCCCGAGGCAAGGCGGGAGCGCCGTCTGCGATTTGAAAACAACACGCAAGCGACCCACGCAGCCAACGGGGCCGCTCCGCCATCCGGGCAATGTGACCAGATTAGTTGAGAGCCGGTCTAGGGGTACACCACGCTGCGGGCATCGGGGCCGCACCTCAGGCATCCATGGGCGAAAAGCCAACCGATGCCCTCTTGCACCTTCAAAGGCGCAAAAAAACAGGACCCAAACAAACACCATGAAAACGATTACCCTCTTGGCAGCTGCGATCGGCATCTTCACCGCCATGCCTCTCTCCGCGCAAACCGTCGTCAAAACCACCACCGTCGCCAGCCGTGGCACCGTCTCCACCTACGATCCCGCCACAGGCTTGGTCGTCACCGAACCCTCCGGCCCCGTCACCTACTCCTACGGGCCAAACGTCGTTTACAGGACCAGCAGCGGCGTGGTCATCCCCGCCGCCGAGCTCCAGACCCGCCTCGTCTCCGGTGCCCCTGTCCGCGTCCATTACGTCCAGGACGGCGACCGCCGCGTCGTCCAGCGCGTCGTCCTCCGCGATCGCGGCGACAAGGACGACGATGACGACGACGACAACTAACCCCTCGTCTCGACAAATCATCCGCGCCCCCGGTCTTCACCGACCGCCCATCACCCCCGCGCGACCCAAAACAAAAAAGCCGTTGGGGACTTCCCAACGGCTTTTTCATGCTCCCACAGCAACCTGTCCGCCTCAAAACACAGCGCGACCCCACCGTGATCAAAGCAGGCCCGTTCCCGTGAAACCGGCCCCCCTCACTTTCGCCACCCAGTCCACAGGGCCCGCAGCACGTCCCAAGTGATGAGCCACTCCCGCACGCCCACGAATACCACTCAACGCAGAACCACATGGAGCCCCCCCCATCCTCTCATCGAACCTTGATGACCACCTTGCCCTTCGCTCGGCCCGTTTCCACGTAGGCCATGGCTTCGTTCGTCGACTCGAAGGGAAAGACCCGATCCATCACGGGGCGGATGATCCCGGCTTCGATCAGCGACGTGATCTCGCTCAGTTGCTCACCGTTCGCGCGCATAAATAGAAACGAATAGCCGATCTGTCGGGACTTCGTCTTCCGGCGGATCCCAAAGCTCAAAAGGCTGATGACCCTCCTCAGCATCCAGTTCAATCCTTCCTCCCTCGCAAAGTCCGGATCAGGCGGGCCGGAAATGGAGATCAGCTTCCCGCCCGGCTTCAGCACCGCGAGCGATTTCTCCAGCGTGTCCTTCCCCAGACTGTTAAGCACGACATCATACTCCCGCAGCACTTTCTCAAAGTCCCCTTTCTTGTAGTCCACCACCACGTCAGCTCCGAGCTCCTTCACCAGGGCGATGTTGGCCGTGCTGGTCGTCGTGGCCACATGCGCACCGAGATGCTTCGCCAGCTGGATCGCCATCGTGCCCACGCCTCCTGAGCCGGCATGGATCAGGACTTTCTGCCCTTTTTGCAATCCAGCCCTCTGGACAAGCACCTGCCATGCCGTCAGGGCGACAAGCGGAATGGAGGCCGCCTCTTCCATGCTTAGATGACTCGGCTTCATCGCCACATCGGCCTCATTCATGGCGATAAACTCGGCAAAGGTCCCGATTCGATCCTGGGCCGGACGTGCATAGACCTCGTCACCAGGCTTAAATCGCCGCACCTTGGCACCCACCTCCGCCACCACACCCGCCACATCATTGCCCAGCACCAGTGGCAGTCGGTACGGCAGGATCAGCTTGAACTCTCCGTCCCGGATCTTGCTGTCCAGCAGGTTCACCCCCGCCGCATGGATCTCCACCATCACATCATGGTCTCGCAGCTCCGGCTTGGGGCTTTCACCCAGCCTCAGTGCTTGGCCTTTTCCATAGCGATCGATCAGGAATGATTTCATAAAAAGTACGTTCGTTTGTTTGTTGGGAGAGGGGGAGAGCTGGCCGCGCCAGCAGCCCGACGATAAAAATCTCAACCGGGCAGCTTGTTGAATTTCCGCAGACTCTTGTCCACGAACGCCTCAGGCATGAAGCGGCGCATGAAACGGACTTGTCCCGCAGCTTTCCCGGCAGTGTAGCGTCTTTTAGGCACGGTCACATTCGCCGCCAGTACCACCGCCTCGGCCACCACCTCCGGTTCATCGCCCTTCGCGACCAGCTCGCGCATCAGGTTCTCGGCATCCCTGCGAATCTTGTCGTAGATGGACAGCGGCCGGTCCGGGCGGGTCAGGTTCTCTTCAAAGGACGTGCGGGTCACCCCGGGTTCCACCAGCACGATGCGGATGCCTTGCGTTCGCACTTCGTGATCGAGAGATTCCGAATACCCCTCGATGGCATGCTTGGTCGCAGCATAGAGCGCATTGTAGGGCGCCGGGATCAGCCCCAGGATGGAGCTTAGATTGACGATCCGGCCCCTCTGCTGCTCTCTCATCACGGGCAGCACCGCACTCGTCATTCGCATCGTGCCAAACACGTTCACATCGAACAGCGCTCTCGTCTGCGCTGTCGTGGATTCCTCAGCGCCTCCCAGCAGCCCGATCCCGGCATTGTTCACGAGAAGATCGATCCGGCCCGCTTCGCTCAATACCTCCTCCACCACGCTTTGCACAGACGCCTCGTCAGTCACATCGCAGATCAGCATCGTGATCCCATCGGCCGCGCCAGCCACCGGCTTTCGGCTCGTGCCAAAGACACGGTAGCCATCCCGGCTCAGCGCCTTCGCCGTAGCCAGCCCGATACCCGAGGAGGCTCCCGTGACCAGGGCAATCCCCCGGCGTCCGTCGTTCATGGGCTTCATCTCTGCAGTTGCTGTCTTCATGAAACGCATGTAACTATCAAATAAGTAGTTAGTCAATACTAAAACGATAGTGACATGAAAAATTCTTTGGACCAGCCATGCCTCATCGCTCGGAGCCTCGCCCTTGTGGGAGATGCTTGGAGCATGCTCATCATGCGCGATGCCCATGCCGGCCTGACCCGTTTCGACGATTTCCGCAAGAGCCTTGGCATCGCCCCGACCATCCTCACCAAGCGGCTTTCCACTCTCACCGACGAGGGGCTGTTGGAAAAGCACCGCTATTCCGATCGTCCACCCAGGGACGAATATTTGCTGACGGAATCTGGCCGTGACTTTCTGCCAGTGCTCTTCGCGATCGGCGCTTGGGGCCGCAAGCATCGCGGCGGAGGCAAGGTGACCAGGTTCTTCGACGCAGAGCTCGGATCAGAAATCGATCCCGTCATCATCGACCGCCAGACCGGCGCCCCCATAGGAACACGTCCCATCCGCGTTGCTAGCCCCGAATGAGCCAGACGTCCCCTCCGTCCTCCTCGCCGCCAATTCCCAATTCGCGATAATTCGCGGCCATTCCTCCCCATTCGCGTTGAAATAAAATAGCCCTGTTTCTGGAGAGTTGGTTTCAGAACCCAAGCCCGTAGGGCTGCCACAACCGTAGCCGTGGGTGCCAACCCACGGACTCCGCCAGACCCATCGCCCCCTCCCGTGGAACCGCGTAGCGGTGCCACATAACGCCGCCTCCTTCCAAGCCACCGCGTCACCCACGCCTCATCGGCTCCCCCATCGACGTCCGCATCGTCCTCCTCTTCACTCAAAATAATATACCCCGCCTACGCCACCCTTCTCCTCCTGCGAAACAGCCCATGCTTCGGACTGCACACATATGCCGCCACGAAAAACACCCCAAGCACCACGATGATCGTCGCTCTCACGCTCCACCCCAGCGGATACGACAAAAGAACGCCGTCACTGAACCAATCGCTCCGATAATCCCACCACGCCAAAACAAGGTGCGCGCATGATTCGTCAGCAACCATTCATGTCTGGCATGAATGCCACTCGGTTAAGCCCGTGTTTCGTTCGCATTACCGCCAGGATCTCAGCACCAAAGGTGCGGCCTATCGCAGCCCAGGGCATGCCGAGCCTCAGCGAGGCCGCCCTGGGTTACTGCACCATCTATTCAGGCAGCAAACCCAGCACCCTCTGAGGACAGCGCGCACCCCAGCAGCGTCATCACCGCACCGCCGCCTCTGCCAGCGTCCGTCGGCTCCCAAAATCCACGATGAATGCCCTTAACCGAGTGCCATTCATGTCTGGCATCTTTTCAATTTCGATTGTTCTCGTTCGATAGCGTCTGCGATTCAACAAAAGCTCTCGGGCAGCCAATGGCCGTCCATGATTGCCGTCAGGAATTCGACAGTTTCGCTGATAGAGCACTGAACCGATTCGGAAAGCTCACTTATCGTGCAGAATGTTTTATGTGACCTCTTTAGCCCGCCGAAATTCACGGTTAAATTGATATGAGAAGACATACGTGACATGGTTGATTCTGAATTGCTAAGCACGTGGATCAACGCCACCAGTTTTGCGGCAATTTGCTCACAATGATTCATGCCAATCAGCTTGCTGCCCTTTCGACGCATCCGGTCTGAAATGAAAAGCTGAGCAGACTCGCTGTCAGCTGTGGTCAGGATGGCTTGAAAGGCGGGTCCATAGGCAGGTTGGATTTCCATCGCAGCCAAAGTTTTTGGTGTCGCTGCCATCGATAGATTTGAATGCTCCTGCATTAAGGTTTGGGGGCTGCCGCGCAGCATTACGCCACCCCCCGCCGCCTGCTAAACAGCCCATACTTCGGACTGCACACATACGCCGCCACGAAAAACACCCCCAGCACCACGATGATCGTGGCGCTCACGCTCCACCCCAGCGGATACGACAGAAAGAACGCCGCCACCGATCCCACTGCGCCGATGATCCCGCCGCCCCAGAACAACGTCCGCGCGTTGTTCGTTAGCAGATACACCGTCGCCGCCGGCGCCACCATCAGCCCCACGCTCAGAATGCAGCCCACCGCCTGCAGCGATGAGATTAAGACCAGGATCGTCACCGCAAACGTCGCATAATTAAGCAGCCGCACCGGCACCCCCAGGCTCGCCGCAATGTTCGGCTCAAACAGATAAATGAGCAGCGGCCGTTGCAGTGTCGTCAGCGTGATCACCGCAATCGCGCTGATCCCAAACGCAATCCACAAGTCCGAGTCCGCCATGCCCACGATGCTCCCAAACAGCCACTCATCCAGCTTCTGCCGCATGTCCAGGTTCTTCAAGATTAAGACCCCCCCCGCAAACGCCGTCGTGTACAGCACCCCCATCGCCGTGTCCTGATCCAGCCGCGACGTCCGCGAAAGAAAGATCGACCCCAGCCCCACGATCAGCGCCGCAAAGATAGCCCCACCCAGCGCACTCCACTGCGTCAGTCCCGCGATCAGCACCGCCAGCGCAATCCCCGGCAGCAGCGAATGCGACAGCGTCCCAATCTTGAGCGCATCCTTCCGCAGCACCACAAACGCACTCACAAACCCATTCGCAAACCCAATCATCAAACACGCCATCAGCGTCCGCTTCGCAATCGGTTCAGCCAGGAAATCAGTAAAAGTGGACATCGTGTGTGGTGATAAAGCTCCGATTTTAATTCTGCCTCATTCGCGACAATTCGCGGAAATTCCTCTCATTCGCGTTGGAGTGATTGGCCAAACTCCCTTGCCAAAAGCCAGCGCCGCCTTTCTCAAATCCGATCGGGCATCCGTGTATTCCGTGGTTCCAATTTCCGGCCCTCTCTGCTTTCTCCAAACTCTGCGGTGCAAATCCCCGGCCATCCCCTTGCTCAACCATTGCGGCAGAGCTCAAAACAAAACCTCTGCCCCCTCTGCCTCTCCGCCCCTCTGCGGCAAAATCGAACATCCCTTCGCCTCCACAATTCTCCATCGCCCGTCCGTCCTCTCGGACATTCATTTCGGGAAAGTCAGTCACTGCTGTTTGGCAAAACTTCATAAATCAGTCCTCACTCAAGCTTTGCTCCCCGGCGCTTCCAAAGTCTCATACGCCGCCGCCACATGCTCTGGCGTAAACGCTTCCGCCACCGGCCCAAACACCACCTGATGCCGGCGAATGATCAGCACATCATCAAAGATGTTCGTCACCGTCTGCAGGTCATGATGACTCGCAATGAGCAGCCGCCCCTCAGCCGTCAGCTCCTTAAACAACCGGCTCAGATTCTCCTGCGCCGGCTTGTCCAGCCCCGTAAAAGGCTCATCCAGCAGCAGCACATGCGCCTCCTGCGCCAGCGCCCGCGCGATGAACGCCCGCTGCTGCTGCCCGCCCGAAAGCGCGCTGATCTGCCGGTCCTGCAAATCGCACAGATCCATGCTCACCAGCGCCCGCTCCACGATCTCCGCATCATGCTTCGAATACTGCCGCCACCACCCCAGGTTCGGATACCGCCCCATCTCCACCAGCCCGCGCACCGTGATCGGAAAATTCCAGTCCACATCCCCGCGCTGCGGCAGATACGCGATCTCATGGCTGCTCCGCGTCAGCGGCTTCCCACGCCACAAAATCTTCCCCTGGTCCGCCCGAATCAGTCCTGCCAGCGACTTCAAGAGCGTGCTCTTGCCCGCTCCATTCGGCCCGATGAGCGCCATGCTCCGACCGCACTCCGTCGCAAAATGAATCTTCTCCAGCGCCCGCACCTCCTGGTACTGCACGCTCAGATCCACCACCTCCAGCCGGTGATGCTGAGTGTGCTCACACCCACCGCCCCAGCAGACGTGCTCCTTCGTATGGACATGGGATTCAGCAGCGCTCATATCATTTCCATTCCAGGGTGATCACTTCATCCAGACTCGCCGCAGACGACCACCGCGTCTCGCTGCGCGTCGCCAGCCCATCCGGCTCCACCTCCAGCGTGATCGCACTATCCGGCGTACCCTCCGGCCATGTCGCCTTCACAAACACATCCACCCCATCCTTCGGAGAGGGCAGGGAAGCATCCACCTCCATCGGCGAATCCTCAATCCCGCCGATCAGCTCCTTCTCGCCAATCTTCACACTCAGCGTCGCCGGCCTGTGCGCATACCGCACCCGCACCAGCGCCTTCACACTCTTCACCTGCACCACCTTCTCCACCACCGCAGCCTTCGCAGCCTTCGCAGGCGTCGTCGTTCCCGTCAGATGACTCAACGGCACGGCCAGCACCACAAACGTGAGCACGAGCAGAAAAATCTGAATGGGCGGAAAACCACGCATGGCTTATTTCACAGGAGCAGGAGCCAGGGCCGCGACGATGGCGCGGACATTGTGAGCCAGCATCGTCTCAAACGTGTGCGCCACCTTGGCCGTACCATCAGCAATCAGCGGCTCCCCAATCTTCACCCCCGTGCTGCGCGCAATCTCCGCCAGCACCTTCGGGTTCGCCTGATCCTCCGGAAAGATCGCCTTGATCCCATGCTCGCGGATCTCCTCAATCGTCTCCGCCACATGTTTCGAAGACGCATCATCACTCCGCCCGATGCCAAGCAGTGAGATCGGCTCAAACCCATACTCCTTGCAGAAATACCCAAAGGCCCCATGCGCCGTCACCAGCAGCCGGTCCTTCTTTCCCACCTTCGCGATCTCCTTCTGTGCCCAGGATTTGAGCTCCCCAAAGCGCTTGCTCGCCGCCTTCGCACCCGCCGCATACGCACCCGCATTCGCCGGATCAATCGCGCTCAGCTCATCCGCCACAATGCGCGCCGCCCGCTTCATGTTCTCAGCGCTGTGCCACCAGTGCGGATCCTCGGCCCCATGGTGATGATCATCATGATCCTCCTCCTTCGCCCCCTCATGATGATGCTCATGCTCCACAAACGGAATGGAAGGAATCTTCGCCCCCACCTCCACCAGCTTCACTCCAGCGCCCAGGCTGTCGCGCAGCTTGTCCAGAAAGCTCTCCATGCCCTTGCCCGAGGCCAGCAGCAGCTTCGCACCGCGCATCTCCGCCAGATCCTTCGGAGCCGGCTCAAAGTGATGCACATCCGCCCCCGGCTTCAAAATCTCCACCACCTCCACATTCGCTCCGCCCACCTGCTGAGCGAGATCCGCCAGAATGGGATGCAGCGAGGCAACTTTGGTGGCGGCAACGGAGGGCAGGGCAGCGGCCAGAAAACCAAGGGTCAGAAAAAGAGGCTTCATAAAAGAACTAGGCCATCAAAAATTGAAAATACAAATGATTTGCAATTGCAATCAGTTTGCATATAACCATCTCCCATCATGCAAACCACTTGCACTTTCTCTCGCGTCCTCACCTTCCCGCTTCTCATCGCCCTCCTCCCCGGGGCTCTTTTTGCTGAATCCGACACAAGAATCGACCAAGCTGTCCGCAAATCGGCCAGCTTTGATGAGGAAATTCCTATGGATGAAATGGTAATTACAGCTCCTCTGGACCGTCCTCTCTTCCAGCAGGCCCAGTCCGCCTCCGTCCTCAGCGGCCAAAACCTGACCCTCGCCATCGAGCCCACCCTCGGCCAAACCCTCGCCCGCATGCCCGGCGTCAGCAGTTCCTACTTCGGTCCCGCCTCCAGCCGCCCCATCATCCGCGGCCTCGACGGCGACCGTGTCCGCATCCTCCAAAACGGCCTCAACACCATCGACGCCTCCGCCACCAGTGTCGATCACGCCGTCAGCTTCGACACCTCCAACCTCAAGTCCGTCGAAGTCGTACGCGGTCCCGCCACCCTCCTCTACGGCTCCAACGCCATCGGCGGCGTCGTCAACTCAATCGATGGCCGCATCGTGGATGAAAAGCTCGACGGCACCATCCGTGGTGCCCTCAATGAGCGCTATTCCTCCGTAGACAACGGCTACCTCTCCAGCGCCATGATCGAAGGCGGTTACAAAGGCCTGGCCTTTCACGTCGAGGCTTTCACCCGTGCCGCAGAAGATTTCCGCATTCCCGGCAATGCTCGTACTACCAACGAGCAGACGATCAATCCTCTGCCGCCCGGCGATACTGAAACCCGCAAGATCATGCCCAACAGCAACCTGCGTTCAGAGGGCGTCACCAGCGGCCTGAGCTACATCTGGGACAAAGGCTTCTTTGGCTTCTCCTGGACGGAGTTCCACACCAACTACGGCTCCCCTGCCGAGCCGAACGTCGTCATCGACATGCATCAGCAGCGCCTGGATGTGCGCGGTGCCTTTTACAAGCCCTTCGCTCTCATCAAGGAGATCAACTACAAGCTCGCCACCTCCCGCTACCAGCACACGGAATACGACGCCGGCACTCCCTCCACGCTCTTCAAAAACAACGGCTACGATGCCCGCGTGGAAGTGAAGCACGAAAAGATCGCGGGGATGGAAGGCGTGGTCGGCTACCAGTCAGATCGCAGCGAGTTCGACACCTCGGGCAGCGAAGCCTTCCTGCCTCCCACCATCACGCAGGCGGACGCCGTGTTTCTTTACGAAGACATCAGCCAGGGGCCTTTGAGCTTTCAGTTTGGCGGACGCTACGACCACATCTCAGTGGAATCCCTCAACAGCGCGGCCTTTGGCCCCGCTCTGGCACGGCGGTTTGACAATGTGAGCAGTTCCGTGGGCATCGTCTTCACCCCGAACGATGAATACGCCGTCGCATTTACCATCAATCGTGCCGAGCGTGCTCCGACCTATCAGGAACTGTTTGCCAATGGCACCCATGCCGCCACCGGCGCGTTTGAGATCGGCAACCCCAATCTCCAGCAGGAAAAATCGCTGGGCTTTGATCTCAATGTGAGAAAGCGCACCGGCTGGGTCACTGGAAGCGTTGGCGGCTATTACAATCGCTACAGCAACTTCATCGGCATGTTCCCCACGGGCGTTGTGCATGTGGTCGGGGGTGAGAACTACAACGAGATGATTTATCAGGCGACGAATGCCGAGTTCATCGGCTCTGAAATGGAGGCCACTTTCCACCTGCTGCATCCCATCACCTCCGAGCCGCCCGAGCACCATAACAACCTGCACCTGCAGCTTCGTGCCGACGTGGTGCGTGCGCGTGACACCAAAACAGGCCTGTCCCTGCCACGCATTCCTCCCTTCCACCTGTCCAGCACCCTCATGATGGAGCACGGACCCTTCGGCGCCCGTCTGGAAGGCATCTATGCCGCCCCTCAAAGCCGCTTGGCGATGAATGAATCCAGAACAGACAGCTACTTCCTGGTCAATCTGACCCTCACCTACCGCATTGTTCAGGGGCCAACCACCCTCGACCTCTATGTCAAAGGCATGAACCTGACCAATGAGGACGCCCGTGAACACACCTCCGTCCTCAAAAATCAGGTCCCCCTGCCAGGCCGCGGACTAGTGGCAGGCCTCAAACTGACCTTTTAAGCGGTCACCGCCGCGGTCGGTTATCAAAAATGATACTCCAAACGGATTGTTTTTCCAAATGTAAGATAATTTCCATACTATTCGGTTGCCATCTAAATCTATACTGAGTATAATTTAGCTACTCAGTAGATTTAAAAGCCATGGCCGCAACCAACTCTAATTCCAAGATGCTCAGCCAAGGAGCGATGTTCCAAGCGCTCGAAGCGCGCCGCGCCTGGCGGGAAAACGAGCAACTCTCCCCCCATTTTTGGGTGCTCATCAGTGTGCTGGGTGATCTGGTCATGGCGATTCTGGCGGCTTACTTAGCCTTTTGGCTTCGCTTCCACACCTTCATTCGTGAAATCGGAAACTTCGACTTTATGTCATTCCGCCAGTACGGGGGACATATGGCGCTGGGCAGTTTGTCCCTCATCCTGGTGCTGGGCTGGCAGGAGATCTACCATAAGAACGTGCTGCTGCGCACGCGCTGGGTGTCTTCCAAGATAGCCAAAGGGGTGCTGGTTTGGACGGCGGGGTTTCTCGCCATCACCCTCGCATTGAAGCTGGAGCCCAGCATCTCACGTGTCTATGTGATGCTCAATGGAGCCACGGCGTTGCTGCTTCTTCTGGGATGGCGCTCGATTTTTATCTCCTGTCTGCGTGCTCCGGGCCGCATTGAAGCTTTGCAGCAGCGCACCCTGTTTGTCGGATGGAATGCGGAAGCGGTTTCCTTGTGGAAGACCATGAACCGGGATCAGACCGGTTCTTTTGACATCATGGGCTGGGTCAGGACGGGCAGTGCCGAGGACGGCAGCCCTGAGGACGAAGTGGTGCCATGTCTGGGGGATCTGGACGAAGTGGAACACCTGGTCAGCACTCACGCGGTGGACATGGTTGTCGTCGCGGATTTGCATGGCCCACGTGAGCAGATGATCTCTCTCGCCAATCTGTGTGAGCGTGAAATGATCCAGTTCAAGGTCATACCTTCGTATTTCAGAGTGTTCGTTTCCGGTCTCACCCTCGAAACCATCGCCGGCACGCCTGTGCTGGGTGTCACTCGTCTGCCTTTGGACGACACGCTTAATGTGATGACCAAGCGCATTGTCGATGTTGTGGGTGCCACGATTGGACTGGTGCTGAGCGCCCCCATCATTGCCTTCTTTAGCGCCGCAGTCTGGCTGGAGTCACGGGGGGCCGTGTTCTACCACCAGCGCCGCTGGGGTTTCAATGGAGTCCCTTTCAACATCATCAAGATCCGCTCCATGAAAATGAATGCGGAGTCTGCCAAGGGCGCGCAATGGTGCGTCAAAGATGATCCGCGCCGCCTCAAGGTGGGGGCTTTCATGCGCAAGTGGAACATCGATGAACTGCCGCAGTTCTGGAACGTGCTGAAGGGAGAGATGAGTCTCGTCGGCCCGCGTCCTGAGCGCCCTGAACTCATCGCCGGGTTTAAGCATCAGATTCCCCATTACAATGCACGCCACCACTCCAAACCTGGAATGACCGGCTGGGCTCAGGTGAATGGCCTCCGGGGTGACACGGATCTGGGGGAGCGCATTCAGTGCGACCTCTGGTACCTTGAAAACTGGAGCCTTTGGCTGGACTTTCAGATCATGATGCTGACCTTTTTCAAACGGGACAACGCTTACTGAGGATTGACCGGCAATTGCGTGAAAGTGTGCCGCATCCGGTTTCGGCTTGTTGATCCATCCCAAATCTTTAGGGTTTAGCTCAGTCCTCAACCATGCCGCTTTTCACGGTTTTCACGCCCACCTTCAACCGCGCGCACACGCTTCACCGTGTGTTTGACAGTTTGCAGGCACAGACCTGCAGTGATTTTGAGTGGCTGGTCATTGATGACGGGTCCACTGATGACACGGCGGCCTTGATGGCCCGTTACCAAGGCGAGGCAGGCTTTTCCATTCGCTATCTGCGGGAGCCGCACCGTGGCGCCCATCATGTGCATAATCTCGCGCTGCGGGAAGCTCGGGGGCAGCTCAGCATCAAGCTTGATTCCGACGACGGCTGCGTGCCAGAGGCGCTTGCTCGCCTCAAGCACCACTGGGAAAACATTCCTGCTGACAAACGAGAATCCTTTTCAGGAGTCACCGGACTCTGCCGTGATCAAAACGGGCTGCTCGTTGGCTCACGCTTTCCCTCTGACCCGCTCGACTGTTCGGCAGCGGAACTTGAGTACCGGCACAAAGTGCGCGGAGAAAAGTGGGGCTTTGTTCGTGTGGATGTGCTGCGCCGGTTTCCCTATCCAGAGGATGTTCCTGGCAACTTCATTCCCGAGTCCTACATCTGGTGCCAGGTGTCAAAACAGCATGTGACCCGCCACATCAATGAGGAACTGCGCATCTATTGGACGGATGCGCCTTCGCTGGTTCATGGCCCTGCCAATCCGCGCACTAATGCGGAAGGGCATCGCCTCATGTTCAAGATGGTGCTCGATCTTGAAAGCGGCTGGTTCTTTACCGCTCCGCTGCGGCTGCTGCGTGCCGCTGCCCAGTACAGTCGCTTTGCGTTCCTGCGAGGCATCGGGTGTATGCCGCAGTTCCGGGCGCTGAAGTCCTTTGGCGGCCGTCTGCTGTGGCTGGCGGCCATGCCGGTAGGCTACATCCTCTGGCGTCGAGATTGTCGGAGATTCCCTCAGGCGTGAGGAACTTACCCTTTTGCATCTCCCGGGTCTTTTGCTCAAGATTCTGCGGGCCATTGTCCGTTTCTCTCCAAGCATCAACGGTCCTGCGCCTTTAAACCAGTGGCCGGATGTGGCGGGCAACCTCTCTATTTCAGCTTCATGAATCTCCACTCATTCATTCAACGTCAGTCGCGACTGCTGCTTGTCCTTGCTGCCATCGCCGGAAGCCTCTCCCGAGGGGATGGTGCAGAGGATGCCGTGGCCATCGGCTCACGACGCGAACTGTTTGTGGACCGCCTGCTGGTGGGTGAGCTGAAAAACACAGCGCTCAAGCTGCATGAGCCGCAGCTCATGCCGCCGGTGACGCAGCCACGCCCGCATGGGAATTACGCCACGGTGCTGCGGGCGCCTGACAAGTTTCAATTTTACTATCGCGGGGACAAAGACCCGAAGGTGACTTGGAAAACACAGGGCATCGAGGCGTATCACGATGGCGAGGTGACTCTCTATGCGGAGAGTGCGGACGGCATCCACTGGACGCTGCCCAAGCTGGGGCTCCATGAGCATCCCGCCTTCCCGGAAGGCAACATCATTCTGATGAACGAGTTCATGGTGAATCACAATTTCACGCCGTTTATTGACACCCGCCCTGGAGTGCCCGCCGAGCAGAAGTACAAGGCGCTGGGCGGTCTGGCTTTTCAGCCGCAGCAGCAGGCTGTGCGTGAGAAGCGTGGCCCCGGCGGCCTGAAAGCCTTTGTTTCGCCCGATGGAATTCACTGGCAAAAACTGCAGGCCGAGCCCGTGATTCCGGAAGCCTGGGGGAAATATTTCGACTCGCAGAACTATGCTTTTTGGAGCGAAGCTGAGCAAAGTTACGTCTGCTACTTCCGCCGCTTCATCGGCGGTTTGCGCGGCATCGCCCGCACGACCTCGCAAGATTTCATTCACTGGACACCCTTTGTCGAAATGAAGGCGAATCTGCCGGGCGAGCATCTCTACACGGCGTGCACGCAGCCTTACTTCAGGGCACCGCATCTTTATCTGGCCCTGCCGACGCGATTCATGGATAGACGTGGCGCGGCGACGGACATCCTCTTCATGTCCACACGCGGCGGGGAGACGTATGACCGCCTCTTCACGCAGAGCCTGATCCGTCCTGGGCTGAGCAAGGAGGGCTGGGCGAACCGTGCGAACTACGCGGCGATCGGTATTCATCAAACCGGGGACACAGAGCTGTCGCTGTTCCTCACCAATGGCAGGCGCTATACGCTGCGGCTGGATGGTTTTGTCTCGGTGAACGCCCCGCTGGCAGGCGGCGAATTCATCACCAAGCCGCTGACCTTTGAGGGCGATGAACTGACGATCAACTACGCGACGAGTGCGGCAGGACAGATGCTGGTGGAAATACAGGATGCTCAGGGCAAGCCTGTTCCAGGCTTCTCGCTGGATGAGTGTGATCCGATTTACGGGGATCACATCGAGCGTGTGGTGACCTGGAAGAAGGCGGGAGATGTTGGCAGGCTGAAGGGCAAGGTAATCAAGCTCCGGTTTGTGATGTCTGACGCCGACCTCTTTGCTTTGAAATTCCAGGACACTTCAGGTTCCTCAAGGGCCGCTCTTAAAGAGGGCGGGTAGCAGGGAGGGGGCGCACACGGGAAGAAGCAGGTACAACCTGCCATTCCTGCCAGTCATTATTAACTTGGTGCAAATGTCTGGCATCTTTTCCGCCGGTTGTGTTCACGGACACCTTGCGCGAGAGTCGCGGCCTACGTGAATGATTTTGGATTTAAGACGGTGATGCTGGTGTGTGTCCTCTTTTCGGCGTGGTTGCTTCAGCACTCACTGAAAACGGGAATGATCGGCATGAAAACGACGCGCTGGAAACGCAGCAGCGATCCGGTGCAGTTTTGGGTGACGTGGGCCTGGGCGCTCTTTTTGGGAGTCTTTATGCTGATCGTCTTGATCCGCGAAGTCTTCGGATGGTAGCACTGATGCGTTGGGACTCGTTTGCGGGCTCCTGATTTGAGCGACAGCTTGGCTAGGCGGTGTTTGAAAACCCTCATCGGCCGTATTGAAGCCAGTCGATGACGGCAGCAAACTCGATGAGGGAGAGGAAATGTGCGGCGAGTTTGTCTCGCCGGGTGCTGGCGCAAGCCCAACGCT